>NZ_WLYN01000001.1:0-1562383 GCF_009707615.1 Serratia sp. YC16 | reverse complement strand
GTTGGCAAGCTCTTTACGAGAAGACATAACGAAACTCCAGTACGGTTACAGTTGAGCGGCCAACATGTCTTCCAGCTTCTGCTGGTCGACGGCGAACAGGCGAATGCCTTCGGCGAGTTTCTCCACCGCCATGGCGTCCTGGTTGTGCAGCCAGCGGAACTCCGCTTCGGCCAGCGGAGCCGGTTGGTGGAAGCCTTCGGTAGACGGGGTCAGCTTGCGCTCAACCGGCCGGTCGCTGTTTTTCAGCTGTTCCAGCAGGTTCGGCGCGATGGTCAGACGATCGCAGCCGGCCAGCGCCAGAATTTGCTCAACCTTGCGGAAGCTGGCGCCCATGATCACTGTCTGGTAACGATGACGCTTGTAGTATTCATAGATGGTACGCACCGACTTCACGCCCGGATCCTGATCGGCATCGTAGTCGGCGGCAGGCTGTTTAGCCTGATACCAGTCATAGATGCGGCCGACGAACGGCGAGATCAGATACACGCCGGCTTCGGCGCAGGCGCGGGCCTGAGCGAAAGAGAACAGCAGCGTCAGGTTGGTGTTGATGCCTTCTTTTTCCAGCTCTTCGGCGGCTTTGATGCCTTCCCAGGTGGAGGCCAGCTTGATCAGAATGCGCGACTTGTCGATGCCTTGCTCTTGATACATGGCGATCAGCTTACGCGCTTTGGCGACACACATGCCGCGATCGAACGACAGACGGGCGTCCACTTCGGTAGAGATGCGGCCCGGCACGCTTTTGAGGATCTCGACGCCGATGTTGACCGCCAGCTTATCGCTGGCGTTGATCAGCTGGGTTTCCTTGCTGCCACCCTGGCGGCGGGCATATTCCAGCGCTTCGGTGATCAGCGCTTTGTACTGCGGCAGCGCGGCGGCTTTCAGGATCAGCGAAGGGTTGGTGGTGGCGTCCTGGGGTTCGAACTGGCGGATGGATTCGATATCACCGCTGTCGGCGACCACCGTGGTCAGCTGCTTGAGTGCGTCTAATTGATTCATTGATAAGCTCCTTGACCAAGCTCAACGTAGGGAAATGAGAACCTTTTTCATCATAGGGGGAACACACTGCATCATCGGGTCGGGAATGAAAATGCGCTTTTTCTGATTGTTGCGATGGATAATAACAATGGATGCCGAGTAAACCCAGGCGGAGCGCGGCTTGCGCGCGACCGCCATCGAGGCTGAAAGCGGTTTAACGCCGCCCGACCACGTTTTCGTAGTAGCCGATTCGTTCGACCTTCGGCGCTGAACCGCCCCCTTCAAATTCCGATTCCAGCCAGGCATCGACGATGGTTTTCGCCAGCTCTGCGCCGATGACCCGCGCGCCCAGCGTGATGATTTGCGCATCATTGCTTTTGCGCGCCCGTTGGGCGGAGTAAGTATCGTGACATTGCGCCGCGCGAATGCCGGGCACTTTATTGGCCACGATACTCATGCCGATGCCGGTGCCGCACAGCAGGATCCCCCGCCGATGTTTTTCCTCCCGTATCGCCTGCGCGACGCGATAGGCGATATCGGGATAGATCCCGGCTTCTGCGGCGCGATCCGTCGTGTAGTCAATGACGGGGATATCCCGTTGTTGCAGGTGGGCGACGATCAGATCCTTGAGTTCAATGGCGGCATCATCGGCGCCGATGGCGATAGGCAGCATAGCGGTCTCCTGGTTGATAACGAAAAGGGCGGCGATCCTCGGTGGCGCCACGTTCATTACCGTATCTCTGTTTTATCAAATGTTCAATTGATGATCTTTTGTTTTTTCGTATTGCTCTTCTTTGTACCACTAAAAAGGTGATTTGTGTCACTGATTAAGGGTTTTAAAGCGTTACTCATCCTTGGGTAGGTGGGTTTTTGAGCGATATCACACTTTAACAAGTTCGCTGTGGGCAAATTGAACGCTTGGCGTTAGTGTTCATTTGTTCTTTGTTTGTGTTAATGATCAAGAGAAATCACCCTACCAGAGGAGAGTGCTATGTGTCAGACCTGCATAACAGAGGCGAAAATGGCGGACGGTATCCCCGAGATCATGAAGGCGGTAGTGGCGTACGCTCCTAAAGATTACCGCCTGGAACAGGTGCCGGTACCGAAGGTTGGCCCGAAAGAGATCCTGGTGAAGATCGAGGCCTGCGGCATCTGCGCCGGCGATGTTAAAGCGTTCGAGGGGGCGCCCAGCTTCTGGGGCGATGAAAAACAGCCGGCGTATATTAAGGCGCCGATGATCCCCGGTCATGAATTTATCGGCCACGTGGTGGGATATGGCGATGGCGTTGAGGGGTTCAAGATCGGCGATCGGGTGATATCAGAACAAATTGTCCCCTGCTGGCAATGCCGCTTCTGCAACCGCGGCCAGTATTGGATGTGCGAAAAGCATGACCTGTACGGTTTCCAGAAAAATGTCAACGGCGGCATGGCTGAGTACATGAAGTTCACCAAAGAGGCGATCAACTATCATGTGCCGGCCGATCTGCCGATCGAAAAAGCCATTCTGATCGAACCCTATGCTTGCTCCTTCCATGCGGTGCAGCGCGCCAATATCAAGCTGGGGGACGTCGTGGTGTTGGCCGGGGCCGGCACCCTGGGGTTGGGCATGATCGGGGCCATCAAAAAGTCCGGGCCCTCGAAGCTGGTGGTGCTGGATCTGTCCGACGATCGTCTGGCCCTGGCGAAGCGCTTCGGCGCGGATGTGACGCTGAATCCGACCCGTGACGACGTGCCTGCGGTCATTAAAGCGATGACCGACGGCTACGGTTGCGACATCTATATCGAGGCGACCGGCGCGCAAAAGTCCGTGGAACAAGGCCTGACGCTGATTCGCAAGCTCGGCACCTTCGTCGAATTTTCCGTTTTCAAAGATCCGGTGACCGTCGACTGGAGCATCATCAGCGACCGCAAGGAGCTGGACGTGCTCGGTTCGCACCTCGGCCCTTACTGCTACCCGCTGGTGATCGAAGGCATCGCCAATGGCGATCTGCCGACCGAAGGCGTGGTGACGCATACGTTGCCGCTGGAACAGTTCGCCGAGGGCTTCGAACTGATGAAGCGCGGCGTGGGTTCAATCAAAGTGGTGCTCAATCCAAACCTCTGAAGCCTGCGTCGTTCCTCGGGTGCGGGCGAGCCCGCGCCTCCATAATCACATGTGCTGGGGTGTTCTATGTTGCATGGACTGATTCATCGCATTGGTCTGTCACCGAAATTGCTGCTGGGCTATGCCGGCGTGCTGGTGTTCATGATGGGCGAAGGGCTGGAGCAAGGATGGCTGTCGCCTTATTTGATCGGCAAGGGGCTTAGCATTCAAGAATCGGCGTTGTTGTTCAGCGTTTATGGCTTCGCCGCCGCAATCGCCGCCTGGTTTTCCGGGGTATTGGCGGAGATCTTCACCGCCCGGCGAGTCATGCTGGCGGGTTTGCTGCTGTTTTTGTTCGGTTCGGTGTGTTTTCTGACGTTCGGGTTGCCGAGCAACAACCTGTCGATCATGGTGCCGACCTATGCGCTGCGAGGTTTGGGTTATCCGCTGTTCGCTTACGGTTTTCTGGTGTGGGTGGCGTATGAGGCGCCGCCGGAAAGGCTGGGGTCGGCGGTGGGGATTTTCTGGTTCGTCTACAGCGGCGGGCTCAGCGTGTTGGGGGTGCTGTATTCCAGCATCATGCTGCCTTATCTCGGCGAAATCCACACGCTGTGGAGCGCGCTTATCTTCGTCGTGCTGGGCGCGGTGATTGCGCTGATGCTCAATCGCAGCGAAGGCACCGCGGAGCGCGGCAATCGGGAAAAAGCCTCGCTGGCTTACGTTCTGAAAGGCATCACCATCGCGTTCGAAAACCCGAAGATCGGCCTGGGCGGCATCGTGCGCACCATTAATACCTCTGCGGCTTACGGCTTCGTCGTATTCATGCCGATGTACATGATGGATATGGGCTTCACCCGTACGCATTGGCTGCAGATGTACGCCGCGCTGTGGACGGTCAACATCATTTTCAACCTGATTTTCGGCGTGATCAGCGACGGTCTCGGCTGGCGCAATGTGGTGATGTGGTTCGGCTGCGTCGGCTGCGCCCTGACCACGCTGATGTTCTACTACGTGCCGCAATTCTTCGGCGCCAACTACCTGCTGACCGTTTGCGCCGCCGGTTTGTTCGGCGCCTGCCTGGCGGCGTTCGTGCCATTGTCGGCCATCATGCCGTCGCTGGCGCCGGACAATAAGGGCGCGGCGATGTCGATTCTCAATCTGGGCGCCGGCTTGAGCACCTTTGTCGGCCCGGCGGTGGTGGGGCTGTTTATCGGCAGCCTGGGCACCGTTGGCGTGATCTGGATCTTTACCGGCTTGTACCTGTTCAGCGGCGTGCTGATGAAATTCGTCACGCTGCCGAAGGAAAACGCGACGGTGGCGGAAGAACGCGGCGCGAGTTTGGCGAAAATATCCTGACCGATGGTGAAGTTCACAGTTTTAAGGGGAAATTTATGATTAATCATCAAACTATGCCGCCACGCGAACTCTCGCTGCAGGGCAAGGTGGCGTTGATTACCGGCGGCGCTGCGGGTATCGGTCTCGCGATCGCCGAACGCTATCTGCAAAACGGCGCACGCGTGGTGCTGCTTGACCGTGCACCGCAGGTGGTGGAAGTGGCGCGGCAACTGCACGCCGAGGCGGCGTTGGGCGTTGTGGCTGACGTGACCGATTCGGCCTCGGTGGACCGGGCGGTGGCGCAGGCCGAAGCGCATTTCGGGCGGCTGGACGTGCTGGTCAACAGCGCCGGTATCGTCGCGCTGCATCCGGCCGAGGAGCTGCCGGAAACGGCGTGGGATGCAACCCTGGCGGTCAATCTGAAAGGCGTGTTTCTCACCTGCCAGGCGGTGGGGCGCCGTTTCATTCGCCAGCGCGGCGGCAGCATCATCAATCTCGCCTCGCAGGCCGGCGTAGTGGCTTTGCCTAATCACCTGGCCTATTGCGCCAGCAAAGCGGGCGTTATCGGCTTGACCCAGGTGCTGGCGTTGGAGTGGGGGCCGTACAACGTGCGGGTCAACGCCATTTCACCCACCGTGGTTTTGACGGAGCTGGGGCGCAAAGCCTGGTCTGGCGAGGTAGCGGAGCAGATGAAGCAGAAAATTCCGCTGCGGCGCTTCGCCGAGCCGCAAGATATCGCCGCCAGCGCTCTGTTTTTGGCCGGTGACGCGGCAGCGATGATCACCGGCGCCAACCTGGTGGTCGACGGCGGATACACCATTCAATAATTCCTTATTCAGGCGACAGAGAGGCCGCGATGAACAGAATCATTAACGATCCCGATCACGTAGTGGAAGACGCCATTCAGGGCTATCAGCTGGCCCATCCGAACTATTACGCCGCCACCGACAATGCGCGGGTGTTGAAATACCCGGCGGCGCCGATCGCCGGTAAAGTGGGCATTGTCACCGGCGGCGGTTCCGGTCATGAGCCGGCGTTCCTGGGTTATGTCGGCAAGAACATGCTGGACGCCGTTGCGATTGGCGAAATTTTTTCTTCTCCTACGGCAGGGGCGTTTCTCGACGCCTTCAAGGCGGCGGACAGCGGTGCCGGCGTGGCTTGTTTGTACGGCAACTACGCCGGCGACAACATGAACGTCAAGATGGCGATCAAGAAGGCCACGGCGGCCGGCATACGGGTGAAAACCGTGGTGGCCAATGATGATGTCGCCTCGGCGCCGGCCAGTGAAATCGAGAAGCGACGCGGCGTGGCCGGAGAAATTCTGATGTGGAAGGTCGGCGCGGCGGCGGCGGCCAAGGGCTACGATCTGGACGGCGTGATTGGCGCGGCGCAAAAAGCCATCGACCGGTGTCGTTCGATCGGCGTCGGCCTCAGTTCCTGCACCATTCCCGCGGTCGGCAAACCCAATTTTCATATCGAAGACGGCAAGATGGAGATCGGCATCGGCCATCACGGCGAACCGGGTATTGAGGTATCGCCGATCCAGTCGGCGTCGGCGATGGCCGGCACCATGCTCGACTTCGTGCTCAACGACATGCCGCTGGAACAGGGCCAGGAGGTGGCGTTGCTGATCTCCGGGCTCGGCGCCACGCCGGTGATGGAGCTGTATATCTATTACGCCGAAATCGAGCGCCGGTTGACGGCGAAAGGCGTGCGGGTGCATCGGCGCTACGTCGGCAATTACTTCACGTCGCTGGAAATGATGGGCGTGACGCTGACGCTGATGACGCTGGATGACGAACTGAAAACGCTGCTGGACATGCCGGCGCAATCCTTAGGTTTAACGCAGGTGGAGTGAATCATGACGGAACAAATTTCAACCCGGTACGGCAGTGAGATCGTTGCGGGGCTGATAGAAACCATTGTCAGCAACCGCGAATACCTGAGCGAAATCGACGGCGCCATCGGCGACGGTGATCACGGCATTAATATGTCGAAGGGATTCGCGATGTGCGGCGACGCCATTCGCGGCCGCGAGCTCACGCTGGCGCAGGCGTTCGATGCGGTTTCGGATGCGCTGATGGAGGGCATCGGCGGTTCGATGGGACCGTTGTACGGTAGCCTGTTCATGGGCATGGCGGAGAGCGTTCGTGAGCGCAGCGTGCTGGATAAGCAGGCGTTTCTGGCGATGTTGCACGGCGGATTGAGCGAACTGCAGGACATCAGCAGCGCGGGCGTGGGCGACAAGTGTCTGATGGATACGCTGATACCGGCGGTAACGGCATTTGAACAAGCGGCGGGGCGCGGTGACGACTTTGCCGCAGCGCTGGAACAAATGAAAATCGCCGCAGAGCGCGGGCGGGACTCCACCCGCGAGCTGGTGGCGAAAATCGGCCGCGCCAGTCGTCTGGGCGAGCGTTCGCGCGGCGTACTGGACGCCGGTGCGGTCTCTTGTTGTCTGCTCTTGACCCGATTGGCGGACGAGGTGGAGCAACGACTGAATACCGTTGCCGCTTGAACGCGTTATACTAGCGGGCATTCAGCCTTGTCGGAGGGCGGCGTATCGTCCCTCCGCCATCATCAACCGGCCTGCCGTGGGGAAACGTCTAACGGATGGAAAAACAAACTGTGTCCCAGGATAACGAACTGCTGACTGAAATCGCCGTGGCTTATTATCAGGATGAGATCACGCAGGAAGAGATCGCCAAGAAGTTCGGCATCTCGCGGATCAAAGTCGGTCGCTTGCTCAAACGCGCCAAGGAAGAGGGCATCGTCGAGATCAACGTGCGTTATCACCCGGTATTCAGTACCCGGCTGGAGCAACAAATGCTGGAGCGTTTTCCCATCAGCCGCGCGCTGATTGCGCTCGACCATCAGGACGAAGAGGAGCAGCGGCGACAGGTGGCGGCGCTGGTGTCCAACTATCTGGCAATGTCGTTGAAAGACGAAATGGTGTTGGCGGTCGGGCAGGGACGCAACGTGGCGGCGATCGCCGATCACGTCGGCAGCGTGACGGAACGCAACTGCAAGTTTATCTGCGGCATCGGCGGCACGCACCGTCCGGGCGATGCGATCAACGCCGACCACATCAGCCGGCGTTTGGCGAAGAAGTTCGGCGGCAGCAGCGAGACGCTCTATGCTCCGGCCTACGTCGAAAATCGCGCGTTGAAAGAGGCTTTCATGCAGAACGGCACGATTAAGGAAACGCTGGATCGCGCCCGTAAAGCCGATGTGGCGCTGGTTGGCATTGGCGATATGAATGAAAACAGCTACATGGTGAAGTTGGGCTGGTTCACGCCGCATGAGATTATCGACGCCAGCCTTAATCAGGGCGTGATCGGCGATATCGCCGGCTATGACTTTTTCAACGCTCAGGGGCAGCACGTCGACACGGTGATGAATGACCGAGTGATCGGGCTGAGCATTGATGAACTGCGCAAAATTCCTTGTGTGATCGCCATTGCTTCCGAGAATACCAAGGCGCTGGCGATTCTGGGGGCATTGCGCACCGGCGCCATCGATATTATCGCCACCAGCGCGCTCAATGTGCGCACTATCCTCAACATGTCGCAATAGCGGCACCTGCAAAAAAAAGGGTTCAGCGCCAGGCTGAACCCTCCAGAGATGTCCCCCTTTTGACGGATTAGTTGCTCAGGTTGACGTCGATCGCCTGATAGAAGGCGTTGGCGGTGTCGGCTATGTCCCACACGGCAAGGATCACGTGCGAACCGCTGCGATCTGCCGGTATGTTGCACTGGTGGGTGACCTGAGCGGCCGGGATGGCGCCGCCATCGTTGAACTGGCAGAACGGCGTCAGGTCAAAGGAAGCGCGGGTCAGTGGCTGAGAAGCGTCCCAGTTCGGTTTGGTGATGAAATAGCGCCAGCTGGTGGTGCTGTGACGCGCGGTCAGCTTCCAGGTAAAGGAGTTCGGGCCGGTTTTCAGGTTGAGCTTGTTCCAGCGCGTCGGCGTTTGCTGATCCAGCTCGAAGAAAGTGGACTTGTTGGCGCTGGCGATGTGGCCGTCAACCGGGCCGGCCTGCGGGAAGCCTTTCAGGCCTTCGACGCTCTGCGGTTCATATTGCACGCTGCCGCACTGCGTGTTGAGCTGCAGTTTGCACTGATAGGCGCGGCTGGCCGGCGACTCGACATAACCGTGGGCATTCGCCTGTTGCGAAACGCCGAACATGGCCGCGCTCAGCAGGCCCAGAGAGAGCAGGGTACGGGAAGTTTTGTTCATAAGTCACTCCTGACTGAAATTATGTTGTAAGTTGAGCGTATTTCACCGACAAAATGAGAGACTAATAACGCAATTGGAAATAACCCTTCTTGTCGGCTTGTTTTATTTTTATCATTCTGGTTGTGCGATAGAGCGGAATGTTTTAACGGCTATTAACGAAAATTATTATGATGACGATCTTTGATCGTTAGGCTGAATTTATTTAACTGTCACAGTGTAAAAACACGGCGCTATGATGAAATTTATATCATGTAGTGATGAATAGTATTTAAGATAGCGCTCTCATTTATGAAGTATATTGCTTGTTGCCTTGAGTACCCTTGTTCGACTTGATCGATTTTTGTGCGCCACCACCTCGGGAATTTAGTGTCATTTTTCTTATTTTATTTTAAAGAGGAATTTGTATGACTAGATTATCCCTGGACGCGATTAAAATAATCAGCACCATCAAGAGCACCGGCTCTTTCTCTATGGCGGCGGAGGCGTTGCATAAAACGCCTTCGGCGATCTCTTATCGGGTTTCCAATATTGAAAGCAAACTCTGTGTGAAACTTTTTCATCGCAATGGCCCTATGATTACCCTGACGGATGAAGGGGAGTTTCTCCTGCAGGAAGGCAGTTGGATTTTAAATGCGGTGCAGGATCTGGAAAGCCGGGTGCGCAACATCCCCAAGCTGGACAATAATATCCGCCTGGCGGTAGACACCTTCTTCCCGCTGGAAACGCTGACGCAGGATATCCGCGACTATATTCAACATTGCCCGAACGCCAATATCTCGGTGCAGCGGGAAGCGTTGAACGGCACCTGGGATGCGCTGAAGAACAACCGGGCGGATCTGATCATCGCCATCGGCCAAATCCCCGACAGCGTGCAGGCCAAAACCCTGATGCTCGGCAAGCTCAATTTCGTGATGTGCGTATCGCCTTCCCACCCGTTCGCGGCGCAGAGAAAGCCGGTATGCAAGAAGCAGCGGCTGAACGACATCGTGGTAGTGATCGCCGACAGCAGCCATGAGCTGCCCAAACGCAATCACGGCACGCTGCCTCTGCAGCGTCAACTGGTGGTATGCGATGTGGAAAGCAACCTGGCGCTGCTCAAGCGCGGCATCGGCCACGCTTTTTTGCCGCCTGCGCTGATCGAAAAGGAATTGGCCAGCGGTGAACTGGTGACGGTGCCGGTGGAGATGCAAAAGGGCGACGAAATGATTTGGCTGGCGTGGCATCCGGCCAGCAAGGGCGCCGGGTTTAACTGGTGGCATGAGCGGCTGACGCGCAAAAGCGATGTCTACAGCCTGATGGGCCGCGAAGTGGTGCGGGATGGCGGTTATCCATGGTGCCATAACTGAAGGAATAGAGACGAAGGGACGCGAAAATCAAACGGTTAACTCAATGAAAACCCCGCAGCATTCGGCTACGGGGTTTTTTTATGGTTTACGCCACGCGGCCCACCTTCAGCCAGGCGCTGTCTGAACCCGGCGCAGAGGTGATGTACCCCCACTTGGTCTGCCAGACGTAACCCTGATAGGACACCAGCGCGCCCTGCGCGTAAATGGTGCCCGGCACGTAGGCCGGCGCCGTCATGATAGGCAGGTTGCCGGGGCCGACGCCGGTGTAGCGCAGGCCGGTGCCCATATCCAGCTGGCTGTCGTCGTAGTCCGCGGCGTTGAAATAGCGATCCAGCGCGGCCAGCAGATCGCCGTTGCGGTTGTCTTGCCCCAGATGCCAGAACATCACGCCGCCCAGCTGCTGCTGCTTGATGTACTTCGCTTTGTATTTGAAGCTCTCGACGTCGTCATAGGTGACGAACAATCCTTTCTGCGCATGATACAGGTAAGGGGTTTTGGTCTTGTCGTTCCACAACCGCTGATAGCCGTAGTTGCCCTGCAGCATCTGCTCCAGCTGGCGATAGGACGCGATACGCGGATCCTTGTCGCGCACACACTCTTCGCAGCCCACCAGCCAGTAGTCGGTGCTCGGATACGGATCTTCGCCCGGCGTGCTGTGGCTGCTGTATTGCCCGCCGTTGCCGTCGCTGACGCCCTTGAAGGCGCGGCCGTAAAACGGCACGCCCATCACGATTTTGGCGCTCGGCACCCCTTCCATCATCAGGTGTTGCTGCACCGCGGCATCGACCGTCAGGCTGAACGGGCTGGGGAAGGCGCGGGTCAGCTCTTCCCAGCTCCAGCCCAGATTGGCTTCGCGCAGCGCATTGTAGAAGGTCGGCCCGGCCGCGTCGCCGAACAGCGCCGCCTGGTGGTTGGTGATCTTCTCCCAGGGGCCGGCCAGATCGTAGGTCATCAGGTTGATGTAATCGAGCGGCGCGACGATCTGCGCCAGCTTGCTGTAATAGCGCGACAGGAAGAAGGCGCCGCCGGCGCCGGCGATGGTCAACTGATACGGCAGCGCCTGGCGGCCGTCAGCGACGGTTTGCTGATTCAGCAGGGTGCGGATCTCTTGCAGCGCGGCGATGAAGCCGTCCACTTCTGCCGCTTGCGGATACTCCCAGTCGATGTCCACGCCGTCGAAGCCGTAATCCTTCATGATGCGTACGCAGGATTGGGCGAACTTGGTGCGCGACGCCGGGGTTTTCACCGCGTTGACGTAGTTGGCGTGCGACACGCCCAGATCGTTGGAGTAGTACCAGCCGCCGATGGAGAACATGATGCGCAGGTTGGGGTTGTGCGCTTTGAGCGCGGTCAGGCGCTTGACCACATCGCGCGCTTTGGCGTCGTTGGTGGCCGGATCCCAGGCGCATTCCAGGTTGCTGTTGATATCCAGGAAAGAGAAGTTGATGTGCGTCAGCTGTTTGGCTTTGGCCGGCGTGATGTTGGATACCGGGAATGGCACGATGGAGGTATCGGACTCGGTGTAATTATTGATTTGGTTGGTTGGAATAAAATAATACCCAATAACGGCTTTGCGTGTGGACATGGTATTTCTCCAGAGTGGATGTTTTTATGATGGGGAAGTATTTCCCACCGCCATTAATGTTTATTTTTCGTAAAAACAAAAGTCGAAATAAATCACGATAATAATGAAATTTCATTAACTGTCGCATCCACGGGCGCTAATCTGTTGTGCCAGCGTTCAGCATGAATGAATTCGACCATAGGGCCTGTATTTATTCATTTGCTTTGTAATAGCATCCTTAACTAGATTCTGATTATCCGATGTCCCACCGGCCGTGATTGGCATTTAATTAAAAATAAAAAGGAGATGAGCTATGTCCAGCATAGAGCCTGACGCTGTTGGCTTAATAGTCCAGCGAGTATGTGAATATCTTCAGCCGGTATTGAACGCCATTCTGGCTGGCGTGATGGCGTTATTACATGGCGCCTATCGCAACGTGGGCATTCGGCGACGCTTATTGAATGCGGCTATGTGTGCGCTGTTGGCCTGGACGGTGCGCGATGCGTTAGCGCTGATGGGCCTGGAATTAAATTGGGCGAATTTGGCCAGCGTACTGATTGGTTTTATGGGGGCGGATTACATCAACGCCCTAATTAAAAAATTTATCGGTAAAAAGACGGGGTTTAAAAATGTTAAATGACATCGAAGATATTCGCTTTACCGCCCGCAGCGAAGAAAATCTGCGTGGCGTGCATCCGGATTTGGTGCGCGTTATTCGTTTGGCGCTGCGTTATTCACTGGTGCCGTTTTCCGTCAGCGAGGGGCTGCGCAGCATGGCACGCCAGCGGGAAATGGTGCGTGCCGGCAGCAGCCAAACGCTGCGCAGCCGCCACCTGACCGGCCATGCGGTGGACGTGGTGGCGATGCCGGCGGGCGTGGTCTCCTGGGAGTGGGATTACTATGCGCAGATTGCGGTGGCGGTACGGCGCGCGGCGCGTGAATGCTGTATCAACGTCGAATGGGGCGGCGAATGGAAAACCCTCAAGGATGGCCCGCACTTCCAGCTGCCGTTTCGGGACTACCCGGCATGAGCGGCTGGCTGCAGAAGCTGGCGCAGGGCGGGTTGTTGTTGCTGTTGCTGGCGGCCATTTGCCTCGGCGGCTATAGCTCGCTGTTGTCGCACCAGTTGGCCTCCGCGCGGCAACAGGCGGCGGAATTGCAGAAAAGCCTGGCGCAGCAGGCGGGGCTTATCGCCACCTTGCAGACTCAGGACGCGCAAAACCGCGCGCTGATGGCGGCGCAGCAGCGGCAGGAACAGCAGCTGCGCCAGCAACACGACGCTTATCAGAGGAAATACCGTGAAGCGATTAAAAACGATCCCTGCGCCGCTCGGCCTCTGCCTGGCGCTGTGCTTGAGCTCCTGCGCCCAGCCGCCGGCGCCGCAGGCCGTGCCGCTGTTGCCCCCTGAGTCGGTGTTCGCGCCCTGCGAACAGCCGCAGCTGCAGGGGGAGACCTGGGGCGATGCGGTAAGCTATACCCTGGCGTTACAAACCTCGTTACACATTTGCGCCGGCCAGGTGGAGACGCTTAACGCCTGGCGCGCCACGCTGCCGCCGCACTGACGGCGGCGCTTCTCTGACTCGTCCCGCAGGCCTTCTTTTTTTACTTTTAAAACGGTATTTCGACCAAGGTTATGGCGTGCTTCAAAGTTTGTGATGTTTCTCTCACTATACTTCAAGGCTGTGCCCTGTCATTGTACCTGGGCGCCATGGCCCACGGCAGGGCGCAGCCTCAAAGCCTTACCTCAACATAAAAGCAAAAAACAAAGGAATCCATAATGGACGAACAGCTCAAACAGAGTGCCCTTGATTTCCATCAGTTTCCTGTCCCAGGGAAGATCCAGGTTTCCCCCACCAAACCGTTGGCGACCCAGCGCGATCTGGCGCTGGCCTATTCGCCGGGCGTCGCCGCGCCTTGCCTCGAGATCGCCGAAGATCCGCTGGCGGCGTACAAATACACCGCGCGCGGCAATCTGGTGGCGGTGATTTCCAACGGCACGGCGGTACTGGGGCTGGGCAATATCGGCGCGTTGGCCGGTAAGCCGGTGATGGAAGGCAAGGGCGTTTTGTTCAAGAAGTTTTCCGGTATTGATGTATTTGATATCGAAGTGGATGAGCATAACCCTGACAAATTAATCGACATTATCGCCGCGTTGGAACCGACCTTCGGCGGTATCAACCTGGAAGACATCAAGGCGCCGGAGTGTTTCTACATCGAGCAGAAACTGCGTGAGCGCATGAAGATCCCGGTGTTCCACGACGACCAGCACGGCACGGCGATCATCACCACTGCGGCGGTGCTCAACGGCCTGCGCGTGGTGAAGAAGAATATCTCCGACGTGCGTTTGGTGGTGTCCGGTGCCGGCGCGGCGTCTATCGCCTGTCTGAACCTGCTGGTGGCGCTGGGGCTGCGTCAACAGAACATCACCGTCTGTGACTCGAAGGGCGTCATCTATAAAGGCCGCGACGCCAACATGGAGCAGACCAAGGCCGCCTATGCCATCGAGGATAACGGCCAGCGCACGTTGGGCGATGCCATCCCGAACGCCGACATCTTCCTCGGTTGCTCCGGCCCGGGCGTCCTGACGCAGGATATGGTGAAAACCATGGCGCGCGATCCGCTGATCATGGCGCTGGCTAACCCGGAACCGGAAATTCTGCCGCCGCTGGCCAAAGCGGTGCGTCCGGATGCCATCATCTGCACCGGCCGTTCCGACTACCCGAACCAGGTGAACAACGTATTGTGCTTCCCGTTCATCTTCCGCGGCGCGCTCGATGTGGGCGCCACCACCATCAACGAAGAAATGAAGCTGGCCTGCGTGCACGCCATCGCCGATCTGGCGCTGGCGGAGCAGAGCGACGTGGTGGCTTCTGCGTATGACGACCAGGATCTCTCCTTCGGGCCGGAATACATCATTCCGAAACCGTTCGATCCGCGCCTGATCGTCAAGATCGCGCCGGCGGTGGCCAAGGCGGCGATGGATTCCGGCGTGGCGACGCGACCGATCGAAGACTTCGATGCCTATGTGGAGAAGCTGGCGGAGTTCGTCTACAAAACCAACCTGTTCATGAAACCGATCTTCTCTCAGGCACGCAAAGAGGTGAAGCGGGTGGTGCTGGCGGAAGGAGAGGAAGAGCGCGTGCTGCACGCCACGCAGGAACTGGTGTCGCAGGGGCTGGCCTTCCCGATCCTGGTCGGCCGTCCGAGCGTGATCGAGATGCGCTTGAAAAAGCTGGGCCTGCAGCTGACGCCGGGCAAAGATTTCGAAGTGGTGAACAACGAGTCGGATCCGCGCTTCAACGAATACTGGGGCGAGTACTACCAGATCATGAAACGCTGCGGCGTTTCGCAAGAGCAGGCGCGGCGCGCGGTGATCGGCAACCCGACGCTGATCGCCGCCATCATGCTGCATCGCGGCGAAGCGGATGCGATGATCTGCGGCACCATCGGCAGCTACCACGAGCATTACGACGTGGTGAAGAACGTATTCGGTTTCCGTGAAGGCGCGCACGTCGCCGGTGCGATGAACGCGTTGCTGCTGCCGAGCGGCAACACCTTTATCGCCGACACCTACGTCAACGACGATCCGACGCCGGAACAGCTGGCGGAGATCACCCTGATGGCGGCGGAAACCGTGCGTCGCTTCGGCATTGAGCCGAAGGTGGCGCTGCTGTCTCATTCCAGCTTCGGCTCGTCTGACTGCCCGGCGGCGCGCAAGATGCGCAAAACGCTGGAGCTGGTGAACGAGCTGGCGCCGGAGCTGGAGATCGACGGCGAAATGCACGGCGACGCCGCGTTGGTGGAAAGCATTCGTCACGATCTGATGCCGGACAGCCCGCTGAAAGGCTCGGCCAACCTGCTGATCATGCCGAACATGGAAGCCGCGCGCATCAGCTACAACCTGCTGCGCGTCTCCTGCTCGGAAGGGGTGACCGTCGGGCCGGTGCTGATGGGGGTCGCCAAGCCGGTGCACATCCTGACGCCGATCGCCTCGGTGCGCCGCATCGTCAACATGGTGGCGCTGGCGGTAGTGGAAGCCCAGACCGAACCGTTGTAAGGCCGGGCTGAGTGACTGGCCCCCTGCGCCCTTGGCGCCGGGGGCTTTTTTATTTCCAGCGGACGTGGTACAAATAATCGTCAAACATGTACATGTACAGGTAAAGAAAATGACTACGATTAGCTACACGGCGGCCAGAAACAACCTTGCCGAGGTGCTTTTGGAAGCGCAAAAACAGCCGGTGGAAGTGACGCGTCGCGGACACGATGAGGTTTACATCATCAGTAAGGCCGACTATGAGGTTTTGGTCAAAGCCAAGGTGAAAGCGCGCATTCAGGCTAAACACGCGGATACGATTAAGGCGCTGGCCAATAGATGATCTTTTTGACCGCAGAGGATATTGCGGAATTCAATGCTGAAATTGTGCCTCACGGCCGCCAGGATGGCAGTAAAGTTGAGGCCGTAGCCAACCGCGTGCTCAATGCTTACCACTATGAGAACGTCACCGACGTTTACCGTTTGGCCGCACTTTATCTCATTGCTATCAGTCATGGTCATATTTTTCTTGATGGCAATAAGCGCACGGCCTTCCAAAGCATGGCGTTATTTCTCGGTATCAATGGCATTGCACTGCGTGAAGATGCGCAGCTGGTTGAACTCACGGTCGAGGCTGCTCAAGGCCGCCTCAACGTCGAACAAGCCGCGGAGCAACTGCGCCGGTTAACCGAATAACCCCCTTTCTCATTTCTTGCAGCGCGCGGCGATGGCGCGGATATCCTGCGGGGTAGTGCGGCAACAGCCGCCGATCAATTGTGCGCCGAGCGCGCGCCACTCTACCGCCTGATCGACCAGACTGCCGTGCTCGCTGCCGCAGGCGTGCCAGGTTTTGCTGACTGCATCGTAATGCTCCCCGGAGTTCGGGTAGACCAGCAGCGGTTTGTCGGCCAGCGCGCTCAGCTGACGCAACGCTGGGGCGACCTTGTCCAGCGCGATGCAGTTGATACCGATGGCCAGCACCTGCGGGTTGCCGCGCAGCGCGGACATGACCTCCGTCAGCGGCGTGCCGTCGCTGAGGTGTTGGCTGTCGCGCAGGGTGAAGGCGAACCAGGCGCCGAGCGTCGGGAACTCCTGTAGCAGCGTCAGCAGCGCCTGCAGTTCAGCGAAAGACGGTAGCGTTTCGCAGGCCAGCAGATCGACGCCGGCGGCGGCCAGCGCGGTGAGGCGCGGGTGGTGGAAGGCGATCATGTCATCCTGCGCCAGCCGATAGTCGCCACGGTATTCCGATCCGTCGGCCAGATAGGCACCGTATGGGCCTACCGAACCGGCGATCAGCAGCGGCGCGGCCTGCGGGTGTTCGGCCAGATAATCGCGGCGCGCGCGTTGCGCCAGCTGCACGCTTTTGGCGATCAGCGCCAGCGACCGATCCTGATCCAGGCCGCGGCGCAAGAAGCCCTGCGGCGTGGCCTGATAGCTGGCGGTGATGGCGCACTGGGCGCCGGCGTTGAAATAATCGAGATGCACCTGATAGATAAGCTCGGGATTTTCAATCAGCACCTTGGCCGACCACAGCGGATCGGTCAGATCGCAGCCGCGCGCTTCCAGTTCGGTGGCCAGCGCGCCGTCCAGGATCAGCGTGGGCTGTTCGGCCAGCAGGTGGGCGACGGGGTTGTTAACCGACATGTTGTTCTCCCAAAGCGGTTTTTTGCCCGGCGCGCCGGGTCAGGAAATAGGTGAGGTAGCACAGGGCGACAAACGGCAGCCCGCAGTAGAGCGCAATGCGCTGCTCCGGATCGAACGCCAGTCCGATGCAGGCCAGCAGGCACAGCGCAAAGCCGAGGATCGGCGTCAATGGGTAGCCGGGCGCGCGGTATTTCAGGCCGCTTATCGGCTGGCCGCTGCGCAGGTAGGCGCGGCGGAAAGCATAGTGGGCGGCGCAGATGCTCAGCCACACCGCCACCACCGCAAAGCCGGAGATTGCCGACAGGGCGACAAACACCGTATCCGGCGCGATCACGCTGGTCAGCAGCGCCAGGACGCCGCCGAGCATGCTGAAGGTCAGGGCATTGATCGGAATGCCGCGTGCATTGACGCGGGCGAAGTAGGCCGGCAGGGTGCGCTGGTGGGCCAGTGACCACAGCATGCGCCCGGAGGCGTACAGGCCGGAGTTGGCCGCCGACAGGATGGCGGTCAGGATCACGAAGTTGAAGATATCGGCGGCGTAAGGCACGCCGATGCGTTCAAACACCAGCACGAACGGGCTTTTGACGATCCCCGCCTGATCCATTGGGATCAGCGCCGCCAGCACGAACACGGTGCCGATAAAGAACAGCATCAGGCGGATCACCGTGGTGCGGATCGCCAGCGGCACGACTTTTTCCGGGTTCTCGGTTTCACCGGCGGCGATGCCGATCAGTTCCGTGCCGGAGAAGGCGAAGTTCACCGCCACCATGGTCATCAGGATCGGCAGCGTGCCGTGCGGCAGCCAGCCAGAAGCGGTCAGATTGTGCAGGAACGGCGCCGGGGTGCCGTCTTTCATCGGCAGCAGACCGAACATGGCGGCGCCACCCAGAATGATAAACGCCAGAATGGTCACCACTTTGATCAGCGAAAACCAGAATTCGCTTTCGGCGAAAAAGCGGGTGGTCACCACGTTAAGCAGAAAAATGGCCGCGCAGAAGATCAGGCACCACAGCCACACCGGCGACTGCGGGAACCAGTACTGCATGCAGAATCCGGCGGCGGTCAGGCTGGAGCCGAGCGCCACTGTCCAGGTGAGCCAGTACAGCCAGGCGACGGCATAGCCGGTGGCCGGCCCCAGATAGCGCGAGGCATAGACGTGAAAAGCGCCGGTTTCCGGCATCGCCACCGACAGCTCACCCAGGCACAGCATCACCAGGTACACCACCAGCGCGCCGATCAGGTAGGCCAGCAGGGTGCCGAGCGCCCCGGTGGTAGAGATGATATAACCGGTGTTGAAAAACAGCCCGGTACCGATCACACCGCCCAGCGACAACATCACCAGGTGCCGGGCCTTCATGCTGCGTTTGAACTGCCCTGCGGCGGGCGCCGATGCGTGCATAATAATCTATCCGTATAGACGTCTAAATATCTGAATGGCTATTGGTTATACCCGCAATGCCTTTCCAACGCAATGCGCCACCGGCGATCGCCACGTAAAAAAATCGTTAAGTCGGATCTATATGCAAATGATAATTATTATCTATAATGTCGCCATTTTCGATAATGGGGCAACATGATGAGATATCTGATTTTATTGGCGGCGTTGGCGCTCGGCGCCTGCAGCCAAAACTCGGTGCAAACGCCGGCCAACAGCATCGACAACCTGGGTAATATCACCGATCTGCACAGCGGCGCGACCCTGAAGCCTGAGCAGCTGTTGACGCGATTGGCGCAGCAGCCGCGGGTGATCGTCGGGGAAAAGCATGACAATCCTTACCACCATCAGATTGAGCAATGGCTGGTGCAGCAGCTGCCGCAGCGGCGGCCGCAGGGCAGCGTGCTGATGGAGATGATCAACCCGAACCAGCAGGCGCAGGTGGACAAAGTCAAGCAGTGGCTGCAGAGCGATCCCACAGTGCGTGACGGCCGCGTGGCGGAACTGATCGCCTGGCAGCCGGGCTGGAAGTGGGAACTGTATGGCGGGGTGACGATGGCGGCGATGCGTGCGCCATACCCGCTGTGGTCAGCCAACCTGGATCGCAGCGAGATTACGGCGTTCTATCAGCAGCCGCAGTTCCCGGCGGGGCAGTTATCGGCGCAGCCGGCGGTGCGCAAGGCGCTGGAAGAGACCATCCGCACTTCGCACGGCGGCAAGATTGAGGCCGACCAACTGCACGCGATGCTGGCGATCCAGCAGCAGCGCGATCGGCGTATGGCGGAACGTTTGCTGGCGGCGCCCACGCCCGCGCTGTTGATCGCCGGTGGCTATCACGCCGCCAAATCGGTGGGCGTGCCGCTGCACGTGCGGGATCTGCAACCGGCGGCGGCCTCGACGGTGCTGATGCTGGCGGAGCCGGGCGTACAGGTTGATGCGAACACAGCGGACTACCTGTGGATCACACCATTAGTGAAATGAATACGTTAAGACAGTGAAAAGGGGTGTTAATTATATTTGCAAATGATTATCATTAGTAAATGTGATCTGCAATCATTCGCAATTAAGCAAGCTAATGCCCCTATGTTAAGTCAGTCTTATTCCCTTCCGGCTTTTGAGCTGCCGCAGCCGCGCTGGGCGCGCGGCCTGCTGCTCGCCCTGGCGGCGCACGCGGCGTTGGTATTGCTGTTTTATTGGCCGCAGACGACGCTGGAACCGGTGGTGCTGCCGCCGCCGGCGGTGATGATGAGCTGGGCGGCGCAGATTGAAGCGCCGGAAAGCAAGCCGCTGCCGTTGGGCGTGCAGCAAGCGGAGTCCGCCGCGGCGCAGCCCGCTGAGCAGCAGCAACAGCCGGATCTGCCCAAGCTGGCGCGCGCCGATAAAGCGAAAATCGTGACGGCGCAGAAGAAGCGCGCCGAACACCGCCCCCCGCAAAAAGCGCAGCCGAAACCGCAGGAACAGGCCAAAGAGACGCGCAGTGCCGCCGCGTCCAGCGCCGCCGCGCCGCAGGCGCAGACGCTCTCCCACCAAACCGCCGCGCCGATCAACAGCGATGCCAACAGCAACGCGCAGGCCAAGCTGTCGTGGGAGAGTCTGGTGAAGGGCAAGCTGAACCGCATCAAGGAATATCCCCTGGATGCCCGCAGCCGCCGGCGTAGCGGCATGCCGCAGGTCAGTTTCAGCGTCGATGCGCAGGGGCGCGTGTCGAATGTGAGCCTGCAGGTGCGCTCCGGCACCGCGTCGCTGGATCGGGAAGCGGTGGCGGTAGTGTCGCGCGCGCAGCCGTTGCCGCCGCCGCCGCCGGAGATGCTGCAGCAGGGAGCCGTCAGGGTGACGATGCCGATCGATTTCAATCTGGCGGAGCTGAACGCCCGCCGTTAATGCTGGCAGACGCCGCCTCGCCGCCGTCCGCCTTTTCAAACTTCGTGAGGGATTATGAACCCGCTGTTATTCACCCCGCGCCGCCGCATTGCGGCCGCGTTCTGGCTTTCTTTAGGCGTCGCCGGCGCCGCGCTGGCGCAACCGCAGCCGCCGTTGGCGGAACGCGCGCCGAAAGTGCTGACTGCCCACGGCGAGACGCGCATCGACGATTATTACTGGCTGCGCGACGACAGCCGAAAAGAGCAGAAGGTGCTGGACTACCTGAAGGCGGAGAACCGCTACACCGAGCAAATGATGGCGCCGTACCAGAAGCTGCGCGCCACGCTGTATCAGGAGATGCTGGGCCGCATGAATCCTGATGATCGTTCGGTGCCGTATCAGCTCAACGGCTATCGCTATCAGGAAAGCTACGCCGCCGGTAAAGAGTTCGCGCTGTATCAGCGCCAGGCGCTCACCGCCGACGCGCCGTGGCAAACCTTGCTGGATGCCAATCAGCGCGCGGCCGGCCAGGCCTATTATCGCCTGGGGGCGATGGACGTCAGCCGGGACAACCGCCGTCTGGCGGTGGCCGAAGATCTGCAGGGCCGCCGCCAATACCGCATCTCCCTGCGGGAGATAGGCAGTGAACGCTGGTCGCCGGAAACGCTGGAAAACACCTCCGGCAACATGCTGTGGGCCAACGACAATCAAACCCTGTTCTACGTGCGCAACCACCCGCAAACGCTGTTGCCGTATCAGGTTTACCGCCATCAGTACGGGACGCCGACGGCGCAAGATAAGCTGGTGTACCAGGAAAACGATCCGGCGTTTTACCTCAGCCTCGGCCGCTCATCCTCACGCGATTACCTGATACTCACCATCAGCGGCAATACCACTTCCGAAGTGCGCCTGATCGACGCCAGCCAGCCGCAGCGCGAGCCGCAGTTGTTCGCCGCCCGACAAAACGGCCGCGAGTATTACCTCGATCACTACCGCGGCGAGTTCTATCTGCGTTCCAACCATCAGGACCCGAATTTTGGCCTGTACCGTACGGCTGCGGCGGGGAAACCCTGGCAGACGCTGATTGCGCCGCAGGCGCAGCACGAGGTGGAAAGCTTCAGCCTGTTCCGTGACTGGCTGGTGGTGCAGGAACGCGCCAACGGGCTGGTACAGCTGCGGCAAATCAGCTGGGACGGTAAAACCGAGCGCGCCATCCCGTTCGACGACGCCAGCTACATGGCCTGGCTGGGCTATAACCCGGAGCCGGACAGCGATCGGTTGCGCTACGGCTATTCGGCGATGACCACGCCGACCCGCACCTATGAGTGGGATCTGAATAAGGGCGAGCGTACCCTGCTCAAGCAGCAGGAAGTGAAAGGCGTCGATCCCAGCCTGTATCACAGCGAGCGCATCTGGGTAACGGCGCGCGATGGCGTGANGCTACGGCTATTCGGCGATGACCACGCCGACCCGCACCTATGAGTGGGATCTGAATAAGGGCGAGCGTACCCTGCTCAAGCAGCAGGAAGTGAAAGGCGTCGATCCCAGCCTGTATCACAGCGAGCGCATCTGGGTAACGGCGCGCGATGGCGTGAAGGTGCCGGTCTCGCTGGTGTATCGCACATCGCTGTTCAAAAACGGCCATAACCCGCTGCTGGTCTACGGCTACGGCGCTTACGGCATGAGCATGGATCCGGCGTTCAGCGCCAACCGCATCAGCCTGCTGGATCGCGGCTTTGTCTATGCGCTGATCCACGTGCGCGGCGGCGGCGAGCTGGGGCAGAGCTGGTACAAACAGGGCAAGCTGACGCACAAACCGAACAGTTTCAACGACTTCATCGATGCCACCCAGGCGTTGATCAAAGACGGCTACGGCCAGCCGGGGCGCATCTACGCCATGGGCGGCAGCGCCGGCGGCTTGCTGATGGGGGCGGTGATCAATCAGGCGCCGCAGCTGTACAACGCGGTGGTGGCGCAGGTGCCGTTCGTCGATGTGGTGACCACCATGCTGGACGACAGCATTCCACTGACCACCGGCGAATACGAGGAGTGGGGCAACCCGAACCAGCCGGCCGCCTATGCGCTGATGAAGTCCTACAGCCCGTACGACAACGTGCGCAAGCAGCGTTATCCGAACCTGCTGGTCACCAGCGGTTTGTACGACTCGCAGGTGCAGTATTGGGAGCCGGCCAAATGGGTGGCGAAGCTGCGGCGTTTCAAACAGGGCGATTCACTGCTGCTGCTCTCCACCGACATGACCGCCGGCCATGGCGGCAAATCGGGCCGCCTGGCGCGGCTGGAAAACGGCGCGCTGGAATACGCCTTTATTCTGGCGGCGGATCGGCAGGCGCAGAAATAATCTTTAGCGCCGCGGCCTGCTGCGGCGCAATAAAACAATAACAACCTTATTTACCGCGTTTTCGGCGGGCTTTTTGCTGGGCATTGTCGGCCATCAAACCTTATTGGCTATTTCTGGGGATATATGAAAATCAAAATGATAGCGAGCCTGATCGGCGCGGGACTGGCGCTGCACGGGCCGGCTGCGGCCGCGCAGGAACAGGCGGAAAATAATAAAGGCAGCGTGGTGTTCAGCCCGCTCAACGTCTCGGCCGCCGACAGCGGCAAAAGCAGCGAAAAAGACGCGTTGGCCAGGCCGGGGGCATTCAGCTCGCGCGACGAAAACAAAAATCTGGAGTCGGTGGACAGCATTCTGCGCAGTATGCCGGGCACCTATACCCAGATCGATCCCGGCCAGGGATCGGTCAGCGTCAATATCCGCGGCCTGAGCGGTTTCGGCCGGGTCAACACCATGGTCGATGGCATCACGCAAAACTACTACGGCAACTCGCCGAGCGACGCAGCGCACGGGGGATTGCCCACCAGCCAGTTCGGGGCGCTGATCGATCCTAACTTTATCGTCGGCGTCGACGTGGCGCGCGGCAACGCCACCGGTTCCGACGGCGTCAACGCCTTGGCGGGCAGCGCCAACTTCCGCACTATCGGCGTGGACGACGTGGTGTTTTCCGATAACCCGTTCGGCGTGCGCACCAAATTCTCGGTGGGCAATAACGGCATCGGCCGCAGCGGCATGATCGCCGTCGGCGCCAAAACCGCCGCCTTTGCCGACGGCGGCAGCCTGGGGGCGATGGCGGCGATCAGCGGCAGCTCCATCACCTCCAACTACAAAAACGGCGCCGGTTTCGACAGTGAGATGTTCAACGTCGATAAAACCTACCGCCAGAACCCGAAATCCCAGCTGTTCAAAGTGGACATCAAGCCGGATGCCTTCAACAGCATCGAACTGTCGGCGCGCAGCTACCAGAATAAAATCACCCGCCGCCACATCGACAGCGACGATTTCTACCTCAAATACCACTATGCGCCGTTCTCCGAGCTGATAGATTTCAACCTGACCGCCAGCACCAGCCGCGGCGAGCAAAAGTTCATGTCCGACAACATGGCGGGGTTCAGCGACAGCACGGCGAAAAACATCTCCGATGCGCTGGATATCAACAACACCAGCCGTTTCAGCCTGCAGGACGTCGATTTCGCCTTCAGCTACGGCGGCAAGCTGGTGCGCAACGAGTATAAGAAAAAGGCCTCCGGTTTGGTGACGGATGACGATCAGGCGGAAAGCATGCCGGTGGGAATGTCGGGCAAGCAGGATATTTCCAGCCTGTACAGCGGGTTACAAGCTAACTACGGCATCTGGCAGGGGAATTTCGATCTGAACTACACCGCCTATCGCCTCTCCGGCTATAAGCCGGCCTGTGACGAGCGCGTAGAATGCTTCCCGCAGGGCGCCAGCAATATCACCCGCAATGAACAGGGTTTCAACCCGTCGCTAATGCTGTCGGCGCAGGTCACGCCGTGGCTGCAGCCGTTCGTCAGCTACAGCAAGTCGATGCGCGGGCCGAATATCCAGGAGGTGTTCTTCGCCAACAGCGGCGGTCAGTCGATGAACCCGTTCCTGAAGGGCGAAAAAGCGGAGACCTGGCAGGGCGGGTTCAATGCCAATGCCCACGATCTGTTGTTCAAGCAGGACAGCTTCCAACTGAAAGCGGTCTATTTCGAAACCAGGATCAAAAACTACATATCCAGCCAAACCTACCTGGTGTGTAAAAACCGCCAGAAGTGCAACCGTTCGCAGGCGACGCAGGAAGAGTGGGATAACGCGGACGTCAATGTCAGCATGACCATGTACAGCAACGCCCCCGAACCGGTCAAAATGCGCGGGGTGGAGCTCGAAGCGCTGTACGACGCCGGTTTCGCCTTCACCAAGCTGTCGTTAAGCAAGGAGCATACCTCCCAGCCGACCAACCAGGCCAGCAACGTGTTCGGCGCGGGTGATGTCAGCGAACTGCCGGAATTCTACTTCACGTTGGACAGCGGGGTACGCCTGCTGGACGAGAAACTGACGCTGGGCGGGGTGGTGAAATACACCGGCAAAGCGGTGCGCCTGTCGCCGGACTCTGATTACGATGAGAATGAGCAGTTGCTGAAAGAGCCGGCGCCGCATATTCCGACCATTATCGATCTGTACGGCACCTATCAGGTGAATCGCAATCTGTTGCTGAAGCTCAGCGTGCAAAACCTGATGGACAAAGACTATTCGGACGCGCTGAACAAGATGAACTCGCTGCCGTCGCAGTCGCAGTATGAGACGCCGACCAACACCGCCCGTGGGCGGACTTATATCTTCGGCGGGGAGGTGCGCTTCTAAACCGCAGCAGAGCAGGGCGCAGTCACTGCGCCCGTTTCGCCTGCAGCAGCCATTTGTCCAGCTCGTTGGCGAACTGCTGGCGGTCGCGCTGGTTCAGGGCGTTCGGGCCGCCGGTCTGAATGCCGCTGGCGCGCAGGGTATCCATAAAATCGCGCATGTTGAGGCGCTCGCGGATGGTGTCCGGCGTATAGCGCTCGCCGCGCGGGTTCAGCGCCACCGCGCCTTTCTCTATCACCTCCGCCGCCAGCGGAATATCGGCGGTGATCACCAGATCGCCCGCTTCGCAGCGGCGCACGATCTCGTTGTCGGCCACGTCGAAGCCGGCCGCCACCTGCAGTGAACGGATGTACTTCGACGGCGGCGTGCGCAATGGCTGGTTCGCCACCAGCGTCACGGTGATGGCGGTGCGATCGGCGGCGCGGAACAGCACCTCTTTGATCACGTTCGGACAGGCGTCCGCATCGACCCAAATCTGCATCATTTCGGCTCCTGCAGCCAGTCGCGCACCGGCAGGAAATCGCGCGCCAGCGCCGCTTCCGGGCTGTCGGCGTCCGGCTGGTAGTTATATTCCCAACGCACCAGCGGCGGCATCGACATCAAAATGGACTCGGTGCGCCCGCCGGTTTGCAGCCCGAACAGCGTGCCGCGATCCCACACCAGGTTGAACTCCACGTAGCGGCCGCGGCGATAGAGCTGGAACTGACGCTCACGCTCGCCCCAGGTCAAGGCCTTGCGTTTTTCGACGATCGGCAGATAGGCGTCGAGGAAGCCCTGGCCCACCGCACGGGTGAAGGCGAAACAGTGGTCGAAGTCCGGGGTGTTCAGATCGTCGTAGAACAGGCCGCCGATGCCGCGCGCTTCGTTGCGGTGCTTGATGAAGAAGTAATCGTCGCACCACCGTTTGTATTTGGGGTAAACCTCGTCGCCGAACGGCGCGCACAGCTCGGCTGCGGTACGGTGCCAGTGCACGGCATCCTCTGCGAAACCGTAGAACGGCGTCAGGTCAAAGCCGCCGCCGAACCACCACACCGGCGCTTCGCCCGGCTTTTCGGCGATGAAGAAGCGCACGTTGGCGTGGCTGGTGGGCACGTAGGGGCTGAGCGGGTGGATCACCAATGAGACGCCCATCGCCTGGAAACTGCGCCCGGCCAGTTCCGGACGGTGCGCGGTGGCCGAGGCCGGCAGGGTGGCGCCGGAGACGTGCGAGAAGTTGACCCCCGCCTGTTCGAACACCGCGCCGTTGGTCAGCACGCGGCTACGGCCACCGCCGCCTTCTTCACGCGTCCATTGGTCTTCGGTGAACGTGGCGCCGCCGTCGGCCTGGGCGAGCTGCGCGCAGATATGATCCTGCAGCGCCAGCAGGAAGGATTTTACTTCAGCGATGTTAGGTAAACTCATGCGGGGTCTTTATAGCGTCTGGCTGAACAAGGCGCTGAGTATACTCTTATTCGCCGCCCGCGGCATCAGCGGGGTTTGCGCTGGTGGGCATCGAAGTAATCGAAGAAATTGATGATGCCGTCCGAGATGGCGCGGGCTATTTTCTCGCGAAACGCGGTGGTGCCCAGCAGCCGCTCTTCGTTCGGGTTGGTGATGAACGAGGTTTCTACCAGTACTGAGGGAATGGACGGCGATTTCAGCACCGCGAACGCCGCCTGTTCGGTGCTGTCGCTGTGCAGGTGGTGCACCGGGCGGATCTGGCCGAGCACGTGGCGGCCGAGCGTCAGGCTGTTGTTGATGGTATCGGTTTGCACCAGATCGAACAGCACCTGCTGCAGGTAGTTGTCCTGATCCTTGTACTTGCCGCCCGCCACGTCGTCGGCGGCGTTTTCACGATTGGACAGGTAGCGCGCCATGGCGCTGCTGGCGCCGCGGTTGGACAGGGCGAACACCGAAGCGCCGGAGGCCGATGGGCTGGTGAAGCCGTCGGCGTGAATCGAAATGAACAGATCGGCCTGGTGCTGGTGGGCGATCTCCACCCGCTGGAACAGCGGAATGAACTCGTCTTCTTCGCGCGTCAGGCGCGCTTCGACGTGGTCGTGCTCATGCAGAAAACGGCGCACGTGGTTGGCGATTTCCAGCACGATGTGTTTTTCCTGCGAGCCTTCGTGGCCGACCGCGCCGGAATCGATGCCGCCGTGGCCGGGATCGATCATCACCAGCTTTTTGCCGCCGATCGGTTTTGCCGCCGGTTTGCTGTGCTGATTGCGCAGCAGGCCTTCCGCCTTGGCGCTTTGGCTTTTTACGCCGAGCAGCGCCACCGCCAGGCCGGAAAGCAAAAGTTGGCGTCGCGTCGGGGAAACGGCAAGCGGTTTAAAATTGAGGAATGGTTTACCCTGCTTTTTCATTACGCAACGCTCCATCGACGTTTCTATTTTGCGACGTTATATCGTATTGATAATCATTAATCGACCCGATAACTATTTCCATTTATTACGCCTGTTACCGGCGATTTCTGGGCAAATAGCGCGGTAAATCGCAGTTTGATATTGCGTAAGTGAATAATCACGCGATAATCAGATAAACACCTTAATTAACAGCGGCCAACATCGATGGAAATTCGCGTATTTCGACAAGACGACTTTGAAGAAGTCATTACCCTGTGGGAGCGCTGCGATCTGCTGCGCCCCTGGAACGATCCGGAAATGGACATCGAGCGCAAGCTGAACCACGACCCGGAGCTGTTCCTGGTGGCGGAGGTTGGCGGTGAAGTGGTCGGTTCGGTGATGGGCGGCTATGACGGCCACCGCGGATCGGCTTATTACCTCGGGGTGCATCCCGACTATCGCGGGCGCGGCATCGCCAATGCGTTGATCAACCGTCTGGAGAAGAAGTTGATCGCCCGTGGCTGCCCGAAGATCCAGATTATGGTGCGCGAAGACAACGACACGGTGGTCGAGATGTACGAGAAGCTCGGCTACGAGATCCAGGGCATCACCAGCCTGGGCAAGCGGCTGATCGAAGATCAGGAATATTGAGCAGGCAGCGGGCGGCGGCGTCGCACCGCCCGCCGCAGCGCATTACGGCAGCTTTTTGACGGTTTTCACGTCCACTTCGAGGCTGTTCCAGTCTTTATCCACTTTACCTTCCAACTGCACCTTGTCTTTCGGCGTAACGGTCTGGCCGTTCCAGCGTTTGCGGTCGATATCGACCGTCAGGGTGCCGGTGGCGTCGCGGAAGGTATAGGTTTCGTCGCCGATGCGCTGTTCGATGTTGCCCTGCAGCATCACCCAGGTGTCGTCGCTCAGCGATTTCACCTTGTCCACGGTGGTCAGCGCCGCGCTGGGGCCGGAGAAACCGCCCTGCGGAGCAGGCTGTGTTTGCGCCTGCGGCGCGGCCGGATCGAGGAACCCGCCTTGTTGCGCCAGTACCGGTGCGCTGCACAGCGCGATCAGAGCGGCCAGAGTCAGTTTTTTCATGTTGCGCTTCCTTATCGTTATCGAAAATCACATCCCGCTGATATCGGGTGCTTGCTTGGTGATAAGGATTAAAACACGCCGATCTTAAGAGCTTCTTAAGCCGACGCATTGAAATTCCCATCGCCGGCGCCCATCTGTAGCCATAGTCTTTTTATTCTGTTGGCAAGGAACGACCGTTGAAGCCATTCTCACCCCGCTTTTCCCCGGACGATTACGATCAGCACGGCACGCTGCGGCTGCCGCTGGGGTTTTGGGCCGTGCTGATTCTGCAGGCGCGCACCTGGCTGCTGTTCGTGATGGCCGGCGCTTCGCGCGAGCAGGGCGAAAGCTTGCTGGCGCTGTTTTATCCGGATACCCAACGCTTTTGGTACGGTATGCTGCTCGGTCTGCCGGCGGCGCTGGCGTTTTTGCTGAGCGGCCGTCGCCACCAATGGCCGCGGCTGTGGCGCGGCTGGCGCTGGGTGTTGGCAGCCTCTCTGCTGGCGTCGCTCGGCGGCTCGCTGTTCAGCCTGTGGCGCCAGGACGGCGATGCGCCGGGGCTGGAGTTGGCGTTGGCGCTGTTCGACGCGCTGGCGCTGAGCTATCTGCTGCTGAATGCGCGCCTGAAAGCCTGTTTCGCGCCGGCGGAGCAGGCTGACTAATTGCCGAGAAGTGCGGCACTTTTCGCATTTTCCGCACTCCAAGCAGGCAACCGTTGGCGTAGTGCGGGCCGTTGTGAGAGGCTGGCACGCAGCAAAACGCCGAGTGCGGCAGGGGCGGGTTACCGCCCCGTGCCATTGATGTTTAAGGAGCTAGAGATGAATATTCGCCCCCTGCTGTTAGGGCTTCCGCTGTTACTGACCGGCTGTTCGAGCATGTCCAATTTCTCCTGGTCCAGCCTGTCGCCGTTCAACTGGTTCGGCAGCAGCCTGGAGGTCGGCGCCAAGGGCGTCGGCAAGCTCAACGCCGGCACGCCGATGTCGGAAAGCGCCATCAACGACGGGCTGGACGGCAACTACCGCCTGCGCGGCGGCATGGCGACCAACAACGGCCAGATCGTCTCTTACTATCAGGCGCTGTCCGGCGACGAAGTGAAGCTGGTGATCACCGGCGAACCGAAAGGGCGCCTGCAGCGGGTGGACGTGATGGATCCTAAAGTGGCGACGGAGTGGGGCAACAAGCTCGGCACGCCGTTCGGCGACATGTACAGCAAGGCGTTCGGTTCCTGTAAACCGGGCAGCGGCGAAGACGCCGGCAAGGTGGAGTGCGTGGCGGAGCAGAGCAAGTACGTCACCTACATCTTCAGCGGCAAGTGGGCCGGGGCGCAGGATATCATCCCGCCGGACGACACCCTGAAAAGCTGGACGGTCAGCAAGATCGTTTGGCACGCCAAACCGCAGCAGTAACGCTGTCAACGGGCGCCGGTGCGCGGCGCCTGCCTTTTCAAGCCATTACCCCTATTTTCTTTGCGCTGCTGCAAGGCAATCGCCCGTGCTTGCGGTATCATAGCGCGCGTTTGTAACAGGGAACCCGCGCGTCAACCGCCATACCTGTTGCCGGATTCTGGTATTGAGGATAACAACATGACACAGGTTCAGAGCGGCATTCTGCTGGAGCACTGCCGTTTCGCCATTTTTATGGAAGCCAGCGTACAGGGCGAATTCGCCGATTTGCGCCAGGGCTGCAAACAGTTTTGTCAGACGTTGAGCGAGCTGCAACAGCAGTTTCCCGATGCGCGCCTCGGCGCGGTTATCGCTTTCGGCTATGACGTCTGGCACGATCTCTCCAGCGGCCAGGGCGCGAAAGAACTGAAGCCGTTTACGCCGCTCGGCAAAGGACTGGCACCGGCCACCCAGCGCGATATGCTGATCCACATTCAGTCGCTGCGCCACGACGTCAACTTTACGCTGGCGCAGGCCGCATTGGCGGCGTTCGGTAACGTCATCAAGATCGAAGAAGAAACCCATGGCTTCCGCTGGGTGGAAGAGCGCGATCTGAGCGGCTTCATCGACGGCACCGAAAACCCGCAGGGCGACCAGCGCCCGGCAGTGGCGACGATCGCCGAGGGTGAAGAGGATGCGGGCGGCAGCTACGTGCTGGTGCAACGTTACGAGCACAACCTGCGCCAGTGGCAGCGTTTTACCACCGAACAGCAGGAGCAGATCATCGGCCGCACCAAGCACGACAGCGAAGAGCTGCCGGCGGACCAGCGCCCGGATACTTCGCACGTCAGCCGTGTCGATCTGAAAGAGGACGGCAAGGGCCTGAAGATTCTGCGCCAGAGCCTGCCTTACGGCACCGCCAGCGGCAAGCACGGCCTGTTCTTCATCGCCTATTGCGCGCGCCTGCACAATATCGAGCAGCAGCTGCTGAGCATGTTCGGCGATCTGGACGGCAAACGCGACGCGATGCTGCGTTTCAGCCGAGCGGTGACCGGCAGCTACTACTTTGCGCCATCGCTGACACGCCTGCTGTCACTTTGACGCCGTTGCCGAAGCCGGCGCGCCCGGCTTCGGCCCGCATTCCCGACCCGAAAACGCCGCTCTTTTCCTGCCTTATAGCGTTTGATGCTTGTAAATCACTAAACGGTATATAAAAGCGTTACAGCTCCGCACCGAGTTATAAATACACTGGTCGTCAATAAGGCGAAAGCCTGAAGGACTGACTCAGTGATAAGGTGCAGAATGAAACAAAACCGGGTTAAAAATCTCGTGCTGAAAGGTTGGCTGGCGGCTGCGCTGTTGGCGAGCGGCGCAGCGTCGGCGGCGGAATTGCTGAACAGTTCTTATGACGTTTCCCGTGAATTGTTCGTCGCGCTGAACCCCGGCTTTGAACAGCAGTGGAATCAACAGCACCCGAACGACAAGCTGACCATCAAACAGTCGCACGCCGGTTCCTCCAAGCAGGCGCTGGCTATCCTGCAGGGCTTGCGCGCCGACGTGGTGACGTACAACCAGGTGACCGACGTGCAGATCCTGCACGATCGTGGGCAGCTGATCCCGGCGGACTGGCAGGCGCGCCTGCCCAACAACAGCTCGCCGTTCTATTCCACCATGGCGTTTTTGGTGCGCAAGGACAACCCGAAGGGCATCCACACCTGGAACGATTTGGTGCGCGACGACGTGAAGCTGGTGTTCCCGAATCCGAAAACCTCCGGCAACGGCCGCTACACCTATCTGGCCGCCTGGGGCGCCGCCAGCCAGGCTGACGGCAACGATCCGGCCAAGACCCGCGCCTTTATGACCCGCTTCCTGAAAAACGTGCTGGTGTTCGATACCGGTGGCCGCGGCGCGACCACCACCTTCGTCGAACGCGGCTTGGGCGACGTGCTGATCAGCTTCGAGTCCGAAGTGAACAACATCCGTAAGCAATACGGTGAAGACAAGTACGAAGTGATCGTGCCGCCGGTCGATATTCTGGCGGAGTTTCCTGTGGCCTGGGTCGACAAAAACGTCGAGCGCAACGGCACCGAGCAGGCGGCCAAAGCCTATCTGAACTACCTCTACAGCCCGGCGGCGCAGCAGGTGATCACCAGCTTCTACTACCGCGTCTATGACCAGAAAGCGATGGCGGCGGCGAAAGGGCAATTCCCGGACACCAAACTGTTCCGGGTGGAAGACCAGTTCGGCGGTTGGCCGCAGGTGATGAAAACTCACTTCGCCACCGGCGGCGAGTTGGATCAGCTGTTAGCGGCAGGGCGCAAGTAAATGTTGGCGTTGTCGTCCAGTAAGCGGGTGCTGCCCGGATTTGGCCTCAGCCTCGGCAGCAGCCTGTTTTATACCTGTCTGATCCTGCTGCTGCCGCTCACCGCGCTGGTGATGCAGCTGGCGCAGATGAGCCTGGCGCAATATTGGGAAGTGATTTCCAACCCGCAGGTGGTGGCGGCGTACAAAGTGACGCTGCTGGCCGCCGGCGTCGCCAGCCTGTTCAACGCGGTGTTCGGCATGCTGATGGCCTGGATCCTGACGCGCTACCGTTTTCCCGGCCGTTCGCTGCTGGACGGCCTGATCGATCTGCCGTTCGCGCTGCCGACGGCGGTGGCCGGCCTGACGCTGGCCGGTCTGTTTTCCACCACTGGCTGGTACGGTCAGTGGCTGGCGCACTTTGACATTAAGGTCACCTTCACCTGGCTTGGGATCGCGGTGGCGATGGCGTTCACCAGCCTGCCGTTTGTGGTGCGCACCGTGCAGCCGGTTTTGGAAGAGCTGGGGCCGGAATACGAAGAGGCGGCCGAGACGCTGGGCGCCACGCGCTGGCAGAGCTTTCGCCGCGTGGTGTTGCCCGAGGTGGCGCCGGCACTGCTGGCCGGCACCGCCATTTCCTTTACCCGCAGCCTGGGCGAGTTCGGCGCGGTGATTTTCATCGCCGGCAACATCGCCTGGAAGACGGAAGTGACCTCGCTGATGATTTTTGTACGTTTGCAGGAGTTCGATTACCCGGCGGCCAGCGCTATCGCTTCGGTGATCCTGGCGGCGTCGCTGCTGCTGCTGTTCAGCATTAACGTATTGCAAAGCCGCTTCGGCAGACGTTTGGGAGGAGGGCACTGATGGCTGATGTTTCCGCCTTCAACGGCGCCGAGCGCCCGCGCGTCAACTGGGGCAAGTGGACGCTGATCGCCATCGGCGCGCTGTTTTCGGTGCTGCTGCTGGTGGTGCCGATGATGTCGATTTTCGCCGAGGCCTTCTCCAAAGGGTTCGGCGCAATGTGGAGCAACCTGCTCGATCCGGACATGCTGCACGCCATCTGGCTGACGGTCTTGATCGCGCTGATCACCGTGCCGTTCAACCTGGTGTTCGGCACCTTGCTGGCGTGGCTGGTGACGCGTTTCACCTTCCCCGGCCGCCAGCTGCTGCTGACGCTGATCGACATTCCGTTCGCCGTTTCACCGGTGGTGGCGGGGCTGATTTACCTGCTGTTTTACGGCAGCAACGGCCTGCTGGGCGGCTGGCTGGACGCGCATAACATCCAGATCATGTTCTCCTGGCCGGGCATGGTGCTGGTGACCATTTTCGTCACCTGTCCCTTCGTGGTGCGCGAGCTGGTGCCGATGATGCTCAGCCAGGGCAGCCAGGAAGACGAGGCCGCCATTCTTCTGGGGGCGTCCGGCTGGCAGATGTTCCGCCGCGTGACGCTGCCCAACATTCGCTGGGCGCTGCTGTACGGCGTGGTGCTGACCAACGCGCGCGCCATCGGCGAGTTCGGCGCGGTGTCGGTGGTGTCCGGTTCGATTCGCGGCGAAACCTACAGTTTGCCGCTGCAGGTCGAGCTGTTGCAGCAGGATTACAACACCGTCGGCTCCTTTACCGCCGCCGCGCTGTTGACCCTGATGGCGATCGTTACCCTATTTTTGAAGAGTGCGCTGCAGTGGCGTCTGGAACGCCAGAACGCGCGTCTCGAGCGGGAGGAAAATCATGAGCATTGAGATTAACGGCATCAACAAGTACTTCGGTCGCACCAAGGTATTGAACGATATCTCGCTCGATATTGCTTCCGGCGAGATGGTGGCGCTGCTCGGGCCGTCCGGTTCCGGCAAGACCACGCTGCTGCGCATCATCGCCGGGCTGGAAAGCCAGAGCGGCGGCAAACTGGGCTTCCACGGCACCGATGTCAGCCACATGCACGCGCGCGACAGGCGTGTGGGCTTCGTGTTTCAGCACTATGCGCTGTTCCGCCACATGACGGTGTTCGACAATATCGCCTTTGGCCTGACCGTACTGCCGCGTCGCGAGCGTCCGAACGCCGCGGCGATCAAACAGAAAGTCACTCAGCTGCTGGAAATGGTACAGCTGGGCCACCTGGCCAGCCGCTATCCGTCGCAGCTGTCCGGCGGCCAGAAACAGCGCGTGGCGCTGGCGCGCGCCTTGGCGGTGGAACCGCAAATTCTGCTGCTGGACGAACCGTTCGGCGCGCTGGATGCGCAGGTGCGCAAAGAGCTGCGCCGCTGGCTGCGTCAGTTGCATGAAGAGCTGAAGTTCACCAGCGTGTTCGTCACCCACGATCAGGAAGAGGCGATGGAAGTGGCCGACCGCATCGTGGTGATGAGCCAGGGCAATATCGAACAGGTCGGTTCGCCGATCGAAATCATGCGCGAACCGGCCAGTCGCTTCGTGCTGGAATTCATGGGGGAAGTGAACCGCCTGAACGGCGAAATTCGCGGTTCCCAGCTGTTCGTCGGCGCGCACCAGTGGCCGCTGTCGTTCCAGCCGATGCATCAGGGCAGCGTCGATCTGTTCCTGCGCCCGTGGGAAATGGAAGTGGCGACTGAGAGCAGCGAGCGCTGCCCGCTGCCGGTACAGGTGCTGGAAGTCAGCCCGCGCGGCCACTTCTGGCAGCTGACGGTGCAACCGATCGGCTGGCACCAGGAACCGATCAGCGTGGTACTGTCGGAAGGCAACGCCACGCCGGTGCGCGGCGGCCGCTATTACGTCGGCAGCCTCAATGCGCGGCTGTATGCCGGCGATCAACTGCTGCAACCTGTTGCGTTAGCCAAAAGCGCCTGATAGGTTTTAGCGGCCCTTTTATTCAAGGCAACCCCAGGGTTGCCTTTTTACTTTACGTACATCAACAACACACAGGCAAAGATCGTGACAACGCTCGAACAATGCATCGGGAATACCCCGCTGGTAAAACTGCAACGGCTGGCCGCCCAGGCGGGCAGCGAAGTATGGGTCAAACTGGAAGGCAATAACCCGGCGGGATCGGTGAAGGATCGCGCTGCGTTGGCGATGATCCAGCAGGCGGAGTTGCGCGGTGAGATCAAGCCCGGCGACGTGCTGATCGAGGCCACCAGCGGCAACACCGGCATTGCGCTGGCGATGATCGCTGCATTGAAAGGCTATACGCTGAAGCTGCTGATGCCGGAGAACATGAGCCTGGAGCGGCAGGCGGCGATGCGTGCCTACGGCGCCGAGCTGATCCTGGTCAGCCGTGAACAGGGAATGGAAGGCGCGCGCGATCTGGCGCTGGAGATGCAGCGCCAGGGGCTGGGCAAGGTGCTGGATCAGTTCAATAACCTGGACAACCCCTACGCCCACTTCACCACCACCGGCCCGGAGATCTGGCGCCAGACCGAAGGGCGCATCACGCACTTCGTTTCCAGCATGGGCACCACCGGCACCATTACCGGGGTGGGCGGTTACCTGAAGAGCCAGAACCCACAGGTGCAGATCATCGGCCTGCAGCCGGCGGAAGGCAGCAGCATCCCCGGCATTCGCCGTTGGGCGCCCGCTTACCTGCCGGGCATTTTCCGCCCGGAGCTGGTGGATCAGGTGCTGGATATCGAACAGGGCGATGCCGAGCAGACCATGCGTCAGTTGGCGCAGCGTGAAGGTATCTTCTGCGGCGTCAGCTCCGGTGGCGCGGTAGTCGGCGCCCTGCGCGTCGCGGCGGCTCACCCCGGCAGCGTCGTGGTGGCGATCGTCTGCGATCGCGGCGATCGCTACCTCTCCACCGGCGTATTCGACTGAGTCCCCCTCCCGGCGGCGCGTCCCGCCGGGAAACGCCTTCTCACCTCCCTGTTACAGACTGCCTGTCCGGCCCGCCGAAGCGGCGGCTATCGCCTGCTCGCGCGCCAATCCCCTGACTGAAGTAGAGAAATCGCGCAACAGCGGCCACAATAACGGTGGCGAGACGCAAAGAGCGATGTGTAAGGATTGAGTAAAACCGGCTGCGGGCCGGCGGAATTGGCGGGAAAATAACGAAAATCGGTGAAGGAGCAAGGCATGAAAATTTTACTGGTCGACGATGACCTGGAGCTTGGCACCATGCTGAGCGAATACCTGACGGGCGAAGGCTTCGACGCCACGCTGGTGCTGACCGGCAAGGCGGGGGTCGAAGGCGCGCTGTCGGGCGATTATACCGCGATGATCCTCGACATCATGCTGCCGGACATGAGCGGCATCGACGTGCTGCGCGACGTGCGTAAAAAGAGCCGGCTGCCGATCATCATGCTGACAGCCAAAGGCGACAACATCGATCGGGTGATTGGCCTGGAGATGGGGGCCGACGATTACATGCCCAAGCCATGCTATCCGCGCGAATTGGTGGCGCGTCTGCGCGCGGTGCTGCGCCGTTTCGAAGAGCGGCCGCAAGAGGCGGACGACGAGGCCGCCATCAGCTTCGGCGAGCTGACGCTGAACCCTTCTACCCGCAGCAGCGAATGGCGGGGTAAGGCGTTTGATCTGACGGCTTCGGAATTCAATCTGCTGGAGCTGTTGCTGCGCGCGCCGGATCGCGTGGTGTCGAAGGACGAACTGTCCGAGAAAGGACTGGGGCGCCCGCGCGAGGCCTATGATCGCAGCGTAGACGTGCATATCAGCAATATCCGCCAGAAGCTGAGCGCGCTGGCCGGCAGTAAGCTGAGCATCGAGACGGTGCGCAGCATCGGCTATCGCATACGGTAACCAGACATGCGCGGAAGACTGTTCTGGAAAATTTTGCTCGGCTTTTGGCTGACCTTCCTCATTATGACGCAGGCCTTGTGGGTGGCATTTTCTCTTTATGGCGACCGCTATGTGCCGCCGGAGAATTCCATGGCACGGCGGGCGATCGGCTTGCTGCTGACCTCCGCCACCACCCAGTTGCGCAGCGGCGGCATGCCGGCGCTGGAAGCCCTGATGCGCGACTGGCCGGAGGACGATCGGCGTCTGCTGTCCGTTACGCCGATGACCCAACCGCCGCCTGAGCCGGAAGAACCGGTGTTTGAAGGGCGGCGGATGCCGAAAGAGATTTCCGCCTGGGTGCAAACTGGAGAAGGGCAGGGGTACTGGCTGAGTTATAACGTGCGCGGGCTGCGGGAAGAGTATCGGCCGGAGCGGCGTTCCCACTTCTTCAACATTCCAGCGCCGATGCTGTGGGTCGGCGGGCTGGGCGGTTTGCTGTTCAGCGCCGTGCTGGCCTGGAACCTGACCCGCCCGATGCGTCAGCTGCGCGGCGGCCTGGATCGGGTGGCGCAGGGCGATCTGTCGGTGCGGCTGTACCCGAATATGCGGCGGCGTCATGACGAACTGTCTGACGTGGCGCGCGATTTCGATACCATGGCCGAGCGGCTGGAGCTGCTGGTCAGCGCCCGTGAGCAGTTGCTGCACGATGTTTCGCACGAACTGCGTTCACCGTTGGCGCGCCTGCAGTTGGCCATCGGCCTGGCGCGGCAGAATGCCGGCAACGTCGAAACCTCGCTGAAGCGCATCGAACATGAGTCGGGGCGGTTGGACAAAATGATCGGCGAACTGCTGGCGCTGTCGCGTACCGAACACAGCAGCTTGCCGGACGAAGAGTATTTCGATCTGTATGGTCTGGTGGACGCGGTGGTGAGCGATGCGCGCTACGAGGCTCAGGTGCCCGGCGTGGATATCGTGCTGCAGGCCGAATCGGATGTGGAGTACACCGTCAAGGGCAATGCGGAGCTGATGCGGCGTGCGGTGGATAACGTCGTGCGTAATGCGTTGCGCTTTTCCAGCCATGGTCAGCGGGTGACGGTGGCGCTGTCGCGCGTCGACAATCAGTTTCAGATCGCCGTCAGCGATCAGGGGCCGGGCGTCGAGGAATCGAAGCTGTCGAGCATCTTCGATCCTTTCGTGCGCGTGAAATCGGCGCTGTCGGGCAAGGGCTACGGCCTTGGGCTGGCGATTACCCGCAAGGTGGTGCTGGCGCACGGCGGCCAGGTTGAGGCGCGCAACGGCGACAAAGAGGGGCTGATCATCACTCTGCGTGTGCCGCGCTGGTCGTCATGACGCAGCGAGATGGGGATACCCCGAAGGGATAAAAAAAACGGCGCCGAGGGCGCCGTTTTTTATTGATCATCCGCGATTACTTCTTGATGCGGATGATCGGGGTTTCGCCAACGGTTACGCTGCCGGACAGTTTGATCAGCTCTTTGATCTCGTCCATGTTGGAGATAACGACCGGCGTCAGGGTCGACTTGGCTTTCTCTTCCAGCAGAGGCAGGTTGAACTCGATAACGACGTCGCCTTTCTTGACGCGCTGACCTTCTTCAGCGATGCGTTTGAAGCCTTCGCCTTTCAGTTCTACGGTATCGATGCCGAAGTGGACGAACAGCTCAATGCCGCTGTCGGATTCGATAGAGAATGCATGGTTGGTTTCGAAAATCTTGCCGATGGTGCCGTCAACCGGAGCAACCATTTTGTTGCCGGCCGGTTTGATAGCGATACCGTCGCCAACGATTTTTTCAGCGAACACTACGTCCGGCACATCTTCGATATTGACGATTTCGCCAGAAAGGGGAGCGACGATCTCGATAGTGCCCGTGTCTTTCTTGTCATCAGAAACCAGAGATTTCAGTTTATCGAACAAACCCATGATCTTCTCCTAAGCATTAAATTGGGCGGCGTTCCAGTGTCGTGGAAGTTTAGCAGAGCGTTTTTTCTTCGATGAATTTATTGACGCAATTCATCAGGTCTTGTGCCGTTGGCTGTGCCAAGGCTTGCGCTGCCAACGCCTTCACATCTTCGAAATTCGTGTTGCGAATAATTTTCTTGATGCGCGGGATTGAAATCGCACTCATGCTGAACTCATCCAGCCCCATGCCCAATAACAACAGTGTAGCACGCTCATCGCCAGCCAGTTCACCGCACATGCCGGTCCACTTGCCTTCCGCGTGAGATGCATCAATAACCTGTTTAATCAGGCCAAGTACTGATGGGGACATCGGGTTATAGAGATGAGAAATCAGCTCGTTGCCGCGATCTACCGCCAGAGTATACTGGGTTAGATCGTTTGTCCCAATACTAAAGAAGTCGACTTCTTTCGCCAGGTGGTGAGCGATGACCGCCGCAGCCGGTGTTTCCACCATCACGCCCACTTCGATGCTCTCGTCAAACGCCTTGCCTTCTTCGCGCAACTGCGCCTTCAGCGTCTCGATTTCGCCTTTCAGATCGCGCACTTCTTCCACGGAGATGATCATCGGGAACATGATGCGCAGTTTGCCGAACGCCGAGGCGCGCAGGATGGCGCGCAGCTGGGCATGCAGGATTTCACGGCGGTCCATCGCGATGCGGATGGCGCGCCAGCCGAGGAACGGGTTCTCTTCCTTCGGCAGGTTCATGTACGGCAGGTCTTTGTCGCCGCCGATGTCCATGGTGCGGACGATCACCGCTTGCGAGCCCATGGCCTCCGCCACGGCCTTGTAAGCCTGGAACTGCTCGTCTTCGGTCGGCAGCGAGTCGCGGTCCATGAACAGGAATTCGGTACGATACAGGCCGACACCTTCCGCGCCGTTGCGCTCTGCACCCGCGACGTCGCGCACGGTGCCGATGTTGGCGCAGACTTCAACCTGATGGCCGTCCAGCGTAATCGCCGGCAGGTCCTTCAGCTTGGCCAGATCGTTTTTCTCGGTGATGTATTGGTTCTGGGCGGCTTTCAGCTGATCGATAACGTCAGCGGTCGGGTTAACGTAAATTTTGTTGTTAACCGCGTCCAGAATCAGGTAGTCGTCGTTTTTCACCTGCTTGGTCACGTCGCTGGTACCGACGATCGCCGGCAGCTCCAAGGAGCGCGCCATGATGGAGGTGTGGGAGGTGCGGCCGCCGAGGTCGGTGATGAAGCCCAGCACTTTGTCCAGGTTCAGCTGCGCGGTCTCGGACGGGGTCAGATCGGTGGCCACCAGGATCACTTCGTCCTGAATGGAGCCCAGATCGACGATCGGCATGCCCAGGATGTTCTGCAGCAGGCGCTTGCCGATGTCGCGCACGTCGGCGGCGCGTTCTTTCAGGTATTCGTCGTCCAGCTCTTCCAACGCTTTCGCCTGACCTTCGATCACGGTGTAGGCGGCGGCGTCTGCGGAGGCCAGCTCATCTTTGATTAGGGCTATGATTTCCTGCTCAAGCTCTTCGTCTTCCAGCAACATGATGTGGCCTTCGAAGATAGCTTCCTTCTCTTCGCCGAAGGTTTCGCCAGCTTTGGTCTTGATCGCTTCCAGCTGTTCGGACGCTTTCGCGCGGCCGGCCAGAAAACGCGAGACTTCCTGCTCTACTTGATCAGCAGAGATTTTTTTCCGGTTGATGACAATGTCGTCTTCTTTCAGCAAGAGAGCCTTACCAAAAGCGATGCCCGGTGATACTAAAATGCCTGAAATCATAACCCTACCTTACTCTTGACTGGTGTTAACTAAAAAGACGGGCCGATTACTCAAGCTCTGCCATCAGTTTTACCAAGTGCTCAACGGCTTTCTGCTCGTCTTCACCTTCAGCGGAGATGGTCACTACGGTCCCTTGAGTCAGCCCCAGAGTTTGCAGTTTGAACAGACTTTTAGCGCTGGCGCTTTTGCCGTTGGAGGTCACGGTGATGTCAGACGTGAAGCCTTTGGCTTCTTTAACGAACTGAGCGGCAGGGCGAGTATGCAGACCATTCGGAGCGGTAATAGTAACTTCTTGCTGGAACATTGATGTTTCCCCAACTTATTGGATTAATGTTGTGGTGCTAAAGTTTAGCCCAGGGGCCTGACTTTAGCTTGCCTGGTTATAGCGCCTGACTATGGACAGGGGCGAACGTTGATGCAACAGAAAACGACGCGTTAGGCACTTCAGATCAAAAAACTCGGCTTTAGACGTCGTTCCAATCCGCTCCCCATTATGCCCGATTCGACGCGTCGGCGACAGATGAGTAAATCGATTCAGCCTTGACCGGGCTCGGGGGGTGATTAATTTTGCGCATCGAAATAATGCACCGTTAAATACTAAAGCCGACGGGCAAAAGCAATCTTGGACTGCTATAAAGTTTGATCCAGTCCACAAAAAAGCACCCCGCAGGGTGCTTTTTTAGCGATTTGTGCAGTGCAGGAATTACTGTTGCAATTCCTGCTCGGTGAACAGATCGGCAAACAGCGCGGTGCTCAAATAACGTTCGCCGGAAGACGGCAGTATCACCACGATGGTCTTGTCGGCGAACGCCGGTTCTTCGGCCAGTTTTACCGCCGCCGCGACCGCCGCGCCGGAGGAGATGCCCGCCAGGATGCCTTCTTCGTCCATCAGGCGACGCGCCATGCTGATGGCTTCGTCGTTGGAGATTTTCTCGACGCGATCCACCAGGTCCAGATCGAGGTTGCCCGGAATGAAACCGGCGCCGATACCCTGAATCTTGTGCGGGCCCGGTTTCAGCTCTTCACCGGCCAGCGCCTGGCTGATGACCGGCGAGTCGGTCGGCTCGACCGCCACGGTGGTGATGGCTTTGCCTTTGGTGTTCTTGATGTAGCGGCTGACACCGGTCAGCGTGCCGCCGGTGCCGACGCCGGAGATGAACACGTCGACTTCCCCATCGGTGTCTTCCCAGATTTCCGGGCCGGTGGTTTTCTCATGGATCGCCGGGTTGGCCGGGTTGCTGAACTGTTGCAGGATCAGGTAACGGTTCGGATCGGTGGCGACGATCTCTTCCGCTTTGGCGATGGCGCCCTTCATGCCTTTCGCCCCTTCAGTCAGCACCAGGTTGGCGCCCAGCGCCTTGAGCAGCTTGCGGCGCTCGATGCTCATGGTTTCCGGCATGGTCAGCGTCAGCTTGTAACCGCGCGCGGCGGCGACGAAGGCCAGCGCGATGCCGGTGTTGCCGCTGGTGGGCTCTACCAGTTCCTTGCCGGCGGTCAACACGCCGCGTTGTTCCGCATCCCAAATCATATTGGCACCGATGCGGCATTTGACGCTGAAGCTCGGGTTGCGCGATTCAACCTTGGCCAGAATGCGTCCGTTGCCGATACGGTTCAGACGAACCAGCGGCGTATGGCCGATTGTTAATGAGTTGTCTTCATATATCTTGCTCATAGCCCGTCCTTTAACTCTATGAAAATGTGGGGAACATCGAAAGCATACGCTAACAGTACCGGCAGGGAAGTAAAGAATTGGTATATCTATATGTTATTAGGAAATAAGTTTTAAGCACAATGATAAGGGCGCGAAATGCGCGCCCTGTCGAAAATTCCCGCGCTATCGGCGGTAAAAAACGGCGATTATCGGACGAATTGCGAGCGGTAGCGATCGACCCACATCGCGGTGGCGCCGCAGACGGCGACCGGCAGGATCACCAGATTGAGGATCGGGATCATGGTGAACAGGCTGACCAGCGCGCCGAACTGCAGGTTGTCGGTTTTGTGCTGGCGCAAGGCGCGGCGCATGTCGGCAAAGCTCACCTTGTGGTTGTCGAACGGGTAGTCGCAATACTGGATCGCCAGCATCCAGGCGCTGAACAGGAACCACAGCACCGGCGCCACCGTCTGACCGATGCCGGGCACGAAATACAGCGCCAGCAGCAGCAGCGCGCGCGGCAGGTAATACATCAGCTTGCGCCATTCGCGCGCCATGATGCGCGGCAGATCTTTGGCGATGCCGAGCAGGCCGGTGTCCGGCAGCGGTTTGCCGGTCAGGCTGCCTTCGAGCTGTTCCGCCAGCAGGCCGCAGAACGGCGCGGCAATAAGATTGGTGATGGTGCTGAACAGATAGCTGAACACCAGCAGCACCGAAACGACCGCCAGCGGCCACAGCAGGTAGCTCAACCATTGCAGCCAGTCGGGCACGTGGCTCATCATCGCCGGGATCCAGTCGCCGAGCCGGCTGAACAGCCACCAGAAAGCGGAGCCCATCAGCAGCACGTTGACCAGCAACGGCAGGACCACATAGCGTTTAATCCCCGGGCGTGAAATCAGGCGCCAGCCTTCGGCAAAATAGTGAATGCCGCTGGTCGGGCGGGAAGGGGGCTGCGTATAGGACATATCTTAAGTTATCTCGTTGTCTGAACAGGCATCATTATCATATAGGGATGATTTTCCACTGGCTAGGGTAGGGTTGGCTGAAAAACCAGCAGAAAAAGGCAGTATAATCATCTTTATTGGCATAAAGTTCAGCACGGACTTGCACTTGTGTGCGCGGGCAAATAGAGTTAAAGAGTGAATGTTTGCCGCGGTGGCAATGTATTGGAACAACAGAGATAGCAATGATGCAGGATTTGCGTCTGATATTAATCGTTGTTGGCGCGATCGCCATAATAGCGCTGTTATTGCACGGTCTGTGGACCAGTCGCAAAGAACGGTCAGCGCTCTTCCGCGATCGCCCAGCCAAACGTTCCCAAAAGGAACGTGAACAAACTCCGATCGACGATCTCGAAGAAGGCGTCGGTGAGGTGCGCGTGCGCGCCGCTCACCCGCAAGACGAGCCGTCATTCGGCCATTTCGATGCCGCACGCGAAGAACCCGTGGCCGCGCCGAAGCCCGCTCCGGCGGCTGCGCCAGCGCCCCGCGCCGTTCAGCCGGCCGCTCATCAGACACCGCCTCCGCTGTCTCAGCGGCCGGAGTATGATGACATCCTGCTGAACAACTACGCGCCGGACGAAGAACAGGCCGAGCCGCAGCAACCGCAACCGGCCGCGCGCCGCGAGCCGCGCGTCGACGATCTGCCGCATGAACATGAGGCGCCGCAGGTGGCGGAACCGGCATTCCACGCCGAACCGGCCCCTGTGCAGCCCGCGCCGGCAGCGAAGCCGGCGCAGGAACCTGCGCCGCAGCCACAACAGCCGGCGGTTGCGCCAATTCCGGCCAAGCTGAAAGAGACCGTGCTGGTGCTGCACGTCGCGGCCCATCAGGGCGGCGTGATCGGCGGCGAAGTGCTGCTGCAGAGCGTGTTGCAGGCGGGCTTCCAGTTTGGCGAGATGGGCATCTTCCACCGCCATATCAGCCCGGCCGGCAGCGGCCCGGTGCTGTTCAGCCTGGCGAACATGGTCAAGCCGGGATCGTTCGATCCTGACATGATGTCCGACTTCTCCACGCCGGGCGTGTCGATGTTCATGATGGTGCCGTCTTACGGCGACGCCAATCAGAACTTCAAGCTGATGCTGCAGTCGGCGCAGCGCATCGCCGACGACGTGGGCGGTGTGGTGCTGGACGACGAGCGCCGCATGATGACGCCGCAGAAGCTGGAAACCTACAAAGCGCGCATCCGTGAAGTGTTGGAAAACAACGCCTGACCGGGTTGCCGCGCGCACTGAACATCCGTAACAACAAAGCCCCCGCTAGCCGGGGGTTTTTTATCTTTGATGGTGAGCCATGGAATCGATAATCCAACAAATCAATCAACTACGAGCCACATTGCGCCATCATGAATACCAGTATCATGTGCTGGATGCGCCGGAAGTGCCGGATGCGGAATATGACCGCCTGATGCGCGAGCTGCGCGAGCTGGAGAGCGCGCATCCTGAGTGGGTCACCGCCGATTCGCCGACCCAGCGCGTGGGCGCGGCACCGCTGGCGGCGTTCGACCAGGTGCGTCACGAAGTGCCGATGCTGTCGCTGGACAACGTGTTTGACGAAGAGAGCTTCCTGGCGTTTTACAAGCGCGTGCAAGATAGGCTCAAGAGCAGCGATCCGCTGACCTTCTGCTGCGAACTGAAGCTGGATGGCCTGGCGGTCAGCCTGCTGTACGAAGACGGCGAGCTGGTGCGCGCGGCGACGCGCGGCGACGGCACCACCGGTGAGAACATCACCGCCAACGTGCGTACCATCCGCGCCATCCCGCTGCGCCTGACCGGCGACAACATCCCGCGCCGGGTGGAAGTGCGCGGCGAAGTGTTTATGCCGCAGGCCGGTTTTGAGCAAATGAACGAAGAAGCCCGGCGCAAAGACGGCAAGGTGTTCGCCAATCCGCGCAACGCCGCCGCCGGATCGCTGCGTCAGCTCGATCCGCGTATTGCCGCCAAACGTCCGTTGACCTTCTTCTGCTATGGCGTTGGCCTGCTGGAAGGCGGCGAGCTGCCGCGCAGCCACTTTGAGCGCCTGATGCAGTTCAAAGCCTGGGGTCTGCCGGTCAGCGATCGCGCCCAGCGTCGCACCGGCAGCGAGGAAGTGCTGGCGTTTTATCGCCAGGTCGAGCAGGACCGCGCGCAGCTCGGTTTCGACATCGACGGCGTGGTGATCAAGATTGACGACATCGACCTGCAGGAAACGCTGGGCTTCGTGGCGCGCGCGCCGCGCTGGGCGACGGCGTTCAAATTCCCGGCGCAGGAGCAGATCACCGTGGTGCGCGAAGTGGAGTTTCAGGTTGGCCGCACCGGCGCGATTACGCCGGTGGCCCGCCTTGAGCCGGTGCTGGTGGCCGGGGTGACCGTCAGCAACGCGACCTTGCACAACGCCGATGAAATCGAGCGTCTGGGGCTGCGCATCGGCGATACGGTGATCGTGCGCCGCGCCGGCGACGTGATCCCGCAGGTGGTGGGGGTGCTGGAAGACCGCCGGCCGCAGGATGCGCGCGAAGTGGTGTTCCCGCTGCATTGCCCGGTGTGCGGTTCCGACGTTGAGCGCGTGGAAGGCGAGGCCGTGGCGCGTTGCACCGGCGGGTTGATCTGCGGCGCGCAGCGCAAAGAGGCGTTGAAGCACTTCGTTTCCCGTCGCGCGCTGGACGTCGAGGGCATGGGCGACAAGATCATCGAGCAGCTGGTGGACAAGGAGTACGTGAAGAATCCGGCCGATCTGTTCCGCCTGTCCGCCGGCATTCTGACCGGCCTGGATCGCATGGGGCCGAAATCGGCGCAGAACCTGGTCAACGCGCTGGAGAAATCCAAGCAGACCACCTTCGCCCGCTTCCTGTACGCGCTGGGCATTCGCGAGGTCGGTGAGGCGACCGCCGCCAACCTGGCGGCGCATTTCGGTTCGCTGGAGAAGCTGTTCGCCGCCGATATCGAGGCGTTGAAAGAAGTGCCGGACGTCGGTGAAGTGGTGGCCAAACACACCCGCAACTTCCTCGATGAAGCGCTCAATCAGCAGGTGATCAACGAGCTGGTGGGTGCCGAGATCGGCATTCATTGGCCGGCGCCGGTGGTGGTGGTGGCGGAAGAGATAGACAGCCCGTTCGCCGGCAAAACCGTGGTGCTGACCGGCTCGCTGAGCCAGCTGTCGCGTGACGAAGCCAAAGATCGCCTGACGGCGCTGGGCGCCAAGGTCAGCGGCAGCGTATCGAAGAAAACCGACCTGGTGATCGCCGGCGAGGCGGCCGGTTCCAAGCTGGCGAAGGCGCAGGAGCTGGGTATCGCGGTGATCGATGAAGCGGAGATGATCCGCCTGCTGGGTGACTGATGGAAAAAGAAAACCTGCTGGAGATCGCCAATACCGTGATGCCGTTCGGCAAGTACCAGGGGCGGGTGCTGATCGACCTGCCCGAAGAGTACCTGCTGTGGTTCGCTCGCAAAGGCGAATTCCCCAAAGGCAAGCTCGGCATGCTGATGGAGATGACGCTGGCGATTAAAATCGAAGGGCTTGACCACCTGGTCAAGCCGCTGAAGAAAAGCTGATCTGACGGGCCTTGGCCCGTCTTTTTTTTACCCGCGCGACGCCTGTGCGTTGGGCACCGCCTGTTGCGTCTGCCGCTTACGCTGGTACCTCTTCGCCAACACTGCGCAGGTCATCAACTGCACCTGATGAAACACCATCAGCGGCAGCACCATGATCCCCACCTGAGCCGCCGGAAACAGGATATTGGCCATCGGAATGCCGTTCGCCAGGCTTTTCTTCGAGCCGCAGAACACGATGGTGATCTCGTCCGCCTTGCTGAACCCCAGCCAACGCGCCATGTAAGTGTTCACCACCAGCACGATCGTCAGCAACACGATGCTGCCGCCGACGATAAACGCCAGCGAACCAAGCCCGACCTGATGCCAGATGCCGTGCGTCACCGCTTCGCTGAAGGCGGCGTACACCACCAGCAGAATCGAGGTCTGGTCGGTTTTGCCGATCAGCGGGCGATGGCGTTCGATCCAGCCGCCGATCAGCGGCCGCAGCAGGTGGCCGGCGACGAACGGCACCAGCAGCTGCAGCACGATCGAGCCGACCTGCCGCAGGCTGCCGGTATCGCCGTGCACATTCATCAGCAGGCCGACCAGCAGCGGCGACACGAAGATCCCGAGCAGGCTGGAGGCGGAAGCGCTGCACACCGCCGCCGCCACGTTGCCGCCCGCCAGCGAGGTGAAGGCGATGGCCGATTGCACGGTGGCGGGCAGGATGCACAGGTAGATGAAACCGGCGTACAGCTCGGGGCTGACGTCGATCGGCGCCCACCAGGCGAACAGCATGCCCAGCGCCGGAAAAATGATGAAGGTGCTGAACATCACCCACAGATGCAGCCGCCAGTTATTGCTACCGGCCAGGATGGCCTCGCGCGACAGCTTGGCGCCGTGCATGAAGAACAGCAGGGCGATGGCGGCGATGGTCAGGGCGTTGAGCCAGCCGACGAACTCGCCGCGCGCCGGCAGGAACGACGCCAGCAATACGGTGGCGATCAGCGTCAGGGTAAAACGATCGGGCAGAAATCTCATGGCGGTGCGCTCAGGGTAGAAAATCGATGGGGCTATTCTCCCGCGTGGGCATATAATAATTAAATTGATTTATTTAATTCATATATGAATAAAACACATGAATTACTCACTCAAACAGCTGCGGGTGTTCGTCGCCATCGCTCGCCACGGCAGTTTCAGCCGCGCCGGTGAGGCGATTGGTCTGACGCAATCGGCGGTCAGCCACAGCGTGAAAGAGCTGGAAGCAGAGGTCGGCGTGCGCCTGCTGGATCGCACCACGCGTGAAGTGGTGCTGACCGACGCCGGCCTGCGGCTGGCCAACCGGGTCGAGCGGCTGCTGGACGAACTGCAGGCCGCGTTGCTGGATGCGCGCAGCTTTGGCGTACAGCGCAGCGGCACGGTGCGGGTGGCGACGAGCCAAACCATTTCCGCCCATCTGATGCCGCAGTGCATCGCCGCCGGTGAGCGCGAATACCCGGAGATCCGCATCATGCTGCGCGATCAGGCGCAGCAGCAGGTGCTGCACAGCGTACGCAACGCGGAGGTGGATTTCGGCATCGTGGTCGATCCGGTACAGGCGGTGGATCTGGAGTGCGAAGCGGTGCTGCACGAGCCGTTCCTGTTGTTGTGCCGCGACGATCATCCGTTCGCGGCGCAACAGGCGGTACATTGGTCGGCGCTGAACGGTTGCCGCCTGGTGTTGCAGGACTATGCGTCGGGCAGCCGACCGCTGATCGACAGCGCGCTGAGACAGCAGGGCGTGGAGGCGCAGGTAGTGCAGGAAATCGGCCATCCGGCGACGCTGTTCCCGATGGTGGCGGAGGGGATCGGCATCAGCATTTTCCCGGCGTTGGCGTTGCCGCTGCCGGAAGGGGGGCGGCTCCGGGTGCGGCGGCTGGTGCCGGAGATCAACCGTGCTCTGATGCTGGTGCGGCGCAAGAACCGTTCGCTGACGCCGGCGGCGGAGGCCATCTGGCAGGTGGCGCGTCAGCAGGCGGCGCTGCTGCAACAGCGCCGGCAGGAAAACGCGGAATATTGACTCAGATATAGACGTCCACAGCGTTGAACGGCGTTGGGCGGTTTACGCCGTCGCCGGATTGCGCCGCGGCTTTTGCCATCTGCTCCTGCTGCTGCTTTTCCATTTCTTCTTTCTGGATGCGGGCGATTTCTGCCTGCAACATTTTGATCTGCGCTTCGATCAGCTGCTTCTGCTTTTCGATTTCCTTAGGATCGGCGTCGGAGTCCTTTAGCTCCACCAACTTTTGCTGCAGCGCCTGAATCTGCCGGTTCAGCGCCTTGATGCGGGCCGAGGCGCGGCTTTCGTTGAGGTTGACCGGTTCGTCATTGCCGTTGGCGCGTTCGTTTTTCTCCATCTTGCCGCCCTGCGGCTGGTTGTTGACCGGTTTGGCCATCAGCAGTTCGCCCTGATGGCCCGGCGCGCTGAACACGTTGCTGACGCCGGGAACGGTATTTTTGATCGGTACTATCATGGTGATGGTGGTCGACATGGATGCTCTCCCTGAGTCGGTATATCGCTGTTCAGGGTATCGGCAGCGGCGGCTAAATCTTTACCTGCCGCAGATGCGGCCAGCGCAGCAGCCAGCCTTTGTCGAGCACCCGCTGGGCATAGGCGGCGCGGTCGCCGTTTTTCACGTTGAAGGTGATGGTGTCGTTGAACAGCGCCGCGAGCCCGAAGGGGGCCACCAGCGTGATGCTGTCGTCGGCGTTCAGGCGTGCGCCGATCGCCGTTTCCACTTCGGTCCAGAAGCTGATGGCCTCTTCGCTGTTGCGGTAGGGCGCCCGGCCGCTGCGCAGGTGCATGCGCGCCTGGTTCTTGACCGACCACGGCTGCGGCAGCCACTGTTGCAAACGTGCTTCCAGCATGCGATCGCGTTCGGCCTGCGCACGCTCCGCATCGAAATGAATCACGTCGATATCGTTGAGCGGCGTCGCCACGGCGTAGCCATGCCGCCGGTCCCACACCAGATTGCGTACAAAGCCGGCGCCGAGGCACCAGTCATTCAGGCCGAGCCTGCGCACGGTGCGCAGGGCCGCCATGCGAGTGTTATCTTGTTGCAGCCATTCGATAATTTGCCGTTGCGGATCCATCACCCCTCCCGTTTTCGCGGCTACTGTAACCCGAAGCGGCGGTGGGTGAAATGGGGGAAAGCATGATGGCGGCGATCGCCGGCAAAATAATTTTCTTCTCCCGCTGACTACACTTGGTGCAGGGCTTGTATCTCGTCACGCAGGGCAAGGGAGGGGGCTATGTATCAGGCAACGTTGGGCCAACGCGGTTATCGCTTCGGCGACCTGCGCCAGCTGATGGCGAAGGCTTCGCCGGCGCGTTCCGGCGATTATCTGGCGGAAGTGGCAGCGCAAAGCGCCGAAGAGCGCATGGCGGCGCGCATCGCGCTGGCGGATGTGCCGCTCAAGGCGTTCCTGCAGCAGCCGCTGGTGCCGTACGAACAGGACGAGGTGACGCGCCTGATTATCGACAGCCACGATGCCGTCGCCTTTGCGCCCATCTCGCACCTCACGGTCGGCGATTTTCGCGACTGGCTGCTGAGCGAGCAGGCGGACAGCGCCATGCTGGCGCAGGTGGCCGCCGGCATAACGCCGGAGATGGCGGCGGCGGTCAGCAAGATCATGCGCAATCAGGATCTGATCCTGGTGGCGAAGAAATGCCGGGTGGTGACGCGTTTTCGCAATACGATCGGCCTGCCGGGCCACCTCAGCGTGCGGCTACAGCCCAATCACCCGACCGACAGCCTGCAGGGCATCGCCGCCAGCATGCTGGACGGCCTGCTGTACGGCAGCGGCGACGCGGTGGTCGGTATCAACCCGGCCAGCGACAGCCTGCCGCTGCTGGAAAAACTCAACTACATGCTGGACGATGTGATCCAGCGCTTCTCCATTCCCACCCAATCCTGCGTGCTGACCCACGTGACCAACACGCTGCGGCTGATGGAGCGCGGCACGCCGGTGGATCTGGTGTTTCAGTCGATCGCCGGCACCGAGGCGGCCAACCGCGGTTTCGGCATCAGTCTGGCGCTGCTGGCGGAGGCGCAGCAGGCGGCGCTGAGCCTCAAGCGCGGCACATTGGGCGATAACGTGATGTATTTCGAAACCGGGCAGGGCAGTTGCCTGTCGGCCAACGCGCATCACGGCGTCGATCAGCAAACCTGCGAGGCACGCGCCTATGCGGTGGCGCGCCATTTTTCGCCGCTGCTGATCAACACCGTAGTGGGGTTTATCGGCCCGGAGTATCTGTATGACGGCAAACAAATTATCCGCGCCGGGCTGGAGGACCACTTCTGCGGCAAGCTGCTCGGCCTGCCGCTGGGCTGCGACGTCTGCTATACCAACCATGCCGAAGCCGATCAGGACGACATGGATACCTTGCTGACGCTGTTGGCCGCCGCCGGGCTGACGTTCCTGATCGGCGTGCCGGGCGCGGACGATATCATGCTTAACTACCAAAGCACCTCGTTCCACGACGCGCTTTATATCCGCGAGCTGCTGGGGCTGAAACACGCGCCGGAATTCGCCGCCTGGCTGGCGGCGATGAACATCACCGACGAGCGCGGGCGGCTGCGCGACGCCGCCGCCAATCACCCGCTGTTGCTGGCGCTGCAGGGAGAACGCACATGAGCAAACCGGTACACGTCAACAGCTGGGACGCGCTGCGCGCCTTTACCGATGCGCGCATCGCGCTGGGGCGCACCGGCGCCAGCCTGCCGACCGACGAGCTGCTGCGCTTCGGCCTGGCCCATGCCCAGGCGCGCGACGCGGTGCATCAGCCTTTCGACAGCGAGCGGCTGGCGGCGGATCTGCACGAGGCCGGTTGGCCCTCGCTGGCGGTGCGCAGCCAGGCTGCTGACCGCGCCGCCTACCTGCGTCGGCCGGATCTGGGGCGGCGACTGGCGCCGGACAGCCGCAGCCTGCTGCTCGGTCTGCCGCCGCGCCGCATCGATTTGTTACTGGTGGTGGCGGACGGCCTCTCCTCCAAGGCGGTGCATCGCCAGGCGCTGCCGTTGCTGCAGGCGCTGTTGCCCTACCTCGAGACGCTGGGGCTGGCCGTCGCGCCGGTGGCGCTGGCGCATCAGGCGCGGGTGGCGCTGGGGGATGAGATCGGCGAATGCCTGCAAGCCCGGGCGGTGGCGGTACTGATCGGCGAACGGCCGGGGCTGTCGTCGCCGGACAGCCTGGGCGTCTATTTGACCTGGGAGCCGAACTCGCACAGAAGAGACTCTGAGCGCAACTGCATCTCCAATGTGCGGCCTGAGGGGCTGGATTATCCGCAGGCGGCGTTCCGCCTGGCCTGGCTGCTGGAGCAGGCGTTTCAGCGGCGATTGACCGGCATCGAGCTGAAGGACGAGAGCGATAACCCGGCGCTGCACAATCGGGTCACGCCGCTTTACGCCCAGCTGGGCGGCTGACCGATGGTTTGCTGCAGCAGGGCGGTGAAGGCCGCCAGCCGGGCGGATACCTTCGCCATCGGCCGCAGCAGGTAGATGCCTTGCTGCTCATGGCGCGGATCTTCCAGCATCTGCACCAGTTGCCCGTTCTGCACGTCCGGCCCCACCACCCAGTTGGGTAGAAAAGCGATGCCCAGGCCGAGCAGCGCGGCCTGACGCTGCGCGGTGAAATCGTCGCAGCGCAGCGCCATGGTGCAGCGGCTCATCAGCGCCGCGTCGAGGATCTGTGCCCAACAGGCCGGCTGCTGTTTGTGGTAGCGGGCGATCAGCCGGTGCTGCGGCAGCGCCTCCAGATCGGTCGGCAGGCCATAGCGCGCGACGTAGGCGGGGCTGGCGCACATAACCCAGCGTTGGGTGGCGATACGGCTGGCGTACAGCGCGCTGTCCTTCTGCTCGCCGATACGGATGGCGGCGTCCAGCGGTTCCTGCGTCGGATCGGTCTGGCGTTCGGTCAGATCGAGATCGATCCACAGCTGCGGATAGCGCTCCGTCAGCGTCGGCAGCAACGGCAACACATAGGTTTTGCCGAAGGTCGGCAGACAGCTGATGCGCAGCGTGCCCTGCGGCGTTTCGTTCAACGCGCTCAGCTCGGCGTGAATACCGGTAATGTCCGTCATCAGCGCGGCGGCGCGCGTCAGCAGCAGCTCGCCGGCGTCGGTCAGCAGCAGCCCACGGGTGGAGCGGACGAACAGCGCGGCGCCGAGCGCGCTTTCCAGCGCGTCGATATGGCGCACCAGCGAGGAGGGCACCATGCCCAACCGGCGTGCGGCGGCGGAAAAGCTGCCCAGGCGGGCCACGTCGAGAAAGATCGGTAGATGTTCAACATAACGGGCGTCATTCATTTTTGCATTATATGCAAAAGCGTTTCTTATGAATACCCGCTTCTCTGTCGGCGGCGCTGCGGCTACTCTGGCTGCGGGTTGACGGCGGGCTTCAATGCGGCCGCATCCCGGCCGTATAGAGAGAAAACGCATAAACCTCGCGGCGCTTAGCACTAAATAACAGATGTTTTTCCCAGGCTGCACGAGCCGCCTGCGGAGTTGATTGTCGCTCCAACACCAGATTAACCGTTCAATTTGATATCCGACTCGGTATTAATGATTAGTGAGCCTTTACTGTCACACATTATGCCGTGAGTTCTGGATATCGGCCGGCCAGCCGTGCCGGTTTTTTTGTCGCCTCAGGCTGAATCGTTCCAACTGATGAACGCGACCTGGGCGGCATCTTGGCTCACCGCCGGTGGGTCTTTTGAACGCGCGGAACCGCGATTCCGCGCTGGTGGAGGAGTTAGTCATGAACGAAAAACACGGGTGTTCCTGTGCGCGCCATTTGGCGCAGGGTTTCGCCAGGCAGTCGATCAACGCCGGGGAGGGCGAAATCTATCAAATCTCGCTGATGAGCGCGCTCATTGACGGGGTCTACGAGGGCGAAACCACCATTGCCGAGCTGCTCAAACACGGCGATTTCGGCCTCGGCACCTTCAATCATCTGGATGGCGAACTGATCGCCTTCGACCAGGAAATACACCAGCTGCGCGCCGACGGCAGCGCCCGCCCAGCCGGTCTGCAACAGAAAACCCCTTTCGCCGTCGTCACCTTTTTCCAGCCCAGCATCAGCCAGCAGTTCGACCGGCCAATCACCAAGGCGCAGCTGCACCAGTGCATCGACGAGCAGGTCGCCTCGCCGAACCTGTTTTGCGCGGTAAGGGTTGATGGCGAGTTCAGCCATGTGGAAACCCGCACCGTGCCGCGTCAGGAACGGCCCTATCGCCCGATGCTGGAAGCGATAGAAGAGCAGCCGACCTTCTCGTTCCATCAGCGGCGCGGCACGCTGGTCGGTTTCCGCTCGCCGGATTACATGCAGGGCATCGGCGTAGCCGGCTATCACGAACATTTCGTTACCGACGACCGCAGCGGCGGCGGCCACGTGCTGGATTACCAGCTCGATCACGGCCGCCTGCAGTTCGGCGTCATCACCCGTCTCAATCTTCAGTTGCCGCATGATGCGGATTTCTTGCGCGCCAACCTCTGCCCAGAGGATTTGGACCGCGCGATTCGTTCCGCCGAGGGCTAACCCCGGCGATCGTTTTCTTAGGAGGTGGAACCATGGCACAGGAAAAAACAGGCAATGACTGGCAATGCGGCGCTGATTTGGTGGTGAAAAACCTGGAAGCGCAGGGCGTCAAACACGTTTTCGGCATTCCGGGCGCCAAGATAGACCGGGTGTTCGATTCGCTGGAGGACGCACCGTCGATCGAAACAGTGGTGGTGCGGCATGAGGCCAACGCGGCCTTTATGGCGGCGGCGGTCGGCCGCCTGACCGGCAAGGCCGGGGTGGCGCTGGTCACCTCCGGGCCGGGCAGTTCCAACCTGATCACCGGGCTGGCCACCGCCACCTCGGAAGGGGATGCGGTGGTGGCCTTCGGCGGAGCGGTGAAGCGCGCCGACAGCCTGAAGCAGACGCACCAGAGCATGGATACCGTCAGCATGTTCCGGCCGGTGACCAAGTATTGCGCCGAAGTGCACGCCGGCTCGGCGATTTCCGAGGTGATCGCCAACGCCTTCCGCCGCGCCGAGTTCGGCCGCCCGGGGGCGTCGTTCGTCAGCCTGCCGATGGATATCGTCAATGAACCGGTCACGGCGCCGGTGCTGGCCGGCTGCCGCTTGCCGCGCATGGGGGCCGCGGCGGCGGACGACATTCAGGCGGCGGTGAAACTGATCCGCCAGGCCAAATGCCCGGTATTGCTGCTCGGTTTGCAGGCCAGCCGGCCAGAGAACAGCGAGGCGGTACGCCATCTGCTGTACCGCACCCATATGCCGGTGGTCGGCACCTATCAGGCGGCGGGGGTGATCGACGTCAATCACTTCGCCCGTTTTGCCGGCCGCGTCGGTCTGTTCAACAACCAGCCGGCCGATCAGTTGCTGCAGAAGGCCGATCTGGTGGTGAGCGTCGGCTATGATCCGATCGAATACGATCCCTGCATGTGGAACAGCCACGGGCGGCTGAAGCTGGTGCATCTCGACGTGCTGCCGGCGGATATCGATACCTGTTATCGTCCGGACGTCGAGCTGGTGGGCAACATCAGCGCCACGCTGAACATGATGACCGAAGCGTTCAGTGAGGCAGTCTGCGTGCCGCCCGAGGTGGAACTGATCCTCACCGATCTCGGCCGTCAACGCACTGAACTGGCGGAGCGCGCCGCGCGGCGCGGCGGTATGCCGATCCACCCGCTGCGCATCGTCAAGGAGCTGCAGGACATCGTCAGCGACGACGTGACGCTGTGCGTGGACATGGGCAGCTTCCACATCTGGATCGCCCGCTATCTTTACAGCTTCCGCGCCCGCCAGCTGTTGATCTCCAACGGCCAGCAAACCATGGGGGTGGCGTTGCCGTGGGCCATCGGCGCGGCGTTGGTGCGCCCCGGCGACAAGGTGGTGTCGATCTCCGGCGACGGCGGGTTCATGCAGTCGAGCATGGAGCTGGAGACCGCGGTGCGGCTGAAAAACAACATCGTGCACGTCATCTGGGTGGATAACGCCTATAACATGGTGGAGATGCAGGAGGTGAACAAATACCAGCGCAAATCCGGCGTGGAGTTCGGGCCGATTGACTTCAAGGCCTACGCGGAATCCTGCGGCGCGGTCGGTTTCGCCGTACAGTCGGTGGACGATCTGCGGCCGATGCTGCGCAAGGCGATGGCGATCCAGGGGCCGGTGGTGGTGGCCATTCCGGTCGACTATGCCGACAACTATAAGCTGATGGCGCAGATGAACTTCAGCCAGATGATTTAATTTCATCATCGCGCGGTTTCACCGGGGCAGGCCGCTTGCGCGCCTGCCCGTTTTTATGCGCGGAATTTGTCCTTTACATCGCTAACTGCATGATTTATTGCTATCCGTTGGGCTGTTTTTTCACCACTGGGGATAGCGCAATGAAAAGAAAAGCAATAACGATCGGGCTGCTGGCGTTGGCGATTGCCGGCGGCGCGCGGGCCAATACGCTGGTCTACTGTTCCGAAGGCTCACCGGAAGGCTTCAACCCGCAGCTGTTCACCTCCGGCACCACGGTAGACGCCAGTTCAGCGGCGATCTACAACCGGCTGGTGGATTTCAAACCCGGCACCGTCGAGCTGCAACCCAGCCTGGCGGAAAGCTGGGAGGTGAGCGAGGACGGCAAGCGCTATACCTTCCATCTGCGCAAGGGCGTGGCATTCCAGAGCAATAAATATTTTACGCCCACCCGCGATTTCAACGCCGACGACGTCATCTTCTCGTTTATGCGCCAGAAGGACGCCAACAACCCTTATCACAACGTCTCCAACGGCGCCTACACCAACTTCGAGTCGATGGAGTTCGGTACGCTGATCGACCGGATCGTCAAGGTGGACGACCACACCGTGCGCTTTGAGCTCTCCCGCGCCGAGGCGCCGTTCGTCGCCGATCTGGGCATGTACTTCGCCACCATTTTTTCGGCGGAATATGCCGACGCGATGCTGAAGGCCGGCACGCCACAGCGGGTGGACAACGATCCGATCGGCACCGGGCCGTTCCAACTGGTGCAGTACCAGAAGGACGCGAAAATCCTCTACAAGGCGTTCGATCGCTACTGGGAAGGCAAACCGCAGATAGACCGGCTGGTGTTCTCGATCACGCCGGATGCGGCGGTGCGTTACGCCAAGCTGCAAAAAAACGAGTGCCAGGTGATGCCGTTCCCCAATCCGGCGGATCTGGCGCGCATGCGGCAGGACGGCAACATCCAGGTGATGGAAAAATCCGGCTTGAATATCGGCTTCCTGGCCTTCAACACCCAGAAGAAACCGTTGGATAACGTCAAGGTGCGCCAGGCGTTGGCGCTGGCGGTCAACAAACCGGCGATCATCGATGCGGTGTTCCACGGCGCCGGCCAGCCGGCCAAAAACCTGCTGCCGCCGACCCAATGGGGCAGCAACGCGCAGCTTGAAGACTATCCGTATTCGCCGGAGCGGGCGAAGCAGCTGTTGCAGGAGGCCGGGCTGGGCCAGGGGTTCGACATCGATCTGTGGGCGATGCCGGTGCAGCGGCCCTATAATCCTAACGCCAAGCGCATGGCGGAGATGATTCAGGCCGACTGGGCCAAAATCGGCGTGCGCGCCCACATCGTCACCTTCGAGTGGGGCGAATATTTGCAGCGGATTAAAAACGGCGAACACCAGACCGCGTTGATGGGTTGGACCACCGCCAACGGCGATCCGGACAACTTCTTCGGCCCGCTGTTCACCTGCGCTTCGCTCGGCGGCTCCAACTCGGCGAAATGGTGCTACAAACCGTTCGACCAGCTGATCCTGCAGGCGCGCGAAGAGAACGATCACGCCAAACGGGTGGCGATGTACCAGCAGGCGCAGGTGATGATGCACGATCAGATGCCGGCGCTGATGATCGCGCACTCGACTATCTTCGAACCGGTGCGCAAGGAAGTAAAAGGCTACGAAATCGACCCGTTCGGCAAACACATCTTCAAGCAGGTGTCGCTGGAAAAATAACGAAAAGGCCGGGTTAACCCGGCCTTTTTCATGCTTGAGGTGCGTCGCAGTGGTAGCGGCCGCGCGGGATCACCAGCGGCGTGTGGGACAGCGGATCGTCGATGATCATGCACGGCATGCCGAACACCCGCTCCACCAGTTCGGCGGTGATGATCTCCGCCGGTTTCCCTTCCGCCACGATCTTGCCGTCGCGCATGGCGATGATGTGATCGGCATAGCGGCAGGCGTGGTTGAGATCGTGCAGCACCGCGATTAGGGTTTGACCGCGCTCGCGGTTGAGCTGGCGGAACAGATCCAGCAGCTCGATCTGGTGTGCGATGTCCAGATAGGTAGTCGGCTCATCCAGCAGCAGCAGCGGGGTTTGCTGTGCCAGCGCCATCGCCACCCAGACGCGCTGACGCTGCCCGCCGGACAGCTCGTCGACGCTGCGGTCCGCCAGTTGGCTGACGTTGGTGGCCGCCATGGCAGCTTCCACCGCCTGTTTGTCGGCCTGCGTCCACTGTTTCAGCAGGCTTTGGTGCGGATAGCGGCCGCGCGACACCAGGTCCGCCACGGTGATGCTGTCCGGCGCGATCGAGGTTTGCGGCAGCAGGCCAAGCTCGCGCGCCAGCGCCTTGGTGGCGAAGCTGCTGATGTTCTTGCCGTCCAGCATCACCTCGCCGGCGCTGGGTTTCAGCAGGCGGCACAGGGCGCGCAACAGCGTCGATTTTCCGCAGGCGTTCGGCCCGACGATCACCGTGAAGGCGCCGTCGGGGATCGCCACGCTCAGATCGTCAGCGATGATTTTATTGTCGTAGCCCAGCTTCAGGTGCGAGGCGTGCAGGCGGTGGCTCATGGCATTATCACTCTTCATTATCTGCGGGCCTCTCGAATGAGCAGCCAAATCAGGTACAGGCCGCCGATGCAGACGGTCACGACCCCGACCGGCAGTTGGATCGGCGCGAAAAGATGTTGGGACACCACGTCGGCGCCGAGCAGCAACGCCGCGCCCATCAGCGCCGAGGAGGTCAGGGTGACCGAGGATTGTCCGGCCAGGCGACGGGCGATCTGCGGTGCTGCCAGCGCGATAAAGGAAATCGGCCCGGCGGTGGCGGTGACGGCGGCGGTGAGGGTGACGCCGAACAGCATCAGCCACAGCCGGCTGCTTTCGGCATTGACGCCCAGCGCGCGCGCCGTGTCGTCGCCCATTTCCAGCAGCTGCAGCCGTTTGCCCATCAGCAGTGCGGCCGCCGCCGCCAGCACGATGAACGCCGTGGCGGGCTGGGCTTTTTGCCAGGTCATGCCGTTGAGCGAACCGGCCTGCCACATGGCGGCGTCCATGGCGCGCTCGAGCGAAGCGGTGATGATCAGCCAGGTGTTGGTGGAGACCAGCACTGCGCTGATGGCGATGCCGACGATGATCAACCGGAAGCCGGCGATGCCTTGTCGCCAGGCGAGCAGATAGATGGCCAGCGCCGAGAGAATACCGCCGGCCAGCGCGCCGCCAGCGACGTAATAGTAGCCGCCGTTGAACAGGGTGATGGCGATCAGCGCGCCGGTGTAAGCCCCCATATTAAAGCCGATCACGTCCGGGCTGCCGAGCGGGTTGCGGATAATCGACTGGAAAATGGCGCCGCTCATGCCGAGCGCGGCGCCTAACAACAGCGCCATGGCGATGCGAGGCAAGCGCCATTGGGTGACCACAGTCACCAGGTTTTTCGGCGCCTCGCCGCTGAGCGCGGCAAAGACCTGCTCCAGCGAGAGCTGCAGCGTGCCGTAGCACAGCGCGGCAACCGCCATCGCCAGGCACAAAGCCAGCAGCGAAAGGTTGACCAGCAGCAGGCGCAGCGGCATGCGCCAGTTGATGATGCCGTCCGGGCGGCCAATATGCAGAGTGTGGGGCAGACTCATCACAAGCCCCCCAGCGTTTTCTTGCGTCGCACCAGCCAGATCAACACCGGCGCGCCGATAAAGGCGGCGACGATGGAAACCCGCAGTTCACCGGCCGCCAGCAAGCGGCCGACTACGTCGGCGCACAGCAGTAAAATCGGCGCCAGCAGCATGGAGTAGGGCAGGATCCAGCGTTGGTCGGGGCCGACCCACCAACGAGCGATATGCGGCACCATCAGGCCGATGAAGCTGATCGGGCCGACGGTGGCGGTTGCTGCACCGCACAGCAAGGTGATGGCGATCACCGCGATCACCTGAGTCAGCACCACGCGCGCGCCGAGCGCGATAGCCAGATCTTCCCCCATGCCGATGGTATTCAGCGGCCGGGCGATGAGCAGCGTCAGCAGGCAGCCGAGCAGAATGGCGGGGGCGGTCACCGGCAGCGTGGACAGCGTGCGGATATCCAGCGTGCCGGCCTGCCAGAAGCGGAGTTGGTCAAAGGTTTGCGGATCGATCAGCGACAGCCCGGTGGTGATGCCGAGCAGCACCGCGCCGATAGCCACGCCGGCCAACGTCAGCCGTACCGGGTTGATTCGCCCGCCCGCCAGCGTGCCGATCAGGTAGACCAGCAGGGTAGTGACGGCGGCGCCGGCGAAGGCGTAGACCATATAGCTTTCGGTGGTGGCGGCACCGAAAAACATGATGCCGATGACCACGGCGAAGCTGGCGCCGGCGTTGATGCCGAGCACGCCGGGATCGGCCAGCGGGTTGCGCGTCAACGCCTGAATCAGTGCGCCGGCGGCGCCGAGCGCCATGCCGGCCAAAATGCCCGCCAGCGTACGGGGCACCCGGGCGTTGAGAATGATGGTGCTGTCGGAACCGCTCGCTACGCCCTGCAGGCTGAGCCAGACGGTATGGAAAGGAATGGCTTTGGAACCCAGCATCAGGCTGGCAATGACGCACAGCAGCAACAGCGCCAAACCGATACCGAACCCGGCGATGCGTTTGAAGCCACTGGCGTAAGCTGCGTGCGGCGCGGACGAAAGCGTCCGCTCAGTCGGAGTGGGTACGTTCACACCGGTAACTCCTTTATGATTTTTATTCTCATTGCTATTTGCGTTTATAACGGGCGCCAAATAGTAGCACGAGTTTACGCCCGCATGCACCCGTCGGTTCGTGGTTTAGCTGCGTTGAGGATGTTAATAACTATTGATATTTCAATTGATTGAATGTGAACTGCCGATCCGTTTGCGGAAAGCGTCGGCAGGGGATTGGCCTGCCGACAGCGTGATTCAGGGCTTTTTGAACAACTGCTCGATTTGGTTCAGCATGTTGGTGGCGCTGTAGTAATCGAGGCGGAAGGTGTCGTTGCCGACGGCGTAGACGTGCCGCTGTTCCACCGGCTCCAGATGCTTGAGGAACGGGTTGGCCAACAGCTCCTGCACTTTGCGTTCATTGGTGGCGAACAGGATCAGCGTTTTACCGTTCAGGCCCTCGGCCATTTTCTCGCCGGAGATCTGGATGATGTCATGGCGTTTCCCCATGCTGGTGTTGCCTTTGGCGCTTTCCGGCGGAGTAGCCAACTGGAAGCCGAGCTGGGTCAGCAGCTTGCCCTGGGCGGAGCCCGGCGTCCACAGCATGGCCTCGCGGCCATTATCGGCATACACCAGCGGGGTGGTCGGCTGCGGCGGCAGGGTAATCGCCTGCTTCACTTGCTCCACGCGCTGTTCGAAACGATCTTCCGCCTGTTTGGCGCCGGCCTCATGGCCGGTGATCTCGCCGAGCTCGCTCGCCAGCTGTTGCCAGCTTTTGTCGCCGTAATCGAGCACCAGCGTCGGCGCAATGGCAGACAGCTGATCGTACAGTTTTAACGCAGAATCACCGCCGGTTGCGGCGACGACGATCAAGTCCGGCGCGGCGGCGGCGACGGCTTCGGCATTCGGCTCCACCTGATACAGCCGCTCGACGTGGCGCTGTTTGGCCACTTCGCTCCATTGGGTAAAGAAACCTTGTTTATCGGCTACCAGGGGATTCGGACTGGTGGCGGCGCTGGCGACCACCGGGGCGTCGATCGCCAGCAGCGTGCCGGTGATGGTGACGCTGGTGGACACGATGCGCTGCGGCGGTTTTTCCAGCGTAAATTTCCCTTTGGCGCTGTCGATGGTGCGCGGCCAACTGCTGTCGGCAGCGGGGGCGGACGGTTTCTGCTCGTCGCTCTTGTCGTCCGGGCCGCAGCCGCTGAGCAGCAAGGTGGAAACGGCGATGAATGAAATAAACAGCTGACGTAAGGATAGGGTCATGAGCGGGCTCTTTCTTTCCTTGCACAAAGGCGTATCAATCCGACGGCGGAGTGGCCGTGGGGGTTGCCCGCTAATTTACCATTCAAGCGGCCAAAATGATAACCATTCGTATCTCAGCGCGTGGTGAATAGAGAGAATAAGAAGAAGGGAAAGTGAGTGCGGCAGAAACGAAAAAAGCGCCAAAAGGCGCTTTTTTCTGAATTGGTGGGTCGTGCAGGATTGATTCGGCCTGTGGCCTCACCCTGCGGGCAACGCTGCGCGTTGTCGTATCGCTGCGCGATGCTCGAACCTGAACGCAGGATCTCACCCGCACGACTCAGTGGGCCATGTCAGTAAGAGGATAAAGGCAGAGTCAGGTGGCGCAGAAACGAAAAAAGCGCCAAAAGGCGCTTTTTTCTGAATTGGTGGGTCGTGCAGGATTCGAACCTGCGACCAATTGATTAAAAGTCAACTGCTCTACCAACTGAGCTAATCACCCACTTCAGGACTTCCAGGTTACTGCTAAACGAGAGACAGATGGTGGGTGATGACGGGCTCGGACCGCCGACCCCCTCCGTGTAAAGGAGATGCTCTACCGACTGAGCTAATCACCCACTTCAGGACTTCCAGGTTACTGCTAAACGAGAGACAGATGGTGGGTGATGACGGGCTCGGACCGCCGACCCCCTCCGTGTAAAGGAGAGGCTCTACCAACTGAGCTAATCACCCACTTCAGGACTTCCAGGTTACTGCTAAACGAGAGAATGATGGTGGGTGATGACGGGCTCGAACCGCCGACCCCCTCCGGGTAAAGGAGATGCTCTACCGACTGAGCTAATCACCCACTTCAGGACTTCCAGGTTACTGCTAAACGAGAGACAGATGGTGGGTGATGACGGGCTCGAGCCGCCGACCCCCTCCGGGTAAAGGAGATGCTCTACCGACTGAGCTAATCACCCACTTCAGGACTTCCAGGTTACTGCTAAACGAGAGACAGATGGTGGGTGATGACGGGCTCGAGCCGCCGACCCCCTCCGTGTAAAGGAGAGGCTCTACCAACTGAGCTAATCACCCTCATTCGTTCTCATTTTTTCTCAACAAGATGGTGGGCGATGACGGGCTCGAACCGCCGACCCCCTCCGTGTAAAGGAGATGCTCTACCAACTGAGCTAATCGCCCCGTCTTGTTGGAGTCGCATTATAGGGATAGTTCAAAGTGAGTCAACGGTTTTTAAAATGATTTCAATCGTTCGCCGCAAATTTAGGCAGGGCGCGATAATTATCGCCAGAGACGCCGATTCTTTGCGCAATGTTATGCGGAACTGGCCGCAAATCGCGTGAAATCGACCGGTGCAATATCGTGTCGGCGTTGAGGAATTAGCGCGTGGTGATACAATGTCGTCCACTCTTTTTTCAATTCCGAGCAATCGTCGGCAACCGCCGACACGCGTTGCGTAATAAGGCAGTGAACCCAATGAAAATCAAAACCCGTTTTGCACCGAGCCCGACCGGCTATCTTCACGTCGGCGGCGCGCGTACCGCACTTTATTCCTGGTTGTTCAGCCGCCATGCGGGCGGTGAGTTCGTTCTGCGTATCGAAGATACCGATCTGGAACGCTCCACCCAGGACGCGATCGACGCAATTATGGATGGCATGAACTGGTTGAACCTGGATTGGGATGAAGGCCCGTATTTCCAGACCAAGCGTTTCGATCGCTATAACGCGGTCATCGACGAGATGCTGGAGCAGGGCACCGCCTATAAATGCTATTGCTCCAAGGAACGCCTGGAAGCGCTGCGCGAGAAGCAGATGGAAAACGGCGAGAAGCCGCGTTATGACGGCCACTGCCGCGACAGCCAGTGCAGCCACACCGACGACGAGCCGCACGTGGTGCGTTTCCGCAACCCGCAGGAAGGTTCGGTGATTTTCGACGACAAAATTCGCGGCCCGATCGAATTCAGCAACCAGGAGCTGGACGATCTGATCATCCGCCGCACCGACGGTTCGCCAACCTATAACTTCTGCGTCGTCGTCGATGACTGGGACATGGAAATCACCCATGTGATCCGCGGTGAAGACCACATCAACAACACCCCGCGCCAGATCAACATTCTCAAAGCGCTGGGCGCGCCGGTGCCGGAATACGCGCACGTGTCGATGATCCTCGGCGACGACGGTAAAAAGCTGTCCAAGCGCCACGGCGCGGTGGGCGTGATGCAGTATCGCGATGACGGCTACCTGCCGCAGGCGCTGCTGAATTACCTGGTGCGTCTGGGCTGGTCCCACGGCGATCAGGAGATCTTCTCCATCGATGAGATGAAAGAGTTCTTCACGCTGGAAGCGATCAACAAATCTGCCAGTGCGTTCAACACCGAGAAGCTGCAATGGCTGAACCACCACTACATCAACCATATGCCGGCGGAAGAAGTGGCGGTGCATCTGGCGTGGCACGTTGAGCAACTGGGTCTTGAAACCCGCAACGGCCCGGAACTGAAGGAGATCGTCAAGCTGCTGGGCGAGCGTTGCAAGACGCTGAAGGAAATGGCGGAGTCTTGCCGTTACTTCTACGAAGACTTCAGCGAGTTCGACGCCGACGCCGCCAAGAAACACCTGCGCCCGGTTGCACGTCAGCCGCTGGAAGCGGTGCGCGCCAAGCTGGCCGCCATCACCGTCTGGACGCCGGAAAACGTGCATGATGCCATTCAGGGTACGGCGGACGAGCTGGGCGTCGGCATGGGCAAGGTTGGCATGCCGCTGCGCGTGGCGGTGACCGGCGCCGGTCAGTCGCCGGGCATGGACGTGACCGTGCATGCGATCGGCCAGAAGCGTTCGCTGCAGCGCATCGATATGGCGCTGGCTTACATCGCCGAGCGTGAAGCGCAGGCCTGATTAGGCTGATACGCCATCCATAAAGAAAAAGCCCCGAGGAGCGATCCCGGGGCTTTTTTATTGTCGTTTATCAGGCTTGTTCGCCGGCCGGCAATCCCGGGCGATAGGCGAGGAAATACATCAACCCGACAAAGCCGGCCCCGCCCAGCGCGTTGCCGAGGAATACCGCAGCAAAGTTAGGCAGGTATTGCTCCCAACCCATGCCGCCGGCAAAGATGGCCGCCGGTATGATGAACATATTCGCCACCACGTGCTGGAAGCCGATGGCGACAAAAGCCATGACCGGGAACCACATGCCGATGACTTTACCCGGTACATCCCTGCTGGCGAAGGCTAACCATACCGCCAGGCACACCAGCCAGTTGCAGCCGACGCCGGAAATAAAGGCGTGCAGGAAGTCCGCATCCACTTTGGCCTGCGCGATGGCCAGCGTTTTATGCAAAAACGCGCCCTCGGTCAGGCCCAGCAGATGGCCGAAGAAGTAGGCGACGGCCACGCTGCCGGCGAAGTTGGCCAGGGTGACCCAAAACCAGTTGCGCAGCACGGCGATAGCGGGGATTTCGCGGGCGAACCAGGCCATCGGCAAGGTCATCATGTTGCCGGTCAGCAGTTCGCCGCCGGCCAGAATGGTCAGGATCAGGCCGATAGGGAACACCGCCGCACCTAATAGGGCGCCGAAAGAGCCCCATTCGGCCGGCAGGGTGCCGATGACGTGAATATCCAGCAGAAAGCCGGTAGCGATAAAGGCGCCGGCGAGAAAGCCCAGAATCAACAGATTAGCGAGAGGGGCGTGGCTTTTGTTCACCCCGGCCTGAACGGCGAGGGCGGCGATTTCTTTTGGTGAATGCAAAGACATGACGGACTCGGTTTATAGTAATGAAGTTTAAGGCGCGGGCAGTCTATGCCGCGCAGGAGTCCGACTCAAGCGCATTTCACTAACATTCCGTTAATTAAAAATCAACGTGATATGCAGGGTCTTTCGCCATTTTGAGATGTAACGCTCAAAATGGCTGAACTCTGCGCAAAGTGATGATTTTTTGGCGCCAAACATGCTGATTTGGCGGCTTTTTCAACGCTTGGTTCAGTAATTCAATTTAGCCGTTGACAGCTTTGAGCGGGTTTCATATTATGCGCCCCGTTCACAGCACAAAGTGATTGTGGAACGGGGCTATAGCTCAGCTGGGAGAGCGCTTGCATGGCATGCAAGAGGTCGACGGTTCGATCCCGTCTAGCTCCACCAACCTTCTTCTCAGCAAGGTTGGGGATACCGTAACGCCGGTCAATGCGTACCACTTTTGTGGGGCTATAGCTCAGCTGGGAGAGCGCTTGCATGGCATGCAAGAGGTCGACGGGTCGATCCCGTCTAGCTCCACCACCCTTCTTCTCAGCAAGGTTGGGGATACCGGAACGCCGGTCAATGCGTACCACTTGTGTGGGGCTATAGCTCAGCTGGGAGAGCGCTTGCATGGCATGCAAGAGGTCGACGGTTCGATCCCGTCTAGCTCCACCAACCTTCTTCTCAGCAAGGTTGGGGATACCGTAACGCCGGTCAATGCGTACCACTCTTGTGGGGCTATAGCTCAGCTGGGAGAGCGCTTGCATGGCATGCAAGAGGTCGACGGGTCGATCCCGTCTAGCTCCACCACCATTTAAAAAGCCGACCTCAGGGTCGGCTTTTTGCTTTGCGTCATTTCACCTTCGCCGAATGCAGGTCAACAAAAAAAGGCGCCCGCAGGCGCCTTGTTATCGCAGTAGGTTCGAGAGGCTTAGCCCAGCACCAGGCCCGCGATGGAAGCGGACAGGATGCTGACCAGCGTAGAGCCGTACACCAACTTCAGGCCAAAGCGCGACACCACGTTGCCCTGGTGTTCGTTCAGGCCCTTGATCGCACCGGCCACGATACCGATGGAAGAGAAGTTGGCGAAGGACACCAGGAACACCGACAGGATCCCCAGGCTGCGCGGCGACAGTTCGGCAGACACTTTCTGCAGCTCCATCATGGCCACGAACTCGTTGGAAACCAGCTTGGTGGCCATGATGCTGCCAACCTGCAGGGCTTCGTGCTTAGGAATGCCCATGATCCAGGCGAACGGGTAGAAGAAGTAGCCGAGGATCTCCTGGAAGCTCAGGCCGAAAATGGCGCTGAACACACCGTTAAGCGCGGCGATCAGGGCGATGAAGCCGATCAGCATCGCGGCAACGATAATCGCTACTTTAAAGCCGGCCAGGATGTACTCGCCCAACATTTCGAAGAAGCTCTGGCCTTCGTGCAGGTTGCCGAGGTGCAGCTCTTCTTCTTTATTGGTGTCGTACGGGTTGACCAGCGACAGCACGATAAAGGTGCTGAACATGTTCAATACCAGCGCTGCCACCACGAACTTGGCGTCCAGCATGGTCATGTAGGCGCCGACGATGGACATGGATACCGTAGACATCGCGGTCGCCGCCATGGTGTACATGCGCTTTTCCGACATCTTGCCCAGGATATCCTTGTAGGCGATGAAGTTTTCGGACTGGCCCAGGATCAGCGAGCTGACGGCGTTGAACGACTCCAGCTTGCCCATGCCGTTCACTTTCGACAGCACGGTGCCGATAATGCGGATGATGAACGGCAGCACTTTGATGTACTGCAGAATACCGATCAGCGCAGAAATGAACACGATCGGGCACAGCACCTTCAGGAAGAAGAATGCCAGGCCTTTGTCGCCCATGCCGCCGAATACGAAATCAGTCCCTTGTCCCGCAAACCCGAGCAGTTTGTCAAACAGCGCGGCGAATCCTTTTACGAAGCCCAAACCCGCTTCCGAATGCAGGAAAAAGTAGGCCAGCAGTACTTCGATAACCAGTAATTGAATAACATAACGAATGCGGATGCTCTTGCGATCGCGGCACACCAACAGGGCCAGGATCGTCACCACCACTATCGCCAACGCAAAGTGCGCAATATGGGACATGTTTGCTCCAAATTTGAGGCAGGCTGAATTTCGGCTGTCATTTTATGTAACGCTACGTTTAAAAACGAGACTTCTATTGCAAATATGGAAAATCATAGTGGGAGTTCTCCTAAAGTGTTGCGTAAAAGCATAAAAAATCAAGATGTTAAAGCAGGAATAGGAAATTCGTATTCTTGTGCTAACCTGTCTTTCAGGGGTATTGCAGCCAAAATCCCATCAGAAAAGCACGGAAATCGGCCAGCTCCGCGCTGAACCCGGCGATAAAACCGTTAATGTTGGCTATTACAGAGATAAGTTTTACCGCTCTAAATGCGCTTGATAATTATTATCATTTATATAGAGTGGAGATAAACGTAATTTCAGTAAGGGTTCAACATATGCTGAACAGTCGCGTGGTTGAAACCACCTCCGGTCGCTCCGCCAGAAAAATCAAACTCTCGCTGATGGGGCCCGCCTTTATCGCCGCTATCGGCTATATCGATCCCGGCAACTTCGCCACCAACATTCAGGCCGGCGCTTCGTTCGGCTACAGCCTGCTGTGGGTAGTGGTCTGGGCCAACGTGATGGCGATGCTGATCCAGCTGTTGTCCGCCAAGCTGGGGATCGCCACCGGAAAAAACCTGGCCGAGCATATTCGCGATCGCTTTCCGCGGCCCGCGGTGTGGGCCTATTGGGTACAGGCGGAGATCATCGCCATGGCGACCGATCTGGCTGAGTTTATCGGCGCGGCGATCGGCTTCAAGCTGCTGCTTGGCGTCTCCCTGCTGCAGGGGGCGGTGCTGACCGGCATCGCCACCTTTTTAATTCTGATGCTGCAAAAGCGCGGGCAAAAGCCGCTGGAACTGGTGATTGGCGGCCTGCTGCTGTTCGTCGCCGCCGCCTACATCGTCGAACTGGCGTTCTCACAACCGCAGCTGGCGCCGCTGTTGCAGGGCATGGCGCTGCCCGATTTGCCTAACGGCGATGCGGTATTCCTGGCTGCCGGGGTATTGGGCGCCACGATTATGCCGCACGTGATCTATCTGCATTCGTCGCTCACCCAAATCGGCGGCGAGCACGACAAGGCGGAGCGCTATGCCGCCACCAAAGTCGACGTCGCCGTGGCCATGACCATCGCCGGTTTCGTTAATCTGGCGATGATGGCCACCGCCGCCGCCGCGTTTCATTTCAGCGGCCACAGCGGCATCGCCGATCTCGACGTGGCCTACCTGACGCTGCAACCGCTGCTCGGACACGCCGCCGCGACCGTGTTCGGCCTGAGCCTGGTGGCTGCCGGCCTCTCTTCTACCGTGGTGGGCACGTTGGCGGGGCAGGTGGTGATGCAGGGGTTCGTGCATTTTCATATCCCGCTGTGGCTGCGCCGTGCGGTGACCATGTTGCCGTCGTTTATCGTCATCATGCTGGGGATGGACGCGACGCGCATTCTGGTGCTGAGCCAGGTGTTGCTGAGCTTCGGCATTGCGCTGGCGTTGGTGCCGCTGCTGGCTTTCACCGGCAATCGGGCGCTGATGGGCGAGATGGTTAACGGCCCGGTGGTGCAAAACCTGGGCAAACTGATCGTAGTGGTGGTGGTTGGGTTGAACGGCTATCTGCTGATCGGCAGTGTGCTGTAAGCGAAACCGCACGGGCCGGCGTTGCGCCGGCCCGTCGTGGTTAATCGCGGTCGTCGTCGCCGTGGCGGCGCCAGCGATCGCGGTCATGATCGTGGTGGTGTTTTTTCTCTTTCTTCCAGTGATGTTTATCGTAGTGCTTGTCGTACTTACGGTAACGCCCCTCGTGATAGTAATAATGCTTGCGCCAATAGCCGCCGTCGCGCCAGCGATAGCCATCCCAGTAATAGCCGCGCGGGCTGCGGTCACCGAGATAACGCCCCTGATGTGAGCGCCACCAATCGCGATCGCGCCAGTCGTAACCGTCCCAATAACGGCCGCGATTGTCCTGATCGCCGATGCGTAATGAAACGCCCGGCATCAGATCGATGCTGAGGCCTTCGGCATACGCCTGCTGTGCGGCGGGCAGCACCGTCGCCGCCAGGATGGCGGCCAAGAGCAGAGGTTTAAACATGACTTCTCCTTCCCGCTTGCGCGGCTTGGCCGTTGATCACTTTATGAAGCGCGTTCATCAGTTTAAAAAGCGGCCTTATCGTTATTTTTACTGCAATATCGGCATCATAGCGCCGGCAATATAGGGTTGAATCTGAGAACAACTCTGAAAAGGACGCCGCAGGCCGAGATTTGAGATTTTTCTGGGGTATGGCCGCTCGATTGAGCGGCGTTATTTGTAAGCGATTACAATAAGATTTGCTCGATCTGCGCGAGCTCTTCTTCACTGAAGCGACGGTTGGCCAGCATGCCCACCGCGTCTTCTATCTGCGCATTCTTGCTGGCGCCGATCAGCACCGAGGTGACGCGATCGCCGCGCAGCACCCAGGCCAGCGCCATCTGCGATAGCTTCTGCCCGCGTTGCCGCGCCAGCGCGTCGAGGCGGCGCACCTTGTCCAGCCGTTCGGCGGTCAGCTGTTCCGGCTGCAGGAAGCGGCTGCCGCTGGCAGCGCGGGAATCTTGCGGAACGCCGTGCAGGTAGCGGTCGGTCAGCAGGCCGCCCGCCAGCGGCGAGAAGGCGATGGTGCCGACGCCATGTTCAGCCAATGCGTCCAGCAATCCCGCCTCCGGTCCGCGTTCCAACATCGAATACTTGGGCTGGTGGATCACGCACGGCGTGCCGAGGCGCTGCAGAATGTCGAACGCCTGCCGCGCGCGCTCGGCCGGGTAGTTGGACAGGCCGACATACAGCGCTTTGCCCTGACGCACCAGCAGATCCAGCGCCGCCATGGTTTCTTCCAGCGGCGTTTCCGGGTCTGGACGATGGTGATAAAAGATATCCACATATTCCAACCCCATGCGCTTGAGGCTCTGATCGAGACTGGCGACCAGGTACTTTTTCGAGCCCCAGTCGCCATAGGGGCCGGGCCACATGGTGTAACCGGCTTTGGATGAAACGATCAGCTCGTCGCGCCAAGCCCGCAGATCGGCGTGGAGAATGCGGCCAAAATTCTCCTCGGCGGCGCCGGGCGGCGGGCCGTAGTTGTTAGCCAGATCGAAATGGGTAATGCCGCGATCGAAGGCGCAGCGGATCAGGCCGCGGGCGTTGTCATACAGCGTGGCGTCACCAAAGTTGTGCCACAGCCCGAGCGAGACCGCGGGCAGCTTCAGTCCGCTGCGGCCGCAGCGCCGGTATTCCATCTCTTGATAACGGGAGGGAGAGGCTTGGTAGGACATGGGTATCCTTGTCGACGAGAGGTGAAGTGCTTTAAGTGTATGCGTTTTCACTCCGCGCTGCCGGGGGAAGGATCACAAGGCCGGCATGTAACGCCAGGTTGCCGATTGAGGCGAGAGCCATCGTTCGAAATTTGAACAACATCTTCGATACTTAAAGATAATCGCTCCAGCTGCAGACAGGTGATGATCATGACTCAGATCTATACGGTGGCCGATTATCTGCTCGATCGTCTGGCTCAGATTGACATCCGCCACGTCTTTGGCGTGCCGGGGGATTACAACCTGCAATTCCTCGATCACGTCATTGCGCATCCGCAGGTCAGCTGGGTAGGTTGCGCCAACGAGTTGAACGCCGCCTATGCGGCTGACGGCTATGCGCGCTGCAAACCGGCGGCGGCGCTGCTGACCACGTTTGGCGTCGGTGAGTTGAGCGCGCTGAACGGCGTAGCCGGCAGCTATGCCGAATATCTGCCGGTGATCCACGTCGTCGGCACCCCGGCGCTGCGCGCCCAGCGCGCCGGCGATTTGCTGCACCATTCGCTGGGGGATGGCGACTTCACCCACTTCGCCCGGATCGCCAAAGAGGTCAGCGTTGCCCAGGCTAATCTGACCGCCGACAACGCCGCCGTGGAGATCGATCGCCTGATCGCTACTGCCTTGCTGGAACATCGCCCGGTTTACCTGATGTTGCCCAGCGACGTCGCGCAAGCGCCGCTGCCGGCCAAACCGGCGCCGCTGATGCTGCGTCAGGCCGGGTTGTCGCAAAACGCATTGCGGGCGTTTATCGCGGCGGCGCGTGAAAAGCTGCTGGGGGCGCGGCGGGTGTCGCTGCTGGCGGATTTTTTGGCCGATCGCTTCGGCGTTGAAACGGCGCTGGATAGCTGGATGCAGGAAGTGGCGATCCCACACGCCAGCCTGCTGCTCGGCAAGGGCGTGCTGGATGAGAACCGCGCCGGTTTTGTCGGCACCTACTGCGGCGGCGCCAGCGATCCGGCGGTGCAACAGTCGATCGAAAACGCCGACGTGGTGATCAACGTTGGCGTGCGCTTCACCGACACCATCACCGGGGGATTCACTCATCATCTGCCGATGGAAAAGTGCATCGATATCCAGCCGTTCGAAGCCTGGGTAGGGCGGCGGCGGTTCAACCGCATCCCGATGCGAGATGCCGTGCTGGCGCTGCATCGCCTGAGCCTGTCGCTGGCGGCGCGCTGGCCGTTGCCGACGATCGTCCGCCCGCCGCTGCCGGAAGCGGCGGGTGAAGGGCTGGATCAACACGCTTTCTGGCGACAGATGCAGGATTTCCTGCGGCCGGACGATATCGTGCTGGCCGATCAAGGCACGGCCTGTTTTGGTGCGGCCACGTTAACGCTGCCGCGCGGCAGCCGGATGATCGTGCAGGCGCTGTGGGGATCGATCGGCTATACCTTACCGGCGGCGTTCGGCGTGCAAACCGCCGAACCGCAGCGTCGGGTCGTGCTGTTGATCGGCGACGGCGCCGCACAGCTCACCGTGCAGGAACTGGGATCGATGCTGCGCGACGGGCTTAAACCGGTGATCTTCGTGCTGAATAATCAGGGGTACGCCATCGAGCGCGCCATCCACGGGCCGGAGCAGAGTTACAATGACATTGCGGCTTGGAATTGGACACAGCTGCCGGCGGCGCTGGCAGGTGATCGGCCGGTGAAGGCGTTGCGCGTCAGCGATGCTGAGGGGTTGAGCCAGGCGCTGCGTGAGGTAGCGGACGGCGATCGGCTGGCTTTCATCGAAGTGATGCTGCCGAAGAGGGACATCCCCGAACTGCTCGATACCCTCTCGCGCGTGATTCATTCGCGCAACGCCGCCGCTTGAGCCGCGTCGTCTTCCAACAGCCGCTCCAGCATCCAGTACCCCGCCGGGCCCGGCGGGGTCAGTTTCGACCACACCGCATCCACCGAAATCAGTTTGGGCCAGCCGCGCGGGCGCAGCTGGGTGAGCCTGCCGTGGCCGTATTGCTGCACCAGCCAGTGCGGCAACACCGCCCAACCGAATCCCTGTTCCGCCATCTCCAGCAGCAGCAGATAGCTGGGCGCCGACCACACCAATCCTCCTTGCCTGGCCGCCTCGGCGCCGGTGTAGGTGTTCAGGATCAGCTGACGGGTGCTGGATAACTGTTCCGGCGTCGGCGCAGCGACCTGCGCCAGCGGGTGCTGATGGGCGACGAACAGCCCCATTTCGGTCTGTTCAGGCAGCCGGGAAAAGGCAATATCCGGCGGATAGGTTTTTTGCACTTCCACCATGCCCAGGTGCGCGCGGCCGCTCTGCAGCAGATCGATGACGTCGCCTTCTTCGGCGATCATCCATTCCAGTTCAATCTCCGGATAACGCTGTTCGAACCGCTGCATCAGGCTGTCGTGGTGCTTGGGCTGGTAAGTGTCGGAAAACACCATGCTCAGGCGCGGTTCGACGTTGCCCGCCAGCTGAATGCTCAATGCATCGAGCCGCTCGCTGGCGGCCAGGATCTCCTGTACGTGCCCCAACACTTTGCGGCCGGCGGCGGTGAGCACCGGCTGGCGCGCGCTGCGATCGAACAGCGTCAAGGCCAGGTCTGCTTCCAGATTGGCGATGGCGGTGCTGACGGTGGATTGGCTTTTACGCAGCTTGCGCGCGGCGGCGGAAAATGAGCCGAGGGCGGCGGCTTCCACAAAGGCTTGTAACGCTTCCGGTGAGTAGTGCATATGTATCTGCTTTATCGATGGAATCTATTTTTAATCTACCCAAAAAAGCGATGATAATCACCTGGCTTTCGCAACAACTGTCGAATAAAAGGTGATGTATGCAACTGCAAAACAAGTCTCTCATTGAACGTATCGTCCACGCCGTCGGTTTCGAGGCCATCGCCGTGATGGTTTGCGCCCCGCTGGGCGCGTGGCTGCTCAACCGCTCAATGGTGCAGGTCGGTGCGTTGGCGGTGATGCTCTCCACCGTCGCGATGCTGTGGAACATGGTTTACAACACGGTGTTCGACCGTCTGTGGCCGGTCAGCCGGGTGGTGCGTAACCTGAAAGTGCGTGCGCTGCACGCCGTCGGCTTTGAGGCCGGTTTTATCCTGATCGGGGTGCCGATCGCCGCCTGGATGCTGAGCATTTCCTGGGGGCAGGCGTTTATGCTGGAAATCGGTTTCTTCCTGTTCTTCCTGCCGTACACCATGGCCTACAACTGGCTGTACGACACGCTGCGCCAGCGCTGGTTTGAAGCGCGCCAGCCGATCAATTCCGGCGCCAAATAAGGCGTCGTCAGCCCGGCGATTCTCAGGTAAGGTCAGAGGATCGTCGGAAAATGCTGAGGAACGAATGATGAAAGTGTTGGGCTTGCTGGGCGGCATGAGCTGGGAATCCACCATTCCTTATTACCGCACTATCAACGAGCAGGTAAAGGCGCGCCTCGGCGGGCTGCATTCGGCCAAAATCGTGCTCTATAGCGTCGATTTTCAGGAGGTTGAACGCTTGCAGCACCAGGGCGATTGGGACGGTGCCGGCCGGCTGCTGGCCGCCGCTGCCGTGGCTTTGCGCGCCGCCGGTGCCGAAGCGATCGTGATCTGCACCAATACCATGCACAAGGTGGCGGAGGCGGTCGAGCAGGCCAGCGGCCTGCCGCTGATTCATATCGCCGATGCCACGGCGCTGCAGGTGCGGGAAAAAAATATTCGCCGCGTCGGGCTGCTGGGCACGCGCTTTACCATGGAGCAGACCTTCTACCGCGGCCGCCTGCAGGAGTTGCACGGCATCGACGTAGTGACGCCGGTCAGCGCCGATCGCGACATCGTACACCGCATCATCTATGACGAACTGTGCCTGGGTAAAATTCGCGACGCCTCGCGCGACGAGTATCGCCGGATCATCAGCGATCTGGAGCAGCAGGGCGCGCAGGGGATTATTTTCGGCTGCACCGAAATAGGCTTGCTGGTGAGCGAGCGGGATGCGTCGGTGCCGGTGTTCGACACCACCGCGATCCACGCCCGCGCCGCCGCGGCGTTCGCGCTGGCCTAATCGTCGTGCGGCGGCTGCCGGCGGTTCACCAGCATCAACGGTTTGCCCGCCAGCGCCAGCCAGGCGGGCAGCATCACGATGCACAGCACCGGCAGCAGATGCAGATCCGGCACCACCGCCACCGCCATGAACAGGCTGAGCCAGCCGTCGCGCGTCACCACCAGCACCAGCCCCATGATGGCGCAGGAGACGGTGATCGCCGCCGGCACTGCGGGAACGTGTTGATGCAGCATCAGCCCCAGCGCCACGCCGACGAACACCGCCGGGAAGATGCGCCCGCCGCGAAAGCCACAGGCGGCGGCGATCACCAGCGCCGCCAGCTTGGTCAGGGTAATGGTCAACAGTGCCGGCACCGAATAGCCATCGTCTTGCGCGAGGCGCTTCATTTCATCCAGCCCTTTGAACAGGGTAATCTCTCCGCCCACCAGCGCCAGCAGGCCCAGCACAAAGCCCCCCAGCCCTAACATCAACACCGGGTTCTTCATCGAATGGAACAGGCGGTGAACGTGCGGGAAGCACCACAGCGCCACCATGCCGAGCGCGATGGCGATCAGCGCCACGATGGCGCCGCTGAAGATGTCCGGCAGCCGCGTCACGTCGTAGGCGTCGAGCTGCAGGGCGAAGTTGGGCACGAAGAACATCTGGGTGGTGACCGCGCCGGCGGCGGCGGCGACCAGCGGGGCAAACAGCCGGTCCCACAGCGGCGTTTCGTTATTGCCCGCCAGGGTTTGCGAGAAGATCAGCGCGGCGGCGACCGGTGTGCCGAACATCGCGCCGATGGTGCCCGCAGCCGCCAGGATGATCCAGTCCATGCGCGGCACCTTCGGCAGCAGGCGCGCCCCAGCCGCCGCGACCAGCGCGATATTGATGGCGGTGATCGGGTTCTCCGGCCCCAGGCTGACGCCGCCGGCCAGGCCGACGATCAGCGCCAACCCCAGCCCCGGCAGGGCGGAAAGCGGCAGCGGCATGCCGATCAGTGATTCCGTCGCCGGATCCGGCCCGGCGTGGCCCGGCATATAGCGCACGATCAGGCCCACCGCCACGCCGGTCAGCGTCAGCATCGCGACCGGCCACCAGGGCGACTGGGCGTCCAGGCTCAGCATATCGGGCAGCGTCACCCACAGCCATTGCTGCAGTGTGGCGGCGACGTTCATCACCAACAGCAGCACCAGACTGGATGCGGAACCGATAATCAGCGCAGGCAAAGCAAAGGCCAACATGGCATTGGCGCGCGGATGCAGCATGGGTATTCCCTTGTCGATGCCTCCATGCCGGGCAAGGAGAGCGGGTGATTGGACAGTGGCCACAGCTTGCCAGACTATCGGCGTGCAGGCACGCACTGATATTGCCCGGCGTCGATGACGGTTAACAGTCGCCGGGGGGCGTTTTTTGCCGCAATTTGTTTCAAAACGCGGCGTGGCGGGCAAGCTGAAACGTTTTTTGTGATCCGGATCGCTATTGGGGCGCAGATCCGAGGCGGGTGATTGTTGTTTTTGCGGCAGGATTTTACAGTGTGGGCAGCTGTTTATTTTTCATTTTACGGAGACGAAATCAATGACCTATGCCCTCGTAGGTGATGTTGGCGGCACCAATGCCCGCCTGGCGTTGTGCACTGTTGCGACGGGTGAGATTACCCAGGCGAAAACCTATTCCGGCCTGGAGTTCGAGAGCCTGGAGGCGGTGATCCGCCACTACCTGAAAGAGTGCGATATCGAGGTGCAGGACGCCTGTATCGCCATCGCCTGCCCGGTGACCGAAGACTGGGTGGCGATGACCAACCACAGCTGGGCGTTCTCGATCAAAGCGATGAAGGCCAGCCTGGGGCTGAGTCATCTGGAGGTGATCAATGATTTCACCGCCGTCTCGATGGCGATCCCGATGCTCTCGCCGGACGACGTGCTGCAGTTTGGCGGCGGCGAGGCTCAGCCGGGCAAACCGATCGCAGTGTACGGCGCCGGCACCGGGCTGGGCGTTGCCCATTTGGTGCATGTCGATCGCTGCTGGGTCAGCTTGCCGGGCGAGGGCGGCCATGTCGATTTCGCGCCGAACAGCGAAGAAGAGGACATTATTCTGGAGGTGCTGCGCGCGGAAGTGGGGCACGTTTCCGCCGAGCGCGTGTTGTCCGGGCCGGGCCTGGTCAACCTTTATCGCGCCATCGTCAAGGCGGACAACCGCCTGCCGGAAAAGCTGGAGCCGAAGGACATCACCGAGCGGGCGTTGGCCGACAGCTGCATCGACAGCCGCCGTGCGCTGTCGCTGTTTTGCGTGATCATGGGGCGCTTCGGCGGCAACCTGGCGCTGACTCTGGGCACCTTTGGCGGCGTGTACATCGCCGGCGGCATCGTGCCGCGCTTTATGGAATTCTTCAAGGCTTCGGGCTTCCGCGCCGCCTTTGAAGACAAGGGGCGCTTCCGCGACTATGTGCGCGACATCCCGGTGTTCATGATCACGCATGGCCAACCGGGCCTGCTGGGAGCCGGCGCGCATCTGCGCCAGACGCTGGGCATGCAGCTGTAAGCTCTGCGGCAGAACAATAAAAAGGGGCGCAACCCACAGGTTGCGCCCCTTGTCGTTTTCGCGGGGATCAGGCTTTGGCCAGCTCCGCCGCCTGTGCGGTTTCTTCGGTTTCCACTTCCACTGCTTTCGGCGCTTTGATGAACAGCGTAATCAGCAGGGAGGCGGCGGACAGGATGCCAATCACCATGAAGGTGGCGTGGAAGCCGCCGAAGTATTTGGCGACGAACGAACCGGCCAGCGCGCCCAGGCCGAAGCCCTGGTAGATGATGCCGTAGTTCTTGCTGTGGTTTTTCAGGCCGAAGAAGTCGCCGACAATCGCCGGGAACACGGTGATGTTGCCGCCGAAGCAGAAGGCTACTGCACCGACGCAGATGAAGAACAGCGTGTGGTTCAGCGTCATGAAGCTCAGTGCGACAATCGCCAGCACGGTAACCAGCATGGTGAAGCTGATGACGCGCATACGGCCCACTTTATCGGACAGCGTGCCCAGGATGATGCGGCCGGCGGTGTTGAAGATAGCGACGGCGGATACGGTGTTGGCGGCGGTAGCCAAGTCCATCCCGGCCAGCTGAACGCCCATGTCTTTCACGATGCCGATCAGGTACAGACCGCTCATGCAGGCAGCGAAGAAGATGGTGAACAGCAGGTAGGCTTCTTTGGTGGCCAGCATCTGGCGCACGCTGAAGTCGTTGCCCAGGCCGTTGGCGCCTTGCTGTGCGGTGCGGGTCGCCAGCACCGGCTCTTTCAGCAGCAGCGAACCGACGACGATCAGGCCCATCACGATGACACCCCAGTAGAAGAAGGCGCCGGAAACGCCGACGTCGGCGATCAGGGCGGCGTTGACGTATTTGAACAGCAGGCTGCCGCTGCCGAAGGCACCGACGGAGATGCCGGAAATCAGGCCTTTGTTGGCCGGGAACCACTTAATCAGGTTGGACAGGGTGGAGATGTAGGCGATACCGACCGCAAAGCCCACCACTACGCCGGCCAGCAGGTAGATCATGTCGAGCGAGCTGACGTGGGCGCTGGCGATAAGGCCCAGGCCGACCAGAATGCCGGCACACAGCGTCAGGTTGCGGATGCCGAAGCGCTCTTGCAGTTTGCCGGCGAACAGCGTGGCGAAGGCCAGGAAGAAGCTGGTGATGGAGAAGGTGGTGGCGACGTCCGCCAGCCCCCAATGGAACTTGTCGACCAGCGGCTGGTTGAACAGGCTCCAGGTGTAGATGGTGCCCAGACCCATCTGACAGATGATGGTGCCGAGAACGATTAAGCTGCGATTTGCCGGTTTGGTGTTCATGGCCGGTCTCCTTCCTGTGTGTGCGTTGCCGGGCGTGAGCCGCTGGCTGAAATTTGCGGGGTGAATCAACGTTCCCGCGGTATGGGCTTATTATATGGCCGGCTCTCCCGGTGGACGGCGGATCGGGAATGAGTTGCACGACGGAAGGAATGAAATGCATTTTATGCGGCGTGAGTTGCCGTTTTTGCGCCGAAAAGCGCGTGAAATGCCGCGGGTGACACGTGATCTACATCAAAGATATCAACGATTTATTGTTAATCGCCGGTGAACGATTGTGGTGAAATTGTGAAGGATGCGTCTGAAAGGCGTAAATCGGCATTGCGCCTATAGAGCGGCGGTGAGCGCGGGACTATGTTATCTGCGATCGGACAAGGTCCGTTCTGCAGGAGTCCATGAAATGAAAAAAACGCTGTTGTTACTGGCTGCGCTGTTGGCGCTGCCGCTGGCGAGCCAGGCCGATGTGTCCATCGGCGTGAACGTGCCGGGCCTGTCGTTGCATATCGGCGATCGCGACAATCGCGGCCACTACTGGGACGGCTATCGCTGGCGCGATCCGCGCTGGTGGGCCGATCACCACCGGTATGAACGCCCGCGCGGTTACTACTATGGCCCGCCGCCACGGGTGATCTACTACGGGCCGCCGCCGCGCGACTGGCGCGATCGGCCGCATTACCGCATGCCGCCACCGCCGGGCTATTACTACCGTCCGGGCCCGCGCTGGTAAGCGCTTACAGGCGCATCAGCTTGCGGAACTCTTTCACCTTGCTGCGGCTGACCGGCACTTCAAACTCGAGATCGCTCAGCCGCAGAATGTAGGTATTGTTGAACCAGGGGACGATCTCGCGGATCTTCGCCAGGTTAACGCAGTAAGAGCGGTGGCAGCGGAAGAAATGCTCTTCCGGCAGCCGGCCGTAAAACTCGGTGATGTTCATCGGCATCACGAACTCTTCCCGGCGGGTATAGACCCGCGTCACCTTTTCATCGGCGGCGGCGTAATAGATATCGTTGATGTCGGTAACGATGATCCGCTCGTCTTTGATCAGGTTGATGCTGTGGCTGCCGCGGCTTGGCGCGCTGGCCGGCTCGGCCGCGCCGGCGGGGCGTTGATGCAATGCCTCCAGCTTTTGCAGCATGGTGACGATGCGCGCTTCGTGATAAGGCTTGAGGATATAGTCGAACGCCTCTATCTCGAAGGCTTCCACCGCGTGCTCTTTATAGGCGGTGATGAACACGATCGACGGCCGATGGGCGAACTTGCTGATGTTTTGCGCCAGCAGCACGCCGTCCAGGGACGGGATGTTGATGTCGAGAAAAATGGCGTCGACCTGGTGCGTCTGCAGGTATTTGAGGACATCGAGGCCATCCTCAAAGGTGGCGACGATATCGATGTTGCTGTGTTTCTTGATCAGGTAGCTGAGTTCTTCCTGCGCGAGGAATTCGTCTTCCACGATAATGGCTTTCATGAGGCCTCCCCGATCGGCGGCGCGCTCGGTTCCTGATGCAGTTTGCCGCCGTTTTTGCTGATGTAAAACGCGATTTCGGTGCCCGGTTCCAGGCGGCGAATATGCAAGCCTTCACCGTACAGCAACGACACGCGATGATGCACGTTGAGCAGGCCGATATTGTGGCCCGGCATCTCGTTGCGCGCCACCCGGTCGATGGTGTCCTGGTTGATGCCGTTACCGGTGTCCTTCACCGAAATTTTCACCCGGTCGCCCTGATCTTTCACCGCGATCACCACCACCCCTTTCCCCTTGCAGGGCTGGATGCCGTGCACGATGGCGTTCTCCACCAGCGGCTGGATCAGCAGGCTTGGAATGCGCACCGAGACGTCGTCGTCGATGTCGTAAATCACCGTCAGCTTGGCGCCGAAGCGCGCCTGTTCGATGGCGATATAGTCCTGAATCTGGTGCAGTTCCTTGCGGATATCGATCAGCTCGTCGTTCAGCTCCAGGTTGTAGCGCAGGTAGCGCGACAGGTTGATGATCAGCTGGCGCGCGGTGTCCGGATTCAGCCGGATAGAGGAAGAGATGGCGTTCAGCGCGTTGAACAGGAAGTGCGGGTTAATTTTGCTCTGCAGCGCGCGCATTTCGGCCTTGTCCGCCATCTGGCGCAGGTGCTCGATGCGGGAAACCTCCATCTGCGTGGAGATGATTTGCGACAGCCCGACCGCCATCACCTTCAGCGTGTTGGTGATCTGGTGGGCGTGGCAGTAGTAAATCTTCAGCGCGCCGGTCACTTCGCCTTTTTCCCACAGCGGCACCACCAGCTGCGAATGGATCTGCGGCGCGGCCGGGTTTTCCAGGTTGTTCTTGATGATGATTTTGCCGTGGCGAATGCTTTCGCGGGTGACGCGGCTCAGCCCTTCGCGGCCGATCGGGTAGGCTTCGCGCCCCACGCCAACGTAGGCCAGCACCTGATGGGTATCGGTGATCGCCACCGCATCGGCGCGGATGTCCTGGCGGATGATATCGCAGATGGTGGCCAGCGATTCGCTGTTGATATTGCGGAAATAGGGCAGCGTCTTGTGGGCGATATCCAGCGCCAGCTTGGCCTGACGCGCGGCGATCACCTCTTTTTCATCTTCGACGCTCTGCACCAGCAGCACGATCAGGCCGATGCACACCGTGCCGAGGATCATCGGCAGGGCAATCTGCGACACGATATCCAGCCCGAGCTCGGTCGGTTTGGCCCACAGCACGATCAGCAGCATGGTGAGGGATTCGCACAGCATGCCGCCGACGATGCCGGCGCGCCAGCGCTGCTCTTTTTTCACCTTGAGATTGATGTAGCCGGCGCTGATGCCGGCGATGATGCTGGTGATAAGGCAGGGCACCGAGGTGATGCCGCCGATGTCGATCAGGTAGCGGTGCACGCCGGCGATGATGCCGGTGACGATCCCCACCCAGGGGCCGAACAGGATGCCGCCGGCCATGATGGCGATGACGCGCACGTTGACCAGCGATCCCTCAACGTTGATGCCGGAGTAGGTGCTGAACAGCGCAAACAGCGAGAAGATCGCCGTGACGATGCCGAGTTCGAGCGGTGTATGATCTTCTTTTTGCAGCAGTTGGCGGAACAGCCGGGTGCGGGTCAGGAAAAACAGACAGATCAACATCAGCGCGGCGCGATCAAACACCGCCAACAGCATTTCAAAAAAAGGGTGCACGACGGGTTCTCGCTGCGGCCTACGGATGGCGGCAGTATACCACAGCGAGAAAGGCCCGTGGCTCAGGCCGGCGGTCAGCGCATGCCGAGCTGCGTTTTGCCCAGCGGCGTCAGCAGATCGGCGGTGGCGCGGCCGTCAAAATCCACTTCGAAGTCGTCGGGAGCGAAGTCCGGCGGCGTTCTGCCGTCGATAAAGCTCGGCAGTTGGCGCTGCAGGTAGGCGTCGTTTTTCGCGCAGCCCGGCGCGGCGGCGATGTACATCACGTTGCTGTCGAACTCGCCGTTATGCTCGTTCTCCACCGCGTGGATCACGTCGCAATGCCAAAATACCGTGTCGCCCGGCTCTAGGTCGGGAATAGGGGAAATCCCACTTAATAAAAGGGGATGCCATTTTTCCGAGATCGACAGCGCGCGGCCCGGCGCCGCATCGCACAGATCGTCGTCGGCGACGTCGTCCTGCAGCACGCGCAGCAGCACGTAGGCCATGGCGTTGGCGATCGGCACCAGGTTCAGCGTGCCGGCGTTGGTGCGCTGCGGCGTCAGCGCCGTCCAGCCCTGGAAGGTGCGGAACATCGAGCAGACCGCCGGGGAGGCTATCTCGCGCACCTCGGTGCGGCCGTCGGCGGCGAAGGGGTCGTACTGTTGCCAGTCGCCGGAGAACACGTGGCGATACACATAGCGGAAGTTTTCGTCCAGCCAGCGCTCGATGGTGCCGCTGTCGACGTGCGGCGACAGGCCCAGCGACGAGGAGTTCGGCGGGCGGCGGCGGGTGCGATCGGCGTAGGTGGCGACGCGGGTCGGATCGAAATGCTGTTTGCCGTTGCTCTCGGTGGCCCACAGGCTGTTGAGGAACACCTGCACTGCGTGCATGCGCGCATCCTGCCGCGCTTCAACCTGCGGTTTCGACCAATAGATGCCGTAAATTTGCGGCTTGCTGGCGGCCAGCTTGCCGAAATAGTTGTCTTCGGCGGCGTTTTTCAACCGCTCGACGAAGTTGTTGCGCTCGAGGTAGTCGCCGATTTCGCGATTCCAGCCCTCGGCTTTGGCGCGCGGAAACACGCCGCGAATGGCGCAGGCGCCGCGCTGCTTGATCAGCGCTATCTGCTGCTCGCTGACGCGTTGCTGCAGGATATCTTCCGCGTCGATCTGCGGCACCGGATTGTGGCCGGCGGCCAGCTCGCGTCGGATCTGTTCGACTTGGCCGCGGATGTTCTCTTCCAGCGCCTGAAAGACTTCGCGGTAGTTCGGCAATGCCTGGCGCAGCTGGCGCTTGACGTTAACAATCGCCTGCGGAATATCGTCGATGACTAAAGAGGCCATGGTGTTCTCCTGGTGCCGCGTGAGTGACTGCGGCGGGCAGTTGTAGGGAATCGGGCAAGACGTTATGGTTTTGTGGTTTTAACGTGAATGATTATCGGCAACCAATCGGGGAAAATAAAGAGATATCTTTCATTCGTAAGTTCCTCTTTTTCGTTTTTCGGAGATTTTATGAAGCTGGTCACTGAACGTCTGCACTTACAGTCGATAACCGCCGAGGACTGGCCGCTGTTTCTGCGCCTTTACCAGGATCCTGAGGTGATCCGCTATATCGCCGATCCGCTCAGCGAAGCGGCGATCCGCGAGCGTTTCGACGCGCGGCTGCCGGCCTGGGACAAACACGGCGATCAGTGGCTGTGCCTGGTGATGCGTGAGAAGCACAGCGGGGAGGCGGTGGGCATTACCGGCTTTCGCCCGCAGTGGCTGCCGTATCGGCAAGCGGAGGTGGGATACGGCAGTTTGCCTGACGGGCAGGGCAAGGGCTATGGCAAGGAGTCGCTGCGGGCGGTGCTGGATTTTGCGGTGAACGCCTGCGGTTTTCACAAGCTGACCGCTACCGTGACCTCCGGCAACCTCGCCTCGCGCGGTCTGCTGGAGTCGTGCGGTTTTCAGCTGGAAGGCACGCTGCGCGATAACTTCCGCCTGGCGGGAGAGTGGCGAGACGACTGGCTGTTCGGGCTGCTGGCGGCGGAGTTTCAGGGCGGCAAATAAAAATATCGCGCCGGGTATCGACAAGCTCGTCGGCGCTGCGCTATGTTCGATATTCGGTCAGTTCGCTGGCCAGCGTCGCTCGGACGGTCCGGGCGCTAACGTTTATCGAGGAATCCCCTATGGCTGATAACAGTCCACAGCGCCGTTTCACGCGCATTGAACGCCTTCCCCCTTACGTATTCAACATCACCGCCGAACTGAAGATGGCCGCACGCCGTCGCGGCGAGGATATTATCGACTTCAGCATGGGTAACCCCGACGGCCCGACTCCGCCGCACATCGTGGAAAAACTGTGCGCCGTCGCCCAGCGCGACGACACCCACGGTTACTCCACCTCGCGTGGCATTCCGCGCCTGCGCCGCGCCATCTCGCGCTGGTATGCCGATCGTTATCAGGTGGATATCGATCCGGAAAGCGAAGCCATCGTCACCATCGGTTCGAAAGAGGGGCTGGCGCACCTGATGCTGGCGACCCTCGATCACGGCGATACCGTGCTGGTGCCGAACCCCAGCTACCCGATCCACATTTACGGCGCGGTGATCGCCGGCGCACAGGTGCGTTCGGTGCCGTTGGTGGACGGCGTGGATTTCTTCGGTGAGCTGGAGCGCGCCATTCGGGAAACCATTCCGCGTCCGAAAATGATGATCCTCGGCTTCCCGTCCAACCCGACCGCGCAGTGCGTGGAGCTGGATTTCTTCGAACGGGTGGTGGCGCTGGCCAAGCAGTACAACGTGCTGGTGATCCACGATCTGGCCTATGCCGACATCGTCTATGACGGCTGGAAAGCGCCGTCGATCATGCAGGTGCCGGGGGCGAAAGACATTGCGGTGGAGTTCTTCACCCTGTCGAAAAGCTACAACATGGCCGGCTGGCGCATCGGTTTCATGGTCGGTAACCCCGAGCTGGTCAGCGCGTTGGCGCGCATCAAAAGTTATCACGACTACGGCACCTTCACGCCGCTGCAGGTGGCGGCCATCGCCGCGCTGGAAGGCGATCAGCAGTGCGTGCGCGATATCGCCGAACAGTATCGGCAGCGCCGCAACGTGCTGGTGAAGGGGCTGCATGAGGCCGGCTGGATGGTGGAAAATCCGAAGGCGTCGATGTACGTGTGGGCGAAAATTCCCGAACCTTATGCCCACCTCGGCTCGCTGGAGTTCGCCAAGCGTCTGCTGGCGGAAGCGAAGGTTTGCGTCTCGCCGGGCATCGGCTTCGGCGATTACGGCGATACTCATGTGCGTTTCGCGCTGATCGAGAATCAGGACCGTATTCGTCAGGCGGTGCGCGGCATCAAGGCGATGTTCCGCGCAGACGGACTGCTGAAGCCGGGCAAAGGCGGCGGCGCCAAATAATCCCGTCAGGCCGGGCGCCCGCCCGGCCTTATTTTTTTCCGACCCAAGGTTTTCTTCATTATTTCCCCATTATGCTCGACTACGCTGAGTTTTATTTTTTGGACAGAGTGTATGAGCAACCGCTACGCGCGATCGCAAATCGTTTTACATTGGCTGACGTTGCTGATGGTGATCCTCACCTATGCGGCGATGTTGCTGAAGGATTCGGTGCCGGACGAGTGGGCGCCGATGGTCAAAAATCTGCACTTTAACTTTGGGGTGTCGGTCTTTGCCCTGATGCTGATTCGATTGGCGGTGCGCACCTTTCACGCGGCGCCGCCGACCACGCCACCGTTGGCCGAATGGCAGGAAGTGGGCGCCAAGATCTTCCATTGGCTGCTGTACGTAGTGTTCTTGATGTTGCCGCTGCTGGGGATGTTAACCCTGGCCTACGGCGGAAAATCGTGGACGTTGCTGGGATGGCCGGTACCGCAATGGGTGACGCCGGATCCGGTGATGCGCAAGTTGGTCAAAACGGTGCATGAGACGTTGGCCAACATCGGCTACTTTATCATTGGCGCGCATGCGCTGGCGGCGCTGTATCACCACTACCTGCGTAAGGACGACACCTTGCGCCGCATGATGCCGGGAAAATAATCGTAGACTGAAACGACAAAGGGACGCTTGCGCGTCCCTTTGGCTGTATTCCTGGTCAGGCAACCATCAACATGAAGGTGCCAACCCAGGCAACCAGCATGAATGACACGCCCATCAAAAAATATTTCACTGAACAACTCCTGTCTGGAGTCCTCGCCAGCAATGATCCCGATTGTTGTGCTGAGTATTTTATGGGCAACCAGCTTGTCGGGCGGGTTCTTCCAAGCGAAAGAACAACGTCCTCGAGCGCGGGTTGTCCGGTTGTCGCGCCTCATGCTCCGTGAGGTAAAATCTGAACCGCGACAGGATCGGCGCTAATGTACTCTCAATACTGGTCTGATTTCAATACTGTGTTTTTGATCACAATTTTTGGCTGTTTTTTGACCTGCCCGTGCTGTTTTATAACGCTTTTCATCGGCAAGCGACAGGAAGTAGCCCGCCGTGGCGGGCTGCAAAATCGGGGGGTGGCAATGCGGTGGCAGGCGCTCAGGCGAGGGCGTTGATGCCGGTCACCAAAATGGCCCAAAAAACGAGACAAGACAGCAGAATAACGGCCCAAATATGACGGCGACTCCACTCCATTTTTAGCCTTCGTTGTTGCGACAAGTGATTAGGTAACGATCACATCGGCGCCAACTGGGGAAAATTTAGCCCTTGCGGATAATATTTTGCTTACCTGCAGCTAACTTATTGGCAAACTTCGCTTATTGTCACGCGCACTTCATAGCCCAACAGATACAGCGCCTGTTCCAGCGCTTCAACCTTCGAGGCGTAGCCGATATCCAGCAACCGCTCCATTTGCCCGCCGTTGAATCCCAGCTGGCGCGCCAGCGCCGCTTTGCCGATGTTTTTGCGCAGCATGGCGTTGTGCAGCTCGATCTTCAGCGCCACCAGCGCCGGCAGGTGTACCCTCAAGTCATCGGTTTGCAGAGGGGAAGGGGCGGGCAGGGGCAGCCCTTCGTCCATCGCGGCGGCGATGGCGGCCAGCAGGCTTTCCTGCGCTTCCAGCTCGATGTCTTCGCGTTTATAGCAGGCCGATTGCCACTCGGGGAAGTCGTGGAAACCGATCTGCCAGGCGTCGCTGTCGCGGTCGAAGAGGTAATGGGCGGGGTAGTGGCTGAACATGGCGATCCCTGATGAAAATCTGAATGAGGCGCTATTGTGACGGCATGTCCGGGAGATAGCCAGCAGGAACGTAGCCGTAGGGGAATTTAAATTGAAAGCAATAATTATTAGCAGGCAAATTTAATTTTCTGGTGAGCAATATTCTTATTATTTTTGCCGGCAAGAAAGATTATTTAATTAGTCACTTGGATTAATAACCCTGTTGATGGGTGATAATGATAATTAAAATCAAATATCACACCGGTTTTTATACAATTTCACATGGTAGAGTGAAAGTAAGAGTATTGATTATGATATAAATTTATGCTTATGATTTTTATGGGTTTAATTTTTATTATTTCACTTATTAACAATTGTGAAATTCCATTTTTATTCAGATATCACCTGGCTGCGGTATTCATCGGCAGATTTATAAAATACTCTTTTTAGGCAAAGGCGCATTCGATTCTATTTAAGCGTGCGCCAGACAGAAATATTCATTACTCCATGCTTATTACCCGACGGCCTTAGCCGATTTTTCGGGTGCCTGCTCGCATTTCCACTTTGCCAGGACAGCAGCTCACGGATTAAAGGAATGCCTCGTGCCTAAAGTTAACTCGCGTTCATTACGCTTTACCGAACGCCACGCCACCAAATATGCGGCGTCATTGCTGTTTATCGGTTTATCCCTGCCGGCCGCCGCGCTGGCGGATGAACGCTATGACGCACTGATCCGTCAGGCCAGGTCGGGTGATACCGCGCCGGTGCTGGCGTATTTATCGCAGCGGCGCGCTCGGGAGGGGTTGAGCCTGCAGCAGCGAGCCGATTATATCCAGGTGGCCGGCTGGGCCGGCCACGATGAAGAGGTGGTCGCGCTTTGGCGTGCCGACGGCGCCGCGCTGCAGCGGGATAGCGCCAGTCTGGCGACGGCGGCCCGCGCCTATCGCAACCTGAAGCAGTGGCAACCGTCGCTGCGCCTGTGGCGTGCGGCGTTGCAGCTCGCTCCCGCCGACGGCGGTCTGCAGCGCGGCTATGTGATGACGCTGGCGGATGCCGGGCAGGATGTGCAGGCGCAAACGGAAGCAGCAAAAGCGGAGAAGCTGCTGGAGCCGGCAACGTGGTATCTGACGCGCGCCTATGTGGACCAGACCGCCGGCCGCAGCTGGGCGGCGCTGGAAAACGTTACCCATGCCCGTGCGCTGACGCCGTCCGACACCGGAATTCAGGCTTATTACGTGACGCTGCTGGCGGCGAATCGGGTTGCGGATCCGGCACTGCGTGAAAGCCAGGGGCTGACATTGCCGCCCGTGCAGCAGCGGCGCCTGCAGGCGGATGAAGCCGCCGAGCTGGTGCGGTTGTCGTTTATCGATGCTCGCGGCGAACAGGAACGTTTCGTCATCGCCGATCGCGCGCTGGCGCGCTATGACCAACTGCTGACGCAGTGGCGGCCGCTGCCGGAGGCGCAGGACAGCTACCAACAGGCGCGTATCGATCGCCTTGGCGCGCTGCTGGCGCGTTATCGAATGGCCGACGTGGTGAGCGAGTATCAAACCCTGCAGGCGGAAGGGCGCACGGTGCCGGATTATGCCCAGCGCTGGGCGGCGTCCGCCTACCTCTATCTGCAGCAGCCGGACAAGGCGCAGGCCATTTTCGGCCGCCTGAACGCCGCCGCACCGCAGGCGGTGACCGCCGAAGACGAAACCGATCTGTTTTACGCGCAGGCGGAGAACGAACGCATCGATCAGGCGGCGCTGCTGGCGCAGCGCGTCAGCCAGCGCTATCCCTACGCGACCCGCCTGTACCAGCTGCCGACGCTGGCCTACAACGATGACTGGCTGGTCGGCCAATCGCTGTTGGCGCAGTCGCGGGTTTATCAACGCGATCTGGCCGAGGCCGAACGGCAGCTGACCCATCTGGCGCGCACGGCGCCGGGCAATCAGGGTCTGCGCATCTCCTTGGCCAGCGTTTATTTGGCGCGCGGCTGGCCGCGCCGCGCGGAGGAGGAGCTGAAGCAGGTGGAAGGGCTGGAGCCGCGCAGCCTGCCGTTGGAGATCCAGCAGGGCTATGTCGCTCAGGAGTTGCAGGCGTGGCGGCAGCTCGATTTGCTGGCCGACGATGTCATCCAGCGCGCGCCGGAAAGCGTCGCCGCTCAGCAGCTCGAGCGTTCGCGCCGCATTCACCACATGTCTGAACTGCGCATCAGCGGCAATCAGGGCATCGATTCAGACGGGCCGGTCAGCGGCAGCCACGATTTCGGCATTCACGCCGCGCTCTATTCACCGCCGATCGACGACAACTGGCGGCTGTTCACCGGCTGGGGATTCAACACCGGCCAGTTCGAGGAGGGCAAGGGCATCAATCGCGATCTCAGCGCCGGCGCCGAGTGGCGCTCGCGCGATCTGTGGCTGGAGGCCGAGGTGGCCAACCGCAACTACGGCCACGGCAATGAGCTCGGCCTGCGTCTCTCATCCTGGTATGACCTGAATGATCAATGGCGCCTCGGCGGTTCGGTGGCGCGGCTGTCGGCCGAGACGCCGCTGCGTGCGTTGACCAACGGCATCAGCGCCAACGGCGGTAACCTGTGGCTGCGTTGGCAGCAGAACGAAAGCCGCGAGCTGCGTGCCAGCGTGGCGCCTTCGCACTTCTCGGACGGCAACAACCGGCTGGAATACGGCCTCGAAGGGCGGCAACGGCTGCTCGCCGGCGCCCGCTATCGGCTGGACATGAACCTGACGCTGTCCGGCAGTCGCAACAGCCAGGAGAACGTGCCGTATTACAACCCGAAGCGCGACTTCACGCTGCTGCCGTCGTTAACGCTCGATCACACCCTGTATCGCCATTATCAGACCGAGTGGAGCCAGCAGTTCCAGGCCGGTGCCGGCAGCTATTGGCAGCGGGACTATGCGCGCAAGCCGATCACCCAGTTGGGTTACGGCCAGCGCATCAGCTGGAACGGGGTGTTGGACGCCGGCGCGATGCTGCAGTTTGAGAAGCATCCGTACGACGGCAAACGCGAGCGGAACATCGGCGTGACGTTTGATCTGAATTATCGTTTTTAAAGGAATAATCATGCTTATTCGATCCTCGCTTTTCGTGTTGGCCGCGTTGCTGACCACCGCCTGCAGCCAGGTGGACGTGCCGCGCTTCACGCCGCCGGCGGAGCGCCCCGTGGGGCCGATGGAACGCCCGTGGCCGGCCAACCGTTACGCGGTGCTGGCGTATCACGACGTGGAAGACGGCGCGGCGGACCAGCGCTACATGTCGGTGCGCACCAGCGCGCTCAACGAACAGTTCGCCTGGCTGAAGCAAAACGGCTACCAGCCGGTGTCGGTCGAGCAGATCCTGCAGGCGCAAAACGGCGGCCCGGCGTTGCCGAACAAGGCGGTGCTGCTGACCTTCGACGACGGCTACCGCAGCTTCTACAGCCGGGTCTTCCCGCTGCTGAAGGCCTACAACTGGCCGGCGGTGCTGGCGCCGGTCGGCGTCTGGCTGGATGCGCCGGCCGGCAAGCCGGTCGACTTCGGCGGCCTGATGACGCCGCGCGATCGCTTCCTCACCTGGCAGCAGGTGCGGGAGGTGTCGGACTCCGGGCTGGTGGAGATCGGCGCACACACCTACGCGTCGCATTACGGCGGCATCGCCAACCCGCAGGGCAATACCGAACCGGCGGTCGCTAATCGGCTGTATGACGCCAAACAGGGCCGCTACGAAAGCGAGGCGGAATATCGCCAACGTATCGAGAAGGACGTGGCGTTGATAACCCAGCGCATCACCGCCGCCACCGGTAAGGCGCCGCGCGTGTGGGTCTGGCCGTACGGCGCGGCCGGCGGCGTGGCACTGGACATCGCGCGCAAGCACGGTTACCGCATGGCGCTGACGCTGGAGAACGGGCTGGGAGACGTCAACGCGCCTGAGAACGTGCCGCGCATGCTGGTGGCCGGCAATCCGTCGCTGACGAGCTTCGCCCAGCAGCTGACGCAGATACAGAACCGGCAGATCATGCGGGTGGCGCACGTCGATCTCGACTACCTCTACGATCCCGATCCGCAGCAGCAGGCCAAAAACCTCGACAAGCTGGTCCAGCGCATCTACGACCTGCGCATCAATACCGTTTTCCTGCAGGCGTTCGCCGATCCAAAAGGCGACGGCAACGTGCGCGAGCTCTATTTCCCCAACCGCTGGCTGCCGATGAAGGCCGACCTGTTCAACCGGGTCTCCTGGCAGCTCTCTTCGCGCACCGGCGTGGCCGTGTATGCCTGGATGCCGGTGCTGGCGTTCGAGCTGGGCTCTGACGTGCCGCGCGTACAGCGCCTCGATCCGCAAAGCGGGCAGCTGTCGGTAGACGACAAGCAGTACCGCCGCCTGTCGCCGTTCAGCGCTGTGGCGCGCCAGCGCATCGGTGAGATCTACGAGGATCTGGCGGCCCACGCCACCTTTAAAGGGATACTGTTCCACGACGATGCCCTGCTGTCGGACTTCGAAGACGCTGGCCCCGACGCCGTTGCGGCCTACCGCCAGGCCGGCTTCGCCGATTCAGTGGCGGCGATACGCCAGGATCCGCAGGCGATGGCGCGCTGGACGCGCTTCAAGAGCCGGGCGCTGATCGCATTTACCCAGTCGCTGACCGAGCGGGTGCGGGCGATCCGCGGCCCGCAGGTGCAAACCGCGCGCAACATCTATGCGATGCCGGTGCTCGATCCTGCCAGCGAAGCCTGGTTCGGCCAGAATCTGGCGGATTTCCTGCAGGCCTACGACTGGGTGGCGCCGATGGCGATGCCGCTGATGGAAAACGTGTCGCGCGCCGACAGCGGCCGCTGGCTGGATCAACTGGTGGGCAAAGTGGCCGTTTACCCCGGCGCGCTCGATAAAACGGTGTTTGAGTTGCAGGCCGTCGACTGGCGCAAGGAGCGCCGGATCAGCCTGGATGACGGTCAACTGCTGGCCGAATGGATGCGTCGCCTGCAGCGCAATGGCGCTCAGAGCTTTGGTTATTACCCCGACAACTTCCTCGACGATCGGCCTAAGCTGGATGCCGTTCGCCCGGTGTTGTCCTCAGCCTGGTTCCCACTGCCATGACCGATCGTTTAATTGCCTTATTTATCCTGTGTCTGGTGTTGAGCGTGCCTTTCGGCATCGTCCTGCTGTTTACTGGCGAAGTGCTGCTCAACTTCGTGTTTTTCTGGCCGCTGTTCATGTCCGGTATCTGGATCGCCGGCGGCATCTATTTCTGGCTGCACCGCGAGCGCCACTGGCGCTGGAGCCCGGACATGCCCGCGCCGGTGCTGCCGGGCAACCCGTCGATCAGCGTGCTGATCCCCTGTTTCAACGAGGGATTGAACGCGCGTGAAACCATTTCGGCGGCGATGGCGCAGCGCTATGAAAATATCGAAGTGATCGCCATCAACGACGGTTCCAGCGATGACACCGCCGAGGTGCTGGATCAGTTGACGCTGGAGTTCCCCCGTCTGCGGGTGATCCATCTGGCGCAAAATCAGGGCAAAGCGATCGCGCTGCAGGCGGGCGCGGCGGCGGCGCGCAGCGAGTTTCTGGTGTGCATCGACGGCGATGCGCTGCTGGATCGCGATGCGGCGGCCTATTTGGTGGCGCCGCTGTTGGCCAATCCGCACGTCGGCGCCGTGACCGGCAACCCGCGCATCCGCACGCGCTCCACGCTGATCGGCCGCATCCAGGTCGGCGAGTTTTCGTCGATCATCGGTCTTATCAAGCGCACGCAGCGCGTCTATGGCCGCCTGTTCACCATCTCCGGCGTGGTGGCCGCGTTTCGTAAGCAAGCGCTTACCGATGTCGGCTACTGGAGCCAGGACATGATCACCGAAGACATCGACATCAGCTGGAAGCTACAGCTCAAGCACTGGGCTATCTTCTTCGAACCGCGGGCGCTGTGCTGGATCCTGATGCCAGAGACCCTGCGCGGGCTGTGGAAGCAGCGCCTGCGCTGGGCGCAGGGCGGCGCCGAGGTGTTTTTAAAGAATCTGCGCAACCTGTGGGCCTGGGAGCACCGGCATATGTGGCTGCTGTTCGCCGAGTATTGCCTTTCTACGTTGTGGGCGTTCACTTACCTGGTCAGCGTGCTGATTTTCCTGGCCGGGCTGGCGGTGCCGCTGCCGGAGGGCATCCGCATTCACTCGTTGCTGACGCCGGCGTTTACCGGCTTGGTGCTGGGCGTGGTGTGCCTGCTGCAGTTCACCGTTAGCCTGCTGCTGGAGAAGCGCTATGAGAAGGGCTTCGGCCGCTCGCTGTTCTGGATCATCTGGTATCCGCTGGTGTATTGGCTGCTCAGCCTGCTGACCACGCTGGTGGCGTTTTCCAAAGTCATGTTGAAAGCTCGGCGCGGGCGTGCGCGCTGGATCAGCCCCGATCGGGGCATTGGGAGGATCAAAGAATGACAGATGTCCTGATTTATTCCGAACGCGGCCTGCTGCCGCGCGTGGTAGACAGCCTGCTGACGCTTTTCGCCTGGTGCGGCTTCCTTTATCTGTTCAGCCGCGGCCTGATGTCGGTGATGGATCAGCACGGGGTGGGTTCTGCCCTGTCGCTGCTGGAGGTGATCTCGCTGTATATCATTGTGGCGTTGTTCAATGCCGTCACGTTGATCGCCTGGGCCAAATACAACCAGTATTTCTCCCGCCGCAGGGCCGCTGGCCGCTGGCGGAAACAGCAACAGAACACCCACATCGGCTATATCACGCCGGAGCTGACCCGGCAGCTGCGGCGTTTGCCGATCGCCGTGGTGTCCCATAACAGCGGCGGCGGCATCAGCCAGGTCAGCGGCAGGCTGACGGCGGCCGAACCGGCAGCGAACAAGGTGGTGCAGCTGCGTTAGTCGTCAGCGTTGCCGTCCGGCTTGCGGCGCAGCCCGTCGGGCGGCAACAGCAGGGCGCAGATCATCCCCGCCAGACTGAACAGCGGCAGCCAGCGGGCCACCGGGCCAGGGGAGTAATTGTTCAGCACCGAACACACATAGCACGCCACGGCCAGCGCCCAACCGGGCAGACCGATATCGTTGAACCGGAACGCGGTTTTGGCCATGAACCACGTCACCAGACCGAAGCAGAACAGCGCCCACACCATAATGCACAGCAGATACAGCAGCACCGCGACGAATTCGGCGGTATCGCTGTGTGCATGGGCGCGAAAATGATTTTTGTCCAGATAGGTCGACAGAAACGACAGCAGCGCGATGCCGATGGCGAAGATGGCCAGCGAAAAAATAAAGGTTTTGCGCGAGACGCGCCCACGATAGAGGCCTTTAGCTAGTTGTCCGAGAGATTCCATAACAGTCCGTTGTCGCGATAATGGCGATGAATCGCCGTCTGGCGGTAAGCAGGGCAAACAGCGGGGCATTTTATCCGGGTAACCGGGAGCGTCAAGGTGATAATTATTATCATTTATTCGCGGTTGAGATTCAGCGTGACCGCCTCAGGCGTCCTTCCATCACGTAAAACGTCACAATTTGGCACGTTTGGCTACCTGAGGCGGTAATTGGCGACATAATCCTGTTTGTTCGCACCGAACAATGCATTAACATAACTCTCACTTATCTCTTGCATGGCTATATGGATATCCGATGCGTCACCTGGTTGCGCTTTTACCGCTGATTACCTTGCTTGCTGCCTGTAGCAGCACGCCGAAACCCAGTACCACCGCTACGCCGCAGAACGCCCCGGTAAAAGGCGGCTTTTTGCTGAGCCCGGCGCACAGCGGCGCGCCGCTGGGTGGGGATTTCGCCAATAACCCGAATACCGCACGCTTTATCGATAAGATGGTGCAGGAACACGGCTTTGATCGGCAGCAGCTGCACGATGTGCTGGCGCAGGCCCGACGATTGGATTCGGTGCTGCGGCTGATGGACAGGCAAGCGCCGACGCCGTCTACCCAAGGGCCAACCGGGCCGAATGGCTCCTGGCTGCGCTATCGCAACAAGTTTATTACGCCGGATAACGTGCAGAACGGCGTGGTGTTCTGGAACCAATATCAGGATGCGCTGCAGCGTGCCTGGCAGGTGTACGGCGTGCCGCCGGAGATCATCGTGGGGATTATCGGCGTGGAGACCCGCTGGGGCCGCGTAATGGGTAAAACCCGCATTATCGATGCGTTGGCGACGCTGGCCTTTGACTATCCGCGCCGCGCCGATTACTTCGCCGGTGAGCTGGAAACCTTCCTGCTGATGTCGCGCACCGAAGGCGACGATCCGCTCGAGCTGCGTGGCTCCTTCGCCGGCGCGATGGGCTACGGGCAGTTCATGCCTTCCTCCTTCAAAAGCTATGCGGTCGACTTTAACGGCGATGGTCATATCAACCTGTGGGATCCGGTCGATGCCATCGGCAGCGTGGCCAATTACTTCAAGGCGCACGGGTGGTCCAAAGGCGAACCGGTCGCCATCCAGGCCAACGGCCAGGCGCCGGGGCTGGAAAACGGCTTCAAGACTCGCTATTCGGTTGCCGCGCTGGCGGAAGCTGGCCTAAGCCCACAGGGTTCGCTCGGCGATAATCAGGAGGCCAGCCTGCTGCGGCTGGACGTTGGCACCGGCTACCAGTATTGGTACGGCTTGCCGAACTTCTACGTCATCACCCGCTATAACCACAGCACCCACTACGCCATGGCGGTGTGGCAGTTGGGCGAAGCGGTTGGGCGCTCGGCGCGCGGCGGTTTCTGACGCTGCTTCAATCAACGAAAAAGGCCGCTTGCGCGGCCTTTTTTACGTTCTGAGCAATCAGAAGTCGTAGCGCAGACGCACCACGGTCATATCGCCGAGGTTGTCGGTGCTCGATGTCAGCACATGCTCTACGTCAACGCGGAAGCCGTAGTCAAACTGCACGGTAACCCCGAGGCCGTTGTCGATGCGCTGGTAGTTGCGGCCGGTGACGTATTCCAGGCGATCGCCCATGAAGTACGGCATCACCGATTTCACCGCGTACTGACCAACCGGCACGGTATAACCGGCCAGGTACTCGATGCCCCACGCGTCGCCGGCGAAGTAATTGTTGATGTCGGCTTTCTTGGTGGTCAGGAAGTCGTGGTAGTAACCGCCGCCGAAGGTCAGCGTCCAGTTGTCCGGTTTCCAGCTGATGGCGGTGCCGACGATGTTCTGGTCGTAGCTTTTGCTGCCGCTGGTGGACGGGTTGCGCATTTCGGCGCGGGTGTAGTTCCAGGCGGTGCCCCAGGTCAGATCCTGAGTAATGTGGTAATCCACGCCCAGTGAGCCGCCGCCTTTGCGCTTATAGCGCAGGCCGTTGCCCGGCAGGTAGTCGCTGTCGCTGAACAGGTACGAAGCGTAAACGTCCGCATCGCCGAAGCTATTTTTGTACTTCAGCATTTTGCGTGAACGGTAAGAGCCGTCGTAGTCGCCGTTGATGCCGTTGCCCGGCGCCTGAGCCAGCATGTCGTAGTCCCAGATGTCGGTTTTGGCACCGACGACATCATAGTAAACGCTGTTCTGCTGGCCGAAGGTCATCTGTCCCCAGGTTTTGCTCTTCAGGCCGGTATACAGCATGCGGCGGCTGGTGTTTCGCGCGCCGTCGGCATAGTGATGATCCCAGTCAAACAGCGCCGGAATGTTCACACCCAGCTCGTAGTAGCTGATCCAGCTGATATCGTCGAACAGGTAGTAGTCCGCCGCGAAACGGAAACGGGTGCCGCCGTCGAAGCCGTTACGCTTGTAGGAGCCCTTGTCACCGTCGCCCGTCATGTTGTTGAACTGCGGACGGATGCTGCCGCCAACGGTGAAGTTCAGGCGGCTGAGCGGATCGCCGGCCTGCGGATCTTGCTTCAGCAGGGTGATTTCCGCCTGAGCGGCGAACGACGCACTGCCGATCGCCAGACCCAGCGCCACTGCCTGAGTCACTACGCGCAATTTCATTGCCATGTGTTATCCCTGTTTTATGTATGACCGCCCCCATCAGCGCCGCCATGCCGATGTTTTGCGCAAAAAGCTGCGTTTTTGCGCATTTTGACGGTGTTTTTTAGTGTTTTCGCGGCGGGCGGCATTTGTAACATAAACGACGAGATAAATAATTACTTTTCTTGCTAATTATTGGCCGGTTTTTGACCATTTCGTGCGGCGAAAACGGGCGCTATGCATGCCTCTCCGCTTGGATGAATTCATTTAACGCCAAGGTTTATATTTTTCATTTGTCAGCCACCGGCGCCTGCCTGTAATTTCAACCGTGCAAGAGATAATTGATTTTAGCCTGTCACCGCCGTATTAACGTTGACCTTTGGCTGCGTAATCGGTCGGGATAAATAAGCGATTGGGAGGTCGCCATGAGAAACCTGTTAATGTTGTTAGTGGGGTTGTTTTCATTACCGGCGATGGCGGCGGAGTCGCACGTTTGCCATTCTCAAGCTTATGATTATGCTGAGGTTAGCAAACTCAGGTTGTCCGACGATACCCTGTTTACCTGCCGCGGCGTGGGGCACCTGACGATCCCTGAACTGGCGCGTAAAGGATGGAAGGTGATTCATTTGGCGCAGCAAACCGAATATACCGACGCCGTAGACAGCGATGGTGAGGTTATTAAACTTTATCAGGAAATCGTGGTTTATAAAGAATAAGACGACGGCAGCCTGTTATTATTCCAACGGCGGCGAGAACTTATTATGAATGCAAGAATTGGTATCGACGGCAGAGCTGCCGCCGCCATGGTGATGCTATGCGCCATCTGGGGGATGCAGCAGGTGGCGATCAAGGCGGCAGAGTCGGACATGTCGGCGGTGCTGCAGATTGCCATTCGCTCGGGTCTCGCCGCGCTGGGGGTTTATCTGCTGGCGCGCTGCCGCGGCGAACGCTTCACCTGGGATCGCGCTACGCTGTGCGCCGGTTTGAGCGTGGGGGGATTGTTTGCGCTGGAGTTCTTTTTTGTCTCCGAGGGGCTGCGTTACACCAGTGCTTCACATATGGCGGTGTTTTTGTACACCGCGCCGCTGTTTTCCGCGCTTGGCCTGCATTTTCTTATTCATCAGGAGCGCCTGTCGCCGATGCAGTGGTTTGGCATGCTCATCGCCTTTGGCGGCGTGGTGCTGGCCATGTCGGGCATGGCCGTGGAAAGCGGCGGTGCCGAGCGGCTGAAAGGCGATCTCTACGGCCTGCTGGCGGGGATCGCCTGGGGCGGTTCTACTCTGGTGATTCGCACCACCCGTCTGGCGGAGTGCCCCGCCAAACAGACGCTGCTGTTTCAGTTGACGGGCGCCGGCGTGCTGCTGTCGCTGCTGGCGATAGCGACGGGCAATTTGCACGCCGTCATGAGCACGGTGGTCTGGAGCAGTTTGCTGTTCCAAACGGTGATCGTGTCGTTTTTCAGCTACCTGATCTGGTTTTCACTGTTGCGCCGCTATCAGGCTTCTTCGCTGGGCATTCTTACCTTTATGACCCCGGTATTCGGTATCCTGGCGGGTGTCGTCATTCTCGGCGAACCGCTGCAAATTGAGTTTGTATTGGGTGCTTTGCTGATCGTGCTGGGGCTAGTCGTGGTGAGTTGCTCATATCTTATTTATGTTGACCGAAGGGTGGCACCAAAAATATAAATTATGGATGTTGATGTACAGAACTACCAAATAAGCTGCGAAAGCCAATTCATTATTCAACTGCAAATATCTCGCTATGCCTGGGGCGTGCCGCTGATTACGCTCATCGATAACGGCGATTTGACCGTAATAAGAAGCCGAGGCTGGTCAAAGTTGGCTAACGGGATGGCGTTGGAAGTTTATTACTTTGCCAATAATTCCCTGCTGGCCTGGGATAAAAATCGGAAATACATCTCCTATTCAAAAGACGGGCGCATTTATGCCTGTGCGCTGCACTTCTCTTATTCCCCCAACATATGGAAATAAGCCTCTGGCCGTCAGGCCAGAGGAAAGGTCTTCATGATCCACTGTTTAAAGGCGAGGATTTTCGGCCACTGCCGTTCGGAGATGGTCGAGGTAAAATAGCAGTGCTCACAGGGCACGGTCATATTGCTGAACGGGATGATCAGCTCACCGCTTTTGATCCAATCCTGCACCAGATTGAGCCGCCCCATGGCGACGCCAAGGTGCCGCGTGGCGGCCAGCACCGCAAGATCGGAGCGGTCGAACTCCATGCTTTTGCTGTCGGTATCCAACCCCAGCGCAAAGTGTTGCGACCAGGTTTGCCATTCATCTTCGCCGGAATTGTAGCGATCGTGCAGCAACGTGCAGTGGGCCAGGTTTTCCGGCGCGTCGTACAGATTATGCGCGGCGGCGTACTGCGGGGTGCAGATCGGCACCATTGATTCCTGCATAAAGGCTTCGTCCAGATGCCGCCCAGAAGGCAGTTTGCCGAAGTACATCGCCAGGTCCACGCCACGGTTGGCCAGGTTGATGATCTCTTGCCCGGTCAGAATATTGAGGTGAATGGTGGGGTGTTGGGCGATAAAGTCGCCGATGCGCGGCAGCAGCAGACATTGCACCAGGGATGGGTGCGAGTAGAGCGTCAATGTCCCCGTCAACTCGCGATTTTTGATATCCAGAATTTCCTGATTCAAAGTGTTGAAGGAACTGTCCAGCGCCCATTGCATGCGCTCACCTTCCGGCGTCAGGGTAATTCTGCGATGAAAACGCTGGAATAGCAGAAAGCCCAACTCCTTTTCGAGCAAATTAATGCGATGGCTCACGGCGCTGGGGGTGATCGACAATTCTTGCGCCGCCAGCGCAAAAGATAAATGACGGGCGACGCATTCGAAAGTATGCAGCCGGGAAAATTGATAGCTGGTCAGCGGGGTGGCCCGTTGTGAATATTTTCTACTGGGGAACATGTTATTTCTCCGTGCGCGCAATGCAGCGATACTAACATTTAATGGAGAAAGGGATAAACCCAGGTTGGTGAATATATTCGGATGTTAAACTGACGATTTCAGTGATGCTGAGGGTAAGCTGATTTATTGCCTCATGACCGTAAATAACGGGCGGATGGCTTGGGGTGAGAAGACGATGAGCGTCGGGAATCGGTGAGTAAAATAACATGGCTGCGGTTAAGCGGCGACTAAATACGCCTATCTATGAGGGATATAGCGGCTTCACTATGATAATTCGGCGCACCCGCTGTGTTTGCTCTTTGGCCGAGAGGACCGGGCCTGATGGCTACCCACCGGGCCCGGCATTCAGTGAAAAGCGGTTTGCTCGTCGGCGCGCATCAACGGCGGCGCAGCAGCAGGCCGGTCAATAGGCCTGCGCCGGCAATCAAAGCCAACGCGACGATCGGGTTTTTCTTCATCATGCTGCCGGCACAGCTCAGGGCTTCGCCGTATTTTTCTTGCAGCGCGCCCGCTGCATAGCGCGTGGCGCCTTCGGCTTGCAAACGTTCGTTTCCGGTAACGTCGCCCGCCATTTCCTGCGCTTTGCCCGCCACTTTCTCTATCATGCCATCGGCTTTTTCGCTGTTCATCATGATGCGCTCCTAAGGTTCGATCCGTTTGGCTTCCGCACAGGGCGAAAGCTTGCATTTGCATTTCCATGTTATGCACTACATCGGGTGCCTATAAGGAGCGTTTGCATCGGTGCGGATAGTGCATTTGCAGGCTACTTGCTGTTCCTGGCGCTCGGCCCACCGGTAAACAGCCCGCGTTCTCTGGCCCAGACGATGGCTTCGCTGCGGCTATGCACACCCAGTTTGGAATAGACCGTCGCGACATGGTTGCGAATGGTGTTGAGCGCCAGATTGAGACGCGCCGCGATTTTCTTGTCCGGCAGCCCCTCGCAAATCAATTCCAGCACATCGCGCTCGCGCGGCGTGAGATCGCTGGCGTTAAATCTGGCCTGGTCGGGCCGGTTGATGCTTTTCACGTTAGCCAGTTTTTCGATCAGGGTTTGGCTGAACCAGGAAGCGTCCTGCATCACTTCTTCGATGGCGCTCACCAGCTCCAGCTCCGAGCGTTTGCGTTCGGTAATGTCCATCAAGACCAACAGATAACAGGGCGCATTGTGGATGCTGATGGCGTCCGCCGAGGCCACGCAGTCGATCAGCTCACTCCCTTTCTTGCGCACCTGGATGTCCAGCCCTTCGACGTTACCGCCTTTTTCCAGGGCGGCAAACAGCCGGCGGCTTGCCTCGGGATCGTCAATAAACTGGATCTCATCGACCGTCTTGCCGATCAAGGCTTCGGCCTCGTACTCGGTGGTGCGGGTGAAGGCTTCGTTGACATCCAGCACGCGCCGCTCGTCTGCGGTGCACAGTAGCGTTGGCACCGGGCTCAGGCGAAATGCCTTGGCGAATCGCTCTTCGCTTTCTCGCAGCGCCGATTCAGCCTGGCGTCGGGGTTCGAGATCGGTGAATGTGAACAGCATGCAATCGTCTTCATTGAAGTCCAATGGTTGGCCGGCAACCACCACCAGCTTGCTTCCGCCACCGGGCAGTTTCAGCTCGGCCTCCATCTGCGGAATGGTGGCGCCTTCTCCCAGGCGCTGTACCGCCAGCTCTTTGTGCTCCGCTTGTTCCAGGACATCCACTTCATAAACCGAACGGCCCATGACCTGTTCGCGTTGATAACCGGTCATATCCAGAAACCCTTGATTGACCTTGACGTAGCGCAGGTCGCTTAGCCGACAGATGACCGCCGGCGCCGGGTTGGCGTTGAAGGTTTTTTCAAAACGCTGCTCCGCGCTGGCCCACTCGGTAGCATCGCTCAGGATCAGCGCCAGCAGCTCCGGCTGCCCCTGCGGATCGGTGACGATCAGGCTCCGCAGGCGGTGCACCCAGAAGCTGTCCGGATCGTCTAACCGCCGAACTTCCACCACCACATCGGTAAAGGTCTCGCCATCGGCAACCCGGCTCAGCGGGTACTGTTCCAGCGCCAGCGGATGATTGTTGCGATAGCGCAGGGCAAAACGCGCCGCGTACTCGCCGGCATTGGCCCCCAGGGCTTTCTGATGACCCACGCCATGCATGGCGAGCGCGGCCTCGTTGGCCCAGAGAAGGGTTTGCTCGGTATCCGTCAGGATCACGCCGTCGGACAAGCCGGAGATGATTTGCTGCAGGTGGCCGCGCTGGGTTTCGCTGGCGAGGACGGATTGGCTCATGGATTCTCCGCTAGACAGAAGGGGGCGGCCTCTGGCGGGGGCCGCAGATTACGCTACTCGCTGAGCAGCTTAGTGCATAACGTGCGAATTCGCAGGGTGTGAATGCACTAGTCATTCTGGCGCAAATGAACCGGGACGGCCGACGACGCCGCGCGGCAGACTGAATTTGTCTGCGCGGTTATCCGCCGTGCGTGCAATCACTTGTCCAGAAAATATAAGGAACAACGATGACCACTGTCTATGAATCAAATCGCTTTGCGTTTCAGGTGTCATGGGGCTCGATATTGGCCGGGAGTGCCGTGGCGCTGGTGACTTATCTGATATTCAGCGTGCTGGGTACGGCTATTGGCGCCCAGGCCGTGGATATGATGCAACAGGGCAATCCGCTGAGCGGCTTTGGCACCGGCACCGGCATCTGGCTGCTGGTTTCAACGCTGGTGGCGCTGGCCGCTGGCGCGTTCGTCGCCGGGCGCACCGCGCCGAACCGCGGCGGCTTGCATGGCCTGCTGAGCTGGTCTATCACCACCTTGCTGACCACCTGGCTGATGGTTTCATTGGCAAGTGGCGTGGTTGGACTGGCGGGCAGCGCGGTGGGCAAGGGGCTTTCGCTGGCGGGCAGCGGCCTGGCGGCGGCGGCGCCAAACGTGGGCGAAGGCCTCAAGCAACAGCTGGATAAAAACGGCATCAGCCTGGACTGGGGAAGTCTGGAAAACCAGTTGAACGCCACGCTTAAGCAGACCGGTAAGCCGGAGTTGGATCCTGCACGGTTGGAACAGAAGGCCGATCGGGTGGCCGCTGACGGCAAACAATCAGCCATGGATGCCGCTGCCGATCCTGCGCAGGCCGCCACCGAGCTTAAGCAGTGGTTCGAACGCGTCAAACAGTCCGGAGAGCCGACGCTGAGCGCCGCCGATAAGAACGCGCTGGTGAATATCGTTGCCGCGCGCACCGGGAAGAGCCGCGACGAAGCGAGCCAAATCGTCGATAACTACGCTCAGGCTTACCAGCAGGCGGTGCAAAAAGTGGAAAAACTCAAGGCGCAGGCCGAACAAAAGGCGCGCGAAGCGGCCGATGAAGCGGCCAAACAGCTGTCTCGCGCCGCATGGGGCTCCCTGTTGGTGCTGCTGTTGGGCGCCGCGCTGAGCGCGGGCGTGGGGCGGATTGCTGAATCCACCCGTCGTACCGTCGCGGTAAGTTGAGATGAAGAAAAACCTGTCGTGCATCTCGCTGAATTATCGAAAAGTGGCGGGGGCGTCAGCCCCCGTGCTCGTCATCGATTTTTGCAACGAGAACAACGAGCGCTACACCTTGCGCTACAACCTGCCACCGGATACCCCGGAACGCACCGAACGACGAGTATCTTTGCTGCTGTATCTGTTGCGTAAACACCGATCGGCAGAGATCGATAACCTGACTGATTAATCCATTTGTTGAATGAAAAGCCCAGCCTCACGTGCTGGGCTTTTTGTTTGGGGCCGTAGGCCGTTCTGGCGACAAGGCACGGGGCGAGTCGGCTCGGTATTTTACCGGGGGAGAGGTGTGCGGTTCACGGGAGTGGACGTGGCTCCCTATGGGCGTGGTTTGTAAAACAGGGCATCGAGCAAGGTTGGTTAAAACATCCGTTTTCTCTGCGCTGGAACGATAAAAAAGAAATGTGCTATTGCGACGCGAGATTATTGAGAACAACGTTCAATTCCTGAGCTTACCTCTCTCGTTTTCTTTGACTGACGATCATCCTTTTACATATCGGCCGCAGTAATATTTATCGGCGGGCCAAACTATAAAATGCGTTTTCATTTGTGATGATGAAATTCCTATTCGGCCATGCAATCCGGCTGTAAAAAAACACTTTAAGGTAAAACAATTAACAAAAAGTGTGATTCCACCAGGTGTGGCAAGTGCATCTTTGATGAGTGCATTTTACATGGCTTGATTTTGTTTTATGGGTTTCCCATGGCGGGATTTATATAACATGATCATTTTCAGTTATTTATGCGATAGTTTTTCCTATGCCGTAAAAAATGAATTGGTAGGGTGATTTTTTTTAGGATTAATCTTAATGACTTGGTTTGTTTGGTTAACGATTTTAATAAAAAGGACGCAAATCTTATAAAGGCAAGGAGCACATATGGATTACAGAAAAGATATTCTTGTACAGGTGTTGGAGTATATGGAGAAGAATATTGTCGAGGGGCTGTCAGTTGAAAAGGTTTCCATTATTTCAGGCTACTCTAAATGGCATTTGCAACGGCTGTTTAAGCATTATTTTGGCATAACGCTCGGGACTTATATAAGGAATAGAAAACTGAGTCGCTCTGCTATTCTGCTCAAACAGCACCAAGGAAATATATTGGATGTTGCCCTGGCATCCGGGTTTGCCTCTCAGCAATGTTACACGCGGGCATTCAAACGTTTCTTTGGCGAAACGCCCAACAGCTTCAGGAACAGCAGGGGGTGGGATTTTTCCATGCAGATCCCGCCATATGGCAACGACAAGAAACCCTATTTCTACCACGCGGTCATGCCGGATGACATTGAGATGTTAAAGCATTACAAGGCACTGATTTTTCATTCTATAAGAAAATACAGAGATGCCAGTGACATTGCACAGACCAATGAGAAATGGTTAAGCAAGCAGCGAGGGGTGTGTAATGCCGAAAAGAACAGGAGCCATAAATGGCATTCCAGCAGCAAGGAACCAGAGGTTTTTCATTCTATTTTTAATTTTTATATCCCTATGGGTAGATATATTGTCATCCCCTTTATGGGGGAGTTGTCAGAGTACGTTAAATTTTTCGAAGGAATATACGACATCTATCTGCCGGCTATCAATGTCAAAATGCGGGAGAGCTTTTTTATCGAGTTATATAGACAAGATAATTTAAATGGTAATGTTATCAATGTCGATATACTTATTCCTGTAACCTAGTGATAAGGCAAGAAGACATCATGAATAGAGAAAAAAGCCTCGACCCGATTAATAAACGCCAACAGGTTCGCTTTATGCTACCTTTTACATTACCTGCGCCTGGCCGAACAAGGGTTGCCGGTTTAGGTCAGCAGGCCATTAAATTTACGGTGGTGTTAATTTTTTTCATGTTTTCAGGAAATGCGATGGCAAATAAGCAGGAACATCAGAAAATAGCGTTGGTCGGAACCTGGACCCATATTCCAGATGCGCCGGCGGTGCAGAAACCGGCGCATCCCAGTGAAGGGCTCTATCGCCTGGCGGTGAATGGCGACGGCACGTTAACGCCGCTCGATGTGATTAAGATGAAAAGCCCGTCGTGGATCGTAAAATCTCGCGATGGCCGTTTTGCCTATGTCACCAATGAAGAGGACGCGGGAACGGTGACCGCGTTGGCAATAGGCCAAGACGGCGCCGTCCGGGTACTGAATACGGTGAACAGTGCAGGCCGGCAGCCGACGCATGCCACACTCAGCCCTGATGGCCGGTATCTGTTTGTCGCCAACTACTCCGTCACTCAAGGTGGCGCGGGCGTGACGGCATTGCCGATTGGCGGCGACGGCAAGCTGGGTGAGTCCGTGCAGCATTATCCGTTTACATCAGGTTCCGGCGCCGTGCAGGGGCGTCAGGAAGGGGGCCATGCGCACTCCACCACCTTCAGCCGCGATGGCAACTATCTGTATGCGGCGGATCTTGGCGGGGACAAGCTGCACGCCTATCGCTATCGTTCGGATAGTGCGCAGCCGTTGCAGGCGGATGCCTCGCGCGATGTCAGCTTTGCACCTGGCGCCGGTCCACGGCACATGGTGTTCTCGCCGCAAGGCGAATATGCCTATGTCATCACCGAAATGGCGGGCGACATCGAGGCGTTTGCCGTCAACGACCATCGATTGACGCCGCTGGGGAAAGTGAAACTGAACGGTGGGCAGGACTCGGCGGAATTTAAAAGCGGCGGAGCCATTATCCTGAGTCCGAGCGGAAAATATCTTATTGCCACCAATCGTGGCAGCGATAATCAACTGCTGGTATTAAGCATTGCCGAGAATGGTCTGCCAGGCGCGCCGGCGCGCTATCAAGCCGGCGGCATTGAACCGCGTGCGCTCGCGTTCGATGCCGGAGGCCGCTACCTCTATGCCACGAATGTGTTCACCAATACCGTGGCCCTGTTCGATTTCGATGATGAGACGGGCAGGTTGCAGGCCAGGGGGGAGGCGGCGACGATTGCTACCCCGACGGATATTAAGTTTTTTAATTAACGCCAATCATAACGCTCGGGGAAATCGAGTCTGAACAGGGGAAAAGGGCGGATTGCGGACGCAGATGCAGATGCAGATGATGGGGAATAGCTTGATTAGAAAGGATGGTGTCCCCGACTGGAATCGAACCAGTAACTAGCCCTTAGGAGGGGCTTGTTATATCCGTTTAACTACGGGGACGCTGCGGGTCGGCAACCGAAGCTGCCGGGGCATTATACCTTTTTTTACCCGCAGAATAAGCGCTTAGCGGCGCGTTTGCTCAATACCTCGCCAGTTCGCGCCGAAATTTCCTCGGCTAACCGACGGCGATCACGGTTTTTCCCCGCCGTGGCGCCGTTTTTCCTCTTGCAGGCGCGCCGCCTTATTTTTGGCGCTCAAATCGTTGCGGATTTGCGCATGGCTTATCAGCGCAAAGATAAAGGTGCCGCCGATGATATTGCCCGCCAGCGTCGGCAAGGCGAACGGATAAACGAATTCTCGCCAGCCAATCGCGCCGTTGAACACCAGATAGAGGATCTCTACCGAACCGACCACGATATGGGTCAAATCGCAAATCGCCACCAGATAGGTCATCAGCACGATCACCCAGATTTTCGCCGCGCCGGCGGCCGGGAACATCCATACCATGGTAGCGATGATCCAGCCGGCCAGAATGCCGTTGGCGAACATTTCTCCCGGCGTATGGCGTATCACCTCTTCGCCCAGGCTGATGAAGGCGCCGCGTGTTTCGGTGTCGAACAGCGGCATATGGGTAAACGCCAGCGCCGCCAGCCCGGTGCCGATCAGGTTGCCGAGCAGCACCACGCCCCACAGTCGCAGCAGGATCAGCAGGTTACGCGGCGTGGGTTTATGCATGACTGGCAACACTGCCGTGACGGTGTTTTCGGTAAACAGCTGCTGGCGCGCCATGATGACGATGATAAAACCGAAGGTGTAGCCGAGGTTCTCGATGAAAAAACGGCTGGGATCGTCCGGCAGACGGGCGTGGAAAATGCCTTTCGCCGCCAGCGAGGCGCCCATCGACAGCCCGGCGGCGACTGCCGACCACAGCAACGCCAGCCCGTCGCGCTCCAGCTCTTTTTCGCCCTCCATCCGGATCTGTTCATGTACCGCCGCCGCGCGCGACGGCAGATTCTCTTCCCTGACTTCGATTTCGCGCTTGCCCTGTTCCTGCTCTTCGCTCTCTACCTGCATCGTCTCATCCTGCTCGTGCTCCTGGCGCTGCTGTTCGTTCATGCTGTCGCTCCTGCTCAATAAGGGTGAGTTCACGTCATTAAGCGTAGCTGCCCGGCCTAAATGCGGCGAAATACAGAAAAAGGTAACAAGAGTTAAAATCCGCCGGTTTTTTCCACGCATTCTTGATCCTGCTCGCCATATTGTCCCGTTGGCGCGCCCGCCGCGGGCTGCGTGCGGGGAAAGGCTTATGCTATGATTCGCTATCCCAAAGAAAAATATGAGTTCCCCGATGCTGGAAGCCAAAAGTCTGAGTTGCGTGCGCGATGAGCGCATCCTGTTTAGCGAGCTAAGCTTTTCAGTTCAGCCGGGCGATATCATTCAGGTAGAAGGGCCGAACGGCGCGGGCAAGACCAGTCTGCTGCGCATTCTCGCCGGTCTGGCGCGGCCGGACGGCGGCGAGGTGTGCTGGCGCGGGCGCAGCACGTTGCGCGATCGTGCAGCCTACCAGCAAGACTTGTTGTTTATCGGCCATCAGCCCGGCATCAAGGCCGTATTGACGCCCTTCGAAAATCTGCAGTTTTATCAAGCGGTGCGCGGCGCCGCCGATCATCAGGCCATCTGGCGCGCGCTGGAGCAGGTGGGGCTGGTAGGTTACGAAGATCTGCCGGTGGCGCAGCTGTCGGCGGGGCAGCAGCGGCGCGTGGCGCTGGCGCGCCTGTGGCTGAGTGCGGCGCCGCTGTGGATCCTCGATGAGCCGCTAACGGCGATCGACAAACAGGGCGTGGCCGAGTTGATTAGCCTTTTTGAACAACATGCGCAGCGGGGCGGCATGGTATTGTTGACCACGCACCAGGATTTGGCCGGCGTCAGCCAAACGGTGGGCAGAATCCGGTTGGCGGAACACGACGCGGGGAGTTTGTGATGTTTTTGACCCTGCTGCGTCGCGAATTGAAAATCGCCTGCCGTAAAGGTTCGGAGATCGTCAACCCGTTGTGGTTTTTCCTGATCGTCATCACGCTGTTCCCGTTGGGGATTGGCCCTGAGCCGCAGCTGCTGGCGCGCATTGCGCCGGGCATCGTGTGGGTGGCGGCGCTGCTGGCCTCGCTGCTCTCGTTGGAGCGGCTGTTTCGCGACGATTTTCTCGACGGTTCGCTGGAGCAGCTGTTGCTGCTGCCGACGCCGCTGCCGATGACGGTGCTGGGCAAAGTGTGTGCTCACTGGGTCGTGACGGGATTACCGTTGCTGATCCTGTCGCCGCTGGTGGCGCTGCTGCTGTCGCTCGATATGCAAACCTGGCTGGCGGTGGCGGGGACGCTGCTGCTCGGCACGCCGACGCTGAGTCTGATAGGCGCTATCGGCGTGGGGTTGACCGTCGGTCTGCGCAAAGGGGGCGTGCTGCTCAGCCTGCTGGTGCTGCCGCTGTATATCCCGGTGCTGATCTTCGCCACCGGCGCGATCGACGCCGCCTCGATGGGCATGCCGATCGACGGTTATCTGGCGATACTCGGCGCGATGCTGGCGGGCAGCGTGACATTGGCACCGTTTGCCACCGCGGCGGCGCTGCGAGTGAGCGTGCACTAGCTAACTGATTGAATGAACAGACGGGGCAAGGCCGACAAGAGCGTACCCCGCAGAAGATTTTCGCCGTTTCGATCGCTCGGGGCGGCCGACGCACAAAAATTACCGTGAGCACTGACGACAATGTGGAAATGGTTACATCAACTGGCGCGGCCCGAGCGGCTGTATCACGTCTGCGGCCGCTTCATCCCCTGGCTGGGGCTGGCGGCGGCGGTTTGCCTGCTGCTCGGCTGGGCATGGGGCTTTGGTTTCGCGCCGAAAGACTATCAACAGGGCGACAGCTTCCGCATCATTTATATTCACGTGCCGGCGGCCATGTGGTCGATGGGCATCTACGCCTCGATGGCGGTGGCGGCGTTTATCGGCCTGGTGTGGCAGATGAAAATGTCCGATACCGTGGTGGCGGCGATGGCGCCGATCGGCGCGGTGTTCACCTTTATTGCGTTGGTGACCGGCTCTGCCTGGGGCAAGCCGATGTGGGGCACCTGGTGGGTGTGGGACGCGCGTCTGACCTCCGAACTGGTGCTGCTGTTTCTCTATATGGGCGTCATCGCGCTGTATAATGCCTTCGAAGACCGCCGCCTGGCGGGCCGCGCCGCCGGCATTCTGGTGCTGGTGGGGGTGGTGAATATTCCGATCATCCATTTCTCCGTTGAATGGTGGAATACGCTGCATCAGGGCTCGACCAATATGCAGCAGTCCATCGCGCCGAGCATGCGCACCCCGCTGCGCTGGGCGATCCTCGGCTACCTGTTGCTGTTCGTCACGCTGACGCTGATGCGCCTGCGCAATCTGATCCTGTTCCAGGAGCGCCAGCGCCCGTGGGTCGCCGGGCTGGTGAATAAGGAGCGTCAGTCATGAACGCCGCGTTCGATTCCTGGTCGGCGTTTTTCGCCATGGGCGGCTACGCCTTCTATGTCTGGCTGGCGGTCGCCGCCACGCTGATTTCGCTGTTGGGGCTGGTGGCGCACACCGTCTGGCAGCGGCGGCAACTGCTCGCCGAGATCGGCCGGCGTCAGGCGCGCGAGCGGCGCATTCGCCATGCGCAACAATCAAAACAAAAATCCGCCGCACCGCGGGAGAAATCATTGTGAATCCACGTCGTAAAAGCCGCCTTTATCTGGCGATCGTTGTGCTGATCGGCATCGCGCTGACCGCGACCCTGATGCTGTACGCGCTGCGCTCCAACATCGATCTGTTCTACACCCCGGGTGAAATCCTGCAGGGCAAGGGCGAAAACCATGAGAAGCCCGAAGTCGGCCAGCGGCTGCGCATCGGCGGCATGGTGATGCCCGGCTCGGTGAAGCGCGATCCCAATACGCTGCAGGTCAGCTTCAAGATTTACGACGCGCGCGGCGCGATCGGCGTGACCTATACCGGCATTCTGCCGGACCTGTTCCGCGAAGGGCAGGGCGTGGTAGCGCAGGGCGTGCTGGGTGAGGGCAACGTGGTCAACGCGCGCGAAGTGTTGGCCAAACACGATGAGAAATACACCCCGCCGGAAGTGGCCGACGCGATGAAAGAGAACCACCAAGGGCCGACGCAGGCGTATAGCGCGCCGCAGGCGGAGGGCACCAAGTCATGATGCCGGAACTGGGCAGTTTTCTGCTGTGCCTGGCGCTGGCGATTGCGCTGCTGCTGAGCATTTACCCGCAGTGGGGCGCGGCGCGGCAGGACAGCCGCATGATGGCGGTGGCGCGGCCGCTGACCTACGGCATGTTCGCCGCGATTGCGCTGGCGTTCCTGTGCCTGGTGCACGCCTTCGTGGTCAACGATTTTACCGTCGCCTACGTGGCCACCAACTCCAATACTCAACTGCCGGTGTATTACCGCATCGCCGCCACCTGGGGGGCGCATGAAGGTTCGCTGCTGCTGTGGGTGCTGCTGCTGAGCTGTTGGTCGCTGGCGGTGGCGCTGTGCAGCCGGGCGATGCCGCAGGATGCGGTGGCGCGGGTGCTGTCGGTGATGGGGATGATCACCGCCGGTTTCCTGCTGTTCATCATCATGACCTCCAACCCGTTCACCCGTACGCTGCCGAATTTTCCGATCGACGGCAGCGATCTCAACCCGCTGCTGCAGGATATCGGCCTGATCTTCCACCCGCCGCTGTTGTATATGGGCTATGTCGGCTTCTCGGTCGCCTTTGCGTTCGCCATCGCTTCGCTGATGGCAGGCCGGCTCGATACCGCCTGGGCGCGCTGGTCGCGCCCGTGGACCACCGCCGCCTGGGTGTTCCTCACGCTGGGCATCGTGCTCGGCTCGGCCTGGGCCTACTATGAGCTGGGTTGGGGCGGCTGGTGGTTCTGGGATCCGGTGGAAAACGCCTCCTTTATGCCGTGGCTGGCCGGCACCGCGCTGATGCATTCGCTGGCGGTGACCGAAAAACGCGGCACGTTCAAAGCCTGGACGGTGTTGCTGGCGATCACTGCCTTCTCGCTGTGCCTGCTGGGCACCTTCCTGGTGCGCTCCGGCGTGCTGGTCTCGGTGCACTCCTTCGCCTCCGATCCGGCGCGCGGCATGTTTATCCTCGCCTATCTGGTGATCGTGATCGGCGGCTCGCTGCTGTTGTACGCGGTCAAAGGCGGCCAGGTGCGCAGCCGAGTGCAGCACGAAACCTTCTCGCGCGAGACCTTTCTGCTGGGCAACAACGTGCTGCTGATCGCCGCCATGCTGGTGGTGCTGCTGGGCACGTTGCTGCCGCTGGTGCACAAACAGCTGGGGTTGGGCAGCATCTCGATCGGTGAGCCGTTCTTCAACACCATGTTCACCTGGCTGATGGCGCCGTTGGCGCTGCTGTTGGGCATCGGCCCGCTGGTGCGCTGGCGCCGCGATGAGCCGAGCAAGCTGTGGCGCCGCCTCGGCGTGGCGCTGTTGGCGACGCTGGTGCTGTCAATCCTGCTGCCGTGGCTGTTGCAGGACAGCATCGCCGGCATGACGGTGGTGGGCCTGATCATGGCGCTGTGGGTGATCATCCTGACGCTGATGGAGCTGCATGAGCGCGCCACCCATCGTCACGGTTTCTGGCGCGGCCTGCGTCAGCTGTCCCGCAGCCACTGGGGCATGGTGCTCGGCCACCTCGGCGTGGCGGTGACGGTGATCGGCATCGCCTTCAGCCAGAATTACAGCGTGGAGCGCGACGTGCGGATGAAGGCCGGCGACAGCGTGGATATCCACAACTATCACTTCGTGTTCCGCGACGTGCACGACATCCGCGGCCCGAACTACAGCGGCGGCGTCGGCATCATCGACGTCACGCGCAACGGCAAGCCAGAGGCGACGCTGCGCGCAGAGAAACGCTACTACAGCGTGGCGCGCAGCATGATGACCGAGGCGGCGATCGACGGCGGTTTCAGCCGCGATCTGTACGCGGCGCTGGGCGAGGAGCTGGAAGACGGCTCCTGGGCGGTGCGTCTGTATTACAAACCTTTCGTGCGCTGGATCTGGTTCGGCGGCGTCTTTATGGCGATCGGCGGCCTGCTGTGCATTCTCGATCCGCGTTACCGCATGAGTAAAAAGCTCAAACGCGAAGGCAAGCTGGAGGCGCAACCATGAAGCGTAAGCTGCTGTTTATCCCCCTGGTGCTGTTTCTGCTGCTGGTGGCGGCGCTGATGGTGCAGCTGACGCGCAACGCCGGCGGCGAAGATCCGACCATGCTGGAATCGGCGCTGATCGGCAAGCCGGTGCCGACCTTCAGGCTGGAATCGCTGGATCAGCCAGGCAAAACCTACGATCAGGCGGTGCTGCGCGACGGTAAGCCGATATTGCTCAACGTCTGGGCCACCTGGTGCCCGACCTGCCGCGCGGAGCACCAGTACCTCAATACGCTGGCGGCGCGCGGTGTACGGGTGGTCGGCTTGAATTACAAAGACGATCGCGCCAAGGCGGTGATCTGGCTCAATTCCCTCGGCAATCCCTATGCCCTCAGCCTGTATGACGGCGACGGCATGCTGGGCTTGGATCTCGGGGTGTACGGCGCGCCTGAGACCTTCCTTATCGACGGCCAGGGGATTATTCGCTATCGCCACGCCGGCGACATGAACGAGCGCGTCTGGCAGCAGGAAGTGTTGCCGCTGTATAAAAAATACGGGGGTGAGGCATGAGGCTGATTGTCCTGCTGTGCGCCGCGTTGCTGAGCTGGAGCGCCGCTGCGGCGATCGATACCTATCGCTTCAACTCCGTCGAGCAGGAGCAGCAGTATCGCGAGTTGACCGAACAACTGCGCTGCCCGAAATGCCAAAACAACAGCATTGCCGATTCCAACGCCATCATCGCCGCCGACATGCGCACCAAGGTGTATGAGCTGATGATGCAGGGGCAAAGCAAGCAGCAGATCATCGATTACATGGTGGCGCGTTACGGCAACTTCGTCACCTACGAACCGCCGGTAACGCCGGCGACGCTGATCTTGTGGATCGGCCCGCTGCTGTTTGTGTTGATCGGCGGGGCGGTGGTGATCCTGCGCACCCGTCGCCGGCCCGGTGCAGCGGCAGACGATGAATTCTCCGAACGGGAACGGCAGCGCCTGGCGGCGCTGTTGCAAGAGACTGACAGGAAGAAACCCTAATGGCTTTTTGGCTGATTATTTGCGCGTTGCTGGCCGGCGCCGCGGCAACGCTGGTGGTGCCGGCGATGCGCCGCGGCAAGCAGAGCGCCGCCACGCGCGATGCGTTGAACAAGGCGTTTTATCAGGATCGCCTCAGCGAACTGGAGCAGGATGAGCAGCAGGGCGTAGTGGCCGAGCGCCCGGAGCTGGTGAAAGAGCTGCAGCAGAACCTGTTGTACGACATTCCCGCCGAGCAGCAAGCGCTGCAGGCGAAGCCGATCAACCGCTGGGCGCTGGTGCCGGGCGTGCTGTTATTGTTGGTGGTGACGGTTGGCTTTTATCTGAAAACCGGCGGGCTGGCGCAGGTGCTGGATTGGCGTCTGGTGCAGGCGCAAATGCCGGAATTGCGCGAGCGCGTCGCCAATGAACGCGCCAAACCGCTGAGCATGGAAGAGATCGCCCGTCTTGGGCTGGGGCTGCGCACCGAGCTGCAGCAGGACGATCGCAACATCAACGACTGGATGATGCTGGGGCGCGTCGGTATGGCGCTGAACAACGCCACCACCGCCACGCAGGCATTTGCCCATGCTTATCAATTGGATCCGAATAGTCTGGAAGTGCGGCTCGGCTATGCCGAGGTCTTGACTCGCTCCAACGATCCGGAGGATAACAAGCAGGCGACGCAGCTGTTGCGGCGCATGATCGCGGAAAATCACAGCGATCCGCGGGTGCTGAGCCTGCTGGCGTTCAATGCCTTCGAACAGGGCGATTTCAAGCAGGCGATCGGCGCCTGGCAGGTGATGTTGCAGCTTCTGCCGGCCAACGATCCGCGCGCGGAAGTGATAAAGCGCAGCATTGCACAAGCAAAAGCCCAGGCAGGCGGAGAAACTGTTAAACTGAATGTGACCGTTTCGCTGTCACCGCAGGCGGCGAAAGCCATGCCGCCGCAGGGCACGCTGGTCATCTCGGTCACCGACGGCGTCAGCCCGGTGCCGGTGGCGGTAAAACAATTGCCGCTGAGCCGTTTTCCGCTGTCTTTCTCTCTGGATGACAGCAACGCCATGATGCCCGAGCGTCTACTCTCGGCGCAGCATCAGGTGCAGGTGCGTGTGCGCCTCTCACAGGACGGATTGGCCACGCCGCAGCCGGGAGACTGGTTCGGCGAAAGCTCGCTGCAGACATTCAGCGGTAAAGAGCAGGTTAGCGTTCAGATAAACAAGCAGGTCCCTGAAAAATAAGACCGAACGTGTTTTTATGGAGAAAAATATGAATTTTCGCCTGACTGGGGTGGCATTCGCAACGGTATTACTGGTGGGCTGTGCCAGCGCGCCAGACAACGAGCCGCAAGGGCGTTCCGATCCGCTGGAAGGATTTAACCGGACGATGTTCGACTTCAACTACAACGTCCTGGATCCTTATATCCTGCGCCCGGTCGCGGTGGCGTGGCGCGACTATGTGCCGATGCCGGCGCGTAACGGCATCAGCAACTTCACCTCCAACCTGGAAGAACCGGCCAGCATGGTCAACGCCTTCCTGAAGGGCGATCCTTACCGTGGGATGATCCACTTCAACCGTTTCTTCCTGAATACCCTGCTTGGCATGGGCGGCCTGATCGACGTGGCCGGCATGGCCAACCCGAAACTGGCGCGCGAAGAGCCGAACCGTTTCGGCAGCACCTTGGGCCATTACGATGTGGGTTACGGTCCGTATGTGATGTTGCCTGGCTACGGCAGCTTCACGCTGCGTGAAGACGGCGGTGATTTTGCGGATACGCTGTATCCGATGCTGAGCTACCTGACCTTCTGGATGTCGGCGGGCAAATGGGTGGTCGAGGGTATCGAAACCCGCGCCCAACTGCTGGATTCCGACGGCCTGCTGCGCAACTCCTCCGATCCTTATGTCATGGTGCGCGAGGCTTACTTCCAGCGCCACGATTTCATCGCCAACGGCGGTTCGCTCAAGCCGGAAGAGAACCCGAACGCCAAGGCGATTCAGGGCGAGTTGGACGAGATCGACTCGCAGTAATCTTTGGCATAAGGCATAAAAAAACCCGCCATCAGGCGGGTTTTTTTATGCCGCGAGCGGCAGGCAAAGAAAAAGCGCCCCGTAGGGCGCTTTGGCATCTTTCTCAAGCGAGATTAGAAGCGGTAGTTGAAGTTGGCGCCGTACAGCCAGGCCTTGCCCACCGAGTTGAAGGTGTAAGGGCCTTCGTTGATGGTGACTTTCTGGCCGTGCATGTAGGACACGCCGACGTCAACCGAAGCGTCTTTGTTGAACGCATAAGAGGTACCTGCGCTGACCCAGAAGCGGTCCTGATCCGGAATGGAGATGGAACGGTTCTGTGCCGGCACCGGGCTGTCATCGAAGGCAACGCCGCCGCGGAAGGTCCAGTTGTCGTCGTAGAAGTAAGTGGTACCCAGCGCGATGCGGTAAGCGTCGCGGAAGCCTTCATGCTTCTGGAACAGCGTTTGACCGTTGCTGCCGGTGGCTCTCAGCTCCTGGAACTGACTCCAGCTGGTGTAGGCCAGGCTGTAGTGGATGGCCCACTGCGGTGCCACTTTGTTGTAACCGGACAGTTCCCACATTTCCGGCAGGTTCAGATCCAGAGAACCTGGGATGGTGCTGCCGCTGGTGCCCCACGGTAAGCCCACGCCCAGCGCCTGGGTAATTGGGTTGTACTGTGCCGGCAGGCTGCTCTTGTAGTCACCGTCGAACTTGATTTTCACTTCAGAGCGATAGGTGAAGCCGTAACGGTTGTTTTCATCCACTTCGTACAGCAGGCCGGCGTTCCAGCCGAAGCCCCATTTATCGCCTTTCAGGTGAGAAATCTGGGTGTCGCCAGGGATTTGAGCGATCATCCCGGCTTGCTGAGGCGTTAATTTACCGGTTTGCAGGCCTTGACCGGCAAGCAGCTTCGGCAATTCACCAGCGTAGCGTTCCAGTTTGGCTCTGGCGTAGACGGCATCAAAGCCCAGGCCGAAGCTGAAATGTTGATCCAGGCGGTAAGCGCCGCTCAGGTTCAGGTTCAGGGTTTCCAGATCGGTTTTACCGCCGTAAGCGCCCGCGGTGTAGCCGTCGTTGAATTCGGTCGCCAGGCCGTAGTTGCTGGTGACAGAGCCGCCTACGGCGAACTGATCGTTAATCGGGTGAACGTAATGCAGGTTCGGCACCCAGGCGGTTGGCGCGATGTTTTTCGCATCCAGGCTGGCACCGGAAGGAGATTTGCCGGTGATGTCTACGTCTGGATCGATGAAGACCGCGCCGATGGAGAGTTCCGGGCGGGTATACATCATCAACAATGCCGGGTTGCGGCTCGCGGAGGCCGCCGTATCCGCCATGGCGCCTTCGCCAGAATACGAACGTCCTAAACCAGCTGCTGAGAACTCGTTCAGCTGGAATCCTGCGGCAGACACGTTTGAAGAAATAATTGCCACTGCAGCTGCGAGAGCTGATTTAGTCAATAGGTTTTTCTGGCTCATGACCAAAACCTCATTATGTGTTTATTATTTAAACTATTGTTACACGAAGTAACAAGGAGCGCGGGATTGTAGGGTCCGTTATCGTTCAGACAAATCAGACCAGTGGCTGAAGTATAGGTCTGACCTGTGAAGATGTTGCAAGTTTGTTTTTGAAATATTTCTAACCTGATATCAAAAAAGAGATCCGCTTAACAAAAAGCCAGCGGTAAATAACAAAATTCTTACTATTCCTTAGCAGACGCTCATTTTTATTTGTGATTTCCATCACTTAAAACACCCAGTAAAAGTAAGTGCTAGTGATTGCCTGCGCGGAGGAGTAAAATACCCGCAGAATTTTGTGGCTTTGTGCCGGTGAGTAAAACGGCAATTTGGGCTGATAACAGAGGCCCTTGAGGAGAACCAATCATGTCAGATGCAATTAATAAATGCAGCGCCCAGGAAACCGCAGCCTGCTGCTGTGTGGATGTCGGCACCGTGATGGATAATACCGATTGCACCGCATCCTATAGCCAAGTGTTCAGCAATCAACAAGATGCGGAGGCGATGTTGGCGGCCCTGAGCGAAAAGGCGCACGCGGTCGAATCCGACCCTTGTGACATCAGCAGTAGCATTAAACCGGTTGACGGCGGCGTGCAGTTGGAGGCCGATTTCACCTTCGCCTGCCAGGCGGAAACCCTGATCTTCCAGCTCGGCCTGCGTTAATCCCGCTTTACCCCCGGCGCCGCCTGTTGCGCGCCGGGGATTTCCTTTCCCGTATCCCCTCCTGTAGAAAGTGCGCCTGCTCGCAGTTTTGATCTCTGCCGGTTTGCCAAATGTAACCGTTTGGTTAACAATGACCTCATCAGGTCAGACCTCTTTCTGCCCATTGCGCTGACGTTATTTTCTTCAGGAGCATTTATGAGTAAGGCACTGCCGTTGGTGACCCGTCATGGTGACCGCATTGCGATTGTGAATGGACTGCGTACCCCTTTTGCCAAACAGGCGACCGCCTATCACGGCATTCCGGCGGTGGATTTAGGGAAAACGGCGGTGAGCGAGCTGTTGGCGCGCAGCGGTATCGATCCGCAGCTTATCGAGCAACTGGTGTTCGGCCAGGTGGTACAAATGCCCGAGGCGCCGAACATCGCGCGTGAAATCGTGCTCGGCACCGGCATGAGCGTCCACACCGACGCCTACAGCGTGTCGCGCGCCTGCGCCACCAGTTTCCAGGCGATCGCCAACGTGGCGGAGAGCATCATGGCCGGCAGCATCAGCGTCGGCATCGCCGGCGGGGCCGACTCTTCTTCCGTCTTGCCGATCGGCGTCAGCAAAGCGCTGGCGCGCACGTTGGTGGACGTCAACAAGGCGCGCACGCTGTCGCAGCGCCTCAAGCTGTTCAGCCGGCTTAAATTCCGCGATCTGATGCCGGTGCCGCCAGCGGTGGCGGAGTATTCCACCGGCCTGCGCATGGGCGATACCGCCGAACAGATGGCGAAAAGCCACGGCATCACCCGTGAAGCGCAGGATGCGCTGGCGCACCGTTCCCACGAGCTGGCGGCCAAGGCCTGGCGAGAGGGCTGGCTGCGCGACGAGGTGATGACCGCCTACGTGCCGCCTTACCGCGCGCAGCTTTCTGAAGACAACAACATCCGCAAAGACTCCAGCCTGGCTTCCTACGCCAAGCTGAAGCCGGCGTTCGATCGCAAGCATGGCAGCGTCACCGCGGCCAACAGTACGCCGCTGACCGACGGCGCGGCGGCGGTATTGATGATGAGCGAATCGCGCGCCAAAGAGCTGGGGCTGCAGCCGCTGGGCTATTTGCGCAGCTTCGCCTTCGCCGCCATCGACGTGTGGGAAGACATGCTGCTGGGGCCCTCCTACGCCACGCCGCTGGCGCTGGATCGCGCCGGCATCGGTCTGGCGGATCTGACGCTCATCGACATGCATGAAGCCTTCGCCGCGCAAACGCTGGCTAACCTGAAGATGTTCGCCAGCGAAGCGTTCGCTCGCGAGAAGCTTGGCCGCAGCCAGGCGATCGGTGAGGTGGATATGGACAAATTCAACGTGTTGGGCGGTTCTATCGCCTATGGCCACCCGTTCGCCGCCACCGGCGCGCGGATGATCACCCAGACGCTGCATGAGCTGAAACGTCGCGGCGGCGGGCTGGGCCTGACCACCGCCTGCGCCGCCGGCGGGTTAGGGGCCGCGATGATCGTGGAGGTGGAATAATGAGCTTCGAGAACGCATTGCACGAACAGCGCGCCACGCCGTCGGCTTTTCAGCTGACGATTCGCCCCGACAACATCGGCGTGATCACCATCGACGTGCCGGGTGACAAGGTCAATACGCTCAAGGCCGAGTTCGTCGAACAGGTCAACGACGTGCTGATCCGGGCGCAGCAGCATACCGCGCTGGAAGGGCTGGTGATCGTTTCCGGCAAGCCGGACTCGTTTATCGCCGGCGCCGACATCACTATGATCGCCGCCTGCGCCAGCGCCAAAGAGGCGGAGACGCTGGCCAAAAAAGGGCAGAGCACGCTGGCGCAGATCGCCGCTTTTCCAGTGCCGGTGGTGGCGGCCATTCACGGCGCCTGCCTGGGCGGCGGCCTGGAGCTGGCGCTGGCCTGCCACGGCCGCGTCTGTTCGCTGGATGACAAAACCGCGCTCGGTCTGCCGGAAGTGCAGCTGGGTCTGCTGCCGGGCTCCGGCGGCACTCAACGTCTGCCGCGTCTGATCGGCGCCGCCAAGGCGCTGGATATGATCCTGACCGGCAAGCACATTCGCGCCCGCCAGGCGCTGCGCATGGGGCTGGTGGACGACGCCGTGCCGCCGTCGATTTTGTTGCAGACCGCTATCGAGCGGGTGAAGCAGGGCTGGAAGCATCAGCGCGAGCTGCCGTGGCAGGATCGCCTGCTCAACGGCCCGCTGGGCAGAAACCTGCTGTTCAGCATAGTGCGCAAGAAAACGTTGGCGAAAACGCATGGCAACTACCCGGCGGCGGAGCGCATCATTCAGGTGGTGCGCACCGGGCTGGATCACGGCAGCGCCAGCGGCTATGAGGCCGAAGCGCGCGCCTTCGGCGAATTGGCGATGACGCCGCAGTCGGCGGCGCTGCGCAGCCTGTTCTTCGCTTCCACCGCGCTGAAAAAAGAACGGGGCGGCAATGCCAGGCCGCACACCCTGCATCGCGTCGGCATTCTCGGCGGCGGCCTGATGGGCGGCGGCATCGCCTGCGTTACCGCCACGCGCGGCGGGTTGCCGGTGCGCATCAAAGACATCAATGAAACCGGCATCAATCACGCGCTGAAATACAGCTGGGATGTGCTCGGCAAGCGGGTGCGCAGCAAGCGCATGCGTCCGGCGGAGCGGCAAAAGCAGATGATGCTGATCTCCGGCTCTACCGATTACACCGGCTTTGAGCAGGCGGATATCGTGGTCGAGGCGGTGTTTGAGGATCTGGCGCTGAAGCAGCAGATGGTGGCCGAAGTCGAAGCGCACTGTGCGCCGCATACCGTATTCGCCTCCAATACCTCCTCGCTGCCTATCGGCCTCATCGCCGAGAAAGCCCAGCGGCCGCAGCAGGTGATCGGTCTGCACTACTTCAGCCCGGTGGACAAAATGCCGCTGGTGGAAGTGATCCCGCATGCCGGTACCAGTGAAGAGACCATCGCCACTACCGTGGCGTTGGCGCACAAGCAGGGCAAGACCGCCATCGTGGTGGGCGACAGCGCCGGTTTTTATGTCAACCGCATCCTGGCGCCGTACATCAACGAAGCGGCGCGCTGCCTGCTGGAAGGCGAGCCGATGGAATCGCTGGACAAGGCGCTGGTGGATTTCGGTTTCCCGGTCGGCCCGATCACGTTGTTGGACGAAGTGGGCATCGACGTCGGCACCAAAATCATTCCGGTACTGGTCGAGGCGCTGGGACCGCGTTTCGCCGCACCGGCCGCGTTCGATGCGGTGCTGAAAGACGGGCGTAAAGGGCGTAAGAACGGCCGCGGCTTCTATCTCTACCCGAGCGAGGGGCAGCAGCGGCAGCGGCGTAAACGTGCGGATACCTCTTTGTATTCGCTGCTCGGCGTCACGCCGAAGGCGCATATGCTGCCGGCGACCATCGCCCAGCGCTGCGTGATGATGATGCTGAATGAAGCGGCGCGCTGCCTGGAGGAAGGCGTGATCCGCAGCGCGCGTGACGGCGACATCGGTGCGGTGTTCGGCATTGGCTTCCCGCCGTTCCTCGGCGGCCCGTTCCGCTATATGGACGAGCTCGGCGCCGAGAAGGTGGTGAAGACGCTGGAATACCTGCGCCAGCAGCACGGCGAGCACTTTACTCCGTGTGAACGCCTGCAGCGCATGGCGCAACAGGGCGAGCGTTTTTACCCGTTGGGGAGCTGAACGCAGGGCGGCCCGATTTGCACTATAGTTGCAACAGGGCCGCATTGTGATCGCCATCACTCCTTGCAACAGCGTCAGCCGGTGAGGCTGTACAGCATGGCTGCGGCAGCGGTAAGTTAGCTTGACCGCCATCAATAAATTTCATGGCGGCGAGGTTAAAATTTAACCCGTTGAATTGATTGTTCTGTGAGCAATCAGGGTTTGCCAGGGGAGGGTTGCTGTAAAAAACAGCATTTTCTTTAGGCAAACTTTCAGGCAAAATGCCCGGCCGCCATAAAGAGACGGCGCGTTATCGTTTTAAAGCTTTGGCTTTGGGGTTGTAAAACTCGGCGGTACAGCACGCACGGCGTTTCTGTATAGCGTTACTTTGTCAACAACAGCGGTGCAATATGCAAGTTTTGATTATGCGTCACGGAGAGGCGGCGCTCGAGGCAGCCAGCGATGCGGTAAGGCCCCTTACCCTGTGCGGCCGCGACGAGTCCCGTCAGATGGCGGCCTGGTTGAACACCAAGTCTGTGGATATTGAACGCGTGCTGGTCAGCCCTTATCTGCGGGCCGAACAGACGCTGGCGACGGTGCGTGAAGCCTTGACGCTGCCGGAGGGCGAAGAAGTGCTGCCCGAGCTGACCCCGGGCGGCAACGCCGAACAGGTCGGCAGCTATCTGCAGGCGCTGGCGATGCAAGGGGTGAGCTCGGTGCTTATCGTGTCGCACCTGCCGTTGGTGGGGTATCTGGTGGCCGAACTGTGCCCGGGCGAGTGCCCGCCGATGTTCGCGACCTCGGCGATCGCCAACGTCGATCTGCCGGCGGACGGCAGCTACGGCAAGTTTGAATGGCAAGTCAGCCCGTCGCAGGTAATGGCCAAGGTCTGAGCCGCGCGGTGCGAAAATAAACTCAGGGCGATGTCTGACATCGCCCTGAGTCGTTTCTGCGCAGCGCTATTCCGCCAGCTCCACCAGCAGCAGGATGGCGGCATTGCCGCCCCATTCCTTCGGCGCCTGATGGAACGCCAGCACGTCGGGGTGCTGCGCCAGCCACAGCGGCGTTTGCTGTTTGAGGATATGTTTGCCGTGCCCGTGCATCACACAGGCGCAGTGCACGTGCTCGCGCTTGCAGGCGGCGATCAGCGCCCCCAGTTCCTGCTTGGCCTGCAGCTGGGTCAGGCCGTGCAAATCCAGAAACAGCTCCGGCGAATAATCGCCGCGTCGCAGCTTCTTCAGCTCATACGGGCTGCTGCCGGGGCGCACGTAGCGCGTCGGGCCTTCCTCTTCCAGCTGCGGCTGGTATTCATCTGAAAAATAATAGCTGGCATCGACCTGCTCCTGCAGCAGCCGCTGCGGCGCAATCTGTTTGATCTTGGGCTTCGGCGGGCGGTGGACGATGGTGTCCTGGCGCAGTTTTTTTGCGCCCGCCACCGACTCTCTGAAGAGCTGTTGTTCGTCTTTGCTCAGAGGGGGCTTGTTCTTCATGCTTCATTCACCGGAAATCGTTTATTTCGCTAGTTTACCTTGTGAATGAGCGCTGTCGACGCAAAACTCGGGCCAGAGTGAAAAGCGCGAGGGGCGAGCGTGATTTGTCGCGGGCTTCATGGCAAACTATGCGGCTAAATCATGAAACACAGCGCCTGCCGGAGGGCAAATTGGACAAAATTTTCGTCGACGAAGCAGTGAACGAACTGCACACCATTCAAGATATGCTGCGCTGGACGGTAAGCCGCTTCAACGCCGCCAATATCTATTATGGTCACGGAACCGACAATCCGTGGGACGAAGCGGTGCAATTGGTGCTGCCAAGCCTGTTCCTGCCGTTGGACATTCCGGAGGACATGCACACCGCCCGCCTGACCTCCAGCGAGCGCCATCGCATCGTTGAGCGCGTGATCCGCCGCGTCAACGAGCGCATTCCGGTCGCCTATCTGACCAACAAGGCCTGGTTCTGCGGCATGGAATTTTACGTCGACGAGCGCGTGCTGGTGCCGCGTTCGCCGATCGGTGAGTTGATCAACGATCGTTTCAGCGCGCTGATCCCGCATCCGCCGCGCCATATTCTCGACATGTGTACCGGCAGCGGCTGCATCGCCATCGCCTGCGGCTACGCTTTCCCGGAAGCGGAAGTGGACGCGGTGGACATCTCCAGCGAGGTGCTGGCGGTGACCGAGCGCAATATTCAGGCGCACGGCGTCGAGCACCAGGTGATCCCGATCCGTTCCGATCTGTTCCGCGACGTTCCCGCGATCCAGTACGATCTGATCGTCACCAACCCGCCGTACGTCGATGCGGAAGACATGTCCGATCTGCCGCAAGAGTTCCGCTTCGAGCCGGAACTGGGCCTGGCTGCAGGCAGCGACGGCCTGAAGCTGGTGCGCCGCATTCTGGCCTGCGCGCCGGACTACCTGACCGACGACGGCGTGCTGATTTGTGAAGTGGGCAACAGCATGGTACATCTGATGGAACAATATCCGGACATTCCGTTCACCTGGCTGGAGTTCGAAAACGGCGGCGACGGCGTGTTCATGCTGACCAAACAGCAGCTGGTGGATTGCAAGGATCACTTCAGCCTCTATCGCAGCTAAGCCGCATTTCCAGGCCCGCACGGCGGGCCTCATAACGATAAAAGACTAACGGTAAGGAGCCGTGATGGCAGGAAACAGTATTGGGCAGATTTTCCGCGTCACCACCTTCGGTGAATCTCACGGGGTGGCGCTGGGTTGTATCGTCGATGGCGTGCCGCCCGGCATTCCGCTCACCGAAGCCGATTTGCAACACGATCTGGACCGCCGTCGTCCGGGCACCTCGCGTTACACCACCCAGCGCCGCGAACCGGATCAGGTGCGCATTCTCTCCGGCGTATTCGAAGGCGTGACCACCGGTACTAGCATCGGTCTGATCATTGAGAACACCGATCAGCGTTCGCAAGACTACAGCGCCATCAAAGACGTGTTCCGTCCAGGGCATGCCGACTACACCTACGAACAGAAATACGGTCTGCGCGACTATCGCGGCGGCGGCCGTTCTTCGGCGCGTGAAACCGCCATGCGCGTTGCGGCGGGCGCTATCGCCAAGAAATACCTGCAGCAGAAATTCGGCGTGCAAGTGCGCGGCTATCTGGCGCAGATCGGCGACGTGACCTGCGAGCTGAAAGATTGGGAGCAGGTCGAACAGAACCCGTTCTTCTGCCCGGATCCGGACAAGCTGGAAGCGCTGGACGAACTGATGCGCGCGCTGAAAAAAGAGGGCGACTCTATCGGTGCCAAGGTCAGCGTGATTGCCGAAAATGTGCCGGTTGGCCTGGGCGAGCCGGTGTTTGACCGCCTCGACGCCGATCTGGCGCACGCGCTGATGAGCATCAACGCGGTGAAAGGCGTGGAGATCGGCGACGGGTTCGCCGTGGTGACCAAGCGCGGCAGCGAAAACCGCGACGAAATCACCCCGGAAGGCTTCCAGAGCAACCACGCCGGCGGCATTCTCGGCGGTATCAGCAGCGGCCAACCGGTGATCGCGCATCTGGCGCTGAAGCCGACCTCCAGCATCATGGTGCCGGGTCGCACTATCAATCGCCAGGGCGAAGCGGTGGAAATGGTCACCCGTGGCCGCCACGATCCGTGCGTGGGCATCCGCGCCGTGCCGATCGCCGAAGCGATGATGGCGATCGTATTGATGGATCACCTGCTGCGCCAGCGCGCGCAAAACGGTGATGTGGTTTCCGACGTGCCTCGCTGGTAATCGCCATGAAAAACTGGATGTTGGGTCTGCTGGCCCTGACGGCCTCCGCTTCCGCCATGGCGCTGACGCCGTGGCAGAAAATCGACCATCCGGTGGCCGGCGCGCCGCAGGCGGTGGGCGGTTTCGCCAACGGCTGCATCATCGGCGCGCAGCCTCTGCCGCTGAATTCACCGAACTACCAGGTGATGCGCACCGACCAACGCCGTTATTTCGGTCACCCGGATCTGCTGGCGTTCATTCAGCGCCTCAGCAGCCAGGCGAACCAGAAAGCGCTGGGCACGGTGCTGATCGGCGATATGGCGATGCCGGCCGGCGGGCGCTTCAGCAGCGGCCATGCCAGCCATCAGTCGGGGCTCGACGTCGACATTTGGCTGCAGCTGCCGCGCCAACGCTGGAGCGCGCAGCAATTGCTGAAACCGCAGCCGATCGACCTGGTGTCAGGCGATGGCAAGCAGGTGGTGGCGAGCCAATGGCAGCCGCAGATTGAGTCGCTGATCAAGCTGGCGGCGCAGGATGCGGAGGTGACGCGCATCTTCGTCAACCCGGCGATCAAGCAGCGTCTGTGCCTGGATGCCGGTGCCGATCGCGCCTGGCTGCACAAGGTGCGGCCGTGGTTCGGCCATCGCGCGCACATGCATGTGCGCCTGCGTTGTCCGGCCGGCAGCCTGGAGTGCCAGGAGCAGGATACGCCGCCGCCGGGCGACGGCTGCGGTGCTGAACTGGCGAGCTGGTTCGTGCCGCATCAGCCGAACGCGAAGCCGGGCAAATCCGTGCCGCCGCCGTTACCGCCGACCTGTCAGGCATTGCTGGATCACCATTTCTCAGCGGAATAACACATGGACTGGTTCGTCATCGGCCCCGAGATGCTCGGGGTGTTGTTTGCGGTAGCGCTGCTGGCGGGGTTTATCGACTCCATCGCCGGCGGCGGCGGGTTGCTGACGGTGCCGGCCTTGCTGGCGGTGGGGGTTCCTCCGGCGCAGGCGCTGGCGACCAATAAACTGCAGTCGGTCGGCGGTTCTTTCTCCGCCAGCCTGTACTTTATTCGCCGGCGTGCGGTGAACCTCAATGACCAGAAGCTGACGATATTTCTGACGCTGATCGGTTCGATCGTCGGCGCGATTCTGGTGCAGCATATGCGCGCCGATCTGCTGCGGCAGATGCTGCCGCTGCTGGTGATCGGCATCGGTCTCTATTTCCTGCTGATGCCGCGGCTGGGTGAGGAAGATCGTCAACGCCGCCTCGGCGCCTTGCCGTTCGGGCTGGTGGCCGGCGGCTGCGTCGGGTTTTACGACGGCTTCTTCGGCCCCGGCGCCGGATCGTTCTACGCGCTGGCCTATGTGACGCTGTGCGGCTTTAACCTCGCCAAGTCCACGGCGCACGCCAAGGTGCTGAACTTCACCTCCAACGTCGGCGGGCTGACGCTGTTCATCATCGGCGGTAAGGTGGTGTGGAGCATCGGTTTGGTGATGCTGGTGGGGCAGGTGCTGGGGGCGCGTTTGGGCGCGCACATGGTGCTGACCCGCGGGCAGAAACTGATTCGGCCGATGATCGTGATCGTCTCGCTGGTGATGAGCCTCAAGCTGCTGTACGACAACCACGGCGCGGAGATTCAGCAGTGGTTGACTGCCTTCACGCACGGTTGACGATGAAAATGGGCGTCTGTTATGCGCCCATATCCCCCCGCCGGTTATCGGGTATAATGGCCTCTTTATTTTTGTGGTTATAGAGTTTTTTATGTCAGACACGCAGACCCGTCATCACTATGAACAGCTGATCGAGATCTTCAATCGGTGTTTCAGCGATGATTACAACACTCGCCTGGTGAAGGGCGACGACGAGCCTATCTACCTGCCGGCCGACGACGAACTGCCGTATCACCGCATCGTGTTCGCCCACGGCTTTTACGCCAGCGGCCTGCACGAAATCTCGCACTGGTGCATCGCCGGCGAAGCGCGCCGCCAATTGGTGGACTTCGGTTACTGGTATTGCCCGGACGGGCGCGACGCGCAAACCCAGAGTGAATTCGAAGCGGTGGAGATCAAACCGCAGGCGTTGGAATGGATGTTCTGCATGGCGGCCGGTTTCCCGTTCAACGTCAGCTGCGACAACCTGAACGGCGACTGCGAGCCGGACCGCATCGCGTTCCAGCGCAAGGTGCGCGCCCGGGTATTGACGCTGCTGGAGCAGGGAATACCCACACGGCCTGCGCGCTTTATTCAGGCGTTGCAATCGTTCTACAATACGCCACCGTTGGCGGCCGAGCATTTTCCGTATCCGGAAGATCTCAACTGACGCCACAGCCCGTTATTTAATGAGGAAATTTGATGATCGCAGAATTTGAAGCGCGCATTTTGGCGCTGATTGATGACATGGTAGAGCACGCCAGCGATGATGAACTGTTTGCCGGTGGCTACCTGCGCGGTCATCTGACGCTGGCGGTGGCCGAAGCGGAAGAGCAGGGCGAGCACACCGCCGAAGCGTTGAAAGCGCGGGTGGAAGAGAGCCTGCACAAGGCGATTGCCGCCGGGGAGCTCTCGCCGCCGGATCAGATCCTGGTGCGTGGCATGTGGGAAAACCTCTATCAGGCGGCAACGCCCGCCGCTTGACCGTTATGCCGGGGCGCGATTGCCGCGCCCCTTAGGGTTGATTAAACCGCACGTCCTTTCAGCAGTTTCCGCACCCACATCCGATTCGGATTCAACGCCGCCAGCAACTGCGCATCGCCCGGCAACGGCTCGCCGAACAGCTGCGCCGCCAGAATTTCCGCCGCCAGCGGCGCCGAGCACAAGCCGCGCGAGCCTAATCCGCCGATAGCGAACAGGCCGGGATAAACCGGCGCATCGGCGACGGTTTCACCGCGCTGGTTCTGCCGCTGCAAATCCTGATACTGCATTAGCGTAGCCTGATAGTCCGGCAGCGCGCCGACCATCGGCAGATGATCGCGAGTGGCGCTGCGCACGCCGCAACGCGCCTGATGCGCGCTGACGTCAACCTGCTGCGGCCAGGCCTGTTCCGGCAGGCAGCGCAGCAGGCGTTCGCGGTTATCCTGCTGCTCCTGCTCGCGGTAGTCGGTGGCGGTGTCGCCGCGTTGGTAGCTGGCGCCGATGCAGTGCTGGCCGTTGTTGACGTTGACCGGCGTCAGATAGCCGTCATAGCACAATACCTGTTTCAGTTGGCCGAGCGCCTGTGAGGTCGGGATATGCGACACCTGCCCGCGCACTGAGTACAGCGGCAGAGCCTCTGTCGGCGCCAGCTCGGCTAACCGGTGCCCGTTGGCCAGGATCACCGTGGCATGACGATGGCTGTCACCGTTGGTGAAGTTGATACGCCAGCCGTTTTCTTCACGCGTCAGCGCCTGTGCATCGTGCCGGTAGCGGCAGATCAGGCCCTGACTCTGCGCCAGCGCGATAGCGCCGCGCGTCAGCTCGGCCGGGCAGAGCCAGCCGCCTTGCGGGTAGGTGATGCCGCCAAAGCCGGTATCGACGCCGCACAGTTCGCTGAGCGTCTCGCGGTCGGCCGCCATCGCCAGCGACGGCGGCCAGTCGGTTTTCAGCATATTGGCGATCTTGGCGCCGCTCTTTTCGTCATAGGCCAACTGGCTGACGCCGCACCATTGGTGATCAAAGGCGACGCCTTGTTGCAGCAGGGCGTCGTATTGGCGGCGTGCGAAGGGAAACGCGGCGCTGAAGAAGTTCTCCAGCGCGTCGCCGCTGCCGTTCAGCAGGGGATAAATCGCCCCCTGGCGGTTGCCGGATGCACCCTCGGCCGCCTGCTCGTCGGCGCAGTACAGCGTGACGCTGGCGCCGCGCCGCAGCAGGGCCAGCGCGGTGAGCGCGCTGGCGACGCCGCCGCCGATCAGGGCGATATCGGTGGTGTTGTCCGCCGCCGGCCGCCGATACCAGGGGGCCGGGTGGGGAGCGGGCTGCGCATCGGCGGGCAGGCAACCGGCGAGCATCTCACGCTTTTGGCCGAAGCCTTTGCAGCGGTTGACCTGAAAACCGGCCTGTTGCAACCCGCGGCGCACAAAGCCGGCGGCGGTAAAGGTGGCAAAGCTGCCTTCCGGCCGAGCGAAGCGCGCCATGGCGGCGAACAGTTGCTCGGTCCACATGTCGGGATTTTTTGCCGGCGCGAAGCCGTCGAGGAACCAGGCATCGACCTGGTTATTCATGCTGGCGTCGAACTGCGGCAACAGTTCGTTGACGTCGCCGAACCACAGATCGAGCGTAATGCGGCCTTCGGCCAACAGCAGGCGATGGCAACCCGGCAGCGGCAGCGGCCATTGGGCGCGCAGTTCATCGGCATAAGGCGCCAGCTCCGGCCAGCGCGCATGCGCTGCCGCCAGGTCAGCCTGCTGCAGGGGGAATTTTTCGAAGCTGATAAAGTGCAGGCGCTGCAGCGCGGCGTGCGGCTCGGCCTGACGGAAGCCGGCGAAGGCCTGCCACAGCGTGAGGAAATTCAGCCCGGTGCCGAACCCGGTTTCCGCCACCACCAACAGCGAACGCGGGTGGGTGGCGAAACGTTGCGGCAGCCGGTTGCCGTGCAGGAAGACGTAGCGGGTTTCTTCCAGCCCATCCTGATTGGAAAAATAGACGTCATCAAACTGTTTCGAAACAGGTGTACCCTGTTCGTTCCAGGTTAGCGTTGCGGTTTGGATGGGGGCGTGGTTCACGGTCAATGGCTCGAAATTCAAGGGATGCCGCGAATTCTAACGGCGCTGGCGCCCCGGCGCAAACTGGACAACAATAAAGCTGAAAAACGCTGATCGGACTTGTTCGGCTTACATCTGTACGCTAAAGTGCGATGCAAAATCCCGTAGGTAAATAGTGGAAGAGGTATTGAATGAAACGTGCAGTGATTACTGGCCTGGGAGTTGTCTCCAGCATTGGTAATAACCAGCAGGAGGTCCTGGCAAGCCTGCAGGAAGGACGTTCTGGGATCACTTTCTCCCAGGAGCTGAAAGATTCCGGCATGCGTAGTCACGTATGGGGGCAAGTTAAGCTCGACACGACCGGCCTGATCGACCGCAAGGCGGTGCGTTTCATGAGCGACGCTTCCATCTATGCCTTCCTGGCGATGCAAGAAGCGATCGCTTCTTCCGGTCTGAAGGAAGAAGAGTATCAAAACAACCCGCGCGTGGGCCTGATCGCCGGTTCCGGCGGCGGTTCTCCGCGCTTCCAGGTGTTCGGCGCCGATGCGATGCGCAGCCCGCGCGGCCTGAAAGCGGTCGGCCCTTACGTGGTGACCAAAGCCATGGCTTCCGGCGTTTCCGCCTGCCTGGCGACACCGTTCAAAATCCACGGCGTGAACTATTCCATCAGCTCCGCTTGTGCGACCTCCGCACACTGCATCGGCAACGCGGTTGAGCAAATTCAGCTGGGCAAACAGGACATCGTGTTTGCCGGCGGCGGCGAAGAGCTGTGCTGGGAAATGGCCTGCGAGTTCGACGCGATGGGCGCGCTGTCCACCAAGTACAACGATACGCCGGAAAAAGCCTCCCGTACTTACGACGCCGATCGTGACGGTTTCGTCATCGCCGGCGGCGGCGGCATGGTGGTGGTTGAAGAACTGGAGCACGCGCTGGCGCGCGGCGCGCACATCTACGCAGAAATCGTTGGCTACGGCGCAACGTCTGACGGCGCCGACATGGTTGCGCCATCGGGCGAAGGCGCGGTGCGCTGCATGAAGATGGCGATGCAGGATCTGGATGCGCCGATCGACTACATCAACGTGCACGGCACTTCCACACCGGTAGGCGACGTGAAAGAGCTGGGCGCGATTCGCGAAGTGTTCGGCGACAATACCCCGGCTATCTCCTCCACCAAGGCGATGACCGGTCACTCGCTGGGCGCCGCAGGCGTGCAGGAAGCGATCTACAGCCTGCTGATGCTGGAGCACGGCTTTATCGCACCGAGCATCAACATCGAAACTCTGGATGAGCAGGCGGCCGGCATGAACATCGTGACTCAGCCGACCCAGCGCGAGCTGACCACCGTGATGTCCAACAGCTTCGGCTTCGGCGGCACCAACGCCACCCTGGTGATGCGCAAACTGGCGAAATAATCCCGCCTAAGCGCCATCTCGCCATCAAGCCCGCGTTTTCGCGGGCTTTTTACTGCCCGAAGCCCGCCCGCCGGGCGCTCGGAGTTTTCCCAAATCACATCCCCTGACACATCATTACCTCGCCATTACATGCGTTGGGCATACAATAGCCGGGTAGCGTGATAATCGCTCGGTGTGGCTTTTTAAAGTGATCGAACATTGAGGCAAGAAGTATGAAAAAGTTAATTGCGGTTGGGTTACTGTCGGCCGTGTTGGCCGGATGCGCCACCGATTCTCCCTGCGTTCCGGTCTACGATGACCAGGGGCGTCTGGTGCACACCAACACCTGTATGAAAGGCACCACTCAGGATAACTGGGAAACCGCAGGCGCGATCGCCGGCGGTGCGGCGGCGGTTGCCGGTCTGACCCTCGGCATCATCGCGCTGACCAAGTAATCGGCGCGGCGCCTGCGAGCGCATGCAACAAGCCCGGCCATTGCGCGCCGGGCTTTTTTATCTTACTGCACCAAAAACGCCTTGAATTGCGGCGTCATCACGGCGCTGAAACCGTCATCGGTTTTACTGATCAGGTAGACCGCCAGCCCTTTCTCCTCTGCGAGCTTCAAGGCTTTCTCCGTGCCCAGCACCATCAGGCCGGTATCCCAGCCGTCGGCCTCGAGCGCGGTCGGCGCTATGACCGTGGCGGAAACCAGTCGATGGTTGATCGGCCTGCCGGTGCTCGGATCGATGACATGGGAGTAGCGCTGGCCGTTTTGTTCGAAGTAGTTGCGGTAGCTGCCGGCGGTGCTGATGCCGTAACCGTGCAGATCCACCAGCGCCTGCACCGCATTTTCACGGTCGGTCGGCTTCTGGATCGCCACCCGCCAGGGCTTTCCCTGGCCGTTGACGCCGCGTGAAGAGACCGCGCCGCCGACCGATACCAGATAGTTGGTAATGCCGTTACGGTTCATCAGGCGCACCAGTTCATCGGCGCCATAGCCTTCGCCCAGGGTCGAAAGATCGACATACATGTCCGGCAGATCTTTCTGCAGCCACTCTCCACGATTGTCGCTTATCAGCTTCAGGTGCTGCAGGCCGATGCGCTGCTTCGCCGCGTCGATTTGCGCCTGTTCCGGTACCTTGACCGGATGTTTGTCGGGGCCGAATCCCCACAGATTCACCAAAGGGCCGACGGTGATGTCCATGGCGCCGCCGGTATCGCGGCCGATGCGCTGGGCCATCAACACGATGTCCGCCATGCCGCGCGGGATCGGCTGCGGCTCGAGGCTGGCGCTGTGGTTAAACCGCGACAGCACCGAGTCGGTGCGGTAGGTGGAGATATCGTCGTTGGCCTGCTCGAGCACTTTGTCTATCTGCCGTTGCAGTTCTTGCTTGCCGATCGCGACGTCACCGCTGACTTTTACGCTGTAGAAGGTGCCCATGGTCTTGCCGTCGATATCGATTTGCGGGCGGGTGGAGGCATCGTCGCAGGCGGCGAGCAGGGCGCATAAGGCGCTCAGCAGCGCCCCTTTGGCGAACAGGGAAGCCATAACATGTCCTTTGAAAACGGGAAAGCCGCTACAAATAAAGTAAAGCGCGGCAAATGGAAAGCGGATAAAGGTAAAATAGCATTTTACTGGCGCTGAGGCCGCGCCTGAGCTAACGTCTTGCCCATGCTTTTCGCTGAGGTTTCAAGCTGCCGCCATGAGTTCAACCACCATTTCCCGGCTTATCCATCCCTTTGTCAAAGACCGTTTCCTGCATGCGTTGCTGCTGGCTGGCGCAGCGATGTTCGCCTTTCATCCGCAGCCGCTGTCGGCGCTGAGCGATTTTATCGACGGCCGCACTATCATCACCCTGTTGGGGCTGATGTTGCTGACCAAGGGCGTTGAGGTCAGCGGCTATTTCGACTTCGTCGGCCGCAAGATCATCAACCGCTTGCACAGCGAACGGCGGCTGGCGCTGTTCCTGGTGTTTTCCGCCGCGCTGCTGTCGTCATTTCTAACCAACGATGTGGCGCTGTTTATCGTCATTCCGCTCACCATCACGCTGAAGAAGCTGTCGGCGCTGCCGATTGGGCGTTTGATCATCTTCCAGGCGCTGGCGGTGAACGCCGGCTCGTTGCTGACGCCGATCGGCAACCCGCAAAATATCCTGCTGTGGAGCCGCTCCGGCCTCTCTTTCCTCGGCTTCATCGGCCAGATGGCGCCGTTTGGCGCCGCGATGATGCTGAGCCTGCTGGCGCTGACCTGGTTCAGCTTCCCGGCGCGCGAGATCGTGAAAACGCCGAATACCGAGGGTTATCCCTATCAACGGCCGCTGTTGCTGAGTTGCGTGGCGTTGTATGCGATCTTTCTGCTGTGCCTCGATATCGGTCTGCCGCTGTATGGGCTGCTGGCGGTATTCGCCGGCTTTTTGCTGCTGGCGCGCCGGGTGCTGTTGCAGATCGACTGGAGCCTGATTTTCGTGTTCGCTGCCATGTTCATCGATGTCGGCCTGTTCACCCGCTTGCCGCCGCTTCAACCGGCGTTCGCCGCCATCGCCGGGCTGAACGACGGCGGGGTATATGCGCTGGGCGTCGGGCTGTCGCAGATCGTCAGCAACGTGCCGGCTACAATCTTGCTGCTCAACTACGTGCCTTCCAGCGCGCAGTTGGCCTATGCGGTCAACGCCGGCGGTTTCGGGTTGGCGATTGGATCGCTCGCCAACCTGATTGCGCTGCGAATGGCGGGGGAGCGCAAGATTTGGCTGCGTTTCCACTACTACTCGCTGCCGCTGCTGGCGTGGGCCGCCCTGATCGGTTGGCTGTTAAGCTAACCCTGATTGCCGCTCTGCCGCGCGGCCAGCAGGCAAATGCTGCGGGTCACCTGATAGGATTTCACGAAGGCGCTGACGGGTAAAAACTCGAAGCGCGAATGGAAGTTGTGCGCGCCGGTGAAATAATTGGGCGTCAGGATGCCGCGGCTCGAGAGCGCCGCACCGTCGGTGCCGCCGCGCATCGGGATCACCTTCGGCGGGATGCCGTGGGCGGCGAGGGCGCCGAAGATCAGATCGATCGCGCGCCGGTCTTCGCCGATGGCGTTGCTGATGTTGCTGTAGATGTCGCTGACGCGGCAGCTGACATTGGCGCGCGGGTAGTTGGCCGCCACCTGACGCACCGTTTCCTCAAGGCGGGCTTTACGCGCCTCGAACGCCGCCCGATCGAAGTCGCGAATCGACACCTTCAGCGTCGCCTGATTGGCGTTGGCGGCCAGATCCGTGAACCAGAAATAACCCTCGCGCCCTTCGGTGTGTTCCGGGGTGTCGTGCACGTCAAATCGGTTGATGATGTCGTTGGCGATGCGTATCGGGTTGATCAATACGTTTTTCGCCGACATCGGGTGCGCGGTTACCCCCTCGATGCGGATCTCCGCCGCCGCCGCGTTGAAGTTTTCGTACACCACTTCACCCAGTTCGCAGCAGTCGATGGTATAGGCGAAATCGACGGCGAAACGCTGCAGATCCAGCGCCTTGGCGCCGCGCAGGCCGATCTCTTCGTCCGGCACGAACGCCACCACGATGTCGCCGTGGCGATCGGCGGCGGTCAGGTTGGCCAGCAGCGTCATCACCACGGTGACCGCCGCCTTATTGTCGGCGCCCAGCACGCTGGTGCCGTCGCTGAACAGGATCTCTTCGTTCCGGTAGGGCAGGATCTCCGGATGCTCGGCGGTGCGCAGCCAGATGTCTTGCTCGGCGTTCAGGCATAAATCTTCGCCGGTGAAGCGCAGGCGCTGCGGGCGAATCTCCGGTGACAGGCCGACGTCTACGGTGTCGATATGGGTGATGAAGCCGATGCGCGGCGCGCCGGGTTGGGTGCCGGGCTTGCGGGCGGTCACGGTGGCGTGCTCGTCGATCTGCACGTCGGCCAGGCCGAGCCGGCGCAGCTCGTCCGCCAGCAGTTGCGCCATCTCATGCTGCCCCGGCGTGCTGGGCAGGGCGGTTGCGGCGGCGTCGCTTTGGCTGGTCACCGCCAGGTAGCGGAAGAAACGTTCGGTGAGCTGTTCGGCAATCGGGCTGGTCATCGGGACTCCTCGCGGTTGGCAATCTACCGGTTTTAAAACGAAATCAGCCGTTTGTCCAACGGTGCAATGCGTAAACCGCCAGAATGCGAAGCATCGCGCAGAAACGAAAAATAGCGGCGCAACTAGGAAATAGTCGCAGGTTTCTGCGGCAAAATCGGTGTTAGCTGTGGGCCGGGAAGCGCCCGCATAACACTTATCTGTCCCTCAAGGAGAATTCATGCACACCGGTCACGCTTTGCTCATCACCTTACTGTCCCTGGGCATCTCTCACAGCGCCTGGTCGTCCGCCGATACCGGGCACGCCAACAGCAACGCCAACAGCCGCGAAGTGGCCAGCGCATTGGGCGGCCTGAAAAACAAAACTTACGAACTGGAGCAGGCGCCGAAGATCCGCGTCGCCAGCTTCAACATCGCCGCCGGCAAGGTCAGCGACATGACCGCCATCGCCAAGGCGATTCGCGCGATGAACGTCGACGTGGTGGCGCTGCAAGAGGTGGATAAACTCACCGTCCGCAGCGGCCGTGTCGATCAGGCGGCGGAATTGGCGAAGCTGACCGGCATGCAGGCGGTGTTCGGCCGGGCGATCGATTTCGACGGCGGTGAATATGGCCTGGCGTTTCTGTCGAAGTATCCGCTGCACGACGCCGTGATCTATCCGTTGCCGTCCGGCCAGCGCGAACAGCGCATCGCCTTCAGCGCCAAGGTCGACGTGCCGGAGTTCCCGGCGCCGATCACCCTGTTCAACACCCACCTCGATACCAAGGAAGATCCGACGATGCGCCTGGATCAGGTGCGGGAGTTGAACGATCGCACCATCGAAGTGCGCGGCATCAAGCTGCTGTTCGGCGACATGAACGACGTGCCGGGCAGCGTGACCTGGCTGGAGCTGAGCCGCTATTGGAACGACATCATGCCTAACGGGCAGGATGGCCGCAGTTGGCCGGCGGAAAACGCCGAAATCAAGGTGGATTACATCTTTAGCGGCAATGCGCAGCGCTGGCATCTGGACAGCCTGACGGTGCCGAACGCCAGCGGCGATTGGAACGGCATTCATTGGCCGGCGGTGAGCGACCACCTGCCGTTGGTGGCGGAGATGCGCCTGACCGAGCAATAAGCCGGCCGGCATCCCGTCGGGCCTGGCTAATCCACGGCGATCCGCGCCAGCCGCTCGACGGCACTGCGGATCTCGCCCGGCGTGAGAGCCGAAAAGCCCAGTAGCCACCCGTCGCGCTGCGTCTGCGTCGTTTGGTACTGCGCCGAAAGCCCGGGCGTGAGAATGCCGAGCCGTCGCGCCTGCCGGCTGAGTGCCGCCTCCTGGCCGGGTGGCAGCCAAACGCTGAGCTGCAGGCCGCCGGCGGCGGGAATGGGCGTGGCGAAGTGGCTCAGTTTTTCGCGCATTTCCGCCAGCAGCACATCGCGCCGGCTGCGGTAGAGCTGGCGCATGTAGCGGATATGCGCGGCGAAGTGCCCCTGGCGGATGAACTCGGCGGTAACCGCCTGCATCAGCTGCGCGCTGTGGCCGTCATAGACCGTGCGCGCGGTGACGAAGGGGGAGACCAGCGCAGGCGGGACGATCAGATACGCCAGCCGCAGGGAAGGGAACAGCGACTTGGAGAAGGTGCCGAGATACAGCACCCGGCCGCAGCAATCCAGGCCCTGCATCGCCGGTATCGGCAGGCCGTCATAGTGAAACTCGCTGTCGTAATCGTCCTCGATGATCCAGGCCTGTTGCCGTTCGGCCAGCGCCAGCAACGCCAACCGACGCGCCAGGCTGAGTGCCGCGCCGGTCGGGTATTGGTGCGAGGGCGTCAGGTAAATCAAACGCGGATCGGGCAAGGGCGGCTCAGCCCGCAGACCGTCGCTGTCCACCGCGACCGGCGTCAGGGCCGCGCCGGCGCTGATAAAGGCGTTTCTTGCTCCGGCGTAGCCCGGCTCTTCCATCCAGACGCTGTCGCCGCCGTCCAGCAACAACGTAGCGATCAGCTGCAGCGCCTGCTGTGAACTGGTCAGCACGATAACCTGCCGTGCATCGCAGACTACGCCGCGCGTTTGGTTAACGTGGGCGGCGATCGCTTCGCGCAGCGGCAAATAGCCCTGCGGATCGCCGTAGCGCAGCAGGCTTTCTCCCTGAAGACGCAGGCGCTGAGCGGTCAGTTGCTTCCACAAGGCGAGCGGAAACGCACGCAGGTCCGGCGAGCCGGCAGCGAAGGCCTGGGGATGTTGCGGATCGCGGCAACCGCCGGTTTGCACGATCTGTTGGCCGCGCCGCGAAAGGCGCGGCATGCCGGTGCCGGTGCCGCGCGTCGGCGGCGGCGATGTGGCGATGCGGATCGCCACGAACGTTCCCTGGCCGACGCGGCGCTGCAAGTATCCCTCAGCCTCCAGCTGGCCGTAGGCGGCTTCGACGGTCACCCTTGAGAGGTTCAGATCGCCCGCCAGCACCCGGCTGGAGGGCAGCCGTTGCCCAACGCCCAATGCGCCGTGATGGATGGCCTGCCGCAATGCGCCGCACAGGCGATCGCGCAGCGTGCCGGCAGCGTGTGGCGATTGCTGAAACAGCGTGATCAGCGTGTGCCGCATAATGGGTCTTGTCATGGGTGAGAAATGGGTATCAATCATAAGACCAAAATGGGGCACTATTGTCATCTGTCTTGATGCGTGGGAGTGAGCGGAATGTCGAAAGAATCATTGGTGCTGGCTTTTCCGCCGGCGGAGCCGGAAGAGAGCCTGGCTTACCTGGCGGCCAAATTGAGCCGCTATGCGGATGCCTGGGACGTGGCGGAAGATCTGCGCAATGGCGAGGATGGAATAGTGGTGATCGACACCCGCGCGGAGGCGCTGTACGCCGCCGGGCATATCCCCGGCGCGTTCAGTTTGCCGCATCGTCTGATGGACCAAGCCGGCACGGCGCACCTGGATCGCCAAAAGGTGTATGTGACCTACTGTGACGGCATCGGCTGCAACGGTTCAACCAAAGGCGCTTACAAGCTGGCGAAGCTGGGGTTCAGGGTCAAGGAGCTGATCGGCGGGTTGGATTTCTGGCTGCGCGACGGCCATCCGTTGGCCATCGGCGAGCAGCCGGGATCGCTGCGTGATAGGGCGGCCGCCGTGGATTGCGGCTGCGCCTGAGGCGTTAAAACACCAACGCCAGCACGACCGCCAGCGCCAGCAGCAGCAGGATCAGCGCCACGGCGGGCTTGCTGAGCGCTTTTTGCAGCGGCAGAGGCAGGGCGGCGATCAGCGGATTGAGCAGCGGCTGCGGCTCGACAGAGTGGCTGACGATAGGCTGGGCCTGGCCGGCCTTATCCAGACGGCGGGCAAACAGCTGATGAATGGCGTCGCTCATTTGCGGATGCGTCAGCGGCGCATTGGCGCCGCAGTTGAAGCGCGCCTGGCAGTAGTCGTTCATCTGCTGCAGCTCTTGTTCATCCGCCGGCTGTTTGAGCGCCGCCAACAGGTTGTTCAGCGTCGGCGCGCTCTGCGGGCTGAGTGCCACCTTCACCTGCAAGAACTGGTTCAATAGCTGGAAGTGGCGTGCCGGCAGCGGATCGTTGGTTTTTACGCCCGCCAGGTCGAACAGTGTTTGCCAGATTTTAGCCGGCGCTTCGCCGGTGGCGGCGCTGAGTTTGGTGACCTGCTGCTGCAGGCTTTGATGCTCTGCGGGCAGCAGCGGGCGATCGCTGGTGGCGGTTTGCTGCGGCTGGGGAATGCTCAGGCCGCCGGTCTGCAGCAGATTCAGCACCTGCTGCAGTTGCGGCGGGCTCAATTGGCTCAGCACCGTGTGGCCGAACTGTTGACGAATAAAATCGCTGACCGCCTGGCGATTGTTGCCTTGAGGCAGCAATTCGGCCAGCTGTTGCAGCAGCTGGCGCCCGGCATGGTTTTGCTGCGCCTGTGCCAGGCGCGTTTGCAGCAGCTGTTCCGCCGGTTGAAAATGGCGCGCCAGCAGTTCACCGCCGTTGTCGGCGCCGAGATCGTGGCGCAGCGAGGCCCAGATCTCGGCCGATTTTGTCGGGCTGAGCGTCATGATTTTCACGATCAGCTTTTCCAGCGTCGTGCGCTGTGCCGGAGAGAGGGGTTGATCGTCAGTGGCCGCCGTTTTGCCCGGGGAGGGAGGGCGTTCGCCGGCGATTGGGGCGCCCGGCCCACTCAAAGGTTGCATATCACCAGTCCTTCGCTGTGTATCCCCGCAGGGTGCCTGGAGGAGAGAATCATCATGGTACCCGGCGAAAAGCGCAGGCTTACTGACTATGATACCTGTAAATCGCCGCCATCAATACCGCCGCCCAGACATTTCTTTACCGACAAAACGTTGCTAATCGCGCCTGCGCCGCTAAGATAACCGCAGACCTGAACGTGAGGATGGCATGGTTAAACGGCAGCGGATTGCAAAATGGTTTTTATGCCTGGCTTGTCTGGTGGTGCTGACGTGCATGACCCAGCGCATGGCTGGCCTGCATGCGCTGCAGCAAACGCTGGGGATCCCGGCCGCCACCGCCGTTCAATCCGGCGATGAGGCCGCCGAAGCGCAGCCGACGCCCTGTGAGCTGAGCGCCAAGTCATTGCTGGCCGCGCCGCCGGTGATGTTCGAAGCCGTGCTGTTCGGATTGGGCTTGCTGCTGGTTCTGTTGGCACCGACCATCGCTGCGCGCCTGCGCATTCCTCCTCCTCGCGCCATTTCACCGCCCACCCTCAGGGTGCACCTCCGATTATGCGTCTTCCGTGAATGAGTTAATCGCCCGTTTTTCGCGGTGAATTAATCATTTATGGAGAATTAACATGTTGAAAATCATCAGGCTGGCCTGCGCTTGCCTGTTTATGCTGTGGCTGCCTGCTTCACAGGCGGCGGACAGCGGCTGGCTGCAAAATCCAACCAACGATCATGCCAAGGTGCGGCTGCGCGCCGACACGTCACAGCCGGGGGAGACCCGTCTGCTGCTGTCGGTCGAGCTGCAAAAAGGCTGGAAAACCTATTGGCGCTCTCCGGGCGAAGGAGGCATCGCGCCGGCGATAGTCTGGCAAGGCAACCCGCCGCCGGCGACCTGGCACTGGCCGACGCCGCAGCGTTTCGAGGTAGCCGGCATTTCCACCCAGGGCTATCACGATCGGGTCACGCTGCCGATCGTGATGCCAGGTCAGGTATCCGGCCCGCTGGCGGGCACCCTGACGCTATCCACCTGCAGCAATGTCTGCATTCTGACCGACTACCTGTTCAGCCTGGATCTGACGACGCCGAACGATCCGCAGTTTAACCACGACTTCGCACAGGCGATGGGGCAGGTGCCGATCGCCGCCGGGGTGGCGGAGAGCGTCAAGGCCGGTTACCGCAGCGGCGAGCTGCAGATTGCCGCCGAACGCGCCGCCGGTTGGCGGCAGCCTGCGCTGTTCTTCGATACGCTGGCGGATGCCGATCTCGGCAAGCCGCAGGTCGAGACCGACGGTGCTCAACTGCTGGCGCGAGTGCCGGTCAGCGACGGCTGGGGCGATGCGGCGCCGGATCTGCGCGGCAAAACGCTGACGTTGGTGATCGACGACGGCGGTATGGCGCAGCAGATCACGCTGCCGATTGGCGATCCGCTGGTCGCGCCCGCTGCTGCGGCGTTCCCGCTATGGCAGGCGGTATTGATGGCGCTGGCGGGCGGGTTGATCCTCAACCTGATGCCGTGCGTGCTGCCGGTACTGGGCATCAAACTCGGTTCGATCCTGCAGGTGGAGCGGCGCGATCGGCACAGCGTGCGTTTGCAGTTCCTGGCGTCGTCGCTGGGCATCGTCGCCTCGTTTATGGCGCTGGCCTTGCTGATGACGCTGCTGCGGCTCGGCAACCATGCGCTCGGCTGGGGCATTCAGTTCCAGAATCCGTGGTTTATCGGCTTTATGGTGCTGGTGACGCTGCTGTTCAGCGCCAACCTGTTCGGTCTGTTCCATCTGCGCCTCTCGTCCGATCTGAATACGTCACTGGCGACCCATAACGGGCACGGTCTGAGCGGCCATTTTTGGCAGGGCGCTTTCGCTACGCTGCTGGCGACGCCGTGCTCGGCGCCGTTTCTCGGCACGGCGGTGGCCTTCGCGTTGGCGGCGTCGCTGCCGGTGCTGTGGGGCATGTTCATTGCGCTCGGCATCGGCATGAGCCTGCCGTGGCTGCTGATCGCCGCCTGGCCGTCGCTGGCGCTGCGGTTGCCGCGCCCCGGCCGCTGGATGAATACCGTCAAGCTGGCGATGGGGCTGCTGATGCTGGCGTCGTCGCTGTGGCTGCTGAGCCTGCTGAGCAATCATATCGGCGCGCAGGCCACGCTGTGGCTGGGGGCGTTGGCGCTGCTGGCGTTGCTGTTGGCGGTATGGCGTCAACAGGGGGCGCGGTTGGCGGCCAAACTGGCGGCGGGCACGTTGGTGTTGGCGGGCGTGGCCCTGCTGGCGGGATCGCTGACCGCCGGCCTGTGGCGACAGCCGTTGCAGGATCGGGTGCCGTGGCAACCGCTGAGCGAACAGGCGATTACCGAGGCGCTGGGCCAGCATAAGCGAGTGTTCGTCGATGTGACCGCCGACTGGTGCGTGACCTGTAAGGCCAACAAATTCAATGTGCTGTTGCGTGATGACGTGCAGCGAGTGCTGAGCGCCGACGATGTGGTTGCGCTGCGCGGCGATTGGAGCCGTCCGTCGGCCGACATCAGCGCCTTTCTGCAAAAGCGCGGCAGCGTCGCCGTGCCCTTCAACCAAATCTATGGCCCCGGCAGCCCGGACGGCGTGGTGTTATCCCCGCTGTTGACCCGTGACGCCGTGCTGCAAACGCTTTCCGATGCCAAAGGAACCGAAAAATGAAAAAATTACTGATTTTACTGATGATTATCGCCGCCCCGGCGTGGGCCGCCGAACCTTTCACTCCGGCGCAAGAGGCGCGTATCAAAGAGATGATCCGCGAAACGCTGGTGTCCAATCCGGACATTCTGGCGCAGGCGGTGGACGCCTGGCAGCAGCAAACCGCTGGCGAGCAAATCAGCCAGGCTATCAAGCAGAATGCCAAAACGCTGTACCAGGATCCGGCCAGCCCGCGTCTGGGCGCCGCCAATCCCAAACTGACGTTGGTGACCTTTACCGACTATAACTGCCCGTACTGCAAGCGTTTTGATCCGATGCTGGAGAAGATTGTCAAGCAATACCCGGATGTGGCGCTGGTGGTGAAACTGCTGCCGTTCAAGGGCGAAAGCTCGGTCAGTTCGGCGCGCGTGGCGCTCACCACCTGGCAACAGCACCCGGACCAATTCTGGGCCTTGCACCAGCGGCTGATGGCGAAAAAAGGCTTCCATGACAACGCCAGCATCGCCGCTGCGCAAGAGAAAACCGGCGTCAAGGCGGTGGCGCCCAGCGAACAGAGCATGACCACGCTGCGCACCAATATGGAATTGGCGGAGCAATTGGGCGTGCAGGGGACGCCGGCGACGCTGATCGGCGATCGGATGTTGCCGGGAGCGGTGTCGTATGAAGAGCTGGAAGCGATGGTGAAACAGCAGCTGGCGAAGGCCAAAAATGGCTAAGCTCAAGCGCTGGGGGCGCGAGTTGTTGCTGCTGGCGCTGATCGCGCTGGCGGTGGTGACGGTGATGGATTGGCTGAACGCGCCGCAGGCGCCGCCGGCCTTCGATGCCCAGACGCTGACCACGCTGGACGGCGAGAAGGTGTCGTTGGCGCAGCTCAGCCACGATCGGCCGCTGCTGGTTTACTTCTGGGCCAGCTGGTGCGGCGTTTGCCGCTTCACCACGCCGGACGTCGCCCGCTTGCAGGCGGCGGGCGGCAACGTGCTGACCGTCGCGCTGCGCTCGGGCGACGATGCCCAGGTGAAGCAGTGGCTGGCGCGCAAACGGCTGGCGCTGCCGGTGGTCAACGATCCGGCCGGCGCGCTGTCGGCGCAGTGGCGGATTGGCGTCACGCCGACCTTCGTGGTGATCTCGCAGGGCAAGGTGGTGCAAAGCACCACCGGCTGGACCAGCTACTGGGGCATGAAGCTACGGTTGTGGTGGGCCGCCGTCTAATCGGCGTTTTTCTCCGTTATTACCTCCTCAATCGCCCGGCACAGCCGGGCGATTCCTTCTTCAATCTGCGGCGGCGAGTTGGCGGCAAAGTTCAGCCGCAGGCCGTGTGCGCCTAGCTGTTCCTGAGCGTAAAAGCATTCACCGCGCGCGAAGGTGACGCCGTACCGCCAGGCCACCGGCATCAGTTCGGCGGTGGTCACCGCCTCAGGCAGCGTCAGCCAGATAAACAATCCCCCCTGCGGCGTTTCGAAGCGGCACCCCGGCGGCAACCGTCGTTGCAGCGCGTCGACCATCACGTCCAGATGGCGGCGATAGACGCGCCCGGCGCGCCGCAGCTGTTTGTCGTAACGGCCGACGGTGACGAAGGCGTCCAGCGCCCGCTGGATCAGGCTGGAGCTGGTGAAGCTATCGACGTGCTTGCGCCGCGCGAAGCGCTGATAGTGTTCGCTGTCCGCCACCAGATAGCCGATGCGCATGCTGGGCAGCAGCATCTTGGAAAAGGTGCTGACGTAGATCACCGCGCCCGGCTGCGCCAGCGCGCGCAGCGACGGCAGCTGTTTGCCCTGATAACGCAGATCGCCGACGAAGTCGTCCTCCAGGATCACCACCCCGGCCTGTTGGGCGATCGCCAGCAGGCGCCGCCGGCGGGCCTCGCTCAGGCAGCGGCCGGTCGGGTTGTGGAAATTGGGGATGGTGTAGATCAGTTTGGGGCGGTGGCGTTCCAACAACTCCGGCAGCAAATCCACCCGCATGCCGTGGCGGTCGCCGGGCACGGTGACGATATTGATGCGGTGCTGGCGCAGCAGGCCCAGCGCTTCGGCGTAGGTCGGTTCTTCGACGATCACCGAATCGCCCGGTGCCAGCAGGCTTTGCACCACCAGGCTGATGGCGTGCTGCGAACCGTTGGTGATCAGCACCTGTTCCGCCTGCGTGGGGATGCCCTGGGCGCTGAGAATACGGCTCAGCGTATCGCGCAGCGGGTAGTAGCCGCAGTATTCGCCGTAGCTGAAGGCCTCTTCCGCGTGGCGGCTGAGCACCGACAGCAGCACTTTGCGAAACGCCTCCAGCGGAAACACCTTAGGGCTGCCGACGCCGGCGGCGAAGTTGATCAGCCCCTCCGGCAGCGGCGCGTCGGCGTAGCCGTCCAGCCGCGAGGTGAGGGTGGTGAAACTCTCCAGCGGGAAAGGCGTATCGCTGCTCGGCCGGGTCGGGCGCGCCTGCGTCTGCGGATGGGCAACATAGGCGCCGCTGCCGCGCCGCTGGTGCAGAAATCCTTTGGCCGCCAGTTCGGCGTAGGCGTTATCCACCGTCAAACGGCTGACCGCCAGTTCGGCCGCCAGCGTGCGCGTCGAGGGCAGTTTGTCGCCATCGACGAACACGCCGGTGAGGATGGCGCGCCGCAACGCTTCTTCGATCTGCAAATAGAGCGGAACATCCTGCTCGCGATCTAACGGGATATGCATGCGAAATTGGCTCGGTTATGGAGAGTGATTTTTACTATACCCCATGTCAGCAAGCCTTCAAGCGCCGAAAAGTGGCCTGCATGACAACGCCGTAAAGTGGCTATAGTGGGAAAAAATGGCCGCGTTACACTGTGTGCCTGAGTATGTTTGTCGCCATTTTTCCGAGGATCCCATGTCATTACCGTCAGGCGTTTCCGCCCGGCCGGCGCTGCCCGGCGCGCGTCTCTTGCAGGGCAGCCACCAGGGTTACGTCATCGCCATTATCAGCGCTATGCTGCTGGCTTTTACCGCCATCATCATCCGTGCGCTGACCGAGTACTATCACCTGCCGACCTTCGTGTTGGCGTTCTGGCGTGCGGCGTTGGTGGCGCTGGTGCTGTTGCCGCTGCTGTTGCTGGTGAAGCCGCAGTGGGCACGCCTGCGCCGTGAACAGGTGGTGTTTTACGCGCTTTACGGCCTGTTGCTGGCGCTGTTCAACAGCCTGTGGACGCTGTCGGTGGCGTTGAACGGCGCGTCGGTGGCGACGATCCTGACCTACTGTTCGGTGGGGTTTACCGTGTTCCTCGGCTGGGTGATGTACAGCGAACGCCTGACGCTGCGCCAGCTACTGGTGATCGCCATCAGCCTGGGCGGCTGTTTCCTGGTCAGCAACGGCGACAGCATGGGCAACAGCCACTTCGATCTGCTGGGGTTGCTGGTGGGGATGCTGTCGGGCATCGGCTATACCCTGTATACCCTCGGCGGGCGGGTGGCCAGTGAACGCGGCTATCCGGTGTGGAACACCATCCTGTACGTGTTCGGTTTTTCGGCGCTGTACCAGCTGGCGTTTAACGCGGCGCTGACGGCGTTCCCGCTGGCGGCGTTTCACGGCATGGCCGGTTCTCTGTGGTTCCTGTCGCACGGCGCACAGGGCATCCAGTGGAGCGGCTGGCTGTTGCTGCTGGCATTGGCCGCCGGGCCGACGCTGTTGGGTTTCGGGCTGTATAACATCAGTCTGAAAACGCTGCCGCTGGCGGTGGCCAACCTGATCCTGTCGCTGGAGCTGGTGTTCACCGCGGTGATCGCCTATTTCCTGCTGGGGGAAAGCATGAATCAGCTGCAGCTGCTGGGCAGCGCGCTGGTGATGGGGGGCGTGTTGCTGTTGAAAAGCAAGACCGCTGAGGCGTGATGGGTTACCATTGCGCCTCGCAAGAGAGGCACTAATGATGAATAACCCGAGATTGAAACGAGCGCTTATCGCTTGATCTGCCGTGTTGAGTGAACGACAACACGGCCACAGACACTCCGTTCCGTGGCTTTTATTCCCGCAACAAGAGAATACGCCATGTCCGAAAAACACTGGTCTCAAACCGAACTGCTGCATCAGACGGTGACCAACCCGAATATCATCGTCAAAGGCACCCACAGCTACTACAGCGATTGCTGGGATAGCGGCTTCGAACGCTCGGTGGTGCGCTATCTGCACGGCGATGCGGTCAGCCGCCAATGGCAGCCGCTGGGTGAAATAGACCGCCTGCTGATCGGCGATTATGTATGCATCGCTGCCGAAGCAGTGATCCTGATGGGGGGCAACCACACCCACCGCATCGACTGGCTGAGCCTGTACCCGTTTATGGCAACCATCCAACAGGCATACCGTCCCAAAGGCGATACCCGGCTGGGCGACGGCTGCTGGATTGGCATGCGGGCGATGTTGATGCCGGGGGTAGCGATAGGCGAAGGGGCGATCGTCGCTGCCGGCAGCGTGGTGGTCGGCGACGTGGAGCCTTACGCCATCGTCGGCGGCAATCCGGCGAGGTTTATCCGTTGGCGATTCGCGCCGGAAATCATCGCGCGTTTGCTTGCCTTGCGCATCTATGACTTGTCCGAGGCGGAGTTTGCGGCGATCCAGCCGTTGCTTGCCGATAACGATATCGGGGCGTTGGAAAGAAGAATGGCGGCCTTAGGCCGTTAAACATAACGGGCGGGGGATCCCCGCCCGTTTCGCATTACTCGGCCTTGGCCTCGGTCGCCAGATGGCGGCGTTTGCGCATCAGGCGCAGCAGCGGCGGCAGCGCCAGCACCGCCACCGCCAGCACCAGCAGCGTTTGCGCGATGCTGCTGCTCCACAGGATGCCGAATTCGCCGTTGCTGATCGACAGCGCGCGGCGCAGGTTTTGCTCCAACATCTCACCCAGCACAAAGCCCAGAATCAGCGGCGACATCGGGAAATGCATTTTGCGCAGGATGTAGCCGAACACCCCCAATCCGACCATCAGCAGCAGGTCGAAGGTGGTGCTGTGCACCGCATAAACTCCCACCGCCGACACGGCGGCGATCGCCGGTACCAGGAACCACAGCGGGATGGTCAGCATGCGGGTGAACAGACCGACCAGCGGCAGGTTCATGATCAGCAAGATGACGTTGGCGATCAGCAGCGCGGCGATCAGCCCCCAGACGATATCCGGCTGTTCGGTGAACATCGCCGGGCCGGGGGTGATGTTGTACAGCGTCAACGCGCCCATCATCACCGCCGTGGTACCGGAGCCCGGCACCCCCAGCGTCAGCATCGGAATGAACGAACCGCAGGCCGAGGCGTTGTTGGCCGCTTCCGGCGCCGCGACGCCGCGGATATCGCCTTTGCCGAAGGTGTCGCTGTTGCCGCTGATTTTCTTCTCGGTCATGTAGGTCAGCGCGCTGGCGATGGTGGCGCCGGCGCCCGGCAAAATGCCGACGAAGAAGCCGATCACCGACGAACGCAGGGTAGGGCCCGCGCACTGCGCCGCCTCTTTGCGGTTGAACAGCAGCCGGCCGGTTTTACGCACCAGCTTCTGACCGGCGCTGGTGCTCTCCAGCATCAGCAGGATTTCACTGACCGAGAACAGGCCGATCACCACCACGATAAACTGCACGCCGTCGGAAAGGTGCACGCTGTCGAAAGTAAAGCGGTAAACGCCGGTGTTGGCGTCGACGCCTACCGTCGCCAGCCCCAGGCCGATCAGCGCCGCCAGCAGCGATTTCAGCGGGTTCTGGCTCATCATGCTGCCGAGGCAGGCGATGGCGAACACCATCAGAGCGAAATACTCCGCCGGGCCGAAGGCCAGCGACCAGCGTGCCAGCAGCGGCGCGAACAGGATGATGCCACCGATGGCGATCATCGAGCCGACGAACGAGCTGACCGCCGAAATAGACAGCGCCACGCCGGCGCGCCCCTGCTGGGCCATCGGGTAGCCGTCCAGCGCGGTCATGATCGCCGCCGCGTCGCCCGGCACGTTGAGCAGAATCGACGAGATGCGTCCGCCGTACTCGCATCCGATATACACCGTCGCCAGCAGGATCAGCGCCGATTCGGCCGGCAGTTTGAGGGCGAACGCCAGCGGCAGCAGGATCGCCACGCCGTTGATCGGCCCCAGCCCCGGCAGCAGGCCGACAATGGTGCCGACAAAGCAGCCGATCAGGGCGATAATCAGGTTCTGCGGCACCAGCGCCACTTCGAACCCTTGGGTCAAATACATCCAGGTATCCATCATCGCTCCCGTTAGCTCAGCCAGGCGCCGAGCGGCAGTGTGACATCGAGAAGTTGGTCAAAGGCGTAATACAGCGCGGCGCCCATGACGACGCCGGAGATGGCCGCCGCCGGCAGGCTGGCCTGAAACAGCAGGCCGATGCTGAACGTCAGCAGCGCGGTCGCCAGCGGGAAGCCCAGCCATTCAAAGCCCCAGGCATACAGCACCAGGGTGATCACCAGCACCAGCAGCCGCTGCAGCACCTTGTTGTGCGGCCACTCCACCGCCTGCGGGCGGCGCAGCAACAGCAGGGCCGCGCACAGCGCCATCAGGCTGAGGATCGCCAGTGGGAACGGGCGCGGCCCCAGCGGTTCATAGCTGTATTCGCTCTGGATGCCCCAACCGATAAACAGCCCGCCGATACACAGCAGCAGCCAAAAGCCGGCAAAAATACGATCGCTCATGGTTTTCCCCTGCGGTTATTTGGCCAGGCCGAACACTTTCGCCTGCTCGCGGTATTGGGCAACCTGATTCTTCACGTAGGCGTCCAGCTCTTTGCCGGTCATGTTGAACTCGAACAGGCCGCGCAGATCGCGCTGCTGCTTGAATTCGTCGGTCGCCATCATTTTCTGGAAGGTGTCGATCCACCACTGATACTCCTCATCGCTGACCTTCGGCCCGACGTAGAAGCCGCGAATGATCGGCCACACCAGGCTGTATCCCTGCTCTTTGGCGGTAGGAATGTCGGCCAACTGGCCCGGCAGACGTTGTTCGGCATACACCGCCAGCACGCGGATCTTGTCGCCCTGCAGATAAGGCACCATTTCGCTCAGGTCGCCGGAGACCGCCTGAATGTGGTTGCCCAGCAGCGCGGTCACCGGCTCGCCGCCGCCTTCGAACGCCACGTAGCGCATCTTGCGCGGATCTACGCCGACTTCACGCGCCAGCAGCGCGGTTTTCATCCAGTCCTGGCTGCCGATGGAGGCGCCGGCGCCGAACACCACGCTGTTGGGATCTTTTTGGAAGGCGTCCATCAGGTCTTTCAGCGTTTTGTAGGGCGAGTCGGCGCGCACCGCGATCATGCCGTAGTCGGTGCCGACCGCCGCCAGCCATTTCACGTCGTCCACGTTGTAGCGGCCGAACTTGCCCTGAGAAAGGTTGAGCAACGAGCCGCCGGAAAAGGCCACCACGGTGCCGAACTCCGCCGGGCGCTGTGCGACGATGGCGTTGTAGGCCACCGCGCCGACGCCGCCGGGCATATAGGTGACGCGCATCGGTTTATCGATGGCCTTGGTGTCCTGCAGCGATACCTGAATCAGCTTGCAGGTCAGATCGAAGCCGCCGCCGGGCTTGGCCGGCGCGATGCATTCGGTGCGTTTGGGCGCTTCCACGGCAAAGGCCTGATTGGCCGCCAGCAGCAGGGCGGCGGCGGTAAAGGTACGGGTCATTATTTTTTTCATTGTGACTTGCCCTCGGTATTGTTCTGGTTGTGAATCCCGCCAGGTGCGGTTGCAGGATTGTTAAAACAACAACCTTTCATTTACCTTTCAGCGGACGGAAAAGTTTCCAGTCTGTGATTGGGGTCTCTTGTCGCGAGCGAATAGCGGGTGGGCTACCATAGAAAGGAAGAGAAGAACAGGGCGCAAAACCGGCTAAAACCCTGCGTAATATCAGGTTCGGCGTTTTGCTTTCGCGATAAAATCATGAGCACTGAAATGAATAGAGACGCAGTGATATGTTTTCGTTAGGGAAATTGTTTGGCGGTAGGGACAGCGCCAAAGTGTGCGCGATTAAACGGTTGCCTGAAGTCTATGCTGAGATGGCCGGAGAAAACGCGCAGTGTCGTTTGAAACGCCTGCGCGCCGATATAGGCGTATTCGAGCTGCATTTTGTCAACGCCGACGGTGAAAAGTATGTCTGTGCGATGACCGCCTGCGTGACCGGCATCGATCTGGTGTTTGCCGCCAACAACCGCTCCGTGCTGGTGCCTTCGCCGTTTACCGCCGACAAGCTGCGCCCGGTGTTGGATATTGCTCTTGCCGATAGCCCCATCCCGCTGATCTGACCCCACCTACGATCGCGCGCCACTACGCATAATTGTGTGCCAGCTCTCAAAACTGGCGGCGCAGCGCTCTTTTATCCCCTTATTTTCCATGCCATTCTCTGTTATCGGCCTGTTAACAGGCGCTGCATCGGCGCCGGGTTGTTCAGGTAAATCAATGGAATGGGAACATGCGACTGTTATTGGTTGAAGATCACCCCGAGCTGTCTCACTGGTTGCAAAAAGCGCTGACCGGCGCCGGGTTTGCCGTCGACGTCGCGCCGGACGGCGTGGCGGCCGACCACCTGTTGCTCAATGAACGCTATGCGCTGGCGGTGCTGGATGTAGCGCTGCCGCGTTTGAACGGGCTGGAGCTGCTGGCGCGTCTGCGCAAGCGCGGGCAGGATCTGCCGGTGCTGCTGCTGACGGCGCGCACCGACGTAACCGATCGGGTGAAAGGCCTGAACCTGGGGGCGGATGATTATCTCACCAAGCCGTTCGAACTGGACGAGCTGGAGGCGCGCATTCGGGCGTTGCTGCGCCGCAGCGTCGGCGCCGCGCAGCCGGCTTTGCAGTATGGCGCGCTGACCTACCACGACGAAGGCTACTTCCTGCTGGAGAGCCGGCCGCTGGCGCTGACGCCGCGCGAACTGTCGGTGTTGACCGCATTGATGCACCGGCGCGGCCGTCCGGTGGCCAAGCAGCAGCTGTTTGAGCAGGTGTTTACGTTGTCCGACGAGGCTAACCCGGAGAGCATCGAGCTTTACGTACACCGTTTGCGGAAAAAGCTGCAGGGCAGCGACGTGGCGATCGTCACGCTGCGCGGTCTGGGCTACAGCCTGGAACTGTGCAATGCGGTGGTTTAACGCGCCGCGTTCGCTGTTCTATCAACTGCTGCTGTTTTTTGGCCTGCCGCTGCTGGCGTTGGGCGGCATCTCTATCTACACCCACTATTTCAGCGCCATGAGCGCCGCCACCCTGGCTTACGATCGCACGCTGCTGGCGTCGGCGCGCACCGTGGCGGAGCGACTGGTGGTGCGCGAAGGCAAGCTGGCGGTCGATGTGCCCTATGTGGTGCTCGACAGCTTCGAGCGCAACATGAACGATCAGCTCTATTACGAGGTGATCTCGCCGCAGGGGCAAAGCATCTCGGGCTATGACGATCTGCCGTCGCTGCCGCCCCACATCCCGCGCTCCACGCTCTACCCGGCGCTGGTGCATTTCTATGATGCGGAATACCTCGGCCGGCCGATCCGCGTGGCGGCGCTGTTTCAACCGGTCAACGAGTCGGGCGTAAGCGGCATGGCGACCATCCTGGTGGCGGAAACCCTGGAATCGCGCCGTTACCTGGCGCGACAGATGATGATCGCGGCGCTGTTGAGCCAGGGCACGGTGGTGGTGTTGACCCTGATCCTGGCGTTCGCGCTGCTCAAGCGAGTGTTGAAGCCGATGCGCAAACTCTCCGGCATCATGCTGCGGCGCGATCCGGGCGAGCTGACGCCCTTGCCGCGGGTTCTTCCGTGGTCGGAGATGCAGCCGCTGCTGGTGGCGTTCAATCGTTACATCGAACGGCTGCGGCTGATGGTGGCGCGTCAGGAGCGCTTTAGTGCCGATGCTTCCCACCAGCTGCGCACGCCGTTGACGGTATTGAAGACCCAGGTCGGGGTGGCGCTGGCCAGCGATCGGCCGCAGCAGTGGCGTGAAAGTCTGCAGGCGATGAGCGCGACGCTGGATAATACCGTGGCGCTGACCGACCGGCTGCTGCACCTTTCACGCCTGAAGGCCAGCGAGCACCAGGCCGAGCGTAAACTGCAGCCGGTCAATCTGGCGCAGGTGCTGCGCGACGCCTGCTTCTCTCGCCTGCCGCAGGCGCGCAGTAAGCAGATCGATCTCGGTTTCGAAGGCGAGGCGTCGTGTCAGGTGGCAGGAGAGGCGTTGCTGCTGGCCGAACTGTGCGCCAACCTGTTGGACAACGCGCTGAAATACACGCCGCGTCAGGGCGTGGTGACCGCTCGTCTTACTCAGGATAAGGCGGCGGGGGAAGGCGTACTGGAGATTGAAGACAGCGGCCCCGGCATCGCCTTGCAGGACAAGGCGTTGGCGCTGCAGCCGTTTCACCGGCTGGACAACGTGGGCGATCAGCCGGGCGCCGGTTTAGGGCTGGCGTTGGTGAAAGACATCACCGCGTATCACGGCACCCACCCGGAGCTGCTGAGCTCCGCCGCGCTGGGCGGCCTGTTGGTGCGGGTGCGTTTCAGGTTGCTGCCTTAAGCCTGTTCTTTGCAGGATTCGGCGTTGGCCGCCGGGGCTTTGGCTTTACGCGTCAGTGGCGTGCGCAGCCGCTGCGACAGGATCACGCCCAGCAGGGTGATGCCGCCGCCGATCAGGTGGTAACCGTGCAGCTGCTCATGCAGGAACAGCACGGCGATGGCGGCGGTGAACACCGGCGCCAGGTTCATGAAGATCGAGGCGGTATTGGCGCCCAGTCGCATCACGCCCTGGATCCACAGGAACGGGGCGATGATTGAAGCCGGAATGCCGGCGAACAGCACCAGCGGCAGGTTATGGCCGTTCAGTCCAACATCCTGAGCCATCAGGAAGTTAGGCAGCAACAGCAGCACGCCGAACAGGATCTGCACGTACAGCGATTGCCAGTTCGGCAGCGCGATGGCCCAGCGTTTGGTCAACACGCCATACAGCGCGTAAGAGGCGGTGGCGAGCAGCATCATCAATTCCCCCTTGCCGATGCCATGTTGCAACAGCACGCCGGGCTGGCCGCCGCTGACCAGCCAGATCAAACCGCAGAAGGAGAGTATGCTGCCGAGCAACACGCCGACGGTCGGCGCAATGCGCAGCAGTACGATGCTGATGAGGATGGTCAGCAGCGGGATCAGCGACACGATGATGCCCATAAACAGCGCGCTGACGCTGTGCGCCGCGTAATAGGCCAGGCTTTGATACAGCACCATGCCCAGCAAGCCGAGGATCATCAGTTTCCACCAGTTGGCGCGCACCTGCGCCCAGTTGCGCAGCACGCCCGGCAGCACGAATGGCGTCAGCGCGATCAGCGCCAGCAACCAGCGGTAAAGTGAAATGGCCGCCGGATCGATGGCGGTGGCGGAGAGTTTGCTGACGACGGCGTTAATCGACCAAATCAGCACGGCCAACAGCGGGAAGAGCATATTCATGATAATTATTCTCAATAACGTCCAACATGCTGGCTAGTCTACGCGTGTCCGGTTTATCATATATAGCGATATCCAGACAAAAAACGGCGTAAACAAGACAAATCACGGGACGAAACCATGCCAGAAATCCGCCATTTCCCCGAGTCGCTGATCCCGGCGCCCAACCCGGTGCAGTTCCGCTGCGAGGAGTTTAATGCACGCACCGAATTCCAGCCGCACAGCCATACCTGGGGCCAGTTGATGTGGGTCAAAGCCGGGGTGATGGTGCTGCGCATCGGCGGGCAGCGCTTTCTGGCGCCGCCGGAATTCGTGCTGTGGGCGCCGGCCGGCATCGAACACTCCTGCTATAACCAGCGGCTGGCGCAGTGCCGCATGGTGGACATCACGCCGGCGCTGTGCGTCGGCATGCCGGCCGACCCTTGTCTGGTGAGCGTGACGCCGATATTCCGCGCCATCGCCGAGGATTTCTATGCGCGCAAGCAGTACATCCCACAGGCGGAAGAGGATTTGCGCCTCTGTCAGGTGCTGATCGATCAGCTGCGCCTGTCGCCGCGCCAACAAACCTATCTGCCGTCGTCGGACGACAAGTTTTTGGCCCCGGTGCTGGAAGCGCTGGAGCATTGCCCGGCGGACAACACCTCGCTGGCGGCCTGGGCGGCTCGGGTCTACACCACCGAGCGCACCCTGTCGCGCCGCTGCCAGCAGGATCTGGGCATGTCGTTCAGCGAATGGCGCCAGCGCCTGCGTTTCCTGCACGCCGTGTCGCTGCTCGAACAGGGAAAAACCGTGCAGGAAGTGGCGTTGGACGTCGGCTACAGCTCCGCCTCGGCGTTTATCGTCATGTTCCAGCAGATCGCCGGCACCACCCCTGAGCGCTTTCGCCGTGCCTGATTCAGTGGCACACTATTTCGCAGACCAATAGCCGTAAACCGTCGGAGAACGCAGTGAAGATTCTGGTTGATGAAAATATGCCGTATGCGGCCGAGCTGTTCAGCCGCCTGGGCGATGTGCAGGCGGTGCCTGGCCGCCCGATCCCGCGCGAGGCGCTGGCGGGTGCCGACGCGCTGATGGTGCGTTCGGTCACCAAGGTAAATGAAGAATTGTTGGCCGGCAGCCGCATTGGCTTTGTCGGCACCGCCACCGCCGGCACCGATCACGTCGATGACGCCTGGCTGCAGCGGCAGGGCATCGGTTTTTCCGCCGCGCCGGGCTGCAACGCCATCGCGGTGGTCGAGTATGTGTTCTCCGCCTTGATGCTGCTGGCTGAACGCGACGGTTTCCACCTGCGGGATAAAACCGTCGGCATCGTCGGCGTGGGCAACGTCGGTTCGCGCCTGGACGCACGCCTCAAAGCACTGGGCGTGCGCACGCTGCTGTGCGATCCGCCGCGCGCCGATCGCGGCGACGCCGGGGAATTTTTGCCACTGGAGAAACTGGTGGCCGAAGCCGACGTGCTGACCTTCCACACGCCGCTGAATAAATCCGGCCCATACCATTCGCTGCATCTGGCGGATGCCGACCTGCTGGCGGCGCTGCCGGACAACCGCATTCTGATCAACGCCTGTCGCGGGCCGGTGGTGGATAACGCCGCGCTGCTGCAGGCGTTGGAAAAGGGCAAAAAACTGAGCACGGTGCTGGACGTGTGGGAACCGGAGCCGGACCTCTCCTTGCCGCTGCTGGCGCGGGTGGATATCGGCACTGCGCACATCGCCGGGTATACGCTGGAAGGCAAGGCACGCGGCACCACCCAGGTGTTCGAGGCTTTCAGCCGTCATCTGGGGCAGCCGCAGCAGGTAGCGCTGGCCTCGCTGCTACCGCCGCCCGAGTTCAGCCAGATCCGCCTCAACGGGCCGCTGGATGAAGCGCGGTTAAAACGATTGATGCACTTGGTGTATGATGTGCGCCGCGATGATGCGCCGCTGCGCAAAGTCGCCGGGCAACCGGGCGAGTTCGATCGCCTGCGCAAGCACTACCAGGAGCGCCGCGAGTGGTCTTCGTTGGTCGTGCAATGCGATGACAGCGCCAGCGCCGAGCTGCTCGGCAAGCTGGGCTTCAGCGTGGCGTAGGCCATCTCGTCAACGCGTAAGGTTGTCTTAAGCCAACGCCGCTACAGTGAGCGGCAAAGATTATCGGGCGGTGGCTGCACTGCCCGTCTGCTTTTATGAATGAAATACTCTGGAGAAAACCCCAATGTCTGACGGCTGGAATATCGCGCTGCTCGGCGCCACTGGCGCGGTAGGTGAAGCGTTGCTGGAATTGTTGCAGGAACGCCAGTTCCCGGTGGGTGAGCTCTATCCTCTGGCAAGCGAGCGCAGCGCGGGCGCCAATGTGCGCTTCAACGGCAAGTCCATTCTGGTGCAAAACGCCGAAGAGTTCGACTGGTCGCAGGCGCAGCTGGCCTTCTTCGTCGCCGGCAGCGAAGCTTCCGCGCGCTATGCTGAAGAAGCCGGCAATATGGGCTGTCTGGTGATCGACACCAGCGGCCTGTTCGCCATGGAGCCGGATGTGCCGCTGGTAGTGCCTGGCGTTAACCCGCAGGTGCTGGCGGATTACCGCAACCGCAATATCGTCGCGGTGGCCGACAGCATGGTCAGCCAACTGCTGACGGCGATCAAACCGCTGACCGAACAGGCGGGGCTGTCGCGTCTGCACGTCACCACGCTGATGTCGGTATCGTCGCGCGGCAAGGCGGCGGTGGACGATCTGGCCGGCCAAAGCGCGCGTCTGCTGAATGGCATCCCGGCCGAGGAGGGCGTCTTCGGCAAACAGCTGGCGTTCAACCTGCTGCCGCTGATTGCCGACGAACAGGGCAGCGTGCGCGAAGAGCGCCTGATCGTCGATCAGGTGCGCAAGGTGCTGCAGGATGAAGGTTTGCCGATCTCGGTGAGCTGCGTGCAGTCGCCGGTGTTTTATGGCCACGCGCAGGTGGTGCACCTGGAAGCGCTGCGTCCGTTGTCCGCCGAGGAGGCGCGCAGCGAGCTCGAAGAGGTCGAGGACATTCAGCTGAGCGAAGAAGACGATTACCCGACGCAGGTCACCGATGCTTCCGGCAGCGATGCGCTCAGCATCGGCTGCCTGCGTAACGATTACGGCATCCCCGAGCTGCTGCAATTCTGGACGGTGGCGGACAACGTACGCTTCGGCGGCGCGTTGATGGCTGTCGAAACCGCCGAGCGTCTGGTGCAGGAGCAGATGTACTGATGTCTGAGGTGGTCTCGTCCGCTCAGCCGACGCTGAAGATCGCGCTGGGCATCGAATATGACGGCAGCCGTTATTACGGCTGGCAGCGGCAGCAAGAAGTGGCCAGCGTGCAGGAGCGGCTGGAGCAGGCGTTGAGCAAGGTGGCGGATGCGCCGATCAACGTGCTGTGCGCCGGGCGCACCGACGCCGGCGTGCACGCCACCGGGCAGGTGGTGCATTTCGAAACTACCGCGCGCCGCAAGGACGCCGCCTGGACGATGGGGGTGAACACCCATCTGCCGCCGGACATCGCGGTGCGCTGGGTGAGCCCGGTCGCCGACGATTTTCACGCGCGTTTCAGCGCCACCGCGCGCCGTTACCGCTATATTATTTTCAACCATCGCTACCGGCCGGCGGTGCTGCAGCAGGGGGTGACGCATTTTTATCACCCGCTGGACGCCGATCGCATGCACCGGGCGGCGCAGGCGCTGCTGGGCGAGAACGATTTCACCTCGTTCCGTGCGGTGCAATGCCAGTCGCGTACCCCGTGGCGCTTCGTAAAACACGTTAAGGTTACGCGCTACGGCGAATATATTGTGGTAGATATCAAGGCGAATGCCTTTGTGCATCACATGGTTCGCAATATCGTCGGCAGCCTGATGGAGATCGGCTGCGGCAATCAGGATGAGAACTGGATGGCCGAATTGCTGGCGCTGAAGGATCGCAATCTGGCGGCGGCGACGGCACGAGCCGAGGGACTGTATCTGGTTTCCGTGGACTATCCCGACCACTTTGGCATACCGCGGCCGCCGATGGGGCCGCTGTTTTTACCCGACGATTAAACGCCGGCACGCCTGAAAGCGTCGCTCCCTTGTGCTTCTGCCGGGTGATTGAAACACTCGGCATCAATGAGAGAATTTATGGATATCATCAAGTTTATTATTGATTTCATTCTGCATATTGATGTGCATCTGGCCGAACTGGTCGCACAATACGGCATGTGGGTCTACGCTATTCTGTTCCTGATCCTGTTTTGCGAAACCGGTCTGGTGGTGACGCCGTTCCTGCCGGGGGATTCTTTACTGTTCGTCGCCGGCGCGCTGGCGGCGTTGCCGACCAACGATCTGAACGTGCACACCATGGTGGCGTTGATGGTGGTGGCGGCGATCCTCGGCGATGCGGTGAACTATACGATCGGGCGGCTGTTCGGCGAGAAGCTGTTCAGCAATCCGAATTCGAAAATCTTCCGCCGCAGCTATCTGGACAAGACGCATCAGTTCTATGAGAAGCACGGCGGGAAAACGATTATTCTGGCGCGATTCGTGCCGATCGTGCGCACTTTTGCGCCGTTCGTCGCCGGTATGGGGCATATGTCCTATCGCCACTTCGCCGCCTACAACGTGATTGGCGCACTGGTTTGGGTGCTGCTCTTCACTTATGCTGGCTACCTGTTCGGCGATCTGCCGGTGGTGCAGGAGAACCTGAAACTGCTGATCGTCGGGATCATCATCGTTTCGATTCTGCCGGGCGTGATTGAAATTTGGCGCCACAAGCGCGCGGCCGCCCGCCAGCAAAAACAGTAAAAACATCGCTCAACCTGTCGGTTCGACCAGTTTTTTGTCCACAGCGTCGGGCCGATATGGTTTAATGAGCGACATTATGGTCTGTTCCTGCGAACAACCCTGAAGCCGATGCCTCAGTCGCCGCGCTTGCCGCGCCGCGAACGGGCATTTTTTCATTGGGGTGTTTTCGGGGGGATTGTTAAAGCATGAACAGCGGACTGGCGTGTGCCAGGTTCAAACAGAAAGGTCATCGATGAGCTGGATTGAACGAATTCTTAACAAGAGCAATATCACACAAACCCGTAAGGCGAGCATTCCTGAAGGGGTCTGGACCAAATGCGACAGCTGCGGCCAGGTTCTCTACCGCGCCGAGCTGGAGCGTAATCTGGAAGTGTGTCCGAAGTGCGACCACCACATGCGTATGGGCGCACGCGCGCGTTTGCATACCCTGCTGGACGAAGGCAGCGAAGTGGAGCTGGGCAGCGATCTGGAGCCGAAAGACGTTCTGAAATTCAAGGATTCCAAACGCTATAAAGATCGCCTGGTCGCCGCACAGAAAGCGACCGGCGAGAAAGACGCGCTGGTGGTGATGAAGGGCACGTTGTACGGCATGCCGATCGTCGCGGCGTCCTTCGAGTTCGCCTTTATCGGCGGTTCGATGTCTTCCGTGGTCGGCGCACGTTTCGTGCGCGCGGTTGAGCAGGCGCTGGAGGACAACTGTCCGCTGGTGTGCTTCTCCGCCAGCGGCGGCGCGCGTATGCAGGAAGCGCTGATGTCGCTGATGCAGATGGCGAAAACCAGCGCGGCGTTGGCCAAAATGCAGGAGCGCGGCTTGCCGTACATCTCCGTGCTGACCGACCCGACCATGGGCGGCGTTTCCGCCAGTCTGGCGATGCTGGGCGATATCAACATCGCCGAGCCGAAAGCGCTGATCGGCTTCGCCGGCCCGCGCGTGATCGAGCAGACCGTGCGCGAGAAACTGCCGCCGGGTTTCCAGCGCAGCGAATTCCTGATCGAAAAAGGCGCGATCGACATGATCGTTCGCCGTCCGGAAATGCGCCAAACGTTGGCGAGCATTCTGTCGAAGCTGACTAACCAGCCGCAGCCGCATTTCGATGAGGCCGCGCCGGTGATTGAACCGGAGCAGCAGGCCGACGCCTGAGGCAAAGACAGATCCCGCCCGGGTTCAGCCGCCACTTTGTGGCTAAGTGACGGCTGAAGCCCGTTTCCTGCCGGCCGCGGTTCATTACGCCGCGGCAGGCCGGTTGGCGGCGGTAACGAAGCGCATCGCCTTTACCGCGGTGAGGGTGGTGCCCTGATGGATTAATGAACCCAAGTTCAGTGACGGGACTCATGCAAAACCACCAAATTCCCCAAGCCACGTCGCCATTGAGCTCGTGGCTTTACTATCTGGAGCGTCTGCACAGCCAGGCGATCGAACTCGGCCTTGAGCGCGTACAGCGCGTCGCGGCGCATCTGGATTTACTGACTCCCGCTCCTACGGTGTTCACCGTTGCCGGCACCAACGGCAAAGGCACCACCTGTCGCACTCTCGAAGCTATTTTGCTGGCCGCCGGCCTGCGCGTCGGCGTCTACAGTTCGCCACATCTGGTGCGCTATACCGAGCGCGTGCGCATTCAAGGGGAAGAGCTGAGCGAAGCGGAGCACAGCCGCTCGTTCGCTGCCATTGAAGCCGGCCGCGGCGAAACGTCGCTGACCTATTTCGAATTCGGCACCCTGTCGGCGTTGCAGCTGTTCAAACAGGCGCGGCTCGACGTGGTGATCCTGGAAGTGGGCCTGGGCGGGCGTCTCGACGCCACCAACATCGTCGATCCGAGCGTGGCGGTGATCACCAGCATCGCGCTCGATCACACCGATTGGCTGGGCGACGATCGTGAAAGCATCGGCCGTGAAAAGGCCGGTATTTTCCGCAGCGGCAAGCCGGCGGTAGTGGGCGAACCCGACATGCCGGACAGCATTCGCCAGGTCGCCGAAACGCTGGGCGCGCCGCTGTATCGCCGCGGTGAAGCCTGGCGCTTCAGCGAGCAGGGCGATCGCTGGCAGTGGCAGGGCGGCGATACGCTGCTGACCGATCTGCCGACGCCGAACGTGCCGCTGGCCAATGCCGCTACCGCACTGGCGGCGCTGAACTGCTCCCCGCTGGAAATCGACGAACGGGCGATCTTCACCGGGCTGCAGCAGGCGACGCTGCCGGGGCGCTTCCAGATCGTGCGGCGGGAGCCGACGCTGATCCTCGATGTGGCGCACAATCCGCACGCCGCCGGTTATCTGGCCGGGCGCCTGGCCAGCCTGCCGCGCGAAGGCGGCAAGGTGCGCGCGGTGGTGGGCATGCTGTCGGACAAGGACATCGCCGGCACGTTGGCCTGCCTGAGCGAGCAGGTGGATGAATGGTACTGCGCGCCGCTCGACGGGCCGCGCGGTGCCAGCGTCGAACAGCTGGCGCAACATCTGACGGAACCGCGCCGTTTTGCCGATGTCGAAACTGCCTGGCGGCAGGCTATGCAGGATGCTGATAAACAGGATATTGTGATCGTCTGTGGATCGTTCCACACCGTTGCGCAGGTGATGGCGGCGTTAGACGAGATGCGGGGAGTGTGAGTGGCGAGTAAATTTCAGAACCGACTGGTCGGAACCGTGATTCTGGTGGCGCTGGGGGTAATCATCCTGCCAGGGTTGCTGGACGGCAAGAAGAAGCATTACGAGGACGAATTCGCGGCCATTCCTTTGGTGCCGAAGCCGGGCGACGTCGAAGAGAACGACGTGCTGCCGCCGGTGACGCAGCCGTTGCCGGCGCAGCCGCCGGAAGGGGCGGGCGCGTTGGTCGAGCAGCAGGCGGCCAACGAAGCGGCGGCGCAACAGGCGGCGCGGCAGAATGCTCAGCAACCGACGCTGGTGGCGCCACCGCCGGTCGAGACGCGTCCTCAGCCGGCGCCGCAGCCTAAGCCGAAACCGGTAGAAACCAAACCGGTGGAAGTGAAACCGAAACCGGCGCCGCAGCCGAAGCCGGTGGAAGTGAAGCCGGTACCGAAACCGGAGCCTAAGCCGGAGCCGAAACCTGAACCGACGCCGCAGCCGAAACCGGCGGAAGAAAAAGCGCCGGCCGGGCAAGCCTATGTCGTGCAGCTCGGCGCGTTGAAAAACGCCGCCAAGGCGAACGAGATTGTCGCCTCGCTGCGCCTTTCGGGCTATCGCGCCTTTACCGTGCCGTCGACGCCGGTGCAGGGGCAGATCACCCGTATCTACGTCGGGCCAGATGCCTCTAAGCAGAAGCTGCAGGCGGCGCTGCCGTCGCTGAATTCGATCAGCGGGCTGAGCGGGCAGGTGAAGCCGTACGGCCGTTAAACCTCGCAGGGGCGCAGCACGATGCGCCCCTGAATTAAGGAGTGGTGGAGAGAAAGCGAGAAAAACCGCGCCTTTTGCAGGCGAAATCACCTATGTAGGCGCGGCGATTAGGAATTTTTTGATCGCCGCTTTTTATTTGTAACGTGGTAGGAAATCCCCTACGCAAACGTTTTCTTTTTCTGTTAGAATTCGCCGCGAATTGGATGCAGGGGCGATTCATTATTGGAATAGTTCATGGTCTGGATTGATTACGTCATTATAGCGGTGATTGGATTTTCGGCTCTGGTGAGCCTGATCCGAGGGTTTGTTCGCGAAGCATTGTCACTTGTGACATGGGGATGTGCGTTTTTTGTTGCCAGCCATTTCTACTCTTACCTTGCGGTCTATTTCACTCGTTTTGAAGATGAACTGGTGCGAAACGGCATCGCGATCGCGATTTTGTTCATCGCGACCTTGATCGTAGGGGCTATTGTTAACTATGTGATTAGCTCACTGGTAGAGAAAACCGGGTTGTCGGGCACCGACCGCGTGTTGGGCATCTGCTTCGGCGCGCTGCGCGGAGTGTTGATCGTCGCGGCGATCCTGTTCTTCCTGGATACCTTTACCGGCTTCTCACAAAGTGCCGACTGGAAACAGTCGCAGCTCATTCCCCAGTTCAGTTACGTCATCAGGTGGTTCTTTGACTACCTGCAGAGCACGTCGAGTTTCTTGCCGACCCAATTGCCGGGGCGGTAGCGCTGATGAGGAAAAGACAACATGTGCGGTATTGTCGGTATCGCCGGTTTCATGCCGGTAAACCAGTCGATTTATGATGCTCTGACGGTGCTCCAGCACCGTGGCCAGGATGCCGCAGGCATCGTCACCATTGACGCCCACAACGGGTTCCGTTTGCGTAAAGCCAACGGCCTGGTGAAGGATGTGTTTGAGGCGCGCCATATGCAACGCTTGCAGGGCAACATGGGCATTGGCCATGTGCGTTACCCGACGGCCGGCAGCTCGAGCGCCTCTGAGGCCCAGCCTTTCTACGTCAACTCGCCGTTCGGCATTACGCTGGCCCATAACGGTAATCTGACCAACGCCCATGAGCTGCGCCAAAAGCTGTTCGAAAGCGGCCGTCGCCATGTCAATACCACCTCCGACTCGGAAATCCTGCTGAACGTGCTGGCCAGCGAGCTGGATCGCTTCCCGCACTATCCGCTGGAGGCCGACAACATCTTTACCGCAGTCGCCGCGATGCATCAGCAACTGCGCGGCGCTTACGCCTGTGTGGCGATGATCATCGGCCACGGCCTGCTGGCGTTCCGCGATCCGAACGGCATTCGCCCGCTGGTGATCGGCAAGCGTACGCTGGAGGATGGCCGCAGCGAGTACATGGTGGCTTCCGAGAGCGTGGCGTTGGATACCCTGGGCTTTGAGTTCCTGCGCGATGTGGCGCCGGGCGAAGCGGTGTACATCACCACCAAAGGCCAGCTGTTCACTCGCCAGTGCGCAGAGAACCCGAAAACCAACCCGTGCCTGTTCGAATACGTCTATTTCGCGCGCCCGGATTCCTTTATGGACAAGATCTCGGTCTACAGCGCCCGCGTGCGCATGGGCCAGAAGCTGGGTGAGAAGATCGCCCGCGAATGGGAAGATCTGGATATCGACGTGGTGATCCCGATCCCGGAAACCTCCTGCGATATCGCACTGGAGATCGCGCGCATTCTCGAGAAGCCATACCGCCAGGGCTTTGTGAAGAACCGCTATGTTGGCCGCACCTTCATCATGCCGGGCCAACAGGCGCGTCGTCAGTCGGTGCGCCGCAAGCTGAACGCCAACCGCGCCGAATTCCGCGACAAGAACGTGCTGCTGGTGGATGACTCCATCGTGCGCGGCACCACCTCGGAGCAGATCGTCGAAATGGCGCGCGAAGCGGGCGCCAAGCGCGTCTATCTGGCTTCCGCCGCGCCGGAAGTGCGTTTCCCTAACGTCTACGGCATCGACATGCCGAGCGCCAACGAACTGATCGCCCACGGGCGTGAAGTGGATGAAATCCGCCAGATCATCGGCGCCGACGGGCTGATCTTCCAGGACCTGGACGATCTGATCGAAGCGGTGCGCGAAGAGAACCCGGATATCACCCAGTTCGAATGCTCGGTGTTCAACGGCATCTATGTGACCAAAGACGTCGACCAAAGCTATCTGGAATACCTGGAGTCGCTGCGCAGCGACGACGCCAAGGCGCTGCGGGTGCAAACCGAAGCGGAAAATCTGGAACTGCACAACGAAGGCTAATCGCCCGCGTTGATCCCCCAAGGTGCAGCGCCGCGTTTGCGGCGCTGCACCTTGCTCCTGTGACTTGCTTATCCCTCGCCATTGCGGCAAAGTCTGCCTGATCTTACTTTTTACGGCAGAGGCCATTTTCCATGAAACGACTCATCATCGGCATTTCCGGCGCCAGCGGCGCGATCTACGGCGTGCGCCTGTTACAGGTTTTGCGCGACGTCGCAGAGGTGGAAACCCATCTGGTGATGAGCAACGCGGCAAGGCAGACGCTGGCGCTGGAAACGCCGTACAGCCTGCGTGAAGTGCAGGCGTTGGCCGATGTGGTGCATGATGCGCGCGATATCGCCGCCGGTATCTCCTCCGGCTCCTTCAAAACCCTCGGCATGGCCATCCTGCCTTGCTCGATCAAAACGCTGTCCGGCATCGTCAACAGCTACAGCGACGGGCTGCTGACCCGCGCCGCCGACGTGGTGCTCAAAGAGCGCCGCCGTTTGGTCTTGTGTGTGCGCGAAACGCCGCTGCATCTGGGGCACCTGCGGTTGATGACCCAGGCGGCGGAGATGGGCGCGGTGATCATGCCGCCGGTGCCGGCGTTTTACCACCAGCCGAAAAGCGTGGAAGACATCATCGATCAGACCGTCAATCGGGTGATCGACCAGTTTGATATCGAACTGCCGACCGACCTGTTCACCCGCTGGCAGGGTGCTAATTAACAGTTTTATCCCTAAATTGGTACATTTGTGCAACACCGCACTGAATTGGGGCGGCGCATGCACCATAATGATCCTACTTCATCACGCTCACTGTTTCATGGCGCCGTCTTGTCGCGGCTGCCAGTGACGCGGCCCTGACCGGCCGATTTAATTTTGCGGTTATCGTCCCAGGAAACAGTATTGTGAAGGCCGGAGCCGTTCCCTCCTGCCGTAGCACCTAATGTGGCACGATTACTGCAAATTGATTTGGTGGGGAAAGTAATGCCCGTAGTGGCATCAAAAAAATCAATTTGAGGGTAATTTATGAAAAAGCGGGTTTTGATTCTGCCGTTAGTTCTGGCTTTGAGCGCCGCCAGCAGCGCCTTTGCCGCCATTCCTTCAACGCTGAAGATTGGCACCGATCCGACTTACGCACCGTTTGAATCCAAAAACGCCAAAGGCGAATTGGTCGGCTTTGACATCGATTTGGCCAAAGAGCTGTGCAAACGCATCAATACCCAATGTACCTTCGTGGAGAGCGACTTTGACGCGCTGATCCCATCCCTCAAGGCGAAGAAGATCGATGCCATCATCTCTTCGCTGTCCATCACTGAAAAACGCCAGCAGGAAATCGCCTTTACCGACAAGCTGTATGCCGCCAACGCGCGTCTGATCGCGCCGAAAGGGTCCAAACTGTTGCCGACCGCTGAAGCGCTGAAAGGCAAGAGCGTGGGCGTGCTGCAGGGCACCACCCAGGAAGCCTACGCCAACGCCATGTGGCAGCCGAAGGGCGTCACCGTGGTGCCTTACCAGAACCAGGATCTGGCCTATGCCGACCTGGCCTCCGGCCGCATCGACGCCGCCTTCCAGGATGAAGTGGCAGGCAGCGACGGCTTCCTGAAACAGCCGCCGGGCAAAGACTATGCGTTTGCCGGTGAATCGGTGAAAGATGACAAGTTCTTCGGCGTCGGCACCGGCATGGGGCTGCGCAAGACCGATACCGAACTGAAAGCGGCGCTGGACAAAGCCTTCGCCGAGATGCGTAAAGACGGCACCTACGACAAATACGCGAAAAAGTACTTCGACTTTGACGTCTACGGCGGGTAATCCGCTTCCCGTTCCATGCTGTGACTGCGGGGCCGGTGCGCCGGCCCCGATGGTTCGGATCCTAGACCACAGGGTGAAGTAGATGCTGCAAGGCTATTCCCAACTGATTTTAGAGGGGGCTCTGGTGACGCTGGAGCTGGCCCTCAGTTCCGTAGTGCTGGCGGTGGTGATCGGTCTGATCGGCGCTGGCGGCAAATTGTCTCATAACCCCTTGATCTCCGGTCTGTTCGGCGCTTATACCACGCTGATCCGCGGCGTGCCCGATCTGGTGCTGATGCTGCTGATCTTTTACGGTCTGCAAATCGCGCTGAACAATATCACCACGCTGCTGGGCTTCGCGCAGATCGATATCGATCCGCTCGGTGCCGGCATCATAACTCTCGGCTTTATCTACGGCGCTTATTTTACCGAGACCTTCCGTGGCGCCTATCTGGCGGTGCCGAAAGGGCAGATCGAAGCGGCGACGGCCTACGGCTTCAGCGGCGCGCAGATCTTTCGGCGCATTCTGTTCCCGGCGATGATGCGTTTCGCCTTACCGGGCATCGGCAACAACTGGCAGGTGATCCTGAAGGCGACGGCGTTGGTGTCGATCCTTGGCCTGAACGACGTGGTGAAAGCCACGCAGCTGGCGGGGAAAGGCACCTATCAGCCGTTCTTCTTCGCCATCGTGGCCGGCGTGGTGTACCTGGTTTTCACTACCGTTTCCAACGGCGTGCTGCTGTGGCTTGAACGGCGTTACTCACTGGGCGTCAAGAGGGCCGAACTATGATCGATATCCTGCAACAGTACTGGCAGTCGCTGCTGTGGAGCGATGGCTACCGCTTTACCGGCGTGGCGGTCACGCTGTGGTTGCTGATCGCTTCGGTGGTGATGGGCGGGCTGCTGGCGATCCCGATGGCGGTGGCGCGCGTGTCTCCCATTCGCTGGGTGCGTTTTCCGGTGTGGCTCTATACCTACGTGTTTCGCGGCACGCCGCTGTACGTGCAGCTGCTGGTGTTCTACTCCGGTATGTACAGCCTTGAGATCGTGCGCGGCAGCGAGTTTCTCAATGCGTTTTTCCGCAGCGGGCTCAATTGCACCATTCTGGCGCTGACGCTCAATACCTGCGCCTATACCACCGAGATCTTCGCCGGGGCGATCCGCTCGGTGCCGCACGGTGAAATTGAGGCCGCCAACGCCTACGGTTTCTCGCGCTTCAAAATGTATCGCTGCATCATCTTGCCTTCGGCGCTACGCACCGCGTTGCCGGCCTACAGCAACGAAGTGATCCTGATGCTGCACTCCACCGCGCTGGCGTTTACCGCCACCGTGCCGGATCTGCTGAAGATCGCGCGCGATATCAACGCCGCGACCTATCAGCCGTTTTACGCTTTCGGCATTGCGGCGGTGCTGTACCTGATCATCTCCTACGTGTTAATCAGCCTGTTCCGCAAAGCTGAAAAACGCTGGATGGCACACGTTAGTCACTGATAAATGACGGGAAGAAAAACCATGTCTGAGAATAAATTAGCCGTCACGGAACTGCACAAACGCTATGGCGATCACGAAGTGCTGAAGGGCGTTTCGCTGGCGGCCAACGCCGGGGATGTGATCAGCATCATCGGCTCCTCCGGCTCCGGCAAAAGCACCTTTCTGCGCTGCATTAACTTCCTTGAAAAGCCGAGCGAAGGCTCGATCAGCCTGAACAACCAGGACATTCGCATGGTGCGCGACAAGGACGGCCAGCTGAAGGTGTTCGACAAGAAGCAGCTGCAGCTACTGCGCACCCGCCTGACCATGGTGTTCCAGCACTTTAACCTGTGGAGTCACATGACGGTGCTTGAGAACGTGATGGAGGCGCCGGTGCAGGTGCTGGGGCTGAGCAAGGCCGAAGCGCACGATCGTGCGGTGCGCTACCTGGACAAAGTGGGCATCGATGAGCGGGCGCGCGGCAAATACCCGGTACACCTGTCGGGCGGTCAGCAGCAGCGCGTCTCTATCGCCCGCGCCTTGGCGATGGAGCCGGAAGTGCTGCTGTTTGACGAGCCGACCTCGGCGCTGGATCCCGAACTGGTGGGCGAGGTGCTGCGCATCATGCAGAAGCTGGCGGAGGAGGGGAAAACCATGGTGGTGGTGACGCACGAAATGGAGTTTGCGCGCCACGTCTCCAACCACGTGATCTTTCTGCACAAAGGGTTGATTGAAGAGCAGGGGCCGCCGGCCGAGCTGTTCGGCAACCCCAAAAGCCCGCGCCTGCAGCAGTTCCTGTCCGGCGCGTTGAAGTAACCTCAGATCAGCGGGCTTCGGCCCGCTGATTGATCACGTCATCCAATGCCTGTTCCAGCTCCAGATAGCGGAAGTGAAAACCGGCCTCTTCCAGGCGCTTCGGCACCGCCCGTTGGCCGCCGAGCACCAGCACCGCCGCTTCCCCCATCAACAGCCGCATGACGAACGCCGGCACCCGCAGAAACGCCGGGCGATCGAGCACGTTGGCCAATTGGGCGGCGAACTGTTCATTATGCACCGGGTAGGGCGCGACCATGTTGAACGGGCCGGTCAGGGTCGCGTGATCCAGCAGATAAATAATGCCGTTGACCATGTCTTCGAGATGGATCCACGGCAGGTATTGGCGGCCGTCGCCGATCGGGCCGCCCAGTCCGAAGCGGAACGGCGGCAGCATTTTGGCCAGCGCACCGCCCTGCGGCGCCAGCACCACGCCGGTGCGCAGCAGGCAGACGCGAGTGGCGTCGCTTTGCGCCTGCAGCGCCAGCGCTTCCCAGCGTTGGCACAATCGGTGGGTGAATTCGTCGTGCGGCGGTTCCTCTTCGGTCACCACCGCCTGCCCCTGATCGCCGTAGTAGCCGACGGCGGAACCGGAAATCAGTACGCCGGGCGGCGTGCTGCTTGCCTTGATAAGCTGCGCCAGGCGTTCGGTCAGATCCCAGCGGCTATGGCACAGCCGCTCCTTTTGCTGCGCGCTCCAGCGCTTGTCGGCAATCGGTTCGCCGGCCAGGTTGATCACCGCGTCGAAGCCATCCAGCGACTGCACGTCGTCCAGCGTTTGCCAATAGCTCGGCTGGTCGCCGAGCCGGGCCCGGGCCCGCTGTTCGTCTCGCGTCAGCACCGTAATGTGGTGAGAAAGCGCCAGCAGCCTGGCCGTCAGGCTGCTGCCTATCAATCCCGTTGCGCCGGTGATCAGGATCCGCATGGTCGACCTCCCTGAGTTAGTCCCGGCGGTAGCTCATGGTCATGGAAACCGAATCGGCATAGCGCAGGGCCAGAAGTTTATCTATCTCCACTTCAGCATAGGTCACCCAGGCGTGATCTTTTACGATATCGAGCACATCCTGCGTTAATTTTTCCAGCAGCGCGAAACGGTTATCTTCCACATGGCGGATGATCGCTTTGGTGATGGTGCGGTAGTTGAGCGCATCGGCGATGTCTTCGCTGTTGCGCGCTTTGTCCGCCGGGTAGTGGATCACCACGTTGATCAGCACGTCCTGTCGGTTGTTGATTTCTTCTTCCTTGATACCGATGAACGTGCGCAGCCGCAGGTTTTTGATGCGAATAACGGCGTCGGGTTGACTGAAAGACATCAGAGATTCTCCATAGGTCTGATTATTGGCGTTCAGAATACACGGAAAGTAGGGAAATGATAACGCAGGGACGATGCGACTCCCCGTTCGGCGGGGAGTCGGAAGAGCCGCTTAGGCCTGTTCGGCCAGCTTGTAGGCGCGTTCGGTCGCCGGACGGTTGCTGATGCGCTCGAACCAGTTGCGTACCGCCGGGTAATCCGCCAGATCGATGCGTTGGCGCGGATGCGACACCACCCATGGATAGGTGGCGATATCGGCAATGCTGTAGTTGTCGCCGCCCAGATACGGGTGTTTTTGCAGTTCGGCTTCCAGCACGCCATACAGCCGTTTGGTTTCCAGCTGGTAACGCTCGATGGCGTAAGGCACCGGCTGCGGCGCGTAGTGATTGAAATGGTGATTCTGCCCGAGCATCGGCCCGAATCCGGCCACTTGCCAGAACAGCCACTGCAGAGTGGCGGCGCGTTCGCGCAGGCCTTTGCTCAGCAGCTTGCCGGTTTTCTCCGCCAGATACAGCAGAATTTCCCCGGACTCGAACAGGCTGATTGGCGCGCCGCCGTCCACCGGTTGCTGATCGACGATCGCCGGGATTTTGTTGTTGGGAGAAATGCTCAGAAAGTCCGGTTTGAACTGCTCGCCGGCGCTGATGTTTACGCGATGGATACGGTAGGGTAAGCCGACCTCTTCCAAAAACAAGGTGATCTTGTGACCATTGGGAGTAGGCGCGTAATACAGGTCAATCATGTTGCCTCCTGCGGTAAGGTGATCTGTAATTCATTACACGTTGCTGCGGTCTTCGCCGCGCACAAAGGTATATCAGAGATCCAACAATAGCAGCTAAGGATAGCAGGCTATGTGGGATTCGTCCGATGCTATCTGCGCGGTTGGATCACAATTCTCCACCGGGGCGGGCGGCGGTTTGCCGCACGGTGCCGGCGCGGTAAAATGACGCTTATTTCCCTCTATAGGACAAGGTTATGAAGCTGATGTTCGCCTCGGATATCCACGGTTCGCTGCCTGCTGCCGAACGCGTGCTGGAATTGTTCGAACAAAACCGCGCCGACTGGCTGATTCTTCTGGGTGATTTGCTGAATCACGGCCCGCGCAACGCGCTGCCGGCCGGGTATCAGCCCGCTCAGGTTGCCGAACGATTGAACCGCTATAGCGACAAGATCATCGCCGTTCGCGGCAATTGCGACAGCGAGGTCGATCAGATGCTGCTGACGTTCCCCATCGAAGCGCCCTGGCAACAGGTTTTACTGCAAAAAAGACGATTGTTTTTGACCCACGGTCACCTTTATCATCCCTCGGCACTGCCGCCGTTATCCCGCGGAGACGTCCTGGCCTACGGCCATACGCATCTGCCGCAGGCGGAGCGGCAGGGGGAGATCTACTGCTTCAATCCAGGCTCGGTCAGCATCCCGAAAGGGGGCTTTCCCGCCAGCTACGGCATGTTGGATAGTGGCACTTTGAGCGTGCTGACGCTCGACGACGGCAAGGTCGTCGCGGAGGTGGCGTTAACACGCTAAACGCACTAATTTATACACACACAATAAAAATCTTTGAAAAACACTCATTGATTAACCAGCGCGCGGGATGCATCGCGCCAAAATAGAAGGTTTTAGAGGATGGCGGAACAGGGTCAGGCTGCAGATACCGAATGGGTTGATATCGTCGACGAACAAAACGAGGTGATTGCTCAATCCAGTCGTCAACAGATGCGGGCGGAGCGGCTGCGCCATCGTGCTACCTATATTGTGGTGCATGATGGGATGGGAAAAATTCTGGTGCAGCGTCGCACCGAGATCAAGGACTTCTACCCGGGCTGGCTGGACGCGACGGCGGGCGGCGTAGTGCAAAGCGGTGAAAACGTGCTGGATTCGGCGCGCCGCGAGGCGGAAGAGGAGCTGGGCATCGCCGGCGTGCCTTTCGCCGAGCACGGTCTGTTCTACTTTGAAGAAGAGCAGTGCCGGGTGTGGGGTGCGCTGTTCAGCTGCGTGTCGCACGGCCCGTTCGCGCTGCAGGAAGAAGAAGTGGCCGAAGTGTGCTGGTTGACGCCGGAAGAGATCACCGCGCGCTGCGACGAGTTTACCCCGGATTCGCTGAAGGCGCTGTCGCTGTGGCTGACGCGCAACAACGAGCAGGATTACGGCAAGCCGATCGATAACCACTGAGACGCCAACGCATGAAAGAGCCGGTCATCGACCGGCTTTTTTTATGGCGCGGATTCAGCAGCTGTCGCGGCGGCACAGCGTGGCGGGCAGGGAGCCTTCCGGCAGCCAGGGTTGCTGGTTCAGCCGCGCCAGCAGCGCCTGGCCGGCCTGAATGCCGATGTCGCGATGCGGAATGGTCATGGTGGTCAGCGGCGGCTGACACACCCGGCTGAACTCGCTGTTGCCGAACCCCACCACCGCCAGATTGTCCGGCACCTTGATGCGCCGCCGATGGCATTCATACAGCGCGCCGCCCGCCAGTTCGTCCGACGCGCACACCAGCGCGTCCAGCTCCGGCCAGGCCAGCAAAAATTCCGGCAGCTGCTGTGCGCCGGTGCTGAAGCTGGCGGGCTGTGCGGCGTTGATCACCCGATGCGGCGACATATGGTTGCGCAGCAGCGCCTTGTGCCAGCCCTGCAGGTGCTGCTGGAAAATCCACTGCTCCTGGTTGGCACACAACAGCCCGATATTCTGATAGCCGCTGGCGATCACCGTTTGCGTCAGCTGATACATGGCCGCCACGTAATCGATGCCGATGCTCATGTCGATCGGATCGGCGCGCACGGCGCCGATCTCCACCACCGGGATGTTGGCAGCGATCAACGCGTTGCGGGCGTTCTGCGAATGCTCGACGCTGAGCAGCACCGCCGCCGCCAGGTTGTAAGAGAGCAGGGTCTCCAGTAGCTTCTCTTCGCGTTCGAGGTGATGCTGCGACTCCGCCAGCATGATGTGATAGCCGGCCGGCTGCAGCACTTTCTGCAGGCCGGCGAACATCTCGGCGCAGCCGGACTCGGACAGGCTGGGCACCACCATGGCGATGGTGTAGGACGAGGCCGACGCCAGCGAACTGGCGGCCAGATTGGGCAGATAGCCCAGTTCGCTCACCGCCGCATCGATCTTCTCGCGCAGTTTGTCCGAAACCTGCTCCGGTGTGCGCAGCGCGCGCGAAACCGTCATGGTGCCGACGCCCGCCAGCTGCGCCACGTCAGCCAACGTCACCCTGCCTGTGCTGCGTCGTTTTTTACCGATCGACATGCGTAATCCCGACTGAAATGCGCGCGCGGCGCATAAAAATGGTAGGGGTGGGAAGCCGACGAGGTGGCTTCGACGATCCCCGTATGCGGCACATTCTACCCCGTTAGCTGAAAGAGCGAGAAAAAATTGTGGTTAACGCCATGCCGCGGCGCGGTGTTTTGATAGCGCTATCACAGATCTGCATGATAGCGCTTTGGTAGCGCTATCTTTGTGATGCCAGTCACTGTGCAGCCGAGAGGGGTTGATTAAAGTTTTACCGTCGTCGGTGAATTAATCACCGGCCGAAACCATCAACGCTTGGGAGGGTAATGTGCTGAAAGAGTGGCTGACCGCCGATCATATACAGCTGTGCGAACGGGTGGAGGACTGGCGCCAGGCGGTAACGCTGAGCGCACAGCCGCTGCTGCAAGGCGGCGTGATTACGCCGAATTACCTGACGGCGATCTTTCATCAGCAGGAGAAGCTCGGCCCTTACTTCGTACTAGCGCCGGGCATTGCCATGCCGCACGCCCGGCCGGAGGAAGGCGCCAACGCGCTGGGGTTATCGCTATTGAAGATCCATCAGGGGGTGAATTTCCACTCCGCGGATAACGATCCGGTTCAGGTGGTGGTGATGCTTTCTGCGCCCGACGGCGACAGCCACATCGAATTGATTTCGCAGCTGGCGGAATTATTTTCAGACAATCAGGCGATGGAGGCGTTATTTCACGCCAAAGATAAACGGCAAATTGAGGATATTATCGCCCGCTATTAACGCTTAATCACCAGGAACACTATTAATGCTAACAACGCCGGGAATATGACCGGCGGCGCTACCCTACACGCTAAATTCAACAGGTGGATATCATGAAAATCATGGCGATTTGCGGTTCCGGTCTCGGCAGCAGTTTTATGGTGGAAATGAACATTAAAAAGGTGCTGAAAAAGATGGGCGTGGAGGCCGAGGTCGAACACTCCGATCTGTCGTCGGCCACTCCCGGCGCGGCCGACGTGTTCGTGATGGCGAAAGACATCGCCGACAGCGCCAGCGTGCCGGCCGATCAGCTGGTGGTGATCAGTAACATCATCGACATCAATGAGCTGGAAGCCAAGCTGCGCGCTTACTTCGAAGCCCACTCAATCCTCTGAATAAAACGATTGGCGAGGTGGATATGTTTATCCAGGAAACGCTCAAGTTTGTGGTGGATATATTAAAGGTGCCTTCGGTGCTGGTCGGGCTTATTGCGCTGATCGGTTTGCTGGCGCAAAAGAAATCCTTTTCCGATGTGGTGAAAGGCACGGTAAAAACCATTCTCGGCTTTATCGTTTTGGGCGGCGGCGCCACGGTATTGGTCGGATCGCTCAATCCGCTGGGCGGCATGTTCGAGCACGCGTTTAATATTCAGGGCATCATTCCGAACAACGAAGCGATCGTCTCTATCGCGCTGGAGAAATACGGTGCCTCCACCGCGTTGATCATGGCGTTCGGCATGGTGGCGAACATCGTGGTGGCGCGCTTCACCCGGCTGAAATACATCTTCCTCACCGGCCACCACACGTTCTACATGGCCTGCATGATCGGCATCATCCTGACGGTGGCGGGCTTTGAGGGCGTGCAGCTGGTGTTCACCGGCGCGCTGACCCTGGGGCTGGTGATGGCGTTCTTCCCGGCGATCGCCCAGCGCTATATGCGGCGTATCACCGGCAACGACGACATCGCCTTTGGCCACTTCGGCACCCTGGGCTACGTGCTGTCCGGCTGGATCGGTTCGAAGGTGGGGAAACACTCGCGCTCGACCGAAGAGATGAACCTGCCGAAAAACCTCAGCTTCCTGCGCGACAGCTCCATTTCGATCTCGATGACCATGATCGTCATCTACCTGATCCTGGCGATCTGCGCCGGGCGGGCCTATGTGGAAAGCGAACTCAGCGGCGGCCAGAACTACCTGGTGTATTCGATAATCCAGGCCATTACCTTCGCCGCCGGGGTGTTCATCATCCTGCAGGGCGTGCGCTTGATTCTGGCGGAAATCGTGCCGGCGTTCACCGGCTTCTCGGAAAAGCTGGTGCCTAACGCGCGGCCGGCGCTGGATTGCCCGGTGGTGTATCCCTATGCCCCCAACGCGGTGCTGATCGGCTTCCTGTTCAGTTTCCTCGGCGGGTTGGCCGGGCTGTTTCTGTTGGGACAGCTGAAGATGGTGCTGATCCTGCCTGGCGTGGTGCCGCACTTCTTCACCGGCGCCACCGCCGGGGTGTTCGGCAATGCCACCGGCGGGCGGCGCGGCGCGATGCTGGGTGCTTTCGCCAACGGCCTGCTGATCACTTTCCTGCCGGTGCTGCTGTTGCCGGTGCTGGGGGCGCTGGGCTTTGCCAACACCACCTTCTCCGACGCCGACTTCGGCGTAGTCGGCATCCTGCTGGGCAATATGGCGCGCTTTATGTCGAAAGAGATGATCATGCTGGCGATCGTCGCCGTGTTCGCGCTGCTGGTGGCGCATAACTTCCTGGGAAAACGCAAAGGCGCACCGGCCGCTGACCGCGTCGAGAAATAACGAGGGCAGACTGATGAATGACACAACGAGCGAAATGGAAATGAGAGAGCTGCGCGCCCTGGCGCGTGCGATCCGTCTGGAAACCTTGAAAGCGCTGACCGGGCTGGGCTTCGGCCACTACGGCGGCTGCATGTCGGTGGTGGAGACGCTGGCGGTGCTGTACGGCGGCGTGATGCGCATCGATCCGGCGGATCCGGACTGGCCGGAGCGCGATGACTTCGTGCTGTCGAAAGGGCACGCCGGCCCGGCGCTGTACAGCACGCTGGCGATCAAGGGCTACTTCCCGCTGGCGGAGCTGAAGACCCTCAACCAGAACGGCACGCGTCTGCCGAGCCACCCGGACCGGCTGCGTACGCGCGGCGTGGACGCGACCACAGGTTCGCTGGGGCAGGGCGTGTCGATTGCCGCCGGCATGGCGTTGTCCCACCGGCTGGCGGGGCGGCGCAACCGGGTGTTCAGCATCCTCGGCGACGGGGAGTTGAACGAAGGGCAGTGCTGGGAGGCGTTCCAGTTTATCGCCCACCACAATCTGAACAACCTGACGCTGTTTATCGATTACAACAAGCAGCAGCTGGACGGCGCGCTGGACGAGGTGATCCAACCGTTCGATCTGGCCGCCAAGTTCCGCGCCTTTGGTTTTGAGGTGCAGACCATCAAGGGCGACGACATCGCAGCGCTGCTGGCGGCGGTGGCGCCGGCGCGCGGCGGCGAACAGCGGCCGCTGGCGATCGTGCTCGACAGCATCAAGGGACAGGGCGTGAGCTATCTGGAAAACCTGTCCAACTCACACCATCTGCGCCTGACGCCGGACGTGCAGCTGGAGATCGAAAAAGCCATCGCCGAACTGGAGGCCGCCCATGTTTAACGTAGTGACGCAGTTGGAAAACGACGCCGTCGAAATGCGCAAAGTCTACGCCGGCGCGGTGCGGCGGCAGATTGAAGCGGGCGAGCCGATCATCGCGCTGGAGGCGGACCTGATGAGTTCGATGGCGATGGACGGCGTGCACAAGGATCACCCGCAGCACGTGATTAACTGCGGCATCATGGAGGCCAATGTGATCGGCGTCGCCGCCGGGCTGTCGCTCACCGGCCGGGTGCCGTTCGTGCATACCTTTACCGCCTTCGCCAGCCGCCGCTGCTTCGATCAGCTGTTCATGTCGCTGGATTACCAGCGCAACAACGTCAAGGTGATCGCCTCCGACGCCGGGGTGAGCGCCTGCCACAACGGCGGCACCCATATGTCGTTCGAAGACATGGGCATCGTGCGCGGGCTGGCGCATTCGGTGGTGCTGGAAGTGACTGACGCCACCATGTTCGCCGACATTCTGCGTCAGCTGATGGACTTGCGCGGTTTCTACTGGGTGCGCACCATCCGCAAGCAGGCAACGCGCATCTATCAGGAGGGCTCGCGCTTTACCATCGGCAAGGGCAATCTGTTGCGCGATGGCGACGACGTCACGCTGATCGCCAACGGCATCATGGTGGCCGAAGCGCTGAAGGCGGCGCAGATGCTGGCGCAGCAGGGCGTCAGCGCGGCGGTAATCGATATGTTCACCCTCAAGCCTATCGACCGTGAACTGATCAAAACCTACGCGGCCAAGACCGGACGCATCGTCACCTGTGAAAACCACAGCATTCATAACGGGCTGGGGTCGGCGGTGGCGGAGGTGCTGGCGGAGGAGTGCCCGACGCCGATGCGGCGCGTGGGGGTGAAGGAGCGTTACGGCCAAGTGGGCACCCAGGCGTTTTTACAGCAGGAGTATGGCTTGACCGCGGAGCATATTCTGGAGGCCGCCAAGCAGCTGCTGGCGCAGCATTAGAAAAGGCCAGGACGCCGGTCAATGACCGGCGTTGCCTGATGGATAAGGCCATGAAACGTCGCCGAGGCAACGCGTGCCTTAACGCGGAGAATAGGTGTGTCGATTGTTATATTCGGTATTGGGCGTGACAACGCCGAAAAACGCGTTGTGGACCCACATTTTGCAGTTATTGCAACACGGCGCGATCCTCCCATCCCCGTTGAAAGCAACGCAGTAGTAATGACGCGGGTGCAGATTGCGAGCATAAAGCTCAAGCCATACATGGGCTTCGGCGCATGCGGTAAAAGGCCGCGCTTCAACTTCCTTTTTACCGCTCCACGGCAGAATCAGCCGCTGGCTTTTTTTCTCTTTCGCCTGCAGTTCTGCAATATATCGGTCAAATAGGGAGGCGTCATGCGTGATGCCTGCGCTGTGGCCCACGAAGCGGGTTAATCCCGATACCTCTCTTTTTCCCCTCGTCAGAGAGAAAGCCAGCGCCAGCATTCTGTTCGTTGTGGGGCCGAGCCGGTCGATCTTCCAGAGGTAGGAATCGTAATTAATGGCATTGTTAATGAGCGTTTTGGCTATTTTCTCAACGGACTGACCAGTGTGTGCCATAGGGTAAACCTTCAGGTTTTTTTATGAGTGTGCATAGTGTCTAGCACAAAACCCAGTCATCAGAATAAGGCGGGCCTTTAATTAAGAGTATTCTTATCTTGCGGCGGAACAGGAGTGTCTCGCTGGCGATATTGCGGCTATTTGTTTGTTTCTACGGAAATTGGTGCGCATTCAGCGTGGGGAAGGCAGCGAGCTTCGCCCGCTTGAGAGAGACATGACCTTCTCTTGAGAATAAAAAAAGCACCGCTCAATATGCTTGAGCGGTGCTTTATTGTTTACGCCAATACTCATTATCCACCACCCCGTCCGGGACGGGGCGTTAATGGGCTATCAGGCCTTGGCGGCGGCAGCGTCAGCCTGGGAAGACTGGATCGCCGTCAGTGCGACGGTGTAGACGATATCGTCTACCAGCGCGCCGCGCGACAGGTCGTTCACCGGCTTGCGCATGCCTTGCAGCATCGGCCCGATGGAGACCAGGTCAGCGGAACGCTGCACCGCTTTGTAAGTGGTGTTGCCGGTGTTCAGATCCGGGAAGATGAACACGGTCGCCTGGCCGGCTACCGGTGAGTTCGGCGCCTTGGACTTGGCAACGTCGGCCATGATGGCGGCGTCGTACTGCAGCGGGCCATCGATGATCAGGTCCGGGCGTTTTTCCTGCGCCAGACGGGTCGCTTCGCGCACTTTCTCTACGTCGCTGCCCGCACCGGAGTTGCCGGTGGAGTAGGAGATCATCGCTACGCGCGGCTCGATACCGAAGGCGGCGGCGGAATCTGCAGACTGGATGGCGATTTCAGACAGCTGCTCGGCGGTCGGATCCGGGTTGATCGCGCAGTCGCCGTAGACCAGAACCTGGTCAGGCAGCAGCATGAAGAACACGGAGGATACCAGCGAGCTGCCCGGCGCGGTTTTGATCAGCTGCAACGGCGGACGGATGGTGTTGGCGGTGGTGTGAACCGCACCGGAAACCAGACCGTCGACTTCGCCTTGTTCCAGCATCAGGGTGCCGAGTACCACGTTGTCTTCCAACTGCTCGCGCGCGACCACTTCGGTCATGCCCTTGCTCTTGCGCAGTTCAACCAGACGCGGCACGTAGTTTTCACGCACGGCGACCGGATCGACGATTTCGATGCCTTTGCCCAGCTCAACGCCTTGCGCTGCCGCTACGCGCTGGATCTCGTCCGGGTTGCCGAGCAGCACGCATTCCGCAATGCCGCGTTCGGCGCAGATGGCCGCCGCTTTCACGGTGCGCGGCTCGTCGCCTTCCGGCAGCACGATGCGCTTGCCGGCTTTACGCGCCAGCTCGGTCAGCTCGTAACGGAACGCCGGTGGAGACAGGCGGCGTGAACGCTCGGAGGTGGCGGTCAGCGAGTCGATCCACTCGGTGTTGATGTGGCTGGCCACGTAGTTCTGCACTTTTTCGATGCGCTGGTGGTCGTCCGCCGGCACTTCGAGGTTGAAGCTCTGCAGGCTCAGCGAGGTCTGCCAGGTATTAGTGTCGACCATGAACACCGGCAGGCCGGTCTGGAAGGCGCGTTCGCACAGCTTCTTGATTGGCTCGTCGATGGCGTAGCCGCCGGTCAGCAGGATGGCGCCGATTTCCACGCCGTTCATCGCCGCCAGGCAGGCGGAGACCAGCACGTCAGGGCGGTCTGCGGAGGTCACCAGCAGGGAGCCAGGGCGGAAGTGTTCCAGCATGTGCGGAATGCTGCGCGCACAGAAGGTCACGGACTTCACGCGGCGGGTCATGATGTCGCCTTCGTTGACCACGCGGGCCTTCAGGTGGCGAGCCATGTCGATGGCGCGGGTGGCGATCAGATCGAAGCTCCATGGCACGCAGCCCAGAACCGGCAGCGGGCTGTTGGCAAACAGCTGCGCAGGATCGACATGGGCGATGCTGGCTTTGGTGGAGTCGTCGAAGATTTCGGACAGGTCAGGACGGGTGCGGCCCTGATCGTCGACCGGTGCGTTCAGCTTGTTGATGATAACGCCGGTGATGTTCTTGTTCTTGCTGCCGCCGAAGCTGGTGCGCGCCAGTTCGATGCGCTCTTTCAGCTGCGCCGGGGAGTCGTTGCCCAGCGCCAGCACGAAGACGATCTCGGCGTTCAGGGTTTTGGCGATCTCGTAGTTCAGCGCGTTGGCGAACTGGTGCTTGCGGGTCGGCACCAGGCCTTCGATCAGCACCACTTCCGCGTCTTTGGTGTTCTCGTGGTAGCGAGCCACGATCTCTTCCATCAGCACGTCTTGCTGGTTGGAGCTCAGCAGGCCCTCAACGTAGTCCATGCGCAGCGGTTCGGCCGCCGTAATGGTAGAGTTGCTGCTGCGGATGATGGTGGTGGTCTGGTCGAGCGCATTGTCGCCGGAGCGCGGTTGAGCGATAGGCTTGAACACGCTCAGACGAACGCCTTTTTGCTCCATGGAGCGGATGACACCCAGGCTGACGCTGGTCAGGCCGACGCTGGTGCCGGTGGGGATCAACATAATAGTACGTGACACAGAATAGTCCTCTTCACGATTAACATGAGGCTAAAACAACACCGTCAGCCTGGGCTGACGGTGTTTTGAGAGCATTACGCGGTCAGGCGGGATGCGTCCTGCGCGATGACCAACTCTTCGTTGGTCGGGATCACCAGCGCCAGGCGGCTGCCGTCTTTGGTGATGGCGCCGGATTTGCCGAAGCGAGCGGCCATGTTGCGGTCGTGGTCGATTTCGAAGCCCAGCAGGCCCAGTTTGTTCAGGGTCAGCTCGCGCACCATGCCGGCGTTCTCGCCGATGCCGCCGGTGAAGATCACCGCGTCCAGACGGCCTTCCATCAGCGCGCTGTAGGCGCCGACGTATTTGGCCAGACGGTGGCAGAACACGTCCATTGCGCGTTTGGCGTCGGCTTTGCTGTCGTAGTTGTCTTCAACGTAACGGCAGTCGCTGGTGACTTCGGTCAGGCCCAGCAGGCCGGATTCTTTGGTCAGCATTTTGTTGATCTGGTCAACGCTCATGCCCAGAGAATCGTGCAGGTGGAAGATGATAGCCGGATCGATGTCGCCGCTGCGGGTGCCCATCACCAGGCCTTCCAGCGGGGTCAGACCCATGGAGGTGTCAACGCACTGGCCGTTGCGCACTGCGGTAACGGAACCGCCGTTGCCCAGGTGGCAGGTGATCACGTTCACTTCTTCCACCGGCTTGTTCAGCATCTTCGCGGCTTCTTGAGTCACGTAGAAGTGGCTGGTGCCGTGCGCGCCGTAGCGGCGAACGCCGTGGTCGCGGTACAGGCTGTACGGCAGGGCGTACAGGTAGGATTCTTCCGGCATGGTCTGGTGGAACGCGGTGTCGAACACGGCAACGTTCTTGTCAGCCAGGTGAGGGAAGGATTTCAGCGCTTCCGCGATGCCGATCAGGTGAGCCGGGTTGTGCAGTGGTGCAAACGGTACGGAATCTTTGATACCCTGCAGAACTTCGTCGTTGATCACGGCGGAGGCGGTGAACTTCTCGCCGCCGTGCACGATGCGGTGGCCGATAGCGGTCAACTGCGCGGAAAGCTCTGGTTTTTGTGCCAGAATAGTATTAACAATGAAGTTCAGCGCTTCGCTGTGTGCAGCGCCGGCCCCCAGGGCAGCTTCGTGTTTGGCGCCGTCCATTTTCCACTTGATGCGAGCTTCAGGCAGGTGGAAACACTCGGCCAAACCGGAGAGGAATTCGTCGCCGTTAACGGCATCGATGATGGCGAATTTCAGAGAAGAACTGCCGCAGTTAAGAACCAGTACTAGCTTACTCGACATGGAAGTACCTACTTAAATAGTCGTGTTGTTAAAAGAAAATCGAACACACGTGGTGAATTAATCGTCAATCAGACAACAAGCGTAGCGCATAGTGCCGATGACATTTATGATTAACATCATGTGAAGTGCACAAATCACAGGATGATGGAAAAACCGATGATTTCTCTGCGGTTTAAATAATCTTGATTTTTATAGGGCTAAAAGTTGACAAAATTTACGTCATCTTCTACCGGCCACAAGGCCGGCTTAGGATACCGATAGCCCGGTGCAAACACAAAATAAATTTAAAGCTTCAAATTTTTTAGTATTGTCTCTGGCAGCACGCTGTGAGTTTCTTTACGTGACGTTGAGGTACGCAATGACGAGCAAACCGTCTGGTTCCGTAAGCTGGTTTCAGGTCTTCCAGCGCGGGCAGCATTATATGAAAACCTGGCCGTCAGACAAACGTCTGGCACCGGTCTTTCCGGAGAACCGCGTTGCGCGTGCTACCCGTTTCGCCATCCGCTTCATGCCGCCGTTGGCGATTTTCACGCTGACCTGGCAGATCGCGCTCGGCGGCCAGCTCGGCCCGGCGATCGCCACCGCGCTGTTCGCCTGCAGCCTGCCGATGCAGGGGCTGTGGTGGCTGGGGCGCCGTTCGGTCACGCCGCTGCCGCCGACGCTGCTGCAATGGTTCCACGAGGTGCGCAACAAGCTGACGGAAGCGGGGCAGGCGGTGGCGCCGCTCGAAGGGACGCCGACTTATCAGACGTTGGCCGATCTGCTCAAGCGCGCGTTCAAGCAGCTGGACAAAACCTTCCTTGACGATCTGTAACTGAAAAAAGGCCGCGTTGATGCGGCCTTTTTCGTCTAAGCGCCAATAACCCCGGTTTAAATCAAAGAACGGTCGAGTTGTGATTTCCTGCGTTCTTGCGCTGTGCGATGCTCCCGCCATCACACAGAAATGAGGAAATCCTGATGGAAATGACCAACGCCCAGCGGCTGATCCTGTCGAACCAGTACAAGATGATGACCCTGCTCGATCCGGACAACAGCGATCGTTATCGCCGGTTGCAAACCATCGTCGAACGCGGCTTCGGTTTGCAAATGCGCGAGCTGGATCGCGACTTCGGCGAACTGAGCGAAGAGGTGTGCCGTACCATCATCAACGTGATGGAGATGCATCATGCGCTGCAGGTTTCCTGGGGCAACCTGAAAGAGAAACAGGATCTGGACGAACGCCGCCTGGCGTTTCTCGGTTTCGATGCCGCCACCGAGGCGCGCTACCTGAGCTACGTGCGTTTCCTGGTCAGCACCGAGGGGCGTTATACTCACTTCGATTCCGGCAGCCACGGTTTCAACGCCCAGACCAAAATGTGGGAGAAATACCAGCGTATGCTGGCGATCTGGCTGGCCTGCCCGCGCCAGTATCACTTGAGCGCCGTTGAGATAGCGCAAATCATCAATGCTTGATTAAAAAGAGGTTTTCTGTGGAGTGTAAGGGTTTTCTGTTCGATCTTGATGGCACCCTGGTGGATTCGCTGCCGGCGGTAGAGCGCGCCTGGACGCACTGGGCCGAGCGCCGCGGCGTCAACCCGCAAGCCGTGCTGGACTTCATTCACGGTAAACAGGCCATTACTTCTCTGCGCCACTTTATGCCGGGTGAAAGCGAAGCGGAAATTCAGCGCGAGTTCCAACTGCTGGAGCAGAGGGAAGCGCAGGATACCGACGGCGTTCGCGCACTGCCTGGCGCCATTGCATTGCTGGATCGCCTGAACGCGCTCGACATTCCCTGGGCGATCGTCACCTCCGGTTCGGTGCCGGTGGCGGGCGCCCGTCGCCAGGCCGGCGGCTTGCCGCAGCCGGCGGTGTTTATCACCGCCGAGCAGGTTAAACACGGTAAACCGCAGCCCGACGCCTATCTGCTGGGCGCCGAGCGTCTGGGCCTGGCGCCGCACGAGTGCGTGGTGGTCGAAGACGCACCGGCCGGCATTCTTTCCGGTCTGGCGGCGGGCTGCCAGGTGATCGCGGTCAACGCGCCGGCGGATGCGCCGAAGCTGGATCAGGTCGACCTGCGGCTGGGGTCGCTGGAACAGATCGCCGTCGAGAAAACGGCGCACGGGGCGATCGTTCGCCGGCTGGCCTGAGCGGCATTATCTTCACCCTAATTGATTAGACCCCGCCTCGGCGGGGTTTTTTTATGCTATTTTTTAACCCCTTGGACATTTGCCGGATGAGGCCGTTTTGAACAGCGAATTACTGTGGGTGCTGAGTTTACTGCTGATTGCCATTGTGCTGTTTACCACCAACAAGCTGCGCATGGACGTGGTGGCGCTGTTGGTGATCATCGCTTTCGTGCTGAGCGGCACGCTCAGCCTGCAGGAGGCGACGGTCGGTTTCAGCGATCCCAACGTGATTTTGATCGCCGCGCTGTTCGTGATCGGCGAAGGGCTGGTGCGCACCGGTGTGGCCTATCAGGTCGGCGACTGGCTGGTGAAAGTGGCCGGCAGCAGCGAAACCAAAATGTTGATGCTGCTGATGGTGACGGTCGCCGGGCTGGGAGCGTTCATGAGCTCGACCGGCGTGGTGGCGATCTTTATCCCGGTGGTGCTCAGCGTGACGGCGAGAATGAAGATCGCACCGGGGCGGCTGATGATGCCGCTCAGCTTCGCCGGGCTAATCAGCGGTATGATGACGCTGGTGGCCACGCCGCCCAACATGGTGGTCAACAGCGAACTGGTGCGCGAAGGCATTCATGGTTTCGGCTTCTTCAGCGTGACGCCCATCGGCCTGGCGGTGCTGGCGCTGGGCGTCGGCTACATGCTGATCGCCCGCCGTTGGCTGGGCAGCGGTGAAACGGGCAAAGCCGGCGACGACTGGCGGCGGCGCACCTTCCGCGATCTGATCCGCGATTACAAACTGACCGGCCGCGCGCGGCGGCTGGCTGTCCGTAGCGCTTCGCCGCTGATCGGGCGTTCTCTGGATGAGCTGCACCTGCGCGCGCGCTATGGCGCCAACGTGGTGGGCATCGAGCGTTGGAAACGCTTCCGGCGAGTGATGGTCAGCGCTTCCGGCAGCACCGAACTGCGCGAGGGCGATGTCCTGCTGATCGACATGTCGGACAGCCAGGTCGATCTGCGTGAATTCTGCGGCGAGCAGCAGCTGGAGCCAATGGTGCTGCGTGGTGATTATTTCTCTGAACAGTCGCGCAACGTCGGCATGGCGGAGGTCTCGCTGATCCCGGACTCGGCGCTGCTGGGCAAAAGCCTGCGCGAAGCGGCGTTCCGCAGCCGCTATGATCTGAACGTGGTGGGCATCCGGCGCCACGGCGAGACGCTGAGCGGCAAGCTGGTGGACGAACCGCTGGAGTTGGGCGACATTTTGCTGGTGATCGGCGACTGGAAGGCCATCCGTCAGCTGCAGGCCAAAACCCACGACTTTATCGTGCTCAATCTGCCGGCCGAAGTGGATGAAGTGGCGCCGGCCATCACCCAGGCGCCGCACGCGCTGTTTTGTCTGGCGTTGATGGTGGCGATGATGCTGACCGACGAAATCCCCAACCCGATCGCGGCGCTGATCGCCTGCCTGCTGATGGGCAAGTTCCGTTGCATCGACATGGAGAGCGCCTATAAATCGATCCACTGGCCGAGCATCATTTTGATCGTCGGCATGATGCCGTTCGCGCAGGCGCTGCAAAAGACCGGCGGGGTCGATCTGATCGTCCGCGGGCTGATGGACGTCGCGGGCGGCGCGGGGCCGCGCGTGATGCTGTTGTGCCTGTTCGTGCTGTGCGCCACCATCGGCCTGTTTATTTCCAATACCGCGACGGCGGTGCTGATGGCACCGATCGCCATCGCCGCCGCGTGCGAAATGGGCGTCTCGCCGTACCCGTTCGCGATGATTATCGCCATCGCCGCGTCCGCTGCCTTTATGACGCCGGTCTCTTCGCCAGTCAACACGCTGGTGCTGGGGCCGGGTAATTACAAGTTCGGCGATTTCGTGCGTCTTGGCGTGCCGTTCACTCTGTTGGTGATGGCGGTCAGCGTGTTGGTGGTGCCGTGGCTTTACGGATTTTAACGGCGCAGCGAAGGCTGCGCCGGCGGGTTACAGCGAGCTGTCGAGGCTGATTTCGTCCAGCGACAGGCTGAAGCTGGGAATGAACACCTCCATGAAGTAGTCCATTTCCGGGCTGCGGCGCTGCTCCAGCGTTTTATCCAGCCGCGCCTTGGCCAGAGTGAATTCGTTGTTGCCGGCGGACAGCTCCTCCAGGCATTTCAGGTAAGCGCACAGTGCGTCCGCCTGCTTCACCACCTGCTTTTCATCTTCGCTGTAGTAATGCTCATCGAGAATGGTGCGGAAGTCGTTGCGCAGCTCCGCCGGGATCATGTCCAGCAGCTTTTGTTGGGCGATCTTTTCGATCTTCTTGTACTCGTGGGCGATCTGCGGGTTGTAGTACTTGATCGGCGTCGGCATGTCGCCGGTGATCACTTCGCTGGCGTCGTGGTACATCGCCAGCAGCGCAACGCGGTCAGCGTTGAGGTTGCCGTTGAATTTGCGGTTCTTGATCACCGCCAACGCGTGGGCGACAAAAGCCACCTGCAGGCTGTGTTCGGAGACGTTCTCGGTACGCACGTTGCGCATCAGCGGCCAGCGGTTGATCAGTTTCAGGCGGGACAGATGGGCGAAGAAATGGCTCTGGCTCATGGTGCTCTCTTTAACGGCAAGTGAGGGCCCCATTGTGAAGCAGTGACGGCGAATTTTGCAACCGGCCTGTGAGGGAAGGGCGCAGCAAGCCGCTGCGCCCCAGGCGATTACTGGTGGTAGCCTTCCAGGAAGCGGCCCAGCTTGCCGACCGCCATTTCCAGCTCGTCTACGCGCGGCAGGGTGACGATGCGCACGTGATCCGGGTAAGGCCAGTTGAATGCGGAACCCTGCACCAGCAGCACTTTTTCCTGCAGCAACAGATCCAGCACCAGCTTCTGGTCGTCATGGATGTTGAAGCGCTTGGCGTCGATGCGCGGGAACATGTACAGCGCGCCCTGCGGTTTCACGCAAGAGACGCCCGGGATATCGTTGAGCAGTTCCCAGGTGCGGTTGCGCTGCTCATACAGACGTCCGCCGGGCTGAATGAATTCGCTGATGCTCTGATAACCGCCCAGCGCGGTCTGAATGGCGTGCTGCATCGGCACGTTGGCGCACAGGCGCATCGAAGCCAGCATCTCCAGCCCTTCGATATAGCCTTTGGCGTGCTTTTTCGGCCCGTTCAGCACCATCCAGCCCTGGCGGAAGCCGGCCACGCGGTAGGTTTTCGACAGGCCGTTGAAGGTCACTGTCAGCAGATCCGGCGCCAGTGCGGCGATCGAGTGGTGCTCGGCTTCGTCATACAGGATCTTGTCGTAGATCTCGTCGGCGAAGATGATCAGGTTGTGTTGACGGGCGATCTCGACGATCTGCTCCAGCAGCGCTTTGCTGTAAACCGCACCGGTCGGGTTGTTCGGGTTGATGATCACGATGCCGCGGGTGCGCGGAGTGATCTTGCTGATGATGTCGTCCAGATCCGGGAACCAGCCGGCCTGCTCATCGCACAGGTAGTGCACGGCCTTGCCGCCGGACAGCGAGACCGCGGCGGTCCACAGCGGGTAGTCCGGCGCCGGCACCAGCATTTCGTCGCCGCTGTTGAGCAGCGCCTGCATGGATTGGACGATCAGCTCCGAGACGCCGTTGCCAATGTAGATATCCTCAACGGTCACGTCACGCATGTTGCGCGCCTGATAGTGCTGCATGATCGCTTTACGCGCCGAGAAGAGGCCTTTGGAATCGGAGTAACCTTGCGCCGTGGGCAGATTGCGGATCACGTCGACCAGGATTTCGTCCGGGGCGTCGAAGCCGAACGGGGCGGGGTTGCCGATGTTCAGTTTCAGGACTTTGTTGCCTTCTTCTTCAAGACGTTTAGCTTCTTTAAGCACCGGGCCGCGAATGTCATAGCAGACGTTGTCCAGTTTGCTGGATTTCTCAATGGGGGACATAAAAAGTTGAGCCTTTTGCTGGGATAGGGGCGCTCCTACCGTGGAACGCCGCAACCCGCCCAATGTACTCCTGGCGTAGTTGCTTTTGAAGGGTTTTGCACGCCTTTGGTGCAAACGCATGTCGTAACGGGGGATTTTAGTTATGATAAGTAAAGGTAAAGTTATTTTGTGGTTCATAATGTCATGAACTATAATTTTAGTAGGGTTTTGTTCTGAAAAAATGTGAGCCGGGAAACGCGATGCGCCGGCGAGCGCGGCCGGCGGCAGAGAACTGATAAGCGGGAAGGAAGGATGGGTGTCAATAAACTGTAAAGGAACGATAATACCGGACTTGTCTGATAGCCGGTTGTCGGATGGCGCACCACACTAAGAAAAAGGCATATTTACATTAGCTTTACTTTATATTTTGTCTTAAGCATTGTTAATGTGGGTATGAGATTATTATTTAAAGTAGAAATCTTACTGATTGAATTTATTAAATTCATTGAGTAGGGGTACGAAGCCGGCGCTGTTAATTATTTATCTTTTTTGCTCTGAAATGCTGTCTAAGCCCCCGTTGATAAGGGTTCTCAGTAGCACGAATGGAGTGGAAATCAGGCAGTATGAATGAGTAAAATCTTAGGTTCGGTGGGAATAAGCCCTTTCCATCGGTATTTAACTCCCTGCGTCCTATAAGCATTATCGATAGGTTGCATTTTAAAAAGCGATAGAGGTAACGAAACATAAGTAATTTTTTTGCCCTCCACTTATGAGTGGGGTACTGTCATAACAGGCGCCGCCCTTTTTCAACGGCGTCTGAGAAACACACCAGGGTAGTAGTTCGTAAATTAGAATTTAAAAAAGTGAAGAATACACTATGACAACTGCAAATCGTCCGATACTTAATCTCGACCTCGATCTGCTAAGAACTTTTGTTGCTGTTGCTGATTTGAATACCTTCGCGGCGGCGGCCGTCGCCGTTTGCCGTACTCAATCAGCCGTCAGCCAGCAAATGCAGCGATTAGAGCAACTGGTCGGCAAAGAACTGTTTGCCCGCCATGGGCGTAACAAACTCCTGACTGAGCACGGTATTCAGCTTCTCGGTTATGCCAGGAAGATCCTGCGCTTTAACGATGAAGCCTGTACCTCTCTGATGTACAACAATATTAAAGGTGTTCTGACCATCGGCGCTTCCGACGACACCGCCGATACCATTCTGCCTTTCCTGTTGAACCGCGTGACCGCCATCTATCCCAAGCTGGCTATTGACGTGCGCGTGAAGCGCAGCACGACGATGGTCGATCTGCTGGAAGAAGGGCAGATCGATCTGGCAGTGACCACGGCCGATCCCGAAGGGCATCCGCACATTGTGCTGCGCACGTCGCCGACGCTGTGGTACTGCGCCGCTGATTACCACTACCAGGCCGGCGAGCCGATCCCGTTGGTGGTGATGGACGAGCCAAGCCCGTTCCGCGCGCTGGCGATCAAACAGTTGGACGAAGCCGGTATTCCGTGGCGCATCGCCTACGTCGCCTCTACGCTGTCCGCAGTGCGGGCGGCCTGCAAGGCCGGTCTGGGCGTCACCGCGCGGCCTATCGAGATGATGAGCCCCGACCTGCGGGTGCTGGGCGCGGCGGAAGGTTTGCCGCCGTTGCCGGATACCCAGTATGCGCTGTGCAAAAATGCGCAGTGCAGCAGCGAGCTGGCGATGGCCATCTTCAGCGCGATGCAGGGCGGCAACGACAGCTATGGTTTCAACGGAACGGAAACCGGTCTCCAGGGCGATCAGGATGACGCCAGCCTGGTGGACGAAGAAGAGTAACGCTGCGGCGTGAAATCGGATGAAAAACCTCTGCTTCGGCGGAGGTTTTTTTTGCCTTAATTTTGATGAAAGTGACTGTTATAGGCGGTTAAGTGCAATTTTGTTATGAGATGGCTATTTTGTTGCATTTTAAGCGTCAATGAAAACAGAGTTTGGCCGGGTTTAAGACGGTGAGTTTGTTTTTTGAGCAATAAGATTGAATGGGTTAAAGGCATGGTAATGGTAAGGTTATTTTGTTAGCTTATAGCGGCCGTTTTTGCGGCTTAATTTGAGGAAAATTGTTAAAGGCCCACACTTTTTTTGAGGATTTATGCTGAAAACGTGTCCTGGATCAAAAAAATACCCCTAGGTAGTGAGTGGAAGAACAGGGAATTCCTGAGACAATGGTATAGTAAAACTGAAATGTGCATGTTGGTTTATATCTATCTGTTTCTACACAAAAATTAACTGACACGATTTAGCCTGTCCCTGGCGCATCAAATGTTAATCAAATGATACGTATGTAAACTAGTGTGTAGATACTTTTGTCAAAGTTGACAAAAGGTTATAGAAAGGAGTAAAAAGCCCACAGAAAAACGCTGCCTAACTCGCTGTAAAAGCAGTTTGTTTGTGTGGTTATTTATCCTTCCCTTAAATCGATGTGGCGCACTAACTGCCGGTGACAAGAGCAGTGCGATCGACGCCACTTTTGATGAGTAAGCATAGAGTATGTCAACAACCACTGAAGTTATCGCTCATCACTGGGCGCTCGCCGTATTTCTCGTTGTGGCTATCGGGCTCTGCGGCTTAATGCTGCTGGGTGCGTTCTTCTTGGGCGGGAGAGCCCGGGCGCGCGCCAAACACACCCCGTTTGAATCAGGTATCGACTCCGTCGGCACGGCGCGCATGCGTCTGTCCGCCAAGTTTTACCTGGTGGCCATGTTCTTCGTTATTTTCGACGTTGAAGCCTTATACCTGTACGCCTGGTCGGTCTCGATTCGCGAGAGCGGCTGGGTAGGCTTTATCGAAGCCGCCATTTTCATTTTGGTGCTATTGGCCGGCCTGGTTTATCTGGTGCGCATCGGCGCGTTGGATTGGACTCCGGCGCGTTCCCAACGCCGCAGCAAACCGAGCACGATCACTAACACCAACAGTCATCCGCAGTAACAGCGAGGCATTAAGATGGACTATACGCTCACCCGCATAGACCCGAACGGTGAGAACGACCGTTATCCCCTGCAAAAACAGGAGATCGTCGCCGATCCCCTGGAACAACAGGTCCACCGCACGGTTTACATGGGTAAACTCGAACATGCGCTGCATGACATGGTGAACTGGGGGCGTAAAAACTCTATTTGGCCGTATAACTTCGGCCTTTCGTGCTGTTACGTGGAGATGGTGACGTCGTTTACCGCCGTTCACGACGTGGCGCGTTTCGGTGCGGAAGTGTTGCGCGCCTCCCCGCGTCAGGCTGACCTGATGGTGGTGGCCGGTACCTGCTTCACCAAGATGGCTCCGGTCATCCAACGCCTGTACGAGCAGATGCTGGAACCGAAGTGGGTGATTTCGATGGGCGCCTGCGCCAACTCCGGCGGCATGTACGACATCTATTCCGTGGTGCAGGGCGTGGACAAGTTCCTGCCGGTCGACGTGTATATTCCCGGCTGCCCGCCGCGTCCGGAAGCCTACATGCAAGCGCTGATGCTGCTGCAGGAATCCATCGGCAAAGAACGTCGCCCGCTGTCGTGGGTTGTCGGCGATCAGGGCGTTTACCGCGCCAATATGCAGTCTGAAAGAGAGCGTAAACACGGCGAGCGCATCGCGGTGACCAACCTCCGGACGCCTGACGAGATTTAAGACGTTCATTTAACGTCCATCTTAGTGCGCTATTGGTTAACACAGCGAAAAGTGAAACTTGCGGCGAATAACCCTTTAGTGTGGTGAAAAAAAATTATGACAGATTTGACGACGCACGACGCCTTGCCTGCCTGGCAGACCCGAGATCACCTTGACGACCCGGTGATCGGCGAACTGCGCAACCGTTTTGGGCCGGAAGCCTTTACTGTTCAGGCCACCCGCACCGGCATGCCCGTGGTATGGGTTAAACCTGACCAGTTACTGGAAGTAATGACGTTCCTGAGAAAACAGCCGAAGCCGTATGTCATGCTGTTCGATCTGCATGGCGTAGACGAGCGTCTTCGCACCCACCGCGACGGCCTGCCCGCTGCGGATTTCTCCGTTTTCTACCATCTGATTTCCATCGAACGCAACCGCGACATCATGCTGAAGGTAGCGCTGTCTGAAAAAGACCTGCACGTGCCGACGGCGACCAAGGTGTTCCCGAACGCCAACTGGTATGAGCGCGAGACCTGGGAAATGTTCGGCATCACCTTCGACGGCCACCCGCACCTGTCGCGCATCATGATGCCGCAGACCTGGGAAGGGCACCCGCTGCGTAAGGACTACCCGGCGCGCGCCACCGAATTCGATCCTTTCGTGTTGACCAAACAGAAAGAAGATCTGGAGATGGAAGCGCTGACCTTCAAGCCGGAAGACTGGGGCATGAAGCGCGGTACCGAGAACGAAGACTTCATGTTCCTCAACCTCGGCCCGAACCACCCGTCCGCGCACGGTGCGTTCCGCATCATTCTGCAGCTGGACGGCGAAGAGATCGTCGACTGCGTGCCGGATATCGGCTATCACCACCGCGGCGCCGAGAAGATGGGCGAGCGTCAATCCTGGCACAGCTACATTCCGTACACCGACCGCATCGAGTACCTCGGCGGCTGCGTGAACGAAATGCCTTACGTGCTGGCGGTTGAAAAGCTGGCCGGCATCAAGGTGCCGGAGCGCGTAGACACCATTCGCGTGATGCTGTCCGAACTGTTCCGCATCAACAGCCACCTGCTGTACATCTCCACCTTCATTCAGGACGTCGGCGCGATGACCCCGGTGTTCTTCGCCTTTACCGACCGTCAGAAGATCTACGATCTGGTGGAAGCGATTACCGGTTTCCGCATGCACCCGGCCTGGTTCCGCATCGGCGGCGTCGCGCACGATCTGCCGCGCGGTTGGGATCGCCTGCTGCGCGAATTCCTCGACTGGATGCCGAAGCGTCTGGATTCTTACGTGAAAGCGGCGCTGAAGAACAGCATCCTGAAAGGCCGTTCCATCGGCGTGGCGTCCTATAACGCCAAAGAAGCGCTGGAGTGGGGCGTGACCGGTGCCGGTCTGCGCGCGACCGGCGTCGAGTTCGACGTGCGTAAATGGCGTCCGTATTCCGGCTACGAGAACTTCGACTTCGAAGTGCCGGTCGGCGACGGCACCAGCGACTGCTACACCCGCGTGATGCTGAAGGTGGAAGAGCTGCGCCAGAGCCTGCGCATCCTCGAACAGTGCCTGAACAACATGCCGGAAGGCCCGTTCAAGGCCGATCACCCGCTGACCACGCCGCCGCCGAAAGAGCGCACGCTGCAGCACATTGAAACGCTGATCACCCACTTCCTGCAGGTTTCCTGGGGCCCGGTGATGCCAGCCAACGAATCATTCCAGATGATTGAAGCCACCAAAGGGATCAACAGCTACTACCTGACCAGCGACGGCAGCACCATGAGCTACCGCACCCGGGTACGTACGCCAAGCTTTGCGCACCTGCAGCAGATCCCATCGGTCATCCGAGGCAGCCTGGTTTCCGACCTGATCGTCTATCTGGGTAGTATCGATTTTGTAATGTCAGATGTGGACCGCTAACTATGCATGATCAAAAAGACAATCACGCAGTCAATGATGCGCTCGAGCCCATCAACGCAGCCGCTCCTCAGAGCGGCGTTGATGCATTTGTACTGAGCGCGGAAGAACGTGATGCGATCGAGCACGAAAAGCACCATTACGAGGATCCGCGCGCCGCTTCCATCGAAGCACTGAAAATTGTGCAGAAGCAGCGCGGCTGGGTTCCGGACGGTGCGATTTACGCCATCGCGGAAGTGCTGGGCATCCCCGCCAGCGACGTAGAAGGCGTGGCCACGTTCTACAGCCAGATTTTCCGTCAGCCAGTAGGACGTCACGTGATCCGTTATTGTGACAGCGTTGTTTGTCACATCACCGGTTACCAGGGCATTCAGGCCGCTATCGAGAAGAAGCTGAACATCAAACCGGGTCAAACCACCTTTGATGGCCGCTTCACGCTGTTGCCGACCTGCTGTCTGGGCAACTGCGATAAAGGGCCGACCATGATGATTGATGAGGACACTCACAGTCAGCTGAAGCCTGAAGATATCGAGACGCTACTGGAGCAGTATCAATGACCAAGCACATTGTACGCACTCCCGAAACGCATCCGCTGACCTGGCGTCTGCGCGATGACAAGCAGCCGCTGTGGCTGGACGAATACCGCAGCAAAAACGGCTATGCCGGTGCGGAAAAGGCCCTGAAGGGCCTGGCGCCCGACGAGATCGTCAGCCTGGTAAAAGATTCCGGGCTGAAGGGCCGCGGCGGCGCGGGCTTCTCCACCGGTTTGAAGTGGAGCCTGATGCCGAAGGACGAATCCATGAACATCCGTTACCTGCTGTGTAACGCCGATGAGATGGAGCCGGGCACCTATAAAGACCGCCTGCTGATGGAGCAGCTGCCGCACCTGCTGGTGGAAGGCATGCTGATCTCCGCGTTCGCGCTGAAAGCCTACCGTGGGTACATCTTCCTGCGCGGTGAGTACATCGAAGCGGCGGCACACCTGCGTCGCGCCATCGCGGAAGCCACCGAAGCCGGTTATCTGGGCAAGAACATTCTCGGCACCGGGTTTGATTTCGAGCTGATCGTGCACACCGGCGCCGGCCGTTACATCTGCGGCGAAGAAACCGCGCTGATCAACTCGCTGGAAGGCCGCCGCGCCAACCCGCGCTCCAAGCCGCCATTCCCGGCCAGCGCCGGCGTATGGGGCAAGCCGACCTGCGTCAACAACGTCGAAACGCTGTGCAACGTGCCGGCCATTCTGGCGAACGGCGTGGAGTGGTACACCGGCATCTCCGGCAGTGAAGACAAAGGCACCAAGCTGATGGGTTTCTCCGGTCGGGTGAAAAATCCGGGCGTCTGGGAGCTGCCGTTCGGCACCACAGCGCGTGAAATCCTGGAAGACTACGCCGGCGGCATGCGCGACGGTCTGCGCTTCAAAGCCTGGCAGCCGGGCGGTGCGGGCACCGACTTCCTGACCGCCGATCACCTCGATCTGCCGATGGAATACGGCGCAATCGGCAAAGCCGGCAGCCGTCTCGGCACCGCGCTGGCGATGGCGGTAGACCACGAAATCGGCATGGTGCCGCTGGTGCGCAACCTGGAAGAGTTCTTCGCCCGCGAGTCCTGCGGCTGGTGTACGCCATGCCGCGACGGCCTGCCGTGGAGCGTGAAGATCCTGCGTGCGTTGGAAAACGGCGAAGGGCAGCCGGGGGATATCGAAACCCTCGAACAGCTGTGCCGTTCCCTCGGCCCGGGCAAAACCTTCTGCGCCCACGCGCCAGGTGCCGTAGAGCCACTGCAAAGCGCGATTAAATATTTCCGTGAAGAGTTCGAGGCGGGTATCGCCGTGCAGCACTTCGGCAACGCTCATGCGATTGGCGGCATTCAGCCGAACAACCTGCTGAAGCAGCGCTGGTAAGCCGACTCGCCCGAACACGGCCAGAATTTTTGATTAACGCCTGCCGCAAGGCAGGCCACTTGGAAGCATGCTGACTATGGCTACGATTCATGTAGACGGCAAAGAGTATGAGGTAGACGGAGCGGACAACCTGCTGCAGGCTTGTCTCTCCCTTGGCCTCGATATTCCTTACTTTTGCTGGCATCCGGCGCTGGGAAGCGTCGGCGCTTGCCGCCAATGTGCGGTAAAGCAATACCAAAACGCGGAAGATACGCGCGGCCGTTTGGTGATGTCCTGTATGACCCCGGCATCCGATGGCACCTTCATCTCTATCGATGACGGCGAAGCGAAGCAGTTCCGTGAAAGCGTGGTCGAGTGGTTGATGACCAACCACCCGCACGATTGCCCGGTGTGTGAAGAAGGCGGTAACTGTCACCTGCAGGATATGACGGTAATGACCGGCCACAGCTTCCGTCGCTACCGCTTCACCAAGCGCACCCACAACAACCAGGAGCTGGGGCCGTTTATCTCGCACGAGATGAACCGCTGCATCGCCTGCTACCGCTGCGTGCGTTACTACAAAGACTATGCGGACGGCACCGACTTCGGCGTGTACGGCGCACACGACAACGTCTACTTCGGTCGCCCGGAAAGCGGCACGCTGGAAAGCGAGTTCTCCGGCAACCTGGTGGAAGTGTGCCCGACCGGCGTATTCACCGACAAAACGCACTCCGAGCGCTACAACCGTAAATGGGACATGCAGTTCGCGCCGAGCATTTGCCAGCAGTGCAGCATCGGCTGTAACACCAGCCCGGGCGAGCGCTATGGCGAGCTGCGTCGTATCGAAAACCGTTACAACGGCAGCGTGAACCACTACTTCCTGTGCGACCGCGGCCGTTTCGGCTACGGCTACGTCAACCAGAAAGATCGTCCGCGTCAACCGCAGCAGCTGCGCGGCGACGACTGGATCACCCTGAACGCCGAGCAGGCGATGCAGGGTGCGGCGGACATCCTGCGCCAGGCGAAGAAAACCATCGGCATCGGCTCCCCGCGCGCCAGCCTGGAAAGCAACTTCGCACTGCGCGAGCTGGTTGGCGCAGAGAACTACTACACCGGTATCGCTCAGGCGGAGCAATCACGTCTGGCGCTGATGCTGAACGTGCTGAAGAACGGCGGCGTTCATACGCCGGCGCTGCGTGAGATCGAAGATTACGACGCGGTGCTGGTGTTGGGCGAAGACCTGACGCAAACCGGCGCGCGTATCGCGCTGTCCGTGCGTCAGGCCGTCAAGGGTAAAGCCCGCGCGATGGCAGCGGCGCAACGCGTGGCCGACTGGCAGATCGCGGCGGTGCAGAATATCGGCCAACACGCCAAGTATCCGTTGTTCACCACCAACGTCGATAACACCCGTCTGGATGACATCGCCGCCTGGAACTACCGCGCGCCGGTAGACGAGCAGGCGCGCTTCGGCTTCGCCGTCGCTCACGCGCTGGATAACGCCGCGCCGGCGGTGAACGATCTGGCTGAAGGCCTGAACAAGAAAGTCGATATCATCGTGCAGGCGCTGACCGGCGCACGCAAACCGCTGATCGTGACCGGCAGCAACGCCGGCAGCGAAGCCATCATCGAAGCGGCGGCCAACATCGCCAAAGCGTTGAAGGGCCGCGGTTCAGATGTCGGCATCACCTTCGTGGCGGGCGCAGCCAACAGCATGGGCCTGGCGATGATCGGCGGCGGTTCGCTCGATCAGGCGCTGGAACAGCTGGCGAGCGGCGCAGCCGACACCGCCATCGTGATGGAAAACGATCTCTATCGCCATGCGCCGGCGGCGCAGGTGGACGCAGCGTTGGCCAAGGTCAATAACCTGATCGTCGCCGACCATCAGCGCACCGCGATCATGGACAAAGCCAACCTGATCCTCTCTTCGGCCAGCTTCGCCGAGAGCGACGGCACGCTGATCAACCAGGAAGGCCGCGCGCAGCGCTTCTTCCAGGTATACGATCCGGCTTACTACGACGACGCCAAGAAGAATCAGTTCACCGTGATGCTGGAAAGCTGGCGCTGGATGCACTCGCTGCACTCCACCTACACCAGCCGCCACGTGGACTGGACTCAGCTCGATGACGTGATCGCCGCTTGCGTCGCCGCGTTGCCGCAGCTGCAGGGCATCGTCGACGCCGCGCCAGACGCGACTTTCCGCATTCGCGGTCAGAAGCTGGCGCGTTCGCCGCACCGTTCCAGCGGCCGTACCGCCATGCGCGCCAACATCAGCGTGCACGAGCCGCGTCAGCCGCAGGATAAAGACACCATGTTCGCCTTCTCGATGGAAGGGAATAACAGCCCGCTGGCCGATCGTCAGCAGATCCCGTTCGCCTGGGCGCCAGGCTGGAACTCACCGCAGGCATGGAACAAATTCCAGGCCGAAGTGGGCGGCAAACTGCGCCACGGCGATCCGGGCGTGCGCCTGATCGAAGCGGGGGAGGGCAGCCTCGGTTACTTCGACCGCGTGCCTGCCGCGTTCAATCCGGTCGACGGCTGGCGTGTCGCGCCTTACTACCACCTGTTCGGCAGCGACGAAATGTCGCAGCGCTCTCACGTGATCCAGCAGCGCATGCCGGAAGCCTACGTGATGGTCAACCCGGCCGATGCGGCGACGCTTGGCGTCAACGCGGGCAGCCTGGTGGAGTTCAGCTGCGCGGGCCAGACCCTGCGTCTGCCGGTGCGTCTGAGTGAAACCCTGACCCAGGGCCAGGTTGGTTTGCCGCTCGGCTTGCCAGGGATCCCGCCGATCTTGGTGGGTGCTAAGGTAGACAATCTGCGGGAGGCGGCACGATGAGCTGGTTTACCCCTGAGGTGATCGACATTCTGATCGCCATTCTTAAAGCGGTTGTGATCCTGTTGGTGGTCGTGGCGTGCGGGGCATTCATGAGCTTCGGCGAACGCCGTCTGCTCGGCCTGTTCCAGAACCGCTACGGACCGAACCGCGTAGGCTGGGGCGGCTCGCTGCAGCTGGTCGCCGACATGATCAAAATGTTCTTCAAGGAAGACTGGGTGCCGAGATTCTCCGACCGGGTGATCTTCACCCTGGCGCCGATGATCGCCTTTACTTCCCTGTTGCTGGCATTTGCCATCGTTCCGGTCAGTCCGACTTGGGCGGTGTCCGATCTCAACATCGGTATTCTGTTCTTCCTGATGATGGCCGGCCTGGCGGTGTACGCCGTGCTGTTCGCCGGATGGTCGAGCAACAACAAATACTCGCTGTTGGGCGCGATGCGCGCCTCCGCGCAAACCCTGAGCTACGAAGTGTTCATCGGCCTGTCGCTGATGGGCGTGGTAATGCAGGCGGATTCGTTCAACATGCAGGCCATCGTTGAATCCCAGGCGCATGTCTGGAACGTCATTCCGCAGTTCTTCGGCTTCGTGACCTTCGCGATCGCCGGCGTGGCGGTGTGTCACCGTCACCCGTTTGACCAGCCGGAAGCCGAGCAGGAACTGGCCGACGGTTACCACATCGAATATTCCGGCATGAAGTTCGGTCTGTTCTTCGTGGGGGAATACATCGGTATCGTTACGGTGTCCGCCCTGATTGTGACGTTGTTCTTCGGCGGTTGGCAGGGTCCGTTCCTGCCGCCATTCATCTGGTTCGCGTTGAAAACGGCCTTCTTCATGATGATGTTCATCTTGATCCGCGCCGCGCTGCCGCGTCCGCGTTATGACCAGGTGATGTCCTTCGGCTGGAAAGTATGTCTGCCGCTGACGCTGCTGAACCTGCTGGCGACCGCCGCGGTCATTTTGTACAACGCTCAATAAGGGGTGAATAAACCATGACATTGAAAGAGTTAGTGGTTGGTTTCGGCACCCAGGTGCGCAGCATTTGGATGATTGGCATGCATGCCTTCGCCAAGCGCGAAACCCAGATGTATCCGGAAGAACCGGTTTACCTGCCGCCACGCTACCGCGGCCGCATCGTGCTGACGCGCGATCCGGACGGCGAAGAGCGCTGCGTTGCCTGTAACCTGTGTGCGGTTGCCTGCCCGGTCGGCTGTATCTCGCTGCAAAAAGCAGAACAGAAAGACGGCCGTTGGTATCCGGAGTTCTTCCGCATCAACTTCTCGCGCTGCATCTTCTGCGGCCTGTGCGAAGAGGCTTGCCCGACCACCGCTATCCAGCTGACGCCGGATTTCGAATTGGGTGAGTACAAGCGTCAGGATCTGGTGTACGAAAAAGAAGATCTGTTGATCTCGGGGCCGGGTAAATATCCGGAATATAACTTCTACCGGATGGCCGGTATGGCGATTGACGGCAAAGCCAAAGGCGAAGCCGAAAACGAAGCCAAACCGATCGACGTCAAAGGTCTGTTGCCCTAAGGAGCCAGCAAGCATGGAAATTGCATTTTACCTGGCAGGTTTGATTGCGGTGGCCGCGACGATTCGCGTGATCACCCATACCAACCCTGTGCATGCGCTGCTGTATCTGATCGTCTCGTTATTGGCGATCTCGGCAGTCTTCTTCTCGCTCGGCGCCTACTTTGCCGCCGCGTTGGAAATCATCGTTTATGCGGGCGCCATCATGGTGCTGTTCGTATTCGTGGTGATGATGCTGAACCTTGGCAACGTGCAGCAGCAAGAGCGCGACTGGATGAAGCCGACGGTGTGGATCGGGCCTGGCCTGTTGTCGCTGGCGTTGCTGGTGGTGCTGATTGTCGCTATTCGCAGCGTATCCGATCAGGGTATCAGCGGTGAGATGGTCGACGCGAAGGCGGTGGGCATCAGCCTGTTCGGTCCTTACGTATTGGCGGTTGAGCTGGCTTCAATGCTGCTGTTGGCGGGTCTGGTTGTCGCCTTCCATATCGGCCGCGAACACAAGCCTGGCGAGGTGCTGAGCAACGCGCCGGCGAGTGGCGAAATGGCGAGAAGAAAATCGGAGGAGCAAGCATGATCCCTCTTCAACACGGCCTGATCCTGGCGGCTATCCTGTTCGTGCTCGGGCTGACCGGGCTGCTGGTGCGCCGCAACCTGCTGTTTATGCTGATCAGCCTGGAAGTGATGATCAACGCTGCGGCGTTGGCGTTTATCGTGGCGGGAAGCTACTGGGGCCAGGCGGACGGGCAGGTGATGTACATCCTGGCGATCAGCCTGGCGGCAGCCGAGGCCAGTATCGGCCTGGCGCTGCTGCTGCAGCTCTACCGTCGTCGTCATACCCTGAATATTGATACTGTCAGTGAGATGCGCGGATGAACCTATTATATTTAACAATTCTGCTACCGCTGATCGGGTTCCTGCTGTTGGCATTTTCCCGCGGTCGTTGGTCTGAGAACACGGCGGCCACCGTCGGCGTGGGCTCTATCGGCCTGGCTGCGCTGGTCACGGTGTATGTGGCGATGGATTTCTTCGCCCAGAAAGCCGCCGGCGTGCAGCTGTTCGAACAAAGCCTGTGGACCTGGATGGCCGTCGGCAACTTCAATATCGGCGTGACCCTGGTGCTGGACGGCCTGTCGCTGACCATGCTGTCGGTGGTTACCGGCGTCGGCTTCTTCATCCACATGTTCGCTTCCTGGTACATGCGCGGTGAAGAGGGCTATTCGCGCTTCTTCGCCTACACTAACCTGTTTATCGCCAGCATGGTGGTCCTGGTGCTGGCGGACAACCTGTTGCTGATGTATCTGGGTTGGGAAGGCGTGGGCCTGTGCAGCTACCTGTTGATCGGTTTCTACTACAAAGATCCGGCCAACGGCGCGGCGGCGATGAAAGCTTTCATCGTCACCCGCGTGGGCGACGTGTTCCTGGCGTTCGCGCTGTTCATCCTCTACAACGAGCTGGGCACGCTGAACATCCGCGAGCTGATGATCCTGGCGCCGCAGAAACTGGCGGTGGGCGATACCGCCATCACCTGGGCGACGCTGATGCTGCTGGGCGGCGCGGTCGGTAAATCGGCGCAGCTGCCGTTGCAAACCTGGCTGGCGGACGCGATGGCGGGCCCAACCCCGGTTTCCGCACTGATCCACGCGGCGACCATGGTGACCGCGGGTGTCTACCTGATCGCCCGCACGCACGGCCTGTTCCTGATGGCGCCGGAAGTGCTGCACCTGGTGGGCATCGTCGGTGCGGTCACTCTGCTGCTGGCCGGCTTCGCCGCGCTGGTGCAGACCGACATCAAGCGCGTGCTCGCTTACTCCACCATGAGCCAAATCGGTTACATGTTCCTGGCGCTGGGCGTGCAGGCATGGGACGCGGCGATCTTCCACCTGATGACCCACGCGTTCTTCAAGGCGCTGCTGTTCCTGTCGTCCGGTTCGGTGATCCTGGCCTGCCACCACGAGCAAAACATCTTCAAGATGGGCGGCCTGCGCAAGAGCATCCCGCTGGTGTACGTCTGCTTCCTGGTGGGTGGCGCGGCGCTGTCTGCGTTGCCGCTGGTCACGGCCGGCTTCTTCAGTAAGGACGAGATCCTGGCGGGCGCGATGGCCAACGGCCACATCAACCTGATGGTTGCCGGCCTGGTCGGTGCGTTCATGACCTCGCTGTACACCTTCCGTATGATTTTCATCGTGTTCCATGGCGAAGAGAAAATCAAAGCGCATGCCGGTAAAGGCATCACTCACCACCTGCCGCTGTTGGTTCTGCTGGTGCTGTCCACCTTCGTCGGCGCGATGATCGTGCCGCCGTTGCAGGGCGTGCTGCCGGATACGACCGAACTGGCGCACGGCAGCGTGCTGACGCTGGAAATCACCTCCGGCGTGGTGGCTATCGTCGGCATTCTGCTGGCGGCCGCGCTGTGGCTGGGCAAACGCAGCCTGGTCAACAGCATCGCCAACAGCGCGCCGGGTCGTTTCTTCTCGACCTGGTGGTTCCATGCCTGGGGCTTCGACTGGCTGTATGACAAAGTGTTCGTCAAGCCGTACCTGGGCATTGCGAAGCTGCTGCAGCGCGATCCGCTGAACTCGCTGATGAACCTGCCGGCCGTCTTCTCCCGTTGGGGGAACCGCGGTCTGACGGTGAGCGAGAACGGCCAGGTGCGTTGGTATATAGCGTCTATGGGTGTGGGTGCAGTGGTCGTATTGGCTCTGTTGATTTTGGTTTAATTGAATAATTTAAACAGACGCATTTTTCGGGCGTAGCGCCGGGCAGGCGCTACGTACAAAGTTTGAAATTATTCGTATAAGGGACACAAAACGCCATGCTATTACCTTGGCTAATTCTTATCCCCTTTATCGGCGGTCTGCTGTGCTGGCAGCTTGAGCGCTTCGGTACTAAGGTGCCGCGCTGGATAGCGCTGATCGCAATGGGGCTGACGTTGGCGCTCTCTCTGCAGCTGTGGATGCAGGGCGGCTATACATTGACCACGCCGAAAGGCATTCCGCAGTGGCAGAGCGAATTCCTGCTGCCGTGGATCCCGCGCTTCGGCATCTCCATCCACCTGGCGCTGGACGGTCTGTCGCTGCTGATGGTGGTGTTGACCGGTCTGCTGGGCGTGCTGGCGATCCTCTGTTCCTGGCGTGAAATCCAGAAGTATCAGGGCTTCTTCCACCTCAACCTGCTGTGGATCCTGGGCGGCGTTATCGGCGTGTTCCTCGCCATCGACATGTTCCTGTTCTTCTTCTTCTGGGAAATGATGTTGGTGCCGATGTACTTCCTGATCGCACTGTGGGGCCACAAGGCGTCGGACGGTAAAACCCGTATCACCGCGGCGACCAAGTTCTTCATCTACACCCAGGCCAGCGGTCTGGTGATGCTGATTGCGATCCTGGGCCTGGTGTTCGTGCACTACAACGCCACCGGCGTGTGGACCTTCGATTACGAAGACCTGCTGCAAACGCCGATGTCCCACAATGTGCAGTATGTGTTGATGCTGGGCTTCTTCATCGCCTTCGCGGTGAAAATGCCGGTGGTGCCACTGCACGGCTGGTTGCCGGACGCGCACAGCCAGGCACCGACCGCAGGTTCCGTCGACCTGGCGGGCATCTTGCTGAAAACCGCGGCCTACGGCCTGCTGCGTTTCAGCCTGCCGCTGTTCCCTGAGGCTTCGCACGAGTTCGCGCCAATCGCCATGTGGCTGGGCGTGGTCGGCATCTTCTACGGTGCCTGGATGGCGTTCGCGCAGACCGACATCAAGCGTCTTATCGCCTACACCTCGGTTTCGCACATGGGCTTCGTGCTGATCGCCATCTACACCGGCAGCCAGCTGGCTTACCAGGGCGCCGTGATCCAGATGATCGCGCACGGTCTGTCTGCCGCCGGTATGTTTATCATCTGCGGCCAGCTGTATGAGCGCCTGCATACCCGTGACATGCGTCAGATGGGCGGCCTGTGGGGGCGTATCAAGTTCATCCCTGCGCTGTCGCTGTTCTTCGCCGTGGCTACGCTGGGGATGCCGGGCACCGGTAACTTCGTCGGCGAATTCATGATTCTGTTCGGCAGCTACCAGGTGGTGCCGGTGATCACCGTGATCTCCACCTTCGGTCTGGTGTTCGCTTCGGTTTACTCGCTGATCATGATGCAGCGCGCTTATTACGGTGCGCCTAAATCTGACCAGCCGCTGCAGGGCATGACCGCGCGCGAGCTGTTCATCATTCTGCTGCTGGTGGTGTTGCTGGTTCTGCTGGGGGTTTACCCGCAGCCGATTCTGGATACTTCCAACGCGGCGATGAGCAACGTGCAACACTGGTTTGGTTCGTCAGTTTCAGCAATTTCAACAACAAGGCCGTAATTCGCCATGACAATAACTCCTCAACAACTGATCGCACTGCTGCCGCTGTTGATCGTCGGATTGACGGTGGTGGTTGTGATGCTAGGCATTGCGTGGCGACGCGACCACTTTATCAACGCCACCCTGACCGTGATCGGTCTCAACCTGGCGCTGCTTTCGCTGTACTTTGTCGGCCAGGCAGGCCCAATGGACGTCACCCCGCTGCTGCGGGTTGACGGTTACTCGATGTTCTACACCGGGCTGGTGCTGCTGGCGAGTCTGGCGACCTGCACCTTCGCCTATCCGTGGCTGGTCGGCTATCCGGATAACCGCGAAGAGTTCTACCTGCTGGTGCTGATCGCCGCCCTGGGCGGCATCCTGCTGGCGAGCGCCAACCACCTGGCTTCGCTGTTCATCGGCATTGAGCTTATCTCACTGCCGCTGTTCGGCCTGGTGGGCTACGCCTATCGCCAGAAGCGCCCGTTGGAAGCCGCCATCAAATACATGCTGCTGTCCGCCGCCGCTTCGTCGTTCCTGCTGTTCGGCATGGCGCTGCTGTATGCCGAGTCCGGCGATCTGTCGCTGGCCGGCCTCGGCAAGAGCCTGCAGGAAAACATGATGCACCAGCCGCTGATCCTGGCCGGCATGGGCATGATGATCGTCGGTCTGGGCTTCAAGCTGTCGCTGGTGCCGTTCCAACTGTGGACGCCGGACGTGTATCAGGGCGCGCCTGCGCCGGTCTCGACCTTCCTGGCGACCGCCAGCAAGATCGCGATCTTCGCGGTCGTGATGCGTCTGTTCCTGTATGCCCCGGCCGCCGACAACGAAGCGCTGCGCATGGTGCTGTCGATCATCGCGTTCTGCTCTATCTTGTTCGGTAACCTGATGGCTATCAGCCAGACCAACATCAAGCGTCTGCTGGGCTACTCGTCCATCGCTCACCTGGGCTACCTGCTGGTGGCGCTGATTGCGGTGCAAACCCACCAGCTGTCGCTGGAAACCGCCGGCGTTTACCTGGCCGGTTATCTGTTCAGCAGCCTGGGCGCCTTCGGCGTAGTCAGCCTGATGTCCAGCCCGTACCGCGGCCCGGATGCGGATTCGCTGTTCTCTTACCGTGGCCTGTTCTGGCATAAGCCAATCTTGTCCGCGGTGATGACGGTGATGATGCTGTCGCTGGCCGGTATCCCGATGACGCTGGGCTTTATCGGTAAGTTCTTCGTGATCGCGATGGGCGTCAGCGCGCACCTGTGGTGGCTGACCGGCGCAGTTGTGGTAGGCAGCGCCATCGGCCTGTATTACTACCTGCGCGTGACCGTCAGCCTGTTCCTCAGCGCGCCGGAATCACTGCAGCGTGATACCCCGAACAACTGGGCGTTGACCGCCGGCGGCGTCGTGGTGCTGATCTCCGCCGCGCTGGTGCTGCTGCTGGGCGTCTACCCGCAGCCGCTGATTTCGCTGGTGCAGATGGCGCAGCCGACGTTCTGATAACGCTTCAGACGGCAAAAAGGTCGCTTCGGCGACCTTTTTTTATGGGGAAACGGCACTCAGCTGTAATGAGCACTAAACGATGCTTCCAGCGCCTGCACTACCGCGCGCACGCGGGCGGCGCGCTGTATGTCGGGATGCAGCACCAGCCAGATATCCACCCAGTCTTTGTTTTCCGGGAACAGGCGCACCAGCTCAGGGTCTTTGTCCGCCAGGAACGCGGAGAGCAGGCCGATGCCCAGCCCGCTGCGGGCGGCGGAACGCAACATCAGCTGCGAATTGCATTGCAGCACCACGTTGGGAGCGTGCAGCGTTTCACCGCAGAAATCGCTCCAGTGGCGCGGCACCAGTTCACGCGGGAACATCAGCAGATCGTGCCCGCGCAGCTGCTCACCTTTGGCCGGCATGCCGCGCTGCGCCAGGTAGCGCCGGCTGGCGTACAGCCCCATCTCGATGGTGGCCAGCCGCTTGATGATCAGCTCATCGTCATCGGGGCGGGCACCGCGGATCGCCAGGTCCGCGCCGTGATAAGAGATGTCGGCGATGTTCAGCGCCGTCAACAGCGTGATGGTGATGGCCGGATAGCGTTGCCGCAGATCTTGCAGCGCCGGCATCACGAAGGCTTCGGCCAGGGTATCGGTGGTGGCGATGCGCACGTTGCCGCACAGGCTTTCGTCGCCGCTGGTGGCTTTGCGGCCGATCGCCTGCACCGCATTTTCCATCTTCATCACGTCCGCCAGCATGGATTCGCCCAGCGGGCTGAGGGAGAAGGATTTCGGCGTGCGGATAAACAGCTTCGAACCCAACGAACTTTCCAGCGCGGAGATGCGGCGGCCTACGGTCGCCTGATCCACCTGCAGCTGATTGGCGGCTTTGCGAAGCGTGCCACAGCGCGCGACGGCCAAAAAGAAGCGTGCGTCGTCCCAATTCATCATGCCATTTCCTTTTTGCGGGTTGGTCGGCGCTGTAAAGCACAGGCCGGGCGAACGATAGCGGTTTCCATCATAAAGCGTTGTCCAGCCTGTAGGGAGAGAAAGACGTTAACGGCTTGCCCATCGGCGGTTATTTCTCCAGTGATGCAAGAATGAATCACCCTGATGCATTCTTGACGATACTTCGGCTGCTGCTGTAACGCTATGATAAGCGCCGTTCCCGGGCTGACCGGGCGATGGCAGGCCGCCGCCTGCCGATTTTGGGAGTTGAAGCATGTCAGAAAATACCGCCCTTCAGGATGCGGCGCCGAAAAATATGCAGACGTCGCACACGGCCATTTTACTGTTCCTGGCGCTGGCGTTGATGTCGGCATTGCTGAACAGCAGCGCTCCGACGCCGCTTTACCCGTTGTATCAGCAGCAGCTTGCGCTGAGTTCCGTCAGTCTGACGGTCGTTTACGGCGCCTATGCCGCCGGCGTGTTGATCTCGCTGTTCGGCGTCGGCAATCTGGCCGGCAAGGTGAAGGACTTGCGCAGCATGATCGTGCCGGCATTGCTGGTGGTGTTGAGCGGTGCGTTGCTGTTCGCCTGGGCCGATACCTTCGCCATGATGCTCATGGCGCGGCTGCTGGCCGGGGTAGGCACCGGGGCGCTGACCGGCGCGGCGAACATCGCGCTGGTGCGGTTTGGGCCGCGCGACGGCGGCAAAAACGCGGCTCTGATCGCCACGCTGTCGTTCACTACCGGGTTGGCGCTGGGGCCGATCTTCAGCGGCATCGCCTTACAAACCGGTTTTCATCCCACGACGCTGCCGTTCGTTCTTATCATGGCCATTGCCGCCATTGCTGCGCTGGGCGTAATGCTGTGGTGGCCGCGCGGTGTGGTCGCGGCGCCGGTTCGTTCTGCGTCGGCGGCGGCAGAAAAAGGCGCATTGCTCGCGGGGCTGCGCGCCACCGGCGCTAAATTCTTTGTTTGTGCCGGGGCGCTGTTTATCTGTTGGGCTCTGGCAGCCAGTATTTTAGCTATCGGCCCTGGCGTGGCGGAAACGCTGCTGGGGATGCACCAACGGGGCGTCTTTGGCTATGCGATTGCGGTTTATCTGCTGATTGCCGGCATTAGCCAGATCCTGAGCCGCCGCGTTAACGCTCGTCATTCGCTGCTGTTCGGTTGCCTGGCGCAGGTGCTGGCGGCAGCGGTGTTCGCTATGGCGATTCAGTGGCACTCTCTGGGGCTGGCGGCGGCGGGGCTGGTGGTGGCCGGCTATGCTTACGGCGCCATTTTCGTCGGCAGCGCGACGCTGGTGAACCTGATTTCGCCGCCGGCCAACCATGCGCGTTTGCTTTCTCTGTTTTACGTTATCGCTTATATCGCCAACTGGGTACCGATCTTGTTGGGCGTGGTGGTCGATCGCGTCGATCTGCGTCAGGCAACCCATTTACTGTTCCTGGGGAGCTCTGTGGTGTGCCTGTTGCTGGCATGGAAGACGACTCGTGTCGGGTTCCCTCGTTAATTGTTTTGTGATGAATGTCTATTTTTAATAATTAACGACTCTTTAATTACATTTATGATGTGATTTATGTCGCATAAATTGGCCTGTTTTCGGGTAAACTGCGCGCTTTCTTTTTGCCGCGGGTCACTTTATGAACGTTCTTTTCGCCATTGCCGTCACCACCGGGATCCTTTCCGGCGTGTGGGGATGGGTTGCCGTCAGTCTGGGCTTGATCAGCTGGGCCGGTTTTCTCGGCTGCACGGCGTATTTCGCCTGCCCGCAGGGCGGTCTGAAAGGGCTGTTGATCGGCGCGTTGACCTGTTGCAGCGGCGTCTTTTGGGCGATGATGATCATCCACGGCAGCGAACTGGCGCCGCAGTGGAGTCTGCTGGGGTATCTGCTGACCGGCGTCGTGGCGTTCCTGATGTGCATTCAGGCCAAACAGCAGTGGCTGGGGTTCGTGCCCGGTACCTTTATCGGCGCCTGTGCGACCTTCGCCGGCGGCGGCGATTGGCCGCTGGTGACGCTGTCCCTGCTGGTGGGCCTGCTGTTCGGCTATGCGATGAAAAACAGCGGCCTGTGGTGGGCGGCGCGCAGTGAAAAAGCCCGCGCCAAGCCGTCAATCAGCGCAAATGCCGGCTCAAACGGCGTCGCCGAGTGAGCGTCAGCCGCGCCGCTGTGCAACCGTATCCCCTGATAACAAGAACGGTAATGTTGTTGAAAATTATCCATTTTCAATTGCACAGGTGTTGATTCCTCCCTCGCGGATTGCGTGAGATCACGTTAAGGGTAACAGGATTTCGTAACATGGTTTTCAGTGATTCCCATCACGTTTTTACCGGTAACAATCGGCTGAGATAGAGGCCTGTCCGATTGGAGGCCTGATGGCCGGGAATCATCATGAACAATTTGTTTTCACTGGATACCAAGACCGTTTTGATCACCGGCGCTTCACGCGGCATCGGTTTTCTGTTGGCGCGTGGCCTGGCGCAGCAAGGCGCGCATATTCTGATCAACGCCACCACCGAAGCGCATGCCCGCCACGCGGCCGAACGCCTGCGAGACGAAGGGCTGCGCGCTGATGCGGTGGCGTTCGACGTCACCGATTCTCAGGCGGTGCATGCCGCTATCGACCGTATCGAAGCGGACATCGGCGCGATAGACGTATTGATCAACAACGCCGGCATCCAGCGCCGCCACCCATTCACCGAGTTCCCGGAGCAAGACTGGGACGACATCATCGCCGTCAACCAGAAAGCGGTGTTTATCGTGTCGCAGACCGTAGCGCGCTACATGGTGCCGCGTCGACGCGGCAAAATAATCAACATCGGCTCGATGCAGAGCGAACTGGGGCGGGACACCATTACGCCTTATGCGGCGTCCAAGGGCGCGGTGAAAATGCTGACGCGCGGCATGTGCGTGGAACTGGCGCGTTACAATATTCAGGTCAACGGTATCGCCCCCGGCTATTTCAAAACCGAGATGACGCAGGCGCTGGCCGACGATCCGGCCTTTACCGCCTGGCTGACCCAACGTACGCCCGCCGCGCGCTGGGGCGATCCGCAGGAGCTGATCGGCGCGGCGGTGTTCCTGGCCGCTGACGCTTCCGCCTTCGTCAATGGGCAGTTGCTGTTTGTCGATGGCGGCATGTCCGCCGCGGTGTAACCTTGTTTCCGTGGAGCATGAGATGAAAATTCAAACCCAGTCCTGCGTGGTGAACGGCAAACGCGACGTGGCGGTGATTGCGCAAGAGGTGGAGTACCAGGGGGTGGGGACGCTGGTGAAAATCCGTCGCGGCGGCATCTGCGGTTCGGATCTGCATTACTTCCAGGAAGGTAAGGTCGGCAATTTTCAGGTGCGTCAGCCAATGGTGCTGGGCCATGAGGCGATCGGCGAGGTGATCGCCAGCGATTCACCGCAGCTGCCGGTCGGTCAGAAGGTGGCGCTCAATCCCAGTAAGCCCTGCGGGCAGTGCAGATATTGTCTGGCGGAGCAGAGCAATCAATGCGTCGGGATGCGTTTTTTCGGCAGCGCGATGTATTTTCCGCACGTCGACGGCGCTTTTACCCAATATAAAGTGGTGAGCAGCGCGCAGTGCATTCCCTACGGCGCCGATCGCGATGACAGGGTGATGGTGTTCGCCGAACCGTTGGCGGTGGCGATCCACGCAGCGCAACAGCCTGGCGGCGTGGCCGGGAAAAAGGTCTTTGTGTCCGGCGTCGGCCCGATCGGCTGTCTGCTGGTGACGGCGCTGAAGGCGCTGGGCGCCGCCGAGATAGTCTGCGCCGATCTCAGCCCGCGTTGCCTGGCGATTGCCGCTCAAATGGGCGCGGATCGGTGCCTGCATGCCGCGGATGACGATTTCAGCGATTATCTGCGAGACAAAGGCTATTTCGACGTCGCCTTCGAAGTGGCGGGGCATCCGCAGTCGCTGCAGCGCTGCCTGGAGATCACGCGCGCTAAAGGCACCGTGGTGCAGGTGGGCATGGGTGGCAGCTTCCCCGATTTTCCATTGATGTTGTTGATCGCCAAGGAGTTGAACCTGCTCGGTTCGTTCCGTTTCGTGGCGGAGTTCGCGCAGGCGGTGGAGTGGCTGGCCGACGGCGTGGTCGATCCGCTGCCGCTGCTGTCGGCCGAATTCGCCAGCGGGCAGTTGGCGCAGGCGCTGGAGTTTGCCGGCGATAAACGCCAGGCCGCCAAGGTGCAATTGGTGTTTTAGGGTAAAAGTCCGATGGCCGCGTCCGGCGATCCTTGTCTATAGTGTAGGAACGCTTAATTTTTCAACCACGGAGATCTCACTATGGCAAGACATACGGATGCTGAGCAAACTACGCTGGATGACGATCTGAGAATGCTGACCGAGACGCTGGAAGAAGTGCTGCAATACACCGGCGATCGCGCGGATCAGGCTTACGTCGACATCAAGTCGCACGCCGAGCAGGCGCTGAGTGAGGTCAAGGCGCGCTGGGCGAACACCGGCGAATCCTACTATGCGCGGGCCAAAGAGGCGGTACACCGCACCGACGACTACGTGCGGGATAAACCCTGGCACAGCGTGGGCATCGGCGCCACCGTCGGGTTGGTGCTGGGGTTGCTGCTGGCGCGAAAATAAATCCTGTGTGCGGGGCGGCGGTAAGCCGCTTCGTTTTTTTCTTCAGACTGTGTTCTTTCACACGCTTCATCCCGCTGTTTCTCCAATAGCTTTTCCTTATCCCGCCTATACTTCCCGCTAGCCGCCAAAGAGAGGCTATTCCCCTGATTTTTGTATGGATGGATTGAGGCATTGTCGCTGCAAGTGTAAAGTGTCTGTGTCTTTATTGTTTGTTTTTTGTTCTTAATCAAATAATTATCTGATGTAAACACCCAGGGATATACGGCGTTCTTGCGCTGGCGCAAAAGCCGTGAAAATAACACCTCATATAATACAGAGCGTAACTACAGGCGCGGCACCCGTCGGCTGCGCCGGAGACGATCTCTGCTAACTGACTTGTGAGCGAACTATGTCGACAAGTGTTTTTAATCGCCGGTGGGCGGCTGTGCTGCTCGAGGCGTTGGCCCGCCATGGGGTGCGGCATGTTTGTATCGCTCCGGGATCGCGCTCCACGCCGCTGACGCTGGCCGCTGCGGCTAACCCCTCTTTTGTTTGCCACACCCATTTTGATGAGCGCGGGCTCGGCCATCTGGCGCTCGGGCTGGCGAAGGCCGCGCGTGAACCGGTGGCGGTGATCGTCACCTCCGGCACCGCGGCGGCTAACCTTTATCCGGCTTTGATCGAAGCCGGCCTGACCGGTGAGCGGCTGGTGTTTCTCACCGCCGATCGGCCGCCGGAACTGATCGATTGCGGCGCCAATCAGGCGATCCGTCAGAACGGCCTCTACAGCAGCCATCCGACGCTGGCGATTGATTTGCCGCGTCCTACGCCGGATATTCCGGCCGCCTGGCTGGTCTCCAGCGTCGACAGCGCGATGGCGCGCTTGCAGCACGGCGCTTTGCATATCAACTGTCCGTTCGCCGAGCCGCTGTACGGCGGCGATGAGCTTAACCACGCTGACTGGTCCGCCGCATTGGGCGACTGGTGGCAGAGCGATCGGCCATGGCTGCGGGAAAGCGAGGCGCATGCGGCGCCGGCACCGCAGCCGGACTGGTTCTTCTGGCGGCAAAAGCGCGGCGTGGTGTTGGCCGGGCGCATGAGCGCGGAAGAGGGCGCGCGATTGGCCGACTGGGCCGAGACGCTGGGCTGGCCGCTGATCGGCGACGCGCTGTCGCAGACTGGGCAACCGCTGCCCTGCGCCGACTTGTGGCTCGCTCATCCACAGGCCCAACGCATGCTGAAAGACGCGCAGCTGGTGGTGCAGTTCGGCGGCAGCCTGACCGGCAAGCGCGTGCTGCAGTGGCAGGCACAGTGCCGGCCGGAAGAGTATTGGGTGATCGACGAGTTGCCTGGGCGGCTCGATCCGGCCCAGCATCGCGGCCGTCGCCTGCGCGCCAGCGTGGCGCAATGGTTGGCGCAACATCCGGCGCAGCCGCGCACACCGTGGGCCGCCGGGCTGACCGCGTTGGCGAGCCAGGCGCTGGCGGCCGCGTCCGCGCGTTTGCACGATAGCTTTGGCGAGGCTCAACTGGCGCATCGGCTGTCGGAGCTGCTGCCGGAGAATGGCCAGCTGTTCCTCGGCAACAGCCTGGTGGTGCGGCTGATCGACGCGCTAACGCCATTGCCCGCTGCCTATCCGGTGTTCAGCAACCGCGGCGCCAGCGGCATCGATGGTCTGATCTCCACCGCCGCCGGCGTACAGCGCGCCACCGCCAAACCGACACTGGCGGTGGTGGGCGATCTTTCCGCCTTGTATGACCTCAATGCGCTGGCGCTGCTGCGTCAGTGCTCTGCGCCGACGGTGTTGATCGTCGTCAACAATAACGGTGGCCAAATTTTCTCGCTGCTGCCGACGCCGGAAGAGGAACGGCAGCGCTTTTACTGCATGCCGCAAAATGTCGAGTTCAGCCACGCGGCGGCGATGTTCCAACTGGGGTACGCGCGGCCGGAGAACTGGAGCCAACTGCAACAGGCGGTTGAACAAGGCTGGCGGCGCGGCGGCGCAACGATTATCGAACTGCAGGTGCCGCCGAGTGAAGGAGCCGAAAGCCTGCAATATCTGGTGCAACAGATGGCGGTGCAATGATGCTGGCGACGCGGGTTTTACAACAGGGCGAAGCGGGCCGGCCTTGGCTGGTGTGGCTGCACGGCCTGCTCGGCAACAGCAATGAGTGGCGGGTGATCGCCGCGCGCTGCCCGGAATGGCCATCGCTGGCTATCGATCTGCCCGGTCACGGCGATTCCGTGGCGGTGAGCTGTCGCGGCTTCGACGACATCAGCGCTCAGATCGCCGCCACGCTGCAGCTACGCAATATCGAACGCTATTGGCTGGTGGGCTACTCGCTCGGCGGGCGCATCGCCATGTATCACGCCTGCCATGGCCGCCACGACGGTCTGCAAGGCGTGCTGGTCGAGGGCGGCAATCCGGGGCTGGAGGACGTAGAACATCGCCGCCATCGCTGCGAGCAGGATGCGCTGTGGGCGGCGCGCTTTCGCAGTGAGCCGATCGCCGAAGTTCTGGCGGACTGGTATCAACAGCCGGTGTTCAAAGAGCTTAGCCATGTGCATCGTCAGGCGCTGATCGGCGCGCGCTCGGTCAACAGCGGCCCGGCGATCGCCGATATGCTCGAAGCGACGTCGCTCGGGCGGCAACCTTACCTGGCGCCGCAGCTGAGCCAACTGACCGTACCGCTGCGGGTGCTGTGCGGTGAAAACGATCCCAAATTTCAACGGCTGGCGCGCGACGCCGGGTTACCGTTGCGCATCGTGCCGCAGGCCGGCCACAACGCGCATCTGGCTAATCCGCAAGATTTCGTCGCCGCGCTGCAGACCTTTCTCGTTAACCCTGGTTAAAGGAACCGAACATGCTTTATCCGAATGAAGAACAGCTGTACGCCGCCATCGCCTGGCAGGATTGCACCGGCGATTTCGAAGACATCCTGTATCACAAGTCCGCCGACGGCATCGCCAAAATCACCATCAACCGGCCGCAGGTGCGCAATGCGTTTCGCCCGCAAACGGTCAAAGAGATGATCGACGCGCTGGCCAACGCCCGTTACGACGATGGCATCGGGGTGATTATTCTCACCGGCGCCGGCGATAAGGCCTTCTGCTCTGGCGGCGATCAGAAAGTGCGCGGCGACTACGGCGGCTATCGCGACGACAGCGGCGTACATCACCTCAACGTGCTGGACTTCCAGCGCCAGATCCGCACCTGCCCGAAACCGGTGGTGGCGATGGTGGCCGGCTACTCGATCGGCGGCGGCCATGTGCTGCACATGATGTGCGATCTGACCATTGCGGCGGATAACGCCATTTTCGGCCAGACCGGCCCGAAAGTCGGCTCGTTCGACGGCGGCTGGGGCGCGTCTTATATGGCGCGCATCGTCGGCCAGAAGAAGGCGCGCGAAATCTGGTTCCTGTGCCGCCAGTACGACGCCGCCGCCGCGCTGGACATGGGGCTGGTCAACACCGTGGTGCCGCTGGCCGAACTGGAGAAAGAGACGGTGCGCTGGTGCCGCGAAATGCTGCAGAACAGCCCGATGGCGCTGCGCTGCCTGAAGGCGGCGCTGAACGCCGACTGCGACGGCCAGGCCGGTTTGCAAGAGCTGGCGGGCAACGCCACCATGCTGTTCTATATGACCGACGAAGGGCAGGAAGGGCGCAACGCATTCAACGAGAAGCGTCAGCCGGACTTCAGCAAATTCAAGCGTAACCCGTAATGAACGGCGCGAATCGCAGCGCGGCGCTTTACCGTTACAGCCTGCCGATGGAGGCGGGTGTGGTGCTGCGCAATCAGCGGTTGAAAACGCGTGACGGATTGGTGGTGCAGCTGTGCCAGGGCGATCGTGAAGGCTGGGGAGAGATCGCGCCGCTGCCGGAGTTCAGCCGGGAAACGCCGGCGCAGGCCGAGCAGGCCGCATTGGAGTGGCTGCAGGCGTGGTTAGCGGGAAACGAACCGGATGATAGCGCGCTGCCCTCGGTGGCCTTTGGGCTCAGCTGCGCGCAGGCCGAGCTGGAGCAGCGCTTGCCGACGCAGGCGGATTTCCGCAAGGCGCCGCTGTGCACCGGCGATCCGGATGAGCTGTTCGAAACCTTGAATGCCTTGCCGGGCGAGAAAGTCGCCAAGGTGAAAGTGGGGCTGTATGAGGCGGTACGCGACGGCATGATCGTCAACGTGCTGCTGGAGGCGCTGCCGGATCTGCGGCTGCGGCTGGACGCCAACCGCAGCTGGAGCCGCGCCAAAGCCGACGGCTTCGCCAGGTACGTCAACCCGGCGTGGCGCGATCGCATCGCCTTCCTGGAGGAGCCCTGCAAGACCCGTGATGAATCGCGCGATTTCGCCCGGGCGACCGGCATCGCTATCGCCTGGGATGAGAGCGTGCGTGAGGCGGACTTTGTGGTGCAGGCCGAGCCGGGCGTGGCGGCCATCGTGATCAAGCCGATGCTGGTCGGCAGCCTGACGCGCTGCCAGACACTGGTGGCGCAGGCGCACGCGGCGGGGCTGACGGCGGTGATCAGCTCCAGCATCGAATCCAGCCTGGGGTTGACCCAGCTGGCGCGCATCGCCCGCTGGCTGACGCCGGACATCGTGCCGGGGTTGGACACGCTGGGGTTAATGCAGGCGCAGGTGCTGCGTCCGTGGCCGGACAGCGCGTTGCCGCTGCTGGATGTCTCGGCGCTGGAGTGCCTATGGCGCCGTTGAACGATTGGCCGTGGCGGCACTGGGCGCGCCTTCAGCCGCAGGCGACGGCGCTGCTGCTCGGCGAACGGCCGCTGAGCTGGCTGGCGTTGCAAAGCCAGGTGGATGAGCTGGCGGCGGATTTTCAGCACCAGGGCGTGGAGCCGGGTTGCGGCGTGGCGCTGAGCGGCAAAAACAGCTATCCGCTGCTGCTGGCCTATCTGGCGCTGCTGCAATGCGGCGCCCGTCTGCTGCCGCTCAATCCCGCCTTGCCGACGCCGCTGTTGGCGCAGCTACTGCCTGAATTGGATATAACCTTTGCCTTCGGCCCGGATCCTTTGCCGGCGCTGCCGGAGGCGCTGATTCGGTTGACGCCGCCCTCGACCGAGCCGCGCTGGCCGAACCTGCCGGCGTGGGATGCGCAGCGTCTGGCGACGCTGACGTTGACCTCCGGCTCCAGCGGTATGCCGAAGGCGGCCGCGCACAGTTACGCCAACCATCTGGCCAGCGCCGACGGGGTGTTGCGGCTGATGGATTTCCAGCGTGAGGATTGCTGGCTGTTGTCATTGCCGCTGTATCACGTTTCCGGCCAGGGCATCGTCTGGCGCTGGCTGGCAGCGGGTGCCCGGTTGGCAGTGCGCGAGATGCACCCGCTGGCCGAGGCGCTGGCGGGATGCACGTATGCTTCGCTGGTACCGACGCAGCTTTGGCGGCTGCTGGCGCAACCGCTGACGGGCGTGACGCTGAAGGCAGTGCTGCTCGGTGGCGCGATGATCCCGGTCGAACTGACCGAACGGGCGGAAGCGGCAGGGATACGCTGCTGGTGCGGTTATGGGTTGACCGAACTCGCCTCTACGGTGTGCGCCAAGCGCGCCGATGCGCGGCCGGGCGTCGGTCTGCCGCTGAGCGGCCGCGAGATCAAACTGGTGGACGAGGAGGTCTGGATCCGCGCCGACAGCCTGGCGCTCGGCTACTGGTGTCATGGCCATGTGCGGCCGCTGGCCGATGAGCAGGGCTGGTTCGCGACCCGCGATCGCGGCGTGATGGCCGAAGGGGAGCTGCGCATTCTCGGCCGGCTGGACAACCTGTTTTTCAGCGGCGGCGAAGGGGTGCAACCGGAAGATATCGAACGCGTGCTGGCGGCGCATCCGCAGATCACGCAGGCGTTTGTGGTGCCGGCGGCGGATGCCGAATTCGGCCAGCGGCCGGTGGCGGTGATCGACGGCGACCCGTCGTTGTCGCTGGCGGCATTGCTCGCCTGGTCGCAGGATAAGCTGGCTAATTTCCAGCGTCCGATGGCGCTGTTTGCCTTGCCCGACGAGCTGAAAAGCGGCGGCATCAAGATTTCGCGCCGTCAGCTGCAGCAGTGGGTAGCGCAGCGTTTCTCTCAGGCATAAAAAAGCCGCCCGACAGGGCGGCTGAGTTGATGACGGCAGGGGGTTACTTCAGCCCCAACGCCTTGGCGACGCCGGCGCCGTAGTCCGGGTGCACCTTGCTGAACAGCTCGACCTGCCGGCGCTGAATCTGTTCCGGCACCTGCGACAGCTCGCCGGCGATGCGGGTGAACATGCGCTGGTGCTCTTCGGCGCTCAGCAGGTTGAACAGCGCGCGCGGCTGGCTGTAGTAATCGTCGTCTTCACGATGATTCCAGTGGTCGGCCGCCCCCTCAATGCTCAACGGCGGTTCGCTGAAGTCCGGCTGCTCCTGGAACAGACCGAAGCTGTTCGGCTCGTAGGTGGCGCCGTTGCCGCTGTTGCCGTCCACGCGCATCGCACCGTCGCGATGATAGTTGTGGAACGGGCATTTGGCGCCGTTCACCGGGATCTGGTGGTGGTTGACGCCCAGGCGATAGCGGTGTGCATCCCCATACGAGAACAGGCGGCCCTGCAGCATTTTATCCGGCGAGAAGCTGATGCCCGGCACCACGTTGGCGGGGTTCATCGCCACCTGCTCGACCTCGGAGAAGTAGTTGTCGGGGTTGCGGTTGAGCTCGAAATAGCCGACGTCGATCAGCGGATAGTCGCCGTGCGGCCATACCTTGGTCAGATCGAACGGGTTATAGGGAGTCTGCGAGGCTTCATGTTCCGGCATGATCTGAATTTGCAGCTTCCAGCGCGGGAAGTCGCCGCGCTTGATCGCTTCGAACAGATCGCGCTGTGAGCTTTCGCGATCCTTGGCGATGATCGCTTCCGCCTCTTCATCCATCAGGTTTTCAATGCCTTGTTCGCAGCGGAAGTGGAATTTCACCCAGAAGCGCTCGTTGGCGGCATTGATAAAACTGAAGGTGTGGCTGCCGAAGCCGTGCATGTGGCGGTAGGACTTCGGAATGCCGCGATCGCTGAAGTCGATGGTCAGCTGATGCAGCGATTCAGGCAGGTGAGAGAAGAAGTCCCATTTGTACACCGGGTTGCGCAGGTTGGTATGCGGATCGCGTTTCACCACGTGGTTGAGATCGGGGAATTTCAGCGGATCGCGCAGATAGAACACCGGCGTATCGTTGCCCACCAAATCCCAGTTGCCTTCTTCGGTATAAAACTTCATGGCGAAGCCGCGAATATCGCGCTCGGCGTCGGCGGCGCCGCGTTCACCGGCGACGGTGGAGAAGCGGATAAACATGTCGGTCTGTTTGCCGACCTCGGAGAAGATCTTGGCGCGGGTGTAGCGGGTAATGTCGTGGGTGACGGTAAAGGTGCCGTAGGCGCCCGAACCCTTGGCGTGCATGCGGCGCTCGGGGATGACCTCGCGGTCGAAGTGGGCCAGTTTTTCCAGGAACCACACGTCCTGCAACAACATCGGGCCGCGTTTGCCTGCGGTGATCACGTTATTGTTATCGACAACCGGGGCGCCGGCTGCGGTGGTCAGTCCTTTCTTGCTCATCACTTGCTCCTTATCGTAGTGCATTTAAGTAAAGACTCGGGCGGTTTAAGCGTTCATCAGCATAGTCCTTTGGCGGGGCTTTTTCCCCTGACCTTGGTCAAAGCCACTACTAGTTGTAGCCCTATTGCCGAGCGGCGGCAAATAGGTCTCGGTTATCGTTGGCATCGCCTTGACGAATATAGAGTGTTGTTTGCAAATATTTACATTTATTTGATTAATGAAGAATTTTTTCGCTTTTATCCCTTAAATCCTCATTGTGCTTTGGTATAGACTCGTGACGTTATTATTATGCGTTGATTCGATCATTCGGTACGGATGACAAACCAGAGGGAAAGATGATGAAAAAGACTTGGGTCGCGTGCGCGGCAGGATTGCTGTTTGTGACCGGCGCAGCGAACGCCATCAGCGTGTCGGGTGAGGCCGGGCAGCACTATACCAACCTGGGCTTCGGCATGAGCACCGGCTCTTCAGGTCTGGGCCTGACCGGCAACTGGGCGCGCAGCGACCACGACGGCAACGTCGGCAGCCTGGGCTTGAACTTCGGCGTGCCGCTGGGGCCGTTGACGGCGACCGTGGGCGGCAAAGCGCTGTACCTCAGCCCGAAAGACGGCAAGAGCGGCGGCGCGTTGGCGCTGGGCGGCGGCCTGGAGTGGGAAATCAACCGTTACTTCAGCCTGCACGGCGAAGGTTACTTTGCTCCTGAATCCTTCACCAGCGGCGTGAAGGCCTATAACGAAGCCAGCGGCGGCCTGCGCTGGAAGTTCCGTCCGTTGAGCGTGGACGTAGGCTACCGCTACATGAAGATGGAAGGCAAAGACGGGCGTCGTGACAACACCCTGGCCGATGGCCCTTATGTCGGCGTTGGTCTGAGCTTCTAACTCTGACGGACGGACTGCGGTCCATCGCGTTCAGCGAATCCCTCGGTCATTGGCCGGGGGATTTTTTTTTTGCGCCCTCCGTGGGGGCGTTCCTGTGGGAACGTAACGATAATAGATTAAATTATTTAAAGATTCGGCGATCGGCATCGCCACGGGAGAGCACATGCCGTAAAATGCGTAATATAAATTATTATATAGCGATATGGACGTCATGGCTTACCGAAATCCTCTGGCGGCGCTGATGCCGCTGCTTGTCTCACTCTTTCCTTATGAAGCCGCCGCGGCGCAAGCCGATCATGAAGAGGTGTTGACCGTCACGGGCAGTGCGTTATCCCCCGCGACGCAAAGCGCGTCTGGCGCCGGTTTTAAAACGACGGATATTGAACTGGGGCCGTTGGGCGCCAGGGCGTGGCTCGATACGCCTTATTCCTCCACCACCGTAACCCAACCGATGATTAAAAATCAGCAGGCGAAAAGCGTCGCCGAGTTACTGAAATATTCACCGAGCACGCAAATGCAGGCACGTGGCGGCATGGACGTTGGGCGCCCTCAGAGCCGAGGCATGCAGGGCAGCGTAGTGGCGAACAGTCGGCTGAATGGGCTGAACATCGTCTCCACCACGGCCTTTCCCGTTGAAATGCTGGAGCGGCTGGATGTTCTCAACAGCCTGACCGGCGCCTTGTATGGCCCTGCGAGCCCGGCGGGGCAGTTCAACTTTGTGGCGAAACGCCCGACGTCGCAACCGCTACGCGAGGTGACGCTCGGGTATCAGAGCCGCAGCGCCTTCAGCGGCCATGTCGATCTCGGTGGCCACCTCGACGATGACAACAGATTCGGCTATCGCATCAATGCGCTCAACGAAGAGGGCGAAGGCAACGTTGACGACAGTACATTGCGTCGTCGGCTGTTGGCCGTGGCGTTCGACTGGAATATAAAGCCGGGCACGCAGCTGCAACTGGACGCCAGCCATTACGAATTCCTGCAAAAGGGTTACCCCGGTGGCTTCAGCTATGGGCCGAATGTCCCGCTGCCTTCCGCCCCCAATCCGCAGAATAAACATCTGGCGCTCGCAACGGCAGGTAACGATTTAACCACTGACACCCTCAGCACGCGGCTGATTCATTATTTCAATGACGATTGGTCAGTATCGGGCGGCGTAGGTTGGCAACAGGCGGATCGCGCCATGCGTTCGGTATCCAGCACCCTGCTCAACGGCGACGGCGACATCAAGAGGTCGATGAGCGACTCCAGCGCCTCGGGGCGATTTCGGGTATTGAGCAATACGCTGACGTTGAACGGCCATATCGATACCGGCTCGGTGGGGCATGAGTTGGCGCTCGCCACGACGGGCTATGTCTGGTCTATCTACAGCGGCAAAGGCGCCAGCCGGCGCTACGATTTGGGTATCGACAATATGTATCATCCGTCGGCGATGCATGAGCCGGGCGACGGAAAGATCCCCAAGAACGGCGCGCGCTATAAATCCAGCGAGAACAGCCAGCAGAGCGTGACTTTCGGCGATACGATGACCTTCAATCCGCAGTGGTCGGCGATGCTTTATGTAAGCGAAAGCTGGTTGCAAACGCGTAATTACGGCGCCGACGGCAAGAAAATCGAAGAAGACAATCAGCAGGGTTTGAGCCCGAACGCGGCGTTGATGTACAAAATCACCCCGACGCTGATGGCTTATCTCAGCTATGCCGACTCGCTGGAGCAAGGTGGTACGGCCCCGCTGGGAGAAGGCGTGAAGAACGAAGGGCAGACGCTCAAGCCCTATCGCAGCCGGCAATATGAGATTGGCCTGAAAGCCGACGTCGGGGAGATGAACCTCGGCGCCGCGCTGTTCCGCCTCAAGCGGCCGTTCGCTTATGTTGACGCCGAAGACCGGGTGTACAAGGAGCAGGGCGAACAGGTGAACAATGGCCTGGAGTTGACGGCCGCCGGGCGCGTGCATGAAGGGCTGAGCCTGTTTGGCGGCGTAACGCTGCTCGATCCGCAACTGAAAGAGACGGTTTCCGACAGCACGCGCGGCAAGCGCGTGGTCGGCGTGCCGAAGGTGCAGGCCAATATGCTGGTGGAGTACAGCCTGCCGTCGATGCCGCAATGGGTCTATAGCGCCAACGTGCACTATACCGGCAAGCGAGCGGCGAACGACACCAACAGCGCCTGGGCTGACAGTTACACCACGCTGGACCTGGGGACCCGCTATGCTACCCGCATTCATTCCGTGCCTGCGACTTTGCGGCTGACGGTCAATAACGTCACGAACGAACATTACTGGGCCTCTATTTTCCCGTCGGGCACGGACGGGAACGGCGGGGCATCGAGCGCGTTTCTCGGCAGCGGCCGTGAAGTACGCGCATCCGTCACCTTTGACTTCTGAGGGCGCCATGAGAATCGTATCGTTGCCTGCATGGGTGCTGTTGGTTGGCGTGTTGTTTCACGGCGGTTTGTGGGCTGCGCCGCCTGCTGGCGAAATGCGCATTGCCTCGCCGTGGCCTGCGCAAAACGCCATCATAGCGATGCTGGGCTATGGCGACAATATCGTCGGCACATCGAATGTCGCGAAACAGATCCCGCTGTTTCGCCAAAGCCTGCCGCGCATTGACGCCGTCCCGGCGGTGAGTGTGAATAGCGGACAAGAGTTGAATCCGGAACAAATCATCGCGCTTGGCACCCGGCTGCTGTTCGTGCCTGACAGCATGAAAGTGCCGCAATTGGATGTGCTCGAACGGGCCGGCGTACGCGTATTGGCGTTTAAAGCCAATTCGATGGCGGCGCTGCGCGCACGAGTGTTAAAAACGGGCGCCGCGCTGGGGCCGGATGCGCAGGAAAAAGCGCTGGCCTACGAGCGCTATTTTTCTCGCAATGTGGCGCGCGTTGTCGAGCGACTGAAAGATTTACCGCCTGGGCAGCGCATTCGCGTTTATCACAGCATGGGCAATCCGTTGACCACCTCAGGTCGACCGTCGCTTAATCAGGATTGGATGGATCTGGCCGGCGCCGTCAACGTGGCGGAAACGTGGTTTGGCCTGAAAAAAGAGGGGGCGGGTGAGGTGGCGTTGGAGCAGATCGTGGCCGCCAATCCGCAGGTGATCGTGGCGATGAACAAGCGCGACGCCGAAGAGATACGCGCCTCTGCGCAATGGCGGGGCATCGATGCCGTTTTACAACATCGGGTCGTGGTCAATCCCAAGGGGATGTTCTGGTGGTGCCGCGAGACCAGCGAAGAGGCGCTGCAGTTTTTATGGTTGGCGAAAACGCTGTACCCGGCGCGTTTCGCCGACATTGACATGCGGGAAGAGACGAGAGATTTTTATCGGGCCTTTTTCGGTCTGTCGCTCAGCGCGGCGCAGATTGACGCTATTCTTAATCCACCCGCTTGAACGTATTCGGGGGCCGAAACGGCCCCCGAATACGTTACCCTACCGCCGGCAGCATGCCGCTGGCGATGCCCAATTGGATGGCGATCACCGTAATCCCGCAGATAAACACCAACGCCAAGGCCGGAGTGCCGCCCCAGACGCGATACTGCGCCTGATGTTTCTGCCGCGTTTTCCACACCAGCAGCGAAGGCAGCAGCAACGCCAGTACCGACAGGGCGATGGCGGCGAACCCCAGCGCCAGCACGAAGCCTCGCGGATAGAACAGCGCGAAGGCCAGCGGCGGCAGGAAGGTGATGGCGCCGGTTTGCAGACGGCCGCGCACATTGTCTTGCCGTTTGAACAGGTCGGCCAGGAAATCGAACAGCCCGAGCGCCACACCGAGGAACGAGGTCGCCAACGCCAGATCGGCGAACAGGTGCACCGCCAGTTCAACGTGCGGCGAAGCGACCGCATCGCGCACCGCCTGTAACAGACCGTTCAACCCGGCTTGCTGCGCCAGAATGCCGACGAAAGTGTCGGAGCTGATGCTGCCCAGCGTCGCCAACTGCCAGAAGATATAGGCGATCAGCGGAATGGCGCTGCCGATGATGAACACCCAGCGCAGTTTGCGAATGTTGCCGCCCATGTAGTTGACGATGCTCGGCACGCTGCCGTGGAAGCCGAATGAGGTGAAGATCACCGGAATGGCCGACAGCGCCAGGCCTTGCTCCAGCGGCAACGTCAGCAGGTTGGTCTGGTGGATATTCGGCAACATCAGGCCGAGCATCACCACCAGGAACACCACCTTGGCGCTGAACAGGATGCGGTTGAACAAATCGACCGAGTGGGTGCCGATGCACACCACGCCGCCAGCCACCAGGGTGAACAGCAGGACGCCGAGCGACACCGGGAAGTCCTGCGACGTCCATTGACTGATGCTGGTGGCGAGCAGTTCGCCGGCGCCGCTGATATAGGCGGCGGTGAGCGCGTACATCAGGAACATCATGCTGAAGCTGGTCAGCCACTGGCCGCCGCCGCCGAGATAACGTTTGGCGAGCGTGCCGAGACCGGTATCTGCTTGCTCATGCTGGTAAACCTCCACCAGCAGCAGCGCGGTGTAACACATCAACAGCCACAGCCCGACCAGTAAGGCCAGCGTGACGCCAAAGCCGACGCCGGCCGCCGCCAGCGGCATCGCCAGCATCCCGGCGCCAATGGTGGTGCCCGCCACGATAAAAACACTGCCAAGAGTGCGATTCTTCACGTTTTTTCTCTACCAGCCGAAAGATTTTGAAAATTATAGGTAACGATTTATGAGGATGGCAGGATAGTGGAAGCCCTAATTTGTGTCAAACCGGCGTTACGCGTGATGTAAATTAATATTTACACCAAGGAGGGCGGCACGGCGCATGAAGAACAGAACGATGGCTGAAATTATCCGCCGACGGTTAGTGAAAAGTTATTTACGGGCTTCTATAGTGGAATGACCAAAAAATGTGGGAGAGATCAATGTTAAGGGTGGAGATGCTCAGCACCGGCGATGAGGTGCTGCACGGGCAAATTATTGATACCAACGCCGCCTGGCTGGCGGACTACCTGTTCCAGCAGGGCGTGCCGATGAGCGGGCGTGAAACGGTAGGGGACAGCCTCTCTGCTTTGATCGAGATCCTGCAGGAACGGAGTCATATCGCCGATGTGCTGATCGTCAATGGTGGCCTGGGGCCGACCAGCGACGATCTCAGCGCGTTGGCCGCCGCTAAAGCCTGTGGCGTAGAACTGGTTGAACGGGCCGACTGGGTGGCGCGCATGGAGGCCTATTTCGCCGGGCGCGGGCGGCCAATGGCCCCTTCCAACCGCAAGCAGGCGCAGATCCCGGCCAATGCGGAAATGCTGGACAATCCGGTGGGTACCGCCTGCGGCTTTGCGCTGCAGCTCAACCAATGTCTGATGTTCTTCACGCCTGGCGTGCCGTCGGAATTCAAAGTGATGGTTGAACAGCAGATCGTGCCGCGCCTGCGTCAGCGCTTTACCTTGCCGGCGGCGCCGCTGTGCCTGCGCCTGACCACCTTCGGCACCTCCGAAAGCGATCTGGCCGCCGAGCTGGACGGCATGCCGCTGCCGCCGGACGTGGTGTTGGGTTATCGTTCATCCAGCCCGATCATCGAGTTGAAGTTGACCGGGCCTGAAAGCCGGCGTGCGGAAATGGAACAGGCCTGGCGACGCGTGCGCGAGGTGGCGGGGGACAACTGCATTTTTGAAGGCACCGCCGGTTTGCCGGCGACGCTGACGCAGCGCCTGAATCAGCAAGGATTGACGCTGGCGTTGAGCGAGCAATTCAGCGGCGGGTTGATCAATCTGCAGCTGCAGAGCGAAGGTGCGCCGCTGGCGGGGGGAGAGCTGTTACCGGCGCATTGCATCGAAACGTTGGAAACAACGCTGGCGCGCGCCCGCTCGCTGGCGGAGTTGACCGGCGCGCCGTTGGCGTTGGCGGTCAGCGCCATGCGCGATGAGCAGGTCAGCATTGCGCTGCATACGCCACGCGGCGGCATTGGCCAGACCGTGCGTTATCGCGCGTCGCGCCACGGCCTGCGGCTGCGTCAGGAGTCGGTGGCGATGTTGGCGTTGGATATGCTGCGTCGTTGGCTGAACGGAGGCCAGGCGTGCGGCCAAAACGCCTGGCTGGAGGTCGTGGAAATTATCGAGTGACGGTCACGGCGAGTTGCCGATTTCGCTGCTTTGCAGCAGCCGCTCGGACGCCAGACGTGACAGACGTATCGCCGCCGCGCCCCGCACTTGCAGCCCCTGGCTATAGTCCCTGAGCGCCTGCGCGGCGCTGTCGGCCTGCGCCAGATGCATCGCCAGGCTGGCGGCGTCCGCCAGCGCGCTGTTGGCGCCGAGCCCACCCGCCGGGCTCATGGCGTGCACGGCGTCGCCGAGAAAGGCGATGCGTTCGCTGTGCCACACCGGTATCGCCTTCGTGACCTGCACCGCCCGCACGCTGAGCGACTGGGGCTCCGTCAGCGCTAACGCCGTTTGCAAGGCGGGTGCCCATCCCTGCGAAATATGCCGTACGCGCGCCTGCAGCGCTGCGGCCCCCTCCGCCCGTGCCGGCCCGCCGAGCCGTTCAGCCGATCCGATACAGGCCCAATAAAGATAGTCGTCGACCGGCGTGAGGCGGCAATCGGGCGCGTAGCCGGCCACCAGCTGCGCCATGGGTGCCTGAAAGCGCATCGGTTCAATCACCAGCGACAAGCCGTCGGCGAAGACAACCGACACGCCGCGCAGCAATTCGGGGGCCAATTGGGCCCGGGTCGCCGCGTCGAGCGGCGTTTTGCCGTAGAGGGTGACCGCGCCGCTGTCTTCGGGCCCCGATTCGGGCAGGCAACGCCGCCGCACCAGCGAGTTGACGCCGTCGGCGGCGATCAGCACATCGACCCGCACTTGCTCGCCGTTGGCGAATTGAAGTTCCACACCCTGTGACGTTTGTGCAAACTCACGCAGGGTATAGCCGAAGCGCACTCGATCTTGCAGACCGGCGAGCAGGATTTCGCGCAGCGTTTGCCGATGAACGCCGAGATCGCCGTTTGGTTCTTGCATGGGCTGCTGGCTGGAAGGCAGCCAGTGTTTGGGGCGGCGATCGTTAAGCGGAGCAAGCTGCGGATCCCACAGATTGCTCTCGCCGCTGTTTTGCGCGCTGCTGGCGCAGAGCAACCGATAGTGCGCCGGCGGCAGGCAGGCGGCCAGCGCCTGCTGGCCCGAAGGATCGATACGCAGCCGGTACCCCTGATCGCGCGCCTGCGGTGTGGTGTCGCGTTCAAACACCGTGGCGTGGATGCCGTAGCGGCGCAGCCCCTGAGCCAGACACAGCCCGCCGGGCCCGGCGCCGATAATGCCAATGTTGAGTGTAGTCATCCTGTTCCCTCGTGAGTCAGTGGCCGTAGACGGTAGCGGCCGGAAGCATTTCATTATGTCGGTGCGGGAAAAGGTTGATATAACGGTATCTGGACTAAAAATAGTGATAAGTGGCCAATATGAACGATAACCCTCATGTTACCGACGCGGACTGCAGCGAATGGCCGGCGGGCCCCTGGCTGATCGCCCTTGGCGGCCGCGATGCGGTGGGCCGGGAGTATCGGTTGGGCACGCGTGAATACGACTGGCATCAGCATGTTCGCGGTCAGCTGCTGTGCGTTGAAAGCGGTTTGCTGCATGTGCGAACGGCGCAAGGCGATTGGGTGCTGCCGCCGGGGCGGGCGGGTTGGATCCCGCCGGCGACGGAGCACCGGGTGCAGGTCTGCGGTGCGCTGAGCGGCTGGAGCCTGTTACTGGCGCCGGAGGCTTGCACCGATTTGGCGAATAAACCCTGCGTTATCGGCATCAGCGCCGTGCTGCAGGCGCTGGCTCAGCGTGCGGAAGGCTGGGACAAGCGCAGCCTGCTGACCCAGGAACAGGATCGCATGGCGCAGGTGATGCGGGACGAGATACGTCTGGCGCCGACGGAGCCGCTGCATTTGCCGATGTCGTCTCATCCGCGCCTGGCCGGCGTTCTGCAGGCCTTGCTGGCGCAGCCGGGGAGCGAGCGCACGCTGGAGGCATGGGCCGAATGGGGCGCGATGTCGCCGCGCACCCTGCGGCGGCTGATGATCGGCGAAACGGGATTGAGTTTTGCCCAGTGGCGTCAGCAGGCCCGGTTGTCACATGCATTGGCGAAGCTGGCCGAAGGCGAAACGGTGTTGCAGATCGCTGAAGCGCTGGGGTATGCCTCGCCGAGCAACTTTATCGCCATGTTTCGCAAAGCCTTCGGCGACTCTCCGGCGCGTTATTTTTCCGTATCGGCAGGAAAGAGGCGCTAAGCGGACGCTGCAAGAACAAGAATACCTTGAGGATGGTTATATATCCCTGATTAATCATAATCTTATAGGGGATATTCGCGGTGAGGGAATGCTGTTACTCTCTTGGCGGGTGCTTGAGACTGTTCGTCTTGGGCATTGTGTGACAAGGCGGATAGATGAAAGCCCCAGACTGACTCTCAATCAGAATGGGGCTGCACATACCGCCTAGACACCGGTATGGTAGCCCCTTCGCAGCAAGGAGGCAAGCATGCGCTTAAGGCATGTGTTTCACTCGCTAACCGTTGTATGTATTACGGTTTTGTTATTTATCTGGATGATAAGAGACTCGCTGTGCGAGCTGAAAATCTACCAGGAAAATATCACTATCCTGATCAGGTTGGCGTGTGAGGTGAAGCGGTAATCATAGGGCGGGGGCAACCCCGCCTTCTGGTCTCCAGGCGCGGTTTCCGGCACCCGACTTTAAATTTCCAGCTCGATATCCGTCAGCGGCATGCAGCAGCAGGGCAGGATCTCGCCGGCGTTGATAAACGCCAACGGCTGCTGGCGGTAGGCCACTTCGCCTTTCACCAGTTTCAGGCGGCAGGCGCCGCAATAACCGGAGCGGCATTGGTACTCCACCTGCACGTCGTGCAGTTCCAGCACGTCGAGCAGGCAGTTTTCACTGTTGGGGCAGGAAAGCTGCGTGCCGGCGGCGCGCAGCGTTACGGTTGGCGTCGCCATCGCTTACAGTTCGAAGTCGCTCAGGTCGTCGGCGTTGATCTCCGAGTCGATCTGGCCAACCAGGTAGGAGCTCACTTCCACTTCCTGCGGCGCTACCTGCACGTTATCGGACACCAACCAGGCATTGATCCACGGGATCGGGTTGGAGCGGGTTTCGAACGGCAGGCCGAGGCCGACCGCCTGCATGCGGATATTGGTGATGTATTCCACATACTGGCACAGGATGTCTTTGTTCAGGCCGATCATCGAGCCGTCGCGGAACAGGTATTCCGCCCACTCTTTCTCCTGCTGGGCAGCCAGCACGAACAGATCGTAGCACTGTTGCTGACATTCCTCGGCGATCTCCGCCATTTCAGGATCGTCGGCGCCGGAACGCATCAGGTTCAGCATGTGCTGGGTGCCGGTCAGGTGCAGCGCTTCGTCGCGGGCGATCAGCTTGATGATTTTGGCGTTGCCTTCCATCAGTTCACGCTCGGCGAAAGCGAAGGAGCAGGCGAAGCTGACGTAGAAGCGGATCGCTTCCAGCGCGTTCACGCTCATCAGGCACAGGTACAGCTGCTTCTTCAGCGCGCGCAGATTGACGGTGACGGTTTTACCGTTCACCTGATGGGTGCCTTCACCCAGCAGGTGATAGTAGCTGGTCATCTCGATCAGATCGTCGTAGTAGCCGGAAATGTCTTTCGCGCGCTTTTTGATCTCTTCGTTGGTGACGATGTCGTCGAACACCAGCGCCGGATCGTTGACGATGTTGCGGATGATGTGAGTGTAGGAACGCGAGTGGATGGTCTCGGAGAACGACCAGGTTTCCACCCAGGTTTCCAGCTCAGGGATCGAGATCAGCGGCAGCAGGGCGACGTTCGGGCTGCGGCCCTGAATGGAGTCCAGCAGGGTCTGATACTTCAGGTTGCTGATGAAGATGTGCTTCTCGTGCTCCGGCAGCGCCTGGTAATCGATGCGATCGCGCGAGACGTCAACCTCTTCCGGGCGCCAGAAGAAGGAGAGCTGTTTTTCGATCAGTTTTTCGAAGATTTCATGCTTTTGCTGGTCGAAACGCGCAACGTTTACCGACTGGCCGAAGAACATCGGCTCTTGCAGCTGGTCGTTTTTGGTCTGAGAAAAAGTGGTGTAAGCCATAAGCCTGAATCCATCGTAACGTGGCTAAATGAAGGGGCCGGAAAATTCCGGCCCGCTAGGTCAAACTTTAGATCTTGCAGGCGCCGCTTTCGCAGTCGTCATCGCCGGCCTTGGCAGGCTGCAAATCTTCCTGGGCGTCTTCCGCACCGTCGCGAGTGTTCTGGTAGTACAGCGTTTTCACACCGAACTTGTAGGTGGTGAGCAGGTCTTTCAACAGCTGCTTCATCGGCACCTTGCCGCCCGGGAAGCGGGTCGGATCGTAGTTGGTGTTGGCCGAAATCGACTGGTCGATGAATTTCTGCATCAGACCTACCAGCTGCAGGTAGCCATCGTTGCTCGGCATTTCCCACAGCAGCTCATAGTTGTCTTTCAGACGCTCATACTCCGGCACCACCTGGCGCAGGATGCCGTCTTTCGACGCCTTGATGCTGATATGGCCGCGCGGCGGCTCGATGCCGTTGGTGGCGTTGGAAATCTGCGAAGAGGTTTCCGATGGCATCAGGGCGGACAGCGTCGAGTTGCGCAGGCCGGTTTCCTGGATCTCTTTACGCAGGGTTTCCCAGTCGTAATGCAGCGGCTCGTTGCAGACCGCATCCAGGTCTTTCTTGTAGGTGTCGATCGGCAGGATGCCCTGCGAATAGGTGGTCTCTTTGAACCACGGGCAAGCGCCTTGTTCCTGAGCCAGACGGTTGGAGGCTTTCAGCAGGTAGTACTGAATGGCTTCGAACGTTTTGTGGGTCAGGTTGTTGGCGCTGCCGTCGGAGTAGCGCACGCCGTTCTTCGCCAGATAATAGGCGAAGTTGATCACGCCGATGCCCAGGGTGCGGCGACCCATCGCGCCACGGTGCGCTGCCTTGATCGGATAATCCTGGTAATCCAGCAGGGCGTCGAGTGAACGCACCGCCAGGGTCGCCAGCTCTTCCAGATCGTCCAGGCTGTCGATCGCGCCCAGGTTGAAGGCGGACAGGGTGCACAGCGCAATTTCGCCGTTCTCGTCGTTGACGTCTTCCAGCGGCTTGGTCGGCAGGGCGATTTCCAGGCACAGGTTGGACTGACGCACCGGCGCGATCTGCGGATCGAACGGGCTGTGGGTGTTGCAGTGGTCGACGTTCTGAATGTAGATGCGGCCGGTAGAGGCGCGCTCTTGCATCATCAGCGAGAACAGCTCAACCGCTTTCACGCGCTTCTGGCGAATGCTGTCGTCTTTCTCGTACTGGGTGTACAGGCGCTCGAATTCGTCCTGATCGGCGAAGAACGCGTCATACAGCCCCGGCACGTCGGACGGGCTGAACAGGGTGATGTCTTCGCCCTTGATCAGACGCTGGTACATCAGGCGGTTCAGCTGCACGCCGTAGTCCATGTGACGCACGCGGTTGCCTTCAACGCCGCGGTTGTTTTTCAACACCAGCAGGCTTTCGACTTCCAGGTGCCACATCGGGTAGAACAGCGTTGCCGCGCCACCGCGTACGCCGCCCTGCGAGCAGGATTTAACGGCGGTCTGGAAGTGTTTGTAGAACGGGATGCAGCCGGTATGGAAGGCTTCACCGCCACGGATCGGGCTGCCCAGCGCGCGGATGCGGCCGGCGTTGATGCCGATGCCGGCGCGTTGCGAAACGTATTTCACAATGGCGCTGGAGGTGGCGTTGATGGAATCCAGGCTGTCGCCGCACTCGATCAGCACGCAGGAGCTGAACTGGCGGGTTGGGGTGCGCACGCCGGACATGATCGGCGTAGGCAGCGAAATCTTGAAGGTGGAAATCGCGTCGTAGAAACGTTTGACGTAATCCAGACGGGTTTCACGCGGGTAGTTGGAGAACAGGCAGGCGGACACCAGCATGTACAGGAACTGGGCGCTTTCGTAGATCTCGCCGCTGACGCGGTTCTGCACCAGATACTTGCCTTCCAGCTGCTTGACGGCGGCATAAGAGAAGTTCATGTCGCGCCAGTGATCGATAAAGGAGTCCATCTGCTCGAACTCTTCAGCGCTGTAGTCTTCCAGCAGATGTTTATCGTATTTGCCCATCTCAACCATGCGAATCACGTGAGCGTGCAGCTTCGGCGGCTCGAACTGGCCGTAAGCCTTTTTACGCAGGTGGAATATCGCCAGGCGAGCGGCCAGGTACTGATAGTCCGGCGCATCGCGGGAGATCAGGTCGGCAGCGGCTTTGATGATGGTTTCATGAATGTCGGCGGTTTTGATGCCGTCATAAAACTGAATGTGCGAACGCAACTCTACTTGAGAAACCGAGACGTTGTGCAATCCTTCTGCGGCCCAATCGATGACCCGGTGGATTTTGTCGAGGTTGATGCGCTCTTTACGGCCATCGCGTTTAGTTACAAGCAGACTTTGGTTCATGTGGTGTTTTACCTGTCCGTATGGTGCCCCTAAGCAGAAGTGTAGTCGCTCTGCTCAGTATGTAAACACTATATATAGGGGTTGTATGTCGGTGAGGTAACAAGATAGTGAGAAAAAACGGCCTTTGCAAGTGAACAAAATCGGCCTAATTTGTGGATAACTTGGGGGTGAAATGTAACTTGCCGCGCGAAGCGCGCGCCGTGACTGGCGCGACAAGCTTGTCAATAAGCGTGATCAGATTTTCCTTAAAAACTGAAAAAGCCGATCGTTTGACGCTTTATTAAACGTTAGAAAAAAACGGCATATTGATCTGATTTAATATTCTAAAAACCTGTTTACAACGGCGATTTTGATCGAAGTCGTGGAAATTAGGTATTTTTCTTAATACGCCGCTGGCGCCGTACCCCGGTAACGCAGGGCCGGCGCGGCATACGGCGCTCAACCTTCGTGCTGGGTGTGCACCATGTAGTTCACGTCAACGTTGCGGCCAAGCTTGAAATGATCGGTGATCGGGTTGTAATGCAGGCCGATCATATGCTTTTCGCGCAGCGGCGTGCCGTCGACCCAACCGATCAGTTCGGAGGGGCGAATGAACTTCTTATGATCGTGGGTGCCCTGCGGCACCATCTTCAGCACGTACTCTGCGCCGATCACCGCCATCAGCCAGGCTTTGGTGTTGCGGTTGATGGTGGAGAAGAACACGTGGCCGCCCGGTTTCACCAACTGGGCGCAGGCACGCACTACCGAGGCCGGATCCGGCACGTGCTCCAGCATCTCCATGCAGGTGACCACGTCGTAGCGCTGCGGGTTGACCTGAGCATGGCTTTCCACCGTCTCCTGCACGTAAGTCACGTTTACGCCGCTTTCCAGCGCATGCAGACGAGCGACCTGCAGCGGTTCCGCGCCCATGTCCAGGCCGGTCACCTGCGCGCCTTCGCGCGCCATGCTTTCCGCCAGAATGCCGCCGCCGCAGCCCACGTCGAGCACCTGCTTGTCAAAAATGCCGCCGGCGCGCTGCATGATGTAGTTCAGGCGCAGCGGGTTGATGCGGTGCAGCGGTTTGAACTCGCCTTCCAGATCCCACCAGCGGGAGGCGACGGCCTCGAACTTGGCGATTTCCTGGTGGTCAACGTTTTGCGCGTGGCTGGATGATTCTGCGTTCATGGGCTTGTCTGGCTCCTTGTTCTCGTTGCGCGGATTATACATGTTCCGACGCGGCATCGTCTGCGCCGATGCGTTTTTCGCGCACGAATCTGCACAATTTCCGTGAAACAGCGGCGGTTATTTTCCCGTAAAGCGCGCTTTGTGATATAGTTTTACACCTTTGCCACTATGGCAGCGGGCAGATGAATCATTAGTAGAGGGATAGCAGCTCCATGAGCGACCTTGCCAGAGAAATCACACCGGTAAACATCGAAGACGAGTTGAAAAACTCGTATCTGGACTACGCGATGTCCGTTATTGTCGGACGCGCGCTGCCAGATGTTCGTGATGGTCTGAAGCCGGTTCACCGCCGCGTTCTGTACGCGATGAGCGTACTGGGTAACGACTGGAATAAACCATACAAGAAATCGGCCCGTGTCGTCGGGGACGTGATCGGTAAATATCACCCACACGGTGACAGCGCGGTTTACGACACTATCGTGCGTATGGCTCAGCCGTTTTCACTGCGCTACATGCTGGTGGACGGTCAGGGTAACTTCGGTTCCGTCGACGGCGACTCCGCCGCGGCGATGCGTTATACCGAAGTGCGCATGTCCAAGATTGCTCACGAACTGTTGGCGGATCTGGAAAAAGAAACCGTCGACTTCGTGCCTAACTATGATGGCACCGAGCAGATCCCGGCCGTCATGCCGACCAAGATCCCGAACCTGCTGGTCAACGGCTCGTCGGGCATCGCCGTGGGTATGGCCACCAATATTCCACCGCACAACCTGGCTGAAGTCGTCAACGGCTGCCTGGCCTATATCGATGATGAAAACATCAGCATCGAAGGGCTGATGGAACACATTCCGGGGCCGGACTTCCCGACGGCGGCGATTATCAACGGCCGTCGCGGCATTGAAGAGGCCTACCGCACCGGGCGCGGCAAAGTCTACCTGCGCGCGCGCGCGGAAGTGGAAGCCGACGCCAAGACCGGCCGCGAAACCATCATCGTTCATGAGATCCCGTATCAGGTGAACAAGGCGCGTCTGATCGAGAAGATCGCCGAGCTGGTGAAAGAGAAACGCGTCGAAGGCATCAGCGCGCTGCGCGACGAGTCCGATAAAGACGGCATGCGTATCGTGATCGAAGTCAAACGCGACGCGGTCGGCGAAGTGGTGCTGAACAACCTGTATGCGCTGACGCAACTGCAGGTTACCTTCGGCATCAACATGGTGGCATTGCATCAGGGCCAGCCTAAGCTGCTGAACCTGAAAGACATCCTCGAAGCCTTCGTGCGCCATCGCCGCGAAGTGGTTACCCGCCGCACCATCTTCGAACTGCGTAAGGCCCGCGACCGCGCCCATATCCTGGAAGCGCTGGCCATCGCGTTGGCCAACATCGATCCGATCATCGAGTTGATTCGCCGTGCGCCGACGCCGGCGGAAGCAAAAGTCGCGCTGGTGGCGCAGCCGTGGGATCTGGGCAACGTCAGCGCCATGCTGGAGCGCGCCGGTGACGACGCCGCCCGCCCTGAGTGGCTGGAGCCGGAGTTCGGTATCCGCGACGGCAAGTACTACCTGACCGAGCAGCAGGCTCAGGCGATTCTGGATCTGCGTCTGCAGAAACTGACCGGTCTGGAGCATGAAAAGCTGCTGGACGAATACAAAGAGCTGCTCAACTTTATCGCCGAGCTGATCTTCATTCTGGAAAGCCCAGAACGTCTGATGGAAGTGATCCGCGAAGAGCTGGTGGCGGTCAAAGAGCTGTACAACGACGGCCGTCGCACCGAGATCACCGCCAATACTTCCGACATCAACATCGAAGACCTGATCAACCAGGAAGATGTGGTGGTGACCCTGTCTCACCAGGGGTACGTGAAGTATCAGCCGCTGTCCGACTATGAAGCTCAGCGCCGCGGCGGCAAAGGCAAGTCCGCCGCGCGTATTAAAGAAGAAGACTTTATCGATCGCCTGCTGGTGGCCAACACCCACGATACGATCCTGTGCTTCTCCAGCCGTGGCCGCCTGTACTGGATGAAGGTGTATCAACTGCCTGAAGCCAGCCGTGGCGCGCGCGGTCGCCCAATCGTCAACCTGCTGCCGCTGGAAGCCGATGAGCGTATCACCGCCATCCTGCCGGTGCGCGAGTATGAAGAAGGGCGTCACGTGTTCATGGCTACCGCCAGTGGTACCGTGAAGAAAACCGCGCTGACCGAGTTCAGCCGTCCGCGCAGCGCCGGCATCATCGCCGTCAACCTCAACGAGGGCGACGAGCTGATCGGTGTCGATCTGACCGACGGCAGCAACGAAGTGATGCTGTTCTCCGCCAACGGTAAAGTGGTGCGCTTCCCGGAAACGCAGGTTCGTTCGATGGGCCGTACCGCCACCGGCGTGCGCGGCATCAACCTCGGCGAAGGCGACAGCGTGATCTCCCTGATCGTGCCGCGCGGCGAAGGCGATATCCTGACCGTCACGCAAAACGGCTTCGGTAAACGTACCGCCGTGACCGAATACCCGACCAAGTCACGCGCCACCCAGGGGGTTATCTCCATCAAGGTGAGCGAGCGTAACGGTCAGGTGGTCGGCGCCGTGCAGGTGGAAACCAGCGACCAGATCATGATGATCACCGATGCCGGCACGCTGGTGCGTACCCGCGTTTCGGAAGTCAGCGTGGTGGGCCGTAACACCCAGGGCGTGACGTTGATCCGCACGGCGGAAGACGAAAACGTCGTCGGCCTGCAGCGCGTGGCCGAGCCGGTGGAAGACGAAGAGCTGGACAGCCTGGAGCCGGGCGCGGAAGCGGCGGAAGAAGACAGCACGCCGCTGGACGATGGCGACGACGCGGCTGAGCCGATGGACGACGACAACGTTTAAGCAAGGTGAAGGCGTCGGCATGCCGACACCGTAATGCACCGAGACAAAAGGGCCTGGCAGCGATGCTAGGCCCTTTTTCAGTTATATGGTTTAATTGGGCACCGAGCCGCCGGCCGCCGCGCCGGCGACAACGCGCGCCGTCACTGACTTTCGTATGGTACCCGATTGAAATACTTAGCCTCTTTTCGAACTACGCTGAAGATATCCCGCTATCTGTTTCGGGTGCTGGCGATTTTGCTGTGGTCGTTGGGAGCGCTGCTCACCACCTTTTATATTCTGAATATTCTGCATCAGAAAGAGTCGGACATCCGGCAGGAATACAACCTCAATTTCGATCAGGCGCAGGGCTACATCCGCCATTCCGCCGATATCATCCGCGACATCAAGTATATGGCGGAGAACCGCCTCAACGGTTCGGTCAGCAGCCTGGACATGTTCAGCGGGGTGTTTCCCGGCAAGGGCAGCCCGCCGCAATTCTTCCCGCTGTACCCGGAGTCCAACTGCGCGCTGAGCACCACCTACCGCAGTTCGCTCGATTCGCTAAGCGGCCTGATCCAGTATTGGAAAGAGAACTTCGTGGCGGCCTACGATCTTAACCGGGTGTTCTTCATCGGCGGCGACAGCCTGTGCATGGCGGAGTTCGGCGGCGGCAATGCGGTCGCCAACCGGGAAAACGTGCTCAAGTCGCTGCATGAGCGCATTCTAAAATACCGCAATGCCAAGAATCTGGATAAAGACAACAACCTGTATTGGATCAGCCCCAGCGCGCAGCGGCCGGACGTCGGTTATCTGTATGTGTTGACGCCGATTTATATCGGCAACAAGCTGGAAGCGCTGCTGGGCATCGAGCAAACCGTTAGGCTGGAGGACTTCGTCACCGCCGGCAACCTGCCGATCGGCGTCACGCTGCTGGATGAGAACAACGAGCCGGTGCTGCGCCTGGCGGATGGCGATCGCTATGCCGCTTCGCTTAACAGCTATCCCGCAGAGCACGCCTACTTTGGCTATGTCGACAATTACCGCGACCTGATCCTGAAGAAAGCGCTGCCGCCTTCTTCGCTGAGCATCGTCTATGCGCTGCCGGTGAAAAGCGTGGTGGAACGCTTCAAGATGCTGATCCTCAACGCGCTATTGCTGAACCTGCTGTCGGCCATCGTGCTGTTTACGCTGGCGTGGCTGTTTGAGCGCAAGATGTTCCTGCCGGCGGAGGACAACGCCTTCCGGTTGGAAGAACACGAGCAGTTCAACCGCAAGATCGTCGCCTCGGCGCCGGTGGGCATCTGTATCCTGCGCATCAGCGATGGCACCAATATCCTGAGCAACGAGCTGGCGCACAACTACATCAATCTGTTGACCCACGAAGATCGCGATCGCATTACGCGCATCATTTGCGAACAGCAGGCGAATTTCGTCGATGTGATGACCAGCAACAACAACAACCTGCAGATTAGCTTTGTTCACTCGCGCTACCGTAACGAAGAGGTGGCGATCTGCGTGCTGGTGGACGTCAGCGCGCGCGTGAAGATGGAAGAGTCGCTGCAGGAGATGGCGGCGGCGGCGGAGCAGGCCAGCCAGTCGAAATCGATGTTCCTGGCCACCGTCAGCCATGAACTGCGCACGCCGCTGTACGGCATTATCGGTAACCTCGATCTGTTGCAAACCAAGGCGTTGCCGCAAGGGGTGGACCGGCTGGTCAATGCGATGAACAACTCTTCCGGCCTGCTGCTGAAGATCATCAGCGATATCCTCGACTTCTCCAAGATCGAGTCCGAACAGCTGAAGATCGAGCCGCGCGAGTTCTCCTGCCTGGAGGTGATCACCCATATCGCCGGCAACTACTTGCCGCTGGTGGTGAAAAAACGTCTGGGGCTGTACTGCTTTATCGAACAGAACGTGCCGGAGCGCATCTTCGGCGATCCGGTGCGCTTGCAGCAGGTGCTGTCCAACCTGGTGAACAACGCCATCAAGTTCACCGATACCGGCTGCATCGTGCTGCAGGTCTGCACTCGCGGCAGCTATCTGGAGTTCAGCGTGCGCGATACCGGCGTCGGCATCCCGGAGAAGGAGATCTCGCGCTTGTTCGATCCGTTCTTCCAGGTCGGCACCGGCGTGCAGCGCCATTTCCAGGGAACCGGTCTGGGGTTGGCGATCTGTGAAAAACTGATCAACCTGATGGACGGCGATATCGCCGTCGAGTCCGAACCGGGGCTGGGCAGTCTGTTCAGCATCCGCATTCCGCTGTTCAACGCCCAGTTCCCCATCCCGCAGGCCAGTGATACCTGGCAAGGCCGTCGGCTGTGGCTGGATATCCGCAATCAGCGGCTGGAAAGCTACCTGATGGCCATCCTGGGCGGGTACGGTGCCGATATTCAGCGCTATGGCGGTCAGGAGACCGCCGCCGGCGAGGTGATGCTCAGCGATCATCCGCTGATGCTGGATACGCCGCTGCTGGCTCAGATCCAGTTCTCCACCGAGCATATCGGCCCATCGCTGGAAACCCGACCAGGCTATTGGATGCACAGTACGTCCACGCCGCGCGAAACGCTGACCTTGCTCAACCGGTTGTTCGGCGTCGGCGGTGGCATTGCTGAGGGGCTGGTGCAGCTGCCGGTGCCCGCCAAGGCCAGCGCGGCGGACAACGGCGATATTCATCTGCTGGTGGTCGATGATCATCCGATCAACCGTCGCCTGCTGTCTGATCAGCTGGGATCGCTGGGATATCAGGTGGTGACCGCCAACGACGGCGTGGATGCGCTCGGCGTGCTGAAACAGCACCACGTCGATATTGTGCTGACCGACGTCAATATGCCGAATATGGACGGCTATCGCCTGACGCAAGAGCTACGGCAGATGCAGTTCAGCGCGCCGGTGATCGGCGTGACGGCGAACGCGCTGGCGGAAGAGAGGCAGCGCTGCCTCGAGGCGGGCATGGATAATTGCCTGTCGAAACCGGTCACGCTGGAGACGCTGGAGCAGACGCTGGCGTATTACAGCCAACAGGTACGCTACAACCGCAGCGAGGCCTGAAAAGCAAACAGGCACGGCGAATGCCGTGCCTGTTTGGCGTTAACCTGCCGTGAGGCGAGGGTTACTCTTTGTCCAGCGGCGTCATGCTGACGGAGGAGAGGTAGTTGAGCAGGGCGATGTCGTTTTCGACGCCCAGCTTCATCATCGCCGATTTCTTCTGGCTGCTGATGGTTTTGATGCTGCGGTTGAGTTTCTTGGCGATTTCGGTCACCAGGAAACCTTCGGCGAACAGACGCAACACTTCACTCTCTTTCGGCGACAGACGTTTGTCGCCATAGCCGCTGGCGCTGATTTTCTCCAGCAGTTTAGAGACGCTTTCCGGCGTGAATTTCTTGCCTTTCTGCAGGGCGGCCAGCGCCTTCGGCAGATCGGTCGGCGCGCCTTGTTTCAGCACGATGCCTTCGATATCCAGATCCAGTACCGCGCTCAGGATCGCCGGGTTGTTGTTCATGGTCAGCACGATGATCGACAACTGCGGATAGTGGCGCTTGATGTACTTAATCAGCGTGATGCCGTCGCCATACTTGTCACCCGGCATCGACAGATCGGTGATCAGCACGTTGGCGTCCAGCTTGGACAGATTGTTGATCAGTGCGGTTGAGTCTTCGAACTCCCCAACGACATTCACCCATTCAATTTGCTCAAGCGACTTCCGGATGCCAAACAGTACGATAGGATGGTCATCAGCAATAATTACGTTCAGGTTATTCATGTTGTTGGCTACCTTGCTTCAGCAGTCTGCTGACGAAAAAATCAATCTGACTGATGTTATTCTCGATCTCGGGCGCATCACCTTCTGCGATGCGCTGTTCTAACGATTCGCACAGCTGCTTGCCGGGAAGCAGATTTAACATGGCAAACACGCCTTTCAGGCGGTGTGCGGTTTGTGACAGCGCATTGAAATCACTGCTGCCCGCCTCAGTATACAGTTTTTTGACATCGTCGGGTACTGTATCGACAAACAGCCCATAGTAATCACTTGATTTCAATTGTTTTTCATAGAGTTGGATATCTTCTGAGCTCAATGACAGCGGGCTTTCTTCCTGCTCCAGCGCGGCCATTTGCTGTTCGATCAGCATCAGCACGGCGTCGATTAAAGCGCCGTTCAGGTTGTAGTTCACCCGAATGTAGCGCTTGTCCAATGCTTGCCAGCCCGGTTCATCGCTCGCCAGCAACAGCGTGTAATGATCGGCGCGCTGCGGGTTATCGGTCAGCAATACGTCATAATCGCGATTGACCGCCCGATCTTCGGCGACGATACAGTCGGCGCCGTAGGCTTGCAGCAAGCGGGTCACGATGCCGCGCACTTCATCCGACGTGACGTCCAGCAGGGCGGTGACGCCGTCGAGCAGCTTTTCCTGATCCTGCGGCTCTTTTTTCTCCATCTCCATAGCGACGCGAATGGTATAGCGGGTGCCGATATCCACTTTGCTGCGAATGTCCAACTGGCCGTTAAGCTTCTTGCACAGCTGATTGCACAAGAAGAAGGTGAGACCGGAACCGTGATTGAAGCGGTCCACCAGCGTCTGGCTGAGGAACGGGTAGTTGAGGTTGCTGATCTCTTCGTTGGAGATGCCGGAGCCGGTGTCGTTGATCTGAAAAATCAGGCGGTCCGGGTGTTCGGGCTCATGGTCGACCACCAGGGAAATCTTGCCGCAGGCGGTGGTGATAATGGCGTATTGCACCAGCAGCGAGATCACTTTGCGCAACGCGTTGGCGTCGCCGATGTAGTTTTGTTCGACGTCCAGCTGGAAATGCTTGAACAGCGCCAATCCCTTCTGGTTGAGGGCGGGCAGGGCCTCCAGCAGCAGCTCATCGACCATTGCCGCAGGGGAGAACGGTTCGCGCGTGGGTTGCCAGTCCTGGGTTTCCAGCCGGGTCAGCAGGGTGATGTTATCGATCAATCCCAGCACCGAAGCCGACTCCGCCGCCAGCTGGCCCAACAGCGCCTGCTGTTGATCTTCACCCGACGAGATGCGCAGGCGATCGACCAGATCGTGCATCTGGCGCACCGGCTGGTTCAGCTCGATGCCCAGGTTGTGCAACATCAGCTTACGCGCCTGAACGTTCTTGTCGTATTCGCGTCGTGCCTGCTGCAGCCGCTTGTTCACCATCACCTCTTTATCCTGATCGTGCATCAGGAACAGGTAAGTGTCCGGCGATAGCTGGCTGCGGAAAATGCGAATTTCATACACCTCGTTGTTGACCGTAGCCTGGATCACCCCGTGATGCTGTTCGGCCATGTGGGCGATTTTTTGCAGGCTGAGGTGCGGCAGCAGATGTTCGGCGATTTTGTTGCTGGCGATCACCGTATTGTTGGCGAAGCTGTAAACCAGCAGGCCGGAGGGCAGGCTGGCGATGATCTCTTGATTCAGCGCGCGCTCGGCCTCAAGCTCCACCGCCATATTTTCGCTCGGACGAATGTACTGGCGGCGGATAAAGTAGATGCTCAACATCGACAGCCCCAGCAGCAACAGATTGACCGCGATCAGCCAGATGTTGTTGCGCAGCAGATCGATGGCCAGATTGATGGCCGAAACGCGATACACCACCTTCAGCGGCGCATTGGGCAAGGCGGCGCTGAACTCGACCCAGCCACCGCTCATCGTCGTATGGGAGCCGAGTGCGGTTTCCGTCGGAATCGCGTTGTCGTCAAGATCGGCATTGTCTGGCAGCAACAGGAAATTGGCGCGGGCCAGATTGGCAGGAATGATATCGTTGATCGGCATATCGAAGGCGATCACCGTCGCCAGATGTCCCGGCTGATTGAACGTGGTGCGAATCGAGAACGAATAGGCGTTCTGGAAGCGTTGCTTGCGCAGATCGGAAAAGCTCTCGCGTTCGTCGAGCATATTGGCCTGCTGCAGCATCTCGGCGCGGCGTTCGTCCGCAGAGGTGGTCAGGTAGCTTTCCCGAAAGCGCGAAGCCAGCTCTTTGAGCGGCTGGGTGGTGATCAGACTGAGGCTGTTGTCCTGGCCATTGAGATAATACATGGCGTAGTTCTCGGTCTTGGCGCCCCAGCGGGTGTCGAGGTAGTCCGAGATATTGGCGATCATCGCCAGCGTGTTCTCGTCATGACTGCCGAAGATCACCGCATCGGTTTTCTTATGCTGCTTTTCCACATAATAAACGTCGGGCCGCAGGCGCGTCTCCTGCAAGCCGGGATCGGCATTCTGCGCCGGCGCATTGCCGAATTTGTCGTAGACCTGGTAAGTCATGTAACGGTAGGTGTCGATGCGTTTTTGCAGCGAACCGGCGATGCTGTTCAGCGTGTATTTCTTTTCCGCCAACCAGGCGTTGGTGTAGTTGTAGCCATACAGACCGATGCCGATCGTCAGCAGCACGATAAACAGCAGGAAGCAGCGGGTGATATTGCTGGAGCTAATGGTCAGTTGCTTATTTTGCATAGTGGCTGCGCATTCCTGAATCAGCGAGTGACGGCCCTGGCGCTGGCGGTGACCGCCAACAGCAGAACGGCTACGCAGGCGAAAGCCGCCGTCAGGCTGGAAAACTGAGCGATAAAACCGATCAGCGCCGGGCCGGCCAGAATACCGGCATAGCCGACGGTGGTGACGGAGGCGATCGCCAGATTGGCCGGCATGTCGCGCTGGTTGCCTGCGGCGCTGAACAGGATCGGCACGACGTTCGAGGCACCGAGGCCGACCAGCATGAAGCCGACCAGCGAAACGGTGGCGTGATTGAAGGCGATGGCCAGGCTCAGACCGAGAGCGGCGCACAGGCTGCCCAGCAGCAGCACCCGGTAGCGGCCTAGCGAGTTCACCACCCGATCGCCATTGAGCCGGCCGAGCGTCATGGTGATGGAGAACAGCGCATAGCCCAGGCCGGCCTGACTGTGTTCGACGCCGCGCAAGGTGGTGAGAAACAGCGCGCTCCAGTCGAGCATCGACCCTTCCGCCAGAAACATGATAAAGCACAAAATGCCGATAAACATCACCCAGCCGCGCGGCAAGACGAACATCGGCCCGCCGTCGTCGGCGCCGCTCTCACGCAGCAGATGGCGGCTGGCGAACGCCAGCAGCACTATCACCGCCAGCACGGTGAGCAGGGTGGATTGCAGCGGCGTCAGCCCCAGCCACAGCAGCGCGCTGACGCCGCCGGCGCCGGCAATGCCGCCGATGCTGAAAAAACCGTGAAAGCCGGACATCATCGCTTTGCCGCTGGCGCGCTCGACGATCACCGCCTGTACGTTCATCGCCACGTCGATCATGCCGATCGCCGCACCGAACAGCAGCAGCGCCACGGCCATGCCGCCGAGGGAATCCATCAGCGCCAGCAACGGCAGATCGATGCACAGCCCCAGCCCCGCCATCAGGATCACCGCGCGGCAGCCCAATTTTCCGGTCAGGAAGCCGGTCAGCGGCATCGCCAGCATGGAGCCGGCGCCGATGCACAACAGCAACAGGCCGAGCGAACCGTCATCGATGCCGATACGTGCTTTGGCGAAGGGCACCAGCGGCGCCCAGGCGGCCATGCCGAGGCCGGCGACGAAAAAGGCCAGGCGGGTGGCGATCTGTTGAGGAACGCCGGGCGTTTGCTGTTCATTGCACAAGGTGGCTGTCATGTAAGCGTCAGGATCTTGGATCAAAAGAGTGGCGAAAGTTACTGACAGTTTTTATCACAATCCGCGATCCGGGTCGAAAAGATTCGCGCCTGGCTCCTCTCTGGCGCCGCCGCTGCGCACCAGCCACAGCTTGATCGCCTGGACAATATAGTCTTTTTGCCGATCGTCCAGTGCGACGCCCTGCGGTATGCCGTGCCATTTTTCCAGACAGCCGCGGCAGCAGGTGGCGGTGGCGTGTTGGGCGACGAACACCGGATGGCCGCGCATCGGCGTCTGCCTGCCATCGTTTTTGGGGTGAGCGGCGGCCAGGCGGCGATCGATAAAATCACGGGCATGGCTGAGGATCAGCGGCAAGCCTTTGTCATCGAGATAGGCTTGATCCTTGGTATTTAAACGGAAGCGGGCGCGGAAAGACGAGCTTTGCAGCCGTCGCCACAGCGCGTCGGGTTGAAATGGCCTCATTATCTATTTGCTCGCAGCAAGGGCGGTTTTTTCAGGCTACCAGAAGTGAAACTCCGCGGCTAATTATGCCTGCGGTGGAAAATAATGGGCGGGATAAGGCACGAAATGAAAAGCAAGCTCAATTTGTAGACTAAAATAAGGAAAAAGATTAGCAATTAGTGCGGAAGTAAATTAGTGAAACTATATCATGGGGTTATTTATTTGCTTGCTATTTGTGCGGATCGAAATTGTGAGGAGAGTGTGAAGAAAAATAAAAAACCGGCCAGAAGCCGGTTAAAGGAATGCAGAAATTATCTTCGGGTAATGAAGGTAATAATGAAAATAATGATGATAGCGAAGTGATTATAGCGGCTGCGTGCGGACAGCGTTTTGGCACAATGTGCTTATTGCCCGGTTCAATTGTATGGTTGGCTTTTTTTTCTTAAAGATATGTATAACTACATGATTTTTTATCAATTAATCTATTCTTTGTCTTTAAGTGCTTTATTTTGTTTGTCTGTAAGGTTTTGTGAAAGTTCGCGCGCATTTACATTTTGAAACCTTTATTAATTACAATGAAACACTATCGGATACTTGGTATCATTTTCTTTCTGGATTAATATAACCCTTGTTACCAGAATGGTAATGCACAGTCGTGCTAATAATGCTCGAAAAGGGCAGTGGCCGTAGCTCGACATAATTAACGAGGATAATAACGATGAAACTTCGAGTACTCTCTCTGATGGTACCCGCACTGCTGGTTGCAGGCACAGCAGGCGCGGCGGAAATCTACAACAAAGACGGTAATAAACTGGATTTGTACGGTAAAGTCGACGGTCTTCACTATTTCTCCAGCAACAACGGTGCGGACGGCGATCAGTCTTATATGCGTTTTGGCCTGCGCGGCGAAACGCAGATCAGCGATCAGCTGACCGGTTACGGCCAGTGGGAATATCAGGCCAACCTGAACCACGCTGAAAATCAGGACAACAAGAACTTCACCCGTTACGGCTTCGCCGGTCTGAAATTCGGCGACTACGGCTCCTTCGACTACGGCCGTAACACCGGCGTGCTGTACGACGTCGCGGCTTACACCGACTTGCAGCCTGAGTTCGACGGCTCGACCTACGGCGCTGACCAGTTCATGTTCCAACGCTCCAGCGGCCTGGCGACCTACCGTAACAACGGCTTCTTCGGTTTGGTTGACGGCCTGAACTTCGCCCTGCAGTACCAGGGTAAAAACGGCAGCGCTGAAGAGACCAACAACGGTCGTGACGTTCTGGGTCAGAACGGCGAAGGCTACGGCATGTCCATGAGCTATGACATGGGCTACGGCATCAGCGCCGCAGGCGCCTTCTTCAACTCTCGTCGTACCAGCGAGCAGAACGGCGGTGGCGGCTACCAGAACATCATGGGCCGCGGCGATAAAGCAGAAGGGTATTCCGGCGGTCTGAAATATGACGCCAACGATACCTACCTGGCTGTGATGTTCACCCAGTCTTACAACGCGGCGCGTTTCGGTAGCTCTACCAGCGATGCTTTCGGTTACGCCAACAAGGCGCAGAGCTTCGAAGCCTACGCGCACTACCAGTTCGACTTCGGTCTGCGTCCGTTCGTAGGCTATAACCAGACCAAAGGTAAAGACCTGGGCCGCGCCGGCAACGGCAAGGACTACGGTGATGAAGATCTGGTCAAATTCGTCGACCTGGGCGCGACCTACTTCTTCAACAAAAACATGTCCACCTATGTTGACTACAAAATCAACCTGTTGGACAACAACGACTTCACCCAAGCTGCCGGTATCAACACCGACAACGTGGTTGCCGTGGGCCTGGTTTACCAGTTCTAAGCCTCTGCATGTGAATGTCATCGCGCGGCCTTCGGGTCGCGCTTTTTTTTGCCTGTGAAGAAGCACGGATTGATCCGTTAGCGGCACGGGAAGCGCTTTGGGTTTCCGCCCCTCGGCCTACGCTGTCAATACAGCAAACAGAGCGGAGGTGATATGGAGCTCAAGATCGATAAAGTGATCGAGACGGTGTTGTACGTCAGCGATATTGAGCGCGCGGACGCTTTCTATCGAGAGGTGCTGCAGCTGCCGGTGATGGTCGCCAACGAGCGATTTCGCGCCTATAACGTCGGCGATCGGAGCGTATTGCTGCTGTTTGTCGAGGGTGATTCGCTGCGCGGGGCGCAGTATCCGACCGGCTTTATTCCCGCTCACGATGGCGTGGGGCCGGCGCATATCGGGCTGGCGGTGGCGAAAGAACAGCTGCTGCATTGGGAACGGCATCTGATGGCCAACGGCGTGGAGATTGAGGGACGGATGCGTTGGGAGCAGGGCGGCGAGAGCATTTATTTTCGCGATCCCGACGCCCACCTGTTGGAGCTGGTGACGCCGGGCATCTGGGCCAATTACTGATCGAAGCCGCCTTGCGCCAGTATTGTCAGCGTGGCATCCAGCACCTGCCGCGCTGCCTGTGGTTGCCGCTCTATCTGCACCCTGACAATGGCGCCGTCGATCAACATCGCCAGCATCGCTGCGTGCTGTTCCCGCTGTGGGCCGGCGGGCAGGTGGCGCGCCAACTCATCCGTCATCTGCCGCTTATGCTGGCTGGCGATTTGCAGGCTTTCCGGCAGCAGGTCGGCGATCTCCACCGCCGTATTGATAAATGCGCAGCCGCGAAAGCGCGGATCGTCGAACCATTCCGCCAGGCAGGGGGCCAGCGCCGGCAGCAGCCCGCCGGCCTGCGCCACATGGCGCGCCAACGATGCGCCGAACCAGTCCAGCCACTGCTGATGGCGATAGGCCAAAAACGCCGTAATCAGGTCGTTCTTGCTGGGAAAGTGGCGGTAGAACGTCACTTTGGTCACCCCTGATTCCTTGATGATGCGATCGATGCCGGTGGCGCGGATCCCCTCCTGATAAAACAGATCGTGCGCCGTCAGCAAAATGCGCTGGCGGGCGGGCAAGGCGTTGAGATCGGCGGTCATCATTTTCTCCCGGGCTCTTTTCGGGTGATTGTAGACAACTCTGTCTACATGCGCTAGCGTAATGTTGTAGACAGAGTTGTCTACATGCCTTCACCCAGGAGATGAACATGAGCATTAAACCCCCATTGCCGCCTTTTACCCGCGACTCGGCCATTGAAAAAGTGCGGCTGGCGGAGGATGCGTGGAACAGCCGCGAGCCTGAGCGGGTGTCGCAGGTGTATTCGCTCGATACTCACTGGCGGAATCGCGCGGAATTTGTCGACGGCCACGCGGCGGTGGTCGGTTTTTTGCAACGCAAGTGGGCGAAAGAGCTGGAGTATCGGCTGATTAAGGAACTGTGGGCGTTTGACGGCGCGCGCATTGCGGTGCGTTTCGCTTATGAATGGCGCGACGATTCCGGCAACTGGTATCGCAGCTTCGGTAACGAAAACTGGGAGTTCAATCAGGATGGATTAATGATCAATCGTCATGCCTGCATTAACGACATGCCGATCCGCGAGCAGGATCGGCGTTTTCATTGGCCGCTCGGCCGGCGCCCGGACGATGTCCCGGCGCTGAGCGATTTCGGTTTTTGAATCCGATGTCGCGCCCGCGATGGCCGCTCGTGAGAAAAAACGCACCGATCGACAAAGGGGAATTTGTAGAAAAGCCTTTCCGCTTCTAGACTTAGGGGACAACAAACGCACTCCAAGAGGACAAGCTATGACGAAGAAGTTGGTGTTGGCCGTCGGCACTGCGGCGGTATTTTCCATTCTTGCCGGCTGTACCGCCTATGACCGGGCAACCAGTTATGTCAACGAGCCGGTGGTTAGCGATGTCAAAGTAGGGATGACCAAGCAGCAGGTGCGGGCGATTGCCGGTCCGCCGTCGACGACCGCCACGCTGGTTCACGCGCAGGGTACCTGCGACACTTATGCGGTGGCGCCGCGCGACGGCAAGGTGCAGACGTATTTTGTCAGCTACAACGATACGGGCCACGTTATGAACAAAGGCTATCAAACCTGTTCAGACTACGATTCGCAGCCGAAATAACCGCGTTTCTGCCGAACAAAAAAGCCTCGTTTTCACGGGGCTTTTCATTTTTTAAGCGTTTAAGGCCTGAAGTTTAGGCAACTGTACCGCCGATGCGATTTTTTTGCATGAAAACGATAGACATTTCATAACGGTATCGCTAATATCTGCGCCCATTGGAAGGATGGCCGAGTGGTTTAAGGCAACGGTCTTGAAAACCGTCGAGTGTAACAGCTCCCAGAGTTCGAATCTCTGTCCTTCCGCCAAATTCAGCCGGCTTAGCTCAGTAGGTAGAGCAACTGACTTGTTATCAGTAGGTCACCAGTTCGATTCCGGTAGCCGGCACCATGACAGAAGCCCCAGCAGCGATGCTGGGGCTTTTTGTTATGGGGCTGGTACGAGGAAAGCGTGTACCCCGCAGGAATTGACGCTTCGAAGTACGCCGGTATTAACCGATAATCGGGGGCATGCGCCGCAGCAAGTCCTTTGACCCGAGGGTTATTCGCTGTGGAACCTGGGGATGAGCAGTGCGGTAAACGGGGGAAATTATAGCCGGTGGGTGAGCCCGGCTATCAGATTGGGTTTATATGTCCATAACCAGCCACTGATCCGCTTCTTCGAACATCTCTTCCAACATCCGGTTCAGCTTTTCGCGATCGCTTTTGCTGGCGTCGGAGTTCAGGCCGTTGGCCTGCATCGGCTTCACGCGCACTTCCGCTTCCGGGAACAACGCATGCACGCGTTTCTCCAGTTCGCTGCGAATAATCTCGGCGGCGTTGGGCAGCCCAGCGACGTTGCGTTTGTCGTACACCAATTCTACAAACATGACCCACCTGTAAATACTGATTTAATGTACAGTATTTTGGCCTGAGGAGTGCGAGTTGGCAAGAGGGGATGCGGAATTTTGCATGGGCATTCATCTTTACGTGCCGGGCGGCAGAATTTGCCGTTGAGCCGGCCAGGCCGATGGTCCGCATTTTTCCCCACCCGTAATCGCCTGTCGAATCTTCAGAAGATTATCGCCATTACCCGCTGAGCGCATTTCTCTCTCATTCAATACATAAGGTGGTGGCGTCGGACTGGCGCTCCCTGGTGTTGGAGGCCCGACGCCACCTTTCTGGTCGCCGTTTTGGTGTTTCCCTCGTCTGCCGTGGCGTAAATACGGTGAAGAGGCTTCTTGCGTTTTAACAACACTGCTAATGTTTGATGCGTTGGTATGTGAGTTATTGGCGTCACGCTTGCAAAACGCTCGTCGCAGTATGGGATGCAAACCAGATAAAGCGGTTACATAAGAAATTTGAATTATTGTTGTGGTGGCCCATCTTGCTTCTGTAAGAACGCTTAGTTAAAAAATTACCTATATTACAAATAGTTATCTTTTAATTTGCATGTAATTCGACCTGTGCCATTGTCATCATGTCCCTTTGAATGGTTTAATATTTTAAATTAACTTTAATGACGCTAAAGTATAGGTTTAAAACATTATAATGCAACAAAACAACATTAAAATATCAGAAGAAAGTGGTATGTCATTGAAAATGATAGGGGAAAACCTGACTTATCTCATGCGCATGCATGGGATTGACGCCAACAGACTGAGTATCGAAACAGGGATCGGTATTGCCACTATCAACAACCTAAGAAAGGGCATCGGGAATCCGACGATCTCTACGCTCTCGTCAATTGGTGAATTTTTCAGCGTGAAAGTTGGGGAGCTGACTGACAAGGACTTACGAGTCTCGGGAGAGGCCAATAACAACGTTAGATCGCTACCGCTCATTAGCTACAGCGATATAGAGCGTTTCCTGGATCAGGCGATGACAACATCAGATACCTACACGACAGAAGTGGATGACATTACGGACGATTCGCTGTTTGTGGTGGAGATAACGAATAACTCGTTGTCACCTGAATGGGATCGTGGAACCTATTGTGTCATCTCCCTTCAGGAACCATTTTGTGATGGAGATATCGTCCTGGTTAAGCTAAAAAACTACCCAATATGCTTAAGAAGGGTCTTTGTTTCTCATGACGACTTGCAGTTTACAAACATCTCATTAGATTCAGACAGCAGTGTGAAGTCCTACAGCGATTACGCGATTATCGGTGTTTTATTGAAAACGATAAAGAGGCTGAAATAAATGGATTTGTTTAAAATAGTCCGCAAGTTAAGGAGAATATACTCTCCCAGTTATCTGTACACTTTAGATCGCAGCGTGACGCGAACCGTCGAGGGGGATTGGCTTTTCAAAGAGTTTGGCACCCATACCTTCGTGAAAAAAAACTGGGGGCAGCTCGTTGAGGGCGACTTTCTAAGGCATGTTAACCCTAAAGACATTGCTTTCATCGCCGAAACGGAGTCTAAAATAAAAATTGCCTCAGCCAAACTGTCGATTCATGAGGAGAAAAGGAACTGTATGTGGACGTTGAAAAACGGTGCTGATTCAATATCCATATCAGGAAAGGATTTTTTAAGAAATCGTGAGCTGGTCGATAAAACCGAATCTTTAGATGCGACAAAAATAGCATTTTATGCCGGAGTAAAAGAAGGCAGAGAAATCTCCGCCTCCTTGCAAAACGCAAAGAAAGGTGACAAGCCTAAAAAAACGATACTGACGTTGATTAAATGAACCATGGCTCGACGTGAATATGTTCATCGAACGTAATCACGCTGAAAGCCGTATTGTCTATGCTGCTGACTTCGCTTGTGCCGTTTTTCCATTGCGAGCAAATTGCAGGGGAAACCGAGACCAGGGTGTCTCCCATTTTCCGTTGAAATAGCGTATGCGCATGGCCTGAACCAATAAACTTAACGTTCAATCGTTGACAGAGGCTCAAAAGTTCGCCGGCATTGTTTAACATACAACTATCGACAATGGGGGTGCCGACAGGAAGCGGGTGATGGTGCAAGAAAATAGCTATCTTTTTATTTTCACTGGATATTATGGCTTCTTCAAGCGTTTCTAACGCTTGATTCGACACCCAGCCAAAATCTTCATTGTCAACAACCGAGTCGATGCTAAGCATGCGCCACTCGTCATCTTCAAAAGAATTTATATCATAGTTACCGCCCTGTTGGCGGGCTACATCACTCAGATTTTTTTTACTGTCGTGGTTGCCTGGGAATAAATAAAAAGGTAATGAAACGCGGCTCATTACGTTAAAGAAACGCTCATATGAGGGAATGTCACCATCATGAGAGATATCACCTGTTACAATGATCAAGTCTGCCTTTATTTGATCGGCATTGGCATTAATAAAATCAATGGCCTTTTCGAAATTAGCCAGGTGCTTAGAGGCCAGCGCGCTTTCATTAGGCATAATGTGTATGTCACTAATCTGAATTATTTTCATGCTCTACCTTACTGAAATTATTTAAAAGGATTGTATGATGCGCCCCAATCATAATGATCGGTGTTTTCTATTTTCTTAACCCATTCTACCAGGATGATAGCGAGCGGCAGCAATACAATGGAGACGACCACCTTATAAGACCAGGTGGTGCTTATGATATTAACCAGTTCCATAAAGGTGTATTTGCCCGAAAGGCTAATCGGATAGGCCGTCAGCAACAGCGCGGCCTGCGTAGACATGGAGCCTGCAATATAGCGAATGAAGAAGTATTTGCCGGAGAAGATAATTTTCATCTTTGAAATGATGAAGCCATTAACAAAATATGAGACGGGAACGGATACCCAGGTGCCTATCATGACGCGCCAAAATTCATGGTATAAAGCGTTATAGTGAGTCGCTATAGCGTTATTTTCTGGCTGGATGACAGCGGAGAGGTTAAGTATGATGACATATAAACTTTGGCAGAACACCATGATCCATATTGCTCTTACCGATAATTTATAGCCGTAAACCTCGGTAAGCAACGTAGATATCAGAAAACACAGGGAGAATACAATGCCGCTAGCGGTTATTTTAAAACCATAGATATCAAAAACTTTATAAACCAGGGTGTCGCAGGTGATCATTATGGTTACGGTCAGGCCAACAAAAAGACCATAGAGTTTGAGATTTCCTTGCATCTTTGTTCCTTATTCAGTCCATATTTTTTGTTATTAACTATCCATACTGGTTGCCGCGTACACGAGCCGACCCGACAGTGGCGTCATCGTGTACAGGCGATGTCATATGCCCGCATTTCTCTTCATTCGAAATATAAAACGTCCTCTTTACCTCTCAGGTTCCCAGAAGGCAAAAGCGCCACGCGGGGGTTGTGCAGGGGCATTGATGGCCCGTTCGTCGGACTGGGGCGATCTGGTTACAATTCATTAATTATCTTAATGAATATATTGCCTGGTTCGCGCTGTGTCAATCAGGTGCGGAGGGACTCAGGGCTAGTTTTATGCGGGGCTTCTGCGTTTATTCTTGAATCGTGAGCGGTAAAGTTTGCAGCTGAATCACCAATTCTGCCAGGCTGGCGGCCTGCATTTTCTCCATCACTTTTGCGCGATGGACCTCCACGGTGCGCAGCGCGATATTCAGCCGTTCCGCCATTTCCCGGTTCATCATGCCGCGCACCACCAGATGCGCGATCTCACGCTCTTTCGGCGTGAGCGTGCGGTAGCGGCCAAAAGTTTCATGGCGCTGTTGGGTCTCGGCGGAGACTTGCTGCGCCCGTGCTAGGGCGGCGATCAACGGCTCTGCGGCGATCGGTTTTTGCAGGAAGTCCACTGCGCCGTACTTCATCTGTTCTACCGCCATCGGTACGTCGCCATGGCCGGACAGGAACACCACCGCCAGCGTGCTGCCGCGGCGGCGCAGTTCAGCGTAGGTCTGGTGACCGTCGAGCTTCGGCATTCGCATATCCAGCAACACGATTCCGGTCTGCAACAGGTCAGCCTGCGCCAAAAAGTCGGTGCTGTCATTCCAGCAGTGGACGCAATGGCCGAGGTTGGTCAATAAAAAATGGCAGGCGTCGGTGACGGCGACGTCATCATCTACCAGATGAATTAGCGACATGGTTTTCCTCATCGTTAAATAGGAAATGCAGGGTGACGCACAGCCCATTGCGGCTGTCGGGAGCGGGGCGGTTAGCTAACAGGATCTCGCCGCCGCCATAGCGGACCAGGCGGCGGCAAATAGCCAGCCCCAGCCCCATGCCGCCGGCTTTGGTGGTGTTGAAGGGGCGGAAAGCCTGCTCCAGCCCGACTGCGCTCATCCCACCCGCGTTGTCCTGCAAATGCAAATCGAGCGCCCGGTCGTTCTCGTCGGAGGAAAGCCAGATGGCGTTGGCACCGGCCTGCGCCGCATTCAGCAGCAGGTTCGCCAGCAGCTGTTCCAGTAGCGCCGGCGGCAGGGTTAGCGTTAGCGAAGGCGCCACGTTGTTGAACAACTTCAGGTCGGGATAGCGCTGCGTCAGGCGCAGCAGCGCCCACACCCGCTCGGCGGTTTCATTCACCGCGATGGGGCGCCAGTTCGCCTTGTCTGCCGTCTCGGTGGGGGGCTGCACCCACTGGCGCAGGTTATGGATCGTTTCGCCACCGCGCTGCGCCTGCCGGTCGATATTTTCCAGCGGTGCCAGCAGCGGATGGCCGGCGTCCGTTTTGCGCAGTTGGATGAGGCACCCCTGCGCATAGTGGCGAATGGCCGCCAGCGGCTGGTTGAGCTCATGCGCAAAGCCGGAGGCCATCTCCCCCAGCACGTTCAGCTGCCTGGCATTTTCCAGCGCCTGTTCCTGTCGGCGCAGTTGCTCTCCGGCATGAAGCAATTGTCGCCCGCGGCGGCGTACCAGCAGCGCTATCCAGATATGGTTGACGAACAACAGCGCCAGCACCGTGAGCGACAGGCCGACGGCTGTCTGATGCTGGATCAGCCAGCTCTTGATATCCAGCCACAGCAGCCGCTGTTCCGGGTGTTGATTGACGGCGCGCAACAAGGCTTCCACCTCGCTGGTCGAGGCTGGCGCCCCCCACAGGAAGGGAGACTGCGGCGGCGCGGTCAGCAAGGCTCTCGCCACCGCATCCACCAGCGGATTATCCAGGCCGGGCAGGGCGGCGAACGACCAGTTGGGGTAAAGCGGCGTGCTGGTGACGCAGTCAACTGACGTGGCCTGTTGCAGCAGCGGGCGAAAATCCGCCTGGTTGAGCAGGCCTTCCCGATCCATTTTCTCCAGCAGGCAAACCGGGACGATGGCGGCCTGAATGGCACGTTCGCGCAGCAGATAGAGCAGGGCATCGGCAGGGAAGCCGGTAAAACGCAGATGGAAATCGCGCTCGGGCCGCATGCCGGCATCGCTGAGCGCCTTATAACCGGTCAGATAGCCGCCGAAGGCCTGCGGATCGATGGCGCCCACCGTTTTGCCCATCAGCGCCTGCGGCGTCGTGACGTCACTGTCGCGCCGCACCAGAATCACGCTGCCGATGATGTTGCCCGTTGCCCGATCGCCGTTGGCGGCGCGCAACGACGCCAGCCAGCGCAGATGATAGTGGCTGTTCAATTGCACGAATTGCGCCGGATTGGTGACCACGAACTGCACGCTGCCCTGATTGACCGCCTCGCGCATCTGCGCCAGATCGAGCGGCTGCAGGCGGAAGCGCTCACCGCTGACGCTGTCGTTGAGCTGGTCGATCAGCGGTTGCCAGTCGCGCACGGTCGCCGCATCGCCTCGCATCGCCAGCACGCCGACCGACCATTCCTTCGCCTGCGCCGCTGCCCCCCAGCCGAGACAAAACAGCAGTAATAACACGACCCTCACGGCCCCTCCTGATGGCGATTTATCTGCCGCCACTTGTTTTAGATCAACGTTGGGTCCGGTATGTGGTTAACCACAATAGAGCGCCTTCGATGCCATTTTTACACTGTAAATCATCGACATTGTTTATTCATCTAACGGGCGTCAATAGCGTGATCGGGGTGACGCCCTGGGTGTGGGAGAAACGGATGGACTTCAGTAAACGGCAGTTTTTGCAACGGCTGGGCGTATTGACGGCGGGGGCTTCGCTGGTCCCCGTGGCGGAGGCCGGGCTGACGTTGGCGCCGACGCGGCGCGAGGGGGATGCTCGCCGCCGCTACGCGATGCTGATCGATCTGCGGCGCTGCGTCGGGTGCCAGGCCTGTACCGTCAGCTGCGCCATTGAAAACCAGACGCCGCACGGCGAGTTTCGCACCACGGTAAACCAGTACCAGGTCAGCCTCGAAGGGGAAGAGGTGGCGACCAACGTGCTGCTGCCCAGGCTGTGCAACCACTGCGACAACCCGCCCTGCGTGCCGGTATGCCCGGTACAGGCCACCTTCCAGCGCGAGGACGGGATCGTGGTTGTCGACAACACACGCTGCGTCGGATGCGCCTATTGCGTGCAGGCCTGTCCGTACGACGCCCGCTTTATCAATCACGCCACCCAAACGGCGGACAAATGCACCTTCTGCGTGCACCGGCTGGAGGCGGGATTGTTGCCGGCGTGCGTGGAGTCATGCGTGGGGGGCGCGCGGATCATCGGCGACATGCACGATCCGCACAGCACGTTGAGCAAGATGCTGCGGCGCCATGAGGCCGAGATCAAAGTTCTCAAGCCGGAAAACCACACCGCGCCCCACGTGTTTTATCTGGGGCTGGATGAAGCCTTCGTTACGCCGCTGCCGGGGCGGGCGCAGGTCGCCTTATGGGGAGAGAGACGATGAGTCGCCAACTGACGATCGCAGAAGTGTTGAGCCAACCGCAGGCGGTTAGCTGGCTGCCGTGGGCCGTGCAATATTTCTTCTTTATCGGCATCGCCGCCTGCGCCGCGCTGCTGGCCTGCGCATGGCGCTGGCGCGGTGGAGAGAACGCCGCACACCTGGAGCGCGTGGCGCTGTTTATCGGGCTGACGTGCGCCATCACCGCGCCGCTGGCGCTGACCGCAGACCTGCATCAAACCGCCCGCTTCTGGCATTTCTATGCCTATCCGACGCCCTGGTCGTGGATGCCGTGGGGCGCGCTGTTTTTGCCGCTGTTTACCCTGCTGATCGGCCTGTGGTTTCTCGCGCTCGAATTCACGCGGCTGACGGGCAGACCGGTTGCGCTGCTGCGCGGGGTTGCGCCCGCCTGCGCGCTGGTGGCTATCGGCCTGCTGCTGTACACCGGGCGAGAGGTTTCCGTCGTGCGCGCCCGCCCGATCTGGTTCAGCTACGGATTTCCTATCGTCATGTTGCTCAGCGCGCTGCAGGCGCTCTTGGCCTTGTTGCTGCTGGCGATGCGCGAACGGCCCGGTCTGCAGGCGCCGCTGGCGCGTGGAATGCTGCTGACGCTGTTGCTGCTCGGCGGGGCGATTCTGTTGTGGGTGTGCGGCGATACGTTATCCGGCGCGGCGGTACGCCACTGGCTGCGGACGCAGGCGATAGCGCGCCATTATGCCGCCGGATGGATCGCGTTATGGGGGCTGACGCTGGCGTGCGCCGCCTGGGGCGCCTATCGGCGCTTGCCGCGCGGCGGTGTGCCGCTGCTGGTGGCCGGTGCTCTGGGGCTGAGTTGGCTGATGCGCTGGACGCTGTTGATCGAGGTGCAAACCATCCCGAAATACAACGCGTCTTATTCCCCCTACAGCCTGCCGCTGGGCACCGATGGCTTGCTGGCGATCGTCGGCACCTTTGGGTTGTGGCTGGCGTTAATGATCATGGTGCGTGAAGCACAGGCGTTTTTACTGCGGAGAAAACAACATGGCTAAACTCACCCGGCGTCAGTGGTTGAAAGTGGGCCTGGCCTTCGGCGGGTTGTCCGCCTTTGGCCTGAGCTATCGCGAGGTCGCCAAACGGGCGATCGACGGCTTGATCCACGGCACCTCTGGGCGCGTGACGCGGGATCGCATCAACGGCAACTCTCTGCCGCCCGAAGGGCGGGCGGCGCCGGAATGGCAAAGCAATCCGCAGCAGGCCATCTCGATGACCCAATGTTTCGGCTGTTGGACGCAGTGCGGCGTGCGGGTGAGGGTGGATCGGCAGACCGACCGGGTGCTGCGCATTGCCGGCAACCCTTATCATCCGCTGTCTCAGGAGCAGCACGTCGATTCCGCCTTGCCGCTGCAGGAAGCGCTGGCGCAGCTGGGTGGCGAAAGCGGTCTCGATGCCCGTTCCACCGCCTGTGCGCGCGGCGCCACGCTGCTGGAGGGCCTTTACAGTCCGCTGCGCGTACTGGAGCCGATGAAGCGCGTCGGCAAACGCGGCGAAGGCAAGTGGCAGCGCATCAGTTTTGAGCAGCTGATCGAGGAAGTGGTGGAGGGCGGCGATCTGTTCGGCGAAGGACCGGTGGACGGTCTGCGGGCGATCCGCGATCTGGAAACGCCGATCGACGCCCGGCAGCCGGGGCTGGGGCCGAAAGCCAATCAGCTGCTGGTGACCAACGCCGGTGACGACGGGCGCGATAGCTTCCTGCGGCGCTTCGCCCAGAACAGCTTTGGCAGCAAGAATTTCGGCGCGCACGGCGCTTACTGCGGGCTGGCCTACCGCGCCGGCTCCGGTGCGTTGATGAACGATCTGGATAAGAACCCACACGTGAAACCAGACTGGGAACAGGTTGAATTCGCGTTGTTTATGGGCACCTCACCGGCGCAGTCCGGCAACCCGTTCAAGCGCCAGGCCCGGCAACTGGCTAGCGCCAGGCTGCGCAGCGAGTTCCGCTATGCGGTGGTGGCGCCGGCGCTGCCGCTGACCACTACGTTGGCGGACGATCATGGTCATTGGATCCCGGTGTTGCCGGGCACCGACTCGGCGCTGGCGATGGCGATGATCCGTTGGATCCTCGACAACCGGCGCTATCAAGCCGACTATCTCGCCATCCCGTCAGAGGTTGCCATGCAACGCGCCGGCGAGAAGAGCTGGACCAACGCCACGCATCTGGTGATCGCCGAGAGCGAGCATCCGTTGGCGGGCCAACATCTGACGCTCGCCCATCTGAACGGCGCAGGGTCGGCATCGCCGCTGGTGGTCAACGGTGCAGGCGAGCTGGTGGCGGCCGAGACGTGCGACAGCGCTGAGCTGTGGGTCACGCGCAGGGTGACGCTGCACGACGGTGCGCAGGTGGCGGTGAAGAGCGGCTTTCAGTGTTTGAAAGAGGCTGCCGACAAGCTTTCGCCAGAGGCGTACAGCCGAGAATGCGGCGTGCCGGTGGCGCGCATTGCGGCGCTGGCCGAGGCTTTTACCGCCCATGGGCGCAAGGCGGCGGTGATCGCTCATGGCGGGATGATGGCGGCAAACGGGTTTTATAATACCTGGTCGGTGATGATGCTCAATGTGCTGATCGGCAATCTGAGCCTGGCGGGCGGGGTGTTCGTCGGCGGCGGTAAATTTAACGGCTTCGCCGAAGGGCCACGCTATAACCTGGCTGAGTTTCCCGGTCTGGTGAAACCAAAGGGGCTGAATATCGCGCGCAGCAAGGCTGCCTATGAAGCCTCGGACGAATATCGCGAAAAAGTGGCGGCGGGCATTTCGCCCTGGCCGGCCAAAGCGCCCTGGTATCCGTTCGTCGCCGGGCAGTTGACCGAGCTGCTGACCTCGGCGTTGGCGGGGTATCCCTACGGGCTGAAAGCCTGGATCTCGAACATGACCAATCCCTTGTACGGTATCGCCGGTTTGCGCGGCGTAGCGGAGGAACGGCTCAAAGATCCGGCGCGTTTGCCGCTGTTTATCGCTATCGATGCGTTTATCAATGAAACGACGGCGTTGGCCGACTATATCATCCCGGATACCCATAACTTTGAGAGTTGGGGATTTAGCGCTCCCTGGGGCGGCGTCGCCAGCAAGGCCACCACCGCGCGCTGGCCGATAGTGACGCCGGCGACCGCTAAAACGGCGCAAGGGCAACCGATCTCCATGGAGGCGTTTTGCATCGCCGTCGCCAAACGCCTGGCGTTGCCGGGCTTCGGCGATCGGGCGATCGGCGACGGCCAGGGAGGGCTGCTGCCGCTCAACCGCGCCGAGGATTATTATCTGCGCGCCGCCGCCAACGTCGCGTTTGCCGGCAAGGCGCCGGTGCCGGCTGCGAGGGCGGAAGAGCTGGCGCTAAGCGGCGTCGATCGCTTGTTGCCGCAGCTGGCGCAGACGCTGCGCGCCGATGAAATCGACCGCGTAGCGTTTATCTACAGCCGCGGCGGCCGGTTCGCCGCTCATGACAGCGGCCGCCGCGACGGCAGCGTGGGCAATCGCTGGGAGAAACCGCTGCAGATCTGGAACGCGGAAGTGGCGAAGCACCGGCATGCGATCACCGGCGAGCGTTTCAGCGGCTGCCCAACCTGCTATCCGGCGCGTTTGTCGGATGGCCGCGCGGTGGAAGAACTCTACCCGCAACGGCAGTGGCCACTGCGCCTGATGTCCTTCAAATCCAATGTGATGAGCAGCTCCACTGCGGTGATCCGGCGCCTGCACGACGTGAAACCGGTGAACCTGGTGGCGTTAAACCCGGCGGATGGGGCGCATTTCGGCATTCAACACGGCGACCGGGTGCGCATCAGCACGCCGGGCGGCAGCCGGGAGGCGCAGATCAGTTTACTGGCGGGCGTGATGCCCGGCGTGATTGCGGTGGAACACGGCTACGGTCACCGCGAGATGGGGGCCAGCCAGCACTATCTGGACGGTGAGCCGCTGGCGATGGATGAGCGCATCGCCGCCGGCATCAACCTCAACGATCTGGGGTTTGCCGATCCGACGCGCGAAGTGCCGAATACTTGGCTGGATTGGGTGACCGGCGCGGCGGTGCGGCAGGGCATCCCGGCGGCGATCGTTAAACTGCCCGCGTAAACGGCAGGCGAAAAACTGAATTAGCGAGGGTTAATTTATAGTTAATTCTATTCTTTAACCCAAAACTGAACGTCATGCCTGTGTTATGGATTTTTTTATGGGTTTATTTTTTAAGTTTTCTATAAATACTTAATGCGGCGTAAACAAAGGAGCAGTAGGTGACAACGATAATCACAAGTTTTGACAAATTCTCGGGTGCAGAAAACCACGGTTGGTAACCTATTACCCCGGCGCCACTCAGAAAAAAAGAACCGGCCAGGATGGATAAAAAGACAATTAATGAACTGATAATCCTTGTCACCGTTTTAGTCCTGTCTGATATTGTAATGTTATGCTCTTGAAGGTAAAGTCAAACCTTACAAGAACCGCCTATTGAATTCTTGCAGTTTTTTACTGCCAGAATGACTATTCTACCTGTCGTTGTCAACACGGCTGCCGCCATTATTGCCACGGCCACCAGCAATGTAATCCAGCATTGAAGAATCAATGGTTTTCATAAATAACTCCTTTTGATTATTTGATTGATACTATGTAAGCCTTCGTAAGGCTCTTTATAATTAGCTCTTTTCCACAATCGAATCAATGTTTATATTAATGACTGTTTACTCTGTTATGTGACATATTAAAATGTTTTGGAATAGGGACATCCCATGAAGAAAACTTTTTGGATAAAAGCTTGGTTCTCTGGGGCTACGACTTACACATGCCTCGATCTCAGCAAGCATATAGGGGACGATTTCCTTTGTGGCGCAATTTGGCCGTAGTTGGTAGGTATTGTATTCATATTTATCATTTGCTTCAGCGCGCGTACAAAAATGAATGAATTAAGTTAGGCAACCGCCTTAAAGGGAGGCTTAAAAGTAACAAAAGGGAATTCGCACTCATTATGCTACGGAGGGGCCTCGCGCTCTGTCTACGCTCGGCTCAAACCTCCTTCGGAGATTCTCATCCTCTCAATTCGCAGGCGAAAAAAAACCTGCTGTAACAGCAGGTTTTCTTAAATTTGGTCGGCATGAGAGGATTCGAACCTCCGACCCCCGACACCCCATGACGGTGCGCTACCAGGCTGCGCTACATGCCGACGCTATGAAAAATCATACTACCGATTCCCGATGTTAATGCAAGCGCCTCGCCACTTGATTGCTTTAGTTTTAAGCAGTTAGTTGGCGATAAAGCGTTTTACATCGGTCAGCACCTGCAGCAGCAGAGCAAGCTGCGGTTTCTCGTCTTTTATTTCCTCGCCGTTCTGATCGTAGACGCGATAGTTGCCGCTGTTGTCCAGCATCAGCGTCTGCGTCGGCGTGGTGATCACCAGCTGGTTGTTGTCACCGGTGGCAATCCAGTTGTTGCGGCGCTGGGCGGTGAACAGATCCTCGCCCTGCGAATAGTCTTTTGGCGTGGTCTTCACGTGCAGCAACCGTTGCATCAGGGTACGCATCACGTCGTTATGGCCAGTCAGCTTGTTGATGGTCTGCGCCGGCGTACCCGGCCAGTGGATCACCAGCGGCACCTGCAGCTGCGCCTGATTGAAGGCGGTGCCGGCGCCCCATTGCCCTTTGCCGCTGTCGTTGAACTCGACGCCATGCTCGGCGGTGATCACCACCACGGTTTTATCCAGCAGGCCGCGTTGTTTCAGGGTGTCCAGAACCTGGGCTATCTGAGCGTCCACGTCTTGCGCGCCGGTGCGATAACGCTGGATAAAGTCGGCCGGCGCCGGAGTTTTGTCGCCTTCGACCGGCTCTGCGCCGCTGAAGTTGATATAAGAGAACCATGGCTCTTTATCGCCCTGATCCGTCAGCCAACGTTGCCACTGCTGCGTGGTCTGCGCGTCGCTTTGCGGCGCCGGCGTCGGCAGCGAGAAGTCGGTCAACAGAGCCTGACGGTACAGGCTGGCGTTGAAGCCGTCGGACGAGAACAGCCCCAGTTGATAGCCCTGATCGCCGAGCGCGTTGATCAGCGCCGACGGTTTGCGGCCGGCGAGCACGCTGTCCAGATAGGTCGGAGAAATGCCGTAGAACAGGCCGAACAGCCCGGTGTCGGCGTGGTTGCCCGAGCTATAGTGATCGCTGAAGCGCACGTTTTCCTGGGCGAAACGCGTCAACGCCGGCATATCCTGCGCCACGTCTTTGGCGCGAATGCCGTCCACCACGATCATCAGCAGATTATAGTCGCTGCCTTTATCGCTGTAGCTGAGATCGCTGAGCGGATACTCGACCGCCACCGCTTCCGGATTGCCCTGTTGCACCAGGCGGCGCTCATATTCTTGCTGGTCGAGCAGGCCGTGTTTCTCGAGGAATTTGCGCGCGGTCATCGGGTACGAGAGCGGCAGGTTGGCCCGCTGCATGGTGATCGGGCGATAGAAGTTGGCGTCGGCCCAGATGTAAATCAGGTGCGAAGCGAAAAAGGCGCTGATAAACAGCGCCGCCAGCGGCTTGCCGAACCGGCGTCGGTTCAGGCTGCGCAGCTTCTGCCAGCTCCAGGTGCCGAACAGCATCTCCACCAGGAAGATCACCGGCACGCAGATAAACATCAGTTGCCAATCGCGCGACAGCTCGCTTTGGTCCGGGTTGACCACCAGATCCCACACCACCGGATTGAGGTGCAGGTGGAAATGAGAGAACACCTCGCTGTCAACCAGCAACAGCGTGAGCCCGGCGGTGGCCAACGCGGCGGAAATAAATCGCAACAGCCGCTGCGACATCACCACGAAGGTGAGCGGGAAGATCACCAGCAAATAGCCGGCGAACACGATAAAGCTGAAATGCCCCAGCAGGCTGACCAGAGCATAGACCCGGCCCAGCAGGGAAGCGGGCCAGTCGGTGACAAACAGGTAGCGGCTGCCCAGCCCGAGGGCGAGCAGGATGTTGAATAAGGCGAACCAGTGCCCCCAGCTGATCATCTGGGAGACTTTTTCACGATAACGCTGACGGTTTGTCACCATAAGTCAATATTAATGCGCTTTATCTTCACGGACAGAAGCCTGCAGGGCTTCCGCGAACGATCTCGCCAGGGTTTTCCGCTGCGCGGGGGCAACGCTGGTGTTGATCAAATTAGTGACCATGTTGCCCAGCACCATCAGGGAAAGATCGGTGGGGGTATGGTGTTTTTCCAGAACATTGACCAGCTCTGAGAGCAGTTGTTCAACGTGTTCGTCACTGTAACGGGATGATTGTGGCATAAAATTGCGCTTAGTAATCTGCAAAGTGCTCTATCTTACCGTATAGGACAGTGATTTTCCGCTCTTTTATCACTTCCTGTCATTCGGATCCGCGATTGTCGACGGCGAGGCGGCCCATCGCCGCGCCTTTCCGGTTTGCCGCGGTTTTTAGTATTGCAGGGCGGGGCCTTCAGTGTTTGAATACGCGCCTAAAGAACAGGAGGATTTACCATGAGTCTGGATATCGACCAGATCGCTCTGCATCAATTGGTGAAACGCGACGAGCAAACGCTGGACGTGGTGCTGCGCGATTCCTTGCTGCCCAACAACGCGGCGGTGGAAGAAATGATGGCGGAACTGCATCGCGTTTACAGCGCCAAGAGCAAGGCTTTAGGCCTGTTCAACGAAGGCAGCGAGCTGGCGGAGGCGCTGCGCACCTGCCGCAAGGACGATAAGGACTTTCTGGCCTTCAGCCGTGCGGCAACCGGCCGCCTGCGCGACGAACTGGCGAAGTATCCGTTCGCCGAAGGCGGCGTGGTGCTGTTCGGTCAATACCGTTATCTGGCGGTGGAGTATCTGCTGATCGCGGTGCTAAACAGCCGCAACAGCATGCGCGTCAACGAAGAGCTGGATATCAACACCACGCACTATCTGGATATCAACAACGCCGATATCGTCGCGCGCATCGATCTGACCGAGTGGGAAACCAACCCGGAATCGACCCGCTATCTGACCTTCCTGCGCGGGCGCGTGGGCCGCAAGGTCGCCGACTTCTTTATGGATTTCCTGGCGGCCTCCGAAGGGTTGGACACCAAGGCGCAAAACCGCGGGCTGCTGCAGGCGGTAGACGACTACTGCGCCGATGCGCAACTGGACAAGAATGAGCGCCAGTCGGTGCGCCAGCAAGTTTACAGCTACTGCAACGAACAGTTGCAGGCAGGCGAAGAGATCGAACTGCAGGCGTTGTCGCAGGAGCTGTCGCCGGTCGGCGAGAAAGACTTCATGCAGTTTTCCAGCGAGCAAGGGTATGAGCTGGAAGAGAGCTTCCCGGCGGATCGCGGCACTTTGCGCCAGCTGACCAAATTCGCCGGCAGCGGCGGCGGCATCAGCCTGAACTTCGACGCCATGCTGCTTGGCGAGCGCATTTTCTGGGATGCGGCTACCGACACGCTGACCATCAAAGGCACGCCGCCGAACCTGCGCGATCAGCTGCAGCGCCGGACCGGCAGCGGCAAGTAAGCTTGCCGAATCGCAGACAATAAAAAACGCCGCAATTGCGGCGTTCTTTATTTCGGCGTCCCGAAAGGTTCGAAAACGTAGCGATTAAACGCGAACGAAGTCGATGTGAGCCAGTTTTGGCTTGAACGGGTGACGCTGTACAGCCTGAACCTTAACTTTGGTTTCTTTACCGTCGATAACCAGAGTTACTGCTTCGCTGTAGAATTCTGGTTTAGCTTCCATGTTCTTAACAGAATCATGGTCCAATTCGATGGAAACTGCAGCTTCTTTGCCACCGTAAACGATAGCTGGGAATTTGTTTGCTGCACGCAGGCGGCGGCTCGCACCTTTACCCTGGTCTTTACGTACTTCTACATTGATAGTGAACATTGTTTTTTCTCTTAAAAGAAAATTTACCCTGCTACAGGCGACCCAAGTAGCAAGTTCGGAAACCCGCTTTAACGCTGGGCAGGCCCAGGTAAAGCGCGCGGCATTTTAACGGAAAGCCATCCGCAGGGCAATGAAAACCTGCCCAGATTGGGGACAGTTCGCTCAGGCCAATTGATTGGCGCGGCGAAAACGGCCTTGATAATCGAACACTTTCTCGCGCACCTGCCAAAACTGCCCGCGTTTGCGCGCCACCACGAAATCCGGATGGCGCAGCGCCTGCTGTTGCGCCAGCACGTCGGCGGCGGTGTGCCAGGCGAACGGCACGCCCGGCGCGCGCTGGTGCGGGCGCAGGAACAGCATCTCGAACGCTTTGCGCTGCGCCGGCGTCTGCAGGCGGAAGCGCTCGCTGGTGCTGGTGCCGTCCTCATCGTAATAGGTGGCCTTCAGCCATTCGCCCTTGTCGTCGCGGCCGCTCTGTAGCTCCATACCGCCGCAGCGCAGCACCAGCGCGTCTTTCAGCTTCAGCGCCGCTTTCAGCATATCGTCGGGATCGACCAACACTTCCTGGCACTGATGGCAGCGGCGCGCTGCGATGTCGTTCTCCGCGCCGCAGTGCGGGCAGCTCTTGAACCGGAAGCGGTAGTCGCACTGCTCGCGGTGGCCGTCGTCGTCCTCCAGCCAGCCCTGACAGCGGCGGCCGTAGTGCTCGATGATGTCGCCGTTTTCGGTGCACTTGCCCCAGAACAGGTTGGCGAAACCGCAGGCCGGGCAGAACACCTGCACCGGCTGGCTGTCGCCGTGCGGCTTGCTGACGCCGACCTCCGGCGTGAACAGGTCGTGCGGGTTGCCGGCATAGTCGAGGATCAGACAATCCTCTTTGCCGGGCGCCAAACGCAGCCCGCGTCCGACGATCTGCTGGTACAGGCTGACGGACTCGGTCGGGCGCAGGATGGCGATCAGATCGACGTGCGGCGCATCGAAGCCGGTGGTCAACACCGCCACGTTGACCAGGTAGCGCAACTGCTGCTGTTTGAACGCCTCGATCAGCGCATCGCGCTCGGCGGGCGGCGTTTCGGCGCTGACCAGCGCGGCTTCGCCGTTCGGCAGCAGGTCGTGGATCTCGCGGGCGTGCTCGACGGTGGCGGCGAAAATCATCACCCCTTTACGATCTTCGGCGTACTCCACGATCTGGCTGATGATGTGCGGCGTGACGCGGTTTTGCCGCTTCAGCTCGCGGTTCAGGTCCGCTTCGCTGAACAGGCCGTTGCTCCTGGCCTCCAGCCGGCTGAAATCGTACTGCACGATCGGCATGTCCAGCCGCTCCGGCGGCACCAGAAAGCCGTGTTTAATCATATAGCGCAGCGGCAGCTCGTAGATGCAGTCGCGAAACAGGCTGGCGCCGTCGCCGCGGGTGAAACCGTGGTAGTGATATTGGTAAATCCAGCCCTTGCCCAGCCGGTAGGGGGTGGCGGTCAGCCCCAGCAACCGCAATTGCGGGTTGGTTTTCTGCAAGTGCTGAATGATTTGCTGGTACTGGCTGTCGTCGTCGTCGCTGATGCGATGGCATTCATCGACAATCAGCAGCGAAAAGGCGCCGTCGAACAACGGCAGGTTGCGCGCCACCGACTGCACGCTGCCGAACACCACCTTGCCGGCGCTCTCTTTTTGCTGCAGGCCGGCGGCGAAGATGTCCGCCTCCAGGCCGTAGGCGCAGTATTTGGCGTGGTTTTGCGCCACCAGCTCCTTGACGTGCGCCAACACCAGCACCCGCCCGCGGGCGCGCTTCGCCAGCTCGGCGATCACCAGGCTTTTGCCGGCGCCGGTCGGCAGCACGATCAGCGCCGGTTCGGGATGCCGCCGGAAATGGTTAATGGTGGCTTCGACCGCTTCCAGTTGGTAGGGGCGTAGGGTAAAGGCCATAAATGAACGCCGTAGGTTGGAATGGGCCGCCGGGTGCCGGTTTTGTCACCGCTGTTCCCACAGAAATCGTGACATTTTACGCGCTGGGCGGCCGAAAAATTTCTATTATTATGCCTTCCCGGCGCGCGCGGTGCGAGAGGCGTGAAAATTACCCCTGTCGGGCAACGCGTTGTGTCGCTATACTCGTGCGACAGCAATCGCTGTTCCCCCACGCGATTTCCCCCTTGAACCTGCCATTTGCACCCGGTGCAACGGCGGGGGCGTCATATTTTGGCAATACGATCAATGCGATCATAACAACGACAGGCAAAGCAGATCCCATGCGACTGGACAAGTTTTTATCTCAGCAGTTAGGCATCAGCCGTGCGCTGGTAGCGCGCGAACTTCGGGCTAAACGCGTTACCGTGGACGGTGAAATAGCGAAGAGCGGGGCGCTCAAACTGACCCCGGAGCAAGAGGTGGCGTTCGATGGCAACCCGCTGCAGCAGCAGAACGGCCCGCGCTATTTCATGCTCAACAAACCGCAGGGCTACGTTTGCTCCACCGACGATCCCGATCATCCGACGGTGCTGTATTTCCTCGATGAGCCGGTCGCGTACAAACTGCACGCCGCCGGGCGGCTGGACATCGATACCACCGGGCTGGTGCTGATGACCGACGACGGCCAGTGGTCGCACCGCGTCACGTCGCCGCGTCACCACTGCGAGAAAACCTATCTGGTGACGCTGGAGCACCCGCTGGCGGAAGACACCGCGCAACGTTTCGCCGAAGGGGTGCAACTGCACAACGAGAAAGATCTGACGCGGCCGGCGACGCTGGAGCAGGTTGACGAGCATGTGGTGCGTCTGACCATCAGCGAAGGGCGCTACCATCAGGTGAAGCGGATGTTCGCCGCCGTTGGCAACCGGGTGATCGAGTTGCACCGCGAGCGCATCGGCGGCATCGTGCTGGATGACGACCTGGCGCCGGGGGAATACCGCCCCCTGACCGAAGAAGAGATCGCCAGCGTGGGCGCGCCGCACCTGCAGGGCGGATAAACGATCATTGATTGCGGCCGATTAAGGAGTCGTAGAACGTGCAACAGAACCGAACCTCTCATCTCGGTTTGATTTTCATTCTGGGCCTGTTGTCCATGTTGATGCCGTTGGCCATCGACATGTACCTGCCCAGTATGCCGGTGATCGCCGCCCAGTTTGGCGTCGAGTCTGGCAGCGTGCAGATGACGCTCAGCGCTTATATGCTCGGCTTCGCCTTCGGTCAGCTGTTCTATGGGCCGATGTCGGACAGCATCGGCCGCAAACCGGTGATCCTGTGGGGGACGCTGATCTTCGCCATCGCCGGTTGCGCCTGCGCCATGGCGCAGTCGATCGATCAGCTGATCGGGCTGCGTTTCCTGCACGGCCTGGCCGCCGCCGCCGCCAGCGTGGTGATCAACGCCTTGATGCGCGACATGTTCACCAAGGACGAGTTTTCGCGCATGATGTCGTTCGTCATTCTGGTGATGACCATCGCGCCGCTGCTGGCACCGATGATCGGTGGTGCGCTGCTGCTGTGGTTCAGCTGGCACGCCATCTTCTGGACCATGGGCGCCGCGGCGTTGATCGGTTCACTGCTGGTGGCCTTGTTCATCAAGGAGACGTTGCCGAAAGAGCGGCGACAGCGCTTCCACCTGCGCACCACGCTGGGCAACTTCGGTTCGCTGTTCCGACACAAGCGGGTGCTGAGCTACATGCTGGCCAGCGCCTTCTCGTTCGCCGGCATGTTCTCGTTCCTCAGCGCCGGGCCGTTCGTCTACATTGAACTGAACCACGTTTCGCCGCAGCACTTCGGTTACTACTTTGCGCTGAACATCGTCTTCCTGTTCCTGACGACGCTGATCAACAGCCGCAACGTGCGGCGATTCGGCGCGGTCAAGATGTTCAAACTGGGGCTGTTGGTGCAGCTGGCGATGGGGCTGTGGCTGCTGGCGGTGAGCGCCATCGGGCTGGGTTTCTGGGCGCTGGTGATCGGCGTTGCGGTCTATCTGGGGTGCATCGCGATGATCTCGTCCAACGCCATGGCGGTGATCCTGGACGATTTTCCGCATATGGCGGGCACCGCCTCTTCCCTGGCCGGCACGCTGCGTTTCAGCATCGGCGCGCTGGTGGGCGCGGTGCTGTCGATGGCGCCAGGCAAAAGCGCCTGGCCTATGGTCACTTCGATGGCGCTGTGCAGCATTGTGGCGGTGCTGTTCTACCTGTACGCCAGCCGGCCGCGCGATCGCGCGGTCTGACGTTCTCCGGGAGCGGGGCGCGCAGCCCCGTTTCATCATGAGGTTGCGCCCTGCCATTTCATCGTGCAACCGGCAATGAAAATTTTGTTGCTAAATATACGCTAGCTAATCAATTGGCCATTTTCTCACCTGTGTGCTTTTTGTTAAAAATAACCGCTGTCGCGCCGCCCGATATCGGCCGGGCGGCGCGGCGTTCTACCGGCTGGCTGAAGTGGGTGATTTGTATTAGGGGCAATGTAAATCAACCTATTAGCGCCATGGTGTGCGCTAATTAGACAGGGGAAATGTTTCCTCAATGTAAAAATATGGCGACGAAAAAGTAGTCGCATTGCAAGAAAAAAGAGTTGAGATCGCGGCGGGAAAGGGTTACATATAACGCAAAAATGCGAGCTGAGTCGCAAAATGCCGTGAAATAACACCGCACGGCGCGCCAGAAAATGGCACGGCATCGGCTCGCACGGGGTAATGTTAATGGCTTGCGGCAAAATTTACATTTAAATAACATTTGTGCGCGGCAGAGTCGGGAGTCAACGGCTATAACTTAGTTACCCTGTCAGGTAAACGTGTTTCACCTTTTCAAACTAGGGATTTCATGTGGAGAGTATCCAACTTTCGGTAGTGCATCGCTTGCCGCAAAGTTATCGTTGGCTATCCGGTTTCACCGGCGTGAAGGTCGAACCGCTTCCGTTTAACGGAATAGACGAGGATAACAACCTGATTGGGCTGAAGTTGCTCAGCCATGAAGGCGCCGAGGCCTGGCAGGTGATGCAACAGCTTAATCTGTCGTTGCAGGAGATTCAGGTCGACTGCGCGATCGTCGAATGGGAAGGGGAACCTTGCCTGTTCGTACAGCGCAGCGACGAGAGCGCGACGATGTGCCGCCTGAAAAACGTCGGCGCCGCCATCGCCGAACCGCTTAGCGCACAATACCCCTTCTGACTTCGCCGCTAATCCGCCAACTGCAGCAGTTGTCGGGTATAGTCGGCTGCAGGCGCCGCGAAAATGGCCCGGCAGTCCCCTTGCTCAACCACTTCCCCCTGTCGCAGCACGATGACCTGGTGGCACAGCGAACGCACCACCTGCAGGTCATGGCTGATGAACAGATAAGCCAGCCGGTGGCGTTGCTGCAGCGATTTCAGCAGCGTCAGGATCTGCGCCTGCACCGATTTATCCAGTGAAGAGGTCGGCTCGTCGAGGATCAGCAGCTGCGGCTGCAGGATCAGCGCGCGCGCGATGGCGATACGCTGGCGCTGACCGCCGGAAAACTCGGTAGGGTAACGATGGCGCAGCTGCGGATCCAGGCCGACCTCCTGCAACACCTCGATCACGCGCTGCTCCCGCTGCTCGGCGCTAAGCCGCTGGTGCACTTCCAACCCTTCGGCGATGATCTGCTGCACGTTCAGGCGCGGGTTCAGGGCGGAGTAGGGATCCTGGAAGACGATTTGCATCCGGCTGCGGTAGGGCAGCATCTGCTTCATCGTGAGCGGGTGCAACGGTTCGCCGTCGAACCAGATGGCGCCCTGCGAGGCCAGCAGACGCAATAGCGCCAACCCGGTGGTGCTTTTACCCGATCCGGATTCCCCCACCAGCCCCACGCTTTCCCCGGCGCGCAACTCGAAGCTCAACGATTTCAGCGCATAGTGATAATCCACCGTGCGGCGCAGCAGGCCGCGCCGGATGGGGAAGCGTACCTGCAGACCTTCCACCTTGAGCAGCGGCCGCTCGTCGCCGGGGTGCGCGGTGGGCAGCGGCAGCGGTTCGCCGACGTCTTCGGCGGCCAGCAGCTGCTGCGTGTAGGGATGCTGCGGCCGGCTGAACAGCTGTGCGCGGCCGTTTTGCTCCACGCAGCGCCCCTGGCGCATCACCGCCACGTTGTCCGCCAGGCGGCGCACGATATTCAGGTTATGAGTGATGAACAGCAGCCCCATGCCCATTTCTTGTTTCAATTCTTGCAGCAGCGTCAGGATCTGCGCCTGGATAGTCACGTCGAGCGCGGTGGTGGGCTCGTCGGCAATCAGCAGTTTCGGGCGGGTCAATACCGCCATGGCGATCATCACCCGCTGGCGTTCGCCGCCGGACAGCTGATGCGGGTAGTCCTGCAATCGGCTCTTGGCCTGGCGGATGCCGACGCGCTCCAGACACTCGACGATCTCGGCGCGCGCGGCTTCGCGCCGCAGGCCGCGGTGCAGCATCAGCACTTCCGCCAGTTGCTTTTCGATGGTGTGCAGCGGGTTGAGTGACACCATCGGCTCCTGAAAGATCATCGCGATCTGGTTGCCGCGCACCTTGCGCAGCGCCGCTTCCGGCGCATGCAGCAACGAGTCGCCGTTAAACAGGATATCGCCGGCAGGATAGACCACCGGCGGCGCGGGCAGCAGGCGCAGTATCGACAGGGCGGTGACGCTTTTGCCGGAGCCGGATTCTCCCACCAACGCCAGCGTTTCCGCCGGCGCTATTTGCAGCGACAGTTCATTGACTACCGGCGTGAGGCTGTCGCCCTGGCGGAAGGCGATGCTGAGATCCTGGATAGCGAGCAGAGGAGTGGCCATATCAATGCGCCTTGCTGGGGTCAAAGGCGTCGCGCACCGCTTCGCCGATAAAGATTAATAACGACAGCAGTACCGCCAATACCAGGAAGGCGGTGATGCCGAGCCACGGCGCCTGCAGATTGTTTTTGCCTTGCAGCAGCAGTTCGCCGAGCGACGGCGAACCTATTGGCAGGCCGAAGCCGAGAAAATCGAGCGACGTCAGGGTGGTGATCGAGCCGCAGAGGATAAACGGCAGGAAGGTCAGCGTTGCCACCATGGCGTTGGGCAGCATATGGCGGGACATGATGACCCGATCCGACACGCCCATGGCGCGCGCGGCGCGGATATAGTCATAGTTGCGAGTGCGCAGAAACTCGGCGCGCACCACGCCCACCAGGCTCATCCAGCCGAACAGGATAGTGATGCCTAGCAGCCACCAGAAATTGGGCTGAACGATGCTCGACAGCAGAATGATCAGAAACAACGTCGGCATGCCCGACCACACTTCGATAAAGCGTTGCCCCCACAGATCGAAGCGCCCGCCGTAATATCCCTGCGTCGCGCCGACGCACACGCCGATCAGGCTGGAAAACAGCGTCAGCGCCAGGCCGAACAGCATCGAAATGCGAAAACCGTACAGCACACGAGCGAGCACGTCGCCGCCGTTGCTGTCGGTGCCGAGCAGATTGTGGCGCGAAGGCGGCGAGGGGAAGGGCACCTCGGTGGCGAAATTGATGGTGTCGTAACTGAAGCGGATCGGCGCCCAAACCGCCCAGCCGTGCCGTTCGATCTGCCGCTGCACGAACGGATCCTGATAGTCGGCTTCGGTACTCAGCTCGCCGCCGAACGCGGTTTCGCTGTAGTTGATCATAAACGGCAGATACAGCCGGCCTTCATAACGCACCAACAGCGGTTTGTCGTTGGCGATCAGATCGGCGGCCAGGCTGAGGGTGAACAGCACCAAGAAGATCCACAGCGACCAGTAACCGCGGCGGTTGCGGCGAAAACGCGCCCAGCGTGCCTGGTTGATCGGGCTAAGGCGGCTCATTGGCGGGCCTCGAAGTCAATGCGCGGATCGACCAGGGTGTAGGTGATATCGCTGAGGATATTCAACAGCAGGCCGATCAGGGTGAAGATATACAGCGTGCCGAACATCACCGGGTAGTCGCGCTGCAGTGTGGCATCGTAGCCCAGCAGCCCCAGGCCGTTGAGCGAGAACATCACTTCGATCAGCAGCGAGCCGGTGAAGAACATGCTGATAAAGGTGGCCGGAAAACCGGCGATCACCAGCAGCATGGCGTTGCGGAACACGTGGCGGTAGAGGATTTTTTTCTCGTCCAGCCCCTTGGCACGGGCGGTGGTGACGTATTGTTTACGGATCTCGTCGAGGAATGAGTTCTTGGTCAGCATGGTCAGGGTGGCGAAACCGCCGATCACCGTCGCCAGCACCGGCAGCGTGATGTGCCACAGGTAGTCGGCGATCTTCGCCGGCCACGAGAGGGTGTCGAAGTTGCTCGACACCAGGCCGCGCAGCGGGAACCAGTCCAGGTAGCTGCCGCCGGCGAACAGCACGATCATCAGAATGGCGAACAGAAAAGCCGGAATGGCGTAGCCGATGATAATCAGCGTGCTGCTCCAGGTATCGAACGCGCTGCCGTTGTGGACGGCCTTGCGGATGCCGAGCGGGATCGACACCAGATAGATGATCAGCGTGCTCCACAGGCCCAGCGTGATGGAGACCGGCAGGCTCTGGCCGATCAGCTGCATCACTGAAGCGCCGCGAAACAGGCTGTCGCCGAAGTCGAAGCGCATATAGTTCCACAGCATGGTGAAGTAGCGCTCGTGCAGCGGTTTGTCGAAGCCGTAACGCTTAGTGATCTCGGCGATCACCTCCGGATCCAAGCCGCGCGAACCGCGATATTGGCCTTCAGTTGCGGCGGGAACGCCGGCCCGAGCATGGCCCAGACCTTCATTCACGCCGCCGCTGCCAAAACCGCTGCCCTGACCCAGTTCGATGGCGGCGATGGCCTGATCGACCGGGCCGCCGGGGGCGATTTGCACGATAAAAAAGTTGATGGTGATGATCGCCCACAGCGTGGGGATCACCAGTAACAGTCTGCGTATCAGATAGGCTGCCATTCCGACTCCTTATTGCCGTTGAGCCGGTAAACGTGCCGCCTTGTTGACGTCGTACCACCAGTTGTCGAATCCGATCGCATAGGCCGGGCGGATCGGCGGCGTGGAGAACTTGTCCCAATAGGCGTAGCGATCGTGGCTGGAGTACCACATTGGCAGCATATAGCGATTCCAGGTCAGCACCCGATCCAGCGCGCGACCGAGCGGCAGCAGGGCTTTTTCGTCGCCCTGATGGGCGGCGATTTGCCTGACCAGGCTGTCGACCGCCGGATCCTTGACGCCGGGACTGTTGTAACTTGAGTTGACGTACTCTGAGTCCCAAATGATGCGCAAGTCGGCAGTGGGGAACGGCATCGCCTGATACACCGTCGGCATCATGTCGAAATCGCGCTCGCGCATGCGGCGGGTGTACTGCGAAGCGTCGATTTCGCGGATTTGCATCTCGATGCCCAGCCGCTGCAAGTTATGGCGGAACGGCAGCACGTACTGGAAGTTGCTGCCGCTCAGCAGCATCAGTTCAAAGGTGAACGGCTGGCCGGTTTTGGCGTTGACCAGCTTCTGATTTTTGACCACCCAGCCGGCCTCTTTCAGCAGTTGGGTCGCCTTCAGCAGATTTTGCCGGTCGTTACCGCTGCCGTCGGAAGAGGGCGGTTGGTAGATGTTGGTAAACACTTCCGGCGGCACCTGGCCCTTAAGCGGCGCCAGCAAGGCCAATTCGTCGGCGTCCGGATAGCCGCGGGCGGCGTAGGCAGTGTTTTGGAAATAGCTGTCGGTGCGCTGATAGGCGTTGTAATACAGCGCCTTGTTCATCCAGCTAAAGTCGAAAGCCAGAGTGATCGCTTCACGCACGCGCGGATCGGCGAACAGCGGCTTTTGGACGTTGAACGCCAGCCAGCGGGTATTCTGCGCCGCCTGATTCACTTCATCCTGCTTGATGATGTAGTTGCGTGCAAAGTTGCCGCCCTGATATTGGGTGGCCCAGCTCTTGGGCGACGGCTCGATGCGGAAATCGTAAGCGCCGGCCTTGAAGGCTTCCAGCGCCACTTTATCGTCCAGATAATAATCGTAGCGAATGCTGTCGAAGTTGTAACGGCCACGGTTCACCGGCAGATTAGCGGCCCAGTAGTCGCGCACCCGTTGGTAGGTGATGTACTGGCCGAGGCGGTAATCGCTGATTTTATACGGGCCGCTGGCGAGTGGCGGGGTGTTGAGCGGTTCATTGAGCTTATGCTGTTGCCAAAAGGCCGCCGGCAGGATCGGCAGACTGCCGAATAGCGACAGCATCGCCTCTTTGTTCGGCTGTGGGAACTCCATGCGCACCGTCAAGCGCGAGATGGCCTTGACCGTGACGCCTTTGTAAAAAGCACGAAACTGGGGTACACCCTCGGTCATGAATTTGTTGAAGGTGAAGGCCACGTCGGCGGCGGTGATCGGGCTGCCGTCGTGGAAACGGGCGCGGGCGTTGATATCCACTTCGACCCAGCGCAGATCGCCGGGATAACGGGCCGATTCGGCAATCAACGGGTAATAGCTGCCGGGTTCGTCGTCGGACGTTGCGAACAGGGTATCGTAGAGTTGGTCGGTACGCGCACCGGGCACGCCGCGGGTGGCGAAGCGGTTGAAATTGTCGTAGGTGCCGATGGCCGCCAGCCGCACGTCGCCGCCTTTGGGCGCCGCCGGATTGACGTAGTCGAAATGGCTGAAGTCGGTGGCGTATTTCGGTTCACCGAGAAGGGCGAAAGCGTAGCTTTCATTGAGGGCCTCGGCCTGCAGACCGAAGCTCAGTGTCGAAAGCACCAAAGCTGCGAAAATGCGCACGGACATCAGACGGTAAGCTCCTGCTGTGGAATGAAGTACAACCTGCGCCCAGCATAACATTCTTCGGGGAGGCGCAGGGTAAAGATGCTTAAAGATTAACTATTTTTTTCCTGATAATCAAAGACCTGATGCGCCTTACAGTAAGCGACGAAATTGTCGAGGCTCAAGGGCCTGCTGAAGTAATAACCCTGCATGAAGTTGACGCCGTGTTCCTGCAAGAACTGCATTTGCTCGGCGGTTTCCACGCCTTCGGCCACCGTCAGCATTTTCAGCTTTCTCGCCAGCGAAATCACGGCATCCAGCACCGGTGCAGTGACCGTATCCTGGCCGATGGTATTGACGAAGCCGCGATCGATCTTCAGGTAATCCATGGTGAAACGTTCAAGATAAATAAGCGCACTGTGGCCGGTGCCGAAGTCGTCTACCGCGATCTCGATGCCCTGCTTATGCAACCAGTCGAATTCCGCCAGCGCGCTCTCTTCTTCCACCATGCCGCGTTCGGTAATTTCAAACACCAGCGTAAAGTAGTTGCACGGCAACTGCGCCAGCAGTTCATACACGTCCTGGTGGAAGGATGGCGCGCTGAGGTGGGAGGGGGAGATATTGAGGCCGAGCTTGCCGCCTTGCGGTAAGGCTTTGGCCAGCTGCGGCGCATCTTCGGCGATCAGTCTGAACAGGTGGCGGGTGAGCGGCACGATCAGCCCGTTGCTTTCGGCATAAGGGATAAAGATATCCGGCGGAATGCGCCCTTCGATAGGATGCTGCCAGCGAATCAGCGCTTCCAGTCCGCCGATGCTGTTGCTGCCGGTATGAAACACCGGTTGGTATTCGACAAAGAACTCATTGCGCTTGATGCCGCGCAGCAGCGCGCGCTCCGGGCTTTGCCGCAGCAGCAGCATGTAATAGCAGAGCACGCCGATCATCAGCGACAGCACCAGGCTGCCCAGCAGCGTCAGGCGGATGTCATTAGGCGTCAATTTTTCGTTGTAGAACATAATGGTCAGCGGCAGATTGGGCAGCGTCAGGTAATCCGCCTTGCCTTTCGGCAGCTGATCGACCGGCATCAGGTTCGGGCTGAAAGTGGTCAGGGCGCGCTGGCCCATCACGATGGCGATGCCCGGCGCCTGTTCGTCATGCGAGGTGAACAGCAGATAAGGCATCAGATCGATGTCCAGCGTCGCGAGAATACCGGTAGCCGGCTCGCCGGGATGCCGCAGCCAAACCGCCACCGCCGGTTTGTTCGGCACAATCGGCGTGCCCTGCTGCAATTTCATATCCAGAGGCAGAGTCCAGTCGATATCCTGATACAGATTTTTCATCGGCAACATCATGTCGCCGGTGGCGGATGAGCAATAGGCGTAACCTTCCTTCACTAACAGGAAGGTGCGCACGCCGCTGGTGAAGGCCGCCTGATAGGTAATGTCCGACTGGCTGGAGAGGCAAGGCTTGTCCAGCAACGGCATCATTTTTTGCATGACCGCCGTCAGGTGCGAAATATAATCCAGCGAGAACTGCCTGGTGCGAGCTTCAACCTTATGCTGATATTGCGTGCGTTGGTGGTTGATCAAAGAAAGCGTGACCGCGGTAAATAGCGTAAAAAAGACCAGGGCGGCGACGCAGCTCTTAGCCAGACTGCGCTGCCGAAGCGACACGCTGCGGGCGAAAGCCCTTTTCAAGCCCATAATCGAGTCCTCTGCATCAGGGCGTCAGGGTTATTGCGCAGCCATTTAATGGATTGTGCCAACGGCTTTTTTTTCATTTTTGCCTTTCTATCCTGTACCCAGCCGACGGCGCCGTTTAAATGCGAAGCGTCGCTGATAAATATATTGCGCATATTTTAAGCGGTAACGTTTTAAATAACGCCGGGGTGCCGTTGCCGTCATCTGACGATAATAGGCGAGTTTCTCCTCGCCGGCGCGATTTCCTGCCAACAGTTTATCAAAATAATGGTGGGTGGCGGCGGCTTGGTGGGGAAGGTAACGATAATACCCGGCCAAACCCCGGTGATTCGGCGGTTCGACAGCAATAAAAACGCCGCCCGTAGGCGGCGCTTATCGCTCGTTTGGTCTTCAGAAACTTCAAGGCATGGCGCCGTCAGCCGCTGGTCAGCACCCGACGCGCTTCTCGATAACGTTTGTCCCAGTAGTTATCGGTCAGCTTGGAAATCATGACACCACTGCTGGTGGAGGCGTGAACGAACTGGTCGTTGCCTAAATAGATGCCGACATGGCGCCCGGTGGAACCGGCGCGGAACAGCACCAAATCGCCGGCGCGCAGCTTGGTGCGCTGGATTTTCTTGCCGAGATCTTCCTGTTCATAGGTCGAACGCGGTAAATCCATGCCGAACTGTTCGCGGAAGGTGCGCTGTACAAACGCCGAGCAATCGATGCCGCGCTTGGTGTCACCGCCTAAGCGGTAGCGAACGCCTTTCCAGTCCGCGTACTGATCCATAATCTTTGACTTGACGTCAACGTTGCGGACCATCGCTTCGAATTCATCCTGAGAGGCTTGCAGTAAAAGACCGTCTTTGTCATTAACTGCACGCATCTCAGTTTGTGCGTTATTCAAGTTCGAAGTGTGAGTCGAGCTGCACGCTGACAGCATAACCGCAGCGGCAATTGCAGGGATCGCCCGCAAAAAATATCTCAGAAACGGTTGAGATTTGACCATTGTTGTTGTTTTCCCTTGAAGTCCTTAACGACGAAAGTCGCTACCTGAAAAATGCCAAACGGAACGAGCCTAATCTGCACCTGCTGCATCGACAATCAGTTACCGCTGAAAACGTGCGGGAACGCACATTTTTACCGGATTCCATACTGATTCAACTTAAACCAGGCACAAACGCATCCGAGATTACCGGAACAGATAGGGGATTGCGAGCCTTTTTCCCGTCTTTTTTATATGAATTTGTGATGTAACATAATGTAAATCTTCATATAAAAAACGCCAATTGTCCGATGTATGAATCTGGCGTGAAATCAGGTTGTAAAAGCGTTAACGGGCGGCGGTGAAATTTTGCGCGCTGCGCGGGGGGAGAGCACGGGAGGCGTGGACCTCCCGGCATGAGTCATAGACGCAAGTTATGGTTGGCCGGGGCGGTGTTTGCCGGGCAACAGGCGATTCAACCGATCGATAATCCAGTCGCTGCAAGGCGTCATCAACACCCAGCTGGCGCCAACCAGCACCACGGAGAGCGAACCGACGGCGATGTCGGTAAACCAGTGGGCGCCAATCATCACGCGCGGCAATGAAAAGACCAGCGTAATCAGCAAGGCGATGGCAAAGGCGCTGCGGCCGAAATAGCGCAGCATAAAGCAGGAAAAAATAATCAGCATCATGCCGTGGTCGCCGGGGAAACTGTCGCCGGAAGCGTCCTTGGTGGGGATACCGGTCAGCTCGCTAACGCGATTGATATTGTCGAAGGTCAGGGTTGGGCTCGGATGTTTCACCGGCAGCAGGTGACCCAGTTGGTTCAGCACCACAGCGGTCAGCAGCATCACCACGCCGGTGATCACCAGGCGGCGGCGGCCGGCGGCGTCCTGCTTCAGGTAGAAGTACAGGTACAGCAGGCCCATGGCGAGCAGCGAAATCACATCGAACGCCCGGTTATTGGTGATGGCGACCAAGTGCAAAAATGACGGGTCGGTGGCCAGATGGCGGTTAAAGAAGAAGAAGATCGCCGAGTCCAGGGTAAACCAGCCGCCGTGGTTGGCCGGCAGGAACCAGGACAGAAACAGCGCAACGCCCAGTAAGTTGAAGAAGAGAATGAAGGGTAAATTGCGGCGTGTCATGACATAACCTGTTGAAAAAATGAAAATGAAACAAAACCCGGCTGCCCTGCGACAACCGGGGGGGCAACGGTACGAGATTTAACTTAAACGAATCTTAAACAAGGCGGATTGCAGGGCGTTCCAATCGGCATTTTCGCTGTGGATCAGCTCAATGCGGCTATCGAGCGGGGCAGCCGGACGAGTTTCGATGTTGAGATCCTGGCCCTGGCGGTTGATCAGCAGTGTGCCTTCGGGGATGCGCACCACGCCTTTGGCGCGTTCGACCGGTGCCAGCCGCACCCACTCCATAAAACCTACGGTGTCGAACCGGGTTTCGCCGTCAAAAATCCAGCCGCAGCTGGTGAAGCCTTGCCCTTCGTTCAACGCCCGCCGCCAGCGGGCGTTTTCCGGTAGCCGCAACGCCGCCAATCCCTGCGTTTTCGCCTGCCCATGATGATGCTGCGCGTCCGGCAATTCTGTACGATTCGTGCGCGGAAGTGACAACAGCGCGACATCCGCCTCGCCTTGCGCGATAGCGTAGCAGGGCCGCTGCAGCGGATCCTGCGCCGTCCAGGCTGTTAGCGCCAGCCGATCTTCTGCCTGATAGGTATCGCTTTTGCTGGCCAAAATAATGTCGGCTGCGGCCAGCTGATCGCGGAAGTTTTCGTTGTCGCGGTAGCGCGGTTGGCTGAGCTGGCGCGCGTCCAGCAGGCACAGCGTCGCCTGCAGATCGATCCAGCCGGCATAGCTCTCCTGGGTCAGCAGCGACAGGATTTGTTTCGGATGCCCAAGCCCGGTTGGCTCGATCAGCAGCCGGTCCGGTTTGGCCTGCTGCAACAACATATTCAAACCCACCTGCATCGGCAGGCCGTTGACGCAGCACATACAGCCGCCGGGGATCTCTTTGAGCACCGCGCCGCTGTCCGCCAGCAGCGCGCCGTCGATGCCGATTTCGCCGAATTCATTGACCAATACCGCCCAGCGCTCATGCTCGGGTTTATGAGCCAGCAAATGGCGGATGGTGGTGGTTTTACCGCTGCCGAGGAAGCCGGTAATCAGATTGGTTTTGGTCATTAATAATTCCAGGTGCAAAAATTAACTTGCTTAATAAATGAGTTACGCTGCCGGATTGGCAAGGCCGCTGCGATTTAATTTGTGCTCTATCTCTCAAATTTTGCACGTCACCCTGCGCTTTTCAACCGACAAAATCCACTTTTCAGAACAAGAAAGTTCTTAGATAAAACCCTGTATTAGATACGGTTAACTTTTGTTAGTAGCTTGTTTTTACATTGTTAATGACGCGATTAACGATCAAATCCTGCCCCTTTCCTTGCGATTATTCCGAACAAGATCCTCTATGGTTAAATTGGCTTAACTAGAAATGAGGTTGCCATGAATATCTTTCGGTTATTTTTGATCGTAGGAATGTTGTTTTCATGGACGGCAGTGAGTCATGCAGGAGTGGCCGGCGGGGTAATTCGCTTCGTCGGTTCTATCGTTGAAAGTCCTTGCACGGTCAATATTGCAGATTCTAAGGCGAATACGCAATGTTACCGTAACGGCCAGCATTATCAGGCCCAGCAAGCGTTGTCAGGTTTTGATACTACACGCAAAGAACTTCCGCTAAATCTAGGCACAACCGAAATGAAGTGGGTAGACCAACAGAAGAAACTCGCTGTTATGACGGTCGTTTATCGTTAAGTCGTTCCACCATGCCGGCGTAACGTTACGCCGGCATGGTTATTCTCGGCTCTGCAGGCTCCTCACCGCATCACCCACTCCTTCACCGTTTCACGCGCACCGCGATCGCGCAGCGATAAATAGGCTTGCGTCACCGCTTCGCTAAACGCCGCATGCGCCGCCAGCGTTTCGCCGAATACCGATTTCAACGCCAACAGCGCCGTTACGCGCCGTCGATCGTCCGGCGTTGCGGCAACCGTCTGCAGCAGCATGTCTGCCAGCGGATCGCGAATGTCGATCGGCTCACCGGCGTCATCGACGCCGCCGATGTAACGCATCCAGCCCGCCACGCCCAACGCCAGCCCGCTATAGTCGCCGCCGTGCCGCAGATGCCAGCACACGGCATCCAGCAGGCGCTGCGGCAGCTTCTGCGTGCCGTCCATGGCGATCTGCCAGGTGAGGTGTTGCAGCGCCGGATTGCTGAAACGCGCGATAAGCTGTGCGGCATAGTCGGGCAGGCTGATGCCGGTGACGCTCAGCGTTGGCGCCTGTTCATCCAGCATCAACCGCAGGGCGGCGCGGCGGTAGTGCTCATCCGCCATGCACTCGTTGATATAGCGGTAGCCGCCCAGGTAGCCTAGGTAAGCCAGGAACGAGTGGCTGCCGTTCAGCATGCGCAGCTTCATGTGTTCAAACGGCAGCACATCGCTGACCAACTGGGCGCCGGCCAACTCCCACGCCGGGCGTCCGGCGGCGAAGTGGTCTTCCACCACCCATTGAATGAAGGGCTCGCAGGCGATGGCGCATTCGTCGCGCACGCCGCCCAGCGCGGCGGCGATCTCATCCAGCGTGGCCGGCGTGGCGGCCGGCACGATGCGATCCACCATGGTGCAGGGGAAGGTAGCGGCGCTGGCGATCCAATCGGCGAGCGACGGATCCCGCGCCTGCGCCAGATCGAGCACCGCCCGGCGCAGCACATGGCCGTTCTCCGGAATATTGTCGCAGGAGAGCAGGGAGAAGGCGGGCAGGCCGCGTTCGCGCCGCAGCCGCAGCGCTTCCACCAAAATGCCGGGCACGGTCTGCGGCTGATGCGGCCACGCCAGATCGGCGACGATCCCCTGATGCTGCCGATCCAGTCGCCCGTTGCCGGGCTCGATGCAGTAGCCTTTTTCGGTAATGGTCATCGAGACGATCGCCACCTGCGGTTCGGCCAGCTTCTCCAGCACCGCGGCGATGCCCTCCAGCTTGCGGTGCAGGCTCTCACGCACCGCGCCGATCACGATGGCCTGATGACCGTCCGCGCCTTTCTCCAGCACGCTGTACAGATGATCCTGCTGTCGCAGCGCCTCAAACAGCGGTACGCCGCCGGACAGACTGATCTCGCAAATGCCCCAGTCGCCGCCTTGGGCGTTCAGCACCCGATCGGTCAGCAGCGCCTGATGCGCGCGGTGGAACGCACCGAAACCAAGGTGCACGATGCGGCTGCGCAGGGCTCGGCGGTCATAGCTCGGTTGCCGGACGGCGCCCGGCAGCGGGGTGTTGGCGATCGTTTTCATCTCATCTCCAAAGCCTGTAAGACAGCTGGTTGGCCCCTTGCGTCAAGTTAGCGGACCAGTTTGTCGCCCTATCAACAAGGGCGCGCTGACGATATAAAACTGCGGCCAGTGTAGAGCTGTCAGCCAGTCAAATAAATTGGCCTGTCCAAAATAAGCCAGATTCGTGAAGTGGATCAACCAATCAAGGGTTCGGTTTTGACAGTGGAGGGCGAAAGAGTAAGGTAAAGATAGCTGACATCTAAATTAAACTGGTATAACAGCATTGCGGTGCGAGACAGGCATAAGGATAAAACATGGAACAAACATGGCGTTGGTATGGCCCGAACGATCCGGTCTCTTTGGACGACGTACGTCAGGCCGGGGCGACCGGGGTGGTGACGGCGCTGCACCATATCGCGAACGGCGAGGTCTGGCCGATCGACGAGATCCGCGCGCGGCAGGCGCTGCTGGCGGAAAAGGGGCTGGTGTGGTCGGTGGTGGAAAGCGTACCGGTGCATGAGGAGATCAAAACCCACAGCGGCGACTGGCGGCGGCATATCGTCAACTATCAACAGACGCTGCGCAACCTGGCGGCCTGCGGCATCGACACCGTCTGCTACAACTTCATGCCGATCCTCGACTGGACGCGCACCGATCTGGCCTATCCGCTGCCGGACGGTTCCAAAGCGCTGCGTTTCGATCAGACCGCCTTCGCCGCGTTCGAGCTGCATATCCTGCAGCGCACCGGTGCCGAGGCGGACTATACGTCAGAGGAGCGCAGTCAGGCGGCGGCCTATTTCGCCGCCATGAGCGAGGAGGAAAAAAAACGGCTGACAGGCAACATTATCGCCGGGCTGCCGGGAGCGGAAGAAGGCTATACGTTGGAGCAGTTCCGCCGGCGGTTGGCGGAATATGATGGCATCGACAAGGTGCGGCTGCGCGAGAACATGGCGGTCTTTCTGCGCGCCATCGTGCCGGTGGCGGAAGAGGCCGGCATCCGGCTGGCGGTGCACCCCGACGATCCGCCGCGGCCGATCCTCGGCCTGCCGCGCATCGTTTCCACCCTGGAAGACATGCAGTGGCTGAAACAGACCGTCGACAGCCTCCATAACGGTTTCACGATGTGTACCGGTTCATACGGCGTGCGCGCCGACAACGATCTGGTGCGGATGATTGAAACCTTCGGCGATCGCATTCATTTCACCCATCTGCGCGCCACCTGCCGCGAGGAAAACCCGAAAAGCTTCCATGAAGGGGCGCACCTGCAGGGCGATGTGGACATGGTGGCGGTGATCGAAGCGATCCTGACCGAAGAGTTGCGGCGGCAACGGGCGGGCGATCGGCGGCCGATCCCGATGCGCCCCGATCATGGGCATCAGATGCTGGACGATTTGAAAAAGAAAACCAATCCGGGCTATTCGGCCATCGGGCGGTTGAAAGGGCTGGCGGAGCTGCGCGGCGTCGAGCTGGCGCTCAAGCGGCGCTTTTTCCCGGAATTGCCGTAGCGGAAAGTGACACGGGGCCGAGCATCGGCCCCGTAGGCGCGACTAGTCGGCGCGGCTCATATAGCGGCGTTCGGCGATATGAATGCGGATCTTGTCGCCGGCGCTGAGGTATTCCGGCACGTGGATCACCAGACCGGTCGCCATGGTGGCCGGTTTGTTGCGGGCGCTGGCGGAGGCGCCTTTGATGCCCGGCGCGGTCTCGACGATTTCCATATCCACGGTTTGCGGCAGCTCCAGCGCCAGCACCTGGCCATCCAGCGTCAGCACCTGCATGCCCGGCAGGCCGCCTTCCGGAATGAACAGCAGTTCATCTTCGATCTGGTCTTTCTTGAAGATGTACGGCGTGTAATCTTCGTCGTCCATGAACACGTATTCTTCACCGTCGATATAGGAGAAGTTCACCTTGCGGCGCGACAGGGAAATGGTGTCCAGAATATCGTCGCCCTTGAAGCGTTCTTCCACTTTCAGGCCGGTGCGCACGTCGGAGAAGCGCATTTTGTACAGGGTGCTGGCGCCACGGGCGCTCGGGCTCTGCACGTCGATATCTTTTACCAGCAGCAGTTTGCCGTTGTAGCTGATCGCCATGCCGCGCTTAATTTCGTTAGCTCTTGCCATTTCAATTCATCCGCAATGAAGAGTATTAGAGAAGTTGCGACAAGGTACTCGCGCCGCCGATTTCAGGCAAGAGCCCGGCGTAAAAACAGTGCAGGAAAGGGAGAGCAGGCGCTCTCCCTTCAAGGATTACTGGAAGACCGGCAGCAGGCCGAACAGCGACAGGATATGCGCGGCGGCGTTGATCAGCCCGAACAGGATGACGAACAGAATCACGGCGCGGCCGCCCGGTGCGCGGTAACCCGCCTGCGGGTAGCGGCGGCGGCTGGCGCGCGCCATCAGCGCCGGCACGATCACCGCCCAGATGGTGGCCGCCAGCCCGGCGAAGCCGATGGCGTACAGGAAGCCGTTCGGGAACAGCAGCGCGGCCAGGGTCGGCGGCACGAAGGTCACCAGAGCGGTCTTGCTGCGCCCGACGGCGTCGTCCTTGAACTTGCAGAAGTCCGCCAGATAATCGAACAGGCCCAGCGACACGCCGAGGAACGAGCTGGCCAGCGCCATATAGGAGAAGGCGTTCAGCAGTTGACTGACGGTCTGGCTGCTGGAGACGTTGCCCATTTGCTTGAGCAGGCTGCCGATATTGCCGCCTTCGGCGATCACTTGTTTAAAGGCGTCGCGCGCGATATTGCCCTGAATCACATACTGCCACAGGATGTAGATAGCCAATGCCAGCAGGGTGCCGTACACCAGGCTGCGCACCACGGAGCCGCTGTCCTTGTGGTAGTACTTCACCAGCCCGGGAATGTTGCCGTGGTAGCCGAACGAGGTCAGCAGGTAAGGCAACGCCGCCAAGGCATAAGGCAGGTAGCTGGCCCGATCGTCGCCGCTGTTGAACAGCACCGCAGGCTGCACGTGGGTGAACATGTCGCCCACCGACATCACGAAGGTGATCACCATGCCGCCGATCAGAATGGTGCTGAGGCGATCGACCGCGCGGGTGGAGAGCCAGACGATAAATGCCACCACCAGTGCGAACACCAGGCCGGCGGTAGTCTGGCCGACGCCGACGATGCCTTCCAGCGTGTGGGCGATGATCGAGCCGCCGGCGGAGATATAGGCGTAGGTCAGGATGTACAGCACGAATGCCACCGACAGGCCATTCACGGCGTTCCAGCCTTTACCCAGCAGATCCTTGACCATGGTGTTGAAGCTGGCGCCGCTCGGGTAGTGCAGCGTGGCTTCGAGGATCATCAGGCCGGACAGCAACATGCAGGCCCAGGTATACACCAGCAGCGCGACGGAGCCGCTGAACCAGACACCGGAAGTGACGATCGGAATGGAAAACATGCCGGCGCCAACGGCGGTACCGGCAATGATCATCGCGCCGCCGAGGACGGAAGGGCGGGCCAGCTTCTGGATGGTGTCCGTAGACATGTGTGCTCCTGAAAGAGGTTCTTTTGTACTAGCTCAATGGTACATTGGTGTATGACGCATGTAAAGCAGGGGGATTGCACGTTTCACGCGTTTTTATCTTTAAAATGAGATGTTTTGGGCGTTTATTCGCCACGTGGCTAAATAAACCGGCGCCAAGCCGCCGCGAGAAGTGTGTAAAGATCGCCGAGCCGCAGGGATTCTGCTGGCGGCCGCCGCGCGCGGCTGCTATTGTCGCGCTTCTTTTCCCCAGCCCACCAGGAGTAGCGCTGATGGACTGTCGCAGCGACTGCGGCGCCTGCTGTATCGCGCCGTCAATATCCAGCCCGATCCCCGGCATGCCGAACGGCAAGCCCGCCAATACCCGCTGCATTCATTTGGATGAACAGCTGCGCTGCGGCCTGTTTCACTCGCCGCTGCGGCCGAAGGTGTGTGGCAGCCTGCAGCCGAGCCGCGACATGTGCCACGATCACCGCGATCAGGCGTTGATCTATCTCGCCAGGCTGGAAGCGGACACTGCGCCCTAAGCCTCCTTCAGCTTCCACAGACACAGCGTCGCCCCTGCCGCCATCGCCAGCGCGGCGTAAAACACCGCATGATAGCGCCAGATTTCCGCCACCGCGCCGGCGAGGGCGCCGGCAATGATCCAGCCCACCCGGATGGTATTGGTGAACAACGTGGTGGCGGTGCCGGCCTGACCGGGCATCAAATCCTGGAAATAGAGCATGCCGATCCCCGCCAGCACGCCGATAAACGCCGCATTCAGCAGCTGCAGAGCGATGAGTTGCCCGCTGCCGGTGATAAACAGCAGGCCAGCGTAGAACAGCACGCCGGCGACCACCGCCACGCGCATCAGGAAACGCTTGCCGCAGCGTTTCGCCGCCAGCCCGGCGAGCAGCATGATGGGGATCTCCAGCCCGGCGGCGGCGCCCATCAGTATCCCGGCCAGCCGTTCCGGCAGCCGCAATTCGTGCACCACATACAGCGGCATCGTGATCAGGTACATGCTGTTGGCGGTCCACATCAGGGTGCAGGCGGCGAACAACAGCAGCGAATCGCGGCGATGTTGGCGCGGCGCGGCCAGCGGGGCGCCCGCCGCCACGGCCTTTGGCATCGAAGGCAACCGCTGCCACACCAGCAGGCCGCACAGCACAAAGGCTGCCGCGCCCGCCAGATACAGGGTTTTGAAGCCGAATCCCAGCGCCAGCGCAAAGGCGATCGGCGGACCGATCACCCAGGCGAGGGAGACCTGGGCGCGCATGATGGAGGTGAACATCACCGCCTCGCGTCCGGAGCGATCGGCGTGCTCGCGCGCCAGCGCAAACATCTGCGGGTTAGCGGTGGAACCGAAGCTGGTGAGCAGTACGCCGACGAGCAGCAGCAGGTAATAGTTGCGGCTCCAGGCGAACAGCGTGAACCCCAGCGCGCCCAGCATGCAGCAGAGGAAAATCAGTGATTTGCGGTCGCCTTTTTTATCCGAACGGCCGGCTAGAAACTGGCTGACCAAAATGCCGATCACCGCGCTTCCGGTAAAGAACAGCCCGACCAGCGCCGGCCGCACCTTAACCTCGGTTTCCAGAAACAGACTCAGCGTCGGGGTTTGCAAAGCGCCGGCGATGCCGGTCAGGAACGCCACCGCCAAAAAGGCCAGCGAAGTGAGGTCGGGCGCGCGTCGCGTTACTGCGGATGAAGTCGGCATGGCGGTTGAGAATTCGTCGAAAAAGGGAGGTCGCGCGCATCATACGCCCGTTGAAAAGAAACGCAAACCGCTATCCAGCGGCGTAGGGTAAGCGAATATTTCGCGCGGCGACGAGAAAAAAGGGGCGCACCGCGCCCCGGATACTTGCCGATAAATCAGGCGCCTTGTGGCACCGCGTGCGCGGTGTTTTTCAGCGCCGGCCCCTGATACTTCTCGATCTGCAGCTGTGCCATCTGCCCGCAGTTGCCCTGCGCCAGGCTGGAAGAGCCGATGTCGAAGGTCAGGCAGTTGACGTTGCCGTTCTTGCACAGCGAGCCGGGCTGCGCCGGATCGGCCGGATCGAACCAGGCGCCTTCGCTGATGCGCACCACGCCGGGCCGCACGTCTTCGCTGACCACCGCGCCCACCAGGATCTGGCCGCGATCGTTGAACGCCCGCACCAGATCGCCGCCGCTGATGCCGCGCGGCTGCGCGTCCTGCGGGTGGATCAGGATCGCTTCACGGTCCGCCACCGCGTATTTCTCGCGCAGTGGCGTGTTGTCGAGCTGGGAATGCAGCCGGTTGGTCGGGTGCGCGGTATTGAGCGACAGCGGATATTTGGCCGCTTCCGGCCCGCGATACCACTCGTGCGGCGGCATCCAGGTCGGGATGCCGGGGCAATCCGCATAATGCATTTTGGCGATGGCGTCGGAGTAGATCTCGATCTTGCCCGACGGCGTGCCCAGCGGGTTCAGCAGCGGGTTGTCGCGATAGTCGGCAAAGCGCACCCACTGCGTGTTGGCCTCCGGCACCGGGAAACGCACGTAGTTATTGGATTGCCAGAACATGTCGAACGGCGGCAGCGCCACCCGCGCGGCGCGCGCCTGGTTCTTCATGTCGTCGTACATGCCTTTCAGCCACTGGGTTTCATCCTTGCCCTCGGTGAAGGCTTCCTGCACGCCCAGCCTGGCCGCCATCGCCGAGAAGATGTCGAAGTCGCTGCGCGACTCGTGCTGCGGCGGCACGCATTGATGCATCGGGAACACGTAGAGCTGCGAATAGTCGCCGCCCATCTCCAGATCGTTGCGCTCGTAGCTGGTGGTGGCCGGCAGCACGATGTCGGCATGCTTGGCGGTGGCGGTCCAGTAAGGCTCGTTGACCACGATGGTGTCCGGCCGCTGCCAGGCTTTGACCAGGTTATTGGTGTCCTGATGCTGGTGGAAGGTGTTGCCGCCCGCCACATACACCATTTTCACCTCGGGGTAGGTGACCTTGGCGCCGTTGAAGTCGATGGTTTTGCCCGGATTGCTCAGGCATTCGGCGATGCGCGCCACCGGGATCGGCGCCGGCGAGTTCTTCGGCGCGTTGCCGGCCGAGATGCCGGCGATGATGCCGCCTTTGGCGGTCGGGCTGCCGCCGGAGGAATAGTGGTAGCTGAAGCCGAAGCCGCCGCCCGGCAGGCCGATCTGGCCGAGCATCGCCGCCACCGTCACCAGCAGCCAGTGCTGCTGTTCGCCGTGGTGCTGGCGCTGAATGCCCCAGCCGCCCATGATCATGGTGCGGTGTTTCGCCATCTCGCGCGCCAGTCCGCGCAGCGTATCGGCATCGACGCCGCTGATGTCGGCCGCCCATTCGGCTGTTTTCTCCACGCCGTCGCTCTTGCCCAACAGGTAGGCCTGGAACTTGTCGAAGCCGACGGTGTAGGTTTTCAGGAAGTCCGGGTTATGCAGCTTCTCGGTCAGCAGCGTGTGGGCGATGCCGATCAGCATCGCGCCGTCGGTATAAGGACGCGGGGCGATCCACTGTGCATTGACGAACTTGGCGCTGTCGCTGTGCACCGGATCGATGCTGATCACCCGGGTGCCTTTCTTCTTCAGCGCCTCGAAGCCGGTCTGGCCGACGTGATCCGGCACGTTCCAGCTGTTTTTCAGCGTGACCATCGGGTTGCAGCCCCACAGGATCACCAGCTCGCTGTTCTCGATCACGTTCGGCCAGGCGGTCTGCTGCTCGTAGACCTCCATCGAACCGACCACGTGCGACATGATCACCTGCGCCGCGCCGGTGGAGTAGTCGCCGGCGTAGCCGAGGAAACCGCCGGTCAGGTTCATCAGGCGCTGCAGCAGCGTGCGGCTGTTGTGCAGCATGCCGACGCTTTTCCAACCGTAGGAACCGGCGTAGATCGACTGCGGCCCGTGATCTTTTTGCAGGCGAACGATCTCATTGCACACCAGCTCGGTCGCTTTGTCCCAGCTGACGCGCACCCACTCGTCGCGGCCGCGCAGTTCGGTGCGGCTGCCGGGGCCGCCCTCCAGCCAGCTTTTGCGCACCATCGGGTATTTGATGCGGTTCTCGGCGTGCACCTGATAAGGCGCCATGGTGATCAGCTCATTCGGATACGGATCGTCCTGCACCGGCTGCACGCCGACCATCTTGCCGTCTTGCACGATGGCTTCAAACGCGCCCCAGTGAGCGCCGGTCAGAATGCCTTTCTGCGCCTGACGCAAGACGATGAACTGCGGCAGCGCTTCGCTGATGGCCTGCGCCAGCGCCGCTTTGGGCCATAAGCCCGCCAGCAGCGGGGCGGTGGCCAGCGCGGCGGCGCCGGTCAGGAAGCGGCGGCGGCTCATGGTTAACGGTTGTTGGTTGCTCATTGCGCTTCTCCCTTAAAGCTTGGCCGGTGCGGCAGGTGGCATGTCGCTGGCGTGTTTTTGTACGTATTGCGTCAGCACGCGCAGCTGTTCCTGTGTCAGCGAAGTGCGCGGCGCCATGCCTTTGATGACGCCGATCCATTGGTTGGCGTTGAAGCGATCGAGCGCGGTCAGCCCGTGGCAGCCGGTGCAGTTGGCCGACATCATGTCTGCGGCGTAGCGCCAGATTTTTTGCTGATCGTCGATCAACTGTTTGCGCGGCAGCCACACCTGCAGAGAAACCTGATGCCAGACCAGGCCGGTTTCCGCATCGGTCTGGGTGGCGGCGGTCTTCAGCTGTTGGCGTGCGTCTTCACCCAGCAGCACGCTGAGGATGCGTTTGCCCTGCGCGGCGTAGAACACTTCGCTGACCCCGTCCTGCTGCCAGCCGCTGACGGTGGCCAGCACTTTGTCGCCATCCTGCTTGACCACCTGCACTTCGGTGGACGGCATCAGGTTGCCGGCGTTATGGCTGTCGTTGGCGCCGAGGAAGAACGGCTCGGTGGCGATGGTGTAGAGGGTGGTGGCGTCCGGTGCGGTCAACGCCGCGGCCTTCGCCAGCTCGGCGGCGCCAGCCTGGGTTTCGCCGCTCATGTCCGGCAAGATATGCGCCACGCCCTTGTGGCAATCGATGCAGGTTTCGCCCTGTTTGATCGCCACCGGGTGCTGCAGGCGCGCTTCAGGGCGCTGGGCGGTGATATCCATGGCGTCATAGCTGTGGCAGGAGCGGCAGGTGGCCGAGTCGTTCTCTTTCAGCGTTTTCCAGACCGACTGCGCCATCGCCAGCTTGTGCGCTTCGTATTTCTCCGGCGTATCGATGGTGCCGACCATCTCGCCGTAAATGTCTTTCACCGCGCGGATTTTGGTCCACAGATAATCGATCGGCTGGTGCGGCACGTGGCAGTCGGCGCACTCGGCGCGGATGCCCTTGGTGTTCTGGAAGTGGACGCTGCCCTGATATTCGGCCAACGGTTGTTGCATGGTGTGGCAGGAAACGCAGAAGGCGGTATCGCTGGTTTTATGGAATACGGTGGCGGTCCCGGCCAACAGCGCCGCGCCGAGGATAATCCCCAGCAGCAAAAGCCATAGCCATCCCCACCGACGCTTTTTTTCAAAGCCAGTCAGTTTTTTGCTCATGGTAAACCCGCTTATAATTATGAATTTAAAATAAAATCTTGCCAAAAGGCCGCCGACCGGAGGTCAGAATGCCACGTCGAGTGCAGGGATAATGATAGAAGAGGGTTAACCCCATAGGGTTATCCGTAGTCAAAAAAATGGCGTATATCGCAAAAAATAGCGTTATATTCTAATTTATATAACGGTGGGGCGATGCGGCAGGGGAAGCGAGCGCAGCACGCGCTCGCACTGGATCAGACCGCTGGCAGGTAGGCTTGGCCGCTCAGCCACAGGCGGATAGCGGTGCGGCTGGCTTCGAAATGGGGTTCCGGCAGGGCTTCAGGCGTGCACCAGCGCCACTCGGCGCATTTCTCGGGTTCTTTCAGCTCGGCTGCGCCGCCGGGGTGGGCCACCTGCAGGCAGATAGACACCGTGTGTTTGCCTTCGGCGCGCCAGGTCTGCAGATTGTTGCTGACGCCCACGAAGCGCGGCGGATCGATGAGCAAGCCGGTCTCTTCGGCGATTTCGCGCTGGGCGCACTGCTCGAAGGTCTCCCCGGCCTCCAGATGGCCGCCGGGAATCGACCAAAAGGGCGCGTGGGAACCGCAGCGTTTGCCCAACAAAATCTCGCCTTGCGGGTTGACGATGATCACCCCGACGCCCGTCACTACGTTCATGCTTTTCTCCGTCAGCAAAGTTTCAGCACCAGTATGTCATTTTGCCCCGGCGCTGACCAATGCGCCGGCGAAAGTGTGCGTAAGCTCAAAAATCTGCAATGGCGAAAGGGAGAAAACTTGCTTTCGCCTTGCGCTGCTCACACACTCCTTGAAACGTTTCAGCGTTATCCCGCCGCTTGTGGTCAGCGGATAGCGCTCCTTTTTCTCAATGAAGCTGAAACGATTCAATTCAGCAGGAGAGGAGAATCATGTTCCAGTTGTCACCGCAAGACATTCATCTGGGCGCCGCGGCTACCGGTAAGCAGGAGGCCATCCGTCAGGTGGCCGCCGCCCTGACCGAAGCCGGCTGCGTCAGCGCCGGCTATGTAGACGGCATGCTGCAGCGCGAACTGCAGACGTCCACCTATCTGGGTAACGGCATCGCCATTCCGCACGGCACCACCGATACCCGTGATCTGGTGTTGAAAACCGGCGTGCAGGTGTTTCAGTTCCCGCAGGGCATCACCTGGGGAGAAGGCCAGACCGCCTATGTAGCGATCGGCATCGCCGCCCGTTCCGACGAGCATTTGGCGCTGCTGCGTCAGCTCACCCACGTGCTGAGCGATGACAGCGTGGCGGAGCGGTTGGCGAAAACCACCTCTGCGGAAGAGCTGCGCAGCCTGTTGATGGGCGAGCAGCAGAGCGCCGAATTCCAGTTTGACGTCTCGCTGATTGCGCTCGACGTCGCGGCCGACAGCCTGATGACGCTGCAGGCGCTGAACGCCGGCCGGCTGCAAAAGGTCGGTGCGGTCAATGCGCAGTTCGTCAGCGATGTCATCACCCGCAGGCCGCTGAACCTGGGGCAGGGTATCTGGCTGAGCGACAGCGTTGAAGGCAACCTGGCCAGCGCGGCCACCGTCAGCCGACCGGCGCAGGCTTTCGTGGAAGACGGCGAGCCGGTGGCGCTGCTGCTGACGGTGTCGGTCGCCGACGCGCAGCCGCTGGCGGTGCTCAATTACCTCAGCGATCTGCTGCTGGCCAATAAAGCTGAACGCTTGCTGAAGGCGGATGCCGCTGGCGTGCTGGCGCTGCTGACCAGTGAAGTGGCCGAGGAGAGCAGCGTGCTGAGCGCCGAGTTCGTGATCCGCAACGAGCACGGTCTGCACGCGCGGCCGGGCACGGCGCTGGTTAACGTGATCAAAAGTTTCAACAGTGACATCACCGTCACCAACCTGGACGGCAGCGGCAAGCCGGCCAACGGGCGCAGCCTGATGAAGGTGGTGGCGCTGGGCGTGAAGAAAGGGCACCACCTGCGCTTTACCGCCAATGGAGAAGATGCTGAAGCCGCGCTGAAGGCGATCGGCGAAGCGATTAATGAAGGACTGGGCGAGGGCGCAGCATGAGCAGAAGAGTAGCAACGATCACCTTGAACCCGGCGTACGATCTGGTGGGTTTCTGCCCGCAGATCGAGCGCGGGGAAGTCAACCGGGTAAAAACCGCCGGCCTGCACGCTGCCGGTAAGGGCATCAACGTCGCCAAGGTGTTGAAGGATTTAGGCATCGACGTCACCGTCGGCGGCTTCCTGGGCAAAGACAATCAGGACGGTTTCCAGCTGCTGTTCAGCGATCTGGGGATCGCCAACCGCTTCCAGGTGGTGCCGGGCCGCACCCGTATCAACGTCAAGCTGACGGAAAAAGACGGCGAAGTGACCGACTTTAACTTCTCCGGTTTTGAAGTCACGCCGCAGGACTGGGATCGTTTCGTCAGCGACTCGCTGAGCTGGCTGGGCCAGTTCGATATGGTGGCGGTGAGCGGCAGCCTGCCGGCCGGCGTCGATCCCGATGCGTTTACCGACTGGATGACCCAGCTGCGCGCCAAGTGCCCGTGCATCATTTTCGACAGCAGCCGCGAAGCGCTGGTCGCCGGGCTGAAGGCCTCGCCGTGGTTGGTCAAACCGAACCGCCGCGAGCTGGAAATCTGGGCCGGCCGCCCGCTGCCGGCGCTGGCGGACGTGGTTGAGGCCGCGCATGCGCTGCGCGAGCAGGGCATCGCCCACGTGGTGATCTCCCTCGGTGCGGAAGGCGCGCTGTGGGTTAACGCTTCCGGCGCCTGGATCGCCAAACCGCCGTCCTGTGAGGTGGTCAGCACCGTGGGTGCCGGCGATTCGATGGTCGGCGGCCTGATTTACGGCCTGTTGATGCGCGAATCCAGCGAACACACCCTGCGTTTGGCCACGGCGGTAGCGGCGCTGGCGGTCAGCCAGAGCAACGTCGGCGTGACCGATCGTCCCCAGTTGGCCGCGATGATGGCGCGCGTCGATCTGAAACCTTTCAATCAATAGCAGGAGGCAGAATGAAAACGCTGCTGATGGTAGACAGTTCGTTGGGGCAGGCCCGTGGCCACCTGGCGAAACGCATGCTGGAGGCTGCCGCGGCCAAAACCGGCCTGACGCTGGTCGAGTCGCTGCAGGATGCCGAACTGGTGGTGGTGGCAGGGCAGACTGCGCCTGCTGACGCCGGGCTGAACGGCAAATTGGTGTATGTGGGTGAGGTAGAGCAGGCGGTGCGTGAACCGGAGGCTTTTCTGGCACGGGCCAAGGCCGAAGCTGAAACCTATCAGGCGCCGCAGGCGGCGGCGGTGAAAGCCGCCGGGCAAAAACGCATCGTGGCGATCACTGCCTGCCCGACCGGCGTGGCGCACACCTTTATGGCCGCCGAAGCCATTGAAAGCGAAGCGAAGAAGCGCGGCTGGTGGGTGAAGGTGGAAACGCGCGGCTCCGTGGGCGCCGGCAACGCTATCACTCCGGAAGAAGTGGCGGCGGCGGATTTGGTGATCGTCGCGGCGGACATCGAAGTGGATCTGGACAAATTTGCCGGTAAGCCGATGTATCGCACTTCGACCGGCCTGGCGCTGAAGAAAACCGCCCAGGAGTTGGACAAGGCGCAGGCCGAGGCGGAAGTGTTCCAACCGCAGCAGCGCGGCAACGCGGCGCCGGCGGCGAAAAAGAAAGAGGGCAACGGCCCGTATCGCCACCTGCTGACCGGCGTGTCTTACATGCTGCCGATGGTGGTGGCAGGCGGGTTGTGCATCGCGCTGTCGTTCGTGTTCGGCATCAAGGCGTTTGAAGTCAAAGGCACGCTGGCGGCGGCGCTGATGCAGATCGGCGGCGGCTCCGCCTTCGCGCTGATGGTGCCGGTATTGGCCGGTTTCATCGCCTTTTCCATCGCGGATCGTCCGGGGCTGACGCCGGGCCTGATCGGCGGCATGCTGGCGGTGAGCACCGGCGCCGGTTTCCTCGGCGGTATCATCGCCGGCTTCCTGGCGGGTTACGTCGCCAAGGCGATCAGCAGCAAGCTGCGTCTGCCGCAAAGCATGGAAGCGTTGAAGCCGATCCTGATCATTCCGCTGGTTGCCAGCCTGATCACCGGCCTTATCATGATTTACGTGGTCGGCACGCCGGTGGCGAAGATCATGGAAGGCCTGACCCATTGGCTGCAATCGCTGGGCACCGCCAACGCAGTGCTGCTGGGCGCAATCCTCGGCGGCATGATGTGCACCGACATGGGCGGCCCGGTGAACAAAGCGGCCTACGCGTTCGGCGTCGCGCTGCTCAGCTCCTCGGTGTATGCGCCGATGGCGGCGATCATGGCGGCGGGCATGGTACCGCCGCTGGCGATGGGGCTGGCGACGCTGCTGGCGCGCCGCAAGTTCCCGAAATCCGAACAGGAAGGCGGCAAGGCGGCGTTGGTGCTGGGGCTGTGCTTTATTACCGAAGGGGCGATTCCATTCGCCGCCCGCGATCCGATGCGCGTGCTGCCGTGCTGCATTGCCGGCGGGGCGCTGACCGGCGCGCTGTCGATGGCCTTCGGCGCCAAACTGATGGCGCCGCACGGTGGGCTGTTCGTGCTGCTGATCCCGGGCGCGATTTCGCCGGTGCTGTTGTACCTGGTGGCGATCGCTGCAGGCACGCTGCTGGCGGGGGTGACGTACGCCCTGCTGAAACGTGCTGAAGCGCCGGTAGCCGCCGCGGCGTAAGCCTTGCCGATACCGCAAAACGCGCAGCCTCGAGCTGCGCGTTTTTGTTTGTGTCTTAGTCGGTTAGCACGATTTACCCCTAGCCAAAAATCACAATGCTTTCTACGCTGATAGCGCGACTTTGTTCCTGCGAACAAGGAATGACTCAAGGAGATTCATCAGTGGCTAAAAAAGTGGCGATCGTACTGACATCCGGTTTCGCCGATTGGGAATACGCGCTTATCGCCGGCGTTGGCGGGCCGTTTTATGGCTTGGATGTGGCGTTTTTTGCGCCGGAGGCCGGAAAGCTTCGCTCACAGGGCGGGTTGACGGTGGAAGTGGCTCGCGGCGTCGCCGTATTGGCGGATTGGTGCCCCGAGGTGCTGGTGGTGGTCGGCGGCACCCTGTGGGAAACCGAGCGGGCGCCGGATATCAGCGCGCTGCTCAACGAGCAGCTGCAACGCGGCGCGACTGTGGCGGGCATTTGCGGCGGAACGCTGGCGTTGGCGCGGGCCGGCCTGTTGAACGGCAGGGCGCACACCTCCAACGATGCCGAGTTTTTGACGCGCCATGTGGCGGGCTATACCGGGCAGCGCCGTTTCGTTGCGAGCGCCGCCGCCGTGGCGGATGACCGGGTCATTACGGCGCCGGGATCGGCGCCGGTCAGCTTTACCACCGCGGTGTTCAGGGCTGCGGGCCTGGATGAAGAAACGCTGCGTCAGTTCAGCGCCATGCTGGCGGCGGAGCACGCGGTGAAGGAAACCGCCCGCGCTTAGGCGAGCGGCCAGGGGAGGGTTACTGCTGCGCCTTCAGCCAGGCGATCTCTTCGGCCCAGATATCCGGGTTTACCGTTTCCAGAATCAACGGAATATTGTCGAAACGCGGATCGCGCATGATGTAGCTGAACACCGTTTTACCGATGTTGCCTTCCCCCAGGCTGTGGTGGCGATCGACGCGGCTGTTGAACTCGCTCTTGGCGTCGTTCAGGTGCATGCCGCGCAGGTAGTTGAAACCGACGATGTCGCCAAGCTGCTTAAAGGTGCGCTCGCACTCTTCTTCGGTGCGCAGATCGTAGCCGGCGGCGAAGGCGTGACAGGTGTCGATGCAGACGCCGACGCGGCTTTTGTCTTCCACGCCGTCGATGATCGCCGCCAGATGTTCGAATTTGAAGCCCAGATTGCTGCCCTGGCCGGCGGTGTTCTCGATCACGGCCGTCACGCCGGCGGTTTTATCCAGCGCGATGTTGATCGATTCGGCGATGCGCGCCAGGCACTTGTCTTCATCGATTTGCAGCAGGTGGCTGCCTGGGTGGAAGTTCAGCAGCGTCAGCCCCAGCTGTTCGCAACGCTGCAGCTCGTCGATAAACGCTTCGCGCGATTTTTCCAACGCTTCGGCCACCGGGTGCCCGAGGTTGATCAGGTAGCTGTCGTGCGGCAGGATCTGCCCCGGCCCGAAGCCGTACTGGGCGCAGGCGCTCTTGAACTTATCGATCACGTCGGCGGCCAGCGGCGCGGCCTTCCATTGACGCTGATTTTTGGTGAACAGGGCGAACGCGGTCGCCTCCAATTCGTGCGCGCGGATAACCGCTTGATCCACGCCGCCTGACGCGCTGACATGTGCACCGACAAACTTCATCTTCATTCTCCTGTGTTATCGGTGACATTATGGCATTGATGGCGGGCGGAATAAATGCGGCCCGCCGAAGCGGGCCGCAGAAGGGGAGATTAGAACCAGTGTTGCACCAGCTGATTTATCGCGGCGCCGCCGACCAGCAGCCAGACGAACAGCAGCGTAGCCAACAGAATCGGTTTCATCCCGGCCTGGCGCACGGCGCTGATGTGGGTGGTCAGCCCCAGCGCCGCCATCGCCATCGCCAGCATCCAGGTGTCGGCGGTGATCAGGTGACGCACCAGCGTGGCCGGCAGCAGGTTGAAGGAGTTCAACCCGGCGACGGCGATAAACAGCACGGCGAACCACGGAATGGTGATGGCGGATTTTTCCGCCTTGCCTTCGCCGCCGCGGCTGATGTAGCCCGACAGCAGCAGCAGGAACGGCGCCAGCATCATCACGCGAATCATCTTGGCGATCACCGCCGCGTTTTCGGCGTCAGGGCCGATGGCGTGCCCGGCGGCGACCACCTGAGCCACTTCGTGAATGGTGGAGCCGGCGTAGATGCCGAAGGTTTCCTGGCTGAACGGCAGCCACTGGAAGTGTTCATTCAACTGATACAGCCACGGGTAGGCGAAGATCGCCAGAGTGCCGAACACCACCACGGTCGAGACCGCCACCGCCACTTTGCTGGAGTCGGCCTTCAGCACCGGCTCGGTGGCCATCACCGCCGCCGCGCCGCAAATGCTGCTGCCGGCGCCGATCAGTATCGCGGTCTGGCTGTCGATGCCGAACACTTTTTTGCCGAGCCAACAGGCCAGCAGGAAGGTGGTGGTCAGGGTCAGCGCGTCGATGATGATGCCGCTGGCGCCCACGTCGGCGATCTGCTGAAAGGTCAGCCGGAAGCCGTAAAGGATAATACCCAAACGCAGCAGACGCTGTTTAGCCAACTGTACGCCGCTGTGGCAAGCGGTTTGCCAGCGCGGATACAGCGTGTTGCCCACCAGAATGCCGAGCAGGATCGCCAGCGTCAGCGCCCCCAGCCCCAGCTCCGCCACCCAGGGAATATCGCCGGCCCAGACGGCCAGCGCGGTGAGCGCGCCGGTCAGCAGCAGCCCTGGCACCAGCCGCGGCAGGCCGAACAGCGGAAAGCGTCGCTCGGGATAAGTGTGAGTGGTATCAGTCGCCATAAAAGTCAGTCCTTCAGTCTGTTTCTTGCCGCTAAGAGTACGTTTGGGCTGAATAAAAGAGAAATTGATTATATATTTATAACCTATCTGAATAAGTGGTATGTGTTCAGACATTGGCATAAAGCCGCATTGCGGCTAGGGTGAGGGAGGCGCGGCGAGCCGCCGTCAATTTTCCAACTGAACAGGAGCAGGCGATGGATATCGACGATCAACGCAGAGAGCAGATAGACCTGGAAGTGGGCCGCGCGGTGCGGCGTTTGATTGAAGAGAACAAAGCGGTCGATCGCGATCGCCTGGTGGCGATGCTGCAATTAATACAGCGGGACGAAACCGGCACGCCGCGCGAGGCGGTGCTGGCCGCCGCGGCGCAGCTGGTCGCTTTGGGCAAGTAACGCCGATCGGGCCGTAAACAGGATGGCCTGATCGGGTCGCCCACATCATGCGGACATCATATTTTGGTTCTCTGACGGAACCTTCTTTCAATACCGGGACAGCTATGCATATCACATTGCGTCAACTGGAAGTCTTCACTGAAGTGCTGAAAAGCGGTTCGACCACTCAGGCCTCGGTGGTGCTGGCGCTGTCGCAGTCGGCGGTCAGCGCGGCACTGGCGGATCTGGAGGGGCAGCTGGGCGTGCAGCTGTTCGATCGCGTCGGCAAACGGCTGGTGATCAACGAACATGGCCGGTTGCTGTATCCCAAAGCGCTGGCGCTGTTGGAACAGGCGGGGGAGATCGAGCAGCTGTTTCGCCATGACGGCGGGGCGCTGCGCATCGCCGCCAGCAGCACCATCGGCAACTACATGCTGCCGGAGATGATCGCCCGTTACCGCCGGGATTTTCCGGCCGCGCCGCTGGAGCTGAATGTCGGCAACAGCCAGGACGTGATCGTGGCGGTGGCGGATTTTCGCGTCGATCTGGGATTGATCGAGGGGCCTTGCCATATGCCGGAGCTGGTGACGCAGCCGTGGCTGGAGGACGAACTGGTGGTGTTCGCCGCGCCGGATAACCCGCTGACCCGCGAGCCGCCGACGCTGGAGGCATTGGCCAATGCGCCCTGGATCCTGCGCGAGCGCGGTTCGGGCACTCGCGAGGTGCTGGATCATCTGCTGTTGGCGCATCTGCCACATTTCCAGCTGGTGATGGAGCTGGGCAACTCCGAGGCGATCAAGCACGCGGTGCGGCACGGTATCGGCATCAGCTGCCTGTCGCGGCGGGTGGTGGCCGAACAGCTTGCCAGCGGCGCGCTGGTGGAACTGCCGCTTCCGCTGCCGCCGCTGCGTCGCACCCTGTACCTGATTCGCCATCGGCAAAAGCACATCTCCAACGCGTTGCAGCGTTTTCTCAGCTATTGCGCGCTGTAATCGGCAGCGCGTCACGCCTTCTATCGCCGCGCAGGCCTGAAAAAGCATAAAAATCTGCGCGCGCTCACATTAATGAGAGTAAGTAAGGCCATAAGGGCCGCGGCTAATAATTGCCTCTGAATTATGAAGCTATCTTATATCAGTGCAATGTTGCTAGTTCACCGGCGGGTATTTGTTACAATCCGCCCTCATTTTTCGAAGAGCAGATAGATAGGGAACGAATGGCTCAGCAGGATATAAAAACATCGGGGCAGCAAGCACCCGGATTGCGCCGCGAGCTGAAAGCCCGGCATTTGACCATGATCGCCATCGGCGGCTCCATCGGCACCGGTCTGTTCGTCGCCTCGGGCGCCACGGTTTCTCAGGCAGGCCCCGGCGGGGCGCTGTTGTCCTACGCTCTGATCGGTTTGATGGTGTATTTCCTGATGACCAGCCTGGGCGAACTGGCGGCCTTTATGCCGGTCTCCGGTTCATTCTCTACCTACGGCGCCAAATACGTGGAAGAAGGCTTCGGCTTCGCGCTGGGCTGGAACTACTGGTACAACTGGGCGGTGACCATCGCGGTTGACCTGGTGGCCTCGCAGTTGGTGATGAGTTACTGGTTCCCGGACACGCCGGGTTGGATCTGGAGCGCACTGTTCCTCGGCCTGATGTTCCTGCTGAACTACATTTCGGTGAAAGGGTTCGGCGAGGCGGAATACTGGTTCGCGCTGATCAAGGTCAGCACCGTGATTATCTTCATCGCCGTCGGCGTGCTGATGATCGTCGGCATTCTGAAGGGCGGCGAACACGCCGGCTGGCAGAACTGGACGATAGGAGACGCGCCGTTCGCCGGCGGCTTCTCGGCGATGATCGGCGTGGCGATGATCGTCGGCTTCTCGTTCCAGGGCACCGAACTTATCGGCATCGCGGCCGGCGAGTCGGAAAACCCGGGCAAAAACATCCCGCGCGCGGTGCGTCAGGTGTTCTGGCGTATCCTGCTGTTCTACATCTTCGCCATTCTGATCATCAGCCTGATCATTCCGTACACCGATCCGAGCCTGCTGCGCAATGACGTGAAAGACATCAGCGTCAGCCCGTTCACCCTGGTGTTCCAGCATGCCGGCCTGCTGTCGGCGGCGGCGGTGATGAACGCGGTGATCCTGACGGCGGTGCTGTCCGCCGGTAACTCGGGCATGTACGCGTCTACCCGCATGCTGTTCACTCTGGCCTCGGAAGGCAAGGCGCCGCGCATCTTCGCCAAGCTGTCGAAAGGCGGCGTGCCGCGCAACGCGCTGTATGCGACCTGCGTGGTGGCCGGCTTGTGCTTCCTGACGTCGATGTTTGGCAACCAGTCGGTTTATCTGTGGCTGCTGAATACTTCGGGCATGACCGGCTTCATCGCCTGGTTGGGCATCGCCATCAGCCACTACCGCTTCCGTCGCGGTTACATGCTGCAGGGGCGCGATCTGAACGACTTGCCGTACCGTTCCGGGTTCTTCCCGCTGGGGCCGATCTTCGCCTTCGTGCTGTGCCTGATCATCACCCTGGGCCAGAACTATCAGGCCTTCCTGCAAGACAAGATCGACTGGTACGGCGTGACCGCGACCTACATCGGCATCCCGCTGTTCCTGCTGATCTGGTTCGGCTACAAGCTGTCGCGCGGCACCCGTGTGGTGAAGTACAGCGAAATGGAATTCCCGAAGATGGACGTGAAGTAATTTTCGGTGAGTGATACGCGGCGGGGGCTCCCGCCGCGTTTTATGTTACTTTTTCCCGCCTTTGGCTTCCGCCAGCGCCTGCTGCGCCGAGCTCATCAAACTGTCCACCGTCGCGTAATCCTGCGTCAACGCCAGAATGCCGGCGCTAAGCTGCATGTTCACCTCGCCGAACGCGCCAAAATCGTAGGGCGCCTCCAGCGGCGGCACAATGCGCGCCAGGAACTCGCTTTCCGCCCCGTAGGGCAGATCGTGCACCAGAATCAAAAACAGACCGCCGGTATAGCGGCAGACGTAGTCGCTGGGGCGGATCAGCGTCTTGAGGCGTTCGCCGACGGTGCGCAGTACGTCGTCGCCGATCTGGACGCCGTGGCTTTGGTAGAGCGCCGCCAGCGGGCCGAATTCAAGAATGAACAGGTGGGAGATCGGCTGCGTCGAACCGGGGCGGCAGATGCTGCGCATCACCGCTTCGCCGCCCGAGCGGTTGAGGAAGCCGGTCAGGCGATCGCGGTGTGACGCCAGCTGCTTTTCCCACGCCAGCGTGACGCGCTGCACCAATTGGCGGTGATAGCGAGCGATCATGCCATGGGCCAGCACCAGCCACAGCGGGGCGAGATCCGCCAGGATAAACAGGTTTTGCACCCGTGACAGCGGGGCCGCCAGCAGATAGGGCAGCGTCAGTACGATCACTTCAAGCAGCGCGAAGCGCGGGGCGGCGGCGTGACGCTGCATCAGCCAGCAGGCCAGGGCGGTGATCGTCAGACCGGCGAACAGGATCAGCACGAAGCGGCCCGACAGCATCGCCAGGGCGGCGCTGGCGCCGACCAGCAGCACCCACAGCAGCACCGTCACCAGCATGGCGTTCGGCCAGGCAGGCTGACGTCGGTGCGCCAGCCAGGCGCGCCCGGCGGTCAACAGCAGCAACAGCAGCAGCAAGCCGATGCCGATCGGCCGCTGGCTCAGCCAGGCGTACCCCACCAGCAGCGCGGCCGGCCCCGCGGCATTCAGCCAGGGGGTGAGAGGAGAGGGCGTCAACGTGAGCCGCAGCTGGCGTTGAAACGGCTCGTCATCGGCGTGCAGCGGGCTGTATAACAGCCAGTTCAGCAGCGCAGGACGTTTGGGCGTTACCGCCGGAGATGGACTTCTCATTACTGCCTCGTCAATAAGGCCGCTCTTGCGGCAGCCTGAAGTTTTTTGCACGCGCGGTGCCGTGGTTCTGGATTCTATGTGGTTTTTTCGTGTTTTGTCAGAGTCTGGTCGGATCAGGAATAATTTTCAGAATAATTAACCTAATGGCGGTGAAGAGAGGAAACGCGAGGGGCTGAAAAATGGCGAGTAAAAACAAATTATTACATTTCGACAACGCCGTTTTCACCTATTGATATGATTGATAAGTATTATCGTTTGTTTTATTGTTAACGGCTGCGCGCGGGCGGTCTGCGCGCACTTTCCGGTTCACGGCGGCCGCTTTCGCGCCGCTGTCATCATGGTTGCAACAGGTATCTTAACTAATGAGCGTATCCACCGATCCCATGACTGAAGCCAAGGGGCAACCCGACGCCGGCGTGATGGGGCGTTATCAGCATATTCTTCGCCATCGCCTGTTGATGATGGGCGTGTTGGCACTGGCGATCCTGGGCTCGCTGCTGCTGGATTTCACCATGGGGCCGTCCGGCCTGTCGCTGGCATCCTTATGGCAAACGCTGCTTGACCCCGCCGCGGCCGACGCCGGTACGCGGGTGATCGTCTGGGATATCCGCTTGCCGTATGCGCTGATGGCGGTGGTGGTGGGCTTTGCGCTCGGCCTGGCCGGGGCGGAAATGCAGACCATCCTGAATAACCCGCTGGCCAGTCCCTTTACTCTCGGCGTGTCTTCCGCCGCGGCCTTTGGCGCCGCGCTGGCGATCGTGCTCGGCATCGGCATTCCGGGGATTCCCGATCAGTGGTTCATCTCCGCCAACGCCTTTATCTTTGCGCTGTTCGCCGCGCTGATGCTCGACGGCATCACGCGCTGGACGCGGGTCGCCACCTCCGGCGTGGTGCTGTTCGGCATCGCGCTGGTATTTACCTTCAACGCGCTGGTTTCGATGATGCAGTTCATCGCCAGCGAGGACACGCTGCAGGGGCTGGTGTTCTGGACCATGGGCAGCCTGGCGCGCGCTTCATGGGATAAGCTGGGCATTCTGTTCGGCGTGTTCGCCGTGCTGCTGCCGCTGTCGATGATGAGCTCGTGGAAACTGACGGCGCTGCGCCTGGGTGAAGACCGGGCGGTGAGCTTCGGCATCGACGTGCGTCGCCTGCGGCTGACCACGCTGCTGCGCATCAGCATTCTCTCGGCGCTGGCGGTGGCTTTCGTCGGGCCAATCGGCTTTATCGGCCTGGTGGCGCCGCATATCGCCCGCATGATCTTTGGCGAAGATCATCGCTTCTATCTGCCGGCCAGCGCGCTGATCGGCGCTCTGGTGCTGTCGATGGCCTCGGTGGCGTCGAAAAACCTGGTGCCTGGGGTGATCATTCCGGTGGGTATCGTGACGTCGCTGGTCGGGGTGCCGTTCTTCCTGAGCATTATTCTGCGCCACCGGGGGAACGTATGAATCAGGGCTTGCGGATAGAAAACTTCTCGGCGGGCTACCCGAAACGCCAGGTGATTGACGATCTCTCGGTGCCGATGCTGCCGCGTGGGCAAATCACCGTGCTGCTGGGGCCGAACGGCAGCGGCAAATCGACGCTGCTGCGTTCGCTGGCCGGGCTGAACCCGGCGCAGGGCAAGCTGTGGCTGGACGACGGCGATCTGATGCAGATGCCGTTCGCCCGTCGGGCGGAGAAGGTGGTGTACCTGCCGCAGTCGCTGCCCGCCGGGGTGCATCTGCACGTGCTGGAGTCGATCATCGTGGCGCAGCGCGCCTCGGGCGGCCGCAGCAACGCCGGCAGCGAAGCGGAAGTGATGGCTTTGCTGGAACAGCTGGGCATCGCCCACCTGGCGCTGAGCTATCTCGATCAGCTGTCCGGCGGCCAGAAACAGCTGGTGGGGTTGGCGCAGTCGCTGATCCGCCAGCCTTCTCTGCTGTTGCTGGATGAGCCGCTGAGCGCGCTCGATCTCAACTATCAGTTCCACGTGATGGATTTGGTACGCCGCGAAACCCGCAAGCGCAACATCGTGACGGTGGTGGTGGTGCATGACATCAATATCGCACTGCGTCACGGCGACCACGTGCTGATGCTGCAGGATGGCGATCTGATCGCCGACGGCGCGCCGGATCAGGTGATTACGCCGCAGAGCCTGGCACGGGTCTACGGCGTGCGCGGGCGTATCGAACGCTGCTCGCAGGGCACGCCGCAGGTGCTGATAGACGGCTTGGTAAATCAGCCGACGATTTAATCCAGAAAAAAGCCCGGCATCGCCGGGCTTTCTTTATCGTGCAGTGTGATTGAGCGCCTCGCTCACGCGTTCAACAACGTGCTGGGCGGTGACGATGCCGCCGGACAGATAGACCTCGGCCGCCGGCAGGTAAACCACCTGGCCTTTTTTCACCGCCGTGGTTTTCTTTAGCGCGGTGCCGGTAAGGATCTTCTGCGGCGCCACCGCGTTCGGCCGCCCGGTCGCGGCGTCTCTGTCGATAACGAACAGCCAGTCCGGATTCAGTTTGGCCACCTGCTCAGGCGTCAGTTTGTTGCCGCGCACGTCTTTCTCGTCGGACTGCAACGCAGACGAGAAGCCGAGGGCGTCATAGACGAAGCTGAAACGGCTCTTGGGGGCGTAAGCACTGATCTTGCCGCCGGAGAACAGCACCACCAGTCCGCGCCCGGCCTGGGCGGCCTGCGGTTTGACCGCGGCGATCTGCGCATCCAGCTTATCGACCGCCGCCTGCGCCTGCTGCTGCTTATCGAACAGCTCACCCAGCTGCAGCGTGCGCTGTTTCAGGCTGCCCAACTGATCCTGCGGATCGACGGACATGTTCAACGTCGGCGCCAGCGCGTTCAGCTCGTCATAGGCCTTGGACGCCCGGCCGGCGATCAGGATCAGATCCGGTTTGGCGGCGCGCAGCACGGCCATATCCGGCTCGAACAGGGTACCGGCATTGAGGTATTTGTCGTCCTGATAGCGCTTCAGGTTATCCGGCAAGTTCTTGCGGTTGCCGGGCAGCGCCAGCGGCTCGACGCCCAGCAGCTGCAGCGTTTCCAGCGAGGCGTAATCCAGCACCACGATGCGCTGTGGGTGTTTTTTCACCTCGGTGCTGCCGTTCAGGTGCTGGACATTGACGGTGGCCGGGGCCGCCGGCGCGTCGGTTTTGCTGTGGCAACCCGCCAGCGCCATCGTGGCCAGCAGGGCGATCATCAGGGGGGAGCGGCGTAATTTCATGGGGCTTCCTCACGGTGATGGAATGAAAAGGGCGCGCAGCGCGCGCCCGGGGGCATCAGAAGTTGTAGGTCATGCCGACGGTATAGCGGCGGCCGTCCAGCGTAGTGCGGAAGTGATCGTAATCCACGGTTTTGTCGAGGATGTTGTAAACCCCGCCGGTCAGCTGCAGGTTTTTCGCCGCCTGGTAGCTCAGGCCCGCATCGACGAAGGTGTAGGACGGCGTGCTGGTCGCCATCGAGGTGCGGCTCAGATACTGTGAGGTTTTGCTGCGGAAGTTAACGCGCGACCACAGGCTGAGGTCCTGCGTGGCACGCCAGTCCAGCACGGTATTCAGCATGTGCTTCGGCATCTGGTTGAGTGCCTTGCCCTGGAACTCGCCGCTCTTCTGCTCGGAAGAGGTGTAGGTGTAGTTGGTGTTCCACTTCCAGTCTTTGTTGATCTGCCAGCCGAAGGTGGCTTCTATGCCGCGCATATTGGCTTTGTCGACGTTAACGCGATCGCTGATAAAGTCATAGACATCGTTACCGATCTTACAGTCCGGCGTGTCTTCGCAGCGGCGCACTTCGGTGATTTTGTCTTTAAAGTCGGTGTTGAAGACCGTCACGCCGGCGTTGATGCCTTTCAGGCTATCCCACATCAGGCCGATCTCTTCGCTCAGGCTCTTCTCTGGCTGCAGATCCGGGTTGCCGACGATGATGCCTTTACGCACGCCGCCGCCGGTGACCTGCCCCCAGTTAGGGGAGGATTGGCGCAGATCCGGCGATTTGTAACCGGCGGAGACGCCGCCTTTCAGCGTCCACTGTTCGGTCAGGTGCCAGACGCCGTACATGCGTGGCGTCCAGTGGCTGCCGAAGTTTTCGTCCTGATCCATGCGGATGCCGGTCGTCAGGCTGAAGTCGTTGGTCAGCGCCCATTCGTCTTCAGCGAACAATGCCCAGCTCCAGCGTGTCAGCTTGCTGAGGCCTTGAGCCGATTCAAGCTGGTTACCGCCATCGCCCAGTTTCTCGTAACGATACTGTCCGCCAAGGTTCAACATATGGGAACCCAGTTCGAACTGGTTCTGGGTGTTGAAGATGGTGTTGTAGGCCTTCATGTTACGGCCCGGATTACCGGTTTCTTCGCGTTGAATGTAGCTGGTGGAGTTGCCGAAATCGTAATAGCCGTTGTGGGTCAGCGCGTAGTTGGTGCGCGTATACAGGTTTTCGCTGACTTCGGTTGGGGTGCATTTGCCTTTGCTGCAGCGTTCCGCCACCACCGATTTGCCCGGCGTGCTGTTGCGGTCCTGCAGCGAGCGGCCGATTTCGAAGTCGAATTCGTTTTTCTCGTCCGGCGTCAGGGTGAACACCGCGGTGCCGCTGCGCATGCGCTGTTCGTTGTAACCGTTGACGATTTTATCTTCCGCGCGGCGCGACAGCAGGCCGTTGACCCGCAGGCCCAGCAGGCCTTCAACCAGCGGGCCGGAGGCGTAGGCGTTGGTCTGGAACAGATCGCCGGAATCGCGGTTTTCCTGAAGGGTGGCGTCACCGTGCAGCGAGCCTTTCCACTCGGTACGGGAGGTTTTTCGGGTGATGACGTTGATCACCCCGCCCATGGCGTCGGAACCGTACAGTGAAGACATCGGCCCGCGCACCACTTCGATGCGCTCGATGGCTTCCAGCGGCGGCAGCCAGCCCTGTTCGATGCCGGCGTTGTCGCTGTTCGGCCGGGTGCTGCGGGTGTCGACGCGCTTGCCGTCCACCAGGATCAGCGTGTACTTGGAAGACATGCCGCGAATGCTGATGTCGCTGCTGCTGGCGCCGCCGGTGACTACTACGCCCGGCACGTCTTTCAGCGCGTCGGTCACGTCGCGATAGGCCTTATCTTCGATCTGCTGGCGCGGGATCACCGAGATGGAGGCGGCGGAGTCCTGAATTTTTTGCTGGAAGCCGGAGGCGGTGACGACCATGGTGTCTTGGGTATCGTCCTGCGGCGCGGCCAGTGCGGCGGTGGCGCTGAGTGAGGCGATCACCAGAGCGGCGAGCTTGCTGTAACGTGGCGTTTCCATGAGGTAAACCTTTCCTGGATTGAAGTGAAAGTAATTAACCAATTGAATTTCTAATGAAATAATTCATCGTTCGCTGAGAAATCCGTCGCTTCGTCAGCGTTGCGTGAGGCCATTGTAAGGATTTTTTACTGAATGTAAACGCTAATGATAATTCATATCATTTGTATGCTTGTTATTCTGACGGGAAAGAGTAACCGGATGAATTAAAGGGAAAAGCGGCGCAGCGGACGTGCGCCGGAGAGGATCAGCGTTTCTGGATATAGGTGATGGCCAGCGCCAGCGCCAACACCAGGCCTTTGATAATGTCCATGGCGTAGTAGGGCACCGAGAGCATCACCAGGCCGTTTTGCAGCACGCCGAGGATCACCGCGCCGATCAGGGTGCCGAGCGCATTGGGTTTGCCGGAGCCGGCCAGCGAGAAGCCGATGTAGGCCGCCGCCACCGCATCCATCAGATAGCCGCCGCCGGCGTTGACCTGCGAAGAACCAATACGTGACGCCAACAGGATGCCGCCAAGCGCCGCCAGCCAAGAAGAAATGACGTAAGCGGCCACCCTGTAACGTACGGTGCGAATGCCCGACAGGCGCGCGGCCTCGGGATTGCCACCGATGGCGTACATGCGGCGGCCGTGCTTGGTCAGCGACAGGAACAGCTGCACCGCCACGGTGACCGCCAGCATGATCAGCACGATCACCGGCACCTGACCGAGGGCGGAAAACATCTCCGGGATCAGGCCTTCCGCCATGTTGCCGTTCGGCAGCACCATGTTTTGGGTGATGGAGCCGCCGTAGCTGTAGGTCATCGCCACGCCCTGGATCACGAACAGGCTGGCCAGCGTCGCCAGCATATCGGGAATTCTGAACACCACGATCAGCAGGGCGTTGAACAGGCCGACCAGCGTGCACAGCAACAGCGTCACCACAATGGCGCCGGTGGTGCCGAACCCGTGCCAGACGAACAGCGAAATCACCAGCGCGTTGGCCAACGAGGCGGTCGAACCGACCGACAGATCGAAACCGCCGACCGACAGCGAAATAGAGACGCCGATGGCGATCACCGTCACGATGGCGATCGAACGCAGGATATTGATGATGTTGTTGGCGTCGAGAAAGTTGTCCGACGCCAGGCCAAACAGGGCGATCAGCGCCGCGACGGTCAGCAGCATGCCCCATTTGTAGAGGAAATCGAACAGCTGTTGACGCCAGGGCAGCGCTGGCCGCAGGGCAAATTCTTTACTCACGCAGGGGTTCCTCCGGTGGAATAGAGCAATAAGGTTTCTTCGTCGATGTCGGCGGCGTGCAGCTCCGCCACGATGCGGCCGTCCCACAGCACGCAGATGCGATCGCACAGGCCAACCAGTTCGGCAAACTCGCCGGAGGCGTAAATCACGCCTTTGCCGGCGCGCGCCAGGCCGTCGATCAGGCTGAACAGTTCCCGCTTGGCCTTGATGTCTACGCCCTTGGTCGGCTCATCGAAGATCAGCACCTCGGCGTCGCCGCGTAGCCATTTGCCGATCGCCACTTTTTGTTGATTGCCGCCGGACAGGCGCGCCAGCCGCTGTTGCGGGCCGGAGGCGCGAATGTTCAGGCGCTGCATGATCTCGCGCGCCCAGCGCAGTTCCTGTCGCCGGCTGAACAGGCTCCAGCGCGAGAAGCTGTCGTCGGCGCTGACGCTCAGGTTCATCGGGATCGCCTCATCGATAAAAATGCCTTCTTTGCGGCGCTCTTCCGGCACCAGCGCCAATCCCTGTTCGACCGACAGATGCGGCGCGCGCGGCGCCCAGGGTTGCCCGCGCAGTTCGCCGCGCTCGAGCTGCACGGCGCTGGCGCCGAACAGCGCTTTGCACAGCTCGGTTTTGCCCGCTCCGGCCAGCCCGGCGATGCCGAGGATCTCGCCTTCATGCAGCCGCAGCGAAACGTCGCGCAGCTTGTGGCGATCGCGTAAGCCTTGCACCTGCAGCAGCGTTCGCTCAGGGTGCGGCGGGCGCGGCGGCGGGAAAATGTCGTCCAGCCGATGGCCGAGCATCTTTTCGACGATCTGTTCGCCGCTCAGCCCGCGCATGGCGTCTTCGCTGACGCGGCGGCCGTCGCGCAGCACCGTCAGCCGATCGCAAATGTCGCTCAGTTCGTGGATGCGGTGGGAAATAAATACGATGCCGATGCCTTCGGATTGCAGGCGGCGCACCACGTTAAACAGGCGCTCGCTCTCGGCGCGATCGAGCGGCGCGGTCGGCTCGTCGAGCACCAGAAAACGGCAGCGGTGCGACAGCGCGCGCGCCAGCAGCACCTGCTGTTTTTCCGCCAGCGTGCAGTCCGCCAGGCGTTTGCGCGGGTTGAGCGGCAGCGCCCATTGCTGCAACAGCTGCGCGGCGCGGCGGTGCAGCTCCGCCCAGTTCAGCCAATGCCCCGGCTCGTTCAGCCAGTCCAGCATGATGTTCTCCGCCACCGACAGCGTGGGGATCAGCGCGACGTCGACCTCTTGCTGCACCACGTGAATGCCGTGGCGGCGCGCCTGCAACGGGGAGTGGATCGCCACCGCCTGGCCGTCGATCAGGATTTCGCCGCGATAATGATCGTGGGCGCCGGAGAGGATTGCCATCAGCGTCGACTTGCCTGCGCCGTTGGCGCCGACCAGCGCATGGATTGAGCCGCCCTGCAGCGTGAAGTCCACGTCTTGCAGCGCGTTGAAGCCGGCGAAGGTGATCGAGATATTACACATCTCGAGGCGTGAAGGCGTTGCGGTTGACATAGGGTATTAAGGCCGTTTAGATGTTTAGATGGCTGTTTTGTTCTGTTGTAACACAGATTGCGCCGTTGGCAACCAACAAAATGGCATAACGGAGATGAAAAAAGCGTTGGCGGGCTGGGGCGCAACCCGCGTCAGGCTGCGCCGGTGCGAGAAGCGGTCAGAAGGTGGTGGGGGTGTGTGCGCTGACGATGCGGCAGATGCGCGCCGACGTATTGCTGAAGCTGTGCGGGATGCCGGTGTTGATGGCGTAACTCTGGCCGGCGCTCAGGCAGTAGCTCTGGCCGTTGATGGTCAGCACGATTTCGCCTTCCAGCAGGGTGCCGATCTCTTCTCCCTGATGCTTGATCTTTTCGCCGGTGGTGGTGCCGGGCTGGTAGGTTTCCAGCATCATCGCCAGGTTGCGCGTCGGGCTGCCGTTATGCACCAGTTTCATCGACACCCCCTGGCTGCCGATCTCAATCAGATCCTCGGCGTCGATCACCACGCGCGGCTCGTCGGCGGCTTCCGGTTCGGCAAAGAATTCCGACAGCGACAGACCATACACCTTCAGCAGCTTTTGCAGCGTGCTGATGGCCGGGCTGACCTTGTCCTGTTCGATGGTGCTGATCGCACTGTGGGTTAACCCGGACAGTTCGGCGACCCGGCGCTGCGACAAACCCAATTGCTGACGGATCTGCGACAGGCGCTTGCCCGGTGCCAAGCTGGCTTCGCTCATAGCGGTACTTCCTTCTGGTAGGGGCGACAGGCAGAAATGAATATCGGTATCGGGCGCCTGTCTGGGCGATAACGATGCTGCATGATATCGGTAGTTAGGGCGAGTTTGGAAAATATATTGCCCATGCTCACCTTCAGCGCGGCGGACAAAATAGTTGACGTGAAAATGGCGGCAAGGCCTTTTCGGTCAATATTTTATCAATTTAGCAGCCGGCGGCGAATAATCAAACAGGATTGTAACATTTGCAAACCAATTCTGTTAAGGCTATGTTTCATATTGTGGATGTTATTTTGAGCGCCCAGCAGCGGCGCGGCCTGGCGAGAAATCCTATCATGTGTTGAATCGAACGGCGGACGGGCGCCAGCGCGCCTTCAGAGCATAATGGCGGGTGACGTATGCAAACCAATAGCGCAGCAGTTGAACATTTTGCACAGCATCATGAAGAGAGGCGAAGTAGCGCGTTCCAAAATGAGGTCGCTCATTATTTGGAACGCCATCCCGCCACGCAGTATGTCGATATCCTTCTCACCGATCTTAATGGTTCCTTCCGCGGCAAACGCATACCCGTCTCAGGGTTGAAAAAACTGGAAAAAGGCAGCTACTTCCCCGCGTCGGTGTTCGCTATGGACATCCTCGGCAACGTGGTGGAGGAGACCGGTCTTGGGCAGGAGCTCGGCGAACCGGACCGCGTGTGCCTGCCGGTGCCGGGCTCGCTGACCCCCTCGGCCGCCGATCCTGAGCACATCGGCCAGGTGCTGCTGACCATGCTGGACGAAGATGGCACTCCCTTTGACGTTGAACCCCGCAATGTGCTGAATCGCGTGTGGCAGGCGCTGCGACAGCGCGGCTTGTTCCCGGTGGCAGCGGTAGAGCTGGAGTTTTATCTCATCGATCGGCAGCGGGACGCGGAAGGCGATCTGCAGCCGCCGTGCGCGCCCGGCACCCAGGAGCGCAACACCCAAAGCCAGGTGTATTCCGTCGATAACCTCAACCATTTCGCCGAGGTGCTGAACGATATCGACGCGCTGGCGAAGCTGCAGGGGCTGCCGGCGGACGGCGCGGTGGCGGAGGCCTCACCGGGGCAGTTTGAGGTCAACCTGCGCCATACCGACGATATCTTGCTGGCCTGCGACCATGCGCTGGCGCTGAAACGGCTGGTGCGGCTGGTGGCCGAGAATCACGGCATGCACGCCACCTTTATGGCCAAACCCTATGAGGATTACGCCGGCAGCGGCATGCATGTGCATGTCAGCATGCAGGACGGCGCCGGCAATAACCTGTTCGCCGACGCCGAAGGCGAGGATTCGCCGCTGTTGGAGCAGACGCTGGCCGGGATGATCACCCTGATGCCGGCGTCGATGGCGCTGCTGGCGCCGAACGTCAACGCCTACCGGCGCTTCCAGCCGGGGATGTATGTGCCTATCCAGGCTTCCTGGGGCCACAACAACCGTACCGTGGCGCTGCGCATTCCCTGCGGGGAGGCGGAGAACCGCCGGGTGGAGTATCGCGTGGCGGGCGCCGACGCCAATCCGTATCTGGTAATGGCGGCGATCCTGGCCGGCATGCTGTATGGGCTGGACACCGCGTTACCGTTGCCTGCACCGGTAACCGGCAACGGGCTGGAGCAAGAGGGGCTGGCGCTGCCGATACGCCAGAGCGACGCGCTGTACGAGTTTGAACACCAGCGCGCGCTGACGCACTATCTCGGCGAGCGCTTCACCCACGTCTACCACGCCTGCAAGACCGACGAGCTGCTGCAGTTTGAACGGCGAGTGACGGAGACCGAGATCGACTGGATGTTGAAAAATGCCTGAATAGGCGTATAAAGTAAGAGGTATGTGCGGGCGACCAGCCTGCCGGTAGCGGATTAATTCGCCTGCCGGGCTGGTTTTCCGTTCGATCGACAAAAAGAATTTGTATTTGAGGGTTTCCGGATCTTGTCATCCGGAGGCATTCTGGTGCAAAATATCTCAAATGCAGATAGCCGACGTTTTGAAAGCGTCGGTTATTTTTTTTGCATTAAGTTTTACCAACGTAGCGTTTCATACACCAAGCGAGGCCGGACACCGATCCGGATAGATAAATAGTTTCGTGCACGATCAAACAAAACTTTATGGTCGTGACTCATGAGGATTAGAAAGATGGGGCAATTTTTCACTTTAGCACCGGTGCCCGCCGGTTTCCGCTGTGGCCGCAGCGACTATGGAGCAGCCGAGGTTACCTCGACCCGTTATCCAGCTTACAATCCCCTTCTTTTAGAATTAAGTCGCTCGTTGCGAAGTTTCCCCGCAACCTTAAGTCTTGGCGTGTCCGCCATCCGCAAGGCTCAAGGTAAGGGGGGGCTGACCAATGTCCGATAACACCATCAACGCCGCTCCGGCTCAGCGCACTCAGCTGCGTAAAACCCTGACTTTAGTTCCGGTAGTGATGATGGGCCTGGCTTATCTGCAGCCAATGACCATTTTCGATACCTTTGGCATCGTATCCGGCCTGACCGATGGTCACGTCGCGACCGCGTACGCCTTCGCTCTGCTGGCGATCCTGTTTACCGCCCTGAGCTACGGCAAACTGGTGAAGAAATTCCCTTCCGCCGGTTCTGCCTACACCTATGCCCAGAAAGCCATCAGCCCGCACGTCGGCTTTATGGTGGGCTGGTCATCGCTGCTGGACTACCTGTTCATGCCGATGATCAACATTTTGCTGGCCAAGATTTACCTGGAAGCGATCTTCCCGGGCGTTCCGTCCTGGATCTTCGTGGCGGTGCTGGTCGGGTTGATGACGATTTTCAACCTGCGCGGCATCAAGCTGGTGGCCAACCTGAACTCCATCATCGTGGTGGTGCAGGTGGCGATCATGATCGTGTTCCTCGGCCTGGTGATCAACGGCATCTACCACGGCGAAGGCGCCGGTACGCTGGTCAGCAGCCGTCCGTTCTGGTCCGATAACGCACACGTGGTGCCGATGATTACCGGCGCGACCATCCTGTGCTTCTCGTTCCTGGGCTTCGACGGCATCAGCTCGCTGTCCGAAGAGACCAAAGACGCGGAAAAAGTGATCCCGAAAGCCATCTTCCTGACGGCGCTGATCGGCGGCATCATCTTTATCGTGGTGTCTTACTTCGTGCAGCTGTACTTCCCGGACATCTCGCGCTTCAAGGATCCTGACGCGTCGCAGCCTGAAATCATGCTGTACGTGGCGGGCAAGTTCTTCCAGTCGGTGATCCTGGTGTTCTCCTGCGTGACGGTATTGGCGTCAGGCATGGCGGCGCACGCGGGCGTTTCGCGTCTGATGTACGTGATGGGCCGCGACGGCGTGTTCCCGACCCGCTTCTTCGGCTATGTGCATCCGAAGTGGCGTACCCCGGCGCTGAACGTGCTGCTGGTTGGCGCCATCGCGCTGTCCGCGGTGTCGTTTGACCTGGTGACCGCGACCGCGCTGATCAACTTCGGTGCGCTGGTGGCCTTCACCTTCGTCAACCTGTCGGTGATCTCGCAGTTCTATATTCGCGACAAGATGAACCGCACCGTGAAGGACACGTTCAACTACCTGATCCTGCCGGTGATGGGCGCACTGACCGTCGGCGCGCTGTGGATCAACCTGGAAGCCAGCTCGATGACGCTGGGCCTGGTTTGGGCGACCATCGGTCTGATCTACCTGGCCGTCGTTACCCGCAGCTTCCGTCTGCCGGTACCGCAAGCGAGCGAAGACGCCGCCTAAGCGCGAGCCGTTTCCTCAGCCACAAAAAAGGCCGCATTCGCGGCCTTTTTCTTTTCTGCTGCTGCGGGGTTACCCCACCAATTCTTTGCCGTAATCGAACAGCGCTTTCAGCAGGGCGGTTTTCTCTTTGTCGCCTTCGTGCAGGTTATACAGCGATTCCAACTGCAGCAGGTAACTTTGCACGCGCTCCGCGCTCAAGGCTTCCTGACGGTGCTGTAGCCAGCGGCGCTGCTCGGTGTCGTCCAGCGTATTCGGGTAGTTGCGCGCGCGGAAACGGAACAGCAGCTCTTTCATGCGGCCGTCGTTGAAGGCCAGATCCAGAGCCGGCAGGTTTTGCGGTTTGGTCTGCTGGATAATCTTCATCGCCGCCTTGTCGGCGTCGCTGAAGAAGCCGTCATACAACCGGGCGTCGACGTCGTCGGAGCCCTTGAACGGCTCGGCTTCGGCGAACAGCGCCACCACTTTCTCGCGCACTTCCGGGTGCTGTTTCAGCAGCTGCAGGTTTTGCAGGCAGGCCTGGCGATCGATACCCAGCCGCTCGGCGTTCTCCGGCAGCAGGGTTTTGGCCGGCGCCAGCACCGGGCATTTGTTGATGTGCACCAGCTTGATCGGCACCGGCGCCTGATCCGGCGCCAGGTCGTCGCGGCGGGTGTACAGCCTTTCCCGCAGTTGCTCGGCGCTCAGCGTCAGCAGCGGCGTCATATCGCCGGCGAGATCGCACATGATCACCGCGTTCTTGTTGTCCGGGTGCCAGGCCAGCGGCGACACCCAGCTGGTGTTGCCGCGCGCCGCGCCGAACATACCGGAGACATGCACCAGCGGCGTCATGTCGGCAACGTCGATCAGAGCGTTCAGCTTGTGCTTGTTGCGGTGCTGCAACAGGAAATCGAACAGCCGCGGCTGCGCCTGCTTGACCAGCTTGGCCATGGCGATGGTGGCGTAAACGTCCGACATCGCGTCGTGAGCCTGCGTGTGCTCGACGCCGTTGGCGCGCGTCAGGTGTTCTAGGCGGAAGCTGGGGAAGCCGTCTTCATTTTCTGGCCAGACGATGCCGTCCGGGCGCAGGGCATAGCAGGCGCGCATCACATCCAGCAGATCCCAGCGCGAGTTGCCGTTTTGCCAGCTGTAGGCATAGGGATCGTAGAAGTTGCGGTAGAAGATATTGCGGCTGACTTCGTCATCGAAGCGGATGTTGTTGTAACCGAGAATACAGGTGCCGGCCACGCTGAAGGCCTGATGAATTTGACGGGTGAACTCGGCCTCGTTAACGCCTTTGGCGCGCGCCACCTGCGGGGTGATGCCGGTGATCATCACCGCCTCGGGTTCCGGCAGGTAGTCGTCGGCCGGGGCGCAGTAGATGACCAGCGGCTCTTCGATAATGTTGAAATCCATATCGGTGCGCACGCCGGCGAACTGCGCCGGGCGGTCCAGCGACGGGCTCTTGCCGAAGGTTTCGTAATCGTGAATGTAAAATGTGGCCGTTGCCTTGCTGCTCAAAATCGCGTCTCTTCAGTGGCGGATACAATATGCTCCTATTGTAACGGCGTGGGGAGCGATGCCAAGCGGCGGTTAGCGAAATGCGCGCAATTACGCACGACGATAGTAATCCAGCCGTTGATGAAAGTAGGGGAGCAGGTGGTCGGGGATTTGTTGTTCGGTTTCCGCCTGGGTCGAAGCGATGCCGTAGCGTTCGTTGTAGATCACGCTGATGGCCAGCAAATCGGTTTCTATCTGTTCACGTTGCGCTTGCGGTAAGCTATCCAGCTTTCGAGCCATCGTTATCTCCCTGTTAACCTTAGGGCATAATAGGATCGTTAGCGCATATTGTCCCTACCCATTCCGGGGGGCGGTCAGCGCCTGGGCGTTGGGTTGCTGGCAAGGGGCCACGCTGTGGCGAGCGGCGAACTCGCTCTCCGGGTGGTGCGCGCCGAGCCGCTCAGTCCGGTTATACAGCGAACAGGCGCCGCCGATCACCGCCACCCAAAACAGGGTGCACAGCAGTAAAACCCCCAACCAGGCTTTTTGGTTATAGGTCATAAGTCCTCCACGGACGAGAAGAGAAATAACATTGACCGTTAAATTAAATCAGGGGCTGCATCAATGGTATTTAAACAGTAGGGATTAATCGCAATGGTTGCCCGACTCTTTTGTTACTAAATCCATGACGGATGTTTCAAAAGATTCCTTAAGATAATATTAAGAAGAGTGAGTCAGGGTGCCGTAATTCTATTTAATATTTGTTTAATTATCCGCAGATACAATCTTCCACATTCAATACCAATGTGGGTGACAATTATGAAAACGCTACTGTTGACCGGCGCTACCGGCTTTCTCGGTGGTGCAGTTCTCGAAAAATTATTGATTGAAAATCAGTCTATTAATTATCTTTTACTGGTGCGCGCCGAGGATGCGCAGCAAGGGCTGGCCCGTATTCGCGCGAATATGGAAAAGTTTAATATCGACGCGAACCTGCTTTCTAAAATCACGATAGAAAATATATTGTTGGGCGATCTTTCCGAGCCGGCCGAGTTTTTAACTGACGCACGCATTAACAATGTCACGCACGTTATTAACTGTGCTGCCGTTGCATCATTTGGTAATAACCCGCTCATTTGGAAGGTAAACGTGGAAGGCACCCTGGCCTTTGCCGAAAGAATGGCGCAGGTGCCGGGGTTAAAACGTTTCCTGCATGTCGGCACCGCCATGTCCTGTTCGCCGGAACCGGGTTCGCTGGTGGCGGAGAGCGGCGAGTTTGAGGAAGACGCCGAGCACCTGGTGGAATATACGCGTTCCAAATCCACCATCGAACAGCTGATGCGCCAACGCTGCCCGCAAATGCCGCTGACCATCGCGCGTCCGTCGATCGTGGTGGGGCACACTCGCCTGGGCTGTCAGCCTTCCAGCAGCATTTTCTGGGTATTCGGCATGGCGCTGATGCTGCGCAAGTTCATGTGCTCGCTGCAGGACAATATCGACGTGATCCCGGCGGACTACTGTGCGGATGCGCTGGTGATGCTGATGAACAGCGAAACGCTGGAGAACGATGTTTATCACATCTCCGCCGGCGTAGAGAGCAGCGTCAGCTTTGCCGAAATTGACAACGCCATGGCGGCGGCGCTGGAAAAAGCGCCGGTGGGCGATGAGTATGCGCAAGTAACCTACGACGCGCTGGTGAAAATGCGCCGGCAGTTGAAAGACATTTTCGGCCCGTGCAACGAGCGGCTGATGCTGAAGGCGATGCGCCTGTACGGATCGTTCGCCATGCTCAACGTGCGTTTCAGCAACGAGAAGATCCTCAAGCTGGGCATGCCGAAACCGCCGCGTTTCACCGACTACATCGCCGGTTGCGTGCAGTCGACCCGCGGGTTGTCTATCCAGCAGCAGATGGTGGTGGACTTCAAGTAACCGCCGGGCGCAACGGGCGCCCGACGTTGTCGTCCGTTACCAGGACGAAGACGACCAGAAGACGCGGCCGAGCACCACCAGTTGCTCTTTGCGCTGCTGATAGCTGAGATGCTCGTCCTGGTACTCTTCCCGGTTGAGGGAGCGGATGATGACGCCGCCGTCCGGCTGTTCGATCAGCACCTTCACCCGCAGCAAATTGCCGTGGCGGATGGCGTAGGTCTTGCCTTCGCGAATGCGCGTGTCGTCGGTGTTGATGCCGACCACGTCGCCATCCTGCAGGCGCGGCTCCATGCTGGAGCCGGAGATGCGGATGATGCGCGCGGCGTTGACCGCCACCCCCATCTTGTGCAGATAGTAACGGCGAAAGATCAGCGAAAACTCCTCGCGATCGACGATTTCGTAGCAGCCGTCGCCGGCGGAAAAATCGATATCCAGCAGCGGGATCTCCACAAACTCTTCCTTGTCTTGTTCGGTATCTTCCCATACCACCGGTTTCAAACGGGCGGGTTGGAAGTCCGACTCCGCCGCCACGTTGTCAAACGGGCGCACCAGCTGCTTTTCATGAAATACGTCGAACCAGCCTTTAGGCAAATTCAGCCTGGCCTCGATCCGCCTGGCCAGATTGTCGCCAAGATTGCGGGAGGATTTTTCCCCGATGATTTGGCTCAGCGTTGGCGCGGAAGATTCAACCAGCGTGGCGAACTCATTCTGGTTGACACCTTGCCGGGCGTAGCGGGCCATCAATTCGCGCAGATTGTTGCGCCTGATTTCTTTAGTTTCCATCGTTTGATGATCGCACTCTTTAGCAAAAAGGTAAATAACGGTTTTGCTAAAAAACACTTGCGCATGATTTAGCAATTAGCTAAAACAGAAAAGGTGAGCCGAAGGTTCACCTGTGCGGGGCGGCCTGTCATGATGAGGGGCCGCTCAGTGAAATCAAACGAGAGAGGGACTTTACGATGTACAAGATTGATTACAATAGCTACCGATCGGTCGCCAGCTTCGGCCACCGCGTGCGCTTTCTGGTGCTGCACTACACGGCGCAAAACTTCGCCGACTCGGTGAAGTCATTGACCGGAAAATCGGTCAGCGCGCACTATCTGGTGCCGGATCCGACCGAGGCCACCTATCAGGCCGCCGGCTTCAACGGCGTGCGCATTTTCAACCTGGTGGACGAGAACGAACGCGCCTGGCATGCCGGTACCAGCCAGTGGGGCACCCGCAGCAACATCAACGACACCTCGATCGGCATCGAGATCGTTAACCTGGCGAGCGGCGACGGTGAGAACATCACCTTCCCGCCGTTCAACCCGCAGCAGATCGAGGCGGTCACCCAGCTGGCGCAGAACATCCTGCAGCGTTATCCGGACATCTCGCCGGTGAACGTGGTGGCGCACTCCGACATCGCGCCGGGCCGCAAGAGCGATCCGGGCCCGCAGTTCCCGTGGCAGCAGCTGTATCAGGCCGGCGTCGGCGCCTGGTATGACGAAGCGACCAAGCAGCAGCGCCAGCAGGAATATTGCAGCCAGGGGCTGCCGGCGCAGGCCGAGCTGTTGAAACTGTTCGCCCAATACGGCTACGACACCTCGGCGGCGAACACCGCAGAAGGCTATCGCCAGCTGGTGCGCGCGTTCCAGCTGCACTTCCGTCAGCAGAAGTATGACGGCGTGATGGATGTTGAGACCGCCGCCGTTCTGCGCGCGCTGGTCGACAAATACGTCGCCTGAGCCTGAGTGCGAATGAGGGACGCCTCATTCGCCTTTTCCTTGTCGCGCTTCCTCCGTTAAAATAGCGGCCTGGCTGGTACTTATCGGAGGCATCGTGCGCCTCGATCGAAAAATCTCTTCCCTTGAGCTGCTGACCTATCGCCATTATCGCGTCGTCCACGGCGTGCGCATCGGGCTGGCGTTTATCCTGACTTTTCTGCTGATCCGCCTGCTGGCGGTGCCTGAAGGCACCTGGCCGTTGATCACCCTGGTGGTGGTGATGGGGCCGATCTCGTTTTGGGGCAACGTGCTGCAGCGGGCGCTGCAACGCATCGCCGGCACGGTGTTCGGCGCTGTTTCCGGCCTGATCGCCCTGTACCTCGAGCTCTATTCGCTGCCGCTGATGCTGGCATGGTGCGGCGTGGTGATGTTCGTCTGCGGTTACCTGACGCTCGGCAAACGGCCCTATATGGCGCTGCTGGTGGGGATCACTCTGGCGGTGGTGTGCGGCGCGGGCGCCGGCGACATGCACACCGCGCTGTGGCGCAGCGGCGATGTTATTTTCGGTTCGCTGCTGGCGCTGCTGTTTACCAGCATCTACCCGCAACGCGCCTACATTCTGTGGCGCATGCAAATGGCGGACTGCCTGCAAACCGCCGCCCGCATCTACGGCGCCTATTTTTCACCGAACGTCATTGAGCGGCCGCGGCTGGAGCCGCAGCTCAAGGATTTGTTGAATCAGGTGGTGAAGCTGCGCAGCCTGATCGTGCCCGCCAGTAAGGAAACCCGCATTCCCAAAACGGTGTTCGAAGCGGTGCAAACCCTCAGCCGCAATCTGGTGTGCACGCTGGAGCTGATGGCCGACGCCTACTGGGCCTCGCGCGAAACGCACTTCATCATGCTGAACGCTCGCACGCTGCGCAGCACCCAATTGCTGACGTTGAGCTCGCTGGAATCGCTGGCGCTGCTGATGCGCGAAGGGCCTCAGGCGCAGCGGCAGGCGGCGGCGGGGCAGTTGGCGGAGATCGCCGGCGAGCTGAAAACGCTGATGCAGGAGGTTAGCCTCGGCCAGCACGGCGAAGCGCCGATTTACGGCTATGTCTGGCTCAGCATGGAGCTGGCGCAACAGCTGGAAGAGTTAGGGGATCTGCTCCAGGTTTGCACCGCCGCCGGGCGTGAATAAGGGGTCAGATCATGAAGGTGGCGCTTTGGGTTTTGGCCGCCGGGGCAAAGTGGGTAAGATAAGGCAATCACTGTTGTGCCGGACCGCCACAAACCTGTATCTTGGTGCCATGTGGCCGTAAGCAAATGAATCTGTGTATTACTAAAGCAAGGGTATAAAGATGGATAATGCAAATAAGCCGAGTTTCCAGGACGTGCTGGAGTTTGTGCGTATGTTCCGCCGCAAAAACAAACTGCAACGCGAGATCGTCGACAACGAAAAGAAAATTCGTGATAACCAGAAGCGCGTGCTGCTGCTCGACAACCTGAGTGAGTACATCAAGCCCGGCATGAGCATTGAAGACATTCAGGGCATCATCGCCAACATGCGCAGCGACTACGAAGATCGCGTTGATGACTACATCATCAAAAATGCCGATCTGTCCAAAGAACGCCGCGAGCTGTCCAAAAAGCTGAAGGCAATGGGTGAAGTGAAGTAAATCGCCTTATCGGGCCGGGCGTCCTGCCTGGCCCGTATTGCTATCCCACCTGCTAACACTGCCGTTTTCGTTGGGGCGTTCCCCGGCGGCCGAAGGCGCCTCCCCATCCTGCCCGATCGGCAGGTGACCGCGGGGGAACGCTTGTTACTGCTCCGCGCCGTACATGTCGAAGTCGAAATACTTGTCGTTGATTTTCTTGTAAGTGCCGTTGGCGCGGATCGCTTGCAGCGCGTCGTTGAAGGCGTTAAGCAGCGCGGTATCCTCTTTGCGCACCCCGATGCCGTCGCCGACGCCGAAGTATTTGCTGTCGGTCAGCTCGGCGCCGATGAAGGCGAAGTCTTTGCCGCCGGGCGTTTTGAAGAATTCGCTGGCGCTGACGCTGGCCAGCAGCGACGCATCCAGGCGGCCGTTGGCCAGATCTTCGTTCACCTCCTGCTGGCTTTGGTAGGCGACCACGTTAACGCCGGCCGGGCGCCACAGCGCGTTGGCGTAGGCCTCCTGGCTGGAGCCTTGCTGCACGCCGACGGATTTGCCCTTCAGCGAGGCGGCGGTAGGCTGCAGGTCGCTGCCCTTATGCGCCACCAGCCGCGCCGGGGCGTTCGAGACTTTGCTGGAGAATGCGATCTGCTGCCGGCGCTGCGGCGTGATGGTCATCGACGAGGCGATAGCGTCGAACTTCTTTGCCTGCAGGCCGGGGATCATGCCGTCCCAGCTGCTTTCCACCCACACGCACCTGGCTTGCATCTGGTCGCACAGCGCCTGGGCGATATCGACGCCGAAGCCGGTCAGCTTGCCCTGCGGGTTTTTATATTCCAGCGGCGGAAAGGTGGGATCGATGCCCAACTTGATCACTTTGCCGCTGAATTCACCGCTCAGCGCGGGAAAACTCGCGGCCAGCGGCAGCAACAACAACAGCCCTTTGATGGTTTTCATGTCATTTCCTCAGCGTTGGCGATTAAACCGCAGGGCGAGCCAAAAAGCGCTCGACCAATTTGACCCAGTAGGTGGCGCCCAGCGACAGACTGTCGTCGTTGAAGTCATAGCCGGGGTTGTGCAGGGCATTGCCCGGCGTGGCGGGGCCGTTGCCGATTGAGATGTAACTGCCCGGGCACTTCTCCAGCATAAAGGCGAAATCTTCGCTGGCGGTGAACGGCCGCAGCGTGGGGATCACCCGGCCCTCTCCGGCCCACTCCAGCGCCACGGCGCGCGCCAGCTCGGTTTCTGCCGGGTGGTTCACCAGCACCGGATAGCCGTGTTGGTAGTCGATCTCCGCGCGGGCGCCGAAGCTGGCGGCCTGCGCCGTGACCAGCTCGGTGATGCGCTGCTCCAGCCGCGCGCGCACCGCCGCCGTCAGCGCGCGCACGCTGAGCGTCAGGGTGGCGGTCGCCGGGATCACGTTGGCGGCCTGACCGGCCTGCATCGCCCCCACGGTGACGATCGCCGTTTCCTGCGGATCGATATTGCGCGCCACGATGGTTTGCAGGCTCATGACGATGGCCGCGCAGGCCACCACTGGATCGACGGTGCTCTGCGGCACCGCGCCGTGGCCGCCGTGGCCGTGCAGGCTGATGTGCACCGTGTCGGCCGAGCACATCAAGGGGCCGCTGGCGAAGCCCAGGTGACCGGTGGGGAAGCCGGGCACGTTGTGCATGGCGAACACCGCGTCGCAGGGGAAGCGCTCAAACAGGCCGTCTTCGATCATCACTCTGGCGCCGCCGCCGCCTTCTTCCGCCGGCTGGAAAATCAGGTGCAGGGTGCCGCAAAAGTTCGGCTGCTGCGCCAGATAGCGCGCCGCCGCCAGCAGCATGGCGGTGTGCCCGTCGTGGCCGCAGGCGTGCATCACCCCGGAATGGGTGCTGGCGTAAGGCAGCTCGGTGGTTTCGGCGATCGGCAGGGCGTCCATGTCGGCGCGAATGCCGAGCGATTTTCCCGGCCCGCGCTGCAGTGTGGCGACAACGCCGGTTTGTCCTACACCTCGCGTGACGCGGTAACCCCATTCCGCCAGCCGCCGTGCCACCAGATCCGAAGTGGCGAACTCCTGGAATCCCAATTCCGGGTGGGCGTGAAGGTGGTGGCGAAGGGCGACCATCTCATCATGAACGGCGGCGATATCAGGCAGTACCAGTGAATGCATCATCACGATCTCCGGCAAAGGGCCCCGGCTAACGGGCGGTGAACGGGGCAGAGAGGTTGGTATCGAGACTAGCAAACTCCGTTTTTGTCGGGTAGCCGCCGTTCGGTTATGCTGACAACCTGTGATTGTCAGGAGGTGAACATGAAACTGCATCAACTGCAGGCGCTGGTGGCCAGCGCCGACAGCGGCAGCATTCGCGCGGCGGCGCGGCATCTGGGGCTGTCGCAGGCGGCGGTGACCCGCGCGCTGCGCGAACTGGAACAGGAGCAGGCGCTGCCGCTGCTGATCCGCACGCCGACCGGGCTGGGCTTCACCCCTTACGGCAAAACCTTGCTGGCGCACGCGCGGCTGGTGCTCAACCAACTGGAGCAGGCGCAGGGCGAAATGGCGGCGCTGCGCGGGAGTGCGGCGGATCTGGTCAAGGCGGCGATCACTCCCTGGCTGATGCTGACGGTGCTGCCGCCGGCGGTGATGGCGTTTCGCGGCAAGGTGCCGGCGGTGCGGCTGGAACTGTCGGAAAGCCTGATGGCCAACGCTCAGTCGCAGCTGCGCGAGGGCACGATGGATTTCGCCATCACGCCGCTGCCGGCGTCGTCGGCGCCGCAGGAGTTTCATTGCGAGCCGCTGCTGGAGTATGAAACGGCGTACATGGTGCGGCGCGGCCACCCGCTGGCGCACAGCACCTCGCTGCTTCAGCTGCTGGAGCAGGATTGGGTGATGAGCTATACCCAGGAAAGTTTCGATGCGCTGCTCGACGAAGTGTTCCACCGCCACGGCGTGCGCCTGCCGCGCCAGCGCATTATCCAGGCGCATTCGTTCGGCATGCTGCAGGCGCTGGTGGAGTCCGCCGAGATGTGTACCTGGTGCCCGCGGCCGATCGCCGCGCTGCCGCAGTTTGCCTCACGCGTGCAGCCGCTGGCGCTGCGGGAGAGCTGCCAACCGGCGCAGCTGAATATCGTCACCCGGCGCAACAGCATTCTGAGCGCCGCCGCCCACGCGTTTATCGACACGCTGGTACGCACCCTGCGCCAGCAGGTGCGATCGTCGCGGCCGGAGGATCGCCAGATCTACGATCGCGTGCGCCTGCTGATTTAGCGGATCTGCCTGGATCGCCGATCCTGTAAATGGGATCGCGATCCGCATTTGTAGCATTTTTAGCCGCAATGTTAACGATATGTGATTTTGCTCAAATAATTATTTTTGCAGCTTTGGTTATATGTCGCTCTATGTTCACGTTGTCATTTTGAGTTTTCCTGGGTATTTGATGATTAATCAATTGAAATTTATCACTTTATAGCGTTTTTTGTTTTTTGTTAGATAAAAATGACAACGTCAACATTTATATTTTTCAAGCATTTAATGAGTGTATTGGAGGAGTGGATGAGTCAGTTGCCGGAAAAAATGCGCGCGGTCGTTTGCCACGGCCCGCAGGATTATCGTTTCGAACAGGTGCCCACGCCGCTTCCGAAGGCGCGTGAGCTGGTGATCAAGGTGGAAGGCTGCGGCATCTGCGCCGGCGACTGCAAGTGCAAGAACGGCGCGCAGATGTTTTGGGGAGAGAACCCGTGGGTCAAACCGCCGGTGGTGCCGGGGCACGAGTTCTACGGCCGCATCGCCGCGCTGGGCGAGGGCGCGGAAGGCAAATACCGGATCGGCGAGCGGGTGATCGCTGAGCAGATCGTACCGTGCTGGGAGTGCCGTTACTGCAAATCCGGCAGCTACTGGATGTGTGAGACGCACAACATTTACGGCTTCCAGAAAGACGTGGCGGAAGGCGGTATGGCGGAATACATGCGCTTTTCCGAGAACGCCATCGTGCACAAGATCCCGGAAAGCCTGAGCCATGAAGACGCGGTATTGATCGAACCGATGGCCTGCGCCATCCACACCGTGGCGCGCGGCGACATTCAGCTGGACGACGTGGTGGTGCTGGCCGGCGCCGGGCCGCTTGGGCTGTGCATGGTGCAGGTGGCACGCCTGAAGACGCCGAAGAAACTGATCGTGATCGACGCCATCGACGAGCGGCTGGCGCTGGCGAAGGAGTTTGGCGCCGACGTGGTGATCAACCCGTTGAAAGAAGACGCCGACCAGATCGTCAAATCGCTGACCGGTGGCTACGGCTGCGACGTCTACATCGAGGCCACCGGCGCGCCGATCGGCGTCACCCAGGGGCTGCAGATGATCCGCAAGCTGGGCCGCTTCGTGGAGTTCAGCGTGTTCGGCAAGGAAACCACCGTCGACTGGTCCATCATCGGCGATCGCAAGGAGCTGGACATTCGCGGTGCGCACCTGGCGCCCTACAGCTATGAAATCGCCATCGATCTGTTCGAGCGCGGGCTGGTGACCTCCAACGGCGTGGTCACCCACAGCTATTCATTGAACGACTGGGACGAAGCCTTCGCCCTGGCGGACTCGACCGACTCCATCAAGGTGATCCTGGTTCCCTGACCCTCCCGCCGTACCGCTGTTGCAGTCACGATCGCCGGCCCGCTCGCAATGGGGGGCCGGCCGGTCGGCCAAACGTAAAGACATGCTGTTGCTCTGATAACCACAACAAGAAGCTTCCCTACAGGAGAATTGGCTATGTTTTCATTTTTCAAAAAGACCCTGCCTTTTATCGTCGCCGGTGGAATGTTGGCGGCCAGCCATGGGGCGCTGGCCAAGCAAATCACTATCGGTATGTCGTTCCAGGAAATGAACAACGACTACTTCGTCACCATGAAACAGGCGCTGGATCAGGCGGCGGCCGATATCGGCGCCAAGGTTTACGTGGCCGATGCGCGCCATGACGTCGCCAAACAGATCGGCGACGTGGAAGACATGCTGCAGAAGAAGGTGGATATCCTGCTGATCAACCCGACCGATTCGGTGGGGGTGCAGTCGGCGGTGATCTCCGCCCATAAGGCCGGCGCGGTGGTGGTGGCGATCGACGCCCAGGCGGAAGGGCCGCTCGACTCGTTCGTCGGCTCGGAAAACTACGACGCCGGCTTCCAGGCGGGTGAATACCTGGCGAAAGCGCTGGGCGGCAAAGGCAAGGTGGCGATCCTCGACGGCATCCCGGTGGTGCCGATCCTGGAGCGCGTGCGCGGCTTTGAGGCGGCGATGAAGAAATACCCCGACATCAAGATCGTCACCAAGCAAAACGGCAAGCAGGAGCGCGACACCGCGTTGACCGTCACCGAAAACATGCTGCAGTCGGCGCCGGATCTGGCGGGCATCTTCAGCGTCAACGACGTCGGCGCGCTCGGCGCCCTGGCGGCGATCGAAAGCAACGGCGCCAAGGTCAAGCTGGTGAGCGTCGACGGCCAGCCGGAAGCCATCAAAGAGATCCTCAAGCCGAATTCGCCGTTTATCGCCACCTCGGCGCAGTTCCCGCGTGACCAGCTGCGCATTGCGCTCGGCATTGCGCTGGCCCGCTACTGGGGCGCCACGGTGCCGAAAACCGTGCCGGTCAAAGTGAAGCTGATCGACCGCAGCAATGCGGCCGGCTTTAGCTGGTAACAGCGGCCGGGTTCGCCCCGCTGCTGCGGGGCGTTCGGCGCGGAGGGCAATGCGGTGACACCTTTACTGGAACTGAAGCGAATAAAAAAGAGCTTTCCCGGCGTGAAGGCGCTGGACGGCATCGACCTGGCCATTCAACGCGGCGAGGTGCACGCCCTGCTGGGCGAAAACGGCGCCGGCAAATCGACGCTGGTGAAAATCATGTGCGGCATCCATCAGCCGGACGAGGGCGATATTTTTATCGACGGCGAGCAGCGCCGCTTTAACAACTATCGCCAGGCGATCGAGGCCGGGGTCGGCATTATTTTTCAGGAATTCTCGTTGATTCCCTACATGAGCGCCATCGACAACATCTTCCTCAACCGGGAGATCAGGAACCGCTGGGGCCTGCTGGATCGGCGGGCGATGCGGCGCAAGGCCGAGGCCATTTTCAAGCGGCTGACGGTGGCTATCGATCTCGATTGCCCGGTGGAGCAGCTGAGCGTGGCGCAGCAGCAGTTCGTTGAGATCGCCAAGGCGCTGTCGCTGGAGGCGCGGGTGCTGGTGCTGGACGAACCGACCGCCACGCTGACGCCGGGCGAGGCCGAGCACCTGTTCAGCGTGATGAACGATCTGCGGCTGCTGGGCGTCGGCATGGTGTTTATCTCGCACCACCTGGACGAGATCTTCACCATCTGCGATCGCATCACCGTGCTGCGCGATGGCACCTACATCGAAACGCTGGCCACCGGCGACACCAACGTGGAGGAGCTGGTGCGACTGATGGTCGGGCGCAAAATCGAAAACGCCTTCCCGGTGAAACAGCACCCGGTCGATACCGTGACGGTGTTGCTGGAGGCGGAGATCCAGCGCGAGAAGCACGGCGCGACCGACCGCTTCCACCTGCACAAGGGCGAGATCCTCGGCTTCGCCGGGCTGGTGGGCTCCGGGCGCACCGAGACCGTCTCGGCGCTGATCGGCGCCAGCCGCTGTCACCGCAAACGCGTCAGCCTCGGCGGCCAACCGGCGGCGCTGCGTTCCCCGGCGCAGGCGCTGGCGCAGGGCATCGGCCTGCTGCCGGAGAGCCGCAAAACCGAGGGCCTGGTGCTGCCGTTCTCGGTGGCGCAGAACATCACCCTCAACCGGCACCACCGGCGCGGCAAGATCTTCGTCAGCGCCCGCAAGGATCGCGACGTGGTGCAGCGGCTGATCCGCGCCGTAGGCGTGAAAACCCCGGACGCCGAGACCGCCGTCAGCACCCTGAGCGGCGGCAACCAGCAGAAGGTGGTGATCGCCCGCTGGCTCAACAACGACTGCAACATCCTGATCTTCGACGAGCCGACACGCGGCATCGACGTGGGCGCCAAGGCCGAGATTTACCAGCTGATGCAGCAACTGACCCAGCAGGGCATCTCCATCATCATGATTTCCTCCGAACTGCCGGAGATCATCGGCGTGTGCGATCGCGTGCTGGTGTTTCGCGGCGGCCACATCGTTGCCGAGCTGACCGGCGACGACATCGAATCCAACCACATCATGCTTCACGCGACCGGGAGTGCCTTATGATCGGAATTGAACAACCCGCCGTGGCGCGCCGCGCCGCCGGCCCCAGCCTCGGCAAGCGCTGGGAAAAACTGCTGCATCACCCGGCGGTCTTGCCGTTTATCGGCTTCGCTGTCCTGTTCGTGCTGATGAGCCTGTTGAACGACAGCTTCCTCAGCGTCAACAACCTGACCAACGTGGCGCGCCAGGTGTCGATCAATGCCATCATCGCGGTGGGCATGACCTGCGCCATCCTGACCGGCGGCATCGATCTCTCGGTGGGGCCGGTGATGGCGCTGGCCGGCTCGGTCGCCGCCGGGCTGATGCTGGCGGCGGTGCCCATCCCGCTGGCGATGGTGGCCGCGCTGGCGCTCGGCGCGCTGTTCGGCCTGGCCAACGGCGCCTGCATCGCCTACCTGCGCATGCCGCCGATCATCGTCACTCTGGCGTCGATGGGCATCGCCCGCGGCCTGGCGCTGCTCTATACCGGCGGCTACCCGATCTCCGGCCTGCCCGACGTCTTCTCCTTCTTCGGCCGCGGCACGGTGCTGGGCATTCAGGTGCCGATCCTGATCATGCTCGGCGTGTACCTGCTGGCCTGGCTGATGCTCAACCAGCTGCCGTTCGGCCGCTACGTCTACGCGATGGGCGGCAACGAAGAGGCGGCGCGCCTGAGCGGCATCCGCGTGCCGCGCTACAAGATGCTGGTCTACGTGATCAGCGGCCTGACCGCCGCGCTGGCCGGGCTGGTGCTGACCTCGCGCCTGATGAGCGGGCAGCCCAACGCCGGCGAAGGCTTCGAGCTGGACGCCATCGCTGCCGTAGTGCTGGGCGGGGCGGCGATCTCCGGCGGGCGCGGCGCCATCGTCGGCACGCTGGTGGGGGCGATGATGCTCGGGGTGCTCAACAACGGCCTCAATCTGATGAACGTATCGCCGTATATCCAGAACGTGGTGAAGGGCGGCATCATCCTGGCCGCCATCTACCTCAGCTCCGTGCGGCGCAAATAGGAGGCGCGATGGCAGTCTTTCTTGGCATAGACGTCGGCGGCACGGTGATCAAGGCCGGGCTGTACCGGGCAAGCGGCGAAGAGCTGGCGATCGCCGAACTCGACGGCGCGGCGATTGCCGCCCAGCCGGGCTTCAGCGAACGCAATATGGATGCGCTGTGGGATGACGTGTGCGCGGCGATCCACCAGACGCTGCATGCGGCGGGGTTGGAAGCCGGGCAGGTGCGCGGCGTCAGCTTTTCGGCGCACGGCAAAGGGCTGTACGCCATCGACCGCCACGGTAAACCGGTCGGCAACGGCATCCTCTCTTCGGACAACCGCGCGGTGGCCACGGCGGCTGAGCTGCGCCGCGCCGGCGTGGACGCGCAGAGCTACCCGCGCAGCCTGCAGCCGCTGTGGCCCAGCCACCCGGCGCTGCTGTTGCGCTGGCTGAAGCAGCGGCAACCGGCGCAGTACGCCGCCGTCGATCGCATCCTGATGGCGCACGACTACCTGCGCTTTCGCCTCACCGGCGAGGCGGCGGCCGAAGTGACCAACATCTCCGGCAGTAACCTGTTCAATCAGCACAGCGGCGCTTACGATCCGGCGCTGATGGCGGCCTTCGGCATTGAAGAGGCGCAGGAGAAGACCGCGCCGGTGATCGGCTCGGCGCAGCTGGCCGGGCGGGTGACGGCCGCTGCGGCGGCGCAGTGCGGCCTGCGAGCGGGCACTGCGGTGTACGGCGGCCTGTTCGACGTGGTGGGCGCGGCGCTCAGCTCCGGCGTGGCCGACGATCGCACGCTCAGCGCGGTGGCGGGTACCTGGTCGATCGCCACCTGCGTGACCGAGCGCATCATTCCTGCCGATTACCCCTACGCCTGGGGGCGTTACTGCATCGACGGCCGCTATTTCGTGCACGAAGGCAGCCCGACCTCGGCCGGCAACCTGGCCTGGTTCCTGCGCCAGTTCTGCGCCGACGACCGGCAGCGCTACGCCCAGTTCAACGCCTGGGTGGCCGAGCGCCGCGAGCAGCCGAGCGGGCTGCTGTTCCTGCCTTATCTGTACGGTTCCAACCTCGGCGGCAACACGCCGGGCGGGCTGATTGGCCTGAGCGCCCACCACGAGATGGCGGACGTGGTGCAGGCGATCTACCAGGGCATCGTGTTCTCGCACCTGATCCATCAGGAACGCATGGTGCAGCTGAACCCGCGCATCGAGCGGGTGCGTATGACCGGCGGGCCGACGCAGTCCGAGGTGTGGATGCAGATGTACGCCGACGCCGGCAACCTGCCGCTCGAGGTGGTGGAAACGCGCCAGAGCGGCTGCCGCGCCGCCGCCCTGTGCGCCGCCGTCGGCGCCGGGGAGTACGCCGGGTTTGCCGAAGCGATCGCCGCCGCGCCGCCCAAGCTGCGCTGTTATTATCCCGCGACCGCCGCCCACCGGCGCCTGCGCGCCCAGCAGGCGCGCTATCTGGCGGTCGCTCAGGCTTTGAGTGAGGTGACTGATGCAAACGACTAACGCCGCCTGTCTGGGGCTGTATGAAAAGGCACTGCCCGCCGATCTGAGCTGGCCGCAGCGGCTGGCCACCGCCGCCGAGCTGGGCTTTGAGTTCGTGGAGATGTCGATCGACGAACAGCCGGCGCGCCAGCAGCGGCTGGACTGGGATCGCCGCCAGCGGCTGGCGTTTATCCAGGCGCGGCTCGACAGCGGGGTGACGGTGCCGAGCCTGTGCCTGTCGGCGCACCGGCGCGATCCGTTCGGCAGCGCCGAGGCCGCCACCCGCGAACGGGCGCGGGTGCTGATGAGCAAGGCGCTGGAACTGGCGACGGATCTCGGCATCCGCAACATCCAGCTGGCGGGTTACGACGTCTATTACGAACCCGCCGATCGCCACAGCCGCGAACGCTTTATCGAGGGCATGCAGTGGGCGGCGGCGCAGGCCGCCAGGGCGCAGGTGATGCTGTCGGTGGAGGTGATGGACACGCCGTTCATCAACAGCATCAGCAAATGGCGCGACATCGCCCGCCACGTCAACAGCCCGTGGTTCACGGTGTATCCCGATCTCGGCAACCTCAGCGCCTGGGGCAACGACGTCGCCGCCGAGCTGGCGCTGGGCATCGGCAGCATCACTGCCGTGCACCTCAAAGATACCGTGGCGGTGGGGCCGGGCAGCGCCGGGCAGTTCCGCGACGTGCCGTTCGGCGAAGGCTGCGTGGATTTCGCCCACGCCTTTTCCGTGCTCAACGCGCTCGGCTATCGCGGCCCCTACCTGCTGGAGATGTGGGCGCGCGAAGACGGGCAGGACAAGCAACGCATCGCCCAGGCCAAGGCCTGGATCGAACAACAGATGAATGAGGGAGGCATCGCATGCTGAACGAACTCAAGCGGCAGGTGCTGGCGGCCAACCTCAGCCTGCCGGCATACGGGCTGGTGACCTTTACCTGGGGCAACGTCTCGGCGATCGATCGCCAGAGCGGGCTGGTGGTGATCAAGCCTTCGGGCATCGCCTACGAGGCGATGACGCTGGAGGATTTGGTGGTGGTGGATCTGGAGGGCAAGGTGCGCGAAGGGCACCGTAAACCCTCATCCGACACCGCCACCCACCTGGCGCTGTACCGCGCCTTCGCCGATATCGGCGGCGTGGTGCACACCCACAGCCGCAACGCCACCATCTGGGCGCAGGCCGGGCAGCCGATCCCGGCGCTGGGCACCACCCACGCCGACTACTTTTACGGCGATATTCCCTGCACCCGGCCGATGAGCGAGGCGGAGATCGCCGGGGATTACGAGGGGGAAACCGGCAAGGTGATTATCGAGACTTTCAATCAGGCGGGGCGCGATCCGCAGCAGGTGCCGGGAGTGCTGGTCTATTCCCACGGCCCGTTCGCCTGGGGCAAGGACGCGGCAGATGCGGTACACAACGCGGTGGTGCTGGAGGAGGTGGCGATCATGGCGATGGCGACGCGCCAGCTGGCGCCGGCCATCGCCCCGATGCAGCCGGAGCTATTGGACAAACATTTCCTGCGCAAGCACGGTAAACACGCCTACTACGGGCAATAGCGCCCGTCAGCGATTCAACAGCGAGCCGGTGAAGAATTCCCTGCGCACCGGCAGCTCGCCGCGCGGGCTGTTAATGGCGCTGAACAGCAGCTCCGCGGCGATCTCCCCCAGTTTCTGCGTATCGTGATACACCCCCGGAATATGCAGGCCGTAAGCGCCGGCGCGCGGCGGTTCGTCTATCGAAAAGAACTTCACCTGCTCATAAAGCCCCATCTCGTGGCAGATGGCGATGGCGCCCAGCGTGATGATGCCATTCAGGCCGATGATGCAATCCGGGCGGTTCTCCGGCTGCGCCAGATAGGCGCGCACCTCGCTTTCCTGCGAGGTGAAATCATAGTCGCCGTTGATGATATGAATCTCACGGCCGCTGCCCTGTAGCGCCGCGACGATGCCTGCGGTGCGCGTTAAGGTTATTTCCGAATCCGCCGGGCCGCCGATAATCAGCAGCTTCTGCTCCGGCTGCTTCGCCAGATAACGCCCGGCCAGCACGCCGATCTCGCGGTTATCGAGGAACACGCCGCTCAGCTGCTGATTGTAAAGATCGCGGTCGATCAGGATCAGCGGCACGCCGTACACCTCGGCTAGCTCGAGATAGGCGGGGCGGTAGCGCTTGTCGTCGCGCACCGCCGAGAGCAGGATGCCGCGCGCCTTGTAGCCGAACAGCGCCTGAATGGCGCGCATTTCCGCCTCTTCGCTGCCGTCGGTGTCGAACAGCATGATCTGGTAGCCCTGCTGACGCGCAATGCGCGACACGGTCTTGATCAGGCCGGAATAGAACGGGTTGTACATGCTGCTGGTAACGATGCCGATAATCTGGCTGCTGCTGCTTTTCAGCCCCTGCGCGAAGGCGTTGGGCACATAGTTCAGCTCTTTGGCGATGGCGTGAATGCGCTCGCGGGTTTCCGGCTTGACCAGCTCGGGCTTATTGAAGGCGCGGGAAACGGTGATATTGGTCACCCTGGCGCGGCGGGCGATATCCACGATAGTGGCATTGGGATTGGCTTTCGACACCGTCTTTCCTTGCGTTATGCCTCAACAGATCCCTTATTGTAGGGAAAGGGCGGGGGCGGTGCTAGGGGGGAGTGGAAGGGAGCAGGCTATTTTGTTATTAGAAAAAATTTTAATGCGTGAAGTTAGTAAATAGTATATTTGCATTAATTTAAATTTAAATAATTTCACTTAATTTTTTGCTACGAAAGGTTAATGCATATGTGTGTGGGGGGGATAGGGTAGGTAAAGACGTTTGTTTGTTTTATAGACGAAGGGGGGGTGTTATAGTATAAGAATTTCGAATAGAACAGTAGACAGAGTAGCGAGGGTGTATGGATCTTTTCCGGCCTAGATTAACCGACTATTATGGGATTCATAAATCTCAAGCAGATCTAGACTTTGCAATTCAATTTTTTGATGAAGATATTCCACTTTATGTTGATCCATTTTTACTTTGGAAGTCACCATCTTTGCAAGACCAGTCATTACACACAGTTATTACAAATTCGTTCAATCATTTGAACTACCTGATTAGCAAGGGACGTGATAATGAAGCCACCTCGATACTTGTTAACTTATCTGAGTGTTCTGAAGTTGGACTCGGTGTTTCCAAGTCGCGAAATGGAGTTAGAATTGGCGTTCAACAAGCCAATGAAATACTTAGATTGTTTCGGGATATTCCTGAATATAGTAAGTTCGGATTTACGCACTTTGAAATAATTCAGCTGTATGTTTCAGGAATATCAAAGGATAGAGTGAGTGATATTGCTTGTAACTATATTAAATCATTTTTAATTGATTATACTATAGAGCAGTGTGAAAAATATAGTATTCCTATGGAGGTCGTTATAATGGACTCTATATATAATTATCAAAAGCATACTTTTGATTATAATAAGAAAATGCAACTTCCAGTCAACCCTAAGACTAAGGAACCATTGATTTTTACTCCTAAGCGCTGGCTCAGATTTAATCCTTGGATTAACTTCGATGATTACTTTAAGTCACACTGCCCGAGGGATGAAATATTCAATCCGGATGAACCTGAAGAACGAGTAAAGGTGTTGAATTTTAATAGAGATAACTACGGAGTTGTAGATGAATATGTAAAATATAAAAATCTAACTTCACATGATTGTCAAAATGACCCTTTGTTTAGTCAAATTCCTGTCTTGTCAGCAAAGAGAAAATTAACGGAGATTTTAAAGCTTAATACAGGGAAAGAAGATGGTGCTGATATGAGATATGAGGATTTATCATCTGATTTATTGGCTACCCTATTTTACCCTCATTTAGATTTTGCCAATACACAAAGTCGTACGGATTCTGGAAGGCATATTAGGGATTTAATATTCTATAATAATCGTGATGTTGATTTTTTAGATGAAATATTTCATGAGTATGATAATCGTCAACTGGTTATTGAAATGAAAAATGTAAAATTGATAAGCAGAGATCATATAAATCAACTCAACCGATATCTTCAGTCTAATATTGGAAGGTTTGGAGTGTTTCTAACCAGAAACCCATTGCCGAAAGCAATGTATAAAAACACTATTGATTTATGGTCATCTCAAAGGAAGTGTATAATCGCGATCACAGATGATGATTTAAAATTAATGGTTGATGTGTATGAAAGCAAGCAAAGAGCACCAATTGAAGTTCTGAAGAAGAAATATATTGAGTTTAGACGTTCGTGTCCATCATAAGGTTAAATAGATGAATAGAGCTAGTGTAGATACTTTCGAGAAATTGTCTGGTCAGTTATTGAGTATATATGAGGAAATTTCACTTCTATCGAAAAAAAATCCCAATGATGCGGTAAATAAATTTAAGCTTAAATTCGTAAACGTGCTTTTGTTACAGAGTAACGACTATCTTGGTGAAATGTATAAACCGTTCGACGATTTTATTAGCTTTGATGAGGATGATATACCACAGAATAGCGATGTGGTTTTCATACTTTCACAGTACTTACAATGTTTTGAGAAGTTAAGATCTGATAATGTTTCAATCAGAAATGGAATTTGGTACTGGAAAGTCAAGGGAGATGCAACTGATAAAGTAGATGAAAATGGTATGGTATTGATTCGAACTGTTAAACCTAAAAATCTTAAGGGGTAAAAATGAGTGGGGAAAAATTCTATACAACGCAGGAGAAGGCTCAGACACATGATGCTATGACTCCTTTATTAAAGGCTATGTATGGTGAGTTCAAAGATCTCTCTAAGAAAAAACCTGATTCAGCAGTTAGTAAAGGAAAAATAAAAATAGTTAATCGCTTGTTGGAAAAAGTAAAAGTAGTTCTGTCTAATGAGGAGTCTGTTGTCTTTTTGGATCTTTTAGATGAAGATGACATCCCTCAAGCAAGTGATGTCACATTGATAATTTCGCAATATGTTGCTGCGATGGATGCGTTCCGTGAAAAGCACTATGGTTGGGATGGTTCAACATTTGATTGGTTTGTTAGGTGAGTAGTAATAATAAAATTGTAGATTTTGGATTAGTTTTACCGTCGTATCTACGACGGTAAAACCCAGTACTAGCTCATGTGTTTTTTACGGTGGCAACTTGGCACTAGTAGTGGCTCTTTGTTAGAGCAAATATTAATTATTATATCCAAATTATCCCCTAGTTTTTGGCAGAATAGCCTCTACTCCCCACCCGCCACAACCCCGGCAACAACCCCAGCGTCTCATCAATCAACGCCCGTCGGTCATTGCCCGGCTTCCAGATGGTCACCATGGTTTGGCTGATCCCCTGGCTGCCCACTTCGGTGCGCAGCGTGTTGACGTTTTTCCACTGTTCCGCATGCATATGCGTCGGCAAGAATCCCCAGCCGCAGCCCTGTTCAAGCAGGGCGCGCAGCATCTCCAGCTCGTTGGTGAAAATGGTATGCCCGGAAATCTGCAGGCGGCGCGCCACCGGTTCGTCAGAGTCTGGGTGCATGATTACCTGCGGCGTGAGCGAGAGTTCCAGCAGCGAAAGCGGCTGTTCCGCGCCGGGGAAAAGCGCTTTGGCGGCGTAAAAATCCATCTCTATCGCCCCTAGGGCGCGCCACTCCATGGTGTCGCCCACGCTGCGGTTGCGCGCCTGGCAGATGCCCAGATCGGCCTGGCCGCTTGCCAGCAGGCTTTCCGCTTCGTCGCGTGAGGCGTTAATCAGGCTCAGGCGCGTGTTGCGCTGGGCCATGGCGGCAATCAGCGCCTGCAGCAACGCGCGGGGCGTAAAGGGATCGTAGACCAGCGAGATTTCCTGCGCCGCGCTCTTCGGCACGTCTTTGGCAAACGCCTCAAACGCTTTCACCTGGCGCATCAGCAGGTGCGCCTGGCGTTGCAGCTGTTCGCCCTCCGGCGTCAGGTGCAGGCTGCGCCCCTCGCGCAGGAACAGCGCATAGCCCAAGCCATCCTCGAGAAAATCAATCAAATCGCGCAGCGTCGTGCGGTCTTTGCCCAGCTTGAGCGCGGCTTTCGCCAGGCTGCCGTGCTCGGCCACGGCGGTGAAGGCTTCCAGTTGGGCAAAGGAATAAATCAGGCTCGGCACGCAGTTCTCCCGTCGATTTTGCGGGGGATTTTCCCCCATCAGGCGTTTTTTATTATAGGCCGCGTTTTTTTAAGCTGAACGCCTTCCTGAGCTAAGCGAGAAAAAATATGAAAAGCAAAGTGTTTAACCGCAGCCTGTTGGCGGGCGTTGTCATCAGTCTCTGCAGCGGCCTGCTGGCGCCTGCCGCGCTGGCCGCCTGCGCGGGCACTGAACTCAGCGCCTGTCCCGCGCCTTTCGATGCGCAATTGCCGGACACGCACAAGATGCTCACCTGGAGCCAGAGCGACCGGGTGATCGGTTTTCGTAACGACTACCGCAACTATGCCGGGGATGTGTTTCACCACGGTAATGCCAAGCCGCTGCCGGCTGCCGATAAACCGTTAACGGACGCCAGCTATCGGGTGACTGGCAAAACCTACCACCTGCAGGATTATTTGCAGCGCCAGAACGTCAGCGGCATGCTGGTATTGAAAGACGGCAAAATCGCCTGGAAATATCTGGGGCAGGGCAATACCGACGCCACGCTGTGGACGTCGCGCTCGGTGGGCAAATCCGTGGTCGCCACGCTGGTGGGCGTGGCGATTAAACAGGGCAAGATCCGCTCGCTCGACGATCTCATCACGCAATACGAACCCGATCTGAAAGGCACCGCGTGGGACGGCGTAACCCTCAGGCAGCTGATTACCCACACCTCCGGCGTGGCGTGGAATGAGGATTACACCAACCCGAAATCGGACTTCGCGCAGCTGACCGAGTGTGAAGCCAAGCCCGGCACCTACGCCTGCGTGCGCAAGCTGGTGGCCGGTCTGCAGCGTGCGCATCCGGCCGGGCAGAACTGGTCTTACTCCTCCGGCGGCGCTTGGCTGCTGGGCGATGTGCTGGAGCGCGCCACCGGCATGCCGCTGGCGGCCTATCTGGAGCAAAGTATCTGGCAGCCGTACGGCATGGCGAGCGACGGCGTGTGGCATGCCTACGCCAAAGGCCAGCACGACGTGGGCGCGCACGGGTTCAACGCCACGCTGGAAGACTGGGGGCGCTTCGGCGAATTCATTCTGCATAACGGGAGGTTGCCGAACGGCAAACAGATCTTGCCGGAAGATTGGGTAGCCCAGTCGTCCGACTGGACGCGGGCGGCGGGCTCGGTATCGGCGGCGCATCCTGACGGTATTTACGGCTTCCAATGGTGGAACAACGAAGTGCCGGTGAATGCGACTAATGTAGAACCCGCTCCGCAGGCGTCCCTCAAGCATTCCCTGTGGGCGCTGGGTATCTTCGGCCAGATGATTATGGTCAATCAGGCGGAGAATCTGGTGATCGTCCAGTGGTCTACCTGGCCGCAGGCGGAGCCGTCCTTCAGCGCGCAACCGCTGGAGGCATCGCTGATGTTTAGTGCGATAGCCAAGGAACTGCGTTAATCCCACGGCGCGAACAGGGGCGGTTGCCACTCCGCCCCTGTTTGAAGGCGATGGCAAAAATGCGCTCACACATATAACAGCGCGGAAATGGCGATCTGGGCTATGCTTTTCACCACATCCACTTTGTGCCGAAACGGGCGTGACAAAAGTGCGATAGGTCAGGCCAGGCTGAAGCTCTTTATCGAACGGCTCTTCACAGGAGTGGGTAAATTGAAAATCGATTGGCATAGCGCATTGCTAACACGCGCCACGATCGTGGACAAAAGCTACAAAAATACGCAAAACGTTCGTCGTTTCATGATTGAGGCGTGCGGAGAAGATTTTCGCTTCGATCGTGAGTTTATGGCATGGATACGCAATGACATGCCAAAGACGTTAGGTGATGTCGCCGATGAGTGGCGGCGCAGGCACTCATAGTCGTTCATAAACCCTAGCCGGTTAGGGGGCGGTACGGGCAGCGCCTTATTGTTGGGTACCAGAACGGCCATTCATTTTGCTCAAGTCTTCAAATGGTTCTCTGTCATAAAGTCCGGCAAGGTGTGAAATTTCAGGGCGCCTTATTGGAATGAGGCATAGCGATAAAATCCAGAGGGCGGAAGAAGTAAGTACTTGGCCATTAATTCAGAACCAGATATTGACCAGCGGCGGTCGCATGAGCTGATGTTGATTATTTAAACAATAATCAACTTTCTCATGTTTGCATTAATATCAGAAGGCCTACCAACTGTTTTTCCAAGAGAAAAATCCCTTCCGTCGTGATAGATTAAATTCATGAAATATTGTTTTCAAACTTAAACTATTTAAGATTTAATAATGAGGGAGTCATGGGTTTATTCACTTTGGAAGATCAAGAATTCAAAAAGGTTGCTAAAACCACATTTATGCGCGAATCGATCCTTGAACGCAGGGATATTCAGTCAGCAATAGCCAAGAATATGAGCGATTTTTTGCCCGATTGCCTGGTAATCCAGGAAGAGTTTAACAATTGGGAAAATAGTCAACGTAGAATTGATTTACTCTGTATCGACAAGGCATTTAATCTGGTTGTCGTTGAGCTGAAGCGGGATGAACAAGGTGCGCATATGGAGCTTCAGGCGGTAAGGTATGCCGCCATGGTTTCACAAATGACGTTTAATGATGCTGCGGAGTGCTACCAAAAACATCTTGATAAAGAAGGTGTTGCTAAGAACGCAGAGCAGGAGATACTCAAGTTTTGTGAGCGAGACGAAAGTGAGATTGCTGACTTCAATACTCAGGTAAGGATCGTTCTGATCTCGGCTGATTTCTCTACGGAAGTGACTAATACGGTACTTTGGCTGAACAACAACGGGTTAAATGTCAGCTGTTTCAAGTTAAGCCCTTATCTACACCTTGATAAGATATTGGTCAATTTTGAACAGATAATACCACTGCCCGAAGCAAAAGATTTCTTGGTTAGACAGAAACGAAAAGAAACGGAGGCCAGGGATGCCAAAGAAAAAGGAGAGAGAGATTACTCGAAATTTATCTATAAGGGTGTGGTTTATAATAAAAGAAATCTGGCCTATGAGCTGATGAACGAATGGATTATGGATACTAATCCGTATGGTATGCAGGCGATAGCGTCCGTGTTTGGCGATGATATCCATCGCAGCCTTATTAAAGCTGAACAGGATGTGATTGCGTCACGGCGTAAGCGATTTCATGATGAAACCATTGAGCTTGCCTCCGGTGAGATAGTACTAGTGACTAATCAATGGAGTATTGGCTCTATTCAAAAGCTGATAAATAAGTTTGCCAGCCTTGGCTATAACATTGAGATGCACCAGCAAGATTGATGCCAGGCGGCCAATCAGATGAGTCTCAGCACGCAAAGCGGAACCTTGCCCCTGTATGTGATGGCATTGTTCCGCTTGATACTCTCTCCGTTGTCCGCAAGCATGCCAGGCACGCCTCTGCATCAGCGCTTTCCCTAACCCCGCCGATCAAACCGATAAACCAGCGCCAACGCCAACGCCAGGATCAAAAGCGGCGGGGCGAGGGCGGTGAACGGCGCATTGAGGGCGAACAGCAACCCCAGGTTGAGGACAATCTGGTAAGCGATGTAGGTCAACAGCCCGACGATCACGCCGAGCGCTAACCGGCTGCCCATGCCGGGGGCGCGCGGGGCGGTAAAGGTAAACGGGATGGCCAGCAGAATCATCGCCAGCACCAGCAGGGGCTGGCCGAGTTTTTTCCACAGCGCCAGGCGGTATTCGGTGCTGGGCTGCCCCGAGCCCTGCAGGTAATCGATATAGCGATCCAACTGCTGCAGCGAGAAACTGCCCGCCGGCAGGGTCAGCTCTTTCAGGCTCGGCACGGCGAACAGCGATCGCCACGGCAAGCTGCTTTGCCGCTCAATCGTCTCCTTTCTGTCTTGCCAGCTTTTCTGCATCACATTGTGCAGCAGCCAGCTGCCGTCGGCAGAGGTGCTGGCGCTTTCGGCGTATATGTAAGATTCCAGAGCGCGGTTGGCCTTATAACGGAAGATCTCAATGCCGTGGGGCTGGTCGTTCTCATCGACGGTTTTTACCGTCACAAATTCGTTGCCGCGCCGCGCCCATAGCGGGTTCACGGTCACGTCGTTAGCGTTCGACTGCGCCAGCGCGTTGTTCTTCATCTGCAGCGCGCGCTGCTGCAGCGGCGAGGCCGCCCACTCATCGAGGGCACCGAGCGAGAGGTTCATCAGCAGCCCGGCGGCGAGCATCACCAGCGCAATGCGGAATATCGACATCCCGGCGGAGCGGATCGCCGTCAGCTCCAGGGTTTTAGACAGTTGGCCCAGCCCAACGATGCCGCCGAGCAGCGCGATAAACGGCCCCAGATCGACCAGGCTGCGCGGCAGGGTCATCACGGTCACCAGCAGCGCCTGCTGCCAGCGGTAGCCGCCCGGGGTCACGTCCTCCAGCTCGTTGATCAGCGTGAAGGTGGTGAACAGCGGGATCAGCAGCCCGGCCGCGGCGGCGAAGCCGATGAACACGTTGCGGATCAGGTAGCGGCTAAAAATGGTCATCGGGCAGTTTTCCGCAGCAGGGATAGGTCGCGCGCCAGCAGCAGGGCAATGCCGACAGCCATCGCTATCGGCACCAGCCAGACGCCGGGGATCGTCGGCAGAGAACCGTTGGCCACCAGCGTGCGGCAAATGTTGCCGCCATAGAAAATCACGGTAAACAGAATCGTCAGGGGCAGCAGCGCGGCGTAGCGCCCCTGCCGCGGCTTGATGCGGCTAAAGGGGATCGCCAGCAGCACCATCAGCACGGTGGTCAGCCCGCGGCTTTCGCGCCATTGCAGTTCGGCGGCGTCACCCGGATCGGCGGAGCGTGCCAGTTCCGCCGGCGAGGCCGATTTATGCCGAGACTCGGCGCTGGGCACGAACGGTTTGAGCGCGATGTCGAAGTTGTCGTAGTTCTGCCCGTTGTCGTCGGTGCCCTGGCGATCCAGCGCGTAGGCGGTGCCGGTTTTCAGCCGCACGGCGGGGCTGGCGGGGGAGGCGTCGAGCACCTCCACCGACTGTGCGCGGTACAGGTTGGTGTGATGGGCGCCGCGCACGTAAATCAGGGCGTCGGTCAGATGGTTGGCCGTTTTATCGACGTGATTGGCGAGGATCATGCGGCCGTTGCCGCTGACGTTGAATTTGTCGGCCTGCAGGTGGCTCACGTCCAGCACCGATTGCGACTGTTGCTGCAACTGATAAATATTGGCGTACGCCCAGGGTCTGCCATACAGCGAAAGCAGCGTGACCGCTATCGCCAGCGGCACGGCCAGTATCAGCACCGCCTTGTACAGCCGCAGCGGGCTGGCGCCGGCGGCCAGCATGGCGGTGATCTCCGCATCGCTGTACATCTGGCTCAGCGCCACCGCCACCGAGACATACAGCGCGACGGGCAATATCATCTCCAGCGCGATCAGCGATTTATAGAAAACCACGTCGGCCACCACCCGCAGCGCCAGCGTGCCGTTGGCGGCGTCGGTCAGGTAGCGCTGGGCGGAGTAGCTGGCGAACATGAAGATCAGAAACCCGGCGATCATCATTACCAGGCGGCGGATCTCAACCGTGATATAGCGTTCAATCAAAGACATGCGTTATCGGCTCCCGGCGGCGTGCGCGTCATGGCGTCTCTCGGTCGATCAGGGCGCGCAGCAGGGCGATCACCTGATCAACTTCCTGCGGCGTGAGTGCGCCGTCCTTCGCCCACTGCACGCGCCCGGCCTTGTCCAGCACCACGATGGTGGAGCTCTCCTCCGGCAGCCGCCAGGCCATGCGCCCCAGCCCGTCGCTGTCGACGATGAACTGCGCCCAGGGGTAATGCCGCTTGTTTTTCTCTATCTTGCCGCGCACGAAGAAGCCGGAGCCCGGTATCGCGTCGTCGGTGTTGACGATGGTGGTGGGTTGGAAGCGATCGCCCGGCAGGTTCGCCTCCTTGACGGCGTTGATCAGCAGCGAGTTCTTCTTTTTGGCCGAGGTGCGCCCGGCGATGTACTGGATCACCCGCACCTTGCCCGCCAGTTTGGCGCTGTTCCACGGCCGGTAGTGGAAATCGCCGTCGCGCAGCAGCAGCTCGCCGCGATCGGCAATGGCGATCGGCGCCACCGGCTTGCCATGCACGAAGTTATGCGCAGGCGCCGCCAGCGGCGTCAGCAGCAGGGCGAGGGGCAGCAAGCGGCGTAGCGTCATCATGGCTCTGAGCAACGCGCTTATCTGCCCGCCGCGATGGCCGGCTGGGAAAACGACAGCGGAAAGCGCGCCAGCAGTAGCTCCAGGCGCTGGCGGATGTCGATGTCCAGCGTCGCCGGCCGGTCATAGATATCGCCGCCGGCCAGCTTGTCCGCCACCATCACGTCGTGCCGGTCGCCCATCAGGCCGTTAATCGCCGCCAGGAAGCGCGAGATCTGCCGGGCTTCGCGGTTGTCGGGATCGATCGATCTCAGCGTGTCGTAAAACGACACCTGCCGGCTGACGATTTTGCGCACGTCGTGGAACTGATGCCCGGTCAGCGCCGGGCTGGCGATCAGCGTTTGCAGGGAGCGCATCTGTTCCTGGCGGTAGGTGATAAAGCCTTGCGGGCTTTCCAGCCGGGTGTGGCGCAGCGCATAGCGCACGTAAGACCACACCGGCTTGCTGAGCAGCAGCCGCAGCAGGTTGCCGTACAGCGTCAGGTTCTTCTGGTTGCCGTTGCGAAATGCGTCCTGAAAATGGCCGAGCACCACGGTGGTGGTGTGGAACAGGCGGTTGGCGCGGTGGGAGGCGCCGTACAGCTGCTGGGCGAAGCGCAGGTGCTTATAGCGGGCGCGAATATATTTGTAGCGCATGCGGGTGGCCGCCGCCAATTGCGGGTTTTGCAGGAAACCGTTCACCAGCTGCAGCAGCTCGCGGCGGGAAAAACCGTCTTCCCAAAACTGCAGGCACAGCGCGTAGTTGTCCCGGATGCTCTCGGGGGAACAGTGCAAATCAATCTGCTGCGGCAGGCTGATATTCGCCTCGACCAGATCGTCCTCTTCCACCGCGACAAACAGCGCCTGGGTCGTTTCGGCGGAGAACTTCTTCCAATTCGTGTTAGCGGTCATTGATTACTCTCTTTGGGCACATTCAGCCCCAACATAAAGCGATTGCGGTAGGCGCCGATCGTCGGTATCAGGGATAACAGAACGTCTAAACATTGCCCAAGTAAATAAGCGAAGGCGGCGCCCTGCACGCCGAAGGCGTACGCCATCGACACCAGCAGCGCAATGTAGGCCGCCGAGGCCGTCGCCTGCGCGATCAGGAAGGCGCGCTGCTTGCCCGCCATAAACAGTAAGGATTCCTGCGGGAAGCCCATCATAGAGACGATGATCGCGCCCAGCATGATTTGAATCAGGTCATAGGCTTCCAGGTATTGTTGCCCGAACACCGTGGAGATAAGCGGCTTGCCCACCAGCAGCATCAACACCGCCACGGCCAGGCCGATGCCGCCGGCCAGCAGCGAGGACCGCAGGCCCAGCAGCCACGGGGTCTTGGTGCGCGGATCCAGGCGCATGATCTCCGGATAGAAGCTTTTCTCCAGCAGCTTGGCCGGGGTACCCGTCGCATCGAAGAAGGTCATGGCGATCTTGAACAGCCCGGCGGCGGCCGGCCCGAGCACCACGCCCACCAGCACCGTGGTACAGGAGTTGCGCGCAGCCCAGATGGTATGGGCGATGTTGGTGGTCCAGACGAAGTTCCAGGCGCCCTCGATGCGGCGCGCGACGTCGAACAGCCGCGGCCGCAGCGCGCCGTGGATATCGCGGCGGCGCAGTTCGCGCGCGGTGAACCACCAAAACAGCGTGCCGCCGATCAGGTTAGAGGCGTACCAGGTGACGATAAAGCCCGGGAACCCCAGATCGAAATAGTAGGAGATGACGCTGCCCACCGCCTGCAGGAACGGCTTGATCGCCTGCTGGATGGCGATGAGGTCGAAGCGGTTGAAGGCGCGCAGCACGCCGGTCGGCGTGGATGAGGTCATCGACGGGATCAGCGTGCAATACAGCATGGCGAGCCAGAAGCTCTCGCTGTCCAGCCCCAGGGCGTGAGACAGGAACGGCAGCATGACCATGCCGCCCAGCACGGCGATGACGCCGCTGGCGATATCCAGCCCGAAGGAGAAGGCGACGACGTCGCGAAAGCGGCCGGTATTTTGATGCTCCAGCGCCGGGGTGCCGAATTGCACCACAAACTGCCAGGTCTGGAATTTGATGAAATCGCTGACCGCTTTGGTATAGGCCTGAATCACCACCAGCACGCCGAACATTTCAGGCGACATGCCTTTACCGGCGCAGGAGAGCGCCAGCAGGCCGAGCAGCGCGCTGGCCACGCTGCCGGAACCTAAATAGGCGGCGTTACGTAAAATGGAGCGAAACGCGCCATCGGAAAACCACCGTTTCATGACTCAAACCAACCGTTATCGTTATTTTTCTGCATCTTGTGTCCCGCAGTCATGCGCTTGCCCTGTATGCGTTTAATAAACCTGAGTTTCTTTGCCGGCGCTCTCGCCGGATTGCCCTATGTCGCTCTGTGGGCGCTGCGCGGCGTTCACCACGGCGGAAATGGCGTTGAGCGCGTTGCTCAATACCTCGTCGTAAGGGGCTCGGGCGTCCAGCTCGATGATGCGCGCGCCGTTATATTGCAGGCGCACCATGGCGGAAATCTTGTCTTTCAGCTCGTCATAGCTGTGATCGGGCTTGCGGGAAAATGCCGTATCGACATCGATATCCAGGCGAATGATCAGCTCCGGCCGATAGACGGCCATCTGCTGATACAAACGGCGTTCGCGCGCCGCCAGGCGGCTCAATAAACCGCCTTTTGCGCGTTCCACGCCGATACCGGGACCATCGTAGTAAAAACCCGATATTTCCGCCTGCGGATAGCGATCGCTGATCACCAGCACGCCGCTCTGCGCCAGCCGCCGCACCTTGCGCAGGTTGGCGGCGCGCCACAGCGAAAAGCCGTACATGATCAGCGCCGCCCACAGCGCCGGCGGCTTGTTGCTCATGCGCTGAGTTTTATCGGATTTGGCCGCCAGGCGCCGTTCCAGCCATACGCCGATGAACGGCAATTTCTTGATTTTGTCGCCGTCTTCGCCGGAGATCAGCCCCAAGTAGCGCCGTTCCGTGGGGCGATGCCGCTGCAGGTTTTTCACCAGATCGGCGGTCAGCGTGGACTTGCCGGTACCGTCGCTGCCCACTACGGCAATCAGCCCGGTAATGCAGGTGGCGGAGGCGTGCGGCTCGGCGGTAAGTTTATTTTTATTCATCTGTTTCGGTACGAAAAGGTTATTTGGCGGCTAGGCATTGGCGGCCCTCAGCGATATTTGAGCGGCGCGCAGCGACTCATCGAAAATACGGTTGGCCGGCTCGCGGCCGTCTAAATCCAGTATGTTGGCGCCGTTAAACGTCAGGTGCGGGATAACGGCGATCTTTTCACGCAACGCCGCCAGCGAGTGATCGGGTTTGCGTGAATAGGCCGTTTGCTCGTCAATATCCAGCCGAATTAATAATAACGGCCGATAAGACGCCATCCATTGGTACAGGTTTTGCTCGCGTGTTCTCAGCCAGCGGATCCAGCGGTTGCCGCCGGCGGTTTTCGCCAGTTGCGGGCCATCGAAACGAAAACCCGCCACTTCCGCCTGCGGATAACGATCGGTAATCAGCAATGCGCCCCGGCGACTTTTCGCCAACATGCGGCGAAATTTATAAACGCGCCAATAGGAAAGTAAAAAAATAACCAGTGCCGTGGCATTATCCGGCGGCGTAGAAGGGCGATCGTGCACGCGCTGCGATTTCTTCAGCAAATAACGGCCGAAGGGCGCGCCAATAATCGGCAGCGAACTTATCCATTCGCCGATGCGCCCGGAAGACTGGCCGAGATACAGCAGTTCTGCCGGCTCCTGAGCCGATAAGGCGCCGACCAAACGGGCGGCTAACGTGGATTTTCCCGAGCCGTCACAGCCGGTTATCGCTATTACGCGCACGGGCGAGCGATCAGATGAAGGTCTTATCTGCTGACTCACAATAATTGATCCAATGCGAAAAAAACTATTGTATTCCAATACGCCTTGGGTTCAAGATATTTATTGTGCTTTGCTGCGATAAAATAATGATATCTGTATTTTGGTTCGTTATTTGAATTGATATTTGTGGCGTTCGTTCTTGTTATTTTGTGCTAATTATCCGTGCGTGGGTCGGTTTCGCTTTTTATGTTAACTTCCGGCCTGACCCATGGCGGAAAACGAGCAGAGGTTTTTTATTTTCGCTTAATCTTTTGTGCTGTTTGGCGCCGCGTGAAGAAGGTTTCTTGCGCGCTGCCGCCACGGCCTTGAGTGATATTTCGCTTCAAATAAGGCGCGCCGTTTCCGGCGTATTGAAAGAGAGTTTGATTATGAGTGTAAAATTTCCGCCGTTGATTGCGGTTATTGGCAGCGACGGTTCGGGTAAGTCCACCGTTTGCGAACATTTGATCGAGTATGTGAAACATTATGGTCCGGCGGTGCAGGTGCATCTGGGCAAACAGGCGGGCAACGTCGGGCGCGCGGCGGCGAAATTGCCGCTGCTGGGGCGCTCGGTGGGCAAGGCTATCGAGAGCAATACCAAAAAAGTCAAAACGAAGAAATCCCGCATCGGTCTGTTGCCGTCTGCGGTGATCATCGCTTTCGTGGGGCGGCGGCTGCTGCGGTTTCGCCGCATGCTGGCGTTTCGCCGGCAGGGATTCATCGTGTTGACCGACCGTTTTCCACAGGCGCAGATCCCCGGCGCGTATGACGGCACGGTATTTCCCGTCGATGTGGAAGGCAGCCGTTTTGTCCGTTGGCTGGCGGCGCGCGAGCGGGCGGCGTTCCAATGGATGGCGGGGCAAAAACCGGATCTGGTCCTCAAGCTGAATGTCAGTCTGGACGTGGCCTGCGCGCGCAAGCCCGATCATCGCAAAGCGGCGCTGGAGAAGAAGATCGCCGTCACGCCGTTATTGACGTTCGAAGGCGCCGATATCGTGGATCTCGACGCCGATCGGCCGATCGAAGAGGTGCTTTCGGCGGCGGAACAGGCCATCGCGGAATTTATGGTGGCGCAGGGATATCGCTATTCGGCTGATGGAGTGTCAACGGCTGCGCACTGAGGTGCGCATCGGTTCGGCAGGGCGGCGATGACGTTTCCGGCACCGCCGCCGCGGCCGACAGGGAAAGGCTTTATTTTTTCAGCGCGGCAAAGGCGCGCACGATGGCGTCGATCTCTTCATCGCTGTGCGCGGCATTGACGCTGCAGCGCAGCAGGGTGACGCCCGCCGGCGCGGCCGGCGGCAGCACCAGATTCACATACACGCCGTGGGCGATCAGCTCGCGCCAGAAACGCAGCCCGTCTTCCTTCGACCCGATCATCACCGGCACCACCGGGCTGATGCGCGGCCCCAGGGTATACCCCAGTTCGGCGAGGCCGTGGTACAGGCGGTGCGCGTTGCTCCACAGTTTTTCCCGCAGCTCGGGATGGCGCGCGATTTTTTGCAGCGCCGTGCGCACCGAGGCGATGCTGGAAGGCGACGGCGACGCGGTAAAGATATACGGCCGGCTGCTGTAGCGCAGCACGTCCATCCCCTTGCCGCCGACGGCGAAACCGCCGATCGAAGCCAGGCTTTTGCTGAAGGTGCCCAGGATGATATCCACGTCTTGCTCGACGCCCAGCGCCTCGGCCAGGCCGCGGCCATGCTCGCCCATCACGCCGAAGGAGTGCGCTTCGTCCACCAGCAGATAGCCGCCCAGCCGCCGCTTGATATCGACGATTTCCACCAGCGGGGCGACGTCGCCCAGCATGCTGTAAATGCCTTCGACGATGATGATCGCCTCGCGGGCGCGCTCGCCCAGGCGCAGCATGCGGCGCTCCAGATCGGCGGCGTCATTGTGGCGGAAGCGAATGATCTCCGCGCCGCCAAGGGCGCAGGCGTCGTAAATGCTCGCGTGGCTGTCCGCATCGATCAACACCACGGATCCCGGCCCCGCCAGCGTGCTGATGACGCCGAGGTTGGCGGTATAGCCGGTGGAGAACACGATGGCGCTGGGGCGATCGAAGAATTCCGCCAATTCCCGCTCCAGCGTCAGGTGCGATCCGTAGCTGCCGTTCGCCATGCGCGAGCCGGTAGTGCCGGTGCCGAGCGCGGCCAGGGCCGCCTGGCCGGCGGCGATCGCCTGCGCGTCGAACGTCAGGCCGAGGTAGTTATTGGTGCCGGCGAGGACAATCTTTTGATCGCCGATGCGCCCCTGGGTGGCGGAATAGACTTCGTCGATGCAGGTGCCGAACGGGTTCAGGCCGGACGTTTGAAATTGTTCACGCTCGCCCGCGAGCCGCGAAAATTTATCATACAGTCCCATGGCTTTTCTCCAGATAAGGGCGCAGCGCGTCAAGCAGTTGCTCTGGCGTTCTGACATCAAGCAATATATTGATCGGGATGGAGATATCTAATTCATCTTCCAGCATCATCAGCAGATCCAATACCCTGATGGATTCCAGGCCAAGATCATTGACGAGATCGCTATCAGGCTTTATTTCGACTCCGCCTTCGACGATACCTTGCAAACACGTCAGGATATAATCCATTACAGCATCGCGATTTAGCATAAGAACGTTGACACACCTCTAATTGGAATAATTAAAACAGCCCTTCACGCAGCGCGCGCTCCAAACTCACCTGTGGAAACCAATTAATCTGCTGCGACAGCGCATGATTGCTGGCGGACCAGTCGCGATGGGTTAATTCGCGTATTTTGCTGCGCGTCAGCATCGGCTCCCGTTTAATCAGGCGGTTCCACAATCCGCCGATATCCGCCATGGTTTTCAGCAGCGGCAGCGGAATGCCCACCAGGCGCACCGGGCCCTGGCGCACCGCAGCGCCGATGTCCCGCAGGCGCAGCCAGTTATAGCCTTCGGCCACGCCGTCGCACAGTTCGTAAATATTCGGCTGCGCGGGCTGCGCCAATAACCATTGGGCGACCGCCTGCGCCAAATCGCTCACGTGCAGAAAAGAGAGTTTGGCGTCAGGCGCGCCCAGCCGGGGCAGCACGCCGCGCAGCAGGCCGTTGAACAGCGGTTTCAGCTCTTTATCGCCCGGGCCGTAAACCGCCGTCGGGCGGAAAATTCCCAGCGCGATATCGCCGCTGGCGGCGATGAGTTGCTGTTCGGCGGCCTGTTTTGAATGGGCGTACCAGGACAGCGCCGGATGGCGGGCCGCCAGCGACGACATGAACAGGAAGCGATTGCAGCGGCCGTTCTGCCTGGCCGCCTGCATCAGGTTCAGGCTGCCGGTCACGTTGCAGCGGGTGAACACCGCTTCCGCATGCCCACGCACCTGGCCGGCGCAGTGCACCACGCACTCCGCACCGCGCACCAGTTCGGTGAGCGAGGGCCGATCTTCCAGCGCGCCGGGGATCCACTGCAGGTTGTCGGTGGTGGCTTTTCCGGCTTGCCGCGTCAGGGCGCGCACGCTAAACCCTTGCGCCAGCAGTTCCTGGACGATATGCCGGCCGATAAAGCCGGTCGCGCCCGTCACCGCGACGGTGCCGCTCATTGCGCGAAACCGGCCAACTGCGGCAGTTGCGGATAGAGCGAGGCGCTCAGCCAGCGTTTTTTGGCTTCGGCGCGGGCGGGTTTGCCCGACGACGTGCGGGGAATGCTGTGCGGCGGCAGCAGCTCAATGTCCACCGCGATGCCGAATTCGCTTTGAATGCGCGCGCTCAGCGAATGGACGATTTGTTCCCGACGTTCTTCCGAGCTGACCCGGCACTGGATCTGCAAAATAATTCTGGCCGCTTCGTCGTGTTCTTCGGTCACGAAGGCAATCGCATCGCCGGAGCGGATTTCCGGTTCGGATTCCGCGACGTACTCGATATCCTGCGGCCAGATATTGCGGCCGCGAATGATGATCAAATCCTTCTTGCGGCCGGTGACGTACAGATAGCCGTCCAGCAGGTAGCCCAGATCGCCGGTATCCATCCAACCGGTCACCTGAATTTGCTGCTGGGACTCATCGTCGCAGAAGTAACCGTTCATCAGGCTGGGACCGGAAATCGTGATATGGCCGACCTGGCGTTCCGGCAGCGGTTGCCCGGTTTCGCTGCGGATCTCGATGCGATGCCCGGGCAGCGCCCGGCCGCAGTTGACGAAGGTCGAAACGGCGCGGGTCTTCTTGCCGGGCGCGACCGCTTTACCCTGGTACTCCAAAATATCGCGGTCGACCGCGTTGGTTTGCGGGCCGGAGCAAGGATCGGAAAAGCTGACCGCCAGCGTGTTCTCCGCCAGGCCGTAACAAGGCATGAAGGCTTTGCTGTCGAAGTTGATGCTGCTGAAGTGTTCGCCAAATTGGCTGAGCAGCTCGGCCGGAATAGGTTCGGCGCCGACGCCGGCGACCCGCCAGCTGGAGAGATCCAGATCGGCCAGCTCTTTGGCGTTGCTGCGGCGCAGGCACAGATCGTAGCCGAACGGCGGGGCGACGGACACCGTGCCGCGGTTCTTGGCGATCAGTTTCAGCCACTGCATCGGGCGCATGGCGAAATCTTGCGTGCGCAGGTAGTCGACGGACAGCTGGGTCGCTACCGGGGTCAGCAGGAAACCGACCAGGCCCATATCGTGATAGAAGGGCAGCCAGGAGACGCAGCGGTCGCCGGCGCGCAGCTTGATGCCGTCGCGGCTGATCGCGTTCAGGTTCGCCATCGCCGCCCGCTGGGTGATGATCACGCCGCGCGGAAAACGCGTGCTGCCCGAGGTGTATTGGAGATAGGCGATATCGTCGGGCGAGGGTGCCGGCAGCGCGATCGCCGGCTCTGGCAGCGCGTTGAAGTCCGCGTCGCTGAGAATGTGCAGCGACGGCGCGCGTTCCGTGGCGGAGGCGATCAGCGGCGTCCACTCTTCGCTGCTGATGATCGCCGCAGGATTACAGCTGGCGATCAGCCCTTTCAGTTTGGCGGTGTAGGAATCACGCTGGCCGACACCCATGGGGATCGCCAGCGGCACCGCCACCAGGCCGGCATATTGGCAGGCGAAAAAGGCTTCGACGAATCCCGCGCTGGTTTCGGCGATAAGCGCCACGCGATCGCCTTTCTTGAGTTTCAGCGACAATAAACGCCGCGCGCCCGAGATCGCTTTTTGCTGCAGCGTGCGATATTCGAGAACGGTCACGAGTTGATTGCGACGGTCGTAAAAATTCATTCCCGTATTACCGAGCGCCGCGTAATCCAACGCGTCCACTAAAGTGGGGAAGTCCGCATAGCGCATAGGAAGAGAATGAACAGAACTTGTTTCAGACATAGACAAACTTAGCCATAGATTAAAAATCACCAAAAGAAATACATCACTCTTGGCGAGGTAATTGATATTTTACTATGAATAGGATTTGAATAAGTTTGTTATTCAACCATCTTCATTCCGCGAACAGCGTATATTGCCGAGCTTGAGTAGCGCGTCAGTTATTAACCCGGTAACCCGTGAGCAACTTGCGTCATCAGCCTTGAGCGGCGCGTTGGGGATATACGGGGAGATATTGTGATATCCTGGCTTTGCCGTTCTTTAGTTTGTGTCTGTCGGGCAGGGAATAACTGTCGCCTCATAGGTTATGACCTCATGCATGGCTATCTTAGAACTTAAACACTTCCTAAACAGTATGCCGCAAGAAATCAAAAAGTGAATGCCTGATTTAACCTGAATCTTAAAAACAGCATTAAGTGGTAAAAATGACGGTGCCCCTCATGATTAAAGTCGGCACACTAAAAACGGGCAGGATTCTTTTGCCGAGACAGCACTAAATAATAAAAGAGCACCAATAGCGTAGCATGCCTACGCCGCTTTGGGCTTTCCTTTTTTTGCACCATCAACAGTGTTTACGGGTGAGTAACGGGCAATTAATGCGCTGATTCACCGGGGGTAATATTCGGTTTTTCTTATCGTTTAGCCGGAGGCAAGACACAATTCAATAAAAGAGAACAGCATAAAAAATGCTAAAGGCGTTGTCGCGCTCATATTTGATTATTTTATTAAAACCTAAGGCTATTTATGATCCGTATTGAGAAAGTTCTGGATAAACCCGAACTTAAAGAGTTTATTGCTTTCCCCTCGTTACTGTTTCGCGATGATCCGAACTGGATTGAGCCGCTGTATTTAGAGCGTGAAGAACACCTGTCAAAGAAAAATCCCGGCACCGACCATATCGAATGGCAGGCGTGGGTGGCCAAAAAACAGGGGAAGGTCGTCGGGCGCATTACCGCACAAATTGACTCCCTGCATCGCGAGCTGCATGGGGAAGATACCGGTCACTTCGGCATGATTGACGCCGTTGACGATCCCGCCGTTTTCAGCGCGCTATTTTCGGCGGCGGAAGAGTGGCTGAGATCGAAGGGCGCGCGCAAGATCACCGGGCCGTTCAGCCTCAACATCAATCAGGAGAGCGGCCTGTTGGTCGAGGGATTTGACACCCCGCCGTCGGCCATGATGACGCATGCCAAACCCTACTATGCGACCCAGATAGCGCAGCAGGGTTACAGCGAAGGGATTGATCTGCTTGCCTATTGGATGAAAAGAACCGACCTGCATTTCTCGCCGTCGCTCAGCCGGATGATGGACCAGGTGCGCAAAAAGGTGACCGTTCGTCGCCTCAACCGTAAGCGCTTTCGGGAAGAGATGCAGGTGTTGCGGGAGGTGTTCAATTCCGGATGGCAGCATAACTGGGGATTTGTCCCGTTCACCGAACACGAGTTCGCCACCATGGGGGATCAGCTGAAGTTCCTGGTGCCCGACGATATGATCCATATCGCCGAGGTGGACGGCGCGCCCTGCGCCTTTATCGTCGGGCTGCCGAACATTAACGAGGCCATTGCCGATCTGCAGGGGCGGTTATTGCCTTTCGGCTGGGCCAAACTGCTGTGGCGCCTGAAAGTCAGCGGCGTGCGCACGGCACGGGTGCCATTGATGGGCGTGCGTCAGGAATATCAATTCAGCCGCATCGGGCCGATTATTGCGCTGCTGCTGATTGAGGCGCTGCGCGAGCCCTTCGCCAAGCGCAATATCGACGCGCTGGAAATGTCGTGGATCCTGGAAACCAATACCGGCATGCGGACGATTTTAGAACGCATCGGCGCGGTGCCTTATAAGCGCTACCGATTGTACGAAAAAACACTTTAACCGATTGATCGCGAATCGTCTTTTAACGTCCCCAGGATAATTGCCGCGTCAGGGTGCTTTTCGTGCGGTGCGGTTCCAGTCGTGGACGGTAAAACCTGAGTGAGTGGATGATCCCCAGAGGGGATAGATTAAAGTCTTTAACTAATAAACCACGGACAAATTCACGGCGTGTGACTTATTTTCGCCTGGTCGCCGTGATGTGGATGAGAGCAGAATAGATGCCTGTGAAAAAGAAAAAAGGAATAAACCGATTAACCTACAGCATAAGGAATTCATGGGCCGGCTTTATTGATGCCATGTTGACCGAGGATGCATTCCGTCAATTATTGGTTATTAACGCCATTTTACTGGTTGTTACATTTACTTTAGATATTACAAAAATGGAACGGCTGTTATTAATCGCCTGCAGTTTCCTGCTGTTGGTGGTTGAGCTGCTTAATACGGCGATTGAGACCGTGGTCGACCGTATTTCACTGGCGCTGCATCCGTTATCCAAACGTGCCAAAGATCTGGGCGGCGCGGCGCAATTGGTGGCGGTGCTGATGACCATCGTTGTTTGGGCAACGGTGCTGCTGGGGCGCTAAGAGCGAGGCTCACCCAGGCGTTAAACCGGTGTCACGCGGCGTGCAGCCGCATGCCGTGCGCCACCGTGGTACCGGGCGCCGAGAACGTTATGCGCTTTTGTGACAGGGTTAATGGCGGGGCGGGGAACTGCCCCGTGCCGATTGTTCGGCACAGCGCGTAAAAAGGTGAATACCTACACGGCATTTGCATCAATGCCCGAACGTACGTTCCACATTACAGCAAAGGTTTATGTTGCTTCATGTCATCCCCGCACCTCTCTTTTATAGCTTTACATCTATATAGCAATTGACCTATATTGCAGGGGGCCCCGTGTGGGAAATTAAAACAACGGATGTGTTTGATAACTGGTTTAGCTCTCTCAACGATGCCGAGCGAGCCGCAGTACTTGCCGCATTGATGGTTCTGCGGGAAAAAGGGCCCGGCTTGTCCAGGCCCTATGCCGATACGGTTAAAGGCTCGTGTTACTGCAACATGAAAGAGCTGCGTATTCAGCGCCGTGGCGAACCGTTGCGGGCATTCTTCGCCTTCGATCCGTACCGTGTCGGCATGGTGCTTTGCGCGGGCAATAAAGCGGGCAATGAAAAACGTTTTTACGATCGAATGCTGCAGATTGCCGATCGGGAATTCACGAATTGGCTGAACACACTAAAAGAGAAGGAGTGACGCGATGGGCAGAACGTTGGAACAGCTTATTGCGGATGAAAAGCCCGAGGTCGTGGCCGAAGCGCAGGCAATGGCGACGGAGATTATGCTGAACATCCATCTTGCCGAGCTGCGCGAGAAGGTGCAGAAAACCCAGGTTGAAATGGCGCAGGCGCTGGGCATCAGGCAACCGACCGTCGCCGTGATGGAAAAACCGGGCCGCGATCTGAAGCTTTCCTCGCTCAAACGCTATGTTGAGGCGGCGGGCGGCAAACTGCGCCTGGATGTCGAACTGCCGGACGGTTCGCACTACGAATTTGTGCTGTAAGCGCCGTTGTCAGCTGGCGGCAGTACGCTATTTGGGCTTCTGCGCGTTGTTAAACCTAAGCACATCGATAAGCAAAGAAAAGGCCGATCCTGGGTGCTTGCGGTGCGGGTAGTAAAGATGATACCCCGGCAGGTCCGGGGTGAACTTGTCCAGCACGCGAACGAGTTTTTTCTCGTCAAGGGCGCTCTGCACCTGATCGCAAGGTAGGTAGGCCAGGCCGTGCCCGTCGAGAGCGGCGTCCAGGATCAGGTCGATGGTGTTTAACAACAGTTGGCCTTCCATGCGAACCCGAACTTCACGTCCGCCGCGCATGAGTCGCCAGCGGTTGGCGGTACCCGAGGTGGGAAGATAGAGGTTAATCGCCTGATGATCGACCAGCTGCGCCACCGAAGTCGGGGTGCCTCGCCGGGCAAGATAATCCGGCGCGCCAACGATCGCCATCGGAATGTCAGGCCCAATCCGCACGGCAATCATATCCTTATCCATCTCTCCCCCCAGACGGACGCCGGCATCGAAACGCTCGGCGACCACATCGCTAAGACCATAATCGATCAGGAGCTGCACGTTTATTTCTGGGTGAGATTTCAGCAGCGTGCGCATGGCGGGCAGCAACAGGGTTTTTGCCGCATGCTCCACCGTGGTGATGCGTATGGTGCCGGAAGGGCGGTTGCGCAGCTCGCCCAGTGACGTCATGACGGAATCCAGGTCTTGCAGCATGGGGCCAAGGGTCGACAAGAGCTGCTCCCCGGCCTCGGTGGGTACTACGCTGCGCGTGGTGCGCGTCAGCAGACGAAACCCCAGCCGTTCTTCGATGCGGCGGACGATCTGGCTTAACGCCGACTGCGCCATGCCCAGGCGGGCCGCGGCCCGGGTGAAGCTGCGCTCCTCGGCGACCACCACAAATGCCACCAAATCGGCTATCTCATCACGTTTCATCTCTGTTTTCCGCTCGGCTGATTAATCATTTAAGTGATAGGTCCAATCATTATTTTGGGTCTAATCATCTTAATGTTCAATGTCTATAGTGAGAATCAGAAACGATGTAGTTAACCGACCACCCTGATGAGGAACCGGATGATGAACCAGAAAATCAGCTTCACTAATAGCAATAACCCAACCATCGATCTTTCCGCAGTGCTCTACTTGCCACCGGCGTTCGACGCGGGCCGTCAGTATCCGGCCATCGTCGTTTCTCACCCGGGGGGCGGCGTGAAAGAGCAAACCGCCGGCACCTATGCCGCAAAACTGGCGGAGCAGGGATTTGTGACCGTGGCTTACGATGCCTCTTATCAGGGGGAAAGCGGCGGCGAACCCCGTCAGTTGGAAAACCCTTATATCCGCACCGAAGACGTCAGCGCGGTGATTGATTACCTGACCACGCTGCCTTATGTCGACAACGAGCGCATAGGCGCGATGGGAATTTGCGCCGGCGCGGGCTATACCGCCAACGCTGCGATCCAGGATCGCCGCATCAAGGCGATCGGCACCGTCAGCGCCGTCAATATCGGCTCGATGTTCCGCAACGGGTGGGAAAACAATGTGAAGTCCATTGATGCGCTGCCGTATGTTGAGGCGGGTTCCAACGCCCGTACCGGCGATATCAGCAGCGGTGAACATGCCACCATGCCGCTGGCACCGATGAAAGAATCCGATGCGCCGAACGAAGAGCTGCGCCAGGCCTGGGAGTATTACCATACCCCGCGCGCGCAATATCCGACGGCGCCCGGCTATGCGACGCTGCGCAGCCTCAACCAGATCATTACCTACGACGCCTACCATATGGCTGAAGTGTATCTGACCCAGCCGATGCAGATCGTGGCGGGCAGCGTGGCGGGCAGTAAATGGATGAGTGACGATTTATACGATCGCGCCGCGAGCAGCGACAAGCGTTACCACATCGTCGAAGGTGCGAATCATATGGAATTGTATGACGGCAAAGCCTATGTCGCCGAAGCCGTTTCCGTCCTGGCGCCGTTCTTTGAAGAGACACTGTAATGAAAAATGTTCGCATCCAAAACGCCGATATGGCCTGGCACATCGCCGCCAACATTCAGCTGCCGCCAAGGTTCGATGAATCCAAGCGCTACCCGACGGTGGTCAGCGTCCATCCTTTCGGCAGCTGCAAGGAACAAACCTCCGGCAATGTTTACGGTAAGGCGTTGGCGGAACAGGGGTACGTCGTTATCGCCTATGACGCCAGTTTTCAGGGGGAGTCGGGCGGGGCGCCGCGCTGGATAGAAGATCCGACCCAGCGGGTGGAAGACATCAGCCGCGTCATCGACTATGCCGTCACCTTGCCGTATGTCGATGCGGAGCGTATCGGCGTGCTGGGCATTTGCGGCGGCGGCGGTTATGCCGTCAATGCCACGCTGACAGAGAAACGCATCAAAGCCGTGGTGAGCATCACCGGCGTAAATATTGGGCGACTCTTCCGCGAAGGCTTCAGCGGCTACGATCCGCTGGGCGCGCTGAACGCGATGGCTGCGCAGCGCACCCGGGAAGCGCGGGGCGGAGAGCTTCAGGTCAATGAACTGCTGCCCGCCAGTCCTCAAGAGGCAACGGCCCATGGGCTCACCGAACGCGACGTTTTCGAAGCGACAGACTATTACAAGAGCGCGCGCGGCCAACAGCCGGGTGGCGCGACACGCATGTTGTTCTCGCATGCGCAAATAACGCTGGCCTGGGATGCCTTCGCCTTTGCCGAGGTGCTGCTGACTCAGCCGGTGATGGTGGTGGTGGGCGAGAAAGTCGGTGCCTTTGGCGCCTATCGTGATGGCATGGAAGTCTATGGGCGCGCAACGGCTTCGGCGCATCGCGAGCTGGTCTCGTTAGCGGACTTTTCACATTACGAGCTGTATGACAAGCCGGAAGCCGTTCGTGCAGCGATGGACAAGGTGCTGCCGTTTTTAGCCGCGCACCTGGGTGAATAACCGATGGAGAACACCATGAAAAATGTATTGATCCTTGGCGCCGGCGGCCAAATCGCCCGTCATGTTATCGACCGATTGGCGGATGAACAGTCGCTTGTGCAAACGTTGTTCGCTCGCCGGCCGGAAAAAATCCGGTCGCGCCCGGCCAACGGCCGGATCCTTATCGGCGATGTGTTGAACCCGTCCGCATTGAAACAAGCGATGCAGAGCCAGGATCTGGTGTATGCCAACCTGACGGGGGAGGATCTGGATGTGCAGGCTGAGGCGGTGATTGCCGCCATGCAGGCCAGCGACGTCAAGCGCCTGATCTTCGTTCTTTCGCTGGGGATTTATGATGAGGTCCCGGGAAAATTCGGTGAATGGAACAACGCGATCATCGGTGAGCCCCTCAAGCCATTTCGTCGGGCGGCTGACGCGATTGAAGCCTCCGGGCTGGACTACACCATTCTGCGCCCGGCCTGGTTAACGGACGAAGATCTGGTTGACTATGAGCTTACCGCCCGCGATGCGCCGTTCAAAGGAACGATCGTATCGCGCAAGAGCGTCGCCGCTTTAATTGCCGACATCATCGAGCAACCGAAAAAACATCTGGGTGAGAACATCGGCGTCAACCAGCCGGGCACTGACGGTGACAAGCCGTATTTTATGTAAACACCCGCCATAAAATTTATCTATAGAGGCAGGACGATGGAGATGAACAGTCTCAGCGGCAAAGTCGCTGTTATCACCGGGGCTTCAAGCGGTATTGGTGAAACTGCCGCCCGCCGATTGGTTGCGGAAGGCGTTTCGGTCGTGCTGGTAGCAAGACGCAAAGAGCGAATCGAAAGTCTGGCTGCCGAACTGGGCGGAGCCGCCGTCGCCTTTGACGCTGACGTTGCTGATTTAGCTCAGGTCCGGTCACTTTTTAATAGGGTGAAGAGCCGCTTCGGCGGTGTGGATCTGCTTTTTAACAACGCGGGCATGGGGATTTTCGGTCGGTTCGAGGAGAGCTCACCCGAGGGCTGGCAGGAGCAGATCAACGCGAATATGTACGGCGTGTTGAACTGTTCCTACGAAGCTATCCCTCTGATGAAAAATCGCCCCGGCGCAATGATCTCCACGGTATCCAGCGTCGGGGGGAAAAGCAGTGCGCCTAACTGGGCCGTGTATTGCGCCACCAAATTTGCCGTCAGGGGGTTCTGTGACGGCTTGCGGCAGGAGCTGGCTGAAGCAGGCATACGCGTGTCATTGATTCATCCGGGGGCGGTACATACGGAATGGGGACACAATGTTTCTGCGGACATGATGCGCGAACGCCGTGATGCCATTCAGGCTCTCATGCCGGATGACGTGGCTCGTGCATTGGTCTATTCATTTGCTCAACCGCCCGGCGTATTACTCGATGACATCGTGATACGTCCTAGTTTGCAATTGACGCTTTAGTGCCTCGACACCTCGTACTGCGATGAGGCAGTACGAGTTTTTAAACCGATTAAGGTGAACAGATATGAATCGCATTTGGTTTGTCACCGGCGCCGCGCGCGGCATGGGCGCCCATATTGTCAGGGCTGCGTTGCAACAGGGGGACTGTGTGGTTGCAACGGGGCGGGATAGGGAAAAATTGCGCCGGACATTCAGCGATGTTGCAGCGGAAAAGATTGAGCTGCTGGAGCTTGATGTTCGTGATGAACATCAGGCGCTGGCTGCTGCAGATGCGGCCGTGAGCCGTTTTGGCCGCATTGATGTATTAGTGAATAATGCCGGGTTCTGTCTGTTGGGGCGTTTTGAAGAAGCGACAGCCGAACAGATAGAGCAGCAATTTTCAACCAATGTTTTCGGCATGGCCAATGTATTGCGCGCGGTGCTGCCGGTGATGCGGCGCCAGCGGGGCGGGCGCATTATCAACACCTCTTCCATCGCCGGCGTGAAAGCCGTCGCGAACGCCACATTTTATTCCGCGTCGAAGTTTGCCGTGGAAGGTATGACCCTGGCGTTGGCCGATGAGGTCGCGCCTCTTGGAATTACCGTCACCGCCGTTGAGCCCGGCTTTTTCCGCACCGAATTTCTCAATGACAGTTCTGCCCGGTACGGGGAAAGAAGCATTGCCGATTATGCCGCTTTTGGCAGCGCGCGCGAGCTACTGGCATCCGCCGATGGTCAGCAACAGGGCGATCCTGCCAAACTTGCGCAGGTGATTTGCCGGTTGGTGGAAATGGACACGCCTCCGCGCCAGCTATTAATCGGTAATGATGCTCTCGATTTCGTCATGCCGACCTTGCAGTCCCGCATCGCAGAAACGTGGGAGTTTGAGGCGCTCAGCAAGACGACCGATTTTGATTAATGGCATCAAGGCGCTTACCTATGTATGGAACCCTCATCGGTTTGACGGTCGTTTTGCTGGCTATTTTGGGCGTATTGGCCTCTGTCACGCTGATTGAAAATCGACAAGCCGCCCAGTTGGCCAAGATAGAGCCTCATGCGCATTCAGGAGAAAACGCATCGCGTACCGCCGTCGTTTATTTTTCTCGTTCAGGGAGTACGGCGCTGGCCGCTCGCCATATCGCTCACCGCCTGGATGCACAGCTCTTCAGGCTTGATGCGCCGAACTATGCCCCTGGCTTGCCAGGGCTGGCGTATGCGCTGAAAGACGCCACTTTGCTGAAAGAGCGGCAGGATGCGTTGCCCGAGATAACGCCGGCCAAGATTGACTTGACGCCGTTTGACACCCTCTGGTTGGGCTCGCCGATCTGGCTATACAGCCCGGCGCCGCCGATTTGGGCTTTTATTGAGAACAGCGATTTCAGCGGTAAACGGGTCATCCTGTTTAATACCCACAACAGCCACTTCTCGGACGAGCATATCGCGCGTTTTAAAGCCCAGGTGCTTGCACGGGGAGCATTAACTTTCGAGCATCGCACGGTGCTGCGAGGGCGAATGACGCAGCAAATCACACCGGAACAGATGCTGCAATTTATCGATGAACGCTGGCTGGGAACCCCGCTGGCGAAGTGATTGTTTATGATTTTTGATTTTAGATCAAAATGTTAAATGCTGAGAGAATTATGAAAGATCCATTAATGCAGCCATTTTTATTTAAAAACGGCCTTGAGATGCGCAATCGCATCGTGATGGCCCCAATGACCACCTGGTCAGCCAATGATGATGAAACTATTTCAGATGCAGAGTTAGCCTATTATCGGGCACGCGCGACCGGTGTTGGGTTGGTGCTGACAGGCTGTTCCCATGTACAGCGAAATGGCATCGGGTTTACTCATGAGTTCGCGGCCTATGACGATCGCTTTATCCCGAGCCTGAAACGGCTGGCGGATGCCGCTAAAAGCGGCGGCGCGCCGGCGATCTTGCAACTCTTTCACGCGGGAAATAAAGCCGTTCCGGCCTTGATCTCCGATGGCGACCTCGTTGGCGCCAGTGCGCTAGCCGCACCGGCAGGCCCGTTTAACGATGGCAAAAAAGCCGGCCGCGCGTTAAGCCATGACGAAATTCTGACTGTGATCCGCGATTTTGGCGAAGCCACTCGCCGCGCGATTGAGGCGGGGTTCGATGGCGTAGAATTGCATGGCGCCCATGGTTTCCTGCTCCAAAACTTTTTCTCCCCGTATTTCAATCAGCGCACGGATGAATGGGGCGGTTCTCTGGAGAATCGCATGCGTTTCCCCTTGGAAGTGGCGCGCGAAGTTCGGCGAGTTATCGAACGCCATGCTACACAGCCTTTCTTATTGGGGTATCGGTTGTCTCCGGAAGAATCCGGCGAAAAGGGACTGCGTATAGATGATTCTCTGGCGTTGGCGAACCAATTGACGGAAGAGGCGCTTATCGATTATTTGCACATCTCGTTGCACCATGTACTGACGGACACCCCTCGGGATGACGAGGATGAAAAGAGTACGCTGGCAAGGTTCATTGAGCTGAATAACGGCCGTTTGCCGATACTGGCCGCCGGAAAAATCACGTCGTCGGACGTGGCACGGCAAGCGCTGGATGCCGGATTGTCCATGGTCGCTTTGGGACGCGCGATGGTTATGAATCCCCAATGGGTGGAGAGAGTACAATCAGGTCATGAAGGAAGCATGAACGTCAAACTCAACGCGTCGCAAGATCCGGATGAATTACAGATCCCACATAAACTGTGGCAAGCGATTCAAAATACCCCAGGCTGGTTCCCGAGCTGAAGACCGCCATTGTCATGTTGTCCCTGGGTCGGTGATGATGTGCTGACATGCACCGTAAACCCTATTGAAACACCGGTTAGCGATCCAGATAGCCGGTGGTCATTCCTGGATGAATGAACCCTCTCTTGCAGCGAGTTATAACCCGAAAAGCAAAAAGCCCGCTTAAGTTTCCTTAAGCGGGCTTCTCTAAATATGGCTCCTCTGACTGGACTCGAACCAGTGACATACGGATTAACAGTCCGCCGTTCTACCGACTGAACTACAGAGGAATCGTGTGAACGGGGCGAATAATAGCGGGGCACCTGGGGTTTGTCAAAGCGCTAAACTGCAAAAAAAGCGCGTTTGCTGGCGGAATGAACATCTTGCGCTGTTTTTCGGCATTTTCCATCGCTGTGCGGTGATTTTGTGGCCCACAACGATTGCACAAGCCTTTGCACGGCGATGGTGCAAGGCCGTTCTCCCTCTCACGCTAGCCGCACTGCCCAGACTCTCGGTTATCCCCGCCACACGCTGCGCTGCAACTGATATGTAGGATGAATAAGCAAACAATATGTATTCGTCGTCACAATGGCTGGATTTTTGCTTACCCATTTTTGGGGAATGCGACTGCGCTCTCAAGAAAATTATTTTCCCCGTCTACACATAAAGTGACTGATCCGCGCCCCCGGGCGTTTCGCTACAACAGTGCTGAGGAAGATAACAATGTCATCGAAATTGATAAAAAGTCCGCTCGCTGCTTTGCTCATCGGTTGTTTAGGCACGGCCTTTTCTGCGCAGGCCGATATCGTCATCGGCGTCGCCGGGCCGTTCTCCGGGCCGAACGCCACCTATGGCGATCAGTATTGGCGCGGCGCTTCGCAGGCGGCGGCGGACATCAACGCCGCCGGCGGCATCAAAGGGGAAAAAATCAAGCTGGTGCAGGGGGATGACGCCTGCGAACCGAAACAGGCGGTCGCGGTCGCCAACCGGCTGGTGGATCAGGACAAGGTCTCGGCGGTGGTCGGCCATTTCTGCTCCTCTTCCACCATGCCCGCCTCCGAGGTGTATGACGAAGCCGGCATCATCGCCATCACCCCCGGCTCCACCAACCCGCAGATCACCGAGCGCGGCATGAAGACCATGTTCCGCATGTGCGGGCGCGACGATCAGCAGGGCGCGATCGCTACCAACTACATGCTGGATACGCTGAAGGCCAAACGCATCGCGGTGATCCACGATAAAGATACCTACGGCCAGGGGCTGGCGGACGCCGCCAAGGCGGCGATGAACAAGCGCGGCGTCACAGAGGTGCTGTATGAGGGGCTGTCGCGCGGTGAAAAAGACTTCAACGCGCTGGTGACCAAGATCGCCTCGGTCAAGCCGGACGTGGTTTACTTCGGCGGCTGTCATCCGGAAGCCGGGCCGCTGGTGCGCCAGATGCGCGAGCAGGGCGTGACCGCCAAGTTCTTCTCCGGCGACTGCGTGGTGACCGAAGAGCTGGTGACCGCCGCCGGCGGGCCGCAGTACACCAACGGCGTGCTGATGACCTTCGGCAACGATCCGCGCCTGATCCCGGAAGGCAAGGCGGTGATCGCCAAGTTCCGAGCCAGCGGCTTTGAGCCGGAAGGCTACACCCTCTATTCCTATGCCTCGATCCAGGCGATCGCCGCCGCCTTCAACGCCACCGGCGGCAAAGACAGCGCCAAGGCCGCCGAATGGCTGAAATCGCACGACGTGGACACCGTGATGGGCAAGAAAGCCTGGGACCAGAAGGGCGACCTGAAGGTTTCGGACTACGTGGTCTATCAGTGGGATGACAAGGGCAAATATCACCAGCTTTGAACAACCCAATACTGAAGTTGTGACCCCATGACAGACGGGCCCGCCGCTGTGGCGCGCCCGTTCCGCGATGACCTTTGGGCCGCATCGGACTGCGTTGGCGGCCTTACCAGGCGAGACTGCTCATTATGGATGTATTCTTTCTGCAACAGCTGATCAACGGCCTGACCCTCGGTGCGGTGTATGGCCTGATCGCCATCGGCTACACCATGGTTTACGGCATCATCGGCATGATCAACTTCGCCCACGGCGAGGTGTACATGATCTCCGCCTATCTCTGCGCCATCGGTTTGGCGCTGCTGTCGTTCTTCGGGCTGCACTCGTTCCCGCTGCTGATCCTCGGCACGCTGGTGTTCACCATCGTCATCACCGGGGTGTACGGCTGGGTGATCGAGCGCATCGCCTACAAGCCGCTGCGCAACTCCACCCGCCTGGCGCCGCTGATCTCCGCCATCGGCATGTCGTTAATCCTGCAAAACTACGCGCAGATTAGCCAGGGGCCGCGCCAACAGGGCATCCCGACGCTGCTGAGCGGCGTGTTCCGCCTGGAGTTCGACGGCGGCGTGCTGCAGATTACCTACACCAAGGTGTTTATTCTGGTGGCGTCGCTGCTCGGCATGGCGATCCTCACCTACATCATTCAGCGCACCCGGCTGGGGCGCATCTGCCGCGCCACCCAGCAGGATCGCAAAATGGCCTCGATCCTCGGCATCAATACCGATCGGGTGATCTCGCTGGTGTTCGTGATCGGCGCCGCCATGGCCGGGCTGGCCGGCGTGCTGATCACCATGAACTACGGCACCTTCGATTTTTACGTCGGTTTTATCATCGGCATCAAGGCCTTTACCGCCGCAGTGCTGGGCGGCATCGGTTCGCTGCCGGGCGCGATGCTGGGCGGGCTGCTGCTTGGGGTGGCGGAGGCGCAGTTTGCCGGCATGGTGAACTCGGATTATAAGGACGTGTTCTCCTTCGGGTTGCTGGTGGCGATCCTGATCTTCCGGCCGCAGGGCCTGCTCGGCCGGCCGCTGGTCGCCAAGGTTTAAGGAGAACGCCATGTCGCAATCCGTGATCAACGGCGGGCTGGACGTTAAACGCAGCCTGCTGGACGCCGTCTTGGCCGGGCTGATCGCCCTGATCGTGTTCGGGCCGATCGTCGGCATCGTGCTGAACGGCTACAGCTTCAACTTCGAGCCGCACCGGCTGGTGTGGATCATCGTCGCGGTGATGGCCGGGCGGCTGCTGCTGAGCCTGTTCCTGCAAACTGCGCCGGGGCGTAAGGTGTTGGCGCGCTTCGACGGCGGCAACGACGGCGTCTACGTGCGGCCGCTCGGCTATAAATCCAACCTGCGCTGGATCCTGCCGCTGATGGCGGCGATCGCGTTGCTGTTCCCGTTCGTCGCCACCAAATACCTGCTGACGGTGGCGATCCTCGGCCTGATCTACGTGCTGCTCGGCCTGGGGCTGAACATCGTGGTCGGGTTGGCGGGGCTGCTCGATCTGGGGTACGTGGCGTTTTACGCCATCGGCGCCTACGGGCTGGCGCTGGGCTACCAGTATCTCGGGCTGGGGTTCTGGACGATGCTGCCGCTGGGCGCGCTGATGGCGGCGCTGGCCGGCGCATTGTTGGGCTTCCCGGTGCTGCGCATGCACGGTGACTACCTGGCGATCGTTACGCTGGGGTTCGGCGAGATCATCCGGCTGGTGCTGAACAACTGGATGTCGCTCACCGGCGGGCCGAACGGCGTCTCGGTGCCGGCGCCGACGGTGTTCGGCCTCGAGTTCGGCCGGCGGGCCAAAGAGGGCGGGGTGCCGATCCACGAGTTTCTCGGCATCGATTACAACCCCAATCTCAAGTTCATTTTCATCTACGCGGTGCTGTTTTTGGTGGTGCTGCTGGTGCTGTATATCAAGCATCGGCTGACGCGCATGCCGATCGGCCGCGCCTGGGAGGCGCTGCGCGAGGATGAGATCGCCTGCCGCTCCCTCGGGCTGAACCACGTGCTGGTGAAGCTGTCGGCCTTTATGCTGGGCGCCTCCACCGCCGGGCTGGCGGGGGTGTTTTTCGCCACTTATCAGGGCTTCGTCAACCCGACTTCGTTCACCTTCTTCGAGTCGGCGCTGATCCTGGCGATCGTGGTGCTGGGCGGCATGGGTTCCACCCTCGGCGTGGTGCTAGCGGCCTTCGTGCTGACGGTGGCGCCGGAGTTGCTGCGCAGCTTCGCCGAATACCGGGTGCTGCTGTTCGGCGTGCTGATGGTGGCGATGATGATCTGGCGGCCGCGTGGGCTGGTGCGCATCAGCCGATCCAGCTTCGCTGAGCGCAAGGGGGTGGCGCCATGAGCGATGCCATTTTGCGGGTGGAGCACCTGATGATGCGCTTTGGCGGCATCAAGGCGCTGAACGACGTCAATCTGGAGGTGGAGCGCGGCTCGATCACCGCGCTGATCGGCCCCAACGGCGCCGGCAAGACCACGGTGTTCAACTGCCTGACCGGCTTCTACCGCGCCACCGGCGGCGCGATCCTGCTCAATACCCACAAGCGGCCGACCGACGTGATCCAGGTGCTGGGGCAGAAGTTCCGCGCCGGCGACTGGATACGCCCGAAGCGGCTCGGTTCGCGTCTCTACTACAAGATGTTCGGCGGCACGCACCTGGTGAACCGCGCCGGGCTGGCGCGCACCTTCCAGAACATCCGCCTGTTTCGTGAAATGTCGGTGGTGGAGAACCTGCTGGTGGCGCAGCACATGCAGAGCAACCGCAACCTGATCGCCGGCGTACTGAATACGCCGGGCTATCGTCGGGCGGAGAACGCCGCGCTGGATCGCGCCTTCTACTGGCTGGAGGTGGTGGATCTGGTGGACTGCGCCAACCGTCTGGCGGGGGAGATGTCCTACGGCCAGCAGCGGCGGCTGGAGATCGCGCGCGCCATGTGCACCGCGCCGGAGATGATCTGCCTCGACGAGCCGGCCGCCGGGCTGAACCCGGTGGAGACGGCCACGCTGAGCCGCATCATCCGTTTTCTGCGCCAGCATCACGGCATCACGGTGCTGTTGATCGAGCATGACATGGGCATGGTGATGGAGATCTCCGATCGGGTGATCGTGCTCGATCACGGCGACGTGATCGCCCGCGGCACGCCGCAGGAGATCCAACACAACGACGCGGTGATCGCCGCCTACCTGGGCGCGGACGAAGAGGAGCTGGCGGGATGAGCGAAGCGATGCTGGAATTTCGCGAAGTGGACGTGTTTTACGGGCCGATCCAGGCGCTGCGTAAGGTGTCGCTGCAGGTCAACGCCGGCGAGACGGTGGCGCTGATCGGCGCCAACGGTGCGGGCAAATCCACGCTGTTGATGTCGATCTTTGGCCAGCCGCGCATCGCCGGCGGGCAGATCCTGTTCGGCGGTGAGGACATCAGCCGCCGCTCCACGCACTACGTGGCGGCCGGCGGCATCGCGCAGGCGCCGGAAGGGCGGCGCATCTTCCCGGACATGAGCGTGGAGGAGAACCTGCTGATGGGCACCATCACCGTCGGCAATCGCTATCTGGCGGAGGATTTACAGCGCATGTTCGAGCTGTTTCCGCGCCTCAGGGAGCGGCGCAATCAGCGGGCGATGACCCTGTCGGGCGGCGAACAGCAGATGCTGGCTATCGCCCGCGCGCTGATGAGCCGGCCGAAGCTGCTGCTGTTGGACGAGCCGAGCCTGGGGCTGGCGCCGATCGTGGTGCGGCAGATCTTCGGCGTGCTGCGCGAGCTGACCCGCAGCGGCATGACGCTGTTTCTGGTGGAACAGAACGCCAACCACGCGCTGAAGCTGTCCGATCGCGGTTATGTGATGGTCAACGGCCAGATCCGCCTCACCGGCAGCGGCCAGGAACTGTTGAACGATCCTGAGGTGAGAAAGGCTTATCTGGGCGGCGGCTGAGTGCCGCCCAAGGGCAGGGAAGCCCGCGTTCATTCCTCGGCGGCGTTGCGCTGTTGGTCATCGTAGTGCGAGCGGGCCGTCCTGAAAGCGTCGGCGGAGGAGATAATCCACGACCAGAGCGGCAGCATGTTGAGCAGCATCGTTTCCCCCGCTTCGGTGATGGCGTACACCACGCGGGGCAGCTTTTCCTGATAATCGCAGCGCGATATCAGCCCGTCCCGCTCGAGATGGCGCAGCGTCCGCGTCAGCATTCTCTGCGTCACGCCCGCCAGCTGGCGGCTTATCTCGCCGTGGCGCAGCGGCCCGTGAGTGCCCAGGATATGCAATACCCCCAGCGACCAACGGTTGCCCGCATGCGCGAGGATCTCACGCTTCAACCCTTCATCGTCGTTGCTCAGTTCTTCACAGAACGCCTGCGAAAATTGCAGCAGCGCTGCGCGATCGCTCGTCATATTCCTCTCCGGTATCACGCGTGTACCTAATTGAACCCGTTTTTGTCAGCTGTCAGGATGACGCAGTGTTAAGACAGGAGGCAAGAATGAAATCCACAAATCCATCTATCAATACCGTGCTCATACTCGGCGCCGGTGAACTGGGGCTGCCGGTATTGCGTGCGATGAGCCGGCAGGCTCAGCGGCATGCGAATGTCACCATCAGCGTGCTGCTCCGGCCGGAGGCCGCCCGCGCCGTCAGCGGCCCGCATCGGGCGCGGCGGGATGAGCTGATGCGGCTCGGCATCGCCGTGGTGGAAGGCGATCTGCAGCAAAACGGCGTGGAGGCGCTGAGTGCGCTATTCCGTTCCTTCGACGCGGTGATCAACTGCAGCGGCTTTGTCGGCGGAGCGGGCACGCAGATAAAGATCACCCAGGCCGTCTTGCAGGCGGGCGTGGCGCGCTATTTCCCGTGGCAGTTTGGCGTAGATTACGATGTCGTGGGTAAAGGCAGCGGGCAGCAGGTGTGGGATGAACAGCTCGAGGTGCGCCACCTGCTGCGTGCGCAGCGTGCGACGGAGTGGGTGATTGTTTCCACGGGCATTTTCACCAGCTACCTGTTTGACCCCGGCTTTGGCGTGGTGGACGCGGCAAGCAAAACGGTGCGCGCGCTGGGCGACTGGCGCTATGCGGTGACGCTGACCACCCCTGAGGACATTGGCCGGCTGACGGCCGAGATTTTTTTCCATCGGCCCGCGTTTCGCAACCAGGCGGTTTATATCGCCGGCGACACGCTGACCTACCGCGAGCTTGCCGATCTCCTGCAGGCGCACTGGGGCGTCGAGGTCAACAGAACCTTGCTCGACTCCGCACGGCTGCAGGAGGCGGTGCGGAACCATCCGCATGACGTCGGCGCCAAATACCGGCTGGCTTTCGCCCGGCCCGACGGCGTAGCCTGGGACAAGGCGGCAACCTTCAATGCGCGTCAGGGCCTGCTCACCACCACCGCCGGCCAGTGGCTGGCGCGGTATTGGCCGGTCGCTCACGACGGTTGATCGTCTGAGCGCTTCAGAACTGGCGCTGCATCCAGCGCACGTTCAGCCGCACCAGCGCGATGATAGCGCTGGAGAGCAGCCGCAGCCCGCCGGGCATGTCGCGACGGCGGATATCCAGCAGCAGCACGGTGCGCACCTGCGCGCTGTCGTTCCACACCTCGTGTTCGAAAGTGTCGTCCCACAGCATGAATTCCCCCTCGTGCAGGCGGTATTCGCGGCCGTCCACTTTCAGCACCGCCGCCGGTACGCCGTCGGCGCGCTTGGGCATGTCCAGCACCAGATAGCCGCGCAGAATGCCGCGGAACGGGCCGCGGTGGGGCGGCACCTGCTTGCCGGGCGCCAGGAAGGAGAGCGAGGCGGACAGCACGTCCGGCGAGGAGGCGATCAATGCCGCCAGCGCAGGGCAGCGCGCCAGGTTGCGGGCGATCGGCTGGCCGTAGGCCTTCATGATGAACATGCGCCAGTCGCGCGCGTCGTTGGCGGAGATAGACTCCTGTTGGATCATGATCTCGTGAAAGCGTGGGATATTGTGCAGATCGTGGGCGACGGCCAGCGCCTCTTCGCGGATCTGCCGCCATTGGGCGGTGAAACGTTCCGCATCGGGGAACAGCGCGGCGCTGTCGAGCACCGGTTGGCCCTGAATTCGGCGATCGTAAACATTGCGCAATGCGAGCACGGACCAATCATAAATCGCGGACATAATGACCTCGCCTCAGGAAACGCCAAATGGACACTGCGCGCGGTTCTTCGGCGCGGCGCGTCGTCTGCGGCGGCCGAAGGAAGAGCGGCAGGAAAAATTGGTACGCTTCAAGAGATTAGCACAGCATTTGTGCAACCGTGTGTCTGCGAGTGTGTCGAAATGCGGCGAAAAAAACCACACAATTAAAGTGTGACGCGTATCGCATTTAGCGCGGCGGTTGGTTAAAATATCGCTACTTGCCCGCACCTGTCCGGATTTTGTTTACCATGGAACACGCACCCGTTTCGCGCTCAACCGCCTGGTTACGCGTGGTTATCCTCGCCGTCTCGGCCTTTATCTTCAACACCACCGAATTTATTCCGGTCGGGCTGTTGAGCGATATCGCCGCCAGCTTCTCGATGCAAACCGAACAGGTCGGCCTGATCATCACCATTTACGCCTGGATCGTCGCCGCCGCCTCGCTGGCGTGCATGCTGCTGACCAGCAAGATCGAGCGCCGCAAGCTGCTGATCGGCGTGTTCATCCTGTTTATCGCCAGCCATGTGCTGACCGCCGTGGCCTGGAACTTCACCACGCTGGTGATTTCACGCGCCGGCGTGGCGCTGGCGCACTCGGTGTTCTGGTCGATCACCGCCTCGCTGGCGATCCGCGTGGCGCCGCCGGGCAAGAAAGCGCAGGCGTTGAGCCTGCTGGCGGGCGGCACCGCGCTGGCGATGGTGCTCGGGCTGCCGCTCGGGCGGGTGGTCGGGCAGCTGCTCGGCTGGCGCATGACCTTTATCGGCATCGCGGTGTGCGCCACTCTGGCGCTGGTGCTGCTGTGGCGCCTGCTGCCGGTGCTGAAAAGCGAGCACTCCGGTTCGCTGGCCAGCGTGCCGCTGTTGTTCAAACGCCCGGCGCTGGTGGCGCTGTACATGCTGACCATCATCGTGGTGACGGCGCACTTCACCGCCTACAGCTACATCGAGCCGTTTATCCAGACCGTGGCCGGGCTGTCGGAAAACTTCACCACGCTGATGCTGCTGCTGTTCGGCGCCGCCGGCATCGTCGGCAGCCTGCTGTTCAGCCGCTACAGCGAGCGGTTTCCTTCCGGCTTCTTTATCGGCGCCATCGCGCTGCTGGCCCTGAGCCTGCTGCTGCTGTTGCCGGCCGCCGGCAGCGAAAGCCACCTGACGGTGCTGTGCATTTTCTGGGGCATGGCGATCATGGCCATCGGCCTGTCGATGCAGGCCAAGGTGCTGAGCCTGGCGCCGGACGCCACCGATGTGGCGATGGCGATCTTCTCCGGCCTGTACAACTTCGGCATCGGCAGCGGCGCGCTGCTGGGCAATCAGGTGAGCCTGCATCTGGGGATGGGCAACATCGGTTTCGTCGCCGCGCCGCTGGCGCTGATCGCCCTTGGCTGGTGCCTGCTGAGCTTTTACCGCAGCGAACGGTTGCAGCAGCACCACAGCCGTTAATCCACCGATTCGGGATGCCGGCCGGCATCCCGCGCTACATTTTCTCGCTATAAAACAGGCCGCTGCAGCGTTTTATGCTTAACTTTTTTTCATAGTCTGCTAATTAAAAATTTAACTCCGGCGTCGCTTCGCTAGCATAGAAAGTCATCAAAAATGTTAATGCGAGGTTAACGGTGAGTGACTCTGTAGCGGCGTCGCCGATCCATGCGCGGGATTTGGCGGCCAGAATCGACGCCTTGCCCGCGTCGGCCGGCCTGTGGCGCTTTATCATTCTGCTGTCGCTGGGCGGCTTTTTCGAACTCTACGATCTGTTCCAGACCGGCTATATCAGCACCGGCCTTATCGCCGACGGCATTTTCCACACCGGGGCGCTGGGCGTCTTCGGCGTGTCGGATCAGGCAGCCTTCGCCGCCGCCACCTTTCTCGGTCTGTTCGTCGGCGCCAGCCTGCTGAGCCCGTACGCTGACCGCTTCGGCCGCCGTGCCACCTTTATGTTTGCCCTGGTCTGGTATGGTGCCTTCTCGCTGTTGCTGGCGTTTCAACAGCAGGCGGAATGGGTGATCTTTCTGCGCTTTCTGGTAGGCGTCGGGCTCGGCATCGAGCTGGTGACCATCGACACCTACCTGACGGAGTGGGTGCCCGCGCACTTGCGCACCCGGGCTTTCGCCTTCGCGTTCTTCGTGCAGTTCCTGTCGGTGCCGGCGGTGGCGCTGATGTCCTGGTGGCTGGTGCCGCAGACGATTTGGGGGCTGAGCGGCTGGCGTTACGTGGTGATCGCCGGCGCGCTGGCCTCGCTGGTGATCTGGCTGGTGCGCAAGGGGCTGCCGGAGTCGCCGCGCTGGCTGGTGCAGCAACGGCGCTATGCGCAGGCGCGGCAGGTGATGCGGGACATGGAACGGCGCTGCGGCGTGGCGCCCGCGGAGTTTCCGTTGCGCCAGGCTGAAGAGGCCGACGGCGCGCCGCAGCGCGGCCGCTTTCGCGACATCTGGGCGCCGCAGTATCGCGATCGCACGCTGATGCTGGTGGTGATGAACTTCTTTCAGGCCATCGGCTTCTTCGGCTTCGGCAACTGGCTGCCGGCGCTGCTGTCGGGCAAGGGCGCGTCGGTCACGCACAGCCTGCTGTACGCTTTCTTCATCACGCTGGCCTATCCGCTGGGCTCGCTGCTGTGCAGTTTTTACGCTGACAAGATGGAGAACAAGTGGCAGATCGTGTTGTCTTGCCTGGTGACGGTGATCTTCGGCTCGCTGTTCGCGCTGCAGAACAATCCGCTGTGGCTGATCCTGTGCGGCTTCTTCATCACCTGGTCCAACGCCTGGCTGACCTACAGCTACCACTCGTATCAATCCGAGATCTTCCCGACCCACATCCGCGCCCGCGCCGTCGGTTTTTGCTACTCCTTCAGCCGCCTGTCGACGGTGTTCAGCAGCATCATCATCGGCATTATCTTGCAGTACGGCGGCTCGCTGGGGGTGATCGCGTTTATCGTCGCCAGCATGCTGATCGTGATGCTGGTGATCGGGCTGTTTGGCCCGAAAACGCGCGGCATCGATCTGGAAAACATCTGACGTTATGCGCCGGCGGCTACGCCGGCCTCTTCAGCAAAAAAACTCGCGATCATGCGAAAATTATTCCGTTATCACTGCCTTTACGCCTGCCGTACTGTTAACCCGTACAAAATCCAATTCGATACCGAACGGGGAGCACGTCATGAGCACTCTTACCGCGCCCGATGGCGCACGCATTTTCTATAAGGATTGGGGACGCGGCCAGCCGATCCTGTTCTCCCACGGTTGGCCGCTGTCCGCCGACGCCTGGGACAACCAGATGCTGTTTTTCGGCCAGAGCGGATTCCGCGTGATCGCTCACGATCGCCGCAGCCATGGCCGTTCGGATCAAACCTGGCACGGCAACGACATCAATCAATACGCCGACGATCTGGCTGTGCTGATAGAAACGCTGGATCTGCGCGATCTGATCCTGGTCGGCCATTCCACCGGCGGCGGCGAAGTGGCGCGCTATATCGGCCGTCACGGCAGCAGTCGGGTGGCGAAGGTGGTGCTGGTGGGGGCGCCGGCGCCGCTGATGCTGCAGACGCCGGCCAACCCCGAGGGCACGCCGATGGCGGCGTTCGACGGCATTCGCAGCGGCGTGGCGGGCAACCGCCCGCAGTTCTTCAAAGATTTGGCGGTACCGTTCTACGGCCTCCACTGCGATGAGGTCGAGAGCAACGCGGGGCTTATCGACAGCTTTTGGCTGATGGGCATGCAGGGCGGCGTGAAAGGCCAGTACGACGGCGTGCGCGAGTTCTCCGAAGTGGATTACACCGCCGATCTGCTGGCGATCGACAAGCCGACGCTGCTGGTGCACGGCGACGCCGATCAGATCGTGCCGTTCGAAGCCTCGGCGCAGAAAGCCGCTAAGCTTATGCAACAGGCGGAGCTGAATGTTTACGCTGGCGGCTCACACGGTTTGGCGCAGACCGATCCCGATCGCTTCAACGCCGATCTGCTGGCCTTTATCCAGAATTCGCCATTCTAAGGGGGCGCGATGAATATTACCGATATCGCCGCCCGCTGCGCTCAGCGGCTGCATGCGCCCGCGGTGCGCTGGCTGCTGCTGCTCGCGATTTGCGCCGCCTACATTCAGGGCGGGCTGGTCAAGGCGTTGAACGTCGAGGGCGCGGTCGCCGAGATGACCCACTTCGGCCTGCAGCCGGCGGCGCTGTTCGCCGTGCTGGTGACGCTGTTTGAACTGGCGGCGTCGGCGCTGATCCTGAGCGGTTTTTACCGCTGGCTCGGCGCGTTGGCGCTGGCCGGTTTTACCCTGATGGCGACGCTGATGGCCAATCCGTTCTGGCAGTTCGACGGCGCGGAACGCGGCCAGATGATGAACGGATTTTTTGAACACCTCGGGCTGGCCGGCGCGCTGTTGCTGGTGGCATTTAACGATTTGAAGGAGCGAACGGATGGCTGAACAGACGGAAAACAAGGCGGCGGCGGGCGGCTTCGCGCCGCTGAAAATCCCATTATTTGCGGTGCTGTGGGGCGCGACGGTGCTCGGCAACGTCGGCAGCTTTATGCGCGACGTCGCCAGCTCGTGGCTGATCACCGACCTGTCGAGCAACCCCTCGGCGGTGGCGCTGATGCAAACCGCCGCCACGCTGCCGGTGTTCCTGCTGGCGATCCCGGCCGGGGTATTGTCGGACATTCTCGATCGGCGGCGCTTTCTGATCTTCGTGCAAATCCTGCTGGCCTGCGTCAGCGGCAGCCTGCTGGTGCTGTCGCAGACCGGTGCGCTGACGGTGGAATACCTGCTGGCGCTGACCTTTGTCGGCGGCATCGGCGCGGCGCTGATGGGGCCGACCTGGCAGGCGATCGTGCCGGAACTGGTGCCGCGCGCCGAGCTGAAAAACGCCGTGGCGCTGAACTCGCTGGGCATCAACATCGCCCGCTCCATCGGCCCGGCGGCCGGCGGCCTGCTGCTGGCCAGCTTCGGCGCCGGCGCGGCCTACGGCGCGGACGTGATGAGCTATGTGCTGGTGATCGCGGCGCTGCTGTGGTGGAAGCGGCCGAAGGCCGAAGACAGCGGCTTGTCGGAGCATTTCTTCGGCGCCTTCCGCGCCGGTCTGCGCTATGCGCGTTCCAGCCGCGAGCTGCACGTGGTGCTGCTGCGGGCGGCGGTGTTTTTCGCCTTCTCCAGCTCGGTCTGGGCGCTGCTGCCGCTGGTGGCGCGCCGCATGCTGGGCGGCAGCGCCGGTTTTTACGGCGTTCTGCTGGGGGCGGTGGGCGCCGGGGCGATCCTCGGGGCTATTGTGCTGCCGCGTCTGCGCCAGCGGCTCAACGCCGACGGGCTGGTGCTGCTGGCGGCGGTGCTCACCGCCGTGGTGATGGCGGCCCTGTCGCTGGCGCCGCCGCAGTGGCTGGCGGTGGTGCTGCTGTTGGTGCTGGGCGCCGGCTGGATCATCGCGCTGACCACGCTCAACGGCGCGGCGCAGGGTGTGCTGCCTAACTGGGTGCGCGGCCGCGGCCTGGCCATCTACCTGATGGTGTTCAACGGCGCGATGGCGGCGGGCAGCCTGCTGTGGGGGCTGGTGGCGCAGGAGCTGGGCGTCGCCGCCACGCTGCTGGTCGGTGGCGTCGGCCTGTTGGCGGCGGGGCTGCTGTTCCACCGTCTGCGTCTGCCGACCGGCGAGGCCGATCTGCAGCCGTCGAACCATTGGCCGGAACCGTTGGTCAACACGCCGGTCGAGAACGATCGCGGGCCGGTGATGATTCAGGTGGAATACCGCATCCGCGAACAGGATCGCCCGCAGTTCTTGCGCACTTTGCTGATGCTGGAGCGGGCGCGCCGTCGCGACGGCGCTTACGCCTGGGGCATCACCGAGCATACCGGCGATCCGGAATGCATCATGGAGTGGTTCCTGGTGGAGTCCTGGGCGGAGCATCTGCGCCAGCATCAGCGGGTGTCGCACGCCGACGCCGATCTGCAGCAGGAGGCGCTGGGCTTCCATATCGGCCCGGACAAGCCGGTGGTGCACCACTTCCTGTCGCTGGACCGGCGTCAGGTGAAGCATTAACTGCACGGCCAGGCGGTGAGAAGGTGCTATGCTTTTGGTCGGTTCGGCGGCGCGGCCGCCGTAAGACGAATGTAGTCCACACAGGGAGACACATTGATGACGGCACCTTCTGCTTTTGCCCGCGAGCTTGGGTTGCGCTATCCGATCGTTCAGGGGCCGATGAACGGCGCGTCGCCGCCGGCGTTAGCGGTGGCGGTGAGCAACGCCGGGGCGCTGGGATCGTGCGCGGCGGCGCTGTTCTCGCCGGAGGTGATCCTCGAGCGCGTGCAGCAGATCCGCGCGCAGACCGCCGCGCCGTTTAACATCAACCTGTTTCTGCTCGATGAACAGCACCCGGATCTCGCCGAGCTGAAACGCGCCCAGCACCTGTTGCGGCCGTTCCGCGAAGCGCTGGGGCTGAGCGAGCCGCCGATCCCCGCCAAATTTGCCGAAAACAACCGCGACCAGATCGCGGCCTTGCTGGAGGCCGCGCCGCCGGTGGCCAGCTTCACCTTCGGCGTGCTGCCGCGCGCGACGGTCACGCAGTTCAAGCAGGCTGGCTCGCGGGTGATAGGCACCGCCACCACGGTGGCGGAAGCCCGCGCCTGGGAAGAGGCGGGCGCCGACTTTGTCTGCGTTTCGGGCGCGGAGGCGGGCGGTCATCGTCCGACCTTCCTCGGCGATATCGAGCAATCCTGCGTCGGCCTGATGGCCCTGTTGCCGCAGGTGGTGGCGGCGGTGAAGATCCCGGTGATCGCCGCAGGCGGCATCATGAACGGTCGCGGCATCGCGGCGGCGCAATTGCTGGGCGCGCAGGCGGCACAGCTCGGCACCGCGTTTCTGTGCAGCCCGGAATCGGGTATCGCCGACGCCTGGCGAGCGGCATTGCGCAACGCCGGTGATGACAGTACGCGCCTGACACGCGCCTTCAGCGGCCGCCCGGCGCGCGGCATCGTCAATGATTTCATGCGCCAGATGCGCGCGGAGGAGGGGCAGATCCTGCCTTATCCGGTGCAGAACGCGCTCACCGGCGATATCCGCCAGGCGGCGGCCAAGGCCGGGCGCGGGGAGTTCATGTCGCTGTGGGCCGGGCAGGGCGTAGGCCTGGCGCGGCCGATGCTGGCGGCGCAGCTGGTCGCCACCCTGGCGGCGGAGTTGGCTGCGCTGTAAGACAGACGGGGCGCCTGGTTCGGCGCCCTTTTTATTGACGTCAGAAGCTGTAGGTGCCCTGCGCCAGGACGAAGTTCATGTCTTTCAGTCCGGCATGTTGCTGCAGGCTGTGGCCGACGTCGAAGTAGACATAGGCCACCTTGAACTGGAGATCGCTGCGCGGCGTCCAGGTGGTTTCGACCTGATACTGATTGCCGATAAAGCGCGAGCCCTGCTCGCTGCCTTTCACCGGGCGCATCGGCCCGAGATAGAAGGCGTCCTCGCGGCGTTGCCGCCATAGCGCGTCCCAGCTGAAGTCGATGGCCAGGGTTTGCCACGGCGTGATGGTGACCGAAGGGTGGATGGCGATCAGGTTAGCCGGCGCCACCAGCCCGTTCTCGGTCAGATAGGGCAGCTTGGGGTACATGGCGTTGAAGGTATTGAGCTGCCCGTCATGGCCGTTTTTATCGCCGCTGGCGATGCCAATCTTGCCGCCGAAGCGCGGCTGCCAGCGCCAGTCGCTCACCGTATAGCCGGCGTGAGCCGACGCCGACCAGGCGCGGATGTCGCGCTGTTCTGCGCTGCCGAACTGCCAGGCGGCCTCATTGTCCCAGTCGAACCCCTGTGCCGTGCCGAAAATGCGCGCGCCGACGGTATAGCGCCGCTCTTGCCCGTTGAGCTGCGCGTAATGGGCGTCGTTATCTTCAAAGCCAAAGGTGTAGAGATCGAGCGAAGAAGCCAGCGGCGTCAGCGGCGTGGTGCCGTAGAGCCCCCAAACTTTTTGGCTGTTGTCGGTATCGTCGTCGAAACTGCCGGTTTTAAGGGTGACGGGATGGCCGATAAAGGCGTCGAGGCGGTTTTTATCCTTGGCCCAGCTGGCGCGGATGGCGTCGAAAGAACGGCGCACGTTGGGGCCGTCGCGGGTGCCCATCAGGTGCAGCGAACCCAGCGCAATCTCCTGGCGGCCGACCCGCAGGGTGCCGAGGCCGTAGGCGGTGGGCAATTTCATATCCACATAGCCCTGGCCGAGATAGGCGCGATCTTCATCGGTTGGCTTGCGCCCATGGTCGCGCATCGTCGCCAGCGAAGATCCCAACTGGACGTAGGCGCCAAAATAGTCGCCGTAGTCGAGGCGTGCACCGATCAGCAGGCGCTGCATCAAAGTGTCGTCGCGCCCGCCGCTCAGATCGCGTTGATCCGTCCATTCATAGCGCTCGCGCAGTGAACCGTCGAAAGACAAGGTGGCCGCATCGCCCAACGGGATGTTTTTCCAGGGCGCCGCGGCGGGCTCCGCCGCCAGAGCGGGCAGCGCGGAGAACAGCAAAAGTGCGGGAAGCGTGCGTTTCATCATGGATATCCGAAGAAAAAAGCGCGCCGCAGCGCGCCTTGGGTTTATTTAGCCGTCTGGTGAATTTCGGCGATATAGCCGCCGGGGAAACGCACCAGCGCCGAGGCGCGGCTTTCCGCCGCCGTTGAACGCCACAGCACCTGCGCGCCGCTGGCCGTCGCTTTGGCCAGCGTGGCCTGCAGATCCTCGACGCCATAGCCGGTGCGCTCATGGCCGAACGGATAAGGCAGGTGCCCGTCGGTGACGAAAATGCGCGTTTTGCCAAAGCGCGAATCCAGTTCGATTTGGCGGATCTTGCCGTTATCGTTGCGGCCGATCGCCGCATCGCTGACCTGCTCGTCGCGCACGACCTTACCGTGCGAGAACGCCTGATAGCTTTTCAGGAAGTCATCGACGCGGTAGGCGGAGAGATACAGGCGGTTTTCCGGCACGCTCAGCAGCGGCCGGTAGTTGGGCGCTTTGGTGTGCCAATAGAGCTGCATATTGACGCCGCCGGGCCATTGGATCACCGCGTCGCGGCCGATCGGATCGTCGAAAGGCTCAACCTGCACATCGGCGCCGGCGGCCTTGGCTTGTTGAATGGCGACATCCATATCCCTGACCAGAAAACCGTTGCGCTCGGTGCCGAACGGGTGCGGGATCGGCGTTTTGAAATCGAACACCGAGAAGCTGCCGGCCGGCGTCAGTATCAGCTGGGAGTAAGTTTCGCTCGGCGTGGGCGTGACGTTGACCAGCACGCGTTCGGTGCTGGTGCCGCCGAAGGTTTTCAGGATGCTGTCGACAAAGGCATCCATTTTGCCGCGTTCCACATAGACATGCGTGGTGTCGTATTGCGGCCCCACGGCGACAGACGCCGTATCGGCCGCCCATGACATTGCAGGGAGCAGCAGCGCAAGGGCTGATATCCTCAGCCGACGAGAAGAAATACCGATAATGTGTTGCATGATGACCTCCAGGTTGCGGTTATTTTCCTGAGTGCAGCGTAATTTCCTATGGGCTTTCCCGTCGGCTGAAAATAAAAAACCAAAAACGCAACGTGCGTGATGAAACGCTAAGTAGGGGCGAGGTTCTGACGCCCCGGCGAATATGGCGCAGGGGCAGAACATTTATTCTTATTGGTGTAAACGGTGAGGCGCCCGGCCAGCAGGCCCGCTGTCGCTAAGGGACGGCGCTGATAATGCGGCCCGCCTCGTCGCGTGTTGAAGTGAATCGAGGATAATCCATAACGGTCTTCTCCTTGCTGGGATATATCGTATTGGCACGCTGAATTTACGTTCTTCATTGCCCTCTAAATATAAATACAGCATTAAAAGAATTGCCGCCCATCAAATTTTTATATGACTTGTTGAGTAAATACGAATAAGCGAGGAGATGAAATATAACGACGGGCGCTACGGCTGGCGCTGAGCGGAAGCAGTGTTGATCTCGGGAAAAAAACGGCCTGCCGAAGCAGGCCGTTGCGGGGAGTTTACGCCAGATCGAAACGATCGAGGTTCATCACTTTGTTCCAGGCGGCGACGAAGTCATGGGCGAACTTCTCTTGCGCGTCGGCGCTGCCGTAGACTTCGGCCAGCGCGCGCAGCTGCGCGTGCGAACCGAACACCAGATCGACGCGGGTGCCGGTCCACTTGACCGCGCCGCTGCGGCGATCGCGGCCTTCGAACAGGCCGTCCTCGCCCACCGGGTGCCAGGTGGTGCCCATATCGAGCAGGTTGACGAAGAAGTCGTTGGTCAGCGCCTGCGGGCGATGGGTGAACACGCCATGCTGCGCGCCGCCGACGTTGGCGCCGAGCACCCGCAGCCCGCCGACCAGCACCGTCATTTCCGGCGCGGTCAGGGTCAGCAGCTGCGCCTTATCGACCAACAACGCTTCGGCCGGCACGCGGTATTTGCCCTTCAGGAAGTTGCGGAAGCCGTCGGCGAGCGGCTCCATCGCCTCGAAAGAGTCCACGTCGGTCTGTTCCTGCGAAGCGTCGGTGCGGCCCGGTGCGAACGGCACCGTCAGGGTCAAGCCGGCGTTCTTCGCCGCCTGTTCCACGCCCGCCGCGCCGGCCAGCACGATCAGATCCGCCAGTGAGACGCGCTTGCCGCCGGTTTGCGCATCGTTGAAGGCGCGCTGGATGCCTTCCAGCGTGGCCAGCGTCGCGGCGAGCTGCGCAGGCTGGTTGACCGCCCAGTCCTTCTGCGGCGCCAGGCGAATGCGCGCGCCGTTGGCGCCGCCGCGCTTGTCGGAACCGCGGAAGCTCGAGGCCGACGCCCAGGCGGTGGAAACCAGTGTTGAGACCGGCAGGCCGGAGGCCAGCACCTTGTTTTTCAACGCGGCGACGTCCTGCTCGTCGATCAGCGGATGATCGACCGCCGGAACCGGATCTTGCCAGATCAGTTCTTCCTGCGGCACTTCCGGGCCGAGGTAGCGCGCGCGCGGCCCCATGTCGCGGTGGGTCAGCTTGAACCAGGCGCGGGCGAAGGCGTCGGCCAGCTCTTCCGGGTGTTCATAGAAGCGGCGCGAAATTTTCTCGTAGGCCGGATCGAAACGCAGCGACAGGTCGGTGGTCAGCATGGTCGGACGGCGTTTCTTGTTCGGGTCGAAGGCGTCGGGGATGGTTTCGCCGATGTCTTTCGCCACCCACTGGTGCGCGCCGGCCGGGCTTTGGCTCAGCTCCCATTCGTATTCGAACAGGTGGCGGAAGAAGTCGTGGTTCCACTGGGTCGGGGTGGTGGTCCAGGTGACTTCCAGCCCGCTGGTGATGGCGTCTTTGCCGACGCCGGTGCCGAAGGTGCTGTGCCAGCCGAGGCCTTGCTGTTCCAGCCCGGCGGCTTCCGGATCGGCGCCGACGTTAGACGCCGGGCCGGCGCCGTGGGTTTTGCCGAAGGTGTGGCCGCCGGCGATCAGCGCCACGGTCTCTTCGTCATTCATCGCCATGCGGGCGAAGGTTTCACGGATGTCGCGCGCGGCGGCCACCGGATCGGGGTTGCCGTCCGGCCCTTCCGGGTTGACGTAGATCAGGCCCATCTGCACCGCCGCCAGCGGGTCTTCCAGGTCGCGGTCGCCCGAGTAGCGGCTGTTCGGCCCGCCGCTTAACTCCAGCCAGATCTTCTCAGATCCCCAGTAGACGTCGTCCGGCTCCCAGGTGTCGGCGCGGCCGCCGGCGTAGCCGAAGGTTTTGAAGCCCATCGATTCGAGCGCCACGTTGCCGGTCAGGATCAGCAGGTCGGCCCAGGAGATGTTGCGGCCGTATTTTTGTTTGATCGGCCACAGCAGGCGGCGCGCCTTGTCGAGGCTGACGTTGTCCGGCCAGCTGTTGAGCGGAGCGAAGCGCTGCTGGCCTTCGCCCGCGCCGCCGCGGCCGTCGCCGATACGGTAGGTGCCGGCGCTGTGCCAGGCCATGCGGATGAACAGGCCGCCGTAGTGGCCGAAGTCCGCCGGCCACCATTCCTGTGAGTCGGTCATCAGGGCGTGCAGATCCTGTTTGACCGCCGCCAGATCGAGGCTGTTGAAGGCGTCGGCGTAGTTGAAGTCTTTATCCATCGGATCGGACAGGGGGGAGTGTTGATGCAGCGGTTTCAGGCTGAGCTGATTAGGCCACCAATCCTGATTGGTGGTGCCGTCCTGCGGTGCGGGCTGTTTGCCGCCCGAAAACGGGCATTTGCTTTCAGTTGTCATAATGCGCTCTCTGCTTCCGTATTGGGCTCCAGGCGTGGAGCGGTTAACAAGACATGCGGGTAAGGCTTGCGTCGGGTGTTGCGCTAAATAACTGAACTCAATCGATCCACATCGCCCCGGCCGCTAACGGGCAAAGGGCGACTCATGGCTAAGCTTAGTCAGCGGCGGCGGAGAGATAAAATAGGAATGATTGAATACTGTGATAGCTTTCAGCGATTCAAGGCCTTGCCGTTGATAGGCAACGCGGCGCCTTATCGACGCCGCAGCATGATCTTGAGCACCGCGTCCGCCAGTTTGCCGAACGGGGCGCGCAGCAGATCGGTAAAGTGCCAGCGGCTCTGGATGAAGACGCCTTTGGCGTGGCTCAGCGCCCGGAACCCTTCGATGCCGTGACAGGCTCCCATGCCGCTGGGGCCGATGCCGCCGAACGGCAGATCGTCCTGGGCGAAGTGCAGCAGGGTGGTGTTGACGCTGACGTTGCCGGAGGTGGTGCGCGTCAGCAGCCGTTCCCGCTCCGCGCCGGCCGGCCCGAAGTAGTACAGCGCCAGCGGGCGCGGCCCGGCGTTGATAAGCTCGATCGCCTCATCAATAGCAGCGTAGGTGCGCACCGGCAGCAGCGGCCCGAAGATCTCCTCTTGCATGATCCGGCTGTCGTCGGGCGCGCCGACGATCAGCGTGGGGGCCAGGGTTTTTGCCCGTTCAGACGCAGATTCAGGGCGATGGCCCACCGGAACGATCCGCGCGCCCCGCGCTTGCGCGTCGGCCAGCAGGTCTTGCAAACGCTGATAGTGCCTGTCGCTGATGATGGCGCCGTAGTCGCTGCCCGTCGGCCCTGTGGGGTAAAACGCTTTGACCGCCGCGTCGTAGAGCGCAATGAAGTTCTCCACATCGTTCTGATGGATCAGCAGGTAATCGGGCGCGATGCAGGTTTGGCCCGCGTTCGACAGCTTGCCGAATGCCAGGCTGTTGACGTCTCTGGCGGTGAGCGCACCGCGCGCCATGACCGCAGGGCTCTTGCCGCCCAACTCGAGCGTCAGCGGCACCAGATTTTTAGCGGCCGCCTGCATGACCTGGCGGCCGACCGCCGTGCTGCCGGTGAACACCAGGTGATCGAACGCCAGTTCGCTGAACCTGGCCCCGATCTCCGGCCCGCCGGTCACCACGGCGACCTCGTCGGCGGGAAACTGCGCCGCCAGCATCGTCTCGATGAGTTGGCTGGTGTGCGGCGTGAGTTCCGAAGGTTTCAGCATCGCGCGATTGCCGGCGGCCAGGGCGGTGGCCAGCGGGATGAGCGTCAAGGATAACGGGTAGTTCCACGGTGCCATGACGCCGACCACGCCCTTGGGTTGGTATTGCACATAGGCGCGCCCGGCCTGGTACGGCAGGGCGACGTGGCGGCGCTCCGGTTGCATAAAGCGCTTCAGGTTGCGCAGCAGATAATCGATCGCCTGCACGGTGACCAGAATTTCCAGAATGTCGGTTTCGTAAGGCGAGCGGTGGCCGAAATCCGCGCTGACGGCCGCCGTCAATGCGCTGCGCTGGGCCAAAATGGCGCTGCGCAGGCGGCGCAGGGCGGCCTTGCGTTGAGCGAACGTCGGCGCGCCGTCGCGCAGGAAGGCGCGGCGTTGGGCGGCAAGCCGTTGCTCCATCGTCATGGCGGCGTCATCTCCTGGCACTTGAATACTCCTGATATCGAGCTTGTTGGGTGGGGGCACACCGTCTGCAGAACTGCATTTGACCTTAAAGTAAGGTTTAAACCTATACTCGTTAAGCGATCAACGCAAGATCGCCGGCCAACCGGGATGAGGGAGCTTGCCATACCGGCGTCGTGAGCACTATCCGTCTTATTTTCTGACAATGTGTAAATGGGAGAAACGACATGGGTTACGTAACGACCAGCGATGGCGTCGAGATTTTCTACAAGGATTGGGGCCCCAAAAACGGCAAGGTCATCTACTTCCACCACGGCTGGCCGCTGTCCAGCGATGACTGGGATGCCCAGATGCTGTTCTTCGTGAACCAAGGGTTCCGCGTGGTTGCGCACGATCGCCGCGGCCACGGCCGCTCCAGCCAGGTGTGGGAAGGGCACGACATGGATCACTACGCCGATGACGTCGCTGCGGTGGTGAAACATCTCGGCGTACAGGGCGCCATGCACGTGGGCCACTCGACGGGCGGCGGCGAAGTGGTGCGCTATATCGTGCGTCACGGCGAGGATAAGGTGTCCAAGGCCGTGCTGATCAGCGCGGTGCCGCCGCTGATGGTGAAAACCGACGCCAATCCGCAGGGCACGCCCAAAGCGGTGTTCGATGATTTCCAGGCGCAGCTGGCCGCCAATCGGGCGCAGTTCTACTATGACGTGCCCGCCGGCCCGTTCTACGGCTATAACCGCCCGGGCGCCAAGCCTTCCGAGGCGATTATCTGGAACTGGTGGCGGCAGGGCATGATGGGCGGCGCCAAGGCGCATTATGACGGCATCGTCGCCTTCTCGCAGACCGATTTCACAGAGGATCTCAAGAAGATTGCCATTCCGGTGCTGGTGATCCACGGCGACGACGATCAGGTGGTGCCTTATCAGGATTCCGGCGTGCTGTCGGCCAAGTTGGTCAAAAATGGCAAGCTGCATACCTACAAGGGCGCGCCGCACGGCATCCCGACCACCCACGCCGATCAGGTCAATGCCGATCTGCTGGCGTTCGTGAACAGCTAAGAACAGCGCCCAGGGGGACGCTCCGCCGCCTGGGCGCTGCTTGAGGGATATCCCTCATTGCGGCCCCGCCGGCGGTTATTTAAGCTGAATGGGCAATGCAACGGTGAATATGGAGATAATCATGACTGATTCAGTGTCCAACGATCGTAATCCCACCCCGGATGTGGCGGAAGACAACGCGTTCTTCCCATCACCTTACTCCCTCAGCCAGTACACCTCGTCCAAGACCGACTTCGCGGGCGCCAGCTACCCGAACGCCTATCGCGGCGGCAAGTGGAAGGTGCTGATGATCGCCTCGCAGGAGCGCTATTTGCTGATGCAAAACGGCAAATTCTTCTCTACCGGCAACCACCCGGTCGAGATGCTGCTGCCGATGTATCATCTGGATCTGGCCGGTTTCGAGATCGACATCGCCACGCCGTCCGGCGATCCGGTGAAGCTGGAGATGTGGGCGTTCCCGCATGAGGATGAAGCGGTCAAGGCCACCTACGAGAAGTACCGCAGCCAACTCAAGCAGCCGAAAAAGCTGACGGAGGTGGTGAAGGATCTGGATGGCGGCAATTACCTCGGCGTTTTCATTCCCGGCGGCCACGGTGTGCTGAATGATATCCCGTTCAGCGAAGAGGTGAAAAAGACGCTGCACTGGGCGCATGACCACGATCGCTACGTGATCTCGCTGTGCCACGGGCCGGCGGGTCTGCTGGCGGCGGGCATCGGCGAGCGCAAAGAGGATTTCCTTTATCGCGGCTATGAGATGTGCGTGTTCCCGGACTCGCTCGATACCGGCGCCAACATCGACATCGGCTATATTCCCGGCCCGATGCCCTGGCTGGTGGGCGAACGCCTGCGCGAGCTGGGCGTTAAGATCGTCAACGCCGATATCACCGGCAAGGTGCATAAAGATCGGCGCCTGCTGACCGGCGACAGCCCGCTGGCTTCCAACAACCTCGGCAAACTGGCGGCGGAGACGCTGCTGGCCGACGTCGCCGCGCGATGAGCGACGAGCTCGCGCAGCGCGCTTTCCAGACGGCGTTGGCGATGGAGTATGAGCGAACCCTGTCCGCCATTCAGGGGCGGGTTCGCACCTTCGCCGCACCGTTCGGCTTCGACCGCTTTGTGCTGTTCTCCGCCTCCGCTGCGGCGGAAGCGGGGATAGAGCATATCTATTGGGTCGAGGGCGACTGGTTCGGCGACGGTGAGGCGGTCGATGCGCTGACCTACGTGCGGCACTGCCCGGTGACCCGGCACATGCTGCGGGCCAGCGAACCGTTCTTCTGGACCAAAACCCGGGCGGAGCAGGGAGAGCGCTACCGGATTGTGCGCACGCCGCGCGGCGCGGGGCTGCACGGCGTGCAGATCCCGGTGTTCGGCCCCGCCGGCCTGGAGGGGGCTGTCAGCCTGGGGGGCGAGCGCATCGACACCTCGCCGCCGGTGCGGTTGGCGCTGTCGCTCGTGGGCACGGCGGCCTTTCTGGCGGCGCGGCGGCTGTTCGAGCCGGCGGCCGTGCAGGAGAGGGGGCGTCTGTCGGCGCGCGAGCGCGAGGTGCTGAGCTGGACCGCCATCGGCCGGCGCCAGGCGGATATCGCCGCGATGCTCGGCCTGTCTGAACGCACGGTAGAAAACCATCTGCGGCGCATTCGCCAACGGCTCGGCGCCGCCACCACCGCGCAGGCGATCGGCGTGGCGATCCGCCTGGGGGAAATCGCCCCCGAGCGCCGTTAGCTCGCCGCCATTTGCCGCAACAACCACTCGCGCAGCGCAATGATATCGGAGCGCTGCGCGGTCTCTTCGGTGGCCACCAAATAGTAGTTGGCGCCGGGCAATGACATCTCGAACGGCGCGTCCAACACGCCGCGCTGCAACAAATCGCGCGCCAGCAGCCGGCTGGCGATCACCACCCCCTGACCTGCCACCGCCGCCTGCAGCGCATGGGTTTCGTCGCTGAAGGTCAGCCCGGCTGCCACGTTCAACCCCTCCGGCCCGTAGCGCCGCCGCCAGTTTTCCCAGGTCGGCGCGTCGGCGGGCACCTGCCGATGTTCCACGTGAAACAGCGTCACCCGCTGCAAATCCTCGCTGCGCTCCAGCGCCAGCGCCGGGCTGGCCACCACGATAAAGCGATCCTCATGCAGCAGGGTGCAGTGAAGATCGGTTTCCGGCGTTTCGCGGTAGCGGATAGCGACGTCCACGGTGCGCTGGTTGAGATCGACGCGCTCGACGCTGGTGTGCAGGCGCAGATCGATGGTGGGAAACTCCGCCTTGAAATCCGCCAGACGCGGCACCAGCCAGTGGGTGAGAAAATTGGAGGTGGTGGTGACGGTCAGCGCCGGCGGCAGCTGAACGCGGGTGATTTGGGCGACGGACTGCTCCAGCGCGGCGAAGGCGCGCTGGGTGCCGGCATACAAGATCTCGCCGGTCTCGGTCAGGCTGACGCCCTGCGCGCTGCGCTCGCACACCCGGCATGCCAGCACCGACTCCAGCAGCTTGATCTGATGGCTGACCGCCGTCGCGCTGACGCCCAGCTCCTCGGCGGCCAGCTTGAAGCTGAGACAGCCGGCCACGGCGTGGAAGGCGCGCAGCGCGCCCAGCGGCGGCAAACGGGTTTTTCTCATGGCTGAGTTATTCTCATCTAAGGCTGAAAACTATGAGTTTGTCTGACCGAGTATACAAGAGATAGGCTACCGACATGTGAACAGGGAAATGAATTTATTTCATCATTTTCATCTTGTCGGGAGTGAGCGATGAGCCTCTATATCAACAACGGCGCCCTGGGCGCTATGGAACATACGGGAACGGCGGCGAGCGCCCTGGCGCTCAGCGTGCCGGTGGCAGCGGGCGCCTTGCTGCTGGAGACGGAAAGCCTGTTGGGCATCGGCGCCACCCTGACGCTGCTAACGGCCTTGGCGCTGGCGTTTCTTGGCGGCGGCGCGCTGGCCCGCTGGCGGACGCTGCGCAATGGCCCGGCGTTGATCGTTCTCCGCTACGGCTTTTTGCTGGCGGCGGCGGGGTGGTTATTCACGCTGCTGATGCTGTTCGGTGGCCATGACTGGCTGGCCCTGCTGCCGGGCATCGCCCTCGGCGGCCTGGGCCAGGGCGTAGCCTACCGCACGGCGGTGGGGGAGAAAGCGGCGTTCGCCGTGGCGTGCAGGCTGACGACGGTGATGACCACCGCGGCGGTGGTGGTTGCCGTTTTGCTGGTGCAGACCTATGCCGCGCCGGAGATAAAGGGAGCCTGTTTCGCGCTGGCGTTGCTGGTCGATTTGGCGTTGCTGGGGGCGCTGATGGCGCGGATTGAGGAGCGAGACAGGGAGTGAGTCGCCGCGCTGAAGGTAAATAGCCCGCCCGGGGAAACGGGCGGGCTTTATTTAGGCGGCCGCCAGCTCTTGCGGCGTAACGTTTTGCAAACCGACAAGCTGTATGGCCGGCTGCTCCAGCGTGATGCCGAAGTCGCCTTGGTCCCAATTGTAGATATTGACGACGTGCTGATTGAGCGCGCTTGTGCCCTGCATGAATATCGACAGATCCTGCGTATGCGTTTGCGCGTTGTAGTTCAGCGAGAAGCTGCTGTTTGATCCTTCGGCGCCGAAGGCCAGCAGGTGGTTATCGATAGACAGGGAAGAGGCCTGTAAAAAGCCCAGCTCAAAGCTGTCGTCGATATAGATATTGTGAGTCTGCTTCACCGGAATATTCAGCAGGCTGTTGGGAAAAGGCACATCGTTGGACAGCATGCTCAGGTTTACGCCGAGATAATCCTGCGGCGCACTCCCACCCGGCGCAGTGGTATAGCCGTGCTCGAAGCGAATTTCGCTGGAGCCTTTGCCCAGGTTAACCTCCAGGCCGTTGGCCGGCGTCAGCACCCGATCGTTAAAGGTGACGTTATCCTTAAAGTCCGTCAGCTTCACCGCCTCGATGTTGTACAGCCCGTCCTTGAAGCCATACAGCCCGATGCCGTTTTTCTCGATCACCCCGCGCCCGCCGTAGCTGCCCTGAGCGTCAAACTTCAGGTTTACCCCGTGCGACAGGCTGGAATAATCGACCGTATCATGGCCGCTGCCGCCGTCGATGACCGTCCAGCCGTAGTTGCCGGCGTTGTTTTGCCAGCCGCGCGGCACGCTGATGGTGTCGTCGCCGCTGCCGGTGTTAACGGCGATATTGCCGAACGCCAACGTGAAATCATCGTCATGCAGCGTACCGACGCGGTACAGATTCGGCGTGGACAGCACGTCGGCAATGTCGTTGAAAATCGCCGAGCCGATATCCAGCTTGCCGGGAATAATGCTGCCACCGCCGGTCACGCTGCTGCCGTAGGATTCGGTGTAGAAATCACGCGCCGCCTCGGCGGCCAGGCGGATGGTTTCGTGGCCAATGCCCAGGGTGGTCAAATAGGTGGGCACTTCGCCCGCCAGCAGCGTTTCAACCACGTAACTGAGGTTTTTCATCTGCATGGAGACCTGCGCCGCCGCAATCAGATCGTAGGTGCCGCCTTCCACCTTAAAGGCCGAGGTGTCGTTGGTCGCCACCCATTCGGTAAAGAACGAAGTGTCGCCTAAATAGGAGAACAGCGTGGTGCCGGCCCAGGGGGAATAGTTGGGGGCACCGGTCGAGGAGGCGTCGGTGAACACTTCGGATGCCGCCGCACCGGCGTCGATCAGACCAACCTCGTGAATATCCGGCACTTTGGCGCTGGTGGGCGGGGCATCCGGCAGCGGCGCGTTAGGATCGCTGCTCAGATCGACGCCAAACAGCGTTTTGGCGAAGTTTTTGGCGATGTTGTCGGAGGCGTTCTGAATGCGCGTCTCCCAGTCATCGGGGACATGCCCGGTGCGCAGCTCATACTGCAGCTTGGTTTGGTCGCGAATGTAATGGGCAAACGCCCCCTGATTCGAGTTCACGCCATAGGCGCCTTTAATCCAGGTATAGACCGCGATATCCACGCCCTGAATAGGCTGGTTGGCATGGTTGGGATCGGTGAGCGCATCGACGGATGCGGCATACACGGCCGGCCAGTCGCCGGCTTTGGCAGCCTCCCAAATCGCTTGCAGTTTTTCTCGGTCGGTAATGACGTAAGCCATATAAACACTCCTTGTTGCTGAGAGATTGCTTAGAAATTCAACATGATGAATGGAGGTGCGCGATGGAATAAACCGAAACCCGTACAGCCAGAAACGCGCATGCCGCGAGCCGCAGCGAACGATGGGCAGCAGGCACCCATAGCGAAAGGATAGACGCAACTTGCCGAGCGCGAGAAATTCGCTTATCGATTGTTTTTACAGAATTATTGCTGTAAATCGGCGGGTTAACCCGCGTATTGGCATCAGGAAGGAATATCCGTCAGCTGAGTTAGGAATCTTCTTAGATAAAAGAGTGGGTTTCGCTGGTGGGGGGGTGGCCAAACGTTGGCGTTATGGCGGTAATTGTGGTTACCGCTTTGCGGATTTACACCGACGGCAACGCAGGAGGGCTCTGGCGCTGCTGGGGCGTGGAATGGGGTGGGGAAATGCTGGAGTGGGTAATCTGACGGTCGGCTGTGTGCCAGAAGCGGACATTGATGATGTGAAGATATATAGTGGTAGATTGCCTATCGATAGTTGATATTACCCGAGATTGTCTCCGAAAATTATGATTAACGGATTGCTGATCAGTCGGATCCTAGCAAAAGACTCATATCAAAACCAGTTATCCGAAAACCAAACTCTTTATATAATTTTAAAGCCCTTTGATTATCCGGTGACACTCTGAGTTCCACCTCATATGCGCCCTGTTGAGTCAGCTCATTCAGGAATGCACGGATAAAATCCCGACCCATTCCCTTACCCTGAAATTCTGGGAGAAGCATTATATCTGACAAAAAGGCTGAGTTATCTTCCAGGCTAAACCACAGATATCCCGCAGCCTGACTGTCATGTTCATAAGTTCTAAAATGGTTATTTTGAGTATTGATTCCCGCTGGCAAGGCTGTTTTAAATGATTTCGACGCCTCTATCTGGGCTTTTTTACGACTGTACCGATGATTTGCCATCAGGTCTTCAACATAGTCATTTAAAGAGAGGCCCCCCCAGAGGTCAAACTCGTTGTCATGCATGGGCCTATAAATTGATTTGGGGATTTTTGACTGTTTTGTTTTCAATTTACTGTCTCATTCTTAATAGCAACGTAACGCATACTTAGTACTACTCTACCGAATTATCCGCCGATTCAGCATGATAAAATTATATCATATAGCTTTGTCAACTGAACGTAATTTTGCTGACGCCGAAGTCAGCATTTCGCTCATAGCGGACTATCGTTCGCCTGACCAAATAAGCCTCAGTGCGATGAAACAAATACCGACGCAGGCTGCGCGGGCGGAATGGAGAAGTGACGCTGCATGCGTTTTATCTCCTCTGCCGGTGGCAGGCCAAACAGACGCTTGAATTCGCGGTTAAATTGCGATGGGCTTTCATAGCCAACGGCGTAACTCGCGGCGGCGGCGGTGATTTGTTGGCGTACCATCAGCATCCGTGCCTGGTGCAGGCGTACCGATTTCACATACTGCATTGGCGGCATCTGCGTTATCGCTTTGAAATGGCTATGAAAGGTCGGCACGCTCATGCCGGCCATCATCGCCAGCTGCGTCAGCGTTAACGGCTCCGCGTAAGCGGCATGGATGTGCTGCAACGCTTTACCGATTTTGCCAAACTGGCCCTGCAAGGCCAATGCGGCACGCATTGCGTTGCCCTGTGCGCCTGTCAGTACGCGGAAATAAAGCTCACGCACCCGCGCCGGGCCGAGGATCGCTGCCTCAAGCGGGTTAGCCAGGACTTCAAGTAAGCGAAGTACGGCCATTTTTACCGCGCCGTCCATGGGGCTCGACATCATGCTTTGCGGCGCGACGGGAGGATGCGGGGCGCCATGCTGTTCAATCTGCAACATCAGTTCCGCGGCAAGCTGAAAATCCAGATGCATATAAATCGCCAGCAGCGGATGTGCTGCCGACGCGTCGGTTTCCATCACAAACGGTACCGGCACCGAAACCGCCAGGTAGTGCTGCTCATCATATAAATAGGTCTGTTGACCGAAATAGCCGCGTTTGCTGCCCTGGCAGACGATCACGATCCCCGGATCGTAAAGCACCGGCGTCCTGGCAAGAGGGCGATCGGAACGCAAAATTCGCACATCAGGTAGGGCAGTGAGGTTGTATCCCTCTTGCACCGCAAGTCTATTCATCAGGGAAATCATGTCGGACATTCCACCACCTCATAAAATCAGGCAAGAAAAAGAGAAAATACGGCCTAAAAATGCGGCAGAGCAGAGAATACCATGCAACCTTCATGGTTCATGGGAGTTCTTTTTATGGCATCTGCAAAAACGATTTTAATTACCGGCGTCAGCAGTGGCTTTGGTCAGGCGCTGGCGCGAGAAGCCCTCGCCGTGGGGCATCGGGTTATAGGGACGGTGCGCAACAGCGAAGCGCTGCAGGCTTTCGGTGCGCTCGATACGCAGCGGGCTTTTGGCTATCTGCTTGATGTCACGGACGTTGAACGTATTGATGAGGTGGTTGGAGAGATAGAGTCTGCCATTGGTCCGATAGATGTGCTGGTGAACAATGCCGGTTACGGCCACGAAGGCATTCTGGAAGAATCCCCGCTTGTAGAGCTGCGCCGCCAGTTTGACGTCAATGTGTTTGGCGCAGTGGCGATGATCAAAGCCGTGCTACCGGGTATGCGCCAGCGCCGTCGCGGTCACATTATCAATATCACCTCAATGGGCAGTTTCATTACCTTGCCCGGTATCAGCTATTACTGCGGCAGCAAATTTGCACTGGAAGGGATATCAGAAACCTTAAGTAAAGAGCTTGCCCCGTTCAACCTACACGTAACCGCAGTGGCGCCCGGCTCGTTTCGAACGGACTGGGCCGGGCGTTCAATGGTACGCAGCCCTCGTCGTCTCCCTGACTATGACGCGTTATTTGAACCTGTTCGTCAGGCGCGTCAGGAAAAAAGCGGCAAGCAACTCGGCGATCCGGTTAAGGCGGCTCACGCCATGCTGGCATTGATCGAGAGCCAGACCCCACCTACGCATCTGTTGTTAGGCAGTGACGCATTAAGTTTGGTGCGGCAAAAGCTCGAGGCGTTAGGTCAGGAAATTGAACAATGGGAGAAACTCACCCGTTCAACGGATGGCTGACCGGTTTCGGGTAGAGAGAGTGCAGTGGATAATTGAGTATAACCGCCCAACAGCAAAAAGCCCGCTCAGGTTTCCCTGAGCGGGCTTCTCTAAATATGGCTCCTCTGACTGGACTCGAACCAGTGACATACGGATTAACAGTCCGCCGTTCTACCGACTGAACTACAGAGGAATCGTGTGAACGGGGCGAATAATAGCGAGGCGCCGCAGGCATGTCAAAGGCGGATTACACATTCTGTGACTGTTTGCTTACAGAATGCGCAACCCGTTGAGTTTTTTGGCAGATTTAGCCCTCGATCGCCCGCTGCAGGCGCAGCTGATAGCGGTAAATGCCGGCGGTGAGCAGGTAATCCCGGTGCACGCTCGGGCTCCAGGAGTCGTCGCCGCCCACCCCCATGTGGAAGCCGTCCAGATGCAGCCAGGTGCCTGCTTCCGGCTGCAGCAGATGCTGGTGGCTGCAGGCCATCAGCTGTTGCAGGCCGTAGCGGCTGAGCGAGAAATGGAAGCGGCCGTCGATGCGCCAGCCGCCGTAGCGCAGGCTGCGGGTGTCGCAGCGCAGGCCGTTCTCGCCGGGGAAAATATACGGCGTGTGCAGATCCGCCAGCGGCAGGCGCCAGCGCCCATGCTGCGCGGCCAGGCGGCGATCCGGGTAGTTCTCGTGCGGGCCCAGGCCCAGCCACTCGGCGTGCGGCTGCACCGTCGCCAGTTGGCAGTGCAGGCCGATGCGCGCCGGGGGCGGCAGAGTATCGGCCACCTCGACCTCCACGTTCACGCTCACTGCGCCCAGCGCATCGAACAGCCATTGTTTGCGGCTGATCAGCAGAATCTGCCCGTCCACGCCGAACTGGTGTTCGCTCACCACCTGCACGCCGTTTTGCAGCGCATCGGCCTGCAGCCGCGAGCAGCGCTCCTCCAGCCGGTACAGGCCCGCCAGCTTCCAGCGTTCGACCCAGGCGTTGGGATCGATATGGTCCGCCTCGCTGACGCCGATGTCGTTATCGATCGGCGCGCGCGCAAAGCCGTCGCGCAGCGGCGTCAGCAACTGCGGCTGTTCGTTTTGCCACCACTGCGTCAGGTGGCCGCTGCTGCGATCGAAGCGCCAGCGCTGGTCGCCGTGGGTGAGGGTCAGCCCCTGATCGTCTTCAATCAGCGTTGGCGGCATGCCCTGTGCGGGCGGCGGCGCGGGATGCAGCGCACGCGGTACCCGCCACTGATCCCAGGCACAGCGGTGGTGAGCTTCAGACCAGTCGGTGGCCTGCGGCTGCACCACCTCCACGTTCAGCCACAGTTCGCCGGGCTGATGCAACATCGGCAGGCGATCGAGCAGGGTGAAGCTAGCGCTGCCCTGCGGCGCCAGCGCCAGATCGAAGCTGCCGCTGGCGCGCTCCACGCCGTCCAGCTCCAGCCGCCAGTTGAGCTGTTCGTTGTCGGTGTGGCGGAACAGGTAATCGCTGGTAACGGTCAGCGTCAGCGAGGCGGCGTTGAAGGCGAAGCGGAACAGCTGCTGCGCCCGCTGCGCTTCGAACAGCGCCGGGTGCGGGGTGCGATCCGCGAACACCAGCCCGTTCAGGCAGAACTGGCGATCGTTGGGGGTATCGCCGAAGTCGCCGCCGTAGGCCCAGTACTCTTCGCCTTGGGCGTCGCGCCTGATCAGCGCCTGATCGACCCAGTCCCAGACAAAGCCGCCCTGCAGGCGCGGATAGTGGTGGAACGCGCGCCAGTAGCGCTCAAAGCCGCCGAAGCTGTTGCCCATCGCATGGGCGTATTCGCACAGGATCAGCGGCCGCTGTTCCTCCGGCAGACCGATCCACTTGCCGATTGCCCATTTGGGCACCGCCGGGAACGGCTGATCCTGATCCACCCGCGCATACATCGGGCAGATGATGTCGGTGGCGGCGGTGTCGGCGCCGCCGCCTTCATATTGCACCGGGCGGGTCGGATCCTGGCTTTTCACCCAGCGGTACAGCGCGTCGTGGTTCACGCCGTGGCCGGACTCGTTGCCCAGCGACCAGATAATGATGCAAGGGTGGTTGCGATCGCGCTGCACCATGCGGGTGACGCGCTCGCTCATCGCCGGCAGCCACAGCGGATCGTCAGCCAGCCGGTTCATCGGCTGCATGCCGTGGGTCTCGATATTGGCTTCGTCCACCACGTACAGCCCGTAGCGGTCGCAAAGCCGATACCACAGCGGGTGGTTGGGATAATGCGAGCAGCGCACCGCGTTGAAGTTGTGCTGCTTCATCAGCAGGATGTCGTGGCGCATCGTCGCTTCGTCCATCACCTGGCCGTGGCGCGGATGATGCTCGTGGCGGTTAACGCCGCGGATCAGCAGCGGCTGCCCGTTAAGCTTCAACAGCCCGCCGCTGATCTCCACCTGGCGGAAGCCGATGTCATAGGCTTCCACTTCGATAATCTCCCCCTCGGGGGAGAGCAGGGCGACGGTGGCGCGATACAGCGCGGGCGTTTCGGCGCTCCACAGCGCGGGGTGCTCCACCGGCAGGCGCAGCGTGACGCGGTCGTCATAGGCGCCGCGTTCGTCCACGATCTCGCCGCCGAGTGGCTGGGTGCGTTCGGCCACCTGGGCGCCGTCGCGCCACAGCTGCACCTGCACCTGCAGTGGGCCGGGCCGGTTGGCACGCGCCGTTACCACCAGTTCGCCGCGGGTAAAGCTGTCATGCAGCGGGGTGGTGAGGTGGATATCGCTCAGGTACGCGGCGGGTTTGTGCAGCAGGCTGACGTCGCGGAAGATGCCGCTCATGCGCCACATATCCTGATCTTCCAGGTAGCTGCCGTCGCACCAGCGCAGCACCATCACCGCCAGCCGGTTTTCACCCGGCTGCAGCCACGGGCTGAGATCGAACTCCGCCGGCAGGCGGCTGTCCTGCGAATAGCCGACCCAGTGGCCGTTGCACCATAAATAGAACGCCGAGTTGACGCCGTCGAAGATGATGCGCGTCTGGCCGGCGACCAGCCAGGCCGGATCGACGCTGAAGGTGCGTGAGTAGCAGCCGGTGGGGTTGTCTTCCGGCACGCGTGGCGGATCGACCGGGAATGGATAGCGCACGTTGGTGTAGATCGGCGCGTCGTAGCCGGCGAGCTGCCAGTTGCCCGGCACCGCCAGCGGGGCGGCGTCCGGCAGATCCTGCTGCAGCCAGCCTTCCGGCGCCGCCTGCGGGCGCGGGAAATAGCTGAAGCGCCATTCGCCGTTCAGCGACTTGCGGCTGGCGCTGGGGGCATCGTCGCGCGCGTCCTCCACCGTGCGCCAGCTGGCGAACGGCGGGTGGGCGTCCAGCCGGCGGTAGTGGGTGCAGGCCGGGTTTTGCCAGTCACGGCGGGCGAGGATCTCGGTCAGGGAAGCAAGGGGCGCAGCAGGCATCGGCGATCGTCCAGTTGGCTAGGTGATGCTCACCAAGATGCTGACCGGCGCATAAAAAGTAAAGCGGTTACACGCAACCTTGCAAGGGCGATCAAATAACCGTTAATGCGGCTCGCCGGCGCGATAGATCCGCTGTGGGCGGCCCACCTTGCCGTAAATGATCTCGGCGCGCAGCTGCTGCGCGGCGGTGCAAAATTCCAGGTAACGGCGCGCGGTGGTGCGGCTGAGCCCCATTTTTTGCGCAACGCTTTCAGCGGTGTGGCGCGCGGCGGGTTCGGCGAACAGCGCGCGGATCTTGCCCAGCGTCAGTTCGTCGATGCCGGCGGGCAGCGCCGCCTGCTGTTCGCCGCGGGCATAGGTGTTGAACATCTCGTCAATGCGGCGTTGGTTGAGGCGCGCCTTGTCCTTCAGCGCTTCGCGGCGTTGGCTGAAGCGCTGAAGGGTCTGGCTCAGCCGGTCATAGGCCAGCGGTTTGATCAGGTAGTCGAACACGCCGTAACGCAAAGCCTCGGCTACGGTGGCCATGTCGCTGGCGGCGGTGATGAACACGATGCCGCCGCGATAGCCGCTCAGCGTAAGTTCGCGCAGCAGGGTGATGCCCTGGCCGTCGGGCAGAAAGTTGTCCAGCAGGATCAGGTCCGGCTTGAAGCGTTCGGTCATGGCGCGGGCCTGCGCCAGCGTACCGGCCAGCCAAATCTGGCGGCAGCCGCCGTTCTGGCGGATAAACTCCGCATGCATCTCCGCCAGCGGCGTTTCGTCTTCAACGATCAGGATGTTCAGCCATTCCATAATGAAACCTACTATTGCAATCAAGATGCTAAATGAATGTAAGTAAATTGCGGCGTCAAATAAAGATTATCTCAATAATAAACACCATAAGATTAATTAAGCAAATAAAGAACATTAAATAACTTATTAACCGGGGACGGTTTGTGAAATAGGTCAATAATCCGCGTTTTTTTTCTGTTTACCATTGGTTTATCGAGTGCGATGTCGTGTTTATCTTCATGGTTTTTAAGGTTTTAATTAACCTTGTTAATGTTAATTAAAAAGCCTTTTTGTATTTAACTTGTTGTTTGTCAGTTAACCCAGAGAGCGTGTTATGTTAGGCGATGCCGTATTTAATCGGGTAAAGCGATCGGATCATAAAGCGATTTCGGAAATAAGCGCCTTCTTGCGCAGTAACGATCTGAATATCGACACTACGGTTGAAATATTTATTACCGTTACCCAGCACGAAAAATTGGTCGCCTGCGGCGGCATCGCCGACAATATTATCAAATGCGTCGCCATCAGTCCGCTGATGCGCGGCGAAGGGTTGGCGCTGGCGCTGGCGACCGAGCTGGTGAACCTGGCCTACGAGCGGCACCATACCCAGCTGTTTATCTACACCAAGGTGCAGAACGAGCCGCTGTTCCGCCAGTGCGGTTTCTACCCGATCGCCACGGTGCCAGGCATCGTGGTGCTGATGGAAAACAGCCCGTGCCGCCTGAAGCGCTATGCCGCCCAACTGGCGAGCCAGCGCCGGCCGGGCGACACCATCGGCAGCATCGTGATGAACGCCAACCCCTTCACCCGCGGGCATCAGTATCTGGTGCGTCAGGCGGCCAAGCGCTGCGACTGGCTGCACCTGTTTCTGGTGAAGGAAAACACCTCGCGCTTCAGCTATGAAGACCGCCGCCGACTGGTGTTGGCCGGCACCGCCGATATCCCCAACCTCACGGTACACGAAGGCTCGCAGTACGTGATCTCGCGCGCCACCTTCCCCTGTTACTTCATCAAGGACCAGGGCGTGGCCGACGACTGTTACACCGAAATCGATCTGAAGATCTTCCGCCAGTATCTGGCGCCCGCGCTGGGCATTACGCACCGCTTCGTCGGCAACGAGCCGTTCTGCGCGGTGACCGCGAAATACAACCGCGACATGCGCTACTGGCTGGAAACGCCGGCGCTGCCCAGCCCGCCGATCGCGCTGGTGGAAATCGAGCGTTTGCAATATCAGGGCACGGCGATCTCCGCCTCCTGGGTGCGCAAGCTGCTGGCGGCGGGGGACTTCCACGCCGCCGCGCCGCTGGTGCCGCCGGACACCCTGTACTACCTGCAGGATCTGCAAACGCAGCGCCGGGCCAAGGCGGCCCCGCATCCTTTTGAGTCCGCACAATCAGGTGAATGATGAAAATTATCCGAGAAGCAATGGCCGGCACGCTGGAATCCAGCGATGTCATGGTGCGCATCGCGCCCGCCGAGGGACCGCAGCACGATCTGCTGATCGCCAGCAGCGTGGAAAAACAGTTCGGCGCGGCTATCCGCCACACCTTGCTGGAAGTGCTGCAGCGTTATGAGGTGGAGCCGGTGCAGGTGATCGTTGACGACAAAGGCGCGCTGGACTGCGTGCTGCGCGCCCGGCTGGAAACCGCGCTGATGCGCGCCTGCGAGGGCGGCCAACTGCCGTGGGAGGCGAAAGATGAAAACGCTGAATAAAACCCGGCTGCGCCGCAGCATGCTGTTCGTTCCCGGCGCCAACGCGGCGATGGTCAGCAACGCCTTTATCTACCAGGCCGACGCGCTGATGTTCGATCTGGAAGACTCGGTAATCCTGCGTGAAAAAGACGCGGCGCGCCGGCTGGTGTACCACGCGCTGCAGCACCCGCTGTACCAGGAGGTGGAAACCATCGTGCGCGTCAATGCGCTCGACTCCGCCTACGGCCTGGCGGACCTGCAGGCGGTGGTGCGCGGCGGCGCAGACATCGTGCGCCTGCCTAAGACCGACAGCGCGCAGGACGTTATCGACATGGAGCGCGAGATTGCCGCCATCGAAGCGGCCTGCGGCCGGCCGGTCGGCAGCACCGGGCTGTTGGCGGCGATCGAATCGGCGCAGGGCATCACCAACGCGGTGGCGATCGCGCACGCTTCGCCGCGTCTTATCGGCATCGCGCTGGGGGCGGAAGACTATGTACGCAACCTGCGCACCGAACGCTCGCCGGAAGGCATCGAGCTGCTGTTCGCCCGTTGCTCGCTGCTGCAGGCGGCGCGCGCCGCCGGCATTCAGGCGTTCGACACCGTCTACTCCGACGCCAACAACGAGGCCGGTTTCCTGCATGAGGCGGCGCTGATCAAACAGCTCGGCTTCGACGGCAAATCGCTGATCAACCCGCGCCAGATTGAGCTGCTGCACAACTTGTACGCGCCGACCGCCAAAGAGGTGGCGCACGCGCAGCGGGTGGTGGACGCCGCCGAAGCGGCGGAGCGGGAAGGACGCGGCGTGGTGTCGCTCAACGGAAAAATGGTCGACAGCCCGGTGATTGAACGCGCCCGGCTGGTGCTGGAGCGCGCCGCGCTGTCCGGCTTACGGGAAGAACCGGCGCAGCACGGGGAGGAAGCATGATGAACCGCCAACAACGATTGATGACCTTCGCCAACCCGGCGGATCTGCCGGGCTATCAGGACGTCTCCAAGGCCAATCTGCAGGCGCGCAAACCGCGCGATCTCAAGCTGTGCGATTCCTTGCAAGAGGCGGTGCGCCGCAGCGGATTGCAGGACGGCATGACCATCTCTTTCCACCATGCGTTTCGCGGCGGCGATTTGACCCTCAACCAGGTGATGGAGACGCTGGCGGCGATGGGGTTCCGCAACCTGACGCTGGCCTCCAGTTCGCTGACCGATTGCCACGCGCCGTTGGTTGAACACATTCGCCACGGCGTGGTGAGCCGCATTTACACTTCCGGGTTGCGCGGCCCGCTGGCGGACGCCGTTTCACGCGGGCTGCTGGCGGAGCCGGTGCAAATTCATTCGCACGGCGGCCGGGTCAACCTGATCGAATCCGGCGAGCTGAAGATAGACGTGGCCTTCCTCGGCGTGCCGGCCTGCGATGAGTTCGGCAACGCCAACGGCTACAGCGGTGAAGCCTGCTGCGGCTCGCTCGGCTATGCGCGGGTGGACGCCGAGGCGGCGGGCACCGTGGTGCTGTTGACCGAGCAACTGGTGCCGTATCCGCATCATCCCGCCAGCCTGGCGCAGGATCGGGTGGACCTGATCGTGCAGCTGGAGCGGGTGGGGGACGCCGACAAGATCGGCGCCGACGCCACGCGCATGACCTCGAACCCGCGTGAGCTATTGATCGCCCGCCGCGCCGCCGAGGTGATCGCCGGCTCCGGCTACTTCACCGAAGGCTTCTCGCTGCAAACCGGCACCGGCGGCGCCTCGCTGGCGGTGACCCGGTTCCTGGAGGACAAGATGCGCGCCCGCGGCATTCGCGCCGCGTTCGCCCTCGGCGGCATCACCTCGACCATGGTGGATCTGCACGAGAAAGGGCTGATCGGCAAGCTGCTGGACGTGCAGAGCTTCGATCGGGCGGCGGCGACCTCGCTGGCGCGCAACCCGCGCCATATCGAAATCAGCGCCAACCAGTACGCCAACTTCAGCTCCAAGGGGGCGTCGGTCGATCGGCTCGACGTGGTGGTGCTGAGCGCGCTCGAGATCGATACCGGTTTCAACGTTAACGTGCTGACCGGCTCCGATGGCGTGCTGCGCGGCGCGTCCGGCGGCCACTGCGACACCGCCGCCGCCGCGCGGCTGGCGATCATCGTCGCGCCGCTGGTGCGCGGGCGCATTCCGACGCTGGTGGAGCAGGTGACCACCTGCGTCACGCCGGGCTCCAGCATCGACATTCTGGTGACCGACCACGGCATCGCCGTCAACCCGGCGCGGCCGGAGCTGGCGCAGCGCCTGCGGGAGGCTGGGCTCGAGGTGGTGAGCATCGACTGGCTGCGCGCCCGCGCGCTGCAGCTGACCGGCGAACCGCAGCCGATCGCCTTTACCGACAAGGTGGTGGCGGTGGTGCGTTACCGCGACGGCTCGGTGATCGACGTGGTGCATCAGGTGGCGGAGTAACCGATGGCCGCCGTCGATCCCCAACTGGCCGCCGAACGCGCGGTCAGCCTGCCGGAGCTGCTCACCAGCCGCGAATGCCGCCAGGCGCGCCAGCAAGCGTGGCTGGCGCAGCACGAGTGCACGCTGCTGGTGCTGACGCTGGTGGTGCCCGGCCCGGTGAAGGACAGCGCGCTGACGCGCGGCATCTTCAACCTGGGGTGGGCGGCGCTGCTGCGGCTGTGCGCCGAACAGGGCTGGCCCAGCCCGCAGGCCGAAGCGCTGGCGCTCTCCACCGGCTGCGAAGGGTTTGTCGCGCTGCGCGCCGATGCCCAGCGGGTGAAGGACTGCGCCATGCAGCTGGAGGTGAGCCGCCCGATCGGCCGGCTGTGGGACATCGACGTGCTGGATACGCAGGGGCGCATTTTGTCGCGCCGCGATATCGGCCTGCCGGAACGGCGCTGTTTGCTGTGCGGCCAACCGGCCAAGATCTGCGCCCGCCAGCGGCGGCACAGCAGCGAGCAACTGCTGCATGAAATGGAAAGGATGTTCAACGATGCGATCTCTGCCGATTAATCTGCCCGCCCGCCGTGCCGAACCGGCCTGCGACTTCGCCCGCGCCGCCTTTCGCGCGCTGCTGGTGGAAGTCAATCTCACGCCCAAGCCGGGGCTGGTGGATCGCCATAACACCGGCGCCCACCGCGACATGGATCTCGGGCATTTTTACCGCAGCGCCCGCGCCATCGGCGTGTGGCTGCCGCGCTTTATCCAACGCGGGTGCGAAGACGCGGCTCTGCCGGCAGCGCCGCAGCTGGCGCGGCTGCGGCCGCTGGGCCTGGCCTGCGAAAACCAGATGTTTCGCGCCACCGGCGGCATTAACACCCACAAAGGCAGCGTGTTCTCGCTCGGGTTGCTGTGCGCCGCCTTCGGCCGCCTGCAGCAGCAGGGGCGCGCCATCGGCGCAGCGGCGCTGTGCGCCGAAACGGCGGCGATGTGTCGGGGGCTGGTGGACCGCGAGCTGCGACGCAACAACGCCGGGCAGACCGCCGGTCAGCGGCTGTTCGCTGCCTACGGCCTCAGCGGCGCGCGCGGCGAGGCGGAAGCCGGTTTTCGGCTGGTGCTGGACGGCGCGCTGCCGCTGTATCGGCAACGGTTGGCCGCTGACGGCGACGAACAGCGGGCGCTGCTGGACAGTCTGCTGTGGCTGATGGCCCACAACGGTGACACCAACGTCGCCTCGCGCGGCGGCATGCTCGGACTGCGCTGGCTACGGCGCCGGGCGGCGTTGCTGCTGGCGCAGGGTGGCTCGGCCGGGGAGGCTGGCCTGGCGCGCCTGCGGCGCTTCGATGCCGACTGCATTGCCCGCAACCTCAGTCCCGGCGGCAGCGCCGACTTGTTGATAGTGACCTGGCTGCTGGCGCAGCTGGGTGCCCAAGAATAATAACCAAGCCTTCAGGAGAGTCCCCATGTCCCAAACCCAGGAAAAGATCTGGAAAGCGATAGCGCCGCTGGCGGTGCTCGCGATCCTGTTATTGATACCGGTGCCCGACGGCATGCCGCCGCAGGCGTGGCACTACTTCGCCATCTTCGTGGCGATGATCGTCGGCATGATTCTGGAGCCGATCCCGGCCACCGCCATCAGCTTTATCGCCGTGACTGTCAGCGTGCTCAGCGCCAACTGGGTGCTGTTCGGCGCGCAGGAACTGGCGGAGCCGGGCTTCAAGGCCGGCAAAGAGGCGCTGAAATGGGGGCTGGCGGGTTTCTCCAGCACCACCGTCTGGCTGGTGTTCGGCGCCTTTATCTTCGCGCTGGGCTACGAGGCCACCGGGCTGGGGCGGCGCATCGCACTGTTCCTGGTGAAGTTCATGGGCAAGCGCACGCTGACGCTGGGCTATGCGGTGGTGATCATCGATATCCTGCTGGCGCCGTTCACGCCGTCCAACACTGCGCGCACCGGCGGCACCGTGTTCCCGGTGGTGAAAAACCTGCCGCCGCTGTTCGACTCTTTCCCTAACGATCCCTCCTCGCGCCGCATCGGTGGTTACCTGATGTGGATGATGGTGGTCGGTACCAGCATCAGCTCCTCGATGTTCGTCACCGGCGCTGCGCCGAACGTGCTGGGCATCGAGTTCGTCGGCAAGATCGCCGGGGTGCACATCAGCTGGATGCAGTGGTTCCTGGCGTTCCTGCCGGTCGGTCTGCTGTTGCTGATCATCGCGCCGCTGATCTCCTACTACCTGTACAAACCGGGCGTGACCCACAGCAGCGAAGTGGCCGCCTGGGCGGATACCGCGCTGGGGGAAATGGGCAAGCTGACGCGCAAGGAATACACCCTGATCGGCCTGGTGCTGCTCAGCCTGTGCCTGTGGGTGTTTGGCGGCAAAATGCTGGACGCCACCGCGGTGTGTCTGCTGGCGGTGTCGCTGATGCTGGCGCTGCACGTGGTGTCGTGGAAAGAGATCACCAAATATTCCAGCGCCTGGAACACGCTGGTTAACCTGGCGACGCTGGTGGTGATGGCCAACGGCCTGACGCGCTCCGGCTTTATCGACTGGTTCGCCCAGACCATGAGCACCCATCTGGACGGCTTCTCGCCGAACATGACGGTGGTGGCGCTGGTGCTGGTGTTCTACTTTGCCCACTATCTGTTCGCCAGCCTGTCGGCGCACACCGCCACCATGCTGCCGGTGATCCTGGCGGTCGGGAAAGGGCTGCCGGGCGTGCCGATGGAGCAGCTGTCGATGCTGCTGGTGCTGTCGATCGGCATCATGGGCGTGCTGACGCCGTACGCCACCGGGCCGGGGGTCATCATCTACGGCTGCGGCTACGTGAAATCGAAAGACTACTGGCGCCTGGGCGGCATTCTCGGCGTGGTGTACATCGCCGCGCTGCTGCTGATCGGCTGGCCGATCATGAGCCTGTGGTACTGAGTTGAACTACAGCGGCCGCCGCCCGGTGGCCGCTGGTACGATCTTTTCCCGTGAACCCTGTCACACACTTGTCACACTAACCCCGCCATCATACTCAGGCAAACGCTAACACCTTAAAAATAATCATTTTCCGGGAGCCTCTGCGGATGAGAAAAAAAACGTTATTGCTGTGCCTGCCTTTGTTATTCACCGGGAACGCGCTGGCGGAAGCCGGCGGTTATCAACTGGAACAGGTGCTGGTGATGAGCCGCCATAACCTGCGTGCGCCGCTGGCCAATAACGGCAGCGTGCTGGCGCAGTCTACGCCGAAGGCCTGGCCGGCCTGGGAAACGCCGGGCGGCCAGCTGACCACCAAGGGCGGGGTGCTGGAAGTGTACATGGGGCACTACTTCAATGCCTGGCTGAAGCAGACCGGCCTGTTGCCGCAAGAGGGCTGCCCGACCGCCGGCAGCGTGTATGTCTACGCCAACAGCCTGCAGCGCACGGTGGCCACCGCGCAGTTCTTCAGCAACGGCGCGTTCCCGGGCTGCGACGTCAGCGTGCACCATCAGGACAAGATGGGTGAGATGGATCCGACCTTCAACCCGATCATCACCGACACTAGCGAAGCCTTCAACCAGCAGGCGCTGGCGGCGATGAACGCCGCGCTGGGATCGCTGAAGCTGGACGCCTCTTACCAACAGCTGGCGAAGATCATCGATTACAAGGATTCCGCCGCCTGCAAGACCGACAAACACTGCGATCTGACCAAAGAAGCCAGCGTGATGAGCGCGGTGCCGGGCAAAGAGCCGGGCGTCTCCGGCCCGCTGCGGGTGGGCAACTCGCTGGTAGACGCCTTTATGCTGCAGTACTACGAAGGTTTCCCGATGAAAGAGGTGGCCTGGGGCAAAATCGCCACCCCGCATCAGTGGAAACAGCTGGCGCAGCTGAAAGACGGCTATCAGGATTCGCTGTTCACCTCGCCGGTGGTGGCGCAAAACGTCGCCAAACCGCTGCTGACCTATATCAACAACGCGCTGCTCGGCGAGCGCAAACCGGACGCGCCGAAGCTGACGGTGCTGGTCGGCCACGACTCCAATATCGCTTCGCTGCTGTCGGCCATGCAGTTCCAGCCGTATCAGCTGCCGCAGCAGTATGAGAAAACGCCGATCGGCGGCAAGCTGGTGTTCCAACGCTGGCGCGACGCGCAGAACGACCGTGAATTGCTGAAGATCGAGTACGTCTATCAGTCCACCGAACAGCTGCGCAAGGCGACGCCGCTGACGCTGCAAACCCCGCCGCAGCGCGTAACGCTGGCGCTGAAAGGTTGCCCGATCGACAATGACGGTTTCTGCGCCTGGAGCGATTTCGAAAAGACCATGAAGGGTATCCTGTAATGCCCAGCCTCTCTCCCGACCGCGGGGGAGAGGCCTCTTCCCATCCCGGCTAACGCGCCGCCGTGCCGGCCTTAACGCCATTTATTTTGCCCAGAGTCATTGTTGCAGGCCGTTTCGGGGGCTAACATCATCAGCCTGCCTGCTTATCATGGATACTGCCGTTGCCCACTTTTATCCGCAATATCGACTTTTTCACGCCGGACGGTTATCCGGGCCAGGTGGCGCGCTGCCAGTTTGCGTTGGCGGAGTATCACGACGACAGTTTTTCTGCATTGGGCTTTACGCTGCCGGATCATCTGGCGCGCGCGGTGCCGAAGCGCCGTGCGGAGTATCTGGCCGGACGCGTTCTGGCGCGGCAGCTGTTGGCGCCGCTCGGTTTCGTCGATTTCACTCTGGCGCGCGGCGAAGATCGCGCGCCGCAGTGGCCGGCTGGCATCGCCGGTGCGCTGAGCCATAATTCGAATACCGCGCTGTGCGCAGTGCACCGCGAGAGCGGGCTGGGCGGCGTTGGGCTGGATGTGGAGACGCTGCTGTCTGACGAGCGGGCGGAGGAGCTGTGGGGGGCGATCGTTTCGCCGACGGAGCGCGAGGCGTTGCTGCGCGAGGCGCTGCCGTTCAACGCGCTGCTGACGCTGACGTTTTCCGCCAAAGAGAGCCTGTTCAAGACGCTTTATCCGCAGGTGCGCTGTTACTTTGACTTTCTTGATGCGCGCATGACGGCCGTGGACGTGCAGCGGCAGACGTTCGTATTAGAGCTGCTTAAGACATTGACGCCGCATTGCCCCGCCGGGCGCCGGTTCAGCGGGCGTTTTTGGCGTGAAGGTGACGATGTCACGACCTTTATTTTTTGCTAAAACACAATAATAACAGTGTGTTATTTATTTCTGTGCCGTAACGCGGATTTGCCGCGGCGCGCCGAAAGATTCATTCACCGGTGATTGACCCACGGTGGGGATCCGGTGTAATTTACCATCCTTTTTATGGCTAATGATAATTATTCGCATAAACATTATCATTGGTGAGGCGCAACAAAGGAGTGGTCTTGTGGCGACACTGACGACAGATAACCAAACCTTCCCCGGGTTTGTGTACGCCGAGCAATCGACCTTTTTGTACCGGTCCGAATTCCGTTCACTTTCCGCCGACGGCGTGTTCGAGCGCATTGAGGCGCCGGCGTTCGGCGGCGAACAGGAAGGCGGCGCGCTGACTCAGCACATCCGCCAGGCGCTGGCGCGCGCCAAAGCCGCCGGCCAGGCGGCGCCGGTGGTGGTGGGCGCCATTCCGTTCGATACGCGCCGGCCTTCCAGCCTGTACGTGCCTGAAAACTGCCAGTTTGTCGCCAACGACAGCTTTACCCGCGCCGCGCGCCCGATGCTGCAACAGCCGCATCGTCTTGCCGCCTGCACCAGCATTCCGGACGAGCCGCGCTTCAAGCATGCGGTGGCGGAAGCGGTCAGCCGCTTTAAACAAGGCAAGCTGGACAAGGCGGTGCTGTCGCGCATCCTCGACATCGAGCTGGAACAGCCGGTGGCGGGCCACCAGATCTTCAATAACCTGATGGTGCAGAACCCGACCGGTTACCACTTTTCCCTGCCGTTGGCCGATGGCGGCGTGCTGATCGGCGCCAGCCCGGAACTGCTGATCCGCAAGCAGGGCGGCGAGATCCACACCAATCCGCTGGCGGGCTCGGCGCGCCGTCAGGACGATGCGCAGCAGGATCGCCTCGGTAGCGAGCGCCTGATGCGCTCGACCAAAGACAAATACGAACACAAGCTGGTGATAGAGGATATTCGCCGGCATCTGGCGCCGCTGTGCGCCAGCCTGAGCGTGCCCAGCGGCCCGTCGCTGCTCAGCACCGGCACCATGTGGCACCTGTCCACCCGCATTCGCGGGGAGTTGCTGAACCCGACGCTCAACGTGATGCAGCTGGCTTGCCTGCTGCATCCAACACCGGCGCTGTGCGGCTTCCCGACCGAGAGCGCCCGCCAGCTGATCGCCGATTTGGAGCCGCACGATCGTGGCCTGTTCAGCGGCATCGTCGGCTGGTGCGACGCCAACGGCGACGGCGAGTGGGCGATCGTCATCCGCAGCGGTCTGCTGCACGGTAACCGGGTGCGGCTGTTCGCCGGCGCGGGCATCGTCGCCGCTTCGACGCCGCAGTCCGAGTGGATGGAAACCGCCGCCAAACTGGGCACCATGCTCAACGCTTTCGGCCTGAACAGCGGCGCGCTGTAGGGCCTCTTTGCGGCGCAGTGTGCGCCGCGCCATACGCTTTCGCAGGAGACAACGATGAACAACAACATGACCCGGCTGTGCGCCCGGATGGCGGTGTGCGCATGAGCATTCAGATGGATTTCACCGGCAAACGGGTGTGGGTGACCGGCGCGGCGCGCGGCATCGGTGAGCAGATCGCCCGGCACTTTTTGGCTCAGGGTGCTGAGGTGGTGGGATTTGATCGCGAATTCGCCAACCCGGATCTGCCTTACCCTTGCGTGACGCTGGACATCAGCCGGCCGGAACAGGTGGAGGCGGTGTGCCGCCAACAGCTGGGGGAGAACCCGCGACTGGACGTGTTGGTCAACGCCGCCGGCATTTTGCGCATGGGCAATACCGAAGATCTGAGCGTGGATGACTGGCATCAGTGCATCAACGTCAACGCCTCGGGGGCGTTTTACCTGTTCCGCGCGCTGCTGCCGCACTTCAAGGTGCAGCGCAGCGGGGCGATCGTCAGCGTCGGCTCCAACGCCGCGCACGTGCCGCGCGCGCAGATGGCGGCCTACTGCGCCTCCAAGGCGGCGCTGACCAGCCTGAACCACTGCGTGGGGCTGGAGATGGCGCCGTTCGGCGTGCGCTGCAATCTGGTGTCGCCGGGCTCGACCGACACGCCGATGCAGCGCGGCATGTGGCAGACCGACGATGCGCAGCAGCGCACCATTGCCGGCTTCCCCGAGATGTTCAAACTGGGGATCCCGCTGGGTAAAATCGCCCGCCCGGACGAGATCGCCAACGCGGTGTTGTTCCTGGCCTCCGACTTGGCCAGCCACATCACCATGCAGGATATCGTGATCGACGGCGGCGCCACGCTGGCCGCCTGAGTCAGACCCGCTGGCGGCGCAGCAGGTGCTGCGCGCCTTCCGCCGCCAGCAGCAGCACCGCCAGCCAGATCGCCAGATAGGTCGGCCATTCGCTTTGGCTGATGCTCTCGCCGAGCAGCAGCGCGACGATCACCAGCAGCACCGGTTCCACATAGCTCAGCAGGCCGAACAGACTGAACGGCAGCAGGCGGCTGGCGAGGATGTAACACACCAGCGCCACGGCGCTGATGACGCCGAGCAACGGAATGCGCCAATACAGCTCGGCATTGACCTGCAGTGCCGCCGCGCCGTGGTCGCCGAAAGCGAACCAGGCCGCCGCCGGCAGCATCAGCGCCAGCTCGCACCACAGTCCGCCGAGGTTGTCGGTGGCGAAGCGGCGCCGCAAAATAAAGTAGAGCGGATAGCCCAGCGCCACCACCAGCGTCGGCCATGAGACGCCGCCCGCCTGATACAGCTCATTGCCTACCCCCACCATAGCGCACGCCACCGCCAGTTTTTGCAGCAGCGACAGCCGGTCGCGATAGATCAGGCGCCCCGCCAGCACCATGGTCAGCGGCAGCAGAAAATAGCCGAGCGACACGTCTAGCGCCTTGCCGTGCAGCGGCGCCCACAGGAACAGCCACAGCTGCACCCCCAGCAGCGCCGAGGTGAGCAGCAGGCCCAGCAGCCGCAGCGGCCGTTGGCCGATCCAGCCCAGCGTGTCGGCCACCTTGCGCCAATCGCCGGACAACGCCATGAACAGCGTCAGGAACGGCAGCGTCAGCAGCGTGCGCCAGCCGTAAACCTGTTCGCCGTTCAGCGGGGTGAGGGTAGAGGTGAAGTAATACATCGCGCCGAACAAGATGGAGGCGACGACCGAAAGAGTGATGCCCTTAATCACACGCATTCCTGGTGAGTGATTGATTTTATGGCGGCTACTGTAGAGAAATTTGCCGCCAACGACAATGGCGTTGCCGGGCGCTGGACAATCGACAGCAGCGGGTTACAATTAATACTGTGTATTCATACAGGATTTGACGATGACAATCGATCTTTTTGAAGACGCACTGCCGCCGCCGTGGCGGGAAGAGATCGCTCCCGGCGCGGTGGTGATGCACGGCTTCGTGCGCGATCACGGGCCGGAACTGCTGGCGGCGGTGCAGGGCGTGGTGGCTCAGGTGCCATGGCGGCATTTGACCACCCCCGGCGGGCATGTGATGTCGGTGGCGATGAGCTGGTGCGGCAACGGCTGGACCAGCGACAGCCGCGGCTATCGCTATTCGGAACGCGACGCACGCAGCGGCAAACGCTGGCCGGCCATTCCCCCAATATTGATGGCGTTGGCGGATGAGGCCGCACAGCAGGCGGGCTTTGGCCCCTTCGTGCCGGACTCTTGCCTGATGAACCGTTACGATCCGGGCAGCAAGCTGTCGCTGCATCAGGATAAGGACGAACACGACTTCGGTGCGCCGATCGTCTCGGTTTCGCTCGGGCTGCCGGCGGTGTTTCAGTTCGGCGGGCTGCAACGCAGCGACCGGGCGCGGCGCATCCCGCTGGCGCACGGCGACGTGGTGGTATGGGGCGGCCCGGCGCGGCTCTGTTTTCACGGCATCCTGCCGGTCAAGGAAGGCTATCACTCGCTGGTGGGGCCGCACCGCATCAACATCACGCTACGCAAGGCGCTTTAGCTGCGGCTCCTGCGCCAGGCAGGCGACGAGATAGTCGATAAACACCCGCAGTTTGGGCGGCAGATACTGGTTAGGCGCGTAAAGTAACCACAGGCCGCCGTGATAGCTGCTGAGAAAATCCCATTCCGGCAACACCTGCACGATCTCGCCGTCTTCGAGCGCCTGGCGGGCGGTAAAGTACGGCAGGCTGCCGATGCCGATATGCTGTTTCACCGCGTCCAGCCGCACGCCGGTGTGGTTGGCGGCGTAGCGGCCGCGCACGTTGACCGTCACCGTTTTGCCGCTGCGGCGGAATTTCCATTGCGCATCGCTCGGCGTCTCTCCCAGATAGATGCAGCTGTGCGCCGTCAGATCGTGCGGGTGCTGCGGCGTGCCGTGCTGCGCCAGATAATCCGGCGTGGCGCATATCAGATGGTCTATTCTCATCAACTGGCGGCCGATCAAACCGGGCGACGGGCGATCGGTAATGCGCAGCGCCAGATCGACCCGATCGTCGATCAGATCCATATAGCGATCTTCCAGCCGCAGCCTGACGTCTACCTTCGGGTAGCGCCGCAGAAACGCCGGCATGTGCGGATGTAGCACGAAACGGCCCACCGCCTTGGGGACGCTGATGCTGACTAACCCTTCGGGCTCCGCGGCGCCGCGCCCGCCGATCGCCATCGCCGCCTCGGCCGCCGCCAGCATGGCGCGGCAGTGTTGAAACACCTCTTCGCCGCTTTCGCTAAGCCGCAGCTTGCGGGTGGTGCGGTGCAACAGCTGCAGCGCCAGCGCCTGCTCGAGTTTCGCCACGCTGCGGCTGACGGCGGAAGGCGAAGCACCCAGCTTACGGGCGGCGGCGGAAAAGCTGCCGCTCTCCACCACCTGGACGAAAACGGCCATTTCGGCCAACAGGGCGTAAGAAAGATTTGTGCTCATGACGCAAAGGTCCATTGTGATGACGACGGATTATCCTCTGATTATGACATGAATATAATGGCTCCCTGAATCGAGGAGAAAAATGATGACCGAACGACGTTATTACTACAGCGACGAGTTACAGGGCCAGGCACAGGTGTTGAGCTGCGCGCCGGCCGAGGCGGGCGCTTACGCCGTAGAGCTCGACGCCACGCTATTTCACCCGCAGGGCGGCGGCCAGCCCTCCGACGTGGGAACGTTGGACAACGTCGCCGTCGTGCGGGTGCAGCAGCAGGGGGATAAGGTGGTGCACTTTACCGCCGCGCCGCTGCCGATCGGGCCGGTTACGATGCGCATCGATGAAGCGCAACGCCGGCTGCATGCCCGCTGGCACTCCGGCGGACATCTGATCGGCTGGCTGGGCGAAGGCCGGGGGTGGCGGCCAGTCAAGGCGCATCATTGGCCGGGGGAAGGCCGCATCACGTTTACTCCGGGGGCAGACGCGCAGACGATCGAGGCGGATGTTTTACAAGCGGAGCTGGCGCATCTGATCGCCGCCGATCTGCCGCGTCGCCAACAGGCGGTGGACGGCATGCGCCAGGTGGGTTTCGGCGAGCTGCCCGCTTACGGCTGCGGTGGCACCCATGTCGCCACGCTGGCCGAGATAGGGGCGGTGATCGTCACCGGCGTCAAAATGAAGAAAGGGCAGCTGATCGTGCAGTATGAGCTGGGTTGAATAAACTTGATTGTCGTACCCTGTACGAGTATTCTGGAGGGAAAGATCGCAGGAGGCGACGATAATGGACTATCTGGAGTTTATCGAAACGACCGTTTTCAGCAGAAAGCGGGCCGAATTGATGAAGGATGATGACTTTCAGGCTTTCCAAAGCTATTTGTTATTGAATCACCATGACGGGGATACGATCAGCCACACGGGCGGATGCAAAAAGATACGTTGGGGGTTGGAAGGAAAGGGAAAACGCGGTGGCGTTAGAGTGATTTATTATCTGACGGCCGCCAGCGGCCGAGTGTACTTGTTATTGATATATCGTAAAAATGAAAAGGACGATTTATCCGAACAGGAAAAGGCGATATTGAGATCCATCGTTCAACAACTTGATTAGCGATGGCGAAACTGCGTGATGAAGGAATCAGGGCATTATGAAAAAAGAACTTTTCGACGATTTGGTCAGCAGCATGAGCGAAATGGTGGCGATCGAAAAGGGGAAGATGACGCCAAAGTCCGAGCATGTCCATCGTCATGCCATTCCGGACGTTAAGTTGCTGCGTAAATCCAGTGGAATGAAACAGGCCGAGTTTGCCAAAGCGGTGGGGGCCAGCGTGGGATTGGTGCAAAGCTGGGAGCAGGAACGCCGTATTCCCTCGGGCTCGGCCTTGAAGCTTCTGCTGTTGATTGAGCGGAACCCTGCTTTGCTTGATGAATTGCTGGTGATTTAAATCATGTTCAGCGCCCGGCCTGCCGTAGCTGGGTGCAGAACGCGCATTGGCATCCCGCCACCGGCACTGCCGCGCAGCTGCCGATGTTCACCGCCTGGGCGTCCATGGCGTGAAAGCCGTAAAACAGATTTTCGATGTTTTGCTCCGCCGCGCGCACCTGCTCGGGACGCGGCTCGGGCACCTTCGACTGAAACGCCGCGGCCTTGCCGGCCAACAGGCTGAGAAACAGTAGCGACAGCTGGATTTTCATCGTCGTCTTCCCTTCGTTAATTTCTGATACATTATAACAGAATAAATGCCCTGCCAAGCGGCACCCGGAAACAAGGTAACGAAGAGAGGACAGGGCGCCGTCGCCTGCGCCGGGAGAGGAGAACGGCGTCATATCGCCGGCTTTTTTGTTGCACGACGGCGGTTTTTCGGCGGCAATCGTACCCCGCAGGGCCGTGATTGCCGCCAGACCGAGGCTCATCGGTTTGAGAGAATGCGTCTTTTGCGCATCGGTTCAGACACTGTCTTCAGAGATCAGCACTTCGGTAATATCAATTCGATGCAGCAGCTTTCTCAGCTTTTCATGGCTGATTTTTTTCATGCGGCGCAATCGATACAGTTCTTCCCTTTCTGCGTGCAAAGAAGCCAGGTACAGCTGCCTTTCGAGCCGTTTCAGCGCCACGATGTTTTTAATATCGTCCTTGGTCAGGATTTTTCGCTGCAGCACGTCCAACATCCGGCGCGTCGTTTCTTCAATCAACTCTGGCGTTGCGTCGTCCGGTGGAGTATCGATCAGCTTTTCCTTCGTTTCATTAACCGCTTTGATGGCGGCACTCGCCAGCGCCTCTGAGACTGAAAACGCTTCTTCCTGATCCTCTTCAGGCGGCGGGTTGCCGCGCAATAGCAAAGGCAAGGTGAGTATGCCGACGACGATCGACAGCAAGATGACGCCAGAAGCGATAAATACCAGCTGATAGCGCCCCGGGAATGGCGAACCGTCGAGCAAGAACAACGGGATCGACAACACGCCCGCCAACGTGACGGCGCCACGAACCCCGGCGAAGGACGCCACGAACAGATCGCGCGTGCTGAATTTCGAAAATAACAGCGGATCTTTGCGCATCAGCTTCGCGCTGCCGAATTTCATCAACCACAGCCAGATAAAACGTACCGCGATCAAACTGAAATAGATGATGGCCACGTAACCCAGCAGTTTCTCCAGACTGACGGAATGATCCATATCGGTTTGCGCCAGGGTGAAGTTCAGGATGCCCGGCAGCTGCAGCCCGAGCAAAATGAACACCATGCCGTTAAAGATAAACTCGAGCATTTCCCATATGTTATTGGTGCGCAAACGCACCAGCGGCATATTGTGATTCACTTTGGATTGGCCAATCATCATGCCGGCGCTGACGGCAGCCAGAATGCCGGAGACGCCGATCTTTTCCGCTATCAGGTAACAAGAAAAGGGGAGCAGCAAAGAGAAGACAATCTGCGTGGCCGAGTCGTTGTACATCCATCTGTGGATGAATTTAACCATTTGATTATATAAAACGACGATAATAATGCCGCAGAGCACCCCGCCAATAGAGACCTGCAGAAAGGTCAGAAAGGCGCTTTCCCAGGTGAAGGCCAATGCGCCGAGCGCAACGGCGATGGAAAAGTTAAGGGAAACCAAACCGGAAGCGTCGTTCATGAGCGCCTCGCCTTCGATCACGCGCATGACCGGCTTGGGCATGCGCCCTTTGCCGACGATGCCGGAAAGCGCGACGGCATCGGTAGGCGACAGGACGGCGGCCAGGGCAAACGCGGCCGCGAGAGGGATAGACGGAAGCAGCAAGTGAATCAGATAGCCCACCCCCACCACCGTGATGATCACCAGCACCAAAGCCAGGCTCAGTATTTCTCTGCCGTAATGAATAAACTCTTGCGCTGGCGTTTTCCATCCGTCGGCAAACAGCAGAGGAGGGATAAACAGCATCAAGAAAAGTTCGGGGTTGAAGTCGATGTGCAGGCCAAATTGCGGCCAGGCCAAAACGGCGCCGACGATGATTTGCACCAGCGGCAAGGGGATTTGGAATGGAAATATTCTCGTCACGACGCCGGACAACGAGACGGTGAGTAATAAGATTAATATGGTGAAGAATGTTTCCATCGGGAACCTTTGGTTGGTTAATTTTTCTCGCCGTTTTCAGGCGCTGCCTGCTTGATGTCTGCCGCCCCGGCAGGCTCGTCCTTCTGCAGGCGGATAAGCTATGTATGGCTCTAGGGCGGCGACCGGTAGCGGCTGCCAGAGTATCGTGTAGTGTCCCCCGGCAGATTCGATCGGCCGGGGGAACGGGGTCAGGATTCAGGAAGCGCAAACGCCATGACGTAATCGCCGGTTTCTTGCGAGTGCGCCGCGCCGCCGACCACAATCACGATGTATTGCCGGCCGGTTTTCGGCGAAACATAGCTCATCGGCGTGGCGCTCGCGCCGACCGGCAGCGCGTACTTCCAGACCTCCTTACCGGTGCTGCTGTTGTAGGCCCGCAGATAGTAGTCCTGGAAGCCGGCGAAGAAGACCAGGCCGCCGGCTGTCGTCATGGTGCCCGCATAGGTGGGCATGCCGACGGGCATTGGCAGGTGTGACCTGATGCCCAACGGCCCCATTTTTTCGGCGGTGCCGGCAGGGATCTGCCAGGCAATCTTCTTGTTTTTGTAATCGACGGCGGTGATGGTGCCGTAAGGGGGCTGGTTACAAGGCACCTCGAGCGGCGACATCCACATCAGCGTGATCATGCCGTATGGCGTGCCGATCATGGGCGATGGCCCATGGCCGTCGATCACTTTTTGCGGATACTGTTTCGCGACGCGCTCATAGTTATCGCGCGCCACTAACCAGAACACATTCGGGATCCGCACATCGTTCATGTAAGCCATGTGGTTCACCGGATCAATCGACATGCTGCCCCAGTTGAGACCGCCTATATTGCCGGGCTGCTCGAGCGTGGGCCGCGTGCTGATTGGGGTCATGGCCCCCTGATAATTCATCCGTTTGAACAAGATGCGGCATGCCATTTGATCAAACAGGGTGGTGCCCCACATTTTCTCTTCGGTAAGGTGTTCCGCGCCGATGGTCGGCATGCCGACAGAAAACGGCTGGGTTGGTGAGAGTTTTTCTTCCGGAGCGGCGCCCCGGGTCGGTACGGCTTGCTCTTCAACCCGTGCCAGCGGCTGGCCTGTCTCACGGTTCAGGTAGAAAATCTGCCCGCGTTTAGTGCCCAACAGGAGGGCGGGCACCGGATTATGCCGATCGTCGAAGCCGTCCACCAGGGCGGGCTGGGAGGCGAGATCGTAATCCCAGATATCGTGGTGGGTCGTTTGGAATTTCCAGCGCTCGCGGCCCGTTTCAATATCGATGGCGACAATGGATGAGTTGTAGTCGTCCGAGTTTTTAGGGCGGTTCATGCCGTAATAGTCGGGTGTCGCGTTGCCGAGCGGTGCGTACAACAAACCCAATTTGTCATCATAGGCGGCGGTGGTCCACATATTCGGGGTGCCGCGGGTATAGGTGCTTCCGGGCGGCGGCGTTTTGGCGATCGCCGGATTGCCTAAGTCCCACGCCCAGTCCAACTCGCCGGTTTTGGCGTCAAACGCTCTGATGACGCCGGAAGGCTCCCCTTTCATCACATTATCGATGACCCAACCGCCGACGATAATTTTCCCCCGGGCGATAGTTGGCGCTGACGTCTGGAAGTAAAATCCAGGTTCGATTTTCCCCATATGCTGGCCGAGGTTAACCTCGCCGTTTTGACCGAATGAGGGGCATTTCTGGCCCGTTTTGGCATCCAGCGCAATGATGCGGGCGTCGATTGTGGTATGAATGATCGTTTTTTCGCACACAGAGCCTGGCGCCGCATCCTCATTCTGGTAGTAACCCAGCCCGCGACAGCGCTGCCAGACCGGGGATGTTGAATGCGAGTCAAACTTCCAACGCGCTTTGCCCGTATCGGCATCTATGGCGGTAATCAGCCCGTTGGGCGTGCAGTTATAGACCAAATCATCAATGGCCAGCGGGGTGTTCTGATCGACGCCCGGCCTGAAATCGCCGGTCCGGTAAACCCAGGCGAGCTTGAGATCTTTGACTGTGGAACGGTTAACTTGATTAAACGGCGCATAGCGCGTTCCTTCCGTCGTGCGGCCATAGGCGCTCCAATCCGCAGGGGCATTATCGCTTTTGCTCTCGATAAAGGTTGCGTTATCAGCAGGCGTTATCGCTCCATGGGGAAAAAAGGCGCCGCTAAAGAAAGCAACGAATGCAACGGACAAAACCGTACCGGCAATGTAAGCCTGTTTTTTCCCCTTAGCGCTGTACAGATGCGAGGGAAGTAAAAACGCGGCGATGATAGAAAGGCCCGCGGGAACCAGCAGACGAGGGAACAGTGCCCAGTAGTTGAGCCCGGATTCCCAAAGCGCCCACAGCGTCGTGATGAAGAACAGCGCAATGGTTAAGTGATAACCCTGTTTGTTGCGTTTAAACACCAGTATCGCGGCTGCGGCATAACCTATCCCTGCGATGGCATAGTAAAACGAGCCGCCGAGGGCAATGAGCCAAACGCCGCCCACGGTTAACGCAACGCCCGAAAAAACCAGCAAGCAAAAGAACGTGATTATTAAAGCTCTCTTTACAACCGATGTTCTAATCATATGTTTTCCTTTGACCTGTCAATCCCATTGGGATCATCATTCCATCGCTCTCAATACGCGAAAACGCCGGCATGAAAGGCACTTTCATCGCCTTGAGACGGTTCACTAACGCTTTATGGCTGCTAAGGTCTTGTTTCGCTTTCCATTTCATGGCGCAGAATGGCGGCCTGGAACCGCCGCCCGAGCGAGATAAAGGTTTTATTGAGCAATGAGGGCGCGTACGTGATTAACGTATGGCTTATCGCATCATTTAATACCGGGTTGAAAACCGTTGCTGAACGGCGCGGCTTTCAGTATTACGGCGAATTTAATACTCTGTTAGACGATATGTGCGCCTGATGAAAGGGCCTCTTTGGGCTAATTATTTAGAGTGATGCGTAATACAGTGCTATTTTAAATAACAGGCTTTTACCGATTTTCACAACCCGTTAAATTCAGTGTAAAGCTTCATTCTTTATCAAGCCGGTGTCGATAAAAACGGCGAAAAAAATGATTCAACGCCATTCTCTCGCCATCGACATAGACAATATAACCTTTCCCGCGGTCGCCGATAGTCACTTTTTCCACATTAACATCGGGGTAGTGTTTTTTTAAATTTTTGGACCATGCGTGAGTGCTCATAATTCTATTTTCCTGACGGGGTTTACTCTTGTTTAAGGCATGTTAATAGCACCGGTGAATACAGGCATCGTGGAAATAAAATATCTTCCCTGTTTAGGGATGTCTACAAGAGGGGGGAGTGGGGTAAAGCGAACGTCAGGCGGTATGACGCGATCGGGGTTTTTCAATAAATCCAATTAAAACAATAAGTTATAACTCAGCCCGCACGAAAGGTAAATTAACATAACTCATTGATATATAAGGTATTGGTATGTTAGTCACATTGCAGTGATTTATCCGCAGATAAACGTTCAACCATTACCATGGCCACAAGATAGAGACCGGACTCGCTTTGCGAAATGATGTTGATGGACTTTCCAATTGGATAAGTCTTAAAATTTGCTCTATTTTAACGTGCGCGCGTGATGCCGCTCGCAAGCTCAATATGATTTTTACTGATTGATATAGATTGCATTAGTAAAGCCTGAGGTCGACGTTGACGTGCCGGCTATTCTGGCATTTTCGTTCCATTTATTTCTCTTTTCCTGGCAGGGAATAAAATAGGGATATAGGTCTTCATCGCTATTTCGCCATTGCCTATTGGGCTAAGGATTTCGATGAGGAAACGATCGACCATGCCCACTTTATTTATCGGGAATGATTTAGTGTAAATACTTTGCGTGAATTGTTGCGCTTCATCGCTCGCGCCTTTAAAAGCGAATTCGGCAAACAGTTGCATATCCTTTTTTCCCTGAACCTCGGCCAGCGAGGCAAGAACGCTGCTGATATCAGCGCCTTCAGGAACATAGGTCGTCTTCAAATAGATGCTAACGTGGTTCTCTTTGTTGGTGCTTGCGCCGAAGTTAAAAAAATTAATCATGCCGCCGTCTGTTGCTTGCATTTTATCAATTGCCGCCAATCGCAGCGCCGAAACCGCGGGGTGGAAGTGATAGATCTCAGCATCGATACAATCCCCTGATTCATCGAAAAATTTTGGCAGGTGGACATAGCGATGTTCGGGTATGCCATCGAGAAACAGCAAGGGGATGGCGGAGGAGACGTCCCAGGATTTACTCTTGCGGTACTGCATCGGCGACGTTCTGAACTGCTTGCGAAACGCTCGGCCAAATGATTGATATGACTGAAATTTTAACTCATTAACGATATGGGAAATGGAGAGGTTCGTCGCTTTCAGCATAAATGCGGCGCGAATGAGTTTTCTGCCCCTCACATAGTTGCCGAAAGTCATTCCCGTTTCATCTTTAAAGGCTTTCTGGATATGCCCGCGTGAATATCCGCTTTTTTCTGAAAGCATCTCAATAGTGAGCTTCTCATTGAACCCACTTTCCTCGACCCAGGCGAGCAGCTCCTCAATGACTTTGGTTATAAACATGCGGGAGCTTCCTTTTAGTTATCTGCCTAATGGTTGCGTCAGGTAAAATAACGCTTTATCGGTAATCAGCGACAGCGGCCTGATTCATTCTCTTTTTTAGGCAATATCCTGAGTATAGAGCGCACGCAATATTAACGCGGCAAATTGAGAAAAATGTACTCAAAAGTGTCATTTGGCAACTAACTGGGTAGGACGAGAGACGGCAAGATGGCGTGACTCAGACAGTGTGGTTTTTCAATTCATTGATTTTTATTTGTTTTTTTTCGTTCAATCCGATCCTGGCAGGATAGGGAACGGGGAGCGGAAGCGCACTTTTTATTCATTGATAGATAAAAACTCTATATGTCTGCCAATTTATTGACAGTAACATCTTTTAGAATCGAAATAATTAACTATGCTATGTTTAAGGGTGAGTGGTTAAGTGATAAATAGGACTAAGGCTGCGCTGCAGAATAATGTCTAATCCAAATTGGGTATCACGGGGGTAATTCCATAACGTGTTTTTGTCTTGATGCCATTATTGGCGTTATTAGATGCGACTTGCCTGAGAATTTCAACTTGCGCGAAAGGTGAATGGCCATCCTATGGTCATGGACAGGTTGTTCGCGCCGTCTGACGCATGGATATATTTGAACAAGTATGGGGATGCCATTTTTCAATAGGAAGCAAACTTAACGGTTTTCTGATGCTAAAAAAGAGAAATGCATTCAATAATAAATATAGCAAGATGACAGGCTTTACTATGGATTGTTCTAACGAGTTCAGACGCAATATTTTAGACGAAATAATCTGCATCATTGAAAAGGCGATAGATACTCAGAGCCATGTTTCAATTAGAGCATTATCCATCAAGTCAGGATATTCCATTGGCCATTTGCAGCGGATGTTCTATTTGTATCAAGGGATGAAGATAGGGACTTACATCAGAAAACGCAGGCTGAGCCGCTCGACGTTGCTGTTGAAACGTACGGATATGAAGATCTATGAAATTGCCTTACTGTCTGGATTTAGTTCTCAACAATCATTTAGCCGCGCCTTTTCAAATCAATTCGGTTGTCCGCCGCGAACATTTAGAACCATGAGCCACTGGCCTTTTGTCAATTATCAACCGATTATTGCTTTCGACAAAGAGCCCTTTCCCAGCAGTATCGTGCACTTGAATTTGCATGAGTATTACGAGAAAAAAAGGCAAGTGCAACTGCTGTCTCCGGTCATGATCCGGGGACAGATGAAGATAAGCTACAAAGACCCAATAACCTGTGGTCTGTACAACTCATCGGCAAGGTACCTTGCAATCCGGCGTAATGAGCACAAGATGAGTGAAAGCGAGTTCATCCTGTCGGCCTATGAAGGTGTTCTGGCTTCATTGGATATCTCCATTACCGAGAGCGTCATGTTTAAAATCCACGATCATTGCCCGGGTGAAAAGGATGACATCAGCATGTGGTATTTCATACCGATTAAATGATCCGGGCTTGTTGCTCGGGCCGAAGCGCGCTGTCTGATTTTTGCCTTGATATCATTGACAATTTTTTTCAGGCCTCCCAATGCCCTATTGGGATGGCATGCGCGTAGCCTGGTGCTCAGGCTGCGGTGGGGAGAGCGAAAAAAAACCGACCGCGAGGGTCGGTAAGCATGGGGTATTCAATAGGTATGACAAACTACGGGTGAAATAGTAGCGCGCGTTGCCATTTTCTCTTTACCGAAAAGTGTTCTCTGTTATCAATAAATAGGTAAAACGTGCTAATTCGGCTCCGCTGGAGATAGTGCTGAGGTCTGGCAAGGTGGTGATGAAATAAAAAAAGCCGGCGATAACGCCGGCGAATGAAACATCGATAATCTCTCTGGGATGCATGACCTACACACGGAAAATAAGGGCATGCACTGCGTATCTAACCTTATCGCTTCGGCATTTTCTTACCAAAAAACGGTATTTATGGTGACGATCAAGGCGGAAGAAATAAAAAAGCCGATCTTTACGATCGGCGAATGCGAAATAACAGGGTAACGTTGGTTGAAAGTGCACATAAAATGATAGCGAGTTAATCCTAGCACTGTCGGTGGCTGCCTATTTTACCTAAAAATGTGTTTATCGCGCCTCCTGGTCTGGCGCTCTTGTTCAGATAAGTTATTAATCGATATGCTATCCGTCCTCTGTGAATCTGCCGAAACAGCCGCAGGATAATGGCGTAAACTGCCGCCTAAGCGACAGGATAACGGTGAGTTTTGATTTTATTTTATATTTACGCACTGAAACATTTATTCATCCAGTTAACATCTGGACATATCTCTTGGCGATGCGTTGACGAATAATTCAAATTACAAAAATTGCCTCATTAAACGAATATTTAGATACTCGCTGTACGGCTTGGCCAGCGCTGACACGTTATTAAATTCTGAGCATACAGAAAGATGCCCCTGTAGGTATCGTCACGCACTCTGGATAGGACATCGCCACCATGGGCTCTTTTTTTAAGCAGGTCTATCGCTATTCCCACGCGCGCCCTTATCGGCATAACGAAAATCTTTGGCCCTATGTGAAGATCGCGCGCGGCGAAGGAGGGGAAATCACCGCCTTGTGGTATAAGCACCGGTCGGTGCCGATCGTCCCGTTGAGCGAACTGCGCAACAGCTGCCGGGGAGAGGCGTTGTTGACGGCCACCGGCCCGTCGGTGAAGCAGCTGCGCTTCGAAAATATTCCCGCCATGCCCGCCATCGGGGTCAACGGCGCCTATTTTCTGCAGCGGCAGGTGGATTTTCGCTTCTACGTCATTGTGGACATGGGCTTTATCGATAGCCGCCCGGAGATCGTGCGCGACGTCATTCAACGGCGGGAGCTGACGTTATTCACCACCGTGCACGGCGTAGCCCGCATTCTCGATCGATTTGGCCAGGCGGCGATCGGTTGCCGTTTGGCGATTGTCGAAGATGCGTCCTGCAAGATTTACCATCCCCGGATCGACAGCGGTGCGCTGTGGGATCACTACTGCCGGGAAAGCGGCGTGGTTTTTGCCGCCGCGTGCCGCACGCTCGGCTTCAGTCAGGATATTCGCTGCGGCGTTTTCGATGCCGGCACCGTGGCCTACTGGGCGCTGCAAATCATCGCCTATCTCGGTTTCAAGCAGCTGTTTATCGCCGGGCTGGACATGAACAACTTCCACCAGCCGCGTTTTTACGAGACCGAGCAAGATCGGTTGCCGACATTCCTGGCAGACAAGGTAGAGTCGCTGGTGATCCCCGCTTTCCGGCACGCCGGCGCGATCATGAAAAAGCAGCAGATCGCGATAAAAAATCTTTCCCTGCACAGCGCTATCGACAGCGATATCTTCGAGAAGGTGGACGGCAATGTTTACTTTCAGCAAGCCTGAGCAATTTTATCGCCTCGGCAGCGCGTTGTTTTTAGCCTTTGCGTTTTTCAGCGCGATATTTTGCGGCCAAACCCGCGTCAACAATCTGTTTCACCTGGCGGCGCTGCTGTGGCTGGCCGCGGTGTTTACCTGGCCGCCGCTGCGGCGGCAGTTGCTGAGCAACCGCAGGGCACTGTGGGGCGGCGGATTGGCGCTGATGTTTCTGCTTTATTATTCCCTCAGCGCCCTGTGGAGCGAGACGCCGGGCGACTTACCGTCGGCCCTGACCCACAGCGCCTATATCCTGCTGTATCTCGCCTGGCTGGTGACACTGCTTGACGGTGAGCGACGCCATCAGTTGCAGTGGGTGATGTTGGCCGGCATTGCGGCGCTGTGCCTGTATTTGACGCTGGTCGACGCCCCGTCGATTTATCATCTGCGAGAAACCACCCCCCGCAATCCGGGGCCGAGCAACGTGATCGATCTGGCCGGTTACGCCGCCATAGCCATTTTGCTGAGCCTGATGATTTTCCGCGACACCGGGCAGAAGGCGGCGCTGTGCTTTATCCCGCCGCTGCTGGCGTTCATGGTGCTGACGCAAAGCCGCGGTCCGTTGATGGCGCTGGTGTTTGCGCTGGTGGCGACGATGCCTTATCGACAGCGGCCGGGAAAGTGGCTGTGGATCCTGCTGCCCGGCGTGCTGGCGGTGGTTTTCGCCGTCGTTTACAGCGCGATCGGCGAGATGCTGCTCACCCGCTTTGGCGAGCTGTACCAACAGAGCTTCGTGCGCATCAGCATTTGGCGCCATAGCCTGAGGCTGATCGAACAGGCGCCGTTCTTCGGCTACGGCTTTGATAAGCAGCTTAACTTTCTCAATTATACCGGCGAGCTGAACCATACCACGCACAGCCTGTACCTCGGCGCCTTGCTGAAGGGCGGCGGCGTGGGTTTTCTACTGCTGTTTGCGTTGCTGGCATACGGTGCGCGGCTTGCCTTTGCGCACTGGCGCGCAGGACGGCGTTGGGAGGTGGCCATGTTTCTGTTTATGCTGGTATTCTACAGTTCGCAGGGGATGTTTGTGATCGCCAATCCGGCGGAGTTTTGGTACCTGTTCTGGCTGCCGTTGGCGATGCTGTTGTCGCAGCCAAAGCGGTCGCCGATCAGACGGGTGCGGGCGGCAGCGCCGCCAGCGTCTTCTCCAGCACCCGTTCCGCCTCGATGATACTGAGTGGTTGGCGGCGCTGGGCGGCATCCAGCGCGGCGCTGTCAACCGGCACATACATCACCTGGTGCCGCTCAGGGTCCTGATAGGGGCCGGTATGCTGCGGATTGGCAGTGACGAACAGGCTGACGGTGGCGGTTTTCAACGCCACGGCGAGGTGCAGCGGGCCGGTATCGCCGGTCACCAGCACCTGCAGATTGGCGATCACCGCCAGCAGTTGCGGCAGCGTGGTCGTGCCGATATGGCTTACCACCCGCTGTTGCTGTTCCTCGCTCAGGCCCGCCATAAATTCCCGCTCGATGTGGCGCTCCGCAGCGCTGCCAATCAGCTCGATCTGATAGTCGGCGGAGTGCGCCAGCAGCCGTTGCGCCAGCTGAACAAAACGTTCGACCGGCCAGCGGCGCAGCGTTTCGGAGGCGCCCATCTGAAAGCCGATCAGGATCTTGCCTGCCGGTTTTGCGCGCGGCGGGAAAGCGACGGGAATGAACATCTCCGGGTTATCGGTGCGGCAGCCCAGTTGCCCCACCATATCCAGCTTGCGTTGGATCAGATGGCCGCCGGTGCTGCGGCTGACGCCGGTCAACCAGCGTTCCATCCCGCTCGGCTTATTGCCGTAAAGGTCTTTAAACAGGTAGCGGCAGCCGGCGGCGATGGCGACCAGCACGTCGTAAGGCGCCTTCGAGTGCAGGATGATCGCCAGCTGCGGCCGGTTTCTTCGCAGCCGGCGGATCACGCTCAGCATGTATTTGGCCTTGTGATCCCAGTAAATCACGTCATGAAAGCAGGGGCTGCCCTCGACCAGTTGCCGGTTTTTATGGCTGGAGACTAAGGTAATTTGCGCGCCGGGATAGCGTTCATGCAGCGCTCGGATGGCGGGCGTATTGAACATCAGATCGCCGAGGGCGCTGGTGGAGAAAATCACGATGCGCTCAAACGGGTGCTGCGGATCGAAACTCGCTGCTGGCCGGAAATTGCCCGCGATGCGGGTATAAAGACGTAAACCGGCGTTGGCCGCCGCTATTTTCCACTGTTTCGACATTGCAGTTCGCTTCCGTTTGAGAAAGGCGGCCACCGTCTGGCGCCGCGTCGTATCATACAAGCGCGGCAATGGCGGGCCAATGGCCCGCAACAGATTGCGACAGATGCTAACGTTATGCTTGCAATTGCTGCGCCGCGCCTACTCCTCCCAGACCTGCGTGCTGCGCGGGCTGTCCATCTGATAATCCGAGTAGGGGCGGGTGAAGATCTCGCGCCCCAGCGCGCGGGCGGCCTGCAGCGGGTTGCGCGGATCGCGGGCGATTTCGCCGCGTTGGTTGCCGGCGCCGTGCACCAGCCCGACGAATTCAGAGTGGGTGTAGCGGCTGAACTCCTGAAGTTGATGCACGATACCCAGCGCCGCGCCGGGGTAGGTCTCTTCCGATGCCACCGCCAGCCCAATGCGCTTGCCGCTCATGCGTTGATGCACCTCCGCCGCCTGAGGGTAGGCGTTGGAATAGAAACTGAACGAGCGATCGAAAAAGGCCTTGGTTTGTGCCGACATGCCGTACCAGTAAATCGGCGTGCAAAACACCGCGCCGTCGGCCGGCAGGAAGTGTTCCAGAAACAGCTCGGCGTAGCGATCGGCCGGCGCCGGCGTATGCCGCTCGTCGCTCAGAAAACCGCTCAGGTAATCATCGAGAAAATGCAGGCTGGCGGACGTGCCGGCTTCGGCGGCGCCCGCCACGATCGCCTGCGCCAGCGTGGCGCTGTTGCCATCGCGGCGCGGGCTGCCGACCAATACCACCAGACGCTTGGGTTGATGAGTTGTATTCATGTCATATTCCTTTTTGTTAAGCGATTTCAGCCTTACTTTAGAAACTAACGTTGGCAGACGACAAATGACGGCTTTTCTGCCAGGATGAATTCAATTCACCTTTAGGGATTTCACCATGTTCGCCACGCTGCCCGTCAACGCACTGCGCACTTTTGAATCCGCCGCTCGTCTGCACAGCTTCAAGCTGGCGGCGGCCGAGCTGGCGGTAACGCCAACGGCGATTTCACACCAGATAAAAGCGCTGGAACAGCAGCTGGGATTTGCGCTGTTTCAGCGGCTACCGCGCGGCGTGCAGCTGACGGCGAAAGGGGAAACGCTGTTTGCCGGAGTGCACGGCGCGCTGCTGGATGTCGCCGCCACGCTCGAGGGCCTGCGGCCGCAGCCCAGCAGCGGATCGCTGTGCGTCTCGGTGACGCACTCTTTCGCGGCGCTGTGGCTGGTGCCGCGCCTGGGCCGTTTCTACCAGGCGCATCCGCACTATCTGGTGCGCCTGGAGGCCTGCGCCGAGGTGATCGATCTGCAGCAGGACGCCAGCGTGGACGTGGCGGTGCGCTACAGCCGCGCGCATTATCCCGCGCTGCATCAGACGGCGCGCCTGGAGGAAAACTTTGGCGTCTATGCCGCGCCGGGGCTGGCCGCCGCTCCGCCGGAAAATCCGGTGCTGATCACCGTCAAGTGGGGGGATTCTGCGCTGTACGACAGCGGCTGGCATGACTGGTGCCGAGCCGCGGGCGTAGACTGGTGGCAGCGCCATGCGGCGATGCGCAGCTATCACGAGGAGCATTACGCCCTGCAGGCGGCGGTGGCCGGACAGGGGCTGGTGCTCGCCAGTTCGGTGATGGTGTCCGATATGGTGGACAACGGTCTGTTGGTGGCGTACCGGCCGGAGGTGAGCGTACCGGGCGCCGCGTACAGCGTGTTGTGCGCACCGGGGCGCGAACGGCATCCGCCGGTCAGGGCATTCCTCGCCTGGCTGCAGCAGGAACTGCCGCAGGGCAATGGCACGAAATAAAAGTTTTATCGTCCTAAGCTGTGGGAATATCAGCGAACTTTTGTTTTTACTTCACTGCGAGAACCTACCATGAGCCAGCCAAGAACTTCCGATTACCCGATTGATGCACAATTTATTGAACGCTGGTCGCCGCGTGCCATAGCCAACGACGCCATCGACGATCAGACGCTGCTCAGCTTCTTTGAAGCGGCGCGCTGGTCGCCTTCGGCCTACAACATTCAGCCGTGGCGCTTCGCCTACAGCAAGCACGGTTCCGACAGCTGGGAGAGCTATCTGGAGTTTCTGATCGACTTCAACCGCGGCTGGGCGCAGCACGCCTCGGCGCTGGTGGTGATCGTCTCCAAAACCACCAGCCTGAACGGCGAGCGGCTGGTGGACAATCCGACTCATGCGTTTGATACCGGCGCCGCCTGGGCCAACCTGGCGCATCAGGCGCACCTGAAAGGCTGGCTGACCCACTGCATGAGCGGCATCCACCACGATAAGATCAAAGCGGCGCTGCAGCTGCCGGACGACTATGCGGTGCACGCCATGGTGGCGATCGGCAAACCGGGCGACAAAGCTCGCCTGCCGGATTTTCTGCAGGAAAAAGAAACGCCGTCGGGTCGTCTGCCGCTCGGCAAGACCGTCAGCGAAGGGCTGAACTTCACGCTGTGATCGCTTGCGCTCGCCGAGGCCCGCCTGGCGGGCCTTTTTTATGCGGCGAGTAAAACTTTGGGAGTATATTCTCGCTCGCCTATTCGCTGTATATTTCGTTATATAGCGATTGCATGATGAGGAGGAAACCGTGGGGGATCATTTTGGCAAAGGGCTGTTGGCGGGGTTAAAGGCGGAGAATCTGCAGCCGGAGGCGGAGCTGTCGCGCTTTTGCTCCGACTACAAGCGCGGTTTCGTGCTCGGCTATGCGCACCATTTGGCGCAGCGCTGCGGCGACGAGAACCGGGCGGCGTTTGAGGCCGGGCAGCTCAGCCGCGCCTATGGCCTCGGCAGCGAGCCGATGAGCGAGTTCTTCTCTGGCGGCGATAACCGGCTGGCGGAGAAGTTTTTCCGCGCCGGCTATAACCGACCGATGCAAAGTTAACGCAGGCAAGCCGTCAGGCGGCGCTCAGCACCGCCACCATATACACGCACGGTTGGTCGCTACGGTTTTCAAAGCGGCAGTCCGCCGGTGGGCCGAGCTCCAGGCAGTCTCCCTCGGCCATTTGGTGGCGCACCTCACCCTCGACAAACAGCAGCTCACCGGATAACACCCAGATCAGTTGACGCTTGAACGCATACACCGAAGCCGGCATCGGGATCGCCGCGCCGGCCGGCAGTTCGATGCGCACCAGATCGAGCGGCAGATCGGTGCGCGGCGAAACGTGGCGCCGCACGTAGCCGCTCTCCGGATCGACCCACACCGGTTGTTCTTCCCGGCGCAGCAGTCGGCCTTCCTGCGTTTCCGCCCGGGCGATCAGCTTGGACATGCTGAGACCGAACGCGCCCGCCAGTCTGCCCAGCAGCATCGCCGTCGGGCTGCTCTCGCCGCGTTCGATCTTATGAACCATCGCCCGCGATACGCCCGCCCGTTCGGCCAGATCGGACAGCGACCAGTGGCGCGCCTCGCGTTCAATGCGAATGCGCGCGCCGATCAGCTGATTTAGATTGTCTAATTTAATATTCATATCGTAGTATTATAGTGGACAATTGGCCGGGGTAAACCATGATTATACGAAATGCGACGCTCAACGACAGCGCGGCGATTGCCGCTATCTATAACGACGCGGTGTTGAACAGCACCGCCATCTGGAATGAACAAACCGTGGATGCGGCCAACCGCGCAACCTGGATCGGCGAACGCCAGGCGGCGGACTACCCGGTGCTGGTGGCGGTGAACGCCGCGGACGAGGCGATCGGCTATGCGTCGTTCGGCGACTGGCGCGCCTGGGACGGCTATCGGCATACCGTGGAACATTCGGTGTATGTCCATCAGGCGCATCGCGGAGAGGGGATTGGCAAAGCGCTGTTGATCGCCCTGATCGCACGGGCGCGGGAGATCGGCAAGCACGTGATGGTGGCCGGCATTGAATCCGGCAACCAGGCCTCCATCAAACTGCATCTGGCGCAGGGATTCCATGAGGTGGGGCGTATGGAGCAGGTGGGCGCCAAATTCGGCCAATGGCTGGATCTGACCTTCCTGCAGCTGAAGCTGGACGAGCGGGCCACGCCGCCCGCGCGCTGATCCCGGGAGACAGAGCGATGAATATGCTGTTGCTGCTGGTGGCGGCGGGGATGGGGCTGGTGGTGCAGAATCTGCTGATGGTGCGCATTACCGAAAGCGTCTCGACCATCCTTATCACGCTGGTGATCAACTCCAGCGTCGGTTTGCTGCTGCTGATGGGGCTGCTGCTGGCCAAAAACGGTCTCGGCGCTGTGGCGGAAGTGACCGGCGCCGCCAGGTGGTGGATGCTGTTGCCGGGGCTGTTGGGATCGCTGTTCGTGTTCGCCGGCATTTTGGGTTACCAAAAGCTGGGGGCGGCGGCCACCATCTCGATCCTGGTCGCCAGCCAGCTGTGCATGGGGCTGTTGGCCGATGCCTATCGCGCCGGTCCGGCGGCGCTGCGTGAGAATCTGCCGGCGCTGGTCGGCGCCTTATTGCTGGTGGCGGGCGCCTATCTGGTGGCGAAACGCAGCTTTTGACGGAACGGTTTGCCGCCGCCGGGATTTGGTTTTGTATACTGCTTGTGATTTAGGTCGTTCTATTGATGAACCTAACCCTCCGCATAACCGTGCTTGGCAAAATGTGGTATTTGAGCATGGATATTTAATGGCTAAGTTAGGTAGGGAAAATGTTTTCGCCTTAGTTAACCCCCACGCATGAGTATGTATTATATACGTTAGATATTTTCTTCCAATCGTTCGAAAACAATATCTGCATTATGTTGAGGACTCATTTCCAAAATATATCGATAATCACTTGCATGAGGTTCAGGGATGTTATCTATGTCAATAACTCTCTCCTTAAGATCCTCTAATGTATTTTCTTCTATCCATTGATATGATGTTCTTGATACGTATTTTATGTAAATGAATATTGATTCTTCAGATATTTTAGCTAATGTTAATATTTTTCTAAGACATATGCCAGCAATAATCTTTTTACCTTTTTCTTCAATTAGTTCTTTTGATAGTTTTGCAATGTCCAGCATATCTTCATATGTGTTAATAACATCTGAAGTCGGATCTTTAATTATATAGCTATCTGTATCGAAAAACTTGGCTCCAAACTTTTCTGCTATTTTCTTTCCAGCAGTTGTTTTCCCAGAGCCAGTATGTCCCTCGATGCAAATCGTTTTAGGTTCAGATAAGATTTCAAATAAACATGTTGCATCTTCACCTCTAATGGTAATACTCATTTAATATACCTCGTCGTTATTGCATTAAAAAATAATTCCAATGATACATTATATCCAATCTATAGTTCATAAGGTATAAGAATTTCAACATTTCTTTGTAAATATAATGGCATCCAATTATAACATTGAATGCCTACATGCAAAATATTACATGCCGTAATATTTAGAGCTAAACGATACGGTTATTGGTGCTTCATCATATAGACAACTTACAGTTATTTTTAATTTCCGCCGGTGATCATAATATGCATGACTATGTGATTTCTTGCCAACTAGATCTAGCTCTGATAAGCCTATGCTCAACGCTCCAAGGAAAATTTCTGAATCGAATTCTTTGTTTTGGTAATGTAGGGCGGTTTTTTTGAAATCAACTTCTATATAACTAATGAAATTACCTTCTGCCTCAAGGTACATACGACAATCATCGTCTTCAACAATAATGCTTCCAATTTCATTGCCTTTACACTCAAGAATTTTTTCTGCTTGTGGGACTTGCATTCCCATGTATTGAAATGGTCTGTGAAATGGTTTACACATCATGGGGATACTTGCATGAGATGCTTTATCTAAAGCTGTGCCAAGATTATCAAATGTTTTATCGTTGCTCATGACGTTTTTATTAAAAACTATCCCTATGCTTTGAATTAACCGTTTAAACGCCTCTACATAGTTATCTTCATTTCTAAAATCCGCATACAGTTTACCGATGAGAAAACCCGGAAGCTCACATTCTTTCAGCATAATAGGTAATACTTTTGTTTTTTTACCGCTTATTTGATAATTCATTGCTACATCAAGTTCATTGACTACCCAAGGTGCATTTATTGAATCGGGTGATAGAACAACAGCAAAGTAATCAACACTATCAATACCCTCCCTAATTTTTTGAATTAGAGAATCGCCAATTTTCATTTCTGCCTCATCAAGCCAATAACGGATGCCGTGATTTTCAAGGTCTCTTGCTAACTTTCTGACAAACGGTTTGTCATTATGATTATGGCTTAAAAAAACTCTAATATTCATAGGTCCCTCAACAAGCAGTTATGTAATGACTTACAACTCTGTAATAATATCAGTAAAATACTTCCTTGTGTCTTAAATTAGTGAATCTTTTTCTGAGCGAACTCAAACGACCTGACCATCCTATCCCTATTTGCATCAAGAAAACCAGCCCACCACTGAAACATTAACCTTCGCTGATCAATGTGTTTGGCCTTATGGGTATAAACAGCGCGAACGCTGTTGCTTTCCTTATGGCTCATTTGAAGCTCTACAGCATCTTCTGACCATAGAACAGACTCAATTAAGGCACTACACGCTAGTGTTCGGAAACCATGGCCGCAGATGTCTTGTGTGGCGTCATAACCCATCTTACCCAGTGCCTTGTTGATGGTGTTTTCAGTCATGGGTTTGCATGAGTCATAACAATCCGTAAAAACTAATCCCGCCCATTACCTTCTTCATAGGTAAGCTGACGGATCTCTTTCAGTATCGTAATGGTCTGTTGGCAGAGGGAACGAAGTGATGGCGTTTCATTTTTGCGCCACGAGTGGAATGTTTGGCATTCTCAACCGCTTCCCGCTGTTCGGGGATCACCCATAACTTACTTTTGAAGTGGATTTCCGGCCACTGAGCGAAAAGAAGTTTGCTGGAACGAATGAAGATCAGCAGATTGAGTTTAATCGCCAGCGTAGTCAGTTAACGACCTTTGTAGGCATCAATACGATCAAGCAGTAGTGGGAGCTCTTCCTGCTCCAGTGCAGGGCGGTGTTCAGTCTCAGGCTTTTGGACTGTACCTTCCATATCATAGGAGGGGTTATGGCGCATAAGCTTTTGCTAAACAGCGTGACGCAGGATCACGGTGATGTATTTCTTAATCCGTATGGCAATTTCAAGGTAGCCAAGTGGTTCCGCTTTTTTGACCGGCACAAGCAGGTCACCCGTACCCAGATCTAAAATGTTGTTGCCGCCAATATCCGGGAAGAAATAAGTTTCCATACGGTGTCAGCGTAATCTACTGACCATTTTGTTTTAGTGGCAAACCAGCTTTTTGCGACGACACGGAACGAACGGGTTTTATCGCGCTTTTCTTGACGGACTTTTTCACCAGCCTGTTTTTTAGCATTCGGATCAATCCCTTTAACCAACAGTCTTTTAGCCTCGTCACGACGTCGTCTGGCATAGGCAAGCGATACAACAGGATAAACCCCAATGGAAAACACCTTCTGTTTGCCATCAAAGCGGTAGCCTAACTGCCGGTATTTAGAACCGTTGGGATGCACCAGCAGATAGAGGCCAAACCCGTCAGTGAGCTTGACGACCTTTTCCGATGATCTGGCATTTTTTATTTTGGTATCAGTAAATTAAATGACGGTTCTCTCCGCGTGCTGGTAAAACGCAAATAGAACCAGCTTTACCAGCAAAAGGGTATAGCTTCGAGTGGTTTTTAGTGAACGAGGGTGAATCTGAGGAAGGGGTAACCAATTTATAGAAAGGCAAAAAGCCCGCTCGGGTTTCCCTGAGCGGGCTTCTCTAAATATGGCTCCTCTGACTGGACTCGAACCAGTGACATACGGATTAACAGTCCGCCGTTCTACCGACTGAACTACAGAGGAATCGTGTGAACGGGGCGAATAATAGCGGGGCGGTTGCGGCTTGTAAAGCCTGAAAGCGCCCGATGCGTTCGTTTGCTGCAAGATTGCCCAACCTGCTGCTTTTTCTCGCTTTTGTCGCTTATCCCGCGCGCAGTGCCGGCGGATTGCCCGTTGTTCGGGGCCGTTGCCTGCCGATGGTGCAACGCCTGCCCTGCGTTGTGGCGCGTGCCGCCCGGCGAACGGCCGTTTGCCGCCGCGTATCCCGCTTCTCGGGGCATTTACCGACTCTGGCCCGGATCTTGCTGCGATTGAATAACCGGATTTCGGCATTCTCAATTTAGCGGCTCGCTGGAGGCACTATGAATTTCAGACGTCTGAAGTACTTCGTGAAAATCGTCGATATTGGCAGCCTGACCCAGGCGGCGGAGGTGTTGCATATCGCCCAGCCGGCGCTCAGCCAGCAATTGGCAACGCTGGAAGGGGAGTTGAAACAGCAACTGCTGATCCGCACCAAGCGCGGTGTGCAGCCGACCGAGGCCGGCAATATTCTCTATGCCCACGCGCAGACCATCCTGCGCCAGTGCGAACAGGCGCAGAGCGCGGTCAACAGCGCCGGGCAGGCGATGAGCGGCCAGGTGTCTCTCGGGCTGGCGTCGGGCAGCACTGCGGCGCAGCTGGCGCTGCCGCTGCTGCAGACCCTGCGCGATCAGCAGCCGGGCATTCTGCTCAGCCTGCATGAAAACAGCGGCGCGGCATTGGCCGGGCAGGTAGCCAATCAGACGCTGGATATGGCGATGATCTACGGCGCCAAAATGCCCGCCGGTCAGCACGCTATCGCGCTGATGCGGGAAGATCTCTATCTGGTGGCGACGCGTGCGGTGCCGCATCCCGGCAACAGCGTCGAGCTGCTGGACGTGGCGCGGCTGAACCTGTTTCTGCCGCGCGAGGGGGATGCGGTGCGCAACCAGCTGGAAGAGGCGATGGCGCTGCGCAAACTGGCGATCAACGTGGTGGGAGAGATTGAATCCTCGGGCGCGCTGAGCGCCGCGATCGCCAGCGGGTTGGGGGCGACCGTGCTGCCGGAATCGGTGGCGCGCGCGATGATCGGCCCGGCCAAGGCCTGGATGGCGCGCATCAATGCGCCGACGATGTCGGTGCCGCTGTCGCTGTGCATGTCGGGCCAACAGGCGCTGTCCGCCCCGGCATTGCTGGTGAAAGACCTGCTGTTGTCGATCGCCGGCGGCCGCAGCCAGGAGAAGCGCGCGCTGGCGCTGGTGCGTTGAGGAAAAAACGGCCCGCCGCAGCGGGCCTGTGCACCGTTAGCGGAACGGTGGTTCGTTGAAGGTGCGCAGCTTGCGCGAATGCAGGCGATCGCCCTCGGCGCGCAGCAGATCGATGGCGCAGATGCCAATCTGCAGGTGCTCGGAGATCGCCCCTTCGTAGAAGCGGTTGGCCTGGCCCGGCAGTTTGATCTCGCCGTGCAGCGGTTTGTCGGAGACGCACAGCAGTGTACCGTACGGCACCCGGAAGCGGTAACCCTGGGCGGCGATGGTGGCGCTCTCCATGTCGACCGCCACCGCGCGGCTGAGGTTGAAGCGGCGCGCCGAAGCGGAGTAGCGCAGCTCCCAGTTGCGGTCGTCGGTGGTGACCACGGTGCCGGTGCGCAGGCGCTGTTTGACCTCTTCGCCAGGCATGCCGCTGACCATTTTGGTGGCGTCATACAGGGCGCGCTGCACCTCGGCGATGCTCGGGATCGGGATATCCGGCGGCAGCACCGCGTCCAGCACGTGATCGTCGCGCAGATAGGCGTGGGCCAGCACATAGTCGCCGATCGCCTGGCTTTCGCGCAGGCCGCCGCAGTGGCCGATCATTAGCCAGGCGCTCGGGCGCAGCACCGCCAGGTGATCGCAGATGGTCTTGGCGTTGGACGGGCCGACGCCGATGTTGATCAGCGTGATGCCCTGACCGGTGCGCGAGATCAGGTGATAGGCCGGCATCTGGTTGTTTTTCCAGGCCAGATCGGACACCGTCTGCTCGGGCGCGCTGGTTTCGGGCGTGATGTAGGCGCCGCCGGCGCTGGAGAGCGCGATATATGGGCTGGCCGGATCGGCGATCTGCGCGCAGGCCCAGCGTACGAACTCGTCCACATAGCGGGTGTAGTTGGTGAACAGCACGAACGGTTGGAAATGCTCCACCGGCGTGCCGGTGTAGTGCCGCAGGCGCGCCAGCGAGAAGTCCGCGCGCAGCGCATCGAAATGCGACAGCGGGAAATGATTGTCGGTGGCGTGGTACAGGCCATCGGCGGTTTCGTCACCGATCTGCGCCAGCTCGGTGGTCGGGAAATGCTGGGCGATGCCGGCGCTCATTGAGCGGTCGAGCGCCAGGCTGGAGCCGTCGATGACATAAGGGAACGGGATCTCCTGCTGTGACGGCGCTACTTCGATATGGGCGGCGTAATCGTGTTCCAGCATCGCCAGCTGTTCGGCCAGATAGTGGCGGAACAGCTGCGGCCGGGTCACGGTGGTACTGTAGCTGCCGGGATGGGTAAAGCGGCCGAAGGCGCGGGTTTTGCTCGGGCCGGATTGCTGCCCGTCCCAGCTGACGCGCAGCTCGGGGTACACGAACAGCCCGGCGGCGCGCGCCTGCGGATCCGGCAGCGTGCCGTGGCTGATAAAGTCGCTGACCGCCTGACGCAGCGCGTCTACCGCGGCGTCATACAGGGCTTCCAGTTGATCGAGTGCCTGATCGGCGCTGAGGCCACTGCGAGGTGGGGCATAGCTCATACTTTCTCCTTGGATGTCCCGGCTCTGTGGCGGGGCTGCGGCGTTTCACCGTCACAGGTTAGCCGAAGAAAGGCGTAAAAGCTTGGTCGAAATGACGGGCGCGGCAAAGAAAATACCGCGCCCGCGGCGCAGGGGGATCAGGAAGCGGGGTCGGCCGTTTCGACCTTCAGCGACACCAGGCCGATGCCCAGTTTCTTCGGCGTGAAGCCGCCGCTGGCGCTCTCTTTCGGCTCGGTCGGCGCCGGCGGTGTAATGCTGATGTTTTGCGCGCCGCGCGGGTTATCGAAGTGCAGGGTGACGGTGCTGTCCTGTTCGCCGAGCGACACGAAATGCTCTTCGTCGCCGACGCGCACCGAAATCGGTTCGCCGACGTTGTTGCCGTAGGCGCGGGCGCGCAGCACCAGATCGAAGGTTTTAGGCAGCGGATCGACGTAATCGATGTTCACCGCCGGCGCCAGATTGGCGTCGGACCAGCGGCCCCATTCCTCGACGGCGGAGACGCCGGTGATGGCCTTCACCTGTTCCGGCATGCCGGGCAGCATGAACTCGATGGCGTCCGCCCGGTATTTCACCGCCGCGTCGTCCACCTGCAGGCGGGCGACGGCGTTTTGGTAGTCGGCGACGCTGTCCGCCGTCGGGGCACCAAAGTTTACCTTGCCGCGAAAGCGCTCGCCGCTGGCCTGCGCGATCTGCGGCGGCGAGGCCAGGGTACCTGAGGCCACGCAGATGTCGGTGCTCAGCGCCAACTGCGGCGCCCAGACCCGGCCGATCTCGTAGCATTTATCGACCCAGACGAATTTCTCCCCCGCCCCCAGCTCGGCCAGCTGCTTGCGCAGCGGGGTGGAGAGATAGACGTTGAACATCGGTTCGATGCGGTTATCGCCCACCCGCAGGATGAACGGCACCTTATAGGTGACGCCGGAGAAGCTGAAGCTGCGCTGGCGTGTATCCACGCTGTAGTCGCTGATGCGGTTCGGCAGACCCCACTGGTTGATCACCGCCGGTTTCCAGCCGTTGATCTTCTCTTCGATGTTCAGGAACACCGTAGACAGCGACGGCGCCGACAGGCTGCTGCGGCCGAGGCCGATGTAGTTGTCGCCGCCCATCACGTCCAGCACCGTGGCGCCGTTGTCCAGTGTGCTGCGCTTTTCGTGGCGCTGCTCCGCCTGCGGCCGGGTGCCGTCGATGATGAAGAACAGGTTGCGGCGCTTCTGCTTGGTCAGAATGTCGTAGGCGGTGTTGTTCATCGCCAGGTGGTCGGAAGACACCACGATCACGGTATTGCTGAAGTACGGCGAGCGTTTGATCTTGTCGATCAGCGCAGCGATGTGCTGCTGACTGCAGGCCACCGCGCTCAGCGAGCGGTTGTCCTTATTCTGCCAGGCGTAACTTTGCTTGCTGCAGCCGGCGGAGATAAAACCGTCCGGGTGATGGGTGTCGACGGTCAGGGTAAACAGCGAGAACGGTTGGCGCTGTTCGGACAGTTCGACAAACTTGCCGTACACCACGTCCAGCACGGTGTCGTCGTACCAGCCCCAGTCGTTTTTATAGCTTGGATCGGCGACCCGATCGCGCAGCTCTTTGAAGCCGTAAACGTGATCGAAGCCGTGGGATTTCAGGAAGGTGTCTTTACCGGCGAACGCCAGCTCGGCGCCCTGGTAGAAATAGTTGCTGTAGCCGGCGGCCTTCAGCACATCGCCCAGGCAGACGTTCTCCGGGTAGAAGGTGGAGACCGCGCTGGAGGCGTTACCGTCGAAGGGCGCGAACAGCGGAATGCCGCACTGCGAGGCGACCATGCCGGCGATGGTGTAACCGGTACCCGGCAGCTGCTGGGTGTTGCTGAAGTCGATGCTGTCGGCGCGCAGGGCATTCAGTTCGTCGGCCAAACCGGGAAACAGCTCGGTGTCGAAGTAGGTGCGCTCCAGGCTCTCGGCATAGATATACACCAGGTTCGGCCGCTTGCCCTGCACGGTCTTTTTCGGCGCCTTGTAGTAGGTGGTGAAATCGGCGGTATCGCCGACGATCTGGCTCTTGACCAGCAGCGAAATGTCCTGAAACGCCGGGGTGGTGCCGACCGAAAACAACGCCAGCAGCACGGCGACGACGCTGTAGGCCACGCTGCTGCCTTTGGCCTTGCGGCGCAGCAGGCTGCGGGCCAGCACGGCGAAAATTCCCCCCAGCGCCGCCAGCAGGCCGATAAACGGCAGCACGTATTTGCTGACGCCGGCGCCCTTGAGGCTACTGGTGACGGTGTAGATCACCGCATCGGTGATGCCGTCGCCGGTAAAGTAGTTGCTGGCGATCAGGATGACGTTCAGCACCAGATAGCTGCCGAGCAGCGTCAGCAAAATGGCGAACCACCAGCGGTTGGCGGCGGCCCGGGTGCGATAAATCAAAATCGACGCCAAAAAGAGAACAAACGAAACGACTGCTAAAACCATCCGCCAAACCCTGTCTGATTGGAAAAAACGTTGCTGCCCTGGTCTGCGCCGCCGGCCGTGCCGCGGCGCGAAAAGTGAAGGGTATAGCCTATTGCCGGCGGCGGAACAACGCGCGATCTCCCGCTACGGCCGACGAGCGGCGGCTATTGTACATTTTTATGACGATAGTGTGACGTTAATCACGCCAGCGGCGGCCACGGCGGCGAAAGCTTGCTGGTCGGAGGTTTCGCTCTACGCTTAATGAGCGCCACGACGGCGCGCCCATCAGCCATTCAGGAGGAAGTATGCAGACGATTTCCGCAGCGGTACTCGAGGATTTGGCCCCGCAAGGCGTGTTGCGCGCGGCGATCAACTACGGCAATCCGGTGCTGGCGCAGGCGGGGGCCGGCGGCAAACCGCAGGGGGCTTCGGTGGAGCTGGCCACCGCGCTGGCTCAGGAACTGGGCGTGACGCTCGAGCTGGTGACCTATGACGCGGCGGGCAAGGTGTTCGCCGATCTGGACAGCGGCGCCTGGAACCTGGCGTTTATGGCCATCGAGCCGGTGCGCGCGGCGCAGATTGCGTTCAGCGAACCCTACGTGATCATCGAGGGGACTTACCTGGTGGCGAACGACGCGCCTTACTTTGAGGTGGCGCAGCTCGACAGGCCGGAAGTGCGCATTGCGGTCGGCCAGGGGGCGGCGTATGACCTGTTTTTATCGCGCACGCTGCAGCAGGCGCAACTGGTGCGGGCGGCAACCTCTGCCGAGGCGATCGCGCTGTTTTTCGAACGGGGGCTGGAGGCGGCGGCCGGCGTGCGTCAGCCGCTGCTGGCCGCCGCGGCCGCCCATCCGGGCTACCGGGTGCTGGAGGAGCATTTCACCGCCATCCGTCAGGCGATGGCGGTGCCGCGGCAAAAAACGCAGGGCGCCGCCTATGTGAACGGCTTTATTGAACGCTGCAAGGCCAACGGGTTGGTGAAGGCGGCATTGCAGCGCAGCGGCCAGGGCGAGGTGACGGTGGCGCCGCCGGCCGCCTCGACTACCTGAACGCGTCGGGATCGTTGCCGACATTGAGGCCGCGATCCAGTTCGTTTATTGCCGAAAGTTCGGATGTCGATAGGTTAAAGTCGAAGATATCAATATTTTCCCGTATTCTTTGCGGCGTGCTGGACTTCGGCAGCGCAATGATTTGGTTTTCATACAGCCAGCGTAATACGATCTGGGCCGGCGTTTTATGCTGCTGTTCGGCAATTTTCAAGATGACGGGGTGGGTCAATATATTCTGGTTGCCGTGGCCGAGCGGGCTCCAGGCTTGAGTAACAATCCCGTGGGCGTGTAACCAATCAACGCATTCTCGTTGCTGATTAAACGGGTGAATTTGCAGTTGATTGACGGCAGGCAGAACACCGGTTTCAGTTTCCAGGCGGCATATCTGCTCGATGGAAAAGTTGCTTACCCCGATATTTTTGACTCGCCCGCTGTCACGGAGTTTTATCATGGCATTCCAGGCAGAAACGAACTGGTTTTGCCCGGATACCGGCCAGTGAATCAAATACAGATCGACATAGTCGCAACCGAGCTTGGTCAAGCTTTCGTTGAAAGCGTTCTCAACGTCGTCATGCCGATCGTTCCATAACTTGGTGGTGACGAAGATATCCTCCCGGCGCACGTCTGCAGCTTTTATTGCGGTGCCCACTTCAGATTCGTTGCCATAGATTGCGGCCGTATCGACGAGGCGGTAGCCCGCATCAAGCGCGCATTGAACGGCGCCGATCAATTCATCTCCTCGCGACTGCCAGACGCCGAATCCGATGGCAGGTATCGCGTTACCGTCATTGGTGAACAGGTGTTGTGAATTACGCATATTCATTACCCAATATGGCTGATGAATTTTAAATGTTCATGAGCAGGATTAATAAAGTGCACGTCAGAGGCTTCCCGACGAGGTGTATCGATAGATAAAAAATAAACGGGCTTGCCGTTAAAAGGTTTGATGCTGTGAACGGTGTTTCGCTTAAATATCACCATTTGGTTTTCGGCTAAAACTCTTTTTGCATCGTTGCCGGCCTGAAACTCCAGCGCACCTTCCACGATGATCAAGATTTCATCACATTGTTTGTGGTAGTGTGCGGGAACCTCGGCATAGACGCGGAACAGGCGGACGCTGCCCTGTGGCGAATCTTCAAGGTACATATCGACGATCAGAGAGTCGGCGGTGTCAGGAAAGTGTTTTTTCCTTTCTTCCAGGTCAAAATATAATGCGTTCATACGGCACTCACTGTAAATGATGGGCGTGATTAACCGGTCACTGAAATAAAACATTCATGGCTCAAGCGGTGGTGTGGCTATGTTTTATCCCAGGCAGGATAATATTGCATGCGGACGAACATCATTATTCCGACATTCCCGCATATCACTGACAGAATACTATACAAAGCGTTGAATGTTTTTTGACGGAGCGTTGAGCCGATATCAACCAAGGGAGCGATGCTGCGCTTTTATCAGCGCAATCAAAGGCCGCAATCCAGGTTGCAACTGGCGACGGCTGGGGTAGTACATCATAAAGGGGGCGCTGAGATGCGACCAATGGGGCATGACGCATTGCAATTCACCAGTGCGCAAGTGTTCATCGATTTGCATTTCCAGACAGTAGGCCAACCCCAGCCCGGCGAGCGCCGCTTTGATGATCATTGAGGTTTCACTGAAAGTATATTGCCCGTTCACCGACAACCGGCAATACGTTTCATCGTTGCCCAATTCCCATTGATAAACCGCACCGTCTCCCAATCGCATATTGATGCAACTGTGATCTTTCAACTCCGACGGCGAACCTGGCGCGCCATGCTTTGCCAGATAGGCTGGCGCTGCGGCGACAACCCATTTCAGACTGCCGGTCAAAGGAACGGCAATCATGTCCTTGGGGATGATCTCGCCATACCTGATGCCGGCGTCGAAACCTTCTTTGATGATGTCTACCTGATGGTTATTGACGGCCACTTCCAGCGCTATTTTAGGATGTGTTTGGGCGTAGCTTTCCATGACAGGGGCGATGAGCAAATCGAGCGCATCATGCGGAATATTCAAGCGAAGGTGGCCAATGGGTTCATCGCGATACTGTTCCAGCGTCGATAGGGCGGATTTGATGTAGTCGAATCCCCGATCGAGTTCGGTTACCAGTGCCATGCCTGCCGGGGTAGGGACGACCGAGCGGTTGGTTCTGTTCAACAGCTTTACGCCGAGGCGCTCTTCAAGCGAACGCATGGTGTGGCTGAGCGCCGAAGTGCTGACGCCGAGTTCCGCCGCCGCCAGCCGGAAACTTTTCTTTCGGCAAATGGTAGAGAACACATTGAGTTCGGCGAGTTCTGCCCGGGTGAACGTGGCCATTTTCGTCCCACTGTTTCTGTTCGAAAGGGTTTGATGATAAGCCCGGCGTACAGGGTATCGCAACCGAAGCGAACAGCCGCAGCATGCCTGCAGCGGCTGTTGCTGCTCGTTAGTCCAGCTCCACCGCGTACTGTTCTACCGGGGTGATTTTCTTGATCAGCTTGTTGTCGAACAGGAACTGCTCGTAAGCCTGGTAGCGCGCGCGATCCAGCTTGGCCGGATCGCGCGCAAACAGCGGCAGGCTGGCTTGCCAGGCCTGCTTGTTCAGCTCGGTATTCAGCTCCGGGTGCGCCTTGGCAAACGCCAGCCAGGTGTCCTGCGGGTGCGCGTGCAGGTAGTCGCTGCCTTGCTTCAGCGCGGCGAGGAATTTGCGAATTTTCGGCTCGTTCACCGCATCGCGGTTGGCGACGATGATCAGCTCGTCGTAGGCCGGCACGCCGTAATCTTCGACGTTGAACACCACCGGTTCTTTACCCTGCAGCTTGAGCTCCAGCGCTTCGATGTTGCGGTAGCCGCCGATCACCGCATCGACCTGGCCCGCCAGCAGGGCGCTGGTCAGCTGGAAGTTGACGTTGATGAGCTTGATATCCTGCGGTTTGAGATGCTCGTGTTCAACCATGGTGGCCAGCGTCGCCTGTTCGATGCCGCTGACCGAGTAACCCACCGTTTTGCCCTTGAGATCCGCCGGCGAGGCGATGTTCTTGTCCAGCGCGATCACCGTATTCAGCGGCGTGTTGATCAGCGTGCCGACGCGCATCAGCGGCAGGCCCTGATCGGCGAAGAAGTGCAGCTGCGGCTGATAGGTGATGGCGAGATCGGCCTGTTTAGCGGCCACCAGCCGCGGCGGCAGCGCCGGATCGGACGGCGGCACGATCTTGACGTCCAGCCCTGCGGCCTTGAAGGCGCCGATCTGCTCGGCCACCATAATCGGCGCGTGATCGGGGTTGATGTACCAGTCGAGCACCAGCGTCAATTTCTCGGCCGCGCCGGCCTGGCCGGTGATGGCGGCGCCGAGCAACAGCCCGCAGAGGGTATGTTTAATCATGGTCGTTCCTTTATCCCTGGTTATGTTTGCAATCATCAGTCGTTTTCCGGCGCCCAGGCGATCAGGCGCCGCAGCAGCGCATCCACCGCGGCCCACAGCAACACGGTCATCAGCACTAGAATAAACAGCGCGGCGAAGCAGACGTCGGTCTGCATGCGCGCGTTGGCGTTCAGCATCACGTAGCCCAGCCCTTCGGCCGAGCCGACCCATTCGCCGATGATGGCGCCGATCGGCGCGACCGCAGCGGCCATGCGCAGGCCGGAGCCGAAGGCCGGCAGCGCCGCCATCAGCCGCACGTGCCGCAGTTGCGCCCAGCGCGAAGCGCGCATCGTGCGTGCCAGATCGAGATAGTCGTTGTTGACTCGGCGCAGCCCGTCGAAGAAGGCCGACACCACCGGGAAGAAGATCACCAGCACCGCCATCGCCACCTTGGCGCTCATGCCGAAGCCGAACCACAGCACCAGCAGCGGGGCCAGGGCAAACACCGGTATCGCCTGGCTGGTGAGCACCAGCGGCATCAGCCAACGCTGCAGGCGCGGTGAGAAGATCATGCACAGCGCCAGCGCCGCACCGAGCAACACGCCCAGAACCAGCCCGCTGACGATCTCCGAAGCGGTGACCAGCGTGTGCCAGGCGAGGTAGCCGCGCCCGTCCCACAGCGCCTGCGCCACCGCGCCCGGCGTGGGCAGCAGAAAGGCCGGGATGCCGCTTTGCCCTGCCAGCCACCACAGCAGCAGCAGGCCGGCGAACACCGTCAGCCCGCGCCGCAGGCGGGTAAGCCCGCGTTCTTTGGCGATATTCATTGCGCCGCCCTCACCATCTGCTGCAGCAGTTCGGCCTGACTTTTCAGCAGGTCGGCGTCATCCGGCGCGCGCGGCGGCTGCCCTTTGATGCAGTGGCTATCGTCGAGACCGAGCGGCCAGGGCGACAGCACCAGCAGGCGGTGGCTCAGGCGGCAGGCCTCCATCGGATCGTGGGTGATCAGCAGCACGGTGTTTTGCGCCAGCAGCTCGGCGGCCAGGCTCTGGATCTCGGCGCGGGTGATGGCGTCCAGCGCGGAAAAGGGCTCGTCCATCAGTACGATCGGCTGGCGTTCGTAGAGCGTGCGGGCGATGGCGGCGCGCTGGCGCATGCCGCCGGACAGCGCGGCGGGCAGGCTGCGGCCATGCGCGGCCAGGCCTACGCGTTCAAGCAGGTGCGCCGCCCACGCCCGATCCGGCGCTTCGCCGCGCAGCCGCGAGCCGAGGGCGACGTTCTCCTCGATAGTCAGCCAGGGGTAGAGCAGGTCTTTCTGCCCCATGTAGGCGATGCGCCCGGCGATCGGCAGGCCGTCGCTGCCGCTCACCGTGCCTGAGCTGGCCTGCGCCAGCCCGGCGATGATCTTCAGCAAACTGGTTTTGCCGGCACCGCTGGCGCCGAGCAGGGCGACGAAGCTGCCGCCGGCGATATCGAAGCTCAGCCGGTCGAAGACTATGTGCTGACCGAAACGCAGGCTGAGATCCCGCACCTGGATACCGGGCGGGAGAAGCGGGGAGGTCATGAGGCGTTCAGCCCCATCTGCCAAAATGCCGACTCCAGCTGGGTGGCGGTGGTGAAAATCTGCGCCAGCTCGGTGAAGCGATCCTGTGCGCCGCGCTGCTGACCAACGGTTTCCAGCAGTTCGATGGCGGCGCGTACGCCGGCCAGATAGCCCTCGTCGCCGTAGTTGCGGATCCAGGAGGCGTAAGGATTGCCCTCCATCTGGGTGGCGGGATCGTGCAGCAGCCGCAGGCCGATTTCGGCATAGCCGGCCACGCAGGGCAGCAGGCCGGCCAGCAGATCGAGGGCGTCGCCGGCATGGCCGATATCCAGCACGTAACGGGTGTAGTTCATGGTTTCCGCCGCTTCCGGCTGGGCGGCGATCTGCGCTTCGTTCAGCCCCCATTCGGCGCAGTAGGCCACGTGCAGCGGCAGTTCGGCGACGATGCCGTTGAGCGAGGCGGTGGCGGCGCGCATCTCCGGCAGGGTGCGCAGCTTGCTGACCAGCAGCGCGTAGGCGCGGGCGAAGTGCAGCAGGAACAAATAGTCCTGGGTCAGGTAGCGGCGAAAAGCGCGTTCAGGCAAGGTGCCGGCAGCCAGCTGCTGCAGAAACGGGTGATCGACGTAGTCCTGCCAGTGGCTGCCGGCTTGTTGCCGCAGCCGGCCGTAAAGACCGCTTTCGAACAGGGTGGTGATGGACATGGGACCTCCTTGAGTCAGTGGAGATCCGGGCACGCTGAGGTATGAACAGGCAACGGGTGATTGCGTTGTTGCCTAACCGTCCCTTCGCTGGCATGACCCAGATCAGGTTCAAAGGGTTCGGCTTACGCCATCTCAGCCCGTAACAGGACACCCCTCGGAGCTGCTTGTTATACGACATTTGTTTTTTGATTACAATCGTCGGGCGGCGGCGCGGCAATCGGTTCGTTTAGTGCGATCGGGGGCGATTTTGCTGGCGCAGAGCGCGCGGTTTTTGTCACTGTAGGCCTATGTTTTGCCTTTGAGGACGATTCCTGATGAAAAAGATTGGTTTTCTCTCGTTTGGCCACTGGTCGCCTTCCGCTCAGTCCGGCACCCGTTCAGCGGCGGATGCGCTGCTGCAGTCTATCGATCTGGCGGTCGCCGCCGAAGATCTGGGGGCGGACGGCGCCTATTTTCGTGTGCACCACTTCGCGCGCCAGCTGGGATCGCCATTCCCGTTGCTGGCCGCCATCGGCGCCAAAACCCAACGCATCGAGATCGGCACCGGCGTGATCGACATGCGCTATGAAAACCCGCTGTATATGGTGGAGGACGCCGGCGCGGCGGATCTGATCGCCGGCGGGCGTTTGCAGCTCGGCATCAGCCGCGGCTCGCCGGAGCAGGTGATCGACGGCTGGCGCTATTTCGGCTATGCCCCGGCCGAGGGGGAAACCGACGCGGACATGGCCCGCCGCCATACCGAAGTCTTTCTGGAAGCGCTGCGCGGCGAAGGGTTCGCTGAACCCAATCCGCAGCCGATGTTCCCCAATCCGCCCGGGCTGCTGCGGCCGGAGCCGTTTTCCGCCGGGCTGCGCGATCGCATCTGGTGGGGTGCCGGTTCGAACGCGACCGCCGTCTGGGCGGCGAAGCTGGGTATGAACCTGCAAAGCTCGACGCTCAAGAACGACGAGACCGGCGAACCCTTCCATATCCAGCAGGCCAAGCAGATCCGCGCCTATCGCGCCGCCTGGCAAGAGGCCGGCCATGCGCGCGAGCCGCGGGTTTCCGTGAGCCGCAGTATCTTTGCGCTGGTGGATCAGCGGGATCGCAATTACTTCGGCGGCGGTGGCAAAGAGGGCGATCAGCTGGGGTATATCGACGCGCAGACCCGGGCGATCTTCGGCCGCAGCTATGCTGCCGAGCCGGACGCGCTGATCGAGCAGCTGGCGCAGGACGAGGCCATCGCCGAAGCGGATACGCTGCTGCTGACCGTGCCTAACCAGCTGGGCGTGGATTACAACGCCCACGTTATCGAATCGATTCTAACCCATGTCGCGCCGGCGCTCGGCTGGCGCTAAACGGAGGACTGGCATGTCACGTATTTTCATTACCGGCTCGGTGGACGGGCTGGGCCGCGCTGCCGCGCAAACGCTGTTGGACGAAGGGCATCAGGTTATCCTGCATGCGCGCGCCCCCGGCCGTCTGGAGGCAGTGCGCGATCTGTTGGATCAGGGCGCGCAGGCGGTGATTGGCGACCTGTCCGAGGTGCAGCAGATCCGGCAGGTCGCCGAGCAGGTGAATCGCCTCGGCCGCCCGAATGCGGTGATCCACAACGCCGGCATGTTCACCGGGCCGCAGGTGATGCCGGTGAACGTGATAGCGCCCTATCTGCTGACGGCCCTGATCGAACGCCCCGATCGCATCGTCTACCTGAGCAGCAGCATGCACTTTGACGGCGTAGCGGAACTGAACGGCGTGGATTGGCTTGGCGGCGCAGCCGGCTCCTATTCGGACAGCAAGCTGTTCGTCACCGCGCTGGCCGCCGCCGTGGCGCGCCTGTGGCCCGGCGTCATCAGCAGCGCAGTCGATCCCGGCTGGGTGCCGACCAAAATGGGCGGCGCGGACGCGCCCGACGATCTGGCGCTGGGACACGTGACGCAGGCGTGGCTGGTGAGCAGTGATGAGCCGCAGGCCCTGGTTTCCGGCGGTTATTGGCACCATCAGCAGCGGTTGGATCCTCATGCGGCGGTGCACGACGAGGCGTTTCAAACGGCGCTGCTGGCGCAGTTGGCGCGCGTGAGCGAGGTGAGTTTGCCTCAGGCCTGATGGCCGCGTTCTCCTGGCCCGTCGGTGGTTATCGGCGGGCTTTTTTATGCCCGCAGGGTGAACCGACGGGGCTTTTCTTATACAGTGGTTGCCTGGCCTGTTTTGATTGTTATTTATATTATCGCCATGCACACATTTCTGATTATCGTCCCCGAAGGGGGCATGCTGTTCGAAGCGGCGGGCATCGCCGATATTCTGATGCAGGCCAATCGCCTGAGCCCTGCCGAGGCGCCGCTGTATCAGATCGCGGTCGCCACCACGCAATCCCATCGGGTGGTACACGGCCTGTCCGGTCTGAGCCTGCTGGCCGATCATCGCCTGGCGGATCTCGACCCGGCCCTGCCGCGCGATACCGTCATCGTCGCCGGCAAAGGGGCGACCGAAGAAGAGGGCGCCCTGGTGGCGGATTGGCTGCGCCGCGCGGCCCCGCAGGCGCGCCGTATCGCCTCGGTCTGCGGCGGGGCTCTGCTGCTGGCCGAGGCCGGCTTGCTGGACGGACGACGGGCGACCACCCACTGGCGGCTGGCGGAAACGCTGCAGGCGCGCTTCCCGCAGGTGCAGGTCAAAAACGGCCCGATCTACGTGCAGGACGGGCCGATTTGGACCTCCGGCGGCGTCAGTTCCGGCTTCGATCTGACGCTGGCGCTGGTGGAGGACGACTATGGCTTCGTACAGGCCCGCGAAGTGGCACAGGACCTGGTGATGTTTCTGCGCCGCCCCGGCGGGCAGGCGCAGTTCAGCCGCTACCCGCTCAACCAGGCCAAATCGCCGGGCCCGATCCGCGACCTGCAGTCCTGGATCCTGGAGAACCTCGCCGACGATCTCAGCGTCGATCGGTTGGCCGAGCGCGTGGCGATGAGCCCGCGCAACTTTACCCGGGTGTTCACCCGCGAGACGGGCATTTCTCCCGCCAAATTCGTCGAAGAGGGGCGGTTGCATACCGCCAGGCAGCGCCTCGAGCAGAGTGCGGAAGGCATCGAACAGGTCGCCCTGGCCACCGGCTTCGGCAACGGCCTTAACCTGCGGCGCGTGTTTGAACGCAAACTGCAGTTGACCCCGAGCGAATACCGTGAGCGCTTCCATGCGCGCAATTTGGCGTAAATTGATTGGTAAACGTCATTTACGCCGCCTCGGGGCAGGGCTAGATTTGAGGCAAAGCCCAAAACGAGGAGATCATCATGGTGAGAGTAGGCATTAATGGCTTCGGCAGGATCGGACGCAACGTGCTGCGCGCGGCGCTGGGGCGCAGCGATTTCGAAGTGGTGGCGATCAACGATCTGACGGACAGCAAAACGCTGGCGCACCTGCTGAAATACGACACGCTTTCCGGCACGCTGGCGGCCAGGGTGGAAGCCGGCGACAACCAGCTGCTGCTGGACGGCCGGCCGATTCAGGTATTTTCGCAGCGCGATCCCGCCGAGATCCCCTGGAGCAGCGTGGGCGTGGACGTGGTTATCGAAGCGACGGGCTTCTTTACCGACAAGACCAAAGCGGAAGTGCACATTACGCACGGCGGCGCCAAGCGGGTGATTATCTCGGCGCCGGCCAAGAACGACGACATCACCATCGTCATGGGCGTTAACGACTCGCTCTACGATCCGGCGCTGCATAAGGTGGTCAGCAACGGTAGCTGCACCACCAACGGGCTGGCGCCCGCCGCGCAGGTGCTGCATCAGGCGTTCGGTATCGAATACGGGCTGATGAACACCACTCACGCCTATACCAACAGCCAGGCGCTGCACGATCAGCCGGAAAAAGATCTGCGCGGCGCGCGGGCGGCGGCGGAGTCGATCGTGCCTTATTCCAGCGGCGCGGCCAAGGCGCTCGGCAAGGTGATCCCGGATCTGGACGGCCGGTTGACCGGTTACTCGCTGCGGGTGCCGGTGCCGGTGGTTTCGATCGTCGATCTGACGGTGACGCTGAAACGCCCGGCGACGGTGGAGGAGATCAACGCCGCTTTCCGCGCGGCGGCGGCGTCCGGCCCGCTGCAAGGGATCCTGGGGTACAGCGATGAACCGCTGGTGTCGAGCGACTACCGGGGCGATGCGCGCTCATCGATTATCGATGGTTTGTCCACGCTGGTCATCGGCGGCAACCTGGTGAAAGTGCTTGCCTGGTATGACAACGAGTGGGGCTTCTCCAATCGGTTGGTCGATCTGGCGCTGCTGATGGAAAAACGCGGGCTGTAAACGCCCAATAGCAAAAAGCCCGCTTAAGTTTCCTTAAGCGGGCTTCTCTAAATATGGCTCCTCTGACTGGACTCGAACCAGTGACATACGGATTAACAGTCCGCCGTTCTACCGACTGAACTACAGAGGAATCGTGTGAACGGGGCGCATGATATCCAGCAGCCCCGGGTGTGTCAACGCTAAATTGCCTTGAGCGGTTCGACTGCTCGGTATCTGAGCAATGCGCTCGTCAATCAGCCCATTGCGCGTCGTTTTCCGCCTGGGTGCGCAGCAGACGCGCCAGCGGATCCTGGCGGTAGAAGCGGCAAAAGTGCTGATACAGCGCCGGGAAACGTTCGGCCAGCAGCTCGGGGGCGCTGAAAAAATACTCCGACAGCACGGCGAAGCACTCGGCCGCATCGGTGGCGGCGTAGGCGTCCATGCTGGCTGCCTCTTCGCCGACCATGTCGATCTCGTCCTGCAGGCTTTCCATCGCGGCGTGCAGATCGTGTTCCCAGGCAGCCACCTCGCGCAGCGGGATCGGCGGCACGCCGGTGGCGACGCCGCCGTTGCGCATATCCAGCTTGTGCACCGCTTCGTGGATCACCAGGTTAAAACCGGAAAGATCGAAAGAGTCCTGCACGTCTTGCCAATTGAGCACGATCGGCCCCTGTTCCCAGCTTTGGCCAGACTGCACCACCGGCCCCGAGTGCACCAGGCCGATCTCGTCCTGCCATTCGTCTTCCACCACGAACGGGGTGGGGTAGAGCAGGATTTCGTTGAAGCCGTCGAGGCACTCCGCGCCGAGCTCCAGCACCGGCAAGGCGAACAGCAGGGCGATGCGCGCCTGCATTTGTGAAGTGAGCTGCAGCCCCTGCAGCGGCACGATGCGCTTTTGCTGCAAAATCTGCCCGGCGACGGCCACCAGCCGCTGCCGCTCCTGCTCATCCAGCGGCGAGAGCAGCGGGATCGCCAGCGCGTCCTGCCACTGGGCCTGAATGTCTGCCTGGGGGTGAGAGGGTTGAGTCGCTTTCCACGGCCATTTAATCATCAGGTTGCTCGTAAAGTCATCACTTGAACGTTCGGCTGCATGCTAGTGCTGTAAAAATGCCGCAAAAGCGGGCATGATAGCAAGCGTTGTCAGGAGAGATGCCGGAGCGGCTGAACGGACCAGTCTCGAAAACTGGAGTAGGGGCAACTCTACCGGGGGTTCAAATCCCCCTCTCTCCGCCACTTCCCCCCGCGTTATTACCCATCGATTCAAATTCCTTTTCATTTTCTTCTGTCTAATGCGCTGTAACCGTTCGATTTGCAACGTGTTTGCGTTGGTCGGCATCCCGTTTCGCATTATAACCCGTGCATTATCAACGAATAGCATTTTACGATTATGTTCTTCATTTTGTGAGCTATGTTGCGCTCAAATACGATGCGGCGCTTGAGACAAGAACGTGGCTGCGGCCTGTCAATCAGGCTGAGCGTATGAAACGGCTACGGTGATCATGCCTGCCGGCCAAAGCCAGTCTACTAACAGGTCCAATCTTGCCAAAATGGTGTTTATTTACACGCGATTTCTCGCGCGCTAATATGTGTGCGCATGCACATAAATGATCAGTCTCCTGCCCGAAACGAGGGCGATAGAAGGGGCTGACCGCCTGGAGACTGGAGGACTTGACATGAGTTTGCTCGATTGCGCACTGGATTTTCGCCACTTCATTGAGGAGCTGCGTCGCCGAAAAGATTTGGTCGACGTGCATCAGGAAGTCTCCGCCGATCTGGAGATAGCGGCTGTCTGCCGCCGGGTTTACGAGCAACGGCTCTCGGCTCCGCTATTTCATCATGTGGCGGGCGCGATGCCGGGAGCCCGCATCCTCGGCGCGCCGGCCGGCATGCTCGCTTCGCCGGAATACGCCTATTCTCGTCTAGCCCTGCATTTCGGGCTGCCGCCGGAGAGCACTCCGCGGGATATCGTGGCGGCGATTCGCCGGGCGGTGAAGGCGGAACCGCTAGCCCCCGATTACTGCTCGACCGGGCCGGTGAAAGAGAATATTTGGCGAGGCGACGAGGTTGATCTGGAACGCTTCCCGGTACCGCTGCTGCATGAACGGGATGGCGGGCGCTACTTCGGCACTTACGGATTCCATGTCGTGCAATCCCCGGACGGGCAGTGGCACAGTTGGGGCGTCGGCAGGCTCATGATGCTCGATCGCAATCGTCTCACCGGCCCGGCAATCCCCACCCAACACATCGGCATGATCCGTGAAATGTGGCGCCGAGAGGGGAAACCTACGCCGTGGGCGATGGTGCTCGGGGCGCCGCCTGCCGCGGTGGCGGTGGCGGGGATGCCGTTGCCGGCCGGCGTCAGTGAGCCGGACTATGTCGGCGCGCTGCTCGGTAAAAGCGTCACGCTCACCCAAGCGGAAACCAACGATCTCTGGGTGCCGGCCAATGCGGAAATTGTGCTGGAAGGTGAAATCAGCCTGACGGAGACGGCGTTGGAAGGGCCGATGGGGGAGTATCACGGCTATCAACATCAGCAAGGCCACGAACAGCCGGTGTTCCATGTGCACGCGGTGACATTTCGCGATGACCCCATTTTGCCTATTTGCGTCGCAGGCACGCCGCCGGAGGAAAATCATACGATCTGGGGTACCATGATCTCGGCTCAGCTGCTGGAGACCCTGCAGAGCGCGGCATTGCCCGTCGACTTTGTCTGGTGTTCCTATGAGGCGGCAACCTGTTGGGCGGTGCTCTCCATCGATATTGAAAAACTGGCCGGCATGAAGACCAACGCTGCTGATTTTGCCGATAAGGTCGCGGAGATCGTCTTCGGTTCGCATGCGGGCTACCTGATCCCCAAACTGATTCTGGTCGGCAATGACATTGATATTGTCGATATCGATCAGGTGGTTTGGGCGCTGGCCACGCGTTCACATCCGGCGCGCGATCATTTTCTTTTCCCTGGCGTGCGCGAGTTCCCGATGGTGCCGTACCTGACGGAAGAGGACAAGGCGCGCGGCAGCGGCGGCAAAGCCATCATCAACTGTCTGTTCCCTGAGCAGTTCAGCGGAGTAACGCGTGCGGGCACGGCCTCTTTCAGACATGCTTATCCGGAACAGGTCAGGGCAAAAGTCGAAGCTAATTGGAAACAGTATGGATTCTGAAAAGAAAGGCGCACATAGTGGCCGACGGGGGATGGGATTGCCCAACGGCGCGCTTTATAAGATGACGGAAGTGGTGCGTCACCGTGAAAAACGGCTGTCTGCGTTACTGGCTTTACAAGGGCTCAGCCTCCATGAGTGGCGCGCGTTGCGCATTCTCTACAGCTTTCCGGGCGATGTGTCCATGAGCGATGTGATAGCGCATTCGCAGACCGATCGCACTGCGCTTGGACGCACGCTCACCCAACTGGTTAACCGGGGATGGGTTGCGCGTTTCCCCGATCCGGAAGATAAGCGGGCGGTATATCTGCGCGTGATGCCGGCGTCTCGCCCTATTTTTGACCAGGCGAGACAGCGGGTGGCGGATTATGACGCACGGCTGATGGCCTGTCTGGATGACGTCGGGCTCAGTGCCCTGGATGACGCACTGCAACGCATGATGCTGTTCATCGAGAGCGCGTAGTCCGTTCCGGCGAAGCCAGCGCCGTATTTCCCGAGTGACCTCATCGCGGTGTTGTACTGTTGCCCGTGGGTAAGGTAATTTGCTGATGGCATTGACGACTGACGCAGGGGCCAACGGACATGAATGAAAGGATCGACTACCACATCGAGAAATACCACTTCGCGCCGCTGGATGAAACCTCGCGGCTTGCGCACCAGTGGAGCGAGGTGCTGAACGAGTGTCGCCAGACGCAGGCTGGGGCGGAAGAGCGCCTGCGCATTGCACTGCTCAACGTGGACTATGTGACCAGTTTTGAATTGCCTTTCCGTTTATTGCTGGTCAGGGCGCCGCAGCTGATCGCCGGCCTGCGTGATGAGCTGGCGCTCAGTCAAAAAAATGTGGTGTTCAACGGCAAACGCTTTGGTTGCGTTTACAGCTTAAAAAGCGATTTAAGCGGCGTGCCCGAGGCCTTCCAATACGGCCTGTCGACCCGTATTCATCGAACCTCTGCGTCGGGCGTGGACGCGCTGCCTTACCGGGAAATCGCCAAAACGCTCAAGGCGCCGCGTGAGCGGCTCAAGCTGGCGCTGGATCAAGGACTGCAGGTCACGGCGCTGGACGGCCTGTTCTGGTTCGGCATACAGCGCATCGCCGCCGAAGTGCGCAGGCTAAGAAAAGCCGGCATGGCGATCGCGACGGCGGAAACGGAGATCTTCGATACCCTGACCGGTACGACGCGCAAGGTGCCGGTGTACCGGTTGGTCGATCATTAAGCGCCGATGGCAGGCGCGCAGTCTGATATTTATGCTTGATTCTCGTTGAGTGCAGTTTGGCTCCTTGCGCGCAGCCCTCGTTTTCTACTTGCATCGCCTCGTCGATCGTTAAGAAAATCAACGCGATATCTTCCAAAAAGCTACTCATCGTTTGTTCTACCGCAGCACAACGCAAACGGCGGGTCATCGCCGATGGCGCGTGCCACGATGGTGTCTCTGGCCGGCGGCGCCGTTTGCCGCTCGCCGTTGGTTAACATCGATGAGGGTTTGAAGGAGAAGAATATGTTGAAACGTTTTGCGTTGCTGTGCTGGTGCCTGATCGGCGCCAATGCGCTGGCGGCGGGCCCCAACGCCAATATCAAGTATTACGGCTATGACTGGCTGGACTTTTATGAAACCGCCACGCCGTCTTTCAGCGCCACAGAAGCGCTTAAGGTGATTACCGACACCGGCTTCAGTATGACCAATCTGAATGTGGTGCACACTATGGAAAGTCTTAATCTGCCTGTTTGCGCCGGTGGCACCTGCGCCGTGAATATTCAGGCTGGATCGGGGGCGGTATCGGGATCGCCGTTTATCGATATCTGCCCTGGGGCGGTCTCGAACAGCAACTGCCAGGCCGCAGGTTCCTGGAACGCCATCTGGACGGTAGTCAAGAAGATCGCCGAAGCTAAATATAAGCCTGGTGCCATTTATTTTATCGATGAGCCGTTCGACGTTCCTGCCTTACAGACCGCGGGGAAATATGACGCTTTCCAATATTCCAGCTATGTATGCACCCTACGGCAGGCCATGCAGCAGTACGGGGTCGCGATCCCCGTCTACACTATCTTGTCCTATCGGCAGGCCAACAACGCCGAATGGATCCGTGAAATACAGCAGGGCGCACCCGTGACTGCGTGCCCGGCCAACGTCAAAAGCACGCCCGATTGGGTTGGGGTGGATAACTACAACTGGTCGGTGGCGGATATGTGGAGTACCTACAATCGCCTGGCGCCGATAAGCGCAGCCGGGCAAAAGTGGGTGCTGGTGCCGCCTTCTACGGCCTCGTTAGGAATGAATGACCAGCAGCTGCACGCGCAAATTCAATTGTATTGGGATTTTATTAACCAATATCCGCATGCACCCGTGGTTTACATCATGAACTGGCGGTTTGATCGCGCGGTCACCGAGAACCGCGCGGTTTACCCTAAAGCGACCGCCTTACTGTCGTTCATGGCGAACACGCTGCTCGCCAAACCTTAAGTACGCAGAGAGGAGGTTCGCTTCAGAACCTCCTTATTGATTGCACGGCTTATCGATAGGCTTCATTCCGCGCGATCGCGTATTTCCCGCTGCCCAGCAGCAGGATGGCGAGCCCGCCCATAAAGAACACCAGTTCGTTTTCAATCCCCCAGGCACCGACGTCGGTGACGGTGAATACCTTGCCGGTGCCCACCATCAGAAATGCCACCACCAGCGTAAAGGCGTAAACCAGCGCGGCGGGGCGGGTAAACAGCCCCAGGATGATCAGGATCGGCGCCAGGATCTCGCCGACATACACGCCATAAGCGATGAAGGCGGGCAGCCCTTGCTCCTGCAACGCGCCGGCGATCCAGCCGACGCCATGCTGAACTTTTGCCACGCCGTGAAACAGCATCAGCCCGCCGAAGGTCAGTCTGAGCGCCAGTTTGCCCGCATCCGGGCGATCAAAAAGACGAGTGAATGCCGCATTCAGTGACTTAACCATGGCCTTTTCTCCTGAATAGGAATGATTTTCAATCAATATATCAATTGGGTGAATGCGAAAGATGTTCTGGATCAGTAAAAGGGTGGGCTTCGCATCGAATTTGCGCCTGGAAGCCAGGGGGAAAGGAGGGGGCCATCCCGGCGTGCGCCTTGCTTAAGGGGACGAGGGCGGCTGTTGCGTTCAGGTTTATTACACGGAATAACATTTCCACACAGGCTGAACGTGAGGTAAAAAAAGTCTCTGCGCCGTTTCCGGTATCACCTTATTATGATGCTGCGCATTCCTTTCATATCTGTTTTTGCCCTCAGGAGTGACGCCTGTGTCAATGCGTGAGGATAGCCGACAACATAAAGATTAATAAGGTTTTTCTTCATGAATAAACGGCTTTGGCGCGCACTCGATATAACTCTATAGGGTTAATCATGCTTTTATTTTGAACGACTAACTAATTAGCGGTTCTTTTTCGCAATTTTATTGGGAATTATCTTGCTTATTTTGTTTTGCGAAAGTTGATTCTGTGGGGTGAAATGCTTCGCGCTGAGTTTATTTCTGGATTTTTTCTTTTTTTTTGATGGGAATTCAACGCTGAAGAGAATCCGACTGATTCCATGATTGGCATTATGAGCGGCTGTAAACTTTGGTGAACTATTTTTATCAGCCTAAAAATAATAGAATTACCATTTTTTTAAGTTATTGAATTGTTTAATTAATGTATATTCATTTGTTAATTTTTTATTAAAAAAATAATATTTTCCCTTGATATTGGTTTCGGCTTTGCTAGTATCAAATTAGTGGTCTTATCAGTTGGGAAAACATCTCTTGAGCATGGAGCGGATCACGGGTCTTAACAGAAGTGTCGCCGTTGCAAGGGCTGGGTGGTTATTTAGCTGTCAGGTTAAATGACATTGTTTATACCACTTTAGCAAAGTAGGCGCTTTTATCGCGTGATGCTTCGGTGTTGGCCTGCTGCAAAAGAACATGCAGGTGAAAGAGCATTGAATCTTAAGTTGCTCTGATCATTACCGTGGGTTAACTATAAAAAATGTTGCTTTATCAACCCCGCTGTTTGCGTGCTAAAACCGTGTTCGGTGCGCCACGGCGTAATGTTAACCTTGTACCAAAGCGTTAAAATTAATAATCAAAACTCTCGCCAAATTGTTTATTTTCACACCAGGTTTCGTATGGGTAAGTACTGAGTGCTGGAAATGAAAGTCACACTGTCATCGTCTCTGCTGATCATTGCGTGCTGCTCGATCGCAAGAAACGAATGGCTGTCATGGTTTTATGAAAAAATTTCACTATTTACTGTGGTTATCATTTGTTTATTAAATTATTTGTATTCTGGTGTTTTATTGGAATTGTCCTACCAACAGGGAAACGTTGTTTTTAGGGCATTTTTTGATTTTTTTCCTATTATTAGCTTGCATAATTATTGATTGCAACTTATTGATTTTAAAATGAAAAAATAAATATGTAAATGTAAAATAGTTTAAACCGATCACTGAGTTTTTATTGATAGGTTTAATCTATTATTGTTGTTAATATTAATACATCTAAACAATTTGCGGGCTTGGTGACGACTAATTAGGCTAAAAGGACTCTGGGAAAGACTGGCGAATGTAAAAGCCCATTTTTATAGGCTTTATGTTTGTAGTGCTGATGAAAAGGATATCAGGCCATGAATGAAGTCATCTCAACAGCAGTTAACGGCGTCGAATTTGACCCTCGATACAGTGAAATTGAATTTACGTTATCGGAATTCGACAGCCAAACCGATCCGCTGAATGCCGTGGACAATGCACGCGATATCAATTGGCATGCTATTCGCGAGCAATCTGCCGCCTTGCTTGAGCAGTGCTTCGATTTGCATGTCGTGCTGTGGTTTATGCGCGCCAATCTTCATATCGATGGTTTTTCGGCTGTCTATCAGGGCATCACCACTATCGACGGCAAATATGCCGAAGAGGGGAGCACCATTTTCCCTCAGGCCGATATGGAGCCGGCGACGGACAGCTTTCATGCGGCCGCATTAGGCTGGCTCGCTACCTCGTCCTGCCTGCACGAAATCAAGAACAGCAAGATTTTCCCCGACACGCCGTTAACCACTGATGAACTGCTCAATATGCGAATTGACGAGCAGGAAGGCAAAAGCCTGCATTTCTCGGAAGTGGTGAAAGTGTTGGGGCAGGCTGACAGCTATTTTGCCGGCAGAAACATGCCGCCATTAAAGGAACAGCTGTCTCGGGGAATAGATGCCCTGGAGCGCGTGGAAAACTACGCCAACCTGCAGGCCGAAGATTATCGGCTGGACTGCCGGCAGGTGCGTGACTATTTGACGCTGTTCAGCCGTCAATTGCTTTCTCTTGAACAACAGGAGTTGCCGGAGGATATCGGCGCTGCGCCGGCCGACGCGGAAGCGGCGGAGACGCCGGCCACCCTGCCTGGCAAATATATCCGTTCCCGGCAGGATGTCATCTTGCTGTTGGATCAGGTTTTGGACTACTTCCAAAACTATGAGCCCAGCCATCCGGCCCCCATTCTTATTCGACGTTCGCAAAAAATGATCGGTATGGACTTCGCGACGATTGTTGAGGAGCTTTTGCCGGAATCTCTGGCCTCGTTAAATCAATTGTCCGGGAAGTAATTTTTCTCACAAAGGAGTTTTCCAATGGCTAAGGACTCAAGCTCTCAGAAATTTATCGGTAAAAATAACGCGCCCCGCGTGCAAATTGAATATGACGTAGAGCTCTACGGTTCGCAAAAGAAAGTAGAGTTACCTTTCGTCACGGGGGTCATGTCCGATCTCTCTGGGCATCGGAAAAAACCTTTGCTGCCGATCGAAGAGCGGAAATTCCTGACGTTCGATCAGGACAATTTCAACGATCGCATGCGCGCCATTAAACCTCGTCTTCAATTTTACGTGGAGAATACCCTGAGCGAAGACGATGCGCTGCTGGATGTGGAATTAGAGTTTGAATCGATGGAGGATTTTACGCCTGGCGCCATCGCCAAACGGGTTCCGCAAATGCAACGTCTGCTGGAAGCCCGGGAACATCTCACGGAGCTCATCACGTATATGGATGGTAAATCCAGCGCGGAAGAGGTGGTGAAGAATCTGCTGGAGAAGCCCGATTTTCTGCATCGCTTGGTGACGGATGCACGCAAAACGGTCGCGGATGCGGAACAGGATGTGCAGGATTCGGGCAATAAAGGAGATGAGGAATGAGAGCGAGGCAACGACGCTATTCAGCTAAACAGCAGGCAACGGCGGTCGCTGAAGTTGAAACGCAGGAAACGGAAAATGAGCTTGACGGTCTGCTCAAGCGTTCATTCCGGCCGAGAACGAACGAGGCCTCAGAAGCGGTTCGTCGGGCCATCGGCACGCTGTCCGAATATGCCAACCAAGGCAAGGTAAAGGTCAGCCAGGATGTCGTATTGACCATTGAATCGTTGATCGCCCAGATCGATGAGCAGCTGTCGCAGCAGATGAACAATATCTTGCACCATAAGGAGTTCCAGAAGCTGGAGTCCGCCTGGCAAGGTCTGAGTTATCTGGTCGATAACACCAACGTCAGCGAAACGCTGAAGATTCGGGTATTGAATATCAGCCAGGATGAGTTGACGCGCAATCTGCGGCGCTATCGAGGATCGGCCTGGGATCAAAGCCCGGTGTTCAAACAAATTTACGAACAAGAGTATGGTCAGTTCGGTGGCGAGCCGTTCGGTTGCATCATCGGCGATTTTGAGTTCGATCACAGCCCGATGAGCGTGACGCTGCTGACGGAGCTGGCGAAAATTTCCGCCGCCTCGCACTGTCCGTTTATTTCCGCCGCTTCGCCGTCGCTGTTGCAGATGAGCAAGTGGAACGAACTGGGCAACCCGCGGGATATCGGCAAGATTTTCACCACGCCGGAGTATGCCTCCTGGCGCCGCCTGCGCGAAAGCAACGATTCGCGTTATCTGGTGCTGACCATGCCGCGCTTCCTGTCGCGTTTGCCTTACGGTGCCAAGACCAACCCGATCGAAGAGTTCGCTTTCGAGGAGGCCGTCCGGCCGGATATGGATGATGATTTCTCCTGGGCCAACTCGGCGTATGCGATGGGCGTGAACATCAACCGCGCCTTCCATGAGTACGGTTGGTGCTCGAAAATCCGCGGCATCGAATCCGGCGGCTCGGTAGAAGAACTGCCCGCCTACGCGTTTCCTTCTGATGAGGGCGGTTATGAGTTGACGTGTCCGACGGAGGTCGCCATTTCCGATCGGCGTGAACAGGAGCTGTCAGACGCCGGGTTCTTGCCTTTGGTTTATCGCAAGCATTCTGATTTCGCTGCCTTTATCGGTTCTTGCACCATGCATGCCCCGGCGAAATACGAAGATCCGGATGCGACGGCCAACGCCAAGCTTTCCTCCCGGCTGCCGTACATTTTCGCCACGTGCCGCTTTGCGCACTATTTGAAATGCATCGTACGCGACAAAATCGGTTCTTTCCGTTCCAGAGACGATATGCAGCTGTGGCTGAATGACTGGCTGATGAATTACGTCGATGGCGATCCTTCCGTGTCGACGGAGGCGACGAAAGCGCGTCGTCCATTGGCCGCCGCCGAAGTTCGCGTTGAGGATGTTGAAGACGATCCGGGTTATTACCGCGCACATTTCTATTTGCGCCCGCATTACCAGTTGGAAGGCATGACCGTGTCCTTGCGACTTGTATCAAAACTTCCGTCAGCCAAAAAAGATGGGAGCAGATAAGTTACGGCTGGTCATTGGTTTGGATATTGCCGACGCCTATTATTAAATGGCGTGAGTGTGAATTGATATTTCGTTGAAATTTAGCGGCGTTATTCTCTGCGTCATGGCTATTTATTGATGGCTGATGGATTCCCATTTCCGCTATTTCAATGATTGCGTTGGCAATATAACGACTTATCTGAGTGGATATTTCAATTAACGTAGTAGGACCTATCAGTCAAGGAGACAAAAATGAGCACTAAAGCATTAGTAGACTATTTTTTGAAGATTGAGGGTGTAGACGGCGAATCCCCTGACCAAACCTATCCGGGATGGATTCAGCTGCAAGCCTGGCAATGGGCGGAGGAAAATGCCGGGCGCTGGGGATTCGGCAGCGGCGGTGGGTCCGGCAAAGTCGAAATGAAAGACTTTGAGTTTCGCATGGTAAGTAATAAGGCTTCGCCCAAGCTGTTTCTGATGTGCGCCACCGGCGAACATATTCCTCAGGCAAAACTTGTTTGCCGTAAATCAGGCCAGGGTCAGCAAGATTTTATTGCCGTGACCTTCAGTAACTGCCTGGTTTCCTCATTCAAGACCGTGGGCAATATGCCGCTGAACTCCACCATCGGTACTGAAATCGATACCGTGCTGCCAACCGATGTTATCAAGCTGAATTTCGCACGTATCGAAGTTGAGTACAAAGAGCAAAACAACGATGGCTCCATGGGTGCGGTGATTAAGACGGGGTATGACCTCAAGCTTAATGCCCGTATCTGATCATTGATGTCATAACACTTATTGCAGGCCGTCTGCCCGCAGAACCTTGCGGGCAGACACAATCATTACCGCGAGGTGTTAAATGAAAGCGTCATTGCCCATGCTATTCGATAAGCTCAGCGTGAGAAATCAAAGCGGCAGCGCCGATAATTGGCGGCGCGTCCTGGTGCGTGATATCGAATTTTTACTGAATGACGCATCGCGCAGCGCAGATTTAAAACTTCACGATTATGCGCATAGCGAAAGCTCGGTATTGAATTATGGTCTGCCGTCGCTGAGCCAACGAATACCCATTAATACCGATCCGCTAACGTTGGCGAGGCATATACAAAGAATTATTACTTCTTTTGAGCCGAGATTGGATCCGAAAACGATTCGCGTGGTGCCGGTCGTGAATGAACGTCAATCGTATGTATTGGCAATCTTATTTGATATCTATGGCACTTGCTCATTACCTGGCGACGAAATGCTGGTTAATTTGCGCATAGCTCTTGATTATTCCTGTGGCGCCGTACACGTATTTGATTAATAGAGGTGACTATGTTCAGTGAGCGCTTTCTCCAATTATATAATGATGAGCTGCGTTATTTTCGCGAGGCCGGTCGTCAATTTGCCTCTTCTCATCCTCAGGTCGCTCAGCATTTGGGCATGCATATCGACGGCGTGCTGGATCCCTTCGTCGAGCGTCTGTTGGAGGGCTCCGCTTTTCTTTGCACCCGCATCCAGGAAAAACTGAACAACGAGCAGCCAGAATTCGCCTTGCAAATGCTTTCTCGCCTGGCGCCCTTGTGGTACACGCCCGTTCCCGCGATCGCCACCGTCGCGATTAAGCCCGATCTCTCTTTCCCCCAGTGGCACAGCCAGGTCGATCTGCCGCGGGGAAGCCGAATGACCCTCAACGATATCTCGCTGAACAACAAACCCGCCACCTTCACCACGGCGCGGCATATTAAAGTGCAGCCCGTTGAGATTTCATTGGCGGAATGTGAAATTTTGCCGCCTCACCATCTGCCTGACGGCGCCGCCAGGCATATGCAAGATTGTTCAGCCTACGTCAGAATCGGCCTGACCACGCACGGCGTGTTGCCCGTCTCGGAACTGGACCTCGAACCCTTGCACCTGACGTTGGCGGAAGATACGGTGCGGGCCAATCAGCTGATGGCCGCGCTGCTTAATCGCACCTTGCGCATCGTGCTATGGGCGAAAAACGATGACCGGCCGATCGTCAAAGTCTTGCAACCGGAAAGCCTGCGCCTGGGCGGCGTCGGCGACGAAGAGGCATTGTTGCCCACTGCAGTAGGGGAATTGCCCGGCAACCGGCTGATGCGCGAATACTTTGCGGCACCGAGCCGCTTTTTCAGCCTCGAGCTGCATGGCGTACAGGATTTTCTGCGTCAATGCGAACGCGTCCATGAGTTCGAGATCTTGTTTGCTCTTGAGCAACGCCCACTGACTCTGATCGGTCGCGTCAACGCCAGGGATTTTCATCTGTTCGCGACCCCGGTCATCAACCTGTATCGCCGCCATTGCTCGCCGGTGCTGTTGACGGGTGAGCGCACCGAGCACCAGCTGGTGGTCGACCGTTTGAACACCTCGCTGTATGAGATACATAGCGTTAAACAGGTGAAAGGCATGTTGCCGGACGGCAACCCGGTGATTTTCTCTTCGCTGCAGGCCGATGTGCATTACGACTGTGAACGGGAGCCTGCGGGTTATACGCTGCAGCGTCGTCGCGAGCCGTCGCCATCCAAATACAACAACCCGCACCTGCCCAACGAAGATACTTTCATCGCCATTTCGCCGGGCAAAAGCGGTATCGACATCGACGACATCACGTCGCTCAGCGTCGAGGCGCTGGTCTGCGAACGGCATCTGGTGCCTGCGCACCTTCAGCAACCGCATTTCCAACTGGAAACGGCGATGCCGATCCACCAGGTGGAGATCGTCCGCTACCCGAGCAACCCTGTCGCGGTGCCCAACATCAGCCAGGCGTGGCAAGCGATTCAGATGCTGGCCTCCAATCCTTTGCGCCATGCGCGCCCGGACGTTCAGGATTGTTCGGCGCTGTTGCGCGATTGGCTGTCGTTGTTCTGCCATCAGGATGACTCCAGCCAGCGCAAACGCATCGCCAGCATCAAAAATGCCTGGGTGGAGCACCACTTCGAACGCAATCAGGGGCCGGGGCCGCTCGCCTGGATCCGCGGGGCCGAGATCGCCGTCAACTTGAGCGCCAACCATCATGCCGACCACGGCGCCTATCTGTTCGGCAAAATATTGCACCACGCGCTCAGCCAATACGGCGATTTGAACCAAACGTTGAGCATGAAGCTGTTGCTGGATGGGGAAACCCACGCCGACTGGGGGGCGCTCTACTATGGCTGATATGTCGTTGATGCGCGAAACTGCGCTGTCGTTGGAGCCGGCGACGGCGACGGGGGCGCAAGGCGAGAGCCTGGGCCAGGCCGAAATCCGCGGGCTGTCCAATCGGCAGGATTTTTTCGAGTTGCTGCGGCGTATCGAACGCGCGCAGCCGGATGCGCCGCGGCTCGGCGTCTCCAACGATCGCAGCCGCGAAAGGCTCTGCATCACCCAGCCGGCGGATATGGCGTTTGCCTCGCGCGAAATCGCCTCCATCGTGCAACGCCCGACGCAGGTGCTGATTCAGGCGCGGCATTTCGGCATGTTCGCCCCTTACGGCCCGCTGCCAATCCATGTGACCGAGCACGCGCGCACCGAAGTCATCGCCCGGCGCAATCAGGCGTTCCAGCAGTTCGTCGGCATCGTCAGCCAGCGCTTCGCCGTCTTGCACTACCGGGCCTGGGCGCAGTTGAAGGCGATGATCGGCCATGATCACGACGATGACAAAAACCCGTTCTTGCATCATTTGCGTCAGACGGTGGGCGTCGATACGGCGTTGACGGTAAACCCGCATATCCAGCGCCTGCGCGAAGCCTATCCCGGCACTTACCTGCCGGGGCGTCGTTCGCTGCGGCAGTTGACCAAGATGCTGACGGCCTATTTCGCCGTTCCCATCACCATTACGCCGCGCTACGCCAAGTGGATCGACGACGGCAAAAAAAGCGGCAGTCAAAAGCTGGGCAAGTTGGGTCGCACGCGCATCGGCAGCCGCTTTTTCGATGCCCAATACGGCGCGCATATTCAAATCGGGCCGCTGGGGGCCCCGCATTACCAGCAGTATCAGCGCGGCAGCCGGCGGCTGCAGGCGCTGGTGAGTATCTGTCATGACTTCACGAGCCATCAGCTGATGCTGGACGTCAGCCTGCTGATCGCCACGGAGCCGGGCATGGCGGCGCAGCTGGGCGGCAAGTCGCTGAGTAAAGACAGCTGGCTGAAACCTAAGACAGGGACGTTTAGGCAGCTGGTTTATCAATCAACAACTTAATATAAGGAAATTTAAGGTGTATCAACGAGAACGTCTTTTTTCGCGATTGGGCCACTTTGCTTATCAGTCCTTCGTTGAAGCGACCAAGCTGTGCCGGACCTTCAGGCACGAATACGTGGAGCTTGAACACTGGCTGAAAGTCCTGGTGGACAAGGAGCGCGGCGACCTGCCGCTGATCCTGGCGCACTACGCCATCAATAGTCAGCGCATCAGCGATGCGTTGGATCGCATTCTGCATACCTTGCCGAACCGCACGAATGCGGTGGTGGATCTGTCGACGCAATTGGAAACGGTGGTGGAAAGGGGCCTGCTGATGAGCCAGCTCGCCGAAACGCCGTCCGGCGGCGTGCGCACCATCCATATCCTGGTCGGCATTCTGCAGGATCCCACGCTGCAGCGCAGTCTGTACCGGCTGAGCGACGAATTCAAAAAACTGCCGATCCCGCAGCTGTTCGACGATTATCCGGCGATTCTGGCGGAGTCCGTCGAGCATGAGGAAGAAGAAGAGGAAGTCTACAGCGCCCACGGCGATGCGCCGGATGCGTCCGAGACGGTCGAGATACTCGATAAATGGTGCGCCGACCTGACTCGCCAGGCGCGCGACGGTGAAATCGATCCGGTGATTGGCCGCGAGGCGGAGCTGCGTCAGGTGATCGACATTTTGCTGCGCCGTCGGCAGAACAACCCGATTTTGGTGGGCGAAGCCGGGGTCGGCAAAACGGCGGTGGCGGAAGCGCTGGCCTGCAAGATAGCGCAAGGACAGGTGCCGCCGCTGCTGCAGGGCGCCCGGCTGCTGTCTTTGGATCTGGGGCGCATGCAGGCCGGGGCGAGCATGCGCGGGGAGTTCGAATCACGTCTGAAAGCGCTGATCGACGCCATTGCGCATTCGGCCGTGCCGGTGATCCTGTTCTGCGATGAGGCGCATACGCTGGTGGGCGCCGGCGGGCAGGCCGGCACCGGCGACGCCGTCAACCTGCTGAAACCCATGCTGGCCAGGGGAGCGCTGCGCATGGTGGCGGCGACCACCTGGTCGGAATACAAACAGTTCATCGAGCCGGATGCCGCGTTGACGCGCCGCTTCCAGTACGTGTTGGTTTCAGAGCCGGACGAAGAGAATGCGGTGAACATGATGCGCGCCATCGCCCCGCATTTCGCACAGCACCACAGCGTCAAAATCCGCGAATCGGCGCTGCAGGCGGCGGTGCATTTGTCGCTGCGCCATCTGCCGTCGCGGCAGCTGCCGGACAAGGCCATCAGCCTGCTGGATACCGCCTGCGCGCGGGTGGCGCTGAGCCAGCATGCGCAGCCTGAAAAAATCGAGTCGCTCGAGGCCGGGCTGGCGGTGAAGCGCACCGAATTGAACGGCCTGCAGGAAGAAAGCCGATTCGACAGTCTGGCGCCCACTCGCATCAGCGAATTGCAGCAGACGCTCAGCGAGATGGAGGGAGAGCTGGACGCCCTGCGTCGGCGACAAGCACAGGAGCAGCAGGCGGTTACCACCTTGCTCGAGGCGGAGCGGCAGTCGCCGGAGCGTCTGCCGCAACTGGCCACCGAGTTGGGCGAGCTGCAAGACGGCGGCCTGCCGTTGGTGTATCCGTGGGTGGACGATCGCGTCGTGGCGGAGGTGCTGTCGGATTGGACCGGCATTCCCACCGGCCGCATGCTGCAAAGCGATCTGGACAATGCGCTCAACCTTAACCAGCTGCTGAGCCGCCAGATTTTCGGCCAGCAGACGGCGATCGATGAAATCGCGCAGGCGGTGAGGATCTCCCGCGCCGGCATTCAGGCGCACGATCGGCCATTGGGCGTTTTCATGCTGTCCGGCCCGAGCGGCGTCGGTAAAACGGAGACCGCGTTCGCCCTGGCGGAGGCGATGTACGGCGGCGCGCACAACCTGATCGTCTTCAATATGAGCGAATTTCAGGAATCGCACACCGTCTCCACGCTGAAGGGAGCGCCGCCGGGCTATGTCGGCTACGGCAAGGGCGGCAAATTGACGGAGGCGGTGCGCCGCAAACCTTATTCCATCGTGCTGCTCGACGAATTCGACAAGGCACATCCCGACATCCATGAGGCGTTCTATCAAGTCTTTGACAAGGGTGTGATGGAGGACGGCGAAGGCCGCATGATCAGCTTCCGCCAGTGCTTTATTTTGATGACCAGCAACATCGGCGCCGGCGAAATAGAAGCGACGCTGGCGGAAACGCCGGAGCTGAAAACCGAGGCGCTGCGCCCGATGCTGCACGATGTCCTGGCGCGCTTTTTCCCGGCGGCGCTGTTGGCGCGCATGAATGTCATTCCTTACGTGCCGCTTTCCACCGAAGCGATAACCCATATCGCCATCAAACAGATTTCACGTTTACAGCAACGTTTGCACAAAGAAGTGGGCGTGTCGCTGGTGCTGGAAGGCGACATTCCCGGCTGGATAGCCAAACGCATCAGCGCCCATCCTTCGCGCGGTAGAGCGGTCGAGTCGCTGCTGCAGCAGGCGATTTTGCCGCCAATCAGCAATGAAGTGCTGCAGCGCAAACGGGCGGGACAGGAACTGCAGAATATCCAACTCATGGTCGAGAACGATAGTTTAAGTGTTTATTTCGACTGATTTTTAATTTACCGCCGGCCCGCAAACGCGGGGCGGGGTTCGATATCGGATCAGAGAGGTTGTTATGCCTTTAATCGAAATTGATAACCCGGTGTTAGCCGAATTAAATGCGTTTCCACTCAGCTTTACCACCAAAGAAGGGTTGTCGAGCAACTCGCAATATTCGCTCGAATTCGAATGCGCTCAGGCGGATGTGGATTATGAGTCTTTGCTGGGTGAAGGGATCAGCATTCAAATAGAAAGGCCGGATTTCGGCTCGCGGCCTTTTTACGCTTACGTGATCGGCGCCTCCGATGCGGGGCAGCACCAGGATAAGTTCGTTTATAAGCTGGAGCTGAGCACCTGGCTGTGGTTTTTGATGCAGAACCGCAACAGCCGTATATTCCAGGATCTGAACGTGCTCGATATCATCGAGCAAATCTTCTCTCGCTACGGCTTTGCCGACTACCGTCTGGATATTCAAGGTACCTATCCGACGCGTGAGTATTGCGTGCAATTTTCCGAAACGGATTTCGCGTTTATCAGCCGCCTGCTGGAAGATGAAGGCATCTGGTATTACTTCGAGCACGCCGAGGATAAGCACACGCTGGTGATCACCGACCGGCAGAACTTCGACGATCTGGATTTCGGTTACGCCGTGTTGCCGTTCATGCCGGACAGCGAAGAAAACCGCGCTATTCGCGAAGGGATCCAGCGCATCCAGCGTTCCCGCAAAGTACGCCCGAATGAAATCGTGCTGCGCGACTTCGACTTTCAGAACCCGCGCAAGAACCTGCAAACCAAGGTGGAAGAGAGCCGCCTCGGCCTGCAGAACACGCCGCTGGAATGGTACGACTACGCGGCGGGTTATATAGATACCGAGCGCGGTGAGAACCTGGCGCGGTTGCGCCTGGAAGAAATGCAAAGCGACGGTCACCTGCTGTTTGGCGAGAGCAACGCCGTCGGGCTGATGGCCGGCAAGGACTTCTCCTTGATTTTGCACCCGGACGCCAACCGCAACCGCCGCTTCAAACTGACCCGTTGCGACTATGTGTTCGTGCAAGACGGCCCCGACAGCAGCAGCGACGGCCGCAACGTGACCTGCCGTTTCAATGCGCTCAACGACGATGTGGCGTTCCGCCCGCTGCGCGAAACGCCCAAGCCGCAGATGCCGGGCATCCAGAGCGCCACCGTGGTCGGCGCGCCCAATTCCGAAGTGCATACCGACAAGTTTGCGCGCATTCGCGTGCATTTCCACTGGGATCGCTACAAAACCACCGAGGAGGACAGCTCTTGCTGGATCCGCGTCGTGCAGGCCTGGGCGGGGAAAGGCTGGGGCGTGATCGCCATGCCGCGCGTCGGCCAGGAAGTGCTGGTGACCTATGTCGACGGCGATCTCGACCGTCCGATGGTGACAGGGATTGTTTATAACGGCGATAACCCGCCGCCTTACCAACTGCCTGAATACATCAACTACTCGGGGATGGTGTCGCGTTCGCTGCGCTTCGGCAAGCCGCAGCACGCCAGCCAGTTGACCTTCGATGACAACCGCAACAACGAACGCGTCATGCTGCACGCCGAGCGCGATCTGCAAACCACGGTGGAGCGCAATCAGGCCACCGAGGTGGGGATGGACAAGTTCGACATCATCCGCCGCACCTTTACGGACTGGTTCACCAACCACGTCTCTTACAAGGATTACGTCTTCAGCATTACCGGATTTAACGCGTCGATCACCGGCGTCAGCGCCTCACTGACCGGCGTCAGCCTTAGCGCCACCGGGGTCAGCACCTCGTTTACCGGCGTCAGCACCTCGTTCACCGGCGTGAGCACGTCGTTTACCGGCGTGAGTACCTCGTTCACCGGGTTGAGCACGTCGTTTACCGGGCAGAGCACCAGCTGCACCGGCGTCTCGAACTCGATGACCGGCGAAAGCAACTCCTTCACCAGCATCAGCAACAGCATGACCGGCGAGAGCAACAGCTATACCACGGTCAGCACCAGCCAGACCGGCAGCAGCACCAGCTTTACCGGCGTGAGCGTGAGCACCACCGGCTCATCGACCAGCACCACCGGCTGCAGTATCAGCACCACCGGTTCGTCGACCAGCACCACCGGTTGCAGCATCAGCACCACCGGCAGCAGCGTGAGCACCACCGGCAGCAGCGTCGGCACCACCGGCAGCAGCGTCAGCAGCACCGGCAGCAGCGTCAGCAATACCGGTAGCAGCGTCAGCAATACCGGCAGCAGCACCAGCACGACGGGGGTGTCCATCAGCTACACCGGCGCGTCACTGTCCGAGACCGGCGTCGATTTGAAAAAAGTCGGGATGCAAAGCAAAAACTAACGAGGCGCGGCAATGAGAATCATACGGCCACAGCAATTGGTGGCGATTAAAGGAAGTTACCAGATCGGTACAGACAGCCGGCTCGGCATCAGCGTCGTGGCCGGATGCTACCTGTCCCGACCGGAACACTTCGTGAACGAAGCCGAAATCTGGGAGGCGTGGAAACGCGCGCCGCTCAGCCTGCCGGTGCTGGATGTGGCCGAGCCGAAGCCGTTCGCCGAATACCTGATCGCCGGCCATGCCGGCATCGGTCAGCCGGTAAAAACGCTGGACGTCAGCGCCGACATCGGCGGGCTTAAGCGCCGTTGGCGGGTCGAGGGCGAGGGCCGACGCGGCGCGATGGGGGCGGAACCTTTCCTCAGCGTGCCGCTGGATCACACCTCGGCCTGGGGCGGGAAAGACAACAAGGAGAATCCGTTGGGGCGCGGTGGCAATGATGGACTGCGGCCGCTGCTGATGACCTTGTCCGCCGAGGGCTCCGCACAGGAACGCTCCCCGTTGGCGGCGCCGGCGCCGGTGCCGCACGAGTTTTTGCTGCGTAAGGCGCACATCGACAAGGTGGCGGGCCAGATCGCCAGCAAAGCGTATCTGGAAACGGCTTTCCCCGGATTGCCGGCCGATATCGATCGGCGCTACTACCAGATGGCGTCGCCGGCGCAGTGGCTGCCGGAAGCGGCGTGGCCGGATAGGGTGCCCTTTGAACTGCAGGGCGTCGGCGCGCAAAGCCAGGCGATACGCGGCGAGCTGCCGGCGGTGCGTGGGCGGGCGTTCATACGCCGCCACGATAGCGAGAGCCTCGAGGAAATTGAACTGCTGCGCAAAACGCTGTGGTTCCTGCCCGACAGCGACATCGCGCTGATCGTGTTCACCGGCGATGCGCCGCTGACGCATCTTCTGGACGAGTCCATCGAGTCCCTGATGCTGGCGTTGGATCGCTGCGATGCGCCGCGGCCGTTCGATTATTTCCGGCAGGTGCATCACAAGCGCAGCGACGATGAGGCTTCCCCCTTTGAGTTCCTGTTTGATCCGGATCTGATGCCGGCGGAGATGGGCCTGAATGTCATCCAGGCGGTGTCGGATCACCCCAGCGATTTGCGTTACGACCCGTCGCCCACCTCGTTGGGCGACTCCGCCGTTTTCTATCAACGTATCCGCGAGGCGATTGCCTTGCACCAGCAACAGACGACGGCGGATCCCGCTTCCGTGACGCTGCCCGATTTGCCGGATCTGCCCGCCGAAGACGGCAATGATGCGTTTTTTCCCGCTAGCGCAACCGTGGAAGGGAAGACTTTCAGCGGATTGCGCAGCCATGCGCTGTCAGACAAGCATTTTCTGCAATGCCGCTTTGAGCGCTGCGATTTTTCCCAGGCGATCCTGGAGAACTGCACCTTCGAAAACTGTGTTTTTGATGCGGTCAACCTGACGCAGGCGACGCTGCGTCGGATCCGCATGGTTTCGTGCACCTTGCAAAAGCCATCGATGGCGGAAAGCGCGTGGCAGGAGGCGGTCCTCGAACGGGTAACGCTGGAGGCACCGCAGGGGCAAGGCATGCGGGCCGAGGGGATGAAGCTGGATTACTGCGTCTTCGAGCGGGGGGATTTCACGGCGATGCGCTTTGAGCGCGGGGCGATTGGCAACGGCATGTTCAACGGCTCGACGCTGATCCGCGCGCAATTTCTGCAAGGGGAACTGGATGCCTGCGTGTTCAACCGCTGCCTGGCCGAAGGCGCGGTGGCGCTGGATATGACGTTAACCAAAAACTCGTTCCTCGGCGGCAATTGGCGCGGCGTGCGCTTTGAACGCTGCGGCGTCGAGAGCTTGACGGCGGGCATGCAGGTGAATTTTTCCCACGGCGTGTTCAGCGATTGCTGTTTCACCAAAGTGGGGCTGAAAGCGGCGCGCCTGGAGAGGTGCCAACTGCTGTACAGCGTTTTCACCGAATGCAATTTCGACGAGGCCGATTTGACGGCTAGCACCATCGCCGGCTGCGACATGGCCGGCGTGCGGTTCAAAGACAGCGTGCTGACGCACGCTCGCTGGCAAAACAGCAGCGCCCAGCAAGGACTGTTTTACAACGCCGACTTGCGCGATGCGGGATTTGACCAGTGCAACCTGGCGGCGGCGAATCTGGCGATGAGCTGGCAGGACGCCGGTACCCGTTTCAGCGGGTGTTTGCTTGAACGGGCGTGCTGGGTGCCGCGCAGAATTATTCAGGGGGACTATGCGCATGAAAACTGAGAGCCGCGTCATCCAACAGGCCCTGCCTGACACCGGGGTGATTGAGCTGGAGGTCGCTCAGGCGGTGGCGCAGACGCCGGCCATGCCGCGCACCTTCAAAAAGCGACGTTTCCACGATCGTGAGCTGAAAGGGTTGACGCTGAGCGACTGTTTTTTCATCGACTGCCATTTCGAACGCGTCACGTTTGAAGGATGCGATTTGCGAGCGGTGCGCTTTGAGGGCTGCACCCTGCAGCAGGTCAACGTGGTCGGCGGCAGCTTGATGCGCCTGGCGTTCAACGAATGCCGGTTTGACAACCTGACGTTGCAGCAGGGGCTGCTGTGCAATGTGGCGTGCAACGACACCACGCTGCAGGGGTGCTACGTCGGCGATTGTCTGCTGGACGACTGCAGTTTGATCCGGTGCGAGGTCAACGGGGCGGAAGTTGAACGCAGCAGCCTGGGGCATCTGGCCGTGCAGGCCAGCACCCTGACCAACCTGATGTTTCACCAGGACGTGATACAGGATGCCAACTGGTATGCCTGCCAACTCACACAGTGCCTGTGGCAGGCGTCGACCCTCGAGCGCCACATCATGGGGGGCTGTCAGTTGGAGAAGTGCAGCTGGCAAACGATCGCCGGACAGGCGCGCATCTGGTTCACCTGCCGCCTGTCGGGCTGCAATTTGGCGCAGCTGCAACTACAGGGCGCCAGTTTTCACCGCAGCGAGCTGGAGGGGTGTTCGTTCGCCGACAGCGATCTGACCTCGGCGATCTTCGCCGAAGCGCAGGCGCTGCGCTGCGATTTCGAGCGCGCGACGCTGACCCTGGCGCAGGGGCAAAAAGCCCGGTTCAGCGAGTGCGCGATGGGCGGCGCCAACTGGGGGCGCGCCATGCTGATGCAAGCGGAATTCAGGGCGTGCGATCTGGCGCTGGCCAATCTGGAGCAGGCCGAGCTGCGGGAAGCGAATCTGATCGAACAGCCGTTGACCGCCGCCCAGCAACAGAGCGCTCGTCTGCATGGCGCGCAGCGTCATCGCGCCGAAAATGTGCCGCTTACCGCCGATCCGTTCTTGAGTGCGATCGACGCCTGGTATGCGCATCAACAACCGGGACCGCGGCAACCGTCGTATCAACGGCCAACAGGAGTAAGCAGATATGTATAAGTCCAGAAGAGAGCATCAGAAGGTCTATGCCAACGCCAGGGTGACGCCTTTGCAGTTGGTGCGCAGCGCTCCGCTTGCCGAACAAGGGGGGCGCAAGGTGGTGACGCTGGCGGCCGACGCCAATGGCGGCCTGTATGTCGACGGCATGCGCGCCCATTGTCTGGCGGTCGCCACCAGCTGCCTGGTTCAGCCGCTGGCGGGCGATCGCGTTTGCGTCATCGTCGACGGCGACAAATTGGTCATTACCGAGATCCTGTCGCGGCAACAGGCGCACGCCGTCATGACGCTGGACAGCCGCAGCGCCAACTTGCGCATCGTGGCGCCGGAGATCGAACTGCAGGGCGGCAAGCGGCTGACGTTGCGCAGCCCGCACTTCACGCTGCTGACGCGCAGCAGCCGTTGGGTGGCCGAAACGCTGCACCAAATCTCTCAACGCCTGTTTGTGCGCAGCAAGCACGCAAGCCGGCGGGTGGAGGAAACCGACGAGGTATTGGCGAAACACATCATTCAGGATGCGCGGCAATCCCTGGTCATCAACAGTGAAATTGGTTCCCTGAAGTCTTCGGCGGTGCTGAAGATCGACGGCGGCCAGATACATATGGGGTAACCACCATGACTGCAGCCAATACCAACATGGGCGGGATCGGCTTGGCCGGCTGTGACCCGATGATACCGGCGCCGGGTCCGAATACTTCGCCCAACAACACCGGCATACCGAACGTGCCTAACTATTTCATTTGCGGCGGCAATGAACAGAACCTCGGCACCATTCGCGTGGCCACCATCGATTCGGGCGGGGTGATCGGCGCCGCCTCGGGAACGCATTCGGCCCAGGCGCAGCCGGTGCAGGGATCGGGCAAGTATTTCTCCGGCGGCATGCCGGTCACGCGATTAGGTGATTCCAGCACGACGAACAACAACAACATGGTCGCTACTCAGGTCGCGCCCAGCCAGACCAAATGTTTCGTTAATGCATAGGAGTTCAGCATGGTGAAAACGCTCCGGGGGATCGCGGCAGGGGCTCTGTTGGCGGTGGGGACGCTGAGCGGATGCAGCTGGTTTTCTCACGACGAAGCGGCGGATGCGGGGCGTCGGTTGCGGTTTATCGACGTCGAAGTGACCGCCAACGACAACGTGAACCCGAATGCGGCCGGGGAGGCGCAGCCGGTCAAGGTGTGCGTCATAGAAACCAATCGCTCGGGGTGGATGCCCGAAGGGATTGGCGATGGCGCCCCTTGCCGCGAGACGGCGCCGTCGGAAGGGGCGCTGAGCCGGCACCAGAGCATTTTGCAACCGAGGGAAACGCTGCGTTATCGCTTCGAGGTGCCGGCAGGGCAAGAGCGGTGGGTCGTCGTCGGGGCGGAATTTCAGCAAATCAGCGGCGTCTTGCCGCTCGCCGAGAAAAAGTCCCCCGCGCAGGCTGATTCGCAAATGAAGGTGATGGTGGGGATGACGTCACTCAGCATAGTGACTAACGACAAAATGGATGAATGACATGTTACCTAAACAACGCGTCGCCTGGGTAGAAGGCATGTTGATGGAACCGCAGCATTTCCAGCAGCAGGAACGTTTTTTCGAGCACTTGATTGAAGCGCGCTTGCGCAGCGTCGAAACCTTCACCTGGGGGTTCCTGGCGCTGGAGATCGACAACGGGCTATTGGAGCAGGGCAAGTTTGCGCTGAAGAAAGCCAAGGGCGTTTTCCCCGACGGCACGGCGTTCAGCATGCCTGAGGATATTCCGCTGCCGCCGCCGCTGGTGCTGGGAGAAGGCTGCCAGGGGAAAGTGGTGTGCCTGTCCGTGCTGATGGACATTGCCGGCAATGCCCAGATCGATCTTATCCAGGATGAGCGGAAAAGCAGCCGCTTTCGCACCATGGACGCCGATGTGCCGGATCGCAACCACGGCGTCAGTCTGGAAGGGACACCGCGCGTATGCACGATGCAGCTGGGGAGCCTGGTGACGCGGCTAAGCCTGGAGGATGCGGTCAGCAGCGCGGAAAGCGTTTTGCCGGTCGGCTTCGTGCGCGAGCTCACCAGCGATCGTCGGGTGCTGCTGGATGAGCGCGCCTTGCCGCCGATGCTGGATTTCCGCGCCATCGGCTGGCTGCCCGCGTTCACCACCGAACTGCTTGGGCTGATCAGCCAACGTCTGGAATCGGTCTTCCGTCCGGACGTGCACATGACGATCGGCGGGCTTTCCGAGCTGCTGGAGTTGCTGTTGCTGCAAACCTTGAGCGAGTTCAATTTGCGCATCAGCCAACTGTTGGCCAGCCCGCAGGTGCACCCTGAAACCCTGTTCGACACGCTGCTGAGCCTGTTGGGGCGGCTCAGCATCATTCCCGGCGGCGAACGTCTCTGGGATCGCGCCGATTTGGTGTATCTGCACGATGAGCCGCACAACTGCTATTTCCAGCTGTTCGCCTCGATCCGTCGCGCGCTGTCGCTGGTGATCGAAGCGCCGGCGGTGGCGCTGCCGTTTATCGATCGCGGCGACAGCATTTATCTGTGCCCGAACGACTCGCAGCTGCGTCTGGAAAAACTGGTGTTTGCCGTCAGCTGCGGGTTGTCCATCGAGCATCTGCGCTCGTATTTCCCCGCGCAGGTCAAACTGGGGCCGGTCGAGAAAATCATTCAGCTGATCGATCTTCAATTACCGGGCGCTCGCTTGCTGCCTATGGCTTCGCCGCCGCGGCACATACCGTATTACCCGAACAGCATCTATTTCGAGGTTGATCATGCTGACCCGATTTACAAGGAGATGATGGGCGGCTCGGCGATGGCGCTCAGCATCGTGGGGGATTTCCCGGACTTGCGCTTTGACGTCTGGGGATTAAGGCAAGGGAGGGTGGGATGAACGAATTCGAGAGAAAAATACGCGAGGCGATGGCGGTAACGCGCAACAACGCGACGCCGCGCCTCCCCGCGTCCGGCACGGTAGGCAAAACGACGGCGGAAATCGCCGCGCTGTCCTTCGGCGCGCGGGCGTTGGCCGCCAAGCTGCGGCCGGGGAGCGCCGGGGTGGCGGCGCCCACCGAACCCAAGCCTTATGAAGCGGAAAGCGCCGCGCCGGAAAACAGCGATCCCGCCCCTGGCGACCGCCAGGGGGACACGGCGACGGCCTCGAACGGCTTGTTTGGCCGCGCCGCGCTGAGCAAGCCCGGGGTGATGATGGGCCACTGGGACAATCCACTGATCGCCGCCGCCATTCCGGTCTTGCTGCAGGTGGAGCGGGTACGCGATCAGAAACAGCTGAATCCGGGCGCGGTGCGCGCGCAGATCGTGCGCGAGATCCAACAGTTCCAGCAGACGCTGTTGGCGGATCACGTCGCGCCGAGCGATGTCGACAAGCTGGCCTATCTGCTGTGCTCCTACGTGGACGAGTGCTGCATGGGCACGCTGGAGTCGGGCGAACTGAATCTCAGCCTGCTGGTGGAGTTTTATCGCGACGCCTGGGGCGGGGAAAAGTGCTTCGAGCACCTGCAAGAGTATCTGGCCGCCTCGCCGCGCAATAAGGAGATCCTGGCGTTCTACGATCTGATCCTGTCGCTGGGCTTCGAAGGGCAATACCACGTGATGGAGCGCGGCGCGGTGCTGCTGGCCGACGTGCGCAACCGTCTTGACGGTTATCTGTACAGCCAGAACCCGACGCAGACGCTGGCCGATGCCGAACCGAGCAGCGTGGTGCGCAAGGCCACCCGCATCACGCCGCTCAAGCTGCTGTGCTACGGCCTGGCGATAGCGCTGCTGGCGTACGCCTCGGCCGCCTGGTATCTGCACGATCAGTCGCGCGCGCTGCGCAACGCCATTCTGGCCTGGACGCCACCGCAGCCGCGCAAAATCAACATCATGGAGACGCTGCCGCAGCCGCTGCCGCAAATCCTCAGCGAAGGGTGGTTGGAGGTGCGCGCCGATCCGCGCGGCTGGCTGTTGATCTTCACCTCCGACGGCGCTTTCGCCACCGGGCAGTCGAAGCTGTCGGAAGAGTTTAAAAAGAAACGCAACATTGAGCGTTTGGGGGAGGCGCTGGCGCCGTGGCCGGGCGATCTGGAGGTGATCGGGCATACCGACAACAAACCGTATCGCAACACCTCCAACAACTCCAACCTGAAACTCTCGGAAGCTCGCGCGCAGACGGTGGCCGACAAGCTGCGAGAATCCTTGGCCAACAGTAAATACAACCGCACCGTGACATCGGTCGGCAAGGGCGATCAGGAGCCGCTGGACGACAACGCGACGGAAGAAGGGCGCCGCCGCAACCGCCGGGTGGACATCCTTTGGAAAATCGGCGAGAGGGAGATGGCTTCACCGTCTGCCACGTTGAATCAGGCAGGGGTAGCCGCCGAGGTCCCCGAGGATAACTAAGACATCCGTCGGCGTAGAGATAATAAGGAAATTATATGATACGTAGATCATTCATATTGGTGATTGCCTTGCTGCTGTGTGCGGTGGTGTGGTGGATTGGGCCGCTGATCGCCATCGGCACCTACCGCCCGCTGCTGTCGGTCTGGGTCAGAGGCATCATTATCGCTCTGATCCTGTGCTGGGCGCTGTGGCCGTTCGTGGCGACGTTTTTGTCCTGGGTGTTCCGCCACGCGCGGGCCCCCGCCCCGGCCAAAAGAAAAACCGCGCAGCGAGATCGCGTCACCTCGCGTTTTTACGACGCCTTGCGCACCTTGCAGTACGTCGGCACGTCGAAGCAGCGCACCCCCTGGCAGCGCTTCAAGTACCGCCTGACGCGCCGTTACATCAGCGAAAAACCCTGGTTTTTGGTCATCGGGCCGCCGGGCAGCGGCAAAACCTCGTTGATCGGCGAAAGCGGCGAACGCTTCTTGCTGGCCGAACACTATGGGCTGCAACAGACGGTGGATGTCGGGCCAACCCAGGATTGCAACTGGTGGCTGGCGGAGAATTCGGTGTATGTGGACACCTCCGGTGAATGGCTGCAGCTGAACGGCCTCGGCGATGAGGGTGCCAGGGCGCGCGATACTCTGTTCAAGCTGATCAGGCGCCACCGCCGCCATCCGGGCATCGACGGCATCATGCTGTGTCTGGATGCGCGTTGGTTGCTGCACGCTTCGCTGACCGAAAGAAAGTCGGTCGCCGACGCGCTGCGCGTGCGTCTGCTGGAAATGGCTTCGTGGTTCCGCAGCGAGCTGCCGGTCTATCTCACCATCAGTCACCTCGATCAGCTGGTCGGCGGCGAGACCTTCCTGTCCATGCTGGGCGACGATCTGCTGCAAAACGGGATGGGGTTCAGCCTGAACCGCGCCGCCCAGGGCGAAACGCCCTTCGAACAGTATGAAACCCTCTACCGGGAGATGGTGGCGCGCGTCAGCCATCACGTGCTCGAACTGCTGCACGATGCGCCGGATGGGCAAAACCGCCAACAGCTGCTGTTCTTCACCGAGTCGCTGGGATCGCTGGGCAACCCGCTGTATTCCCTGTTAGAGCAGATCTTCCCGCAAACACCGGTGGGCTACGCCTGCCATTTGCAGCAGGTCTGGCTGGGCAGCACCATCGCCCTGCCGCCGCAGGGCGCGATTTACAACGCGGAAGCGGCGGATATCTATGAAGCTCGCCCGACCGGGCGCATTTATCACCCGGAGCTGAATTACGCCCGGCAAGAGCGTGGGGTGATGCAGCAGTCTTCTCACGCCAGGCCGCTCGGCAGCCGCATGAGCTCCCTGGGCCGCTATGTGCTGGTGCTCATTCTGTTGGCGGTCTCTTTTAACCTGCTGGCGATGCGTTACCTGTGGGAGAGTGATTACATCTCCTACATTGCGGCGCGCTTTGACGAAACGAAGCGCATCGTGCGTGAAATACCGGTCACTAACCGCGTCAGCGACGATGTCATTTCCGCCTATGAGCAGTTGGGCTATATGAACGCGCAGCTGGGCGGTGAGGTTTCACCGGTGCCGAATCCCTATTTCGAGCACAAGCTGATCAACAGCGCGGCGCAAAAGACTTATCAGCGCCATTTGCTGCAGATCTTCTGGCCGGCGGTGGAAAACTATATCGCGGACGAACTCAAGAATGACGTATCGGCGTCCAACAAGGACGTCTACGGCACGCTGAAAGTGTATCTGATGATGGGCGAGCCTTCGCACCGTTCCGCCGAGGCGCTGGTCGACTGGTTCATGACGCGTTGGGATAGCTTCATGCCGCAAGGTTACACCGACATGAACAAAGGCATCTTCGCTTACCACCTGAGGGAAATGTTTTCCCTGCCGAATGCGCCGGTCATGAAAATGAACGGCGACTTGCTGCGCCTGGCGCGGGTGAAAGCGATGAATATTCCGATGCAGGTGCGGGTGGTGCGCCGCATCGAAGAGAAACCGCTGCCGGCGGCGATCAACGACATTTCGCTGGCCGACGCCGCCGGGCCGAACGTGTCCTTGATGCTGCGCCGCAAGAGCCAGGCGACGGTGACCGATACCGCCGTGCCGGGGTTCTATACCCGCGCCAGCTACCGCGATGTCTTCCTGGCGCAGCTCGATGACGCCGCCAGGGATATGATCGAAGAAGAGTCCTGGGTGCTGCGCGACAGCCCGGAAGGCAAAAACAAAGTGAACTCATTGGCCTCCGCACAAAAGTTGGCTGATGAAGCGAGAAAGCTTTATCTCATCGAATACGCGGACAAATGGGATGCGTTCATGCGCGACGTGCGCGCCCGGCCGGTCAACGGGCTGGAGGATGCGGCGATATTGGCGCGTCAGCTGTCCGATCCTTCGTCTCCGTTGGCCAACCTGGTGCGTTTCGCCGCGCGTGAAACCAGCATGACCGGCACCAACCAGGGCGATGCGGCGAGCTGGTTCGATCGCCAACGCAATCGCCTCGAACAGCAACGGCGTGACATCCTCGGCGAGATCTCCGGCGAACGTGCGCGTTTTCGTCTTACGCCGGAACGCGCGGTGGAAGATCGTTTCGAGTTGCTTCGCCGCTTGGGGTATCAGCTGTTGCAGACCACCAATGCCAGCAACGATCCGCTGAGCCGCAGTTTCGAAGCGCTGTACAGCCAGTTGACCACGCTATCCACCTCATTGCGCGGTGGCCAGGTGGTACCGGCCGGCGGCACGCTGAAACGGCTGCAGCTGGATGCGGCGCGTCAGCCGGAACCGGTGCGCAGCGTCATGATGGATCTGTTGCAGGTTGGGGACAGTCAAACGATCCAGCAGAGCCAGAAGAACCTGAGCAAAGGGGCTTCGTCGCTGGCTTCCGGGTTGTGCAAGGGCAGCATCAGCGGGCGCTATCCGTTCTCGCGCAACGCCAGAGCGGAGGTCGGCATCGAGGACTTCTCGCGCATGTTTGGGCAGAACGGCGCAATGCAGCAGTTCTTCGATGAAAACCTGGCCGCTTACGTGGATGTCAACGCGCAGAAATGGAATGCCAAACCGGGGTCGGAGGGGATCGTCAATGCGAGCACGCTGGGCGCGTTTGAAAATGCCCGCTTGATTCGCGATACCTTCTTCAGCGCCGGCGACAAACTTTCATTCTCCATGTTCATCAGACCGCTGTCTCTGACCCCGACCATCACCGAAGCGACCCTGGACATCGATGGGCAGGTGATTAACTACAGCCATGGTTATAGCCAGCCTACCCGCATCGATTGGCCGGGCCCGAAAGGCGGTAGCTATGTTCGACTGACCTTCCGCACCGGCACCGGCCAGATCCAGGTCGCCAGTTTCGACGGGCCCTGGGCCTTATTCCGGATGTTCGACGCCAGCAATCCGGTGCCGCTCGCCAGCGACAGGCGAGAGCTGACGATGTCGATGTCGTCGGTGGTTGGCGTGCTCAAACTGGAGTTGCGCTCGACGATGAAAGATTTCCCACTTTGGTCACGGGCGTTGCGAGGATTCTCGTGCCCGAAAGCGATGTAAACACAACCGTAACGAGGTGATAAACATGTTAGATCCAGCCAAAATTTTAGAAACCATGAAAGCCGGCGGCAATTTGGGCACCAACTCCCAATCGTCGCTGAGCCAACCCTTTATGCAAGGCGTCAGCAATATTCAAATGTCGGGGCCCGACGCGGCCAAGTCGGTCATGAGTAACGTGACAAAATCTTGCGATGATATGTTCGGTAATATGAAGGGCATTTTTAATGGTCTGCAATCGAATGTGAACGCACACCAAAAAATGCAAACGGGCGAGCAGCCGAAAGATTTTAATGTTTCCATGGACGATCTTCGTCCGGCGATTGCGAAAGGGTTCCCGCACGAAATGGCGGACTTCTTTTCCAAAGTGCCGAAACTGTAATCAACAACTCGATGGATAAAATACCGGGAGGTGGAAATGCCTCCTGGTATTCACAAGGAGTGGTGCGATGATCTATGACTGGATGCTTAAAAACGCCAATAAACGCATGGGTTTTTTCATCATGGTGATACCCAGCTTGTTTTTCTGGATAATGGTTTTTCTGACCTTTTATATTTTTTGATTCTTTGATGTAAAAAAAAGCACCCGCAAAGGTGCTTAAAATGAAACGAATTAAAAAAATAGTAAGGGATGATTATGAGTTTTTATTACAGTTTCGAGATGATCTGCAACCCGCTGGAAATCAGCGCATCGACGGCCAGACCAATACCTTTACCGATGGTGCCGACAACGGTTTTGGCATCAGGGTTAACACCGGCAATCGCGGAAATGGTATCAATACCGGTTCCCACTGCACTGCCAATCAGTGTACCTACGTCACCAAAAAAACCAGCACCGTTAACTTGTTCAATTTCAATTGCGGATAGTTCTTTCATGATTGAAACTCCTTTTTCAGTTAGCCCTTTACTTCAGGCAATTTCATTATTGCAAATCAGGTCTTTTTTTCAACAAAAGTGTTGTCATTTTTTATACTATTCTGTTGTTTGTTATTTTAATTTGGCATCGTTAAATTATATGTTATTGGATCCTGATTTTTCATATCGCATTTACCCTCAGCGTTCACTGCGCAATAACGCTTGTTATTTAAAAATCTGAATGACATCTACCCGAAGGGAGACCGTATGAAGATATTGACGACGCCGGAAAGACCTTTCCGCTATGATGAGCTTGCGGAAAAAATTGTCGTAGAGGCCAGAAGCCGCTTAGGGTGCGCCGCTCTGCGGTTTTTAGACTGCATGATCCAGGGGTATGGCCCGCCGGTGATTGTATTTGATATCTATAATAATCACGGTAAGTTGCAAACGGTTAAAGTCATTCTGCCCATTGGCAGTCATAAACAGTTAAAAAAAGATCACCTCGGGCTGATTGCCTGTCTGGAGGCTAAAAAACTGACGCGATTAAAAAAAATATAAAAATTACTCAGATCGACACTATTTATTACCTCTGTTTGCTCTGCGTCACGCCGGTAAAAACGCTTTCCCAGCCTGGACGTTCTTGCTCCGGCCGCCGATGAGTTCATCTTTTCTCAATCAATCGCCATGAAAGTTTTGCAGTCACTTGCAACCGTAAAGTGTAGCTTTTTTTTATGCATTTTTTTTACAATAAGATTAATATGGTTATAGACAGTTTTTTAATATGGCTTGCCAGGGGAACGGCACGCTTCGAGATAAAGCATTATCCCGCCTTTCTTCTAAGTAAAATCCTAATACATAATCGGATGCTCTTAACAATCAATTCAGCACGGCGTTATGTTCCATATTATGTTTTTTTTCGATATTTATCTGGATATATTGCGCTCTTGGAGTAAAATTAACTTATCGGAGAAAATTCTTGGCACCGTACCACGGATGGCAATGATGCACTATAAATATATCTTACGGTAACCCTTTACCTTGTAAAACGCGGTGTTTCCCCGCGTCTTGCTTTTGCGTGCTCTCCAGGGCTGATGAGCTTATATCGTTATATATAAAATACACCTTTGCGAGGCGAAGACGTTTCCGTATCGCATATAACGCTTTTTTATTAAAAAGCATCTCAAAAATAAAAAATAATCACAGCAAGCATATTGCAGTAAGGAGAGTGGGCAAGCGCAGTCAAAAGGGAGGTTTGTTAATGGAGCGCGTCAATATTGCTATCGTCGATCAAAATCAATTTTTCAAGCTTGGGTTAGGTCTGGCCTTGCAAGAAGGTTTTCTCACGAATGGTGTCAAGGCCAGGATCACGGGAGAGGAAAGGGCCAACATTATATTCAGGGCGCCGGATAAACGGGTGTCTATCAACTTTTGCCATACCCAGCTTTTGCAGGGCAATTTTTCTTCTATTCCGCTCTATTTTTCAATATTGGAGCATAAAACGATTTTTCCGAAAATTCATTGCAATTTAGAGGCCGGAAGCATTACGCGCAAAGACGGCGTGGCGGCGATCGTGGATAAGGTCATGTTGAGCTATCGCAAGAAAAACAGTTTAGTTTCAAGCTATTGCCCACGTTGCCGTACCCAACTGACCTTTAGCGAGGGAAAAGTGTGCCGCCTGATTCACCTGGGATATTCGCAAAATCAAACGGCGATGTTGCTCGGCATCAGCCCGAAAACGGTCAGCATCCATAAGCGCTCAGCGATGAGAAAACTAAACATCGATAATAATATTGAATTCTTGCGCTGGTTAAAAATGCACAGCGACTCTTGTTAATAGGATCGAGGGAAGAGACAGTCTGATTCCGTATTTTATACCGGAGCGGGGTGGCAATCGTTCATTGATTGCCTCCTGGCATGGAATAGGTTTTATAGGGAGATAAAACATGGCTGATTTCGTGAGGGAAACGGTTTCCCATAATCATTTCAAATTATTGCAAGAGCTTTACGGCAGAGATTTGGGCGGGGAGCGTTTCCTGCACTGGAAGCATCTGCTCGATCCGCATTGTGGGGCCCCAATGGAAAAAACTGGCATATTCTACAAGGAGCAGGAACGCTACCTCGGGATGTTCGTATCCAGCCTTTATCCCTTTAAAATCAATGGCGTTTCTTTCAATGTCAATATGCTTGGCGATCTTGGGATCCATCATCAGGTAAAATCCTCCACCGTATTGAAAGACTTTTTCCTGCAGGCCAGGCGGTCGGATGTGGCGGCGGATATCTGCTTTTCCGATGACCGTAAGATCCGGGTTTATGAAAAGATTTTTAGAAAGTATTTAACGTCTAATACGCAAATCTATCCCTATGTCGAATTAACCTTAAAGCCTGACAAATTTATGGCCTTTCGTTTCGCTGAGGGTGGGTTCGCTCAACAGGCAAACTTTATCAATAATTTAGGGCGGGAAAAGGATCATCACGCATTTGAGTATATTGAAAAGCATCCCCTGTATCATAAAATTCATTATATAAATAAAGGGAGCCTTTACGCCGTGATCGGATGTTCTGGCGAGTGCGCCGAACTATTGGATATTTCCAATCCTTCCAGGGAGTGCTTTTCCTGGGCGATCGGGGTTTGTCGGCACCTGCATAGCCGTTGCAAAGTGATGGTGCCCATCGCTTTTTATAAGTCGGTTTGCGCTCAGGCGGCGGAGGTGATTTCAGAAAAGCGCATCAACATGTTGATCGGCTATTACTCACAAAAGATAAGCGAGCTGATGCCGAAAGACGTTTGGGTATGCCGCATGGATCGCCGTTAAGCAGGGCACGTGTATTTTAAATGGAGTGTTTGTCATGGAAGAGATTCCTGTATCACCCTATTCAAACGTTTTTATCGATGAATATGACCGCCATCCAGAGGGCTGCAACTACAACGTATTGGTGCTGCAGCGTATTGAGGGCGCGCTGGATCCCATCAGATTGCAAGCCGCGCTGAATGCGTTGGTGCAAGATCATGTATTGCTGAACAGCCATATTCATGAACAGGATGGCGAGCTGTATTGGCGTCGCAATGACGCAATCTATCCTCTGCAGCATTACACGGACCGCACGCTGTTGACGCAAGTGATTCGCCAGCCTTTCGATATTTATCGCGGGCCTCTTTATCGTTGGGCGCTCTTCGCCGAGGGAGAAGGGCGCTATACCCTGGCGTTGGTCGGCCACCATCTGGTGATTGACGGCGCGTCTTCCGACGAGTTTTTCTCATTGGTAAGCCAGTACTATCGCCAACAGCGGCTGGCGACGCGCATAGAAGCGGCCGAGATCGCCGTCATTAACCGGCAATTGCACCGGGAGGTGGAACAACTGGCCTCCGCAGGGGCGCTGGCGCACTGGCATGCCGAAGCGGCCAATTTGAGCACGCTTGAGGTGCCGTTTGAGCGAAGCGGCGCCGGGCGCGTGGATGAAGCGGGCGAGTTGCGTTTCCAATTTCCCAAAGCGCAATGGAAAGCGCTGAAACAGGCCTCGGGGATACGGCGAATTAATGACTTTCTGGCGCTGCTGGTGTTGTGGGGGATCTTGATGGCGCGCAGCGGCAATCAGGAAACTGTCTATATCAGCTATCCGGTGTCGATAAAGAAGGGGCAAAAATTTGCGCTCGGTGGGCATGTGAACACCAGCGTGCTCCCCGTTTCTTTACGCGATGGCGCGGGTTTTTCCGATGTTTATCGACGCGCTTTGGCATTTATTACCGCCGCGGCGCCGCAATCGCGCCATCGATTTAATCAGCTGCCCACGCAAGAGGTGGTGCGAGCGTTGGGTATTCGCTCATTGCCGATTTCCTTCGCCCAGACCAACTTGCGCGACGAGGCATTGTCGCTGGCCGATTGCGTCACCTCGCCGCTATTCGAAGCCAACCATGATATGGCCAGTGCGACGCTCTCTCTGGAGTACGAGGATCGGGCCGATGGCGACGCGTTGCAGTTTCGTTTGCGCTTTCGCCAGGGCCTGTTTGACGAGGAAGAGATGCGTGACTGCGCGGCGCATTTTATTCGCCTGATGCAACAGGCGATGAGCGCACCTGATGCCCCTTTAAGCCACATCGCCTGCTATCCCGCCGCCGAGCGGTTGCCGCAGAATGACGAAAGCCCCGTGCAACCGAGGGAAACCCTCAGTGCCCGCTTTGAAGCGATCGCGCAGCGGTATCCGGAAAATATCGCGCTGGAGTATGAGGGGCTGCGCGTCAGTTACCGTGAGTTGAACGGCCTGGCGAATAGCCTGGCGAGAGAAATCGTGCTTCGCTATACGTCGCTGACCGGGGCCGCGCCCCAGGCGGACACGCCGATCGCCCTGTACAGCGAGAAAAGCCTGGAAATGGTCGTGGCGCTGCTGGCGGTGCTGAAAACCGGCGCGGCCTACGTGCCGATCTCTTGCCATTATCCTCAGGCGCGCATTCGGCATATTCTTGAGGAAACCCGCTCGGCGTTGCTCATCGCCGGGCAAACTATGCAGACCTCGGCGCAGGCGTTGGCCGCGATGCTGCCGCATCCCCCGTCCGTGCTGACATTGGGCGACCTGAGCCGCCTGCCGCATGAACGGCATAACCTGCCGGTTATCACCGCCGCCGAACGGCTTGGCGCTGTCATTTATACCTCGGGTTCGACGGGAACGCCGAAAGGCGTGATGCTCGAACAACATGCGATGTGCCAATTGGCGACCGCGTCCGGCATCGCGATTACGCCCGAAGATGTGTTGTTGTTCCTGTCCAGCCCCGCGTTTGACGCGGCGACGTTCGAAGTGTGGGGCGCATTGCTCAACGGCGCCAAACTGGTGGTCATCCGTGATACGGAGGATATCGCCGGGGATGTGCCGCAGCTGGAGGCCTTGTTGCGTCGGCAACAGGTGTCGATTCTCTGGGCGACGCGCAGCCTGTTCGATCACCTTTATCTCAGCAATGCCGACCTGTTTTCCGGGCTGCGCTGTTTGCTGGTGGGCGGAGAGGCGCTGACCGCCACGCTGATGCAGCGCCTGGTGCGGCAAACCAACCGACCACAGCAGGTCATCAACGGCTACGGCCCAACCGAATGCACCACGTTCACCACCCTGTATGCCATCGCGGCGGACGAAACCCGCAGCAGTATTCCCATCGGCAGAGCGATACCGGGGCGCGAGCTTTATGTGCTGGATCGCTGGCTGCAGCCGTTGCCGCCGGGCTTGGCCGGCGAGCTGTATATCGGCGGTTCGGCGCTGGCGCGCGGCTATCTCAATCAGCCGCAACAAACCCAGACGAGTTTCATCGAACTGAATGGCCGGCGCTTGTATAAAACCGGCGATCGGGTGCGTTGGCTGCGCGACGGTAATCTGGAATATCTCGGCAGAAATGATTGCCAGGTGAAAATCCGCGGATTCAGGATTGAACTCAGCGAGATAGAAAGCGCGATCAATGCCCTGGAGGGCGTCGAGAAATGCGTCGTGGTGGATGTCGTCCATCGGGACAGCAAGCGTCTTGCCGCCTACTTGCTGATGACGCGGGGTGTGGCTCTGGATCCTGCCGAGTTCCGCTCACGGCTCGAGCGCGATTTGCCGGATTATATGGTGCCGTCCAGCTATGTCGAGATCGAGGAGATCCCACTGACGGTTAACGGCAAGTTGGATCGCTCGGCCTTGCCCACGCCGCAATTCGCGCAAAACGAGCGTTATGCCGCGCCGGAGAACCCGCTGGAGGCGCTGATTTGCTCGCTGTGGTCGAGCATTCTCGGCGTGGAGACCGTGGGGGTCGACGACGACTTCTTTCGGTTGGGGGGCGATTCGATCCAAAGCATTGTGTTCACCAGCGAATTGAGCAAGTCGGGTTACCACAGCAACTCGCGCGCGGTGTTCGAAACCAGAAATGCGCGGGCCCTGGCCAAGCGCATTCTGCGGCAGCAAGATGCGGTGACGACGCTAGACGAACAAGGCGAGCTGCAGGGCGAATTCGAACTGCAGCCGATTCAGCGTTGGTACAGTGAGCTGGCACCGAAGCGCGACGCCTTCTTCAACCAGACATTTTTGGTGCGGGTACCGTCGATGTCCGCCGAGCAGGTCGCCGATCTGGTGGCCGCGCTGGCGGAGCAGCATGACATGTTGCGCGCGCGTTTTAGCGTCGATGACAACGGCGTCATCGTGTCGCAGCGCTACCTTTCGGCGGCCGATGGCGGCCCTTCATGGGGCTACTATGACCTGGCGCTGTGTCGTCAAAGCCGCGCCGAGCTGCTGCGGCAATGGCAATCGGGGTTTGATCCGGCAGAAGGGCCGATGTGCCGTTTCGTTTATATCTTTGACAGCAGCGCGCCCGGCTATGCCCTGATGTTCTGCGCGTTTCATCATCTGATCGTCGATGTGGTGTCCTGGCGCATCATCGTCAGCGACATGCAGCGGTTGCACCTGGGGGAATCGCTGTCGGCAAAAGGCACCAGCTACCGCCAATGGGGAGAGCGGTTACGGCAATACGCGGCAACGCAGAAAGACCAATGCGCTTACTGGCTGGCGATGATCGCCGGGCAGCCCGATTATGCCCGGCTCGGCAGCGCGGCGCAGCCCCCCGAATTTTGCCGATTCGAGTGCGACGCGGCGTTGACAACGCTGCTGGTGGACACTTGCCATCAGGCCTACAACACCTCGATCCGCGAAGTGCTGTTAGCGGCTCTGGCGCCGGTGCTGCAGGCTTGGCACGGCAGCGCGGACAGTTACCTCACGCTGGAACACCATGGCCGCGATATCAATGACGATAGGGTCCGGCTTGAGGGCACCGTCGGCTGGTTCACCGCCCTGGCGCCGTTGCGCATCACCGCGCACGAGTGCCAAAAAACCACGTTGCGCGCCATCAAGGACACGTTGCGAAAGATGCCCGATCACGGCATCGGTTACTCGGCGCTGAAATACGCTTCAGCGTCGGGCGATGAGGCGCTGGCTTGCCTGCGGCGGCACCGCCTGCCGGCCATTTCATTCAATTATCTCGGGGTGTTCAACGAGCAGGCCGACGACGCGTTATGGGCATTGATCGACCAAACGGCGGATTTGGAAAATGGCGCGATGCCGGTGAGCGGCAACGTATTGGATCTGGTGCTTTATGTTCACGACGATCGGTTGAGCATCGTCATGTCGGGTTTGCTGCCGCATGAAACGCTGTCGCGGATCGGCTCGCACTATGTCGACAGCCTGTCGGCGCTGGTCGAGCACTGTTGCCACGAGGCGAGTAACGGCGTTTGCCTCGCCAGCCCTGGGGACTTCCCCCATGCCGACGTCAGCCTCGCCGAACTGGATCGCTGGCAGCAGAAGCATCGCCTCGCCGCCGTTTTCGAAGCCACGGTGACCCAGCGGGAGCTGATGTATTTCAACCGGCTCAACCGCGAGTATCAGATTGATCAGGCGGTTTATGAAATCTCGGGCCCGTTGCAGCCGGAGGTGCTGAATCAGGCGTGGGCGCTGGCGCTGCAGCGGTTTGAAATGCTGCGTGCCGGGTTTGGCGATCAAACCCGCCGCGGCCGGCCCAACGTCTTCATCTGCGAAACGTTGCAGGCGCCGATCGCGATGGACGATTGGTCGGATGCATCACCGTCCTCTCTGGAAGAAAGGATGGAGGCGCTGTTGACCCGGGAGAGGGAAACGTCGTTTGAACTGGATGCGCCGCCGTTGATTCGCTGGCGCCTCATCAGGCTGAACGCGGATGAGCATTATCTGGTGCAGACCTTTAACCATATTTTGTTTGACGGCTGGTCGCTGGGGGTGTTGTTCGGCCAGTGGTTCAACGATTACCTCGCCCTATTGGCGGGCAGGGTGCCGACGCTGGAGATTAACCGCTTCGAACCTTTTGCCGCCTATGTGCGAACGCACGGCAATGACCCCGAAGCGCGGGCCTTCTGGGCGGACTATCTGCAGGGTGCACCGGTCAATCAACGCTTGCCGTTGGCTGCCGCACCGGCTATCGCGCCGCAGGGGCGCCGGATGCGTCAGCATTGCGATGAATTCTCCAGCGCGCAGATGGCGCGCCTCACCGCATTTTGTCGGCGACAGGGGATCACCGTCAACCAGCTGACGCAGCTGGCCTGGATGCTGGCGCTGGCCGAAGCGTTGGCTTGCGATGACATCGCGATCGGCACGACCATGAGCGAGCGCCCTGCCGACATTGAGCAGGTGCAGACGCTGTTTGGCCTGTGCGTCGCGAGCCCGGTGCTGCGGCTGCAGGCAATCCGTCAACGGCCGATTTATGCACTGCTGGATGACATCGCGGATTCACAAACTTTCAGGCAGAAGTACGCCTTTTCCGAACTGAATCGTTACGACGAGAATTGGGTGCCTACCTCGCCGTTCGGCAGCCTGTTCGTGTTTGAAAACATGCCGAAACCGGCGTTGGATCCGCGGCTGCCGTTTCACTGTCGCGTGATGGACATCGTCAGCGGCAGCAATCACCAAACGGTGCTGTGTCTGTTCCCCGAGGCGGAACGGCTCGCCATTTCACTGTTTTATGATTCCCACGAGATCGCTCGGGAAACCATCGACGAATTAGGCCGACGTTTTCTGATTATCGCGCTCGCAATCGCCAATCTTCCGCCCGACAGCGACATCAGCGCTGAGGACGGGATTATCCAGGCTGAGGAGGCATGATATGTGGCTGGCCATCGACGGCAAAATTAAATACCGGGCGATCGTGAGCGATCTTGACGGCACTTTGCTCGATCCTTCGGGAAATTTATCCGATCTGACGGTGGAAACGCTCAATATTTTACACCGCCGGGGGCTGGAAATCGTCATCGCGACGGGGCGCTGCGATGCCGATGCGCGTGGGATCGTGGACGGGTTGGGGTTCTCGCCGGTGATTGTTTCCTGCAACGGCGCGATGGTCAACATCGAAGGGCAGACGGTGGCGGATAAAAACTATTTTTTGCCGGTGGAGCTGCAAGCGGGGTTGATTGACTTTTTATTCGCCAGCTCGTTCCACGTGACCCTGTTCACCCGGGAGGGGTGGATGATGGCCGAAGAGAACCCGCTTTTTTCTGACTATGTCAAAACGTCGGGCGTCGCCTGCCGCTATGTCGAGCCTGCGGCCATGAAGCGGCAGCAGATATTAAAAGTGCTGGTGCATGGCGATGCGGCGCAGATTGAGGCGCTGTTCGACGAGGTCAGTCTGGCGTTTGGAAAAACGCTGTCCATCTGTAAGTCCTCCACGGAAACGATAGACATCATGGATAAGCATGTTTCCAAGGCCAGAAGCGTGGCCGACTATTTGAATTCCAAACAGATAGCGATGCGCGATTGCCTGTCTTTCGGCGATGCCATGAACGATCTGGATATGCTGCGCTGGGCCGGGACGGGCGTGGTGATGGGCAATGCCATGAGCGAATTGAAACACGCTCTGCCGTTGAATCCGGTTGCGCTGCCCAACAGTCGCAATGGCGTCGCAGATTATCTCTGTCGTGAATTCGGTCTGTTCTGACGTTTTCACCGGGTGCGTTTTATTGGCGGAAAAAAGGAGGTGAACAGACAGTGAGGGTCTCATTTTCTTAAAACGGAACACTTTCGATTAATGCAAAGGAGCAAGTATGAAAGAACTGACTGAAGCAGAAGTCATGGCGGTTTCCGGTGCGGGCATCGCTTCCGACGCCGGCAAAATCCTGGGTACCGGTATTGGTGCCATCGTGGATGCCGGCACCGGTCTTTTCGGTATCCATGCGGATGCGGCAAACGCCGGTGCAAAACTCGGTGAAGGTATTGGCGCCGTCATCGATGCCGGGATTAGCGCGTTCTCGCAGTTGTTCGGCCGCAAATCCTCTTAAGCCTCTAATGAAAAGTGCCCGCAAGGGCACTTTTAAATCAACCGCGAGCGCGGCATAGAGAACGGGGCGGGAGGATGAATGGCGAATAAAATCATGCTGATTATGGTAATCAACCTTTTTGTGGCGGTGGCATTGGCGGTGTTTAACGTCATCTATATCCAAAAGAAGATGGATATCCGCTACCCCAGTGACGCCACTCCCTTTCAGGTCGCGGAGAAAGCGCAGGCCAGAATCGTCTCCATGAGACAGACCTCGGTATTCTTAAACAACAATCCCGTGGTGGCGTTTACGTTGGAAATCAATGCCAGGAGCAGGCAGTTCACCTTGACGGATCATCGCGAGGTGGTGCTCTACGTCGCCATGAGTCGTTATCAGGAAAACAGCATTTACAGCGTGCTGTTGGGAGAAAACGAGAAAGACGTGGCGTTCGAAAAGGACAGCTTCGGCTATCCGATATTATTTCATCGTGCTTCATGAGGCCGCTGATGCCTGTTTGCCGCTTCGCCAGCCTGGAGGGGCGAAGCAACGTCAACCATCGTGAGGGAAACATGTTAAAAATATCCGCTTACATGATCTTGGTTTGGCTGGCGCTGGCTGTCTGTCGGTATGCTGCGGCCAACGAGGAAGACATCTGCTTTGCGGGTGAGTCCCCATCGCTACAGACGGTCATACCTTGCTATAACCAGCAATTGGCCACGCTGCCTCTGTCATTTTCATTAAAAAGCGTGGATAGCGGTCATGACACGGAAATTCGTCATTATCGGCTGATGTCGCAATCCTGGTCGCCGCAAGACGCCATCCGGCCGACGCAATGGTGGCACGACGTGGACATTTATATTCCCAACGGCGCTCTCACCCGCAAAGCGCTGCTGGTGATGGACGATGACTGTGCGTGCAGCGCTGCCGGACCGAAAGCGACAGGCAATCAGAAAGCGGCGTTTTCCGCCGAGGCGTTGGCGGCGCAGAGCAAAACGGTGGTGGTGGTGGTCAATCGGCTGCCTTACCCGTACCTGGAATACCAAAATGAGGGGCGCCGCCGTTCAGGAGAGGAGAGCCGAGCCAGAGGGTGGCGATTGTTCCTGGACGATGCGGATGAATATTTGATGATGCCGCTGCATATCCCGATGACGGCGGCGCTATCGCAAGCCATGACGCTGGCGCAGCGCGAGTTGCACCAATGGGGGATCGACAAATTTATCGTCGCGGGCGTGGCTGACGGAGGAACCGCGGCCATGCTGGCGGCGCGTTCAGATCAACGCATCGATGCTGTGGTTGCCATTTTCCCTGATGGGATCGCGGCGCGGCAAGTGATGAAGCATACCTATCGCACGTATGGCGGGCGTTGGCCTTTGGCGTTCCATCCTTATTATCAACTTGGCATCGATCGGCGCATAGAGACCCCGGCGTTTGACAAGCTGATGCAAATTGAGGATCCCACCGCATACCCCTTGCCGGTTGGGCGCGAGCGGCCGCCGGTGCCGAAGTACCTCATCATCGCCGGCGGCGACGAGCGTTATCCGCCCGACAGCACGCGATTTTATTTGCATAAACTGCCGGGGGAAATCTCGCTGCGAGCCATCGCCGACGGCGATCGCGCGGTAAGCCGGCAGGCCGCCGAACGCGCTGTTCTGGCTCTGGTGAATCGTCGACAGCGTGATATTGCGTTACCGACGATCGAGGTACAGAGCAGCGCCTCAGAGGCTGCATTGCGCACGCTGCGCTTTTCCGAACCGCCGGTCAGGGTGTCGCGTTGGACGGCGCATAACCGCGCGGCCCGCGATTTTCGTTACTCGTGCGGGGTGCGTTTTACTTCGGCGCCGCTGGCGGCAGCGGGGGAGAACCGCGGCGAATTTCGGCTGGTCACCCCTGCGCAGGGATGGGCGGCCACCTTTATCGAAGCCGAGTTCAGCGATGGCTATATCGCGACATCGCCGGTATTTATCACGCCTGACGATCGCTATCCGATCGCCGCGCCGGCAGGCGATGGCCTGGCGTGTGAAACCTTACCGGGCAGAGGGCTCGGCGAGGATTATCGCCATGACGACTAATCACGCTAAAAAATAAGGTGGAGAGGGGCATATTATGCGTTGAGCCTGGAACGTGCGGATATGCCGCTTAATTAGCCCACATCAGAGGGGAACCGTTTTCTATTGCCGGTGCCTTCTGTTTGCATCATTATTGCGCTGATTTTATCGTCAGCGTTTTTCTATTTTATGAAGTGCCGGTAAATGCCCGTTCTCATGGCACCACATCTTCTTATCTTTGCTTTTCTGCTCCCGAAATTTGCTCTGTCGCCGAAGCGTGATCCCCCTTTGCAAGATATCAATTCCGCTGGCATCTGGCCTGCTTGGGATATTTTTACTTTTTATGACGGTACCTATTATTTCGCCTGTTGGCTGAGGTGGAAATGAGTGGATTAGCTTGTGCGATAGCGTGAAGGTCGGGCGAAAATAGTTCTCTGTTCGCTCAGGTGAATGAGTCGAGAAACATCGTTTTTTTGGTTTTTTTAAAATAAAAATAAGAATGATGCTAATTCGATTTGGGGTAATTATCTTTTCTCATTCTTACATTGATTTTATGTATTGCTAAAGAGGGAAAGCCAAGCATAATTAACTGTGAAAGGGGCGGAGCTCCTATTCTCCTTGTCACGGGGTAGCCGTGATGGGGATATTTTGCAGTTTATCCAATCAAAAGGAGAAGTACCCATGATGGAAAAAAAAGTGATTGTGTTGGCATTGGTTGCGGCGACTTTTTCGAGTGCTCTACCGGCCCTGGCGGCAGACGGGCAGGTTAATTTTACCGGGAATATTGTTGATGCCGCATGCAAGGTCACAAATGACTTGAGTAATCCATTAAATGTTGTTCTGGGCGACGTGGCTCGAACGGCATTTGCGGGTGGCAAGGGATCCACGTCCTCGGCGACTAAATTTACGCTGGAAGTGACGGATTGTCCTGATACGGTGAAAAGCGCTACCGTTAAGTTCGACGGTGCGGCCGACAATGGCGACAGCAACGTATTGCAGCTGACCCAGGAAACGGATGTCGCCACGGGCGTTGGCATCCAGCTGTCTGATATTTCTAACAATGTTCTTCCGCTTTACACCGCCTCAACGGCCTATCCACTGGCCTCCGGCAGCGGCGTGAAAAACAACCTTGATTTTACCGCGCGTTATATTTCTACGCTTGCGGATGTGACTGCCGGTAAAGCCAACGGTGTCGCCACCTTCACGCTGAATTACAACTGATAATATTTTCTTGCCCGCTGGTTTCCAGCGGGCCGTATTGCCTCGGAGATAATATTATGCGGTTTAGTCGCTGCAGTGCCCTGGCGGGCTTCGTTTTCTTATTGTTTTTTTCCACGGCTCAGGCCGGTGTGGTTGTCGGCGGAACGCGAGTGATTTTCAACGGCGAAAAAAAAGAGGCGTCAATCAGCGTCGATAACCCGGACAGCGAGCCTTATTTGATTCAGTCCTGGTTGGATAATCAACAGAGCGGCGTCGATAAGATTGCATTTATCATTACGCCGCCTTTATTCCGCCTGGATGGTCACCAGGAGAATATGTTGCGCATCGTGCGTGTTGGCGATGACTTGCCGAAGGATAAAGAGAGCCTGTATTGGATGAATATAAAATCCATTCCTTCGACAGAACATACGGCCAAATCTAACACGTTGCAGATCGCGGTGAAAACGCGCATCAAACTTATTTATCGCCCCGCGGCGTTGCTCAAACAGGTTCCCGAGGATGTGGCTCAACAGTTGACGTGGCAACGCGTCGGCAAGGAATTAAAACTGACCAATCCTACGCCTTATTATATGAACTTTCATTATGTTCGCATCGGTGGGCGTGAAATGAAAGAGGTGACCTATATCGCGCCGATGAGCAGCGAAATGTTTTCAGTGCCGGTTTCCGGCGCATCGTCGGTCAGCTGGAAATTAATTAATGACTATGGCGGCACCGGTAAGGAGCATCAGTCAGGTATTTAACCGCCTGGGGAAGGGCCACAGCAGGAAATAACAAATTCAATAATGGAGCTAATGAATGATAACGCACAAGCGTATGTTAGCGAAGCGGGATGCTTGGCTGAAACGCATAGTCTTATTCACGGCAACCACGGCGGTATGCGGCAATATGGCCAATCCTGCCTTTTCTCGTGACTACTTTAATCCGGCGTTGCTGGAAACGGGGCGTTCGGGCCAACAGCATATCGACCTGTCGGTTTTTGAAAACGGCAACCAGGTGCCCGGCAACTACCGGGTGGATATTTGGGTGAATGACATGCTGATGGAGACGCGTGAAGTTCGTTTTGTCATCAAGCCCGGCGGCGACGATAAAGCGGGTTTGCAGCCTTGCCTGACGAAGGAGGATCTGCAGCGGCTCGGCGTGAAAGTCGAGCGATTTCCCGCGTTGAACCGCGCTGAAGAGTGCGTGAATTTGGCCGCTATTCCGCAGGCCACGGCGCAATTTCAATTTAACCGCCAGCGGTTGATGCTGAGCATTCCCCAGGCGGCGTTGGAAAATCGGATACGCGGCTATGTGCCGCCCGAACTGTGGGACGAAGGGATGCCGGCGATGCTGCTCAACTATGGCTTCACCGGCAGCAACAGCAAGGGGCGCGATCGTTTTACCCAGAGCGCCAGCAGCTACTACCTCAACCTGCGGCCAGGCTTCAATCTGGGCGCCTGGCGGGTGCGAAATTATACCACCTGGAGCTACAACAGCGGCGGCGGAGGGCAGCCGTCTGAAGATCGCTGGGATACTGTCTATACCTACGCCCAGCGCAATATCATCAGGCTGAAGAGTTTGCTGACGCTCGGTGAAAGCAGCAGCCCGTCCGATGTGTTCGACAGCGTGTCGTTTCGCGGTGCGCAGTTGGCGTCCGATGACGATATGTTGCCGGAAAGCCTGCGCGGCTATGCGCCGGTGGTGCGCGGCATCGCACGCAGCAACGCGCAAGTGGTGATTCGCCAAAACGGCTATGTCATCTACCAGAGCTACGTCGCGCCGGGTGCGTTCGAGATTTCCGACATGTATCCGACCGGTGGCAGCGGCGATTTGGACGTGACTATCAAAGAGGCGGACGGCAGCGAACAGCATATGACCGTTCCCTTTGCCAGCTTGCCGGTATTGCAACGCGAAGGACGCCTGAAATACTCGCTGACGTCGGGCCAATACCGCACCTACGATCACAGCGTGGAGAAAAAGATCTTCACGCAGGCCAGCCTGATTTATGGCTTGCCGGCCGGCTTCACGCTCTATGGCGGTGGACAATTCGCCGGCCCGTACCAATCGCTGGCATTGGGAGCAGGTAAAAACCTGGGGGAGTTCGGCGCCCTGTCGGTGGACGTGACTCAGGCCTGGGCAAAACAGGAACACCAAGCGAAAAGCGATGGCCAGTCGTGGCGCGTGCGCTACAGCAAAAACATCGTTGAAACTGGCACCAACTTCGCCATTGCCGGCTATCGCTATTCGACCAGCGGATATTACGGGCTGCAGGAAGTGCTGGATACCTATCGCGGCGGCAACCGCTACGCCCCGATAGATCGCCGCAAGAACCGCGCCGAGATTACACTCAGCCAGAATTTATGGCAGGGGGCCGGTTCGCTGTCACTCAGCGCGGTCAGCGAAGATTACTGGAACTCCGAGCGCAGCATGCAGTCGCTGGGGGCGGGTTACAACAATAGCTGGAATGGCATCAGCTACGGCTTTAACTACAGCTACAACCGCAATTCTCAGGCTATTTACGGTGATTCAAACCGAGGGCAGCGGCGTATTTACGATCGCGACCAGCTGTTTGCCTTCAATATCAGCGTGCCATTGGAGAAATGGCTGAGCAATACCTACGCCACTTACAGCCTCAATACCAGCCAAAAGGGCAACACCAGCCATACGGCGGGGCTCAACGGCACGGCGCTGGCCGGCAATAACCTCAACTGGAGCGTGCAGGAAGGGTATGGCAATCAGGGCCAGGGCAACAGCGGCAATGCGAATCTTGACTGGCGCGCGACTTACGGCGAAGTCGTCGCGGGGTACGCCTACGATCGCAGCCAGCAGCGCGTCAACTATGGGGTGAAAGGCGGGGTGATCGCTCACGAAGACGGCGTCACCTTTGGCCAGCCTTTTGGCGAGACGGCGGCGCTGGTGACGGCGGCCGGCGCCAGCGATGTGGCGGTCGGCAACCAGGTCGGGGTGAAAACCGACTGGCGCGGCTACGCTATCGTTCCTTACGCCACGCCTTATCGCAACAACTCGATTCGTCTTGATGTGGAAAGTTTACCGGATGATGTCGATCTGGCGTTGACCAATCAGTCGGTCATTCCGACCCGCGGTGCGGTGAGCCGGGCGAACTTCAAGGCTAACGTCGGCAACAGGATCTTGATGAGAGTCACGGATCCGCATGGGGTTCCTCTCCCTCTGGGCGCCAGCGTACGCGATGCCGGGCATTCGGCGCAGCCGTTCCTGATTGGCGGCGATGGGTTGGTTTATCTGTCCGGCATGGCGGAGCAAGGCCGGCTCATCGTGCAGTGGGGGAGAAATGCCGAGCATCAATGCCGCATCAGTTATCAACTGCCGGCGGAGAAACCCGCAGCAGGGATCCAAACCCTCAATGGAGTTTGCCAATAAGTCTCGCTCGGTATCCATCATGACTTGTTAAGTGAGAGTGAAAATGAACGTTTTTCTCAGGATATTCCGTTACGGCGCCCTGCTGTGGCTGGCAACGCTAACGACGTTGGCCTATGCCGGCACCTGTAGCACAAATGCAAAAACCATCCGCATGGGGTTGCTGACCCTGGCCGTGGATCCGCGTATTGAAATCGGCGAGCAGTTGGCTGTTCGTACGGAAAACAGCATCAGCGGCACCACGTTTTCTTTTCTTTGTTCGGGCTCGGTCGCCTATCGCTCCATGTCGCCGCTGACGCCGAGTGCGCTGCCCGGCGTGTTTGAAACGGGCATTGACGGCGTAGGGGTGACGATTTCAGACCTGTGGCAGAGCAATAAGAACGTGCCTTTCAATACGGCGATTTCGCCCAATCTGCTGACGCCGTGGATCAACCGCAACGATGTCAGGCTGACGTTCATCAAAACCGGCCCGATAAAAACCGGCGGCGATATGGGGGGGAAGATTATCGCCAGATATTATCTGGACTCGACCTCGGTATTGGATTTGAGCATTTCCGGCATGAAGGTCATTCAGAAAAGTTGCCTGGTTGATTTGAATTATAAAAATCAGACGGTGAATTTAGGCAGCCCAAAACGCAGCGAGTTTAACGGGGTCGGCAGCAGCGCGGTTTCTTCGGAACGCAACTTCTTCGTGGTCTTGCAATGCCAGGAAGACAATATTCCGGTGCAGGTGACGTTTGAAGCGGCGGGAAGTTCTCCGGGCGTAGGCATGATCGATATTGCCGACGGCTCCGATGCGGCAAAGGGCGTTGCTGTAGAAGTCTTGGACGAGAACCGTAATCCGATCGCTTTTTCCCGGCCGATTAACTATCACACCGCTGCAGAAAAAGAGATCAGAATTCCCTTAATGGCGCGATATAAGCAAACGGGAGACATTAGCCCCGGACAGGCCGATGCGGTGATGACATTCACGATTACGCAGAATTAAGGGAGCCTCATCAAAATATAATGTCGTTTTTTCCCGCGACATTATTGGTGGCATCCGGCGCTGCAGGCCGATGCCAATGCAATGACAACACGCATGTATGGCGGTGTTTGTCCGTTTAAATATGGAGATTAACCTATGAAAGAACTGTCTGTTATCGAAATGAATGAAGTGTCAGGCGCCTACTCCTGGGATATGAGCAATGGACTGGCCGGCCTGATTGGCAGCGCCGTCGCGAATGCCGCGGAAGCCGTTTCGTCGGTCGCTTTGGGCGCCTCCGTCGGCAGCATGGCGGGCGCCGTTATCGGCGGTAAGCACGGCGGTGACGGCGGCGGCCTGCTGGGCGTCGGTTCCATTGGCCAGGGCGTCGGCATGGTGGCCGGCGGCATCCTGGGCGGGGTAGCCAGCGGCGTAGCCGCCGCCGTTATCGGCTGGGATACCACCCTGGAATACTCCAAAAAAGGCCTCGATGGGCTGATTAACGGCACCATCAGCTAAATCAATATCGTTGTCCAAGGCCGCAGCGTTTTCGCTGCGGCTGTCTCTCGGTCAGGCATGCGCAGGCTCTTCCTATGAGTGAAAATAAGAGCAGAAATATTTTCCGCCAGGAGGCGGTTAATTATCAACGTCAAAGATGGACCGGCAGAGCGCTGTTAATTTCCGGTGCGTCGAGCTATGTGATTGCCGTTACGTGCTTTATTTTTATTCTTATTTTAGCGGGCGCGCTCTATTTCTGTGAGTATACGCGCAGGGTCGATGTCGAGGGCGAGGTGATCAGCATTCCGCATTCGACCAACGTTTTCTCCTCTCAATATGGCTACGTGAATCGATCTTTTCATCAGGCCGGTGATGTGGTGGAAAAAGACGAACCGCTATACGTCATTGATGTTTCGCGCAGCACGGCCTCAGGCAATGTCAGCCATATCGCCGCCAGTGAAATCAATAAACAGATTGGCAATCTGGATTCGATTATCAGCAAGCTGAATAAAAACAAAGACGCCATGCTGGATAACCTGAGAAAACAGATCAATAGCTATGAGTTAGCGTATAAAGAAACGGAAAAACTTAATCTCAATGCCCGAGACGGCATGGAAAAAATGAGGGAGAGTTTAAAAAACTATGAGCATTACCTGACCAAAGGATTGATTACCAAGGATCAGTTGAACTATCAGCGTTCGCTCTTTCAGCAACAGCAGAGCTCCTATCAGGCGCTCAACAGCCAAAAGATTCAGCAGAATATCCAGCTGTCGCAGTTGCGCAGCGATCTGCTTATTCGCGCCGCCGATTACGACAATCAAATTTCGCAAAGCGAATCGCAACGCAGCGAGTTGCAACGTCAATTGGCGGAATCCAATGCCGGCGACCAGGTGATCATCAAAGCGCCTCTGAAAGGGAAAATCGAGTCGCTGAGCGTGACCGCCGGGCAGGTGGTCGAGAGCGGCAGCAGCCTGGCGCAGATCAAGCCGATTGAAAACATCAAATATTACCTGGTGTTGTGGCTGCCGAATAACAGTTTGCCCTACGTAAAAATCGGCGATGGCATCAACATTCGCTACGAAGCTTTTCCCTCGGACAAATTCGGTCAGTTCCCGGGGCGAATTGAGTCGATCTCCTCTGTTCCGGCTTCGCCGCAGGAGATGTCGGAATACAGCAGCGGCAATAAAAGGGAGAGGAACGCCTACTACAAAGTGTTGGCGTCCATTAGCGATACGCAATTCAGCGACAAAGGAAAATATCTGGAAATCAGCAGCGGGCTGCAGGCCAGAGTGATTGTCTTTCTGGATAAGAAACCGCTTTATCAATGGGCGGTAGCGCCTTTGTATGACATAAAAAACAGCGTAGTGGGGAGAGTCGATGAAGGATCATAATCTCTTTGAACGGATCAACGAGAAGTTAATCTTCTCTCTGCGCAAACGGGTGCCGAGCATCTTGCAGTCGGAGTCATCTGAATGCGGCCTGGCGTGCCTCGCCATGATTTCATCCTATTACGGGTTTAATGTGGATATGCTGAGCCTGCGGCAGCGATTCGGCATCTCCACCCAAGGCGCGACCCTGGGTACCATTTCACAAATCGCCTCGCAGATTCAGCTCAAGACGCGCGCGCTGTCATTGGACATCGATGAAGTCAACCAGTTGAAAACGCCCTGCGTATTGCATTGGAACATGAACCATTTCGTGGTGCTGGTGAAGGTTCGCCGCGCCAGCTTTGTGATCCACGATCCCGCCTTCGGGCGCAGAGTGATCGGCCTGCAAGAGATGTCGAATCATTTTACCGGCATTGCGCTGGAGCTGTGGCCCGACAGGGCGTTTCAGAAAGAGACGCTAAAGACCCGCTTGCGCCTGCTGGATTTGATGAAAAACATCGAGGGGCTGCCGGGGACGCTGCTCAAGATTTTTGCGTTATCTATCGTCATTGAGTCGGTCAACCTGCTGCTGCCCGTGGGGACCCAACTGGTGACCGACCATGTCATTCAGGCGCACGACTACAGTTTGCTGACGGTCATTTGTTTGGGGCTGATCTTCTTCACCCTGTTTCGCGCCGTGGTCAGTATTGCCAGAGCCTGGATTTCCATCGTACTGGGGACGCTGACCGACATTCAGTGGAAGACAACGCTGTTCGAGCATCTGTTAAAGCTGCCGCTGGATTTTTTCGAGAAACGGCACCTGGGGGATATTCAATCGCGATTTTCCTCGTTGGATGCGATCAGAACCACCTTTACCAATAATATCGTCAGCGGGATCATCGACGGCATCATGACGGTTGGCCTGTTCGTGATGATGATGGTCTACGGCGGATGGCTGGTCTGGGTTGTGTCAGGCTTCACCTTGGTCTATATCCTCATCAGGATGATGACTTACCGAACCTACCGCCAATTCTCGGAAGAACAAATCGTCAAGGCGGCCAAGGCCAATTCCCATTTCATGGAGACGCTGTACGGCGTCTCTACGGTCAAAGCGCTCGGCATCAAGGACACGCGCTCCAGCTATTGGCTCAATTTGAACGTCGATGCGGCCAATACCAATATCAAAATCACCCGATTCAATATGATGTTCGGCGGGATCAACACCTTCATCACCACGCTCGATCAGGTGGCGATACTTTGGCTCGGTGCCATGATGGTCATCGACAACTCGATGACGCTCGGCATGTTTATGGCGTTCAACGCCTACCGCGGCCAATTCTCGCAGCGGGCTTCCAACCTGATCGATCTGGCGATCGGGCTGCGCATGCTGTCGCTGCATAATGAGAGGATATCCGACATTGTGTTTACCGATGCGGAGCCGGAATCCGCGCCGCGGCAGATATTTCAACCGGGCAAGGGCGTTGCCGTCGAGGTTAAAAACCTCACCTATCAATATGACGCGCTGTCCCGGCCGATATTTAAAGACCTGGACATGTGCATTGCGGCCGGTGAAAGCGTGGCCGTGGTGGGGGTCTCCGGCGCCGGGAAGACCACGTTGCTGAAGGTGATGTGCGGCCTGCTCAGCCCGACCTCAGGCCAAATATTGGCCGACTCTATGGATATCCATAAAGTGGGGGTGAATAACTACCGTAATGCGATCGCCTGCGTGCTGCAGGACGACCGGCTGTTCTCCGGCTCCATCGCGGAAAACATCAGCGGTTTCGAGGTCAATGCCGATAAGGCGTTGATTGTCGCTTGTGCGGTGCACAGCAACATTCACGATGAAATCATGCAGATGCCGATGGGCTACGAAACCCTGATTGGCGAGTTGGGGAACGGCATCTCCGGCGGGCAAAAACAACGCTTGTTTATTGCGCGTGCGCTCTACCGGCGGCCGAGCGTGCTGTTTATGGATGAAGCGACCAGCCATCTGGACGTTGAGAATGAATTGGCGATCAACCGGGCGATATCTTCATTGAATATCACGCGCGTGATTGTCGCCCACAGAAAGTCGACGATCGACTCGGCAGATAGGGTAGTGGTGCTGGGGGCGGCGAGCGGTGACCCGGCGAGCAACGGCTGACCTACGCAGGGCAACGCAGGCTGTCCCCGCGGCCGAAATCGCGGTAAAATGCAGCAGTTGATCTTATCGCACGCCATCAGGCCGTTGTATCCGTTATGAAAATGCGTAAACCGCGCCGTCCGCCCGGGCGGTGGATCTATTACATCCTGCATGAAGACATGCTGTGGCCCTGCCCGGTCAAATGGGAGTGGGAGAGCGGCTATAACGCCTGGCTGCCGTTTTACTATTCCCCCACGCTGGAATTCGTTGCCGGCAACCCCGCCCGCGCCACCAAGGTCAGCAACGGTCGGCGCTGAGCGTGCCGCTCGCCTTGCCGCCCGGCATCTGCTCACCTAAGATCATCACATCATCTACCGCTTTTCCGGGGGCTTTCATGTCTACTCTGTTTCGCACTTCTCTTTGCGGCGCGGTGGCGTTGCTGCTGCTTGCGGGTTGCCAGCAGACGGCGCATAAGCCGGCGCCGCCGCTGCAGGCGCAGTTGGATCATATCGCTTCGATGCTCGCCGGCGGGCACTTTCTGCGTGTGGACTGCGGGCGCAGCGAGGTGCCGGACGACGTGAAACTGCAGCGCACCGCGATGCGTGCGGCGCAGCATCGCGGCTGGGATACGCATGCGGCCGGGTATCGGCAGTTACCGGCGCTCACTCAGGCGCGTTACCTGACCCTGCAACAGGATAATCAACTGCTGACGGAAAAATGCGCCGCGCTCAGCCGCAGCACGGCGCGCTTTATCGCGGCGGCGCAGGCCGATCAGGAAGACTACATGGAGTAGCGTTGCCGTCCCCCTTTCGGGCGCTCGTCATGGGCGCCCAAAAATTCTTTGCAGGATAACGATTTATCGCTCATCATTTGAAATGATGTTTCACTTTTACCCATCGAGCCCATCTTGAACCTGTATGCCGCCCTGCGTCAGCGCGTGGAAAATACGCCCTGGTATGCCAAACGGAAAAGTTACCGCGTACTGTTTTGGCGCGAGATCACGCCGCTGGCGGTGCCGATCTTTCTGGAAAACGCCTGTGTTTTGCTGATGGGGGTGCTGAGCACCTTTCTGGTGAGCTGGCTCGGTAAAGAGGCGATGGCCGGGGTGGGGCTGGCAGACAGCTTCAACATGGTGATCATCGCCTTTTTTGCCGCGGTGGATCTCGGCACTACCGTGGTGGTGGCCTTCAGCCTCGGCAAGCGCGATCGCCGGCGGGCGCGGGCCGCGGCGCGCCAGTCGCTGGTGCTGATGACCGCCGTGGCGCTGTTGCTGGCGGCGGGCATTCATCTGGCGGGCGAGCAGATCATCGATGTGATCGCCGGTGCGGCCTCGCCGGAAGTGAAAGCGTTGGCGCTCTCTTACCTGCAAACCACGGTGTGGAGCTACCCGGCGGCGGCGATTGCGCTGATCGGCAGCGGCGCGCTGCGCGGCGCGGGCAACACCAAGATCCCGCTGCTGATCAACGGCGGCATGAATATCCTCAATATCATCATCAGCAGCATCCTGATCTACGGCATGCTGGGTTGGCACGGTCTGGGCTTCGTCGGCGCCGGGCTGGGGCTGACGATTTCCCGCTACATCGGCGCGATCGCCATCCTCTATGTGCTGGCGATCGGTTTTAACCCGGCGCTGCACATCACGCTGAAAAGCTATTTCACACCGCTGAAAATGAGCATCCTGTGGGAAGTGCTGGGGATCGGCATTCCCGCCAGCGTCGAATCGGTGTTGTTCAACGGCGGCAAGCTGTTGACGCAGATGTTCGTCGCCGGCATGGGCACCAACGTGATCGCCGGTAACTTCATCGCCTTCTCCATCGCTTCACTGATAAACTTGCCGGGCAACGCCCTGGGATCGGCCTCGACCATCATCGTCGGCCGGCGGCTCGGCAAAGGCGAGATAGGTCAGGCGGAGCGGCAGCTGCGCCATATTTTCTGGCTTTCGACCCTCGGGCTGACCGCCATCGCTTGGGGCACGGCGCCGCTGGCCGGGGTGTTCGCCGCGTTTTACACCTCGCAGGATGACGTGAAAACGGTGGTGAAAACCCTGATCTGGCTAAACGCCGCCTTTATGCCGATCTGGGCCGCCTCCTGGGTATTGCCCGCCGGGCTGAAAGGCGCGCGCGATGCCCGCTTTGCCATGTGGGTGACGATGCTCGGCATGTGGGGCTGCCGCGTGGTGGCCGGCTATGTGCTGGGCATTGAGCTGGGCATGGGCGTGGTGGGCGTCTGGTTGGGGATGTTCCTCGATTGGGCGGTGCGCGGCGCCTTGTTCTACTGGCGCATGGTCAGCGGGCGCTGGCTGTGGAAATATCCGCGCGTGCGGCGCACGGACGCCGGCTAATCTTGCCTGCGCGCAGCCTGCCGGCCCCCTGAGCGGCCGGCAGGCGAAATCGTGTATCAGAGGGAAGGGTACCAGCGCAACGACTTGTTGACCGGCCCCGGCGTGACCAACACTTTACCTCTGCCGGCCAGGTTCAACAGCAAGTTGCGCGCCTGATAGATGGTGATGTCGTTGGACTCGGCCAGCTGACGAGTGGTGGGCCACTCACCGGGCGGCGGCGGGGCCATGCCGTTGGCCGAAGGGCAGAGACGGTGCAGCGTCGTTAATAAATGCTGCTGCAGGTTTTGTAATTCTTGTTGTTTTGACGTGCGTTTTATCATGTCAGCCTCCCTTAAACTTCAGCCGAGTTTTGATATAACGATAAGCGTCGCCCGGAAAATAATGCCCTGTCCCGGCAATACCCTTCCTGAACCGGTAGCGAACGCCTGCCTGAACCCGATATTTCCGCTGCTATAAACCTGCGACGTTCATGTATCGGGAGCGGTAATGGGGTGGCTAAATGTTCAGCCTGCTGTATGTAATGGCTGTGCTTCATTGTTTTTCTCCATGGTTTACTGCCCGGTGCTGGTTTTCACCAGACCGAATTGATAAGCCTCCCTTTCCATTTCCGAATCATTATAACGCAAATAGAAAAAAGGCGATCAATAATGTCGCATGATATATATTTTACGAGATAATCGACTGAGGTTATTAATTTTACGATCTGTTGTCTCGAAAAAATATATTTGCCCTGTGGTTTTTGGGCTTATATCTCGTATTTATTGCTTTTGGCGGGAATGGCTTTTCAAATTGCGACGGTTTTTGTAACAATATTTGGGCCGAAACAAACGAGTGAGTTGAATCTTAGTTGAATTTTCCGTGGAGCGGTAAATATTCACGGAAGTTCACGGGTTTGATTATTTTTCTTCCTCATCAGCATGGGTTTCGCTGAGTACCTAAAACGAGTGATGGTGAAATGAAAGTCGCGGTTTAATTATCGCGAGAATTTGTTTTGGCTGCGAATAATACCGTTTTAATTCTGGACTGTATAAATAACTGTTAAAGGAACGGGAGAGATCCTGCGCTTTTTACATAAATTAAAGGAATAAGTGAATTATGAAACTGAACAAAATCATGCTGACAGCAGTTCTGGCGTTTGGCGTTTCTTCTCTGGCGCATGCTGCCGATCAAGGGCATGGCAAAGTGACGTTTACCGGTTCCATTATTGATGCGCCTTGCTCCATTTCTCCCGAGACCGTGGACCAGACCGTGGATATGGGCCAGGTGTCCAACGTTGCGTTGAAAAATGGCGGCAAATCAGCGCCGCGCCAGTTCGATATTAAGCTGGAACAGTGCGACAACTCGACGCTAAAAACCGTCACCACCACCTTCGAAGGCAAAGCCTCTACCGCCAACAAGGACCTGCTGGGCATCGTCGGCACCGCCAGCGGCGCCAGCATCGCCATCACCGACACCGCCAGCAACCCGATCAAGCTGGGCACCGCAACGGCTCCACAGAACCTGGGTACCGGCACCAACACGCTGCGCTTCGCGGCTTACCTGCAGGGCGACGGCGCTTCCTCCGCCGTGGTTCCGGGCGACTTCACCGCCGTGGCCGATTTCAAGCTGGCTTACCAGTAAGCCTGCGCCATTGGCGTGACTTTTTGCATGCGGGAGCCCCCGCATGCATTTTCCCTGGATGGAAGGCAAGTGTCAGGAGGTTTAATGCGCCGGTTTATTCACCCTTTAGTGTCTCCTTGCATATTGATGGCCACGCTGATGAGCCCGGCCGTGTCGGCGGCGTCCGGCTCTCAAGGTTGGGGGCGCGTAAATATGCAAGGAGCCATTATTGATACCGCTTGTGCGATTGCCGCCGGCAGCCGCGAGCAGACTATCGATATGGCTGTGATGCCGACGGGAAATATTATGCGCGACGGCTTAGGGAATACGCACCCATTCACCATCGAATTAATCAACTGCACGCTTGAGCGTCCAAAGCCGAATTTACCGGACTGGCGACAGTTTCAGGTGGTTTTCGACGGCGACGCCGACGGCGACTTATTCGGCGTGCACGGTGAGGCGAAAGGCATCGCGCTGCAAATATCCGATGGCCTGGGGAATATCGCCGCGCCTGGCCGGCCATTGCCGCTGGGCGATATAACGCCGGGCAACATGTCGCTCAATTACTCCATTAAATTGGTTGCCAATAACCAGCCGATGCGTGCGGGAAGCTATTTTTCCGCCGTGCGGTTCAAGCTGGATTATTACTGAGCGCTGTTATTGCGGCAAGCCGCAACGCCAGAATTATACGATATAAGGTTAGGGATATGATGTTGTCGCCTGCTGGGAAGCTATTTCGTTTTCAGGTGCTGGGATTATGTATCACGCTGGCGCTGGGAAGTTCATCAACGCGGGTCTATGCCGAAGATGGCGTTCAGTTTAATGCCGACATTTTGGACGTGAACGATCGCAAAAATATCGACCTAAGCCAATTTTCCCGCAGCGGATACATTATGCCGGGAAGTTACGGCATGGTGGTTCATCTCAATAAAAGCGAGTTGCCCGAGCAGAAAATCGCTTTTTATCCGCCGGACAACGATCCTGCCGGCAGCCGTGCCTGCGTCGCTAAAGCGTTGGTCGATCAGCTTGGGCTGAAATCGGCGGCGATGCAATCGCTCACCTGGTGGCATCAGGGCGAGTGTCTGGATGAGTCCAGCCTGAAAGGCATGGTGTCGCGGGGCGATCTGGCGACGGGGACGCTGTACCTGAGCGTGCCGCAGGCTTACCTGGAATACAGCTCGGATGACTGGGATCCGCCGTCGCGCTGGGATGAGGGCATTCCAGGGCTGCTGTTCGATTACAACGTCAACGCACAAAGCCGACAGCAGCAGCAGGGCGGCACGCGTGGTTACAGCGTCAGCGGCAACGGCACCGCCGGCGCCAACCTGGGCGCGTGGCGTCTGCGCGCCGACTGGCAGGGGCAGGTCAATCATCAGACCGGCAGCGGGCAATCCACGGAAAAACGCCTGGATTGGAGCCGCTATTACGCCTATCGGGCCGTTTCCGCGTTGCGCTCGCGCCTGACGCTCGGCGAGGACTATCTGGATTCGGGCATTTTCGACAGCTTTCGTTTCTCGGGGGTGAGCCTGGTGTCGGACGACAACATGCTGCCTCCCAACCTGCGCGGCTATGCGCCTGAGGTGGTTGGGGTCGCCAAGACCAACGCCAAGGTGACCATCAGCCAGCAGGGGCGGGTGATCTATGAAACCCAGGTGGCGGCGGGGCCGTTTCGCATTCAGGACATCAACGACGCCGTCACCGGCGAGCTGGACGTGCGGGTGGAGGAACAGGACGGCGGCGTGCAAGCGTTCAAGGTCAATACCGCCAGCATTCCTTACCTGACGCGCCCCGGATCGTGGCGCTTCAAACTGGCCGCCGGCAAACCGTCGGACTGGCAACACCATTCACGCGGGCCGCTGTTCGGCACCGGCGAGTTTTCCTGGGGCGTCAGCAACGGTTGGTCGCTGTATGGCGGTGCGTTGCTGGGCGGCGACTATAACGCGCTGTCATTGGGGGTCGGCCGCGATCTGATGATGTTCGGCGCGCTGTCGTTCGACGCCACCCAGTCGCGGGCGCGGTTGCCGCAGCGAGACGAGACGCTCAGCGGCGGCTCTTACCGGGTGAGCTATTCGAAAACGTTCGACGAGCTGGACAGTCAGGTCACCTTCGCCGGCTATCGCTTCTCGGAAGAGGACTTCATGAGCATGAGCGAGTATCTCGACGCGCGCTATTACGGCAGCCGGGTCGGCAACAACAAGGAGATGTACACCATCACCTTCAACAAGCAGTTCCGCGACTGGGGGCTGAGCAGCTACCTCAACTACAGCCACCAGACCTATTGGGATCGCCCGTCCAACGACCGTTACAACCTGACGCTGTCGAGCTACTTCGATCTCGGCGAGATAAAAAACCTGAACCTGTCGCTGTCGGCCTATCGCAACCGTTACAACGACACCAACGACGACGGCGTGTACCTGTCGCTGTCGATGCCGTGGGGCAACGGCGCCACGCTCAGCTACAACAGCACGGTGAACCGTAACGACACCACGAACCGGGTGGGTTACTACCAGCGAGTCGATGAACACAACAATTACCAACTGAGCGCCGGCAGCGCCCGTCATGGTGCCAACCTGAGCGGCTACTACAACCACGAGGGTGATGCGGCGCGCCTGAGCGCCAACGCCAGCTATCAGGAAGGGCGCTACAGCGCCGTGGGGGTGTCCGCGCAGGGCGGCGCGACGCTGACGCCGGAGGGCGGCGCATTGCACCGCGTCGGCATGATCGGCGGCACGCGCCTGCTGCTGGACACCAACGGCGTGGGCGGGGTGCCGGTGCGCGGCTACGGCAGCACCGTTCGCACCAACCGCTTCGGCAAGGCGGTGGTGGCGGACGTCAACAGCTACTACCGCAACAAGGCCAGCATCGATCTGGACAAACTGGGCGACAACGCCGAAGCCACCCGCTCGGTGGTGCAGGCCACCCTGACCGAAGGCGCGATCGGCTACCGTCAGTTTGACGTTATCGCCGGCGAGAAAGCGATGGCGATCGTCAAACTGGCGGACGGCAGCACGCCGCCGTTCGGCGCCACGGTGCTGAACGCCCGCAAACAAGAGACCGGCATCGTCAATGACGGCGGCAGCGTGTACCTGAGCGGCGTCAGAGCCGGTGAGAGCATGACGCTGCACTGGAGCGGCGCGGCGCAGTGCCAGGTGCAGCTGCCGGCAACGCTGCCGGCCGACATGCTGACGCGCACGCTGCTGCTGCCGTGTCGGCCGATCGCCGCGGCGCAATCGGCCCCGGTTGAATAAACCCATCACCCTGAATCTGGAGTTATCGACAACATGCAAATTTTTTCTCTGAAAACCGCAGCGGCGTTCGCGCTGTTGGGCGCCACGGTGTCGCAGCACGCGCAGGCGGCGATCGCGCTCGACCGTACCCGGGTGATCTTCGACGGCGGCCAGAACTCGGTCAGCCTCAATCTCAGCAATCAGAATAAGCAGCTGCCGTACCTGGCGCAGGGGTGGCTGGAGGACGAGCAGGGCAACAAAATCCAAAGCCCGCTGGTGGTCTTGCCGCCGGTGCAGCGCATCGAGCCGGGTAAGCCGAGCCAGATCAAGATTCAGGCGTTGCCGGCGGCCAGACAGCTGCCGCAGGACAGGGAGACGCTGTACTACTTCAACCTGCGCGAGATACCGCCGAAGAGCAACAAGCCCAATACGCTGCAGATCGCGCTGCAGACGCGCATCAAGCTGTTTTATCGCCCGGCGGCGATCGTGCCGAGCCGCACCGACATGGCGACGCCATGGCAGGAGCAGCTGACGCTGACGCGGCAAGGGGAGAGTTACCAGGTCAATAACCCGACGCCGTACTACATCACCATCGTCGATGCGGGCAGCAAAAAGGGCGGTGAGGGCGTGAAAGGGTTTGAGCCCTTCATGATCGCGCCGAAGAGCCAGGCGCGCCTGACCGTAGGCGCTGCGGGGCTGGGCGGCAGCCCGGTGCTGACCTATATCAACGATTACGGCGGCCGGCCGCAGCTGAGCTTCAGCTGCAGCGGCGCGAGCTGCAAGGTGGTGCCGGAAAAACGGGCGGCGTCATGACCCACCGTGAGCGGGCGGTGTCGACGGGAGAGCCATTCAGGGGAAAAGGATGAAACGAGAACGGAGAAAGGTCGGCGAGCGCGCGTTGATGCTGGCGCTCAGCCTTGGCGTGGTCGCGATGCCTTCGGCGCAGGCCGACGTGGTGGACAACTGGCAGGTGGAGGGCGCCCATGGCGTGCTGCAGGTGTACGGCGCGCTGACGGAGAGCGCCTGTCGACTGGAGATGACCAGCGCGCGGCAGGAGATCTGGCTGGGTGAGACCGGCACCGCGCGCATGCGCCAGGCCGGCGATCGCGGGCGGCCGGTGGCGTTCGAGCTGCGTTTGATGGATTGCCTGCGCACCCCGGGCGGCCAGCGTGATGCGCGCACCGGCGCGCTGGTTTGGGCGCCGAATCAGCCGGCGGTGACGGTCAGCTTCGCCTCGGTGGCGGACAGCGACAACCCGCAGCTGGTGAAGGCGCAGGGCGTTTCCGGGATGGGGCTGCGCCTGCGTGATGGCCGTGGCCGCGACGTTCGGCTGGGGAGCCGCGGCGAGCCGCTGCTGTTGACGCCGGGGCAAGACGCGCTGAGCTACAGCGTGGCACCGGAGCGGACTGCGGCGCCGTTGATGGCCGGCGCTTATCGGGCGACGGTGGACTTTAGGCTGAACTATGACTGAGGCGAGGACATGGTGCTGAGGATAACACGGGGCCGGGCGCTGATTGGGTTGGCGGGGCTGCTGGCGCTGGGCCTTCCGCCGGCTCAGGCGACCACGGTGAACGTGCGGGTCACCGTGCTTTCTCCACCCTGCATCATCAATGGCGGGCGGCCGATCGAAGTGGATTTTGGCGACGAAGTGATGACCACCCGCATCGATGGCGTCAACTATCGGCGGGCGGTGAGTTACACGCTGACGTGCAGCGGGCAGAGCAGCAACGGGCTCAAGCTGCAGGTACAGGGGACGGCGAGCGGTTTCGACGGCCAGCTGCTGCGCACCAGTAAAGACGGGTTGGGCATTGCGTTGATGAGCGGTGGCCGCCGTTGGCCGATCAACCAGTGGTTGAACTTTACCTACCCGACCGCGCCGACGCTTGAAGCGGTGCCGGTGAAGTCGGCCACAGCCAAACTGGCGGCGGGCGAGTTCACCGCGGGCGCCACCATGAAGGTGGATTACCAGTAACGCGGGAGCGAGAGCATGAAACTACGTTTTACGGCGAGCGTGCTGCTGTGCGCCGGGATGGCGTGCCATTTCGCCTGGGCGGAGAAAACGGTCGATATGCAGTTTCGCGGCACGCTGATCGAACCGCCGCCCTGCACCATTAACGATGACGGGATCATCGACGTGAACTTCGGCGATCGCGTCGGCATTAACAAGGTTGATGGCGTGAACTATCGGCAAAATATCGGTTACCGCATTCGCTGCGAACCGGGGATCGGCAAATGGGACATGCTGTTGAGCCTGACCGGCACCGCCGCGACGTTTGACGAAGCGGCGGTGCAAACCGACCGGCGCTATCTGGGCATCCGCATTTACCAGAACGCACAGCCGTTCAAAGTGGGCAGCGCGCTGCCTGTCGATCCGGCCAAGCCGCCGGTGCTGGAGGCGGTACCGGTCGGCAAATCGGGTGAAACCCTGACGGAAGGCGCGTTCGAGGCCACGGCGACGCTGCGGGCCGAGTATCAATGAAGGAGGAGGCGAGCGTGAAAACAACGCAAGGCGGCCGGGGCGTTATCGGCCTGGTGCTGTTGGCGCTGGGCGTGAACGGGGCCGCGCAGGCCGCAGACAATCTACGCATGCGCGGTGCGCTGGTGGCGGAACCCTGCGTTATTCAGCCGGGCGACGAAGACATCGAGCTGGATTTCGGCACGCTGGTCGACAAGTACCTGTACCTGAACCAGCGCACGCAGGGGCAACCTTTCGAGCTGCGGTTGGCGCAGTGCGATCTCAGCCTGGGCAAGACGGTGTCGATCACCTTCAAAGGAACGGAGAATGCGCAGCTGCCGGGGCTGCTGGCGCTGGCGGCGAGCAGCCAGGCGCGCGGGATCGCCATCGGTATGGAGACGCTGCAGGGGCAGCCTTTGCCGCTCAACAGCGCCGGCGGCAAGTACCCGTTGCAGGACGGCGGCACGGTGATTGGCATACAGGCCTATGTGCGCGGCGAACCGGAAGCGTTGGCAAAGCGAACCCTCGGCCGCGGCGCTTTCAGCGCCATTGCGACTTTCAGTCTGGACTACCAATGAGCGCCGGGTTCCGGCAAAACAGAATAAGGATATGACGCGATGCAGCGTGTTCACTTCAGCGCGATGTACTTACTGCTCGGCCTGCTGCCGGGGCTGTGCTCGGCGCAAATTTACTCCTACGTGACCAAAAGCAGCGGTTCCCCCAGTGACGCCCAATATGAGTATGTGCTTGAGAGCTGGGATACGGATGATCCGTCGCCAAACCCTTGCTATCAGAAAAGCCAGTGTGCGATCGGGATCAACCACCGCCACACCAGCGCCAACACCGGCGGCAGCACCAATGTGACGCCATCGGCTTCGGTTGTCGGTTCCTCCGCACATCCGCAGATCACCAAACTGAAGACGATGGGGGAACTCAGCAGCTATTACCAGCGCTATTACCCGTTGCCGATTAGCGGCAACACCTCACATGTGGGCGATCCCATCACTCAGGAGTGCGTGGGGCTGTTTTATACCACCAGTTCCGGTTCCGCCGTTGTGGGGTCCAGCGCACGGCTGATGCCGAGCAGCGTCTGCGGCATCGCGCCGCCGCCGGTCGGGGTGTGCGGCATCGATGAGCAACAGCTCGATCTGAACCACGGCGTATTGCCGGATACCGAATTGGCGGGCAACACGGCGCGCGGCAGCCTGCGCGTGGTTTGCTCGCAGAAGATGAACATCGTCATGTATATCCGCGTCGGCAGCAATGGCCGCCTGGATCTGGGGAGCTCCGGCGTCTACAGCACGCTGCGCATCAACGGCGCCCTGGGCAACCTGGGGTATCAGTTCACTGCGGATACGCGCGGAGTCACGGTGCCGATCACCTCCACGCTCGGCGTGACGGGCACCATCAAGGCCGGCAATTACTCGGGGCAATCGGTCGCCATTTTAGCGCTGCCGTAGCCGCATTATCCCGCCGCGCGCCGCCACGATACGGCGCTGTGTCATGGCGGTGCCCGTCATCCGGGAGGATGACTCACGCCCGGCGGCGGCCGGGAAAGATTATTTCAAAGGGAGCGTGCCGATGGAAAGCACCATCACTCTGGCGTTTATCGATAATGACCGTTTCTTTATTGACGGTTTGCAGCAACTGCTGCTGCCGTATTTCGCGCGTCGCGGCATACGGGTGCAACTGCTCGACGCCGCCCTGGCGCACCGGGCGGATATGGTGTTTCAGTCCGTGGCGCGGGACTGGCAGGCGCGTTTCTGCCTGCGGTCAGCGAGCGGCGGCCGGCCGATGAACTTTGCGTTGCGTGTGCCGGACGATACCCGTTGGCGCGAGAACCCGCGCTGCGCCAGCGAAACGGGCGTCATTTTCCGCAACGACTCGCCGGGCAGCGTATTACGCCAGTTGGAACGGGCACTGACGGCGCGGGCGCATGGCGATGTCGCACACCGTTGCTATTGGTGTGAACGTCAGCGCATTACTCGCCGTGAACGGGATGTGATGCGCTATCTGGCCAGTGAATTACCGCAGGCCACCATCGCGCGCAACCTGCGTCTGAGCGTGAAAACCGTCAGCAACCACAAGCAGGCGGCGATGAGGAAGCTGGGGTTCAAACGCAACGCGGATCTCTACCGCTGGCTGCGCTTGGGCGGATTGAACACCGTAGAGCGGCCGCAAGGGTAAGCGGCCGGGGGGCGTCAATACAGCAGCGTCATCGCGCTGAAGAACAGCAGGGTCAACGCGATGATGATGACGTTTTGCGTGGCTTTGCGCACCAGCCTGCTGGCGCTCAGCCGGCTGTCGATGACGTAGAGCAGCGGCACCATCAGCAGCACGTAGGCAAACATCAGCATGGCGGTAAAGGGCTGCAGGTTCATTCATGTTCCTCCTGTGCGTCATCATGGCCGATCAAATGTACCAGCACGGCTTGCGTCTGGTGAGGCAAACCGACAAAAGACGGGGCGGAGGGAAAGGCCGGCACGAACGCTACGCCGGCGCGCCGCGTTTTCACCGCCGCTTGCAGGATTTTCTTTCGATGTTTCCGAGTATGGTCGACCATGCGCCTCCGAATAAGGCCGCCTGAAGGCGGCCGACTGCCGTATTGCCCATTAAGCTGGAGAAGGATTGCGGGCCACTGCCTGGCCACAAAGCCATAATATTGCGAATGATAATTATTATCAATAATGAAGATGAAAAAAATAGGGGTATTGCGGGCGGGCGTTTCGGCGGGGCATAAAAAGAAAAAGCACGCCTTGCGGCGTGCTTTGCGGAGTATTAACCCAGACGGTTACTTCTGATCGGGCAGAGCGTACGCGATCACATAGTCGCCCAGCTTGGTGCCGAAGGAACCGTGGCCGCCGGCGAAGATCAGCACGTACTGCTTGCCGTTGACCTCATAGGTCATCGGCGTCGCCTGGCCGCCGGCCGGCAAACGCGCTTCCCACAGTTTTTCACCGTTGGTCACGCTGAAGGCGCGCAGGTAGTTGTCTGCGGTGGCGCCGATGAAGAACACGTTACCGGCGGTGGTCACCGGGCCGCCCAGCATCGGCATGCCCATTTTGAACGGCAGCGGCAGCGGTGAGCTGTCGCGCACGGTGCCGATGCGTTTTTTCCACACGATGTCGTTGGTTTTCAGATCAACGGCGGAAATGTAACCCCAGGCCGGCTGTTTGCACGGCAGGCCGAACGGTGACAGGAACGGGTTCAGGGTGACGCCGAACGGCACGCCATACTGCGGCTGGATACCGGTTTCGGTGCCGCTGCCGCCTTTGTCGCCTTCCGGCGGCTCAATCGGGTTGCCTGGGCCGCGTGGGATCAGTTTGGAAACGAACGGCAGCGCGATCGGGTTGGCGATGGCGATTTCGCGATCGGTATCGACGGCCAGGCCGCCCCATTCGAACATGCCCAGGTTCCCCGGGAACACCAGCGTGCCCTGCTCGGAAGGCGGGGTGAAGGTGCCTTCATAACGCAGGCTGTGGAACATCACGCGGCAGACCAGTTGGTCATAGATGGTCGCGCCCCACATGTCCGCGCCGGTCAGTTTCTTCTCAGGACGGAAGGTCAGCTCGGAGAACGGCTGGGTCGGCGACAGGCGATCGCCCTTGGCCGGGCCCTGCGGTACCGGTTTCTCCGGCGCCGGCACTACCAGCTCGCCGTTGGTGCGGTTCAGCACGAAGATGTTGCCGGTTTTGGTCGGCACATAGATGACCGGCACTTTTTTGCCGCTCTTGTCGGTAATGTCCGCCAGGGTCGGCTGCGCCGGCACGTCCATATCCCACAGATCGTGGTGGACCGTCTGATAGAACCAGACCAGCTTACCGGTAGAGGCGTTCAGCGCCAACAGGCCGCTGGCGTAGCGCTCCATTTCCGGGGTGCGATCGCCGCCCCAGATGTCCGGCGTGGCGACGCCCATCGGCAGATAAACGATATCCAGCTTGGCGTCATAAGCGGCCGGTGCCCAGGAGTTCGGCGAGTTCGGCACGAAGTGATGCTCGTCCGCCGGGATGGCGTTCGGATCTTTCGCGCCCGGATCGAAGGCCCACAGCAGCTTGCCGCTGTTGACGTCGAAGCCACGGATCACGCCGGAAGGCTCGCGGTTGGAGTAGTTGTCGGTCACGGCGCCGGCGACGACGATCACGTTATCGGTGATCACCGGCGGCGAAGTCGGCTCGTAGTGGCCCGGCGTCGCATACGGCATGTTGCTCTGCAGATTCAGCTCGCCGTTGTTGGCGAAGTCTGGGCACGGTTTACCGGTTTCGGCATCCAGCGCGAATAGACGGCCGTCGTTGACCGGCAGAATGATGCGGCGCGCGCACATTGCCGGTGCGGCGTCGCCGGCGGCGCCCGCAGCCGCAGCGGTTTCGTGGTAAGACACGCCGCGGCAGGTGATGTGCTGGAAGGTCGGGTTATATTTCAGCTGCGGATCAAATTTCCACTTCTCTTTACCGGTGGCGGCATCCAGCGCGAACAGCTTCTGGTGCGGGGTACACATGTAAAGGGTATCGCGGATCTTGATCGGTGTGACTTCGTTGGTGATCTCGCCCGGATCGTTGGCGGTCTTCAGATCGCCGGTCTGGAAACGCCAGGCCTCTTGCAGCTGGCCGACGTTTTTGTCGTTGATCTGGCTCAGCGGCGAATAACGAGTGCCTTCCTGGGTGCGGCCATAGGCCGGCCAGTCTGCGCCGGTGGTGTCTTTCGGCTGTACCTGCGCGGCGTCGAGCGTACCGTTGATCTCTTGCGGATCGTTGAACACGGCATAGGCCAGCGCGATGACGGTGATGACCAGCGCCGCGCTCAGCGCGCCGTAGGCGAACTTGCCGTTAGCGACCAGCTTGCGGTAGATAAACGGCAGCACCAGCCACAGGCCGAAGAAGAAGGTAACGTCGAGCCGCGGCGTCAGCGCCCAGAAGTCCGGGCCGACTTCCCACAGGGCCCAAAGGGTGGTGCCCAACAGGAACACCGCGTACAGCAGCAGCGCGGTGGCGCGGCGGCGGAACAGCAGCCATGAGGTCGCCAGCAGCACCAGCCCGGCGATGATGTAATACAGCGAACCGCCCAACTTGGCGAGCCAGATGCCGCCGCCGAGCAGATAGAGCCCGCTCAGCGCGGCAAACAGCGCCGTTATGACGATAAGCGGCGATAGTGACGCTTTATTTTGCATAGCAATACCCTTACCAAAAATGAAAGTCCCCGATTTAGAGATTAAGCCAAATCGCAAAAAACACGCGGTTTCTCCCTACTATTTCAGCGAGAAGCCGCTAGGGTGACGTAAAACCCATCCCGTTTTTTAACCTTAAGGTGCTTTGCCTTATTCAAAGCGATAAGACAAGGTGGCGCCGCCACCCCAGTTGCGCCCCGGCGCCGGTTCGAAATAGCGCCCTTGGCTTTCGTTGACGATCACCGAACCGACGTAGCGGCGATCGAAAACATTGTCCACCCGGCTGAACACGTCCAGCGCCCAGCGGTTCCAGGTAAAGCGATAGCCGGCGTTCACGCCGGCCGTGGTGTAAGCGGGGGCCTGCGCGTTGTTGGCGTCATTGGCCTGAATATCGCTCATGTAGCGCAGCTCCGCCCCGGCGTGCCAGCCTTCCGGCGGCGCATAGGCCAGTGAGGCGTAGCCCATGTTGCGGGCGATGCCCGGTAGGCGGTTGCCGGCGGGGGTACAGCCGGATTTGCCGCACATCTCGCTGCGGTAGGTGGCGTCCAGCAGCGTCCAGGCCATATGCAGGCGCCAGTCCAGCGCGAACTCCTGATCCAGCGCCAGCTCCAGGCCGCGCCGCCGGGTCTTGCCGGCGTTGGCGTAGCTGGTGCGCCCGCCGCTGCTTCCCGCCACCACCAGCTCGTTGTCGGTATCGGTCTGGAACAGGGCGGCGCTCACCAGGCCGTTGCCGAGACGCAGTTTGCTACCCAGTTCAACGGTGTCGCTGGTGGATGGCTGCAGGCCGATATTGAGGCCTGGCAGGCCGTCGGGGCGGTAGGAGAGTTCGTTGATGGTCGGGGTTTCGAAGCCGCGGCCGGCGGAGAGATAGACGTTCCACGCCGGGCTGATTTTGTAGTTGAGCGAGCCCATCGGCAGCCACTGGTGGTAGCGTTTGCTGCCGCTGTCATCGCCGTTGCCCGGCGTGATGTAGTAGTCGGTCGAATCGAAGCTGACCGTGCTGTAGCGCAGGCCGGCGTCCAGCGTCCAGTGCGGCGTCAGTTGCCAGGAGGTTTGCAGGTAAGGATCCAGGTTCCAGATGCGGTTCTTCTCATTGCGCCGCTGGTCGCCTTTCTCGCCGTAGTCCACTGTGCCGTCTCGCAAAATAATAAAGTTTTTGAACCCTTGGCGGCGTTCGGTCATGGTTTCATAATCCAGACCGCCGATCAGTGTTACCGGTAACGAAGCGAGAGTATCCTCATGCTTCCAGCGAGTGTCAATGCCCTGATATTTCCTTTCCAGCACGATCACCCCGCCGGCGTGGGCAGGATCGAATTGTTGTTCCTTACGAAACGATTGGTACTGCGTGGTGTGGCGCTCGCCGTGGTAGGCGGTCAGCGTCAGTTCGTCGCGCTCGCTCATCTGGCGCTGATAGCGCAGGCCGGCCTGGGTCTGATCGAGCGACTTGCGGGTGTTGTATTGATCCGCGCGCGGCGCTTGGCGCGGGTTTTCCTTCCATTCCGCTTCGGTCAGGCCGCCCGGATCGCCGGCGTCAATCGAGACGCTGTTGAACATCAGCGTCAGGGTGCTGACGTCGTCCAGCCGCACGCCGAGCTTGCCGTTGCCGAGGTTTTTGCGCGCGGCGCTGTGATCGCGATAGCCCTGAGTAGTGAAGCGGGTTCCCGATATAGCGTAGTTGACGTCGCCGGCCTGGGTGCCGTCGCCGGTGGCGCCGGTCGCTTTCACCCCGTAGCGCCAGGTGTTGTCGCTGCCGAAATAGCCGCCGGCCTCCAGCGTCGGCGGCTGGGTGCCGGTAATCGTATCAACATTGATCACCCCGCCCGAGGCGTTGCCGTACAGCGCGGAATAGGGGCCGCGCAGCACCTCGATGCGTTCGACGGAATTGATGTCGATATTGGAGGTTTGCCCCTGGCCGTCGGGCATGGTGGCGGGAATGCCGTCGACGTACATGCGCACCCCGCGCACGCCGAACATCGAACGGCTGCCGAACCCGCGTATCGACAGCTGCAGATCCTGCGCATAGTTTTGCCGGTTTTGAAGCTGCAGGCCCGGCACGCTGCCGAGGTTTTCCGACAGGTTAATCTGCGGGGCGGCGTTGCGCAGGTCTTGCCCGTCGATCACGCTGACGGACACCGGCGATCCCAGCTCGGTGAGGCCGGTAGGTTGCGCCATCACCACCAGGGTGTCGCTCTTTTCTTCAGTTTTTTCCGCCGCTGACGCCTGGCCGATGAACATGGGTTGCAGCAATAGCATCGCCGCCGGGGTCAGCACGGCGCTTTTCTTATTGGTCATGGGATAAATCTGCCACTGGTATTAAAAGGGAATCGCTGATCGATTCAGGGTTAGCCATCTGTCACTCCATCTACATGACGCTAAACGAAAAGGGTAGTGCATCCTGACATCAGTATAGAATATCTGCGGAAGGAACGTTCCCGGAAAATGTTCAATCCCCTGAGACGGTTAGCGGATTAATGAAACTGGCTCATAAGCTCAAGCGTATTTTGCCCCATAGTCATGGCGGCATGGGTCTTTTACAGTCATCTCATCCGAGCGGCTCTGTGTCAGGGGGCCGGTATCCATCCGCAGGAGAGTGAAGATGCAAACACGTAAGTTGGGGCGCGAAGGGCTGGAAGTATCGGCGTTGGGTCTGGGCTGCATGGGGCTCAGTTTTGGCTACGGCCCGGCTACCGACAAGCGGCAGGCGATCGATCTGATCCGTGCCGCGGTTGACGAGGGCGTGACGTTCTTCGATACCGCCGAGATTTATGGTCCGTTCACGAACGAGGAATTGTTGGGCGAAGCGCTGGCGCCGGTGCGCGATCGGGTCGTCATCGCTACCAAGTTCGGTTTCGATCTGCCGCAACCAGCGGGGCAACAGGTGTTGAACAGCCGCCCGGAGCATATTCGCTGGGCGGTGGAAGGTTCGCTGCAGCGCCTGCGGGTAGAGACTATCGATCTGCTGTATCAACACCGCGTCGATCCCGAGGTGCCTATCGAAGAGGTGGCGGGCACGGTGCAGCAACTGATTCGCGAAGGGAAAGTGAAGTACTTCGGCCTGTCGGAAGCCGGCGCGCAAACCATTCGGCGCGCCCACGCGGTGCAGCCGGTCACGGCGCTGCAAAGCGAATATTCGCTGTGGTGGCGCGAGCCGGAGCGTGAAATCCTGCCGACGCTGGCGGAACTGGGTATCGGTCTGGTGCCGTTCAGCCCGCTTGGCAAGGGCTTTCTCACCGGCGCCATCACCGAGGACACCACCTTTGACAGCGGCGATTTTCGCAACGTGGTGCCGCGCTTCAGCGCCGAGGCGCGCCGGGCCAATCAGGCGCTGGTGGGCGTGCTGGGGCAGATAGCGCAGCGCAAGGGCGTGACGCCGGCGCAGATCGCCCTGGCCTGGCTGCTGGCGCAGCAGCCGTGGATCGTGCCAATCCCGGGAACCACTAAGCGTCACCGACTGGAAGAAAACCTTGCGGCGGCGTCGGTGGTGTTGGCGGCGGACGAACTGGGCGAGATTGAGCGTGCGCTCTCCGCTATCGACGTGATCGGCGATCGCTACCCGGCGCATCTGCAAAAGAACGTCGGGCGTTAAGCCCCGCGCCGCAGCGCCTCAATCAGCAGCGCAAAGGCGGTGGTGTGTTGCCTGCGGCTTGGGTAATAGAGGTAATAGCCGGGAAACGGCGGGCACCACTCGTCCAGCGCCATCTGCAAGCGCCCGTCGGCCAGCGCCTCGGCGACGCTGTCTTCCGGCACGAAGGCGATGCCGAGACCGAGCTGTGCGGCGTCGATTCGCTGGCGCAGGCTGTTGAAGGTCAATTGCCCCTCCACCCGTACTTTGATCTCCCGGCCATCGCGGGCGAACTCCCAGGCGTACAACCCGCCGAGGGTGGGCAGGCGCATATTGATGCAACGGTGGTTTTGCAATGCCTGCGGCGTGGTGGGGAGGCCGTGACGGGCGAAATAGGCGGGTGAGGCGACGGCCACCATGCGCATGTCCGGGCCGATGCGCACCGCGATCATGTCCTTCGCCACCTGTTCCCCCAGCCGGATGCCGGCGTCGAAACGCCCGGCGACGATGTCGGTCAGGCTATTGTCGACGGTGATTTCCACGTTGATGTCCGGGTAATCGACGAGAAAAGTGCGCAGCACCGGCCACAGCACCGCATCCACCGCGTGTTCGCCGGCGGTGAGGCGGATGTTGCCGGCGGGGCGATCGCGCATTTCACCCAGCGCGTTCAGCTCGCTTTCTATCTCCGCAAAGCGCGGGCCGATGCTGTTGAGCAGCCGCTCACCGGCCTCGGTGGGGGCCACGCTGCGGGTGGTGCGCGTAAGCAAGCGCAGCGCCAGGCGTTCTTCCAGCCCGCGGATGGCGTGGCTGAGCGCCGATTGGGAAACCCCGAGCTGCGCCGCCGCTTTGGTGAAGCTGCGTTCTCTGGCCACCATCAGGAAAGCGATCAGGTCGTTAAAGTTTTCTTTCAACATATCGGCACCGGAGAGCAAGGTTAGGGCGCGGCCGCGCGTAGATTTATGAATTGAGCTCATAGCTCCTTGCGCATTTTAGCCGCTAGTCGCTGGAAAAGCATGGCGCTATCTTGGCATCACTGACCCATGACTATCAGCGCCGGCTGTGAGAGCCGGCGCGGAGGACACTACAGATGAAAATACAACGCAGCGGTTCGATCCCTTCGCAGCGCGGCCCGGCGGATTACTTTACCGGGCAGGTGCGCATCGACGCGCCGTTCACCGGCGAGGCGCCGGCCAGAGTGGGCGGCGCAACCGTCACCTTCGAACCCGGCGCCCGCACGGCCTGGCATACTCACCCGCTCGGTCAGACGCTGATCGTCACTCAGGGGCGCGGTTGGATCCAGATGTGGGGCGAGAAGACGCAGGAAATGCACCCCGGCGATATCGTCTGGATCCCGGCGGATGTCAAACACTGGCACGGCGCGACGCCGGACTGCGCCATGACCCATATCGCCATCGCCGAAGCGGTGGACGGCAGCCCGGTGACCTGGCTGGAGCCGGTCAGCGAGGCGGAGTACCGGCAATAACGGCGCTCAGGACCTGCGGTTCTGTTCGCAGAACCGCAGGCGGTTGCCGAACGGATCGGTGAGGTTCAGTTCCTTGCCCCAATCGACAATCTCCAGGCCCGGCCGTGCATAGCGGTAGTTTTTGGCCGTGAGTTCGCGATGCAGCGCTTCGATGTCCTGCATCGGAATGAAAATGGCGGCGCCGGGCGTGCTGTCGCCGTAGTGTTCGCTCAGGTGCAGCGTCAGCCCGGCGCGGGCAATCTGCATGTACAGCGGCAGGTCTTCGCTGAAACGGTGCTCCCACTCCAGCGTGAAATCGAGAAAATCCAGGTAAAACTCTTTGGCCTTGTCGACCGAAAAGATGCGCAGGATCGGAATGGCGGGCGAGAAGGCGATCATCGTTGACCTCATTGCCGCGTTAGCGGCAGCCGATGTGGATATCGACCGCGTCGGGGCCGGTATAGGCTTCGAAGTCGGTCAGGAAGCGGCGTTCGATCTCAGGGTGTTGTGCGAAGTAGGCCCAGATGTGCTGCCAGCCTTCGATGACCGCCGCCGGCATCGCGCCACGGGCGGAGAAGACCAGATAGCGGCCGGGTTGGATGTGCAAACCGCTCTGTGCCTCACTGCCGGCGGTGACGTCAAACGGCCCGCTGGCGTCGGAAGCGTAATTGGAATAGACCCCGTATACCGGCAGGGCGGGTGAGGTAGCGAAAAAATCCGACCACAGCGCGGGAATCTTTGCCGTTTCGGCTTGGGTTTCGTTCTGGTTGGTGGTTCTGACTGTTTGGCCGGCGACGTAAAAGCCGGGCAAGTGCACCGAGGTAGGCTGCATAGGGGAAATTCCTTTTAACCGCTTGAAAGAGATGCCTAAAGGTAGCAAAGGCTTGCCGGATTCGCCAGGTATGGCCCCCGCAGGTGCGGGGGCCGATCGCATCAGGCGCCCAGGCCGCCGAGGCACAGGTATTTGATCTCGAGATAGTCTTCGATGCCGTATTTGGACCCTTCGCGGCCCAAGCCGGAGTGCTTCATGCCGCCGAACGGCGCTACCTCGGTGGAGATCAACCCTTCGTTGATGCCGACGATACCGTACTCCAGCGCTTCGGCCACGCGCATCACCCGGCCGATGTCGCGGCTGTAGAAGTAAGCGGCCAGGCCGAACGGCGTGTCGTTGGCCATTTCGACGGCTTCGGCTTCCTGGCTGAAGCGGATCAGGGGCGCCACCGGGCCGAAGGTTTCCTCACGGAAGATTTTTGCCGTGCGCGGCACGTCGGTCAGGATGGTCGGGGTGAAGAAATTGCCGCCCAACGCGTCAGGCTTGCCGCCCAGCAGCACCGAGGCGCCGTGCTCGACGGCGTCGGCGATATGCTCGCGCACTTTCTCCACCGCGTCCTGGTTGATCAACGGGCCGATGGTGACGCCATCATCCAGGCCGTTGCCGACTTTCAGCTTGGCGACGGCGGCTTTCAGCCTGGCGGCGAAGGCGTCGTACACGCCATCCTGCACCAAAAACCGGTTGGTGCAGACGCAGGTCTGGCCGGAGTTGCGGTATTTGGAGGCGACTGCGCCGGCCACAGCGGCGTCCAGATCCGCGTCGTCGAATACGATAAACGGCGCGTTGCCGCCCAACTCCATGCTGGTTTTCTTGATGGTGGGCGCACACTGGGCCAGCAGCTGCGCGCCGACTTCGGTGCTGCCGGTGAAGGAGAGTTTGCGCACGTCCGGGTTGGCGGTGAGCTCGCCGCCAATGCCCTTGCTGGGGCCTGTTATCACGTTGCATACCCCGGCGGGCAGCCCGGCGCGCTCCGCCAGTACGGCGATCGCCAGCGCCGAGAACGGGGTCTGGCTGGCGGGACGGATCACCCCGGTGCAGCCTGCCGCCCAGCCGGGGCCGGCTTTACGGGTGATCATCGCCGCCGGGAAGTTCCACGGAGTGATGGCGGCGAACACGCCGATCGGCTCTTTCTGCACGATAATGCGGCGGCCCGACTGGGGCTGCGGAATGGTGTCGCCATAGACCCGCTTCCCTTCCTCGGCGAACCATTCGATAAAGGAGGCGGCATAGGCGATTTCACCGCGGCTTTCGGCCAGGGGTTTACCCTGTTCCGCCGTCATGATGCGCGCCAGATCTTCCTGATTCTCCATCATCAGTTCAAACAGCCGCCGCAGCTTGCCGGCGCGCTCTTTGGCGGTCAGGGCGCGCCAGGCGGGCAGCGCTTTTTTTGCGGCGGCGACGGCGCGCGCGGTTTCTTCGGCGCCGAAGGCCGGCACGTGGCCGACCAGCTCGCCGTTGGCGGGGTTATGAATGGCGATGGCGCGGCCCTCATGGGCCGGCAACCATTGGCCGTCGATGTAATTGGCCTCGCGGAACAGCGTGGGATCCTTGAGGGTCGCGCAGATACTGGTGCTCATTGGTCTCTTCCTATGCTGAGTTCAACAGAATGGTCTATCCCATACGGCTACCCTTTACCCTAGCAAACTTTGCCGCCGCCGTTTGCCGACGCGGCGACAAGATGACCGTTTTCTTTATGCGCACCTTCTGTACAAAAAACATCCGCCGCCGGGTCGATACTGAAAGGGCAGGCATATGACCCTTTTCGATGTGATTAAAAGGAGTGTGCGAATGATGAAATCAGTGGACAGGCATCTCGCGGCCTACGGCAGCGAAATGGATTTTTTGGCGTCGAGCATCGCCCTGATGGAGTGGCAAGGGCGGCAGATTGACGCCGGGCAGGTGGCCGGCAACATGTCGGAGCAGCAAAGCCGCCTGTTCTTTGCGCGGTTGAGTTATTTTCGTCAGCTTTATCAGGCCGCAGCGGCGGCCGAACACAGCCTGTAATTTGCCGATGTTTCCCGACATCGCAGGCGCCGCCGTTCGCTTAAGCTGAGGCGAACGGCAATTTTGCCTGACGTATTTTCTACCTTTTGACAGCGCTCTGCCTGGGTATGTGAGCGCTTATCAATGTCATCGCCAATCTCCCCGCCGAGGACGTCGTTTTGAGGGTATCCGGCGGCGCGTCATGCTTTACCATTCTGAATGCCGTTCTCCGTACGCCAAAATAAACAGCATGTGAGTTCTTCAATGCCAGCCCTACTTATGGCGTTGTCTTTTGACTCTCTCTGCATCGATATTGCAACCTATACTCATACAGGCATTCGACATGCTGTGATTTGGCTGGGGCAATATCTTTATGTGTTTTAGCCGCAGCAAACGGATGAATGAGCCGCGTTTGAAAATAAAGGGGGGGACATGACAGCTGACATCGCCATCAACAAGAACGAAGGTATTCTCACGATCGCGTTAACACGGCCGGATAAAAAGAATGCGCTAACGACGGCGATGTATGCGGCTTTGGCCGATGCTTTGGCTATTGCGGAAGCGGAGTCGGACATTCGGGTCATTCTGCTCCAGGCGGCGGGCGACATGTTTACTGCCGGCAATGACATCAATGAATTTGCTTCGCAGGTCATGCAAGGCAGCGGGGGGCAAGAGGTCGTGCGCTTTTTAAAGAGCCTGGCCAGTATCACCAAACCTCTCGTCGCCGCGGTGCAGGGGAAGGCGGTCGGTGTTGGCACCACCATGCTTCTGCACTGTGATTATGTGCTGGTTGCCGATAATGCGGAGTTGAGCACGCCGTTCGTGAATTTAGCCTTGGTGCCGGAGGCCGCCTCGAGCTATTTGTTACCTTCGCGGATAGGCCATGTCAGAGCCTTTGAGATGTTCGCTCTCGGTGAGCCCGTCGCCGCGCAGGACGCGGTTGCCTGGGGAATGGCGAACAAATGCGTTCCGCTCGCCGCTCTCGACGAGGAGGCGCGTCAGGTGGCGCGGAGGCTGGCGGCCAAACCGGTGGCTTCGCTGCAGGCAACGAAAAAACTCATGCGTGATGCCGAGCGTCTCATTGCCCAGACCGACCTGGAGTTGAGCGTTTTCATGGCGCGGCTGCAAAGCGCGGAGGCCAGAGAGGCATTTGCCGCCTTTGTGCAAAAGCGCCGGCCAGACTTCACCAATCTGGTCTGAACCCCGATGCCTGGCTCGGTGCGGCCAGCAACCTCTCAGCGATCGCCCTCGGCATTCGTGCTATTTTCATGGCAAAAATAAACGCGGCCGGCGGCGAAAAAGTTTCATGGGTTAAACTTTTTCGCCGCAAACGAGGTTTTATTTTACCGGGCGCGCATTGCTGCTACGCCCATCTTGACAATAATTTTGCTGCTGCTAATAGTTACTTTATATTTTAAATAATAAACGAAGTTTAATATATGAGACAACTTGCGGGGAGCTATGATAACGGCGCTACGGTGGATGATGAAGCGGCTATTTTGGCTTCGTTTCAAACCCGCAGCGCGGCCGTTTATAATCAGACGCGGCATGAAAAGAATATTGCTTACGGTGAAAGCGAACGCGAAACATTGGATTGGTTCTATTCTGCAAAGCAACATCAGGGGACGTTAATTTTTATTCACGGCGGCTATTGGCAATTTTGCGATAAGGCGGATTTCGCCTTTATCGCCGCCGGGCCGTTGGCGTTGGGATTCGACGTGGTGCTGGTGGAATATACGCTGGCGCCGGCGGTTAATCTTGACGCTATTTGTCGGCAGATCGGCACCGCATTGGATGCCATTCAGCGTCGCCTGCCGCCGCACGACGCCCATCCGGTGCACCTGTGCGGCCATTCCGCCGGCGGGCATCTGGCGGCGTTTTGGCAGCAGCATGCGATGGTGGATGCGGTCTTTCCCATCAGCGGCCTGTTCGAGCTGGCGCCGCTGCGAGAAAGCTATGTCAACCGGGCGCTGCAGCTAACCGCGCGGCAGATTGAAACGCTCAGCCCAGCGCGCCACCTGCCGGCGCGAACCAAACCGCTCACGCTGTATTACGGCGCGGCTGAGCTGCCGGAACTGATCGGCCAGTCGCGCCACTATCACGCGGCGCTGCATCAACATGGGCTGCCGGCGGAACTGGTCGCGGTGCCCGGCGCCAACCATTTCACCATTCTGGATGCGTTGTTCGCCGCCGACGGCGCGCTGCTTCGCCAACTTGATCATCATGGGAAACACTGACATGCGCGAGATCGTAGAGACCGGGCTGCCGGAAATCGGCCAGCCTTTTTCCTGGGCTACACGGGGCGGCGGCATGCTGTTTACCGCTCATGGCCCGGTGCGGGCGGACGGCAGCATCGAGACCGGCGCGCCGGAGCAACAGATTGCGTTGACCTTCGACAATCTGGCGCAAACGCTGAAGGCGGCGGGCAGCAACAGCGATAAGGTCTTGCAGGTGATCGTTTATCTTACCGACGTCAACGACGTTAAATGTCTCGATAATATTTACCGAGAATACTTTAATTATCCTTACCCTAACCGATCCACGGTGATTGTCGAAAAACTGGTGGTGCCGGGAATGAAAATAGAAATTACCGTCAGCGCTATCGCCTGATTTAATTTCCGCTTAAATCCGTTCTTATATTAATTCAATAATGAATTAAGGATGCGTCATGTTTAAACAGATTGCGCCTTCCGCAGCCGATCCTATTATGTCGCTGATGGAAGCCTATTTGCAGGACCCCAATCCGAACAAAGTGAATTTAGGCATTGGGCTGTATTACGACCAGCAGGGGAATATTCCGCTGATGCAGGCGGTTGCGGCCGCCGAGCAACGCCTGCTGGCGCTGCGTCGCCCGCATGGCTACCCGCCGATCGAAGGCTCGCCGCAGTTCGCTAGCCAGGTGCAGACGCTGCTGTTCGGTGAGCGAACTGTGGCCGATATCGCCACGGTGCAGACCGTCGGCGGCTCCGGGGCGCTGAAGCTGGCGGCGGATTTTCTGCGCCACTTTTTGTCGCGCAGCGAGATCTGGGTGTCCGATCCCACCTGGGCCAACCACTGGGCGATTTTTGAAGGCGCCGGGTTGCAGGTGAAAACCTATCCCTACTTTGACGAGGCGGTGGGCGGCCTGCGTTTCGCCGCCATGCTCGACGCGCTGAGCAACCTGGCGCCTGGCAGCGTGGTCTTGCTGCATCCTTGTTGTCATAACCCGACCGGCACCGATCTGACGCCGGAGCAGTGGCGCGCTACGCTCGCCGTACTGCAGCGGCGCAACCTGCTGCCGCTGTTCGATATCGCCTATCAGGGCTTCGGCGACGGGCTGGACGAGGATTGTCTGGCAGTACGCGAAGCGCTGAAAATCGACTTGCCGTTTTTGGTCTGCAACTCGTTCTCCAAAAACGTGGCGCTGTACGGCCAGCGCCTGGGCGCGCTGTCGGTGCGCTGCGCCGATGCGGAAAACGCCGCCAACGTCAAAGGCGCGTTAAAAACGTTGATCCGCCGCAGCTACTCCTGCCCGCCGACACACGGCAGCCAGATCGTGGAAATCCTGCTCGGTGATGCCGAACTCGGTGCGCTTTGGCGCAACGAGCTGGCGGAAATGCGCTCGCGCATCAAGCAGATGCGTGAGCAGCTGGCCGCCGGGCTGGCACGGGGCGGCTCTTCGCTGGATCACCGGCGCATTCGCGATCAGCGCGGCATGTTCAGCTATACCGGCCTGAACGAAACGCAGCTGCAAACCTTGCGGCAACGCTACGCCATCTATCTGGTTGCGCCCGGCCGCATGTGCCTGCCGGGGCTCAACCCCGGCAATATCGATTACGTGACCGCCGCCATTCTCGACGTCACTCGTACCGTCTAACTCTGCCCGGGAACACCGCCATGCCACAGATGAATGATTTTGAGCATATCGCCCGTCGCCAGGGCGGGTTGAACAAGCATCTTACCGCCGGGCAGATGTCGATGCTGGCGATAGGCGGCGCCATCGGCACCGGGCTGTTTCTCGGCAGCGCCTATGCCATTCAGATGGCGGGGCCGTCGGTCTTGCTGAGCTACCTGATCGGCGGCGTCATTGCGTTGCTGCTGATGGGGAGCCTGGCGGAAATGACCTCCGAACACCCGACGCCCGGTTCGTTCGGCGACTACGCCGAATTTTATCTCGGCCCGCTGTTCGGTTTTCTGGTGCGCTACTCCTACTGGTCCTGCGTGGTGCTGGCGGTGGGCACCGAAGTCACCGCCATCGGCATGTACATGCAGTTCTGGTTCCCGGCGACGCCGACCTGGCCGTGGGTGCTGCTGTTCTCGGCGGCGGTGATCGCGGTCAACGTGATCGGCGTGAAGTCGTTCGGCCAGGTGGAATATGCGCTGTCCACCGTCAAAGTGACGGCGATCGTGGCCTTCATTCTGATCGGCATCGGCATCCTGGCTTTCTCGGGCAACCCGGCCTACGGCCTGCGCAACCTGACCACCGGCGGTTTTATGCCGTTTGGCGTCAAGGGCATGTGGTTTGCGGTGATCGTTTCCATCTTCAGCTACCTGAGCATTGAGATGATCGCGGTGGCCGCCGGTGAGGCGAAAAATCCGGTGATTGCGGTGAAGGCGGCGTTCAAGGGCACCATCGTGCGGCTGTTCATCTTCTACATGCTGTCGATCGCCCTGATGCTGGCCATCGTGCCCTGGCGCCAGTCCGGCACCGGCGAAAGCCCGTTCCTGATGGCGATGAACGTGATCCATCTGCCTGCCGCCGCCGGCATCTTCAACTTTATCGTGCTGGTGGCGGCGCTGTCGGCGATGAACAGCCAGCTGTACATCACCACCCGCATGATGTTCTCGCTGTCGCGCGCCGGGCAGGCGCCGGCGGCGCTGGGGCGCGTCAGCCGGCGCGGCATTCCGGTCAATGCGCTGGCGATGTCGTGCATCGGCATCGTGGTGTCCATCGTCCTGAGCCTGGTGGCGCCGGAAACGTCGTTCGCCGCCATGATGTCCATTTCGGTGTATGGCGCCTGTTTTACCTGGCTGATGATCTTCGTCACCCATCTGTTCTTCCGCCGCCGGCACCGGCAGACCCATCTGAAGTTCCGCATGTGGGGATTCCCCTATACCACCTTACTGGGTGGCGGGCTGATGGCGGCGCTGATGATCTCGACGGCGTTTACCGAATTCTTCCGCATGACGCTGTGGTTCGGCATTCCGTTCACCTTGCTGCTGGTGGTGGCCTACCGCTTCCAGAGCCGCCGCGCGGCTGCGCCGTCGCCGTTCAAGGCGCCGGAGGTGGAGTAATGCGGGGCAGGGGCTGAGGCGCACCTCAGCCCTGGGGATTAAAGCTGGCTTTTCGGGATGAGGTGATCGCCGAAGCTCAGGCGCTGGCGGCCCGGCTCGATTGCGGTCAACGGCGCCACTTCGTGCAGCGAGGATTTGCAGCGCTGCACCAGATCCTGATACTCGCGAGTGCCGGCGATCTTCCAGGCCAGCTCCTGTTCGGTCAGATCGCGCAGCACGCGCGCCGGGCTGCCGACCACCAGCTTGTTGGCTTCGATCGTCGCCGCGGCTTTGACGAACGCCATCGCGCCGACGATGGTGTTTTCGCCGATCTCCGCGCCGTCCATCACTACCGCGTTCATGCCCACCATCGCGTTGCGGCGAATGCGGCAGCCGTGCAGGATGGCGCCGTGGCCGATATGGCCGTCTTCTTCCACCACCGTGTCCTGCTGCGGGAAACCGTGCATCACGCAGTTGTCCTGAATGTTGGCGCCGTCGCAGATCACCAGGCGGCCAAAATCGCCGCGCAGGCTGGCGTTCGGGCCGATATACACGTGTTTGCCGACGATCACGTCGCCGATCAGCACCGCCGTCGGGTGCACGTAACTGCTGGGGTCAACGACCGGCGTCAGGCCGTCAATCTGATACACAGGCATAGCGTGAGTTCCTTAACATGTAGGGTCGCGCGGCAGGCCGCCGAAGCGCCGATAGTAACCGGCGGCCGGCGCGGGCAAGGCGCCGATGGTGGTCTCCGCCAGCGAGCTGACGTACTCCGTCGCAGCGCGATCGACCTGCTGATAGAGATTGATGCACAGATTGCGAGCGATCTGGCCTTCCCACTGCGCGGGCAGCAGCGCGTCCGGCAGCAGCGGATCTTTCAACACCACGCGACGGAAGAAGTGAATCAATAATAGCTTAATCTGGAAACAGCGCAGCGGCGTCAGAGCCGCCGGGTCGACTTCGCGCAGCAGCGCCATCAGCGGCCGGAAGGAGACGATAAACTCGTGATAGCCGGCGGCCACCTCGCTCAGCGACCAGCAGTCGGCCACCAGTTTCTGCAGGGTTTGTTCGGAGCGGTTGTAGGGGTAATCGGCGCGGAAGTAGATCACCTGCTCGCTGGCGTTCAGTTCGCCGAGCAGCGCCGTCACGTCGGTCTGCGCATGGGTGGGGGCGGCCATCAGGTTGCTGGCGATCTGCCCGAACCCGAGCCAGCCGAGCTCTTTTTTCAGCCGCGCGCGCGCGTTTTTATCGGCGCTTTCCAGCAGCAACAGCTCCCACTTGCCGTCCCAGGCGGGCTGCTCGCGCAGATAAATTTTCGATTCGGCGTGGCGGAACTGACGCATTCCCTGATCGGTCACACGGTAGAAGCTGCGGCGGCCTATTTTCTCCACCGCCAGCCAACCCTCTTTCTGCAGGCGGAACACCGAGGTGCGCACGAAGCGATCGCCGAAACCGAAGGCCTCCAGCAGCGCGCTCAGGCTGCCGAGCCACACTTCGCCGCCGCGGTGGCTTAGCGCGTCGCCGTACAGCGAAATGATCAGCGAAGTGCCGCTGATCGGCTGCGCGTCGACGGCATGGCGAATGAACTCATCCAGTTTATGTTCCATATTTTTCCATGGGTTAGCTTTCGATGAGCCATAACATTACCATAATTTAGGGCGGCGTCATCCGTGACGCCGTGCGCCTCAACGTGGCCGCAGATCGACCACGCGCTGCGCCTTGCCTTCCGAGCGCGGAATATCGCCGCAGTTGGCGATGCTGACGTCGGTGCTGACGCCCACGATCGATTTGATGTGGTGGCGCAGCTGGTGGCAGATGTCGCAACGTTGCTGGTGGCTGAGGCTGAGCGCCGATTCTTTCAGCTCGACGCGCACCGCCAGCGTGTCCAGGTGCCCGCTGCGGCTGACCTGCAGCTGATAGTGCGGCGACAGCTGCTCGAACTGCATGATCTGCTCTTCCACCTGCGACGGGAAGACGTTGACGCCGCGGATGATCAGCATGTCGTCGGAACGGCCGGTGATCTTGCCCATGCGGCGCATCTGGCGCGCGTCCCCCGGCAGCAGACGGGTGAGATCGCGGGTGCGGTAGCGGATCACCGGCAGCGCCTCTTTGGTCAGGGTGGTAAACACCAGTTCGCCGTGCTCGCCGTCCGGCAGGGCGACGCCGGTCTCCGGGCAGATGATCTCCGGCAGGAAGTGGTCTTCCCAGATGGTGGGGCCGCCGCCGCTCTCCAGGCATTCCATCGCTACGCCCGGCCCCATCACTTCCGACAGGCCATAGATATCCAGTGCCTTGATGCCCATGCGGGTTTCGATTTCGTGCCGCAGAGCTTCGGTCCAGGGTTCGGCGCCGAACACGCCGAGCCGCAGCGAACAGCCGCGCGCATCGCCGCCCATCTTGCGCTCCAGCTCGTCGATCAGCGTCAGGCAATAGGACGGCGTCACCATGATGATGTCGGGTTTGAAGTCGAGGATCAGCTGCGCCTGGCGTTCAGTCTGGCCGCCGGACATCGGGATCACCGTGGCGCCGAGCCGCTCCGCGCCGTAGTGTGCGCCCAGGCCGCCGGTGAACAGGCCGTAACCGTAGGCGACGTGCACCTTGTCTTTGGCGGTGGCGCCGCCGGCGCGCAGACAGCGGGCGACGATATCGGCCCAGTTATCGATGTCGCGCTGGGTGTAACCGACCACCGTCGGGCGGCCGGTGGTGCCCGAGGAGGCGTGGATGCGCACCACCTGTTCCATCGGCACTGCGAAGGTGTCGAACGGGTAGTTGTCGCGCAGATCCTGCTTGGTGGTGTAAGGGAAACGCGCCAGATCGCTCAGCTGTTTAAGATCGTCAGGGTGCACGCCTGCCTGGTCGAACTTGCGTTTGTACATCGGCACATTGTCGTAGGCGTGGTGCAGAGTCCATTTCAAGCGCGCCAACTGCAACGCTTCAATCTCATCGCGCGAGGCGAATTCGATGCTATCGAGGGGCTGTGGATTTATTGTCATGGTTAGCCTCAGGGGTCAGACACGCTCAATGATCATGGCGATGCCCTGGCCGACGCCGATGCACATGGTGCAAAGCGCGTAGCGGCCGGCACGCCGTTCCAGTTCAAACAGGGCGGCCAGCGCCAGGCGCGCGCCGCTCATGCCCAGCGGGTGTCCCAGAGCGATCGCGCCGCCGTTGGGGTTGACCTGCGGCGCATCGTCCGGTAGGCCAAGCTGGCGCATCACCGCCAGCGCCTGGGCGGCGAACGCTTCGTTCAGTTCGATAACGTCCATCTGCGCCAGGCTCAGCCCGGCGATCTCCAGCACCTTGCGGGTGGCGGGTAGCGGGCCGATGCCCATCAGCCGCGGCTCCACGCCGCAGGTGGCGGTGGCAACGATGCGCGCGCGCGGCGTCAGGCCCTGGCGTGCCGCCATCGCTTCGGAGGCGACGAGCAGTGCCGCTGCGCCGTCGTTCAGCCCCGAGGCGTTGCCGGCGGTGACGCTGCCGGGCTGACGGAACGGGGTTTTCAACGCCTGCAGCTGCTCGAGCGTGGTGTCGGTGCGCGGATGCTCATCCTGGCTGAACAGCGTCACCGCGCCTTTTTTGCCGGTGAGGCTGACCGGAGCAATCTCCTGCGCCAGGTAGCCCAGCGCCTGCGCCCGGGCGGCGCGCTGCTGGCTGCGCAGCGCAAAGGCGTCCTGATCGGCGCGGCTGATGTTGAACTGCGCCGCGACGTTTTCGGCGGTCTCCGGCATCGAATCGGTGCCGAACTCGGCCTGCATGCGCGGGTTGACGAAGCGCCAGCCGAGAGTGGTGTCGTACAGCTGCGCCTGGCGGCTGAAGGCGCTGTCGGCCTTGCCCATCACCAGCGGCGCGCGGGTCATCGATTCTGCGCCGCCGGCCAGCATCAGCCCGGCGTCGCCGGCTTTGATGCTGCGCGCCGCCATCGCCAGCGCATCCAGACCCGAGCCGCACAGGCGGTTCACCGTGGTGCCGGACACGCCGACCGGCAGCCCGGCCAGCAGCAGCGCCATGCGCGCCAGGTTGCGGTTGTCCTCCCCGGCCTGGTTGGCGCAGCCGAGGATCACATCGTCCAGCTGCGTCCAATCCACCTGCGGATAGCGTTCCAGCAGCACGCGCAGCGGCAGGGCGGCGAGATCGTCGGCGCGCACCTGTGCCAGCGCGCCGCCATAGCGGCCGATCGGGGTGCGCACGCCGTCGCAGATAAATGCCTGATTCATGCCTGCTCTCCTAAAATGCTGTGGCCGAGGCGGTGCGCGCGGCCGCGGAACCAGGCGACGGTTTTGCCCAGTTGGTTAACGATCTCGACGTCATACAGCCCGGTGACTTTGCCCTGATGGCGCACCTCCGCACTGGCGGTGAGGCGATCGCCGGCCAGCGCCGGGCGGACGAAGTCGATGCTGCAGCCGGAGGCGACCGCCGCCAACCCCTGGCTATTGCAGGCGTAGGCGAAAGCGGTGTCCGCCAGGCTGAACAGCTGGCCGCCGTGACAGGTCTGGTGACCATTGAGCATCTGCGGGCCGACGGTCATGCTGACCTGCGCGTACCCGGCGTCGACGGCGTCGATATGCATACCCATCGCCTGAGCGCAGGTATCTTGCTGAAACATTTGCTCGGCGCAGCGCTGAGCCAGCGCGCGCGGCGTATTGGCGTTCATTGTTCGGCTCCTGGGAAAGAGGCGGGAGAAGCATAACGGCGCAGCAGCGGCATAGGGCGATAGCGCGCCTCGCCGTAATAGCGTTGCAGGTTTTCCAGCGTCGCCAGGATGTGGCGCCAGCCAAGCGCGGCGCCCCAGGCCAACGGTCCGCGCGGGTAGTTGACGCCGCGCAGCATCGCCAGATCGATATCTTCGGCGCTGGCAACGCCTTTGTTCACCACGTCGAGCGCTTCGTTGGCCAGCATGGCCAGGGTGCGCATCGTCAGCAGGCCGGGGTAATCCGGCAACGGAATGACCTGCTTGCCGAGGGACTGCAGCAGGCGAATCGCTTTGGCATTGTGTTGCGCACCGTTTTGCTCCGCGCAGCTGATGGCGATGGCGGAGGCGTGCGCATAGTCGGCACAGAGATCGAACAGCACCACGGGCGTTCCACGTTCGTCGGCCAGCTGGCCGGCGGTTTTACCATTGGTTAACATCAGTGTAACGTCGTCGATCGTGACGTGCGGGCTGGTCTGGCCAGGTTGTATGATCGCTCCCGCATTTTCGCTTAACAGCTGCGCCAGATCGGCCAGCGGCGACCAGTCGCCGTGCAAGGTGACGCGCTGTGGCTGCGCGGCCTGCGCCGGCGGCGCAAAGGCGATCTCGGCGGCGGGGCGCGATGTGTCGTAGCGGTAGAAGCCGCGGCCGGATTTGCGGCCGAGGTGCCCCGCGGCCACCAACTCCTGCTGCACCAGCGAAGGGGTGAAGCGCGGATCCTGGTAGAAGGCCTGATACACCGATTCGGTCACGGCGAAATTGACGTCCTGGCCGATCAGATCGGTCAATTGCAGCGGGCCCATGGCGAAACCGCCGGCGTCGCGCAATACCGCGTCCAGCGTGGCGGCGTCGGCCACCCGTTCCTCCAGCGCGCGCAGGGTTTCGGCATAGAACGGCCGCGCCACGCGGTTGACGATGAATCCCGGCGTTGAGCGGCACAGAACGCTCTGCTTACCCCAACGCTGCGCCACGGCCTGCAGCGCGGCGAGGGTTTCGGCACCGGTCTCCAGACCGCTGACGATCTCCACCAGCTTCATCAGCGGCGCGGGGTTGAAAAAGTGCAGCCCGGCCATACGCGCCGGGTGTTGCAATGCCCCGGCGATGGCGGTGATCGACAGCGAGGAGGTATTGCTGGCGAACAGCGTCGCGGGCGAGCAGACCGCTTCCAGATCGCGGAACAGGCTCTGCTTAATCGCCAGGTTTTCCGCCACCGCTTCAATCACCAGCGCGCAGTCGGCCAGTTGCTCGAGCGAGTCGGCGCGTTCGAGGCGCGCCAGCAGCGCTTCGGTGGTCGCGGCATCGGCCTTGCCGCCGTCCACCCGCTGCCGCAGGCGGCGAGCGAGTTCGTCGATCGCTCGCTGGGCGGCGGCGGGCGCGATATCGAACAGCCGCACCGGGTGGCCGGCGGCAGCGGCCACCTGCGCAATGCCGATGCCCATGGTGCCGGCGCCGATCACCGCCACCCGGCCGTTAACAAGGGACGCGTTCATGGCTATTTCCCGCTGAAGTTCGGCGTGCGTTTGGCGAAGAACGCGCTGACGCCTTCGCGGTAGTCGTCGCTGCGGCCGCCCAATCGCTGCAGATCGCGCTCCAGATCGAGCTGCTGATCGAGGCTGTTGGTGGCCGAGCTATAGATGGCTTTCTTGATAAGGCCCAGACCGTAGGTTGGCTGAGTGGCCAGATGGCGCGCCAGCGTTTGCGTGCGATCGGCCAATTCCTCCGCCGGCACCACCTGCCAGATCATGCCCCACTCCAGCGCCTGTTGGGCGCTGATTTTGTCGCCCAGCAGCGCCATGCCCATCGCGCGGGCGTGGCCGGCCAGCCGCGGCAGGAACCAGCTGCCGCCGGAGTCCGGCACCAGCCCCAGGCGGCAGAAAGACTGAATAAAGCTGGCGTTGTCGGCGGCGATGACGATGTCGCACGCCAAAGCCAGCGCGGCACCGGCGCCGGCCGCCACGCCGTTGACCGCACACACCACCGGCTTGGGCAGGGCGGTCAGACGGCGGATCAGGGGGTTGTAGAAACGTTCGACCGACAGGCCGAGATCCGGCGCCTGTTGATCGGCGCTGACGTTGCGATCGTTGAGATCCTGCCCGGCGCAGAAACCGCGCCCGGCGCCGGCGATCAGCAGGCAGCGCACGTTGTCGTCGCGCTCGGCTTGCGTCAGCGCCTCGCTCAGCTGGCGATGCATCTCGTCGTTAAAGCTGTTGAGCCGATCCGGACGGTTGAGGGTCAGCGTCAACACGCCGGCGTCGAGATGGCTGAGAATCAATGCGTTATCCATAAATCAGCGCCCCTGATAGTTTGGCGTACGTTTTTCGAAAAAGGCGGCGATGCCTTCGCGGCGATCGTCGGTGGCGGCCAGGGTGACGAACTGCTGACGTTCCATCGCCAGCCCCTGGCTAAGACCGGTCTCCTCGGCCTGTTTCAGGGCCTGTTTGGCGGCGCGCAGCGCCAGCGGCGCCTGACGGCTGATGCGCTCGGCAATCTGCTGTGTGCGTTCCAGCGTCAGAGCATCGACGCACACTTCGCTGATAAGGCCGGCCTGCAGCGCGGTGCGGGCGTCGATGGCTTCGCCGGTCAGTACCATCTGGCTGGCGCGCGATTTGCCGACGCAGCGGATCAGGCGTTGGGTACCTCCGGCGCCCGGCATCAGACCAAGGGTGATCTCCGGCAGGCCGAAGCGGGCGCTTTCACCGCCGATGACGATGTCGCAGGCCAGCGCCAGTTCGCAACCGGCACCCAATGCATAACCGTTTACCGCCGCCAGCAGCGGCTTGCCGAACTGCGCCAGCCGCTGCCACAGCTGCGGACGGCTGTCCGCTAGGGCTGCCGGCACATCCTGCTGCTGCAGTTCGCGCAGATCGGCACCGGCGGCGAAGAAACGCGCCGCGCCGGCGATCACCACGGCGCCCACGCCGCGGTCGGCATCGGCCTGCTCCAGCAGAGACACCAGCTGCTCCAGGCAGGGGGTGCTCAGGGCGTTGCGCGCCTCCGGGCGGTGCAGCGTCAGCGTGACCACCCGGTGTTGTTGTTGGCGTAAAATGAAAGGGGTGTCCATCGCGGCTCCTAGACGTCGAAGTCCAACACCACGCCGTCGCCTTTCGGCCACGACTGGCAGCTCAATACATAGCCCGCGGCCAACTGGTCCGGCTCCAGGCTGTAGTTGACGCCCATCTCCACCTGGCCGGCCTTCAGCCGGCATTTGCAGGTGGCGCACACGCCGCCTTTGCAGGCGTAGGGCAGGTCGGCGCCCTGGCGCAGCGCCGCGTCGAGAATGCTGTCGTCCTGTTCGCCGACCTCAATATCCAACCGGCGGCCGTCGAGCAGGATCGCCACCCGGGTGGCGTTGCGATCGCCGCTGCTGCGCGGGCGGGCGACCAGGCCGCTGGTGTTGAAGCGCTCGCTGTGGATGTGATTGGCCGGTACCCCGGCCTGTTCGAGTACGGTTTGCGCGTCGTCCATCATCGATTCCGGCCCGCAAATGAAGGCGTGGTCATAGTCGCGGAAATCCAGCAGCGCGCCGCCGATCGCCGCCAGGCGTTCGCGGTCGATGCGGCCGCTGAGCAGCGGGCTGTCGAGGCTCTCCTGGCTGAACAGGTACAGCTGCTGAAAACGCTGTGGGTAGCGGTTTTTCAAATCCGACAGCGCTTCTTTGAACATCATGGTTCTGCTGTTGCGGTTGCCGTAGATCAGGGTGAAACTGCTGCCCGGTTCGAGCTGCAGCGTCGCCTTGATGATCGACAGCATCGGCGTGATGCCGGAACCGGCGGCGATCGCCAGGTAGTTGCCGCTGCGCTCCGCCTGCGGTTGATAGCCGAAGCGCCCCTGCGGCACCATCACCTCCAGCGCATCGCCGACCTTCAGCATGCGGTTGACGAAGCCGGAGAAACGGCCCTGATCGATCGCTTTCACGCCGATCTGCAGCAGGCCTTCCTGCGGTGAACTGCAGATGGAGTAGCAACGCCGCAGCTCTTCGCCGTTGACCAACGCCTTGAGCGTCAGGTGCTGGCCGGGGGTATAGCGGTATTGGTTTTGCAGTTCTTCGGGCACGCGCAGCGTGATGGCTACGGCGTCCGGCGTTTCGCGCTCGATGGCGGCGACGTTCAGGCGATGAAAGACCGTCATGGTGTCAGCGCTCCTATATGCATTTGAAGTAGTCGAACGGTTCCCGGCAGTCGCAGCAGCGATACAGCGCTTTACAGGCGGTGGAGCCGAACTCGCTGATCTTCTCGCTGTGGGTGCTGCCGCAGCGCGGGCAGGCTACCGGGCCGTGGGCGTGCGGACGATCGCAGGTGTGGCCCTGCGGCGGCGCCACGCCGTATTGCCGCAGCCGTTCGCGGGCGTCGGCGTTCATCCAGTCGGTGGTCCAGGCCGGGCTGAGGCGGATCTCAACCTGCACCGGGCTGAAACCGGCTTCCGCCAGCCGCTGCTCGATGGCGTTGAGCAGAAATTCGGTGGCCGGGCAGCCGGAGTAGGTTGGGGTGAAGGTCACGCGCCAGCCGGTGCCGTCGCGCGCCACGTCGCGCACCATGCCCAAATCGGTGATCGACAGCACCGGCAGTTCGGGATCGCTGATCTGCTGCAGGCAGTGCCAAATCTGCGGAATTTCGGCGGGTTGCAAACGAGTGACGTTCATCGCGGCCTCCTACCACTGACCGTTTGGATAGGCGCGCTGCAGGAACTGCATCTCCGCCAGCAGCGGGCCGAGGTGTTCGCTGTGTCGCCCTTGTTTGCCGCCGTGACGGAACGCCTGCTCGGCAGGCGGCGTCAATGTCGCCTGGCGCAGCGTCTCTTCCACCTGCGCCTGCCAGGGGGCCTGCAGTTCGCGCGGATCGACGGCGACGCCTTGCTCCGCCAACGCCAGTTCCAGCTCGTCGGCGTGGAACAGCTCGGCGGTGAAGCGCCACAGGTTATCCAGCGACTGTTGGATCTTGTCGTGGCTGACGTCGTTGCCGTCGCCCAGGCGGATCATCCAGCCGTGGCTGAAGCGCAGATGATAGTCGGCTTCCTTCAACGACTTGGCGGCGATGGCGGCGATCTGCGCATCGCGGCTGCGGCTCAGCCCTTGGTGCAGCTGCACGTGGTAGGCGTCGAGCAGGAACTGGCGCACCAGCGTGTCGTTGAAACCGCCGTTCGGCTGTTCCGCCAACAGCAGGTTGTGAAACTGGCGCTCGTCACGGCCGAAGGCCAGGCTGTCTTCGCTGCAGGGCGGCCCGGCCAGTTCGGCGGCGTAGCCCAGGAAGTTGCGCGCCTGGCCGAGCAGGTCGAGCCCGATGTTGGCCAACGCCAGATCGATCTCCAGCTCGGGCGCGTGGCCGCACCAGGCGCACAGGCGCTGGGCGAGGATCAGAGGCGTGTCGCCCTGGCGAAGCAAATAGCTGATGCGCGGATCGTTAACCGTCATGGTCGCCTCTACATGTTCTTGATGCCGTCGGGAATGGTGTAAAACGTCGGATGACGGTAGATCTTGTCTTCGGACGGATCGAAGAACGCGCCGCGATCTTCCGGCTGCGAGGCGATCAGATGGCGCGACTGCACCACCCAAATCGAGCAGCCTTCATTGCGGCGGGTGTAGGCGTCGCGGGCGTTTTCCAGCGCCATTTGGTCGTCGGCGGCGTGCAGGCTGCCGACGTGGCGATGCGCCAACCCTTGTTTGCTGCGGATAAACACTTCATACAGCGGCCATTCAACGTGGCTCATGATCTCGATTCCTTATGGTGGCTATGCGGCGGAGGCGGCGTTTTTCGCGGCGTGGGCCATGGCGCCGTCGCGCACCCAGGCGCCGTCTTCCCAGGCGCGGCGCTTGGCCTGCAGGCGTTCGTGGTTGCACTGGCCGCGTCCTTTGATCACCTCATGCAGTTCGCTCCAGTCGATCTCGCCGAAGCGATAGTGGCCAGCGGCATCGTCCCAGATAAGGCCCGGGTCCGGCGCCGTCATGCCCAGCGCCTCAAGCTGCGGCACGGTGTTGTCGACGAATTTCTGCCGCAGCTCATCGTTGCTGTGGCGTTTGATTTTCCACGCCATGCTTTGGGCGCTGTGCGGGGAGTCGGCGTCGCTCGGGCCGAACATCATCAGCACCGGCCACCAGAAGCGATCGATGGCGTCCTGCAGCATGGCGCGTTGCGTGTCGCTGCCGTTGGCCATCGCCATCACCGCCTCATAGCCCTGGCGCTGGTGGAAGCTTTCCTCTTTGCAGATTTTCACCATCGCCCGCGCATAGGGACCGTAGGACGCACGGCATAACGCCACCTGGTTGACGATGGCGGCGCCGTCGACCAGCCAGCCGATCACGCCGATATCCGCCCAGTTGAGCGTGGGATAATTGAAGATAGAGGAGTACTTCATCTTGCCGTCGAGCATCTTTTGGTAGATGTCCTGGCGTGAACAACCGAGGGTCTCGGCGGCGCTGTAGAGGTACAGACCGTGGCCGGCCTCATCCTGCACTTTGGCCAGCAGCACCGCCTTGCGGCGCAGCGTGGGGGCGCGCGTCAGCCAGTTGGCTTCCGGCAGCATGCCGATGACTTCCGAGTGGGCGTGTTGGCCGATCTGCCGAATCAGGTTCTGACGGTAGGCGTCCGGCATCCAGTCTTTGGCCTCGATAGCGATATCCGCCGCGATCTTGTCGTCGAAATGCTGCTGGTACTGTGCTTCAGTTGTCATGCTTGCCTCTTGGTGATTCGTATTTTTCACATTAAACACAAAAATGTGAATCACTTTAACTAACCATAAGGCTACAAACTGATAACAAAAATATCAAACGAGATTTATGTGGTTTTGCGAGCTCAATCACAGGGTGTTGCGTTAATTTATTGATTTAATTTGATAAATAAGGTGGTTAATTCCGCATTAACGGCAAGGTGAGCGGCTTGGCGGTGCCTTTTGTTCTCTTTTTGTTAAAATTGAGCTTGGCGTTGACTGGCATTTATGTGATACGTAATTAAGCTGTATGGTGAAAATTTATGAATTTTGGAGGGCACATGCAGCAGTTACACAGTTATCTTTCTGGCGCCTGGGTGTATGGGCAGGGAGAGGGCCGCCAGATCCGCCACGCCGTGACCGGTGAAGCGCTGTTCCAGGTCTGCTCCGACGGCCTGCCGTTAGCGGCCAGCCTGAGCTATGCCCGTAGCCACGGCGGCCCGGCGCTGGCGAAAATGACGTTCCAGCAGCGCGCCCAGATGTTGAAAACGGTGGCGAAGCACCTGCTGGCGCATAAAGAGGCGCTGTATCAGATCTCCTATCAAACCGGGGCGACGCGCAGCGACGGCTGGGTCGATATCGAAGGCGGCATCGCGACGCTGTTCGCTTATGCCGGCATGGCCGGCCGCGATCTGCCGGACGATACGCTGTGGCCGGAAGATGAGCTTATCCCGCTGTCGAAGCAGGCGCAATTCGCCGCCCGCCACGTACTGACCTCGCGCCCGGGCGTAGCGCTGCATATCAACGCCTTCAACTTCCCGTGCTGGGGGATGTTGGAAAAACTGGCGCCGACCTGGCTGGCGGGCATGCCGGCCATCATCAAGCCGGCCACCGCCACCGCGCAGTTGACGCAGGCGATGGTCAGGCTGATCGTCGACAGCGGCCTGGTGCCGGAAGGGGCGCTGCAGCTGGTGTGCGGCGGCGTTGGCGACATGTTTGCGCACCTGGATTATCAGGATGCGGTAACGTTCACCGGTTCGGCGCAGACCGGCCAGCGGCTGCGCGCGCATCCGCGCCTGTTGGAGAAATCGATCGCGTTCACCATGGAGGCGGATTCGCTCAACTGCTGCGTGTTGGCGGAGGACGTGACGCCGGAAATGCCGGAATTTGCCCTGTTTATTAAAGAGGTGTGTCGTGAAATGACCGCCAAGGCGGGGCAGAAATGCACCGCGATCCGCCGCATCATCGTGCCGGCGTCGCAGGTGGCGGCGGTGCGTCAGGCCTTGCTGCAGCGACTGTCAGGCGTGAAGGTGGGCGACCCGCAGCTGGAGCAGGTGCGCATGGGGGCGTTGGTCAGCCACGAACAGCGTGATGATGTGCAAAGCAAGGTGGAGTTCCTGCTGCGCAACGGTTGCGAGCCGCTGTGCGGCGCAGCCCTGGATAAGCTGGACGTGCTGGGGGACGGCGCGCGCGGTGGCGCATTTTATCCGCCGACCCTGCTGTATTGCGCCGATCCGTTCACCCATCAGGCGGTGCACGGTACCGAGGCCTTCGGCCCGGTGGCGACGCTGATGCCGTATGCGGATACCGAGCAGGCGATCGCGCTGGCGTTGCTGGGGCAGGGCAGCCTGGCGGGATCGCTGGTGACCGCCGACCCGGCGCTGGCCAAGCGCTTTATCCGCGCGGCGGCCTGCGCTCACGGACGTATGCTGATTTTGGATGAGCAGGCGGCGGCGGAATCCACCGGCCACGGCTCGCCGTTGCCGATGCTGGTGCACGGCGGCCCGGGGCGCGCCGGCGGTGGCGAAGAGCTGGGCGGGTTGCGCGCGGTGAAACATTATATGCAGCGTACGGCGATCCAGGGCAGCCCGGCGATGCTGGCGGCCATCGGCGGTGAATGGGTGCGCGGCGCGCCGGTCGCCGAGCATCCGGTGCATCCGTTCCGCAAATATTTCGAGCAGCTGCAGCTGGGTGATAGCCTGTTGACCGCGCGCCGCACCGTGACCGAGGCGGATATCGTCAACTTCGCCTGCCTGAGCGGCGACCATTTTTACGCGCACATGGACAAGATCGGCGCTGCCGATTCGCTGTTCGGCGAGCGGGTAGCGCACGGTTACTTTGTGGTGTCGGCCGCTGCCGGGCTGTTTGTCGACGCCGCCGTCGGGCCGGTAATCGCCAACTACGGCATGGAAAATCTGCGCTTTATTGAGCCGGTGAAGATCGGCGACACCATTCAGGTGCGGTTAACCTGCAAGAAGAAGATCCGCAAGCCGCAGAAAACCGCCGAAGATCGGCCGCATGGCGTGGTGGTGTGGGATGTGCAGGTGCTGAATCAGGAACAGCAGCCGGTGGCGCTGTACAGCATCCTGACGCTGGTGGCGCGCCAGCAAGGGGACTTCGAGGCATAATGCGCGCTTCGCCGCCGCCGGCGCCCCGGCGGCGGCGAGTCATTCAGATCAGCGGCTGCCCGCGCAGCTGTTCCAGCACTTTCAGCGGCGAACGCTGCGGATCCTGCATTTTATTCACCGGCAACAGGAAGGTCTGCTCCAGCATAAACTGGCCGCCCATCGCGGCGTGCGGCGTTTGATCCGAGAAGCAAATCCAACTGCTGCCCGGCGGGAACTCCAGCGCCAGCTGCGGACCCCGTTGCTGATAATCGCTGTCGGCCTTCATCGCGTCATGCAGTTGCAGCATCAGATGGTCATAATGGCTGCGGCGGGTTTTGGTGATGCGCACCTGATGTTGCAACCAGCTGCTGAAGGCGGAGTAACGGGCCAAACGCGGCATAAAGCGTTCCGCCAGATCGGGGAAGGGTTCTCCGACGCGCCATTGGCGATTCTCACCGTGAGGATTGATGTTGGTGAAGATGCGCAGAATGCGTTCGCCGTAGTTTGGACGCGACGGGAAAGCGTCGACGTGCAGCCGGCTGTCGTCTTTGCGCCAGGAGTTCTTGGCGCGCCAGGCGGAAACCGGATGCAAGCGCAGGCTGCCGGTCGGATGGTGCAGCACCTCCTGATACTCGGGCAACAGCCCGGCGATCAGCTGGCGACAGGATTGGTAATAGCGTTCCAGCAGCTGCTGCACCTGCTGCTGGCGCTCCGCAACGGCGACGCCGGTCAGCTTGCCGGACAGAGGCTGATAGCTGATGTTCTTGCGCTTCGGATCGACCAGCGTCGGATCCAGCAGCGGCTTTTCCTGCTCAGACAGGGTGAAGGCCAGTTCAGGCAGAAACAGCACTTTGCCCTGTTCCAGTTCGCTGACCGCGCTGGATGTTTCCGCCGCCGCCCATTGCCGCAACGGCAGCGTCAGTACGGCCTGTTCACGCATAATATCGCCAGTAGGCATGAGATCTCCTCGCAAATCTGTATCGCTTTATTCCCGCCTTTCAGGTTGCCGCGTGGATGGCTGCACTGGTTTGCACAGTGGCTGGCTGGAGCGGCGTCAGAACGCTTTGCGCCGGTCGCCCAATGGCAACGTGAAATAGGTGAGTTCTATTATGGTTGTATCAGCAGGGCGCATTGCGCCGAAGCGTGCGATGGCTTCCTGATAATTAGAATAGTCCTGACAAGGGTATCACCGGCAACGCCAATAAAAAGTAAACGTAGGCTAAACGAGTCCCGCTGTAGGCACGAATAATCAAAAAAGGCACGAATTGTTCGTTAAATGGCGTGTTTTTTATCTTGTTGAATTTTAATGGAAATAAATACCCTGCTTATTTTTCGCCGCTATTCTATTCAGGAGGGAAGATAACGCCGGAGAGAAAAAGTTTTGGGGGGGAATTATTTCATTTTTCCGGATAAATAATTTGGGCCGCCTGGTTGCGACGGCCTAATTATTGGTCAAGCGCCGTAAATGCAGTTTTTGCCTTTTTTCTTGGCCTGATACAGCGCGCTGTCGGCCTCATTGATAAAGCCGATCGGCGTATCGTTGTACATATGCGGCACTTTGGCGCAGATACCGATGCTGATGGTAACGATGCCGTGCGGATTGCCCTGATGCGGGATCTTCAGATCGCGCACCGCATTGATAACGCGTTCGGCGAAAATCAGCGCGCCTTGCACATCGGTATCCGGCAGAATAATCCCCATCTCTTCACCGCCGTAGCGCGCCAGCACGTCGTTGCTGCGGCATGCCAACCCCTTCAGCGTTTGGCCGATCTGCTGCAGGCACTGGTCGCCGGCGACGTGGCCATAGCTGTCGTTGTACTGTTTGAAGTAGTCGATATCCAGCATCAGTAGCGCCACGCTGCGGTAGTTGCGCGAAGCGCGCGCCAGCTCGTTCTTCAGCGCGATATCAAACTGGCGGCGATTGGCCAGGCCGGTCAGGCCGTCCAGCAGCGCCAGCTCTTCGAGCATCTGGTTGATGCTGGTCAATTGATCGCGGGTGCGCATCAGTTCGGCTTCGGTTTGCATGCTGTGCTTGATTTGCCGCAGCAGCACCATGCCCATCGCCAGCAGGATCATCAATAAAGAGAGGCCGCCGGCGGCGAACAGGCCGGCGTCGGTGCGCCAATCCGCCAGCGCGTCGCGTTTCGACAATCCCGCAGCGATCACCAGGGGAAAGCGGTTCACTCGCGAGTAGCCGTAGATGCGCTCCACTTTGTCGAACAGCGAGGTAATGGTGGCGTTGCCGAACTCCGAATGCGGCAAAATCTCGCTGAACAGCACGCCCTTGGCGATGTTTTTACCGATCGACGTTGCCGAGTACGGGCGGCGGTACAGGATGGTGCCATCCGCCAGCAGCAGGTTTAACGAGGCGTCGGTGTTGAGCGCGAAACTATCGTAAAACTGGCGGAAATAATCGATGTACAGCGTGGCCAGCACTACGCCGCCAAAGCTGCCGTCCGGGTTGTTGAATCGCCGCGAAACGGGGATGATCAGATCGCCGGTGGTGCGGCTGCGGATCACTTTGCCGATGTACAGGCCGGCGCCATCGCGATTCTGATGATATTTGAAGTAATCGCGATCGGCGTTGTTGGCGTTCTTGATGAATTTGCCTGAGGCCGTCGCCAGCCAGCGGCCGCGCGCATCGTAAACAAACAGCCCATGCAGCTGCGGCAGGTTGCCGACCTGTGTCTGCATCACCCGCTGCAGCCGCATCAGCTGTGACGGACCCAGTCCGTCGGTCTGAATACGCTCGGTCAGATCGAGCAGATTGCCATCCACCTGCATGAAGGTGTCGTCGGCATGCTGCGCCAGCGAACGGGCGAGGTTGGCGGATTCATGCTCGGCGCTGCGCAGATCGCGCTGGTGCGCGCTCCAGATTTGCCAGCTGTTAAAGAGGATCAGCGTGGCGGCAACGATGATGACAAACACGCCGGCCTGAAATAATAATGGGGAGCTTTTAACGCTGCGCGGCGGCACGGCATCCTGTAGGGGTTGCTGCTGAGTCATGTCACCCTTGTGGTTTGATTACTATTCAATTTGAGTTAAGAGCAATCCTATATTTTATGCATAAATGCGCCAGACCTCTAGCCCTTAACGTGGCGATGTGGGAAAGTCGGGCCGCAAACTGCATCAGCGGCGGCGTAAACACTACGGAGTGAAAGGATCCATGTCGGATTACATCATTATCGCGTTACTGACGTTGGCGGTGTATTACCCCCTCACGCTGGGGGCGCTGGCGGTGATGATGTACTTCGCCTGGCGGCGGCGCCGGTCGCCCTACTGGCGGTTGGGATTGGTGCTGTTGGCGCTGCTGTTCGTTCTGTTCGCCAAGGCGGCCTATGACTGGCACCGCTATAGCTAGCGGCGCCATGAAGGGGTTATTCGACGTTGATCATCCAGTTGACGCCGAATTTGTCGGTCAGCATACCGAAGCCTTTGGCCCAGAAGGTGGCTTGATAAGGCATCGTCACCTGGCCGCCCTGCGCCAGATTATCGAACAGTTTGCGTCCTTGTTCCGCATCGCTGGGGTTCAGCGACAGCGAGAAGCCTTTGTGGGAAGCCCCGCCGCTGTCATCCTGCGGACAGCCGTCTGAAGCCATCAGCACGCCGTCGCCGATCAGCAGGCGCGCATGCATGATCGCATCCGGGTTGACGTCCTGTGGCCCGCCTTGTCGGGCCTCTTCGGGCATATCTTTGAAACGCATGACCATTTCAATTTTGGCATTCAGCTGCTGCACATAGAAGTTAATCGCTTGCTCACAGTTACCGCTGAAGAACAAATAGGGTTGTACCAGCATGACATTGACCTCGGTTAAGACCCGGCAGGCAACGACCGGCCCACGGGCGGGAAAAATGGTTGCTGGCGGCAATAATTGCCGTCGGTGACTTATTAGTGTAGTTCCCCTGCTGCAGAATGCTTGAGCGCGGCGAAGGCGATTAATACAGCGGAGGTTCGCCGGCCGCGCACATTTCATCATCCCGCGGGAAGTCCACCAACGGCGGTTGCACGATCGGCTCGTCACCCTGTGCATTCGGCAGGCGTCGCGGCACGAAAGGCCGTGTCCAAGCCGGTAAATGAGCAGAATGCTAGAGCGTTTTGTACGGAATAGGGTCTTCCATGGATGCTTTTTTACGTTTAAGCGCAGATGGAAAGCGGAACGAAATGAGATTTTTACCGAGGAAAGGGAGGAGATTCACCGCTATTTCAACCGGCTGGCGCCCTTGAAAAATAAGGACACAATTAAGCGCATCGCAAAAGTGACAACCGCTATGTAACCTTAAAGAAACAGTAACGCGGCGGAACCGTCCCAGATGGCGGCCAGTGCGTACAGTAGCGCGAGAATCAGAACAAACGGGCCATTGAACATCGGCGTTTCCTCCCAAAGGATTTGTTCAAAGTTTAGTCTGCCAATATGACGACGAGATGAAATGCGAGCGTTTTTTATACGGTGAAATTCAGACGGACGGAAATGGGTAAACCGCTGATTTTTTACTATAGTCATAGTGTGAAGTTGCGCGTTTGTCGCCGCACACCCTGCATTGAGCTGCTGCGGGCAAGTCGCCCAGAGCAACATCGCGGAGCGGACGGCGTCTGGCGTGAAACAGGTGACGCAATTCTCAGAGGGTGGGTCTGTAAGGATTTGACATGTCATATGAAAATGACGATCTAAACGGTGTTGAGCAACCGAGCGACTACGTGAAAACCACCGCCTGCGAAGTGCGCAGCGGCGTACAAGCAGCGCTCGAGCAATCATGTGCCTGCATCAAGGATAACCCTTGGGCGGGGATAGGCGCCGGCGCCGTCGTGGGCCTGGTCATAGGATTTCTGTTAGGCAAAAGGTAAGAGGGAGAGTAAAGATGGGCATTATTTCCTGGATCATTTTTGGTTTAATCGCCGGTATCCTGGCCAAATGGATTATGCCGGGCAAAGACGGCGGCGGGTTTATTATGACCGTGGTACTGGGGGTCGTGGGCGCCGTGGTCGGCGGCTATATCAGCACCTTCTTCGGCATGGGTCGCGTTGACGGTTTTAACCTGGGCAGCTTTGTGGTGGCAGTCATCGGTGCCCTGGTGGTGCTTTTTGTCTACAGGAAGATCAAAGGCTAAGCAGCCGTTGCTCAACAGGGTCGCCGCGGCGGCCCTTTTTCGTGAAATCAATCCGGCGGCGCGGCGCGGCCGAATCGCTGAAAGGGGAATATCATGGGTCTGTTCGATAGCGTATTGGGTAACATTTTAGGCGGCGGTGCCAACGGCAAAGGCATCGATTACATCGCCATTATGCAGTGGGTCGAGCAACAAGGCGGCCTGCAGGCCATTTTGGACAAGTTCCGTCAGGGGCAGTTCGGCGATATCGTCGGTTCCTGGCTCGGCAATGGCGAAAATCAGCCGATTACCGGCGATCACGTGCAGCAGGCGTTGGGCAGCGATGCGATCAATCAACTGGCTGAAAAGCTGGGCGTCGATCCGGCCCAGGCGTCCAGCACCATTGCGCAGTTCTTGCCGACGGTAGCCGATGCCGCTTCACCAAATGGCGAAGTACAGCAAGACAGCAATGAATTGGGCGACATGGTCGGCAAATTGTTCAAATAATGATTATGCTCCCGGCGTCTGGCCGGGGGCATTCACTCCGCTGATTCCCTCGATCGTCGTCAACGCCTGTTGCAGATGCGCCACCCAGGCGCGCACTTTTTCCGGAATAAAACGTAAAGCGGGGTAGACCGCGTGCAGCGCCATGGGCGGGTAGCGGTATTCCGGCAACACGGGAACCAACGCCCCTGTCGCCAGCTGCTCGCCGATCAACGGCCGCTGAGCGCCGCCGATTCCGGCGCCTGCCTCGATGGCCGCCAGCAGCGATAACGTATTGTTGGCGCGGAACGTGGGCCGCAGAGCGACTATCTCGGCGCCGTGTGGGCCGAGCAGGGTGAGCGTATCACCGTCGTTTAATCCGCTGTAACGAATGTGCGCATGTTTCACCAGCTCCGCCGGCGAACGGGGGGTACCGTGCTTGGCCAGATAGGCCGGCGACGCCACCAGCAGGCGTTGCAACTCACCCAGCCGTTTCGCCACCATGCCGGGCGCGTGCAATTCGCCGAAGCGCAGCGCTACGTCGATGCCTTCGCCGATCACGTCGGCGCGGCGATCGTCCAGCAGCAGCTCGATGGTGAGTTCCGGGTGACGCTGCTGGAACGCGATGGCCAGCGGCGTGACGTGTCGTTGCCCGAAACCGGTCGGTGCGTGAAGGCGCAGATTGCCCTGCAGCCGGTGGTGCTGCCCGTGCAGCGCCTCTTCCGCTTCGTCGACCGCCGCCATAATCGGTTTGATACGCTGATAGTAATCATTGCCGGCCTCGGTCAGGGTGACCGCCCGAGTGCTGCGAAACAACAGCTGCGCTCCCAGCTGTTGCTCCAGGCCGGCGATTTGCTGACTGACCGCCGGCTGCGTCAAACGCAGATCGCGAGCGGCGGCCGACAGGCTGCCCAGCTCCGCTACCCGCAGAAAGGTTTTCATCGCGTTCAGCTTATCCATGATGTGCTTGCCTATAGATTTTTCTTATTAGTGTTAGTAGAAAGTCTCTTCTACCACAAGTATTGCTAATCAATAACACTCTGGGCATCGATAACCCGAGGAGTGGCAAGATGAACGCAATGCGACAGGCGCTGGTGATCGGCGCCAATGGCGTGATTGGGCGCCGATTGATTGAGGAGCTGACCGGCCTGGGTTGGCCAGTGGTGGGCGTTTCGCGGCGGGGTGGGCAACCGGCGCCAGGGGTGAGCCATCTGCAGGTTGACCTGCTGGATGCGGCGGCGACGCGTGACGCGCTGCGACCGCTGAGCGCGATTAGTCACGTTTTCTATGCCGCCTATCAGGATGTGCCGGACTGGGCGGGACTGGTGGCGCCGAACCTGCAGATGTTGCAACACGTTGTCGAAGGACTGGAGCCGATCGCGCCGGCGTTGGAGCATATCAGCCTGATGCAGGGCTATAAGGTCTATGGCGCGCATTTGGGGCCGTTTAAAACGCCGGCGCGCGAAAGCGACGCGGGGCATATGCCGCCGGAGTTTAACATGGCGCAGCAGCAGTATTTGGCGCAGCGTCAGGCAGGCAAGCGCTGGCGCTGGAGCGCCATTCGCCCGAGCGTGGTGGGGGGCTTCTCGCTCGGCAACCCGATGAATCTGGCGTTAAGCATCGCGGTTTACGCCTCCATCAGTAAAGCGCTCGGGCTGCCGCTGCGCTTTCCCGGTAAGCCGGGCGCTTACCACAGCCTGTTGGAAATGACCGACGCCGGGCTGTTGGCGCGCGCCACTCTGTGGGCGGCGACCGAACCTGCGGCGGCCAATCAGGCGTTTAACATCAACAACGGCGATCTGTTTCGCTGGAGCGAAATGTGGCCGAAAATCGCCGCGTACTTCGGGCTGGAATGTGCGCCACCGTTGCCGATGACGCTGGAGAGCATGATGGCCGACAAAGCGCCGCTGTGGCGGGAGCTGGCGCAGCGGCACTCTTTGACCGAGGCTGATTATCGCGCGGTGGCTGGCTGGCGTTTCGCCGATTTCGTCTTTTCCTGGGACTATGACATGTTCGCGGACGGCAGCAAGGCGCGGCGTTTGGGTTTCCATCAGTTTGTTGAAACCGAAACCATGTTTATCACGCTGTTTGATGAGTTCCGCCGTCGCGGCATCATTCCCTGAGTGCGTATTGGCTTCCCCGCCGCGAGGCGGCGGGGAACGGTCTTAGAACGTCAGCATGATTTTGCCGATATGCTCGCTGGACTCCATCAGCGTATGCGCTGCGGCGGCCTGCTCAAGCGGGAAGGTTTTAAAGATCTGCGGTTTCAGCACGCCGCGTTCCAGCAGCGGCCAAACCTTCTCTTGCAGCTCGGCGGCAATCTGCGCCTTGTCCGCGACGCTGCGCGAGCGCAATGTCGAACCGGTATGGGTCAGGCGTTTCAACAGCAGCGGCATCAGGTTTAACTCTTTCACCACGCCATGTTGCGTGCCGATTTGCACGATGCGGCCTTCCATCGCCGCTGCCTGATAGTTCTTGGCGACATAGTCGCCGGCGATCAGATCGACGATTACGTCGGCGCCTTTGCCGCCGGTGACCTCTTTGGTGCGCGTGACAAAGTCTTCGTTGCGGTAATTAATCGCCACGTCGGCGCCCAGCGCCAGACTGGCCTGGCGTTTATCTTCGGAGCCGACGGTGGTGATCACCTGTGCACAGAAGGCTTTCGCCAGCATGGTGGCGACCGTGCCGATACCGGAAGTGCCGCCGTGGATCAACACGGTTTCGCCGGCTTTGAGGTGGCCGCGTTGGAACACGTTGACCCAGACGGTAAAGAAGGTTTCCGGCAGTGCGGCGGCCTCGGTCAGGCTCAGACCCGCCGGCACCGGCAGCGCATTGCTTTCATGTACGGTGCAGTATTCCGCATAGCCGCCGCCGGCGATGAGGGCGCAAACCCGATCGCCAAGAGCGAAATGGGTTACGCCTTCGCCGAGGGCCACCACTTCGCCGGCGATTTCCAGACCGGGGATATCCGAAGCGCCCGGCGGTGGCGCATAGTTTCCCTGGCGCTGCAACACGTCGGGGCGGTTAACGCCGGCGGCGGCAATTTTCACCAGCAGTTCGCCCGCTTGCGGGACGGGTACCGGGCGCTCGGTGACGACCAGAACCTCGGGGGCGCCTGGCTGGCTGATCTCAATCGCTTTCATCTTGCCGGGCAGCGCTGCATTTGTTGACATGGTCACTCTCCTCATCGTGGTGGACGCGGCTATCAGGCGGAACGCCCGCAATAAAGTCTGCCGTTAGCTTAGCGAAATCGAATGAGGTGCGCGTGGTCGAATAGAGCGGTTTTGCGAGGAAGGGGCGAAGCCGCCGCGATGGGCGGCAGGCGATCAATCGTTAGGCGGGATGCGGAAGCCTTTTAACGAGACGATAAAGTGTTCTTTTCCTTTGGAGATCTTGGCGCCTTTATCGCACCACAGGCTGGCAAGCTGGAAGAAATCGTCGCTGTCGATATCGTAGGCCAGTTCGATTTTCTTGGCCGTGCCGGCGCGGATGAGCTTTTCTGCTTCCTGGTGGTTTGCAGCTTTAATTAGGGTCATGGGCGAAATCCTTGGTGTTAAGCCAGAGCGGATAATCGCCAATCATGATATGGCCATATTGTGACATTTTTGTGATGAAAGGATGACAATCAGCGAAGGCGCGGCGTGCGGTGAGCCGCGCCTTTGCGGTGAAAATGCGTTGCCGGTTACCGATCGTACGGGCGAACCAATGCGCTTTTCTTCTGAGATTTGAAATGCTTGTAGAGCGCATAGCCCGCAATGCCGGCCAAGACGGCCAAGAGAGCAAGGGATCCTGTGGCCATGAACATCACCTCCGAAATAAGAATGGCAAAGAGGCGTATTTGTGACATTCATCACTTAGTCGGGCAATGAGAGCAATCTGTAATCGGCAAAGCGCGATGACGAGAGGCAAAAAAAAAAGCGCCTATAGGGAGGCGCATAAAGATTTGCAACACAGCTTGTTAGGTTCAACACCAGGAGGAGTGGTGAACTGACGCTATTCTAAGCGGCCGTGATAGCGGGGTGTATAGGCATTACTCCGAAAGCGCTATTACCATTCATAACCTAACTGAATGTTGTAATCGGGATCCTGGTTGGTGGAATAAGGATCGGATTGGCGGCGGCGATCGGTTTTCTTCACCGGGCCTTCATACGCGGGGTAAGGTTTGGTGCGCGGCTTGCTGCAACCCGGATGATCGCACTCGATATCGACGCGAAAGCCGCTTTTATCTCGTGCTTCCGCCCAGGTAATCGGCGATTTCGCCGCCTTGGGGGCCGGCCCTGGCGGCGCCACCGGTTTAGGGGCAGGGGCAGCACTGGGCTCTGGAGGCTGATAATTCAACTCCAGCGCGCCAAGCGGGGCGCTGCAAGTGGCAAAGGCCAGCAGCGCGGCGCGGCAGGCGGTCGGTAATGTGAGCCATCTCGGCATGGTGAGTCTCCCTGGATGATTTCGCCAGGCAACTATAGAACAGCAGAACGAGAATTACTATCATTTGAGCAGGGTGTTACGGATACGCCAGACGGCGATTCCATCGGCAAGCAGGGTCAAATCCTGTGCGCTTAGCCGCGATTAGCGTCTCATCACGGCGAAAAAGGTTGCTATTGCTGCTCGCTCATGAGTTAATGATGTCGGCCTGTGGTACAGACCTATTTATGCACGACATTTTGAGTAAAGTAGTTCAAATTTAAAGCGTTATCCCGGATAGCCCTTCTCTGACGAATTTCCTTTCCAGTGCCTCCATAAGTAACTGATGACCGGCTATCTCGCCCATGGCGGCTTACATTATTATTGAAGGAAATTAGACATGTCCAACATGATCAAAGGTCAAGTGAAGTGGTTCAACGAAGCTAAAGGTTTTGGTTTCATCACCCCAGCAGACGGCAGCAAAGACGTATTCGTACACTTCTCTGCTATCCAGGATCAAGGCTTCAAGACCCTGGCTGAAGGCCAGAACGTACAGTTCTCTATCGAGAACGGTGCGAAAGGTCCATCTGCGGCTAACGTTACCGCTATCTAATTGGCGTTTACCGCTGATTGAAAAGAACCCGCTGCGGCGGGTTTTTTATGCCTGTAATTTAGCGCAGGGCAAAAAAAAGCCCGCAAGTCAGCGGGCAAAAGTTCCTTGTTACTTCTTCATTTGCGAGCGCTTCTCTGGGGGGGAAACGCCTACGGACAGGTTACGCGGGGCCGGCTTAAGATTCTGCGGCCAAAATGTTAAGGAAGTGAAAAATCCTGATGGCTGCTACGCTGATAGCAGAGTGTGGCAGGACAGGGCGGTGTGTTCTCCCTGCGTTTTGTAATACACTGACGCCAATCGCAAATAATGGGGAAAGGTATGCAGGTTAACGATCGCGTGACGGTAAAAACAGACGGCGGCCCACGGCGGGAAGGCGTCATCCTGGCCGTAGAGGTGTTCAACGAGGGCACCATGTATCTGGTTTCCCTTGAGGATTATCCGGCGGGCGTGTGGTTCTTTAATGAAATAGATAGCCGCGACGGCACCTTTGTGGAGCCGCACCGCGAACGCGGGCAGTGACTTCGGGTAATCTCATTAATCAACTTGTGAAATAGTCTATTTTGAGACTATTTCGTTACGGTAGGATTTATTTTATCTATGTAAAAAAATACCCGTTGCGCTAGCGGGGGATAACGCAGCAGGTATTCTTTTGGCGTTTCCGACGCTTGACACCCGGATTACATTATCACCGGATATTTAACGACGGCCAAAACAGAGTGGGGGGCGTTCTCTGTATGTTTAACGGCTATTGACAAATATTCCACTGGTCAGCGTGTCAGTCAAACGAACAACGTGGTATATGATTTGCTTGTTGTGCGTTTTTATTTTCCGCTTGATGTTTCCCTTGTGGGAAGAGACCGTTTTAGCTTTTATTTGCATCTGGTCTGATATCTGGATGGTACCTTGACCGGACATCCACATGCGTAACATGTTCGATTCAGTCTGGCTCAACGTGACCGGCGTTTGATCCAGGGAGGACTTCTCCACCCGAAGGGACTTTTTCTCGAGATAGTGACTAAGTAGCTGATTCATAGTCTCTGGTTTGATGGATTTTGACGATATGATGACATTCTTGCGAACATATAAGTAATCGTCGAAATGTACGTTGGTAATGGCCATAAAGATAAAGAATAACGTATCCGGGTGCAGTGAAATCACCCGTTTTATTCGCTCGGTGGCGTTTGCTTCGTGGATGAAGCAGTCCTCGTTAATAAACACCAAACTGGGATTCAACTTACTGCATTTTTCATGCAGGCTGTCAATATCCTCAATGGCATTAATATGGCGTTTCTTCACGCCGTGCGAAGTCAGATAGTCGGTTAATCCCAATCTGGTATAGCTACATGAATCCATGATGATCGTTGGCATATCGCACCCCCACTTAAATCCGTTTTACTGCGGTAATATGAGAAAAAGCCTAAAAAGCCGAAAGGCAAAATGAAACAATAATTCAGTGTAGCGAGTGTTCTATCAATAAACGCGACGGCACTCAATGATATTTTCATACTAAACTTATTAATCACATGAATCTATAAGTTTAGCTTAAGTCAGAGCGTTCCACTGACGGCTCCGCTTCAATATGATAGGCCTGATTTGTACTTGGCGCCCGTGCCTGGCGGCATCTCTCGCCGGGATTCTGCCCATCATGTCACGAAACAAAATTTTAGTTTGCTAGGAAAAGTCTTAAAAAAAATTCATGTGTTGTTTTTTTGAAGCTTTTCAGCGGGCTTTTTGAACGCTCAAAAACAACTCACTTTGCGTAGTTGGTTTTTTATGGTTTAAAATCAATCAATTATCTAGCATGACGATATTTTTGAGAATGACAATCACTTCATTTTGTATCATAACGGCAAACAAAAGTTAACGTTATTGCTGAAATGTGTAGCTTAATTGTTGCCATAAATCACCGTTTTACAATGAGTTATATGGATATTTATTTCAGCTGAAATCATTTCCGTGAATGCTAGACGGGAATTGAGTTATTTCTCTAAACAGTTGCGCCGCTTTCTGGCAAACCTGCGCCAAAAAGCAGGTCGGAGTTGTCTCTGGCCTGAGTTGGTTTTAACTTGCTTTTTCCCTTTCAAAAACAGGACGCCGCGATGAGACGGAATCCGTACGGGCAGCCGATAGGCGACGCTCTTCCCCATTGGCAGCCGGCAGGCATGCCCGGACAGACGTTACTGCAAGGACGGTTTTGCCGTCTGGAACCGCTGAACATCGATCGCTGGGGCGATGAGCTCTATCGCGCTTATCAAACCGCCGAAGACGATAGCGACTGGACCTATCTGTTCTGGGAGCGGCCGCAGACGCGCGAGGATTTCCAGCACTATCTCCAGGCCCAGGCAACCAGCGCCGACAGAAACACGATGGTGGTGATCGAGCAGGAGAACGGGCGCGCGGTGGGAACCTGCGCCTTTTTGCGCGTCGATCCCGCCAACGGTGTGGCAGAGCTGGGAACCATCAACTGGTCGCCGTTGATGAAACGCAGCGCCCTCGGCAGCGAAGCGATCTTCCTGATGCTGCGGCATCTGTTCGACGATCTTGGCTACCGGCGCTGCGAATGGAAGTGCGATAACCTCAATCTGCCTTCGCGCCAGGCCGCCGAGCGTTTTGGCTTTCGTTACGAGGGCACTTTCCGCCAGGCGATTGTCGTCAAAGGGCGCACGCGCGACACCGACTGGCTGTCGATCATCGACGGAGAGTGGCCGCCGCTGCGCGCGGCGTTTACCGCCTGGCTGTCGCCGGGCAATATCGGCGATGACGGGCGGCAAGAGCGGCGTTTGCAGACCTTTCACCTCGGTGACCTGCCGGGCGCCTAAGCCGTCTCCGCCAGGCAATGGCGCAACGAATCCAGCGCCAATTGGATGTCCTGCTCCTGCGTCATCCAGTTGACTAACGCGGCGCGGATCCCTGGCTGATGGTTATAGGTGGTCGGGGTGCAGCGTACTACGCCATGCCGATTAAGGCGCTCGAGAAAGCGATCGCGCGCCGCCTCGCGCTCACCTTGCGGATGGCTGAGCGCAAAGCACACCACGTTCAAATTCACCGGTGCCAGCAGGTGGAACCCCTCGTCTGCCGCTAACGCCGCCCCCAGCGCCTGCGCCAGTTGGACGTTGCGCTCGACGATATCCCGGATACCGCTGCGGCCATAGGCTTTCAGCGTCAGCCAGAGCGGCAGGGCGCGAAAGCGGCGCGAGTTTTCCGGCGTCAGATGCAGGTAGTTGTCCGGCCGCAGCGTCGGCGCCTCCAGGTAGGCCGAATGGTTCTGAAACACCTGCATCTGTAGATCCAGATGGTGGGTAAATTGGATCGCGCTGTCGTAAGGCACGTTCAGCCATTTGTGGGCATCGACGGTGATGGAATCCGCATGTTGCCAGCCCTCGAGCCTTGGGGCGTATAGCGGCGAGCAGGCCGCCACGCCGCCGAAGGCCGCATCGACATGCAGCCAAAACGGATAACGCTCCCGCAGCGCCAGCAGACGCGGCAGATCGTCGAAAGCGACGGTGTTGACCGTGCCGGCGCTGGCGAGCACCAACGTGGGCCGGCCTTCGCCAGCGGCGAGCTGCCGCTCCAGTGCTTCCATATCCATGGCTTCAGACTCCGGCAGGCTGGCGACGGTCGTCAACGCTTCGCGGCCGATGCCGAGCATGCTGAGCGCCTTCACGCTGCTGGAGTGTGGATTGGCCGCCAATACCCGGATGGGGCCCAGTGCCGCCAGGCCCTGTTGGGCGACATCGACACCGTGTCGTTGGCCCAGCCACTGTCGGCCAATGGCCAGCCCGGCGAAATTGGCCATGGTGGCGCCGCTGACCAGGCTGCCGTTGAACGCTTCCGGTAGGCCCAGCAGGGATTTCAACTGCGTCACGGCCGCCAGTTCAATCGTGGCTGCGATGGTATCATGGCTGAGCAGGCTATTTTGGTCTGTCACGCTAACCAGCCAGTCAGCGGCGACCGCCGCCGGGGTGCCGCCGCCGGTGACGAAGCCGAAATAACGCGGGCCGGCGCTGGCGGAAATGCCGGCCTGATACTTCTGCCAGAAGTCATCCAGCGCCGCCAGGGCGCCGGCGCCGTTTTCTGCTAATCGGTCATCACCCGGTTGCAGCTGCTGGTGCGCGAGCAGCGGGCAGACCGAGCGCTGTTGCAGCCCAACCAGAAAGTCCTCCGCCAGCTGGCGGGTGTGGTCGAGGATCTGCGGAAACTGAGCGAGATCCTGTTGTAAACGTGGGTGCATGGCGGCTCCGAAAGCGTCAGGAATGGTCAGGTAAACATAGAACATTTGCCTGCCGGCCAAAATCGATAAAAAATACCCTTTTTGGATAGCCTGGTTAACCAATGATGAATGAACGTCTTCCCCTGCATGTCTTGCCGACTTTTGCGATCGCCGCCCGGTTGGAAAATTTGCGTGCCACGGCGCAGCAGGTGCATTTGACGCATGGCGCGGTCAGCCAGCAAATTCAGCAGCTGGAGCAGGCGGTCGGCTACCCGCTGTTTGAACGGCGCGGGCGCGGGCTGCGTTTGAATGCGGCTGGGCGAGAGTTGCTGGCGGCGGTGGAACCGGCGCTGCAGGCGCTGCAGCAGGGCGTGGCCCGCGCCCGACGTGCGGCGGCACGCCAGACGCTGCGCATCAGCGTGTTGCCGTCTTTTGCCCATTACTGGCTGTTGCCGCGTTTGCCGGCCTTTAATCAGGCCTGCGCCGATATTGCGCTCGATATCGATGCCTCATTGACGCTACAGGATCTGTCGCAGCGCGGCTTCGATGCGGCGATCCGCATCGGCGGCGGGCATTGGCCGGGGCTGCAGGCGCAGCGCATCGCGGTGGGTGATGTGCTGCCGGTCGCTTCACCGGACATGGCGCGGCAGTGGCGGGAGGCATTCGAGAGCGGCGGGGATATACCGTTGCTGGAGCACGACGTCAGCCCCTGGCGCGATTGGTTCAACGCACAGGGGCGCTCGTTGTGCGGGCGGCAACAGGCGCTATTCAACGATGCCGGATTATTGATTCGCGCAGCGGAACAAGGATTCGGCATCGCGCTGGCGAAAAAGCTGCTGGTGCAGGACGCGATCGACGCGGGAAAGTTGGTGGCGCTGGCCGCGTCATGCCGCCTGAGCGATGACGACGTTTATCTGGCATGGCCGCAGACCGCCGGGCTGACGCCGGCGGTGACACGTTTGCTGCAGTGGCTGCAGCAGCAGCTGGCGGCGGTTTAACGGCGCAGCCACTCCGGCTGCGAGGCGCCGAGCGTGGTCGCCGGCAGCGCCCATTGCAGTGCGGTGCCCTGCAGGTTTAGCGGCGTGCGCAGGCGTTGCGCGGCGCCCCAGTAAGTCAGTTCCGTTTCCGGATTCTCGTCGGCGGGGCCGGCAGGCGCCAGCGGTTCCGGCCGATAATGCGTCGGATGCGGATGCGCCAACAGCAGTTGCGCCGTGCGCGCCAGCGACAACCGGGCGTGGTAGCCGGCACCGTTTTTCATGCGCTGCGCCATACCGGTCAATACCGCTGCCGCCATCAAATAGCCGGTGGCGTGGTCCAGAGCCTGTACCGGCAGCGGCACCGGCATACTGGCGCTGCGCCAAACCATGCCGGCCTCCGCCAGCCCGCAGCTCATCTGCACCAGACTGTCGAAACCGCGCCGGGTGCGCCACGGCCCGCTCCAGCCGTAGGCATTCAGGCAGACGTCGATCAGGCCCGGCGCCAGCGCGCGCCTTTCCTCCGTGCCATAGCCCAGCTTCTCCAGCGCACCGGCGCGGTAGCCGTGCACAATCACGTCGGCGTTCTTCAGCAGGTGTTCAAACGTATGGCGATCGTGCGCATTGCCCAGGTTGAGGCGCGCGCTGCGCTTGCCCAGCATCACCTCATGCTCGACGCCGGGCTCATCCCAACCGTAGGGATCGATGCGCAGCACGTCAGCGCCCAAACCGGCGAGAAAACGCGTGGCGATTGGCCCGGCGAGAATGCGCGTCAGATCCAGCACCCGTACGCCGTGCAGCGGCCGGGCGGCGGGCAGCGCCCAACCCGGCGGCGGCGCTTCCGGCTGCAGCGAGGTGTGGATCAACGGTTCGAGCGCCACGCTCTTGCCCTGAATATGCTGGCGCCAGTCGGCCGCCGAACGCATTTGGGCCGCGCAGCCGCCGGCCTCGATGACCGCCTGTTCCAGTTCGCTTTTTTTCCAGCTCAGCACGCGCGCCGCCAGCGAGCCTTTATCCGATGCCGCGCCCAGCACCTGTTCCACCGCTCGCCGATGATGCGGCGCATTGGTATGCAGGCGTATCCAGCCATCCGCCGTGGCATAGTCGCCGGCCAGCGCGTCCCACGCCGCAGGCAGCGTCCAACCCAACGGACGCAGCGTCCAGCCGAACCAGAATGAGGCCAGGCGTTGATCGATCCAGGCCTGCGGTGCGTCGGCAGCCTCACGGCGCAGCAATTCGCCGCAGGCCAATCCGGCGGCGCCCCAGGCGGCGGTGGCCAATTCGGTGACGGGAAACGCCGAAGGCAATGCGCCGGCGCCGCTGACGGTGAGCCGGTCGACGGGCGCGGGGCGTTGCCCCAGGCTTTGCCAAATGTCGTCGAGCAGAGTGTGAATAAGAGGTGTCATCGGCCGCTCCTTGCGTGTCGTCGGAAATATAGCCTAGCGTAGCCCACCACCGGCGACCTTGCTAAGGGGCAACGTCGAGCGTGCGGCCGTCGGCCAGTTTGGCGCGCAGACTGTGGGCCGCTATGCCGGCGAAAGGCCGTTCGCTGAAGTTGGCGGTCAGCGTCGAGCCGTCGCTGAAGGTCGTTTGTTGCACCCAGCCTTCCCGATCGAGCCAGCGGAAGTCGGTCAGCGCTTTGTCCCACAGAGCCTGATGCAGCGGCCGGAAAGCGGCATCGGCGCGTTTGATCGCCGGCAAGCGTGCCGCCAGGGTGGCGCGGCTCAGATGGAACATCGGCGCAGTGTTATACAGCTGGCTGAGCAGGCTGCGGCTGGTCTGAACGTCGCTGAACTTCAGATTGTCGTAATTCCAATGGTGGCTGCTGACGATCGCATCGTGGAAAACGGCCTGGTAGAGCGGCAGGCGATAACGCGGATCGAATTCGACCGTGCGGTAGGGCTGTTTCACTCTGGCGGGGCGGAAGAAAAACGCCGGTTGGGTGTTGGGCCACCAAGCACCGAGATAATAGGGCGAGGACTTATCCTGATTCATCTGTTTATCGCCCCAGCCGAATCCCCAGGTTTCCATGCCGTGGGCGAACATCAGGCTGCGGGCGGTCACCGCGTTGCCGTCCTCCGAGCCGAGCGGCAACTTAAGGGTGGCGCTGAACCAGGCCAGCCGGGCGTTGCGCGCCTCGGCCATCTGCGCTGCGCCGGTCGGGTGGCCGGGCTGATAGTCATCGGACACCATGCCGGTGCCGTCCACGTCGAGAAACAGGCTGTTCAACCCGGCCAGTTGCACCAGCTCGCGCATGCGCTGTTGAGAATAGGGCCGGACGCAGCCCGGATTAAGGTAGTAACCCTGTTTGCCGAAGCCGGGTTTCTTGCTGCCGTCGGCGCGCACGATGGCGCAGGTTTCGCGCAGCGCCGTCGGCAGTTGCGCGGTGAGCCAGCTGTCGTTCACGCCGCGCGCAATGGCAGTATCATAGGAGTCGTAGCTGGCGATCAGATAGCCGGCCGCTTTGGCGGCGGCCACCGCTTGCGGGTGCAGGAAGGCGGCGGTCCAGTTGTCGGTGCCCAACCACAGGCGCGGCAAACCGGCCTGGCGCAGCGCATCGATCAGCGGTTTGGCCAGCCCTTGCCCCCAACCGTCCACTGGGGTTAACCAGCGTCCCAGCTCTTGCTGCGCCCGCTCACGCACTGCGGCGGCCTGGCGCTGCTGCGCCAGCAGGAAATCGGCGTCATCCGGCGTCGCGCCCAGCGCGAACTGCGCCGTCAGCGCCTGGTTGATGCCGTCTATCAGGGGCTGTTGTTGCCAGCCTTCCGGCGTTTTGCCCGCCAATTGCCGCAAGGACTTCCTGCTCTCGGCATCCATCTGCTGCCGCAGCGCTTCGGCGGCGGGAGAGGCGAGGTAGTGCAGCAAGCCCTGCCAATCTTTGACATCTTCCGCCGCCAGCAGCTGGTCGCCCCACAGGTAGATATGGGTTGCGCCGATCAGCTTTTCGCCTTCGGGCGCCTGTTTCATCTTTTCGCGCAGGCTGCTGAACTGGCCGCTTTGTTGCAGAATCTCGCGGTAACGGCGGGCGCCGGACAGCGGCGTGTTCCCCACGTGCAGCAGCACCTCGAATGCCTGTTGTTGATTGAAGCGGTTGAACTGATGCTCGGCGCGCATCGCCAGCTTTTCCTGCTCTGAAGCGAAGGTGACCCGGTTGCTGAACGGCGTCAACATCAGCCAGCTGTAGACCTTGTCCTGATGTTGCTGGCTCCACAGCGGCAGTTTCAGATCCCAGTTGGTATCCAGCGGCGTCATTTCCGTCGTCAGGTAGTTGCGCCAGACCGGGTTGTCGAGCGGAATGCGGCTGCCTTCGCCGATCGGCAGCAACAGCGCCGCCGCCTGCGGAGGCAGACGATACCAGCTCAGGGTTTGCGGCCGGTCGCTGCGGAAGCTCAGGCGCAGATCGCCGTCTTCCAGGCGGGCGCTCACGCTGACCGCGCTTTGCGGCCATCGCCAGCTGGCGCGCTGTGGCGACGTGGTGAGGTCCGCCACCTGTTGCGTGGGCTGAGCCAAGTTGACCGGTACCGCACCTGCGGCGATGCGCAGCGTGGCGGGATCGAGTTCAAACTGCACGTCGCCTTGCCGCAGCAGCAAGGCATCGGCGGAAAAGCTGACGAGCAGCGCAAGCGCGAGCGGGGAAAACCGTTGTTTCATCGGAGGCGTCCTTGAAAGATGAAGGAGGGCAGTTTACCGATAAGCACACCGCTACCCAACGTTGCCGCGCCCTATTTGTGACATCGAAATATCAGTGCGGTATTTCAGTTTATTTTTCGTTTAATAAATTAGCCTTTACTTCATTATCCGACGTCACTATACTCAGCCAAAATTTCGGTGGAGAAACCCAATTGGACAGTTGCAGTTGTAATAAAATAAATAAGGCAAGCTGACCAATTCTCTTCTGATTTGTTGCTTGCCGCTAGCGGCGGGCAGCACCCCTCTCCAGTTATTTCTGAGCTGTGCATACCCGAATAAGAAAACGTTTCCTGATGCCAGGTGGCTTCAGGTGAATTGAGTTGGACGTTATTATGGTATTCTGCAGCCACAGCCTTTTCCCTCCAGGCATGACACGCTGATTCGCTGATTTATTTTCAGCGCGTTTTCGCGTGTGCTAAACAGCACATGATTTTATCTCCTGTCGTTAATTAAGGGGAAAGTCATGGCTATGACTCCTTTCGTTTTAAATTTATTGCTGGCGATGTGCCTGGGCGCGGTGATTGGCGCCGAGCGCCAGTGGCGCCAACGCATGGCCGGTCTGCGCACCAATGCGCTGGTGGCGACCGGCGCGGCGGTCTTCATTCTCAGCTCTATGTCCACCGATCCGGCCAGTGCCGGCCGCGTGGCCGCGCAGATCGTATCCGGCATCGGCTTCCTCGGCGCCGGCGTAATCATGCGTGAAGGGCTGAACATTCGCGGCCTCAACACCGCCGCCACGCTGTGGTGTTCTGCGGGCATCGGCGTGCTGTGCGGCCTGGGCCAGCATTGGGATGCGGTGGTCGCCACGCTGGTGATCCTGTGCGCCAATATCCTGCTGCGCGAAGCCGCGCAGCGCATCAACCTGCAGCCGCAACAGCAGGCGACCGATCTCGAACTGTGCTATCGCATTCAGGTGACCTGCGGCGAGCAGGATGAAATTCTGGTGCGCACCCTGATATTGCAGGCGTTGAACGGCGTGGCCTTGCGGTTGCAATCCTTGCGCAGCGCCGATATTGCCAGCCCTGGGCAATTGGAAGTGTGCGCGGAAATTAACGCCACGCCGGCCGCGCAAAAAGAAATTGAGGGTATTGTCTGCCGCATCAGCCTGGAAAAAAGCGTGAGCGCCGTTCGCTGGCGCGTTGCGTCCGAATTACCGGTCTGATTAATCATATAAATACTTATTAACTTGATTACATGTTCGGGTTTATTCAGGCACGCCGTGAATAACGTTGGGCATTAAGGAGGCGTTATGGACGATGACCCCGGAAGGGAAATAATTCTTGCGTGGCTGGCCGGGTGATCTCGCCATTCAGTCGCGCTAATTAAACAAATTCCAAGCTGTGCATAGTCACCTGTTTATCGGGCGGGAGAACCCTGTGCGCAGAACTAAAATAAGAGAATAGCGTTATGACTCAGATTAATGAAAGAACGCGCCGCCGTGATAAAGACGCGGTGAGCTACGCCATTGCGCAAGAGGCGACCAACAGCATCGCCCAGACGCTGGCAAACCTGAAGTGCAACCGCAACGGCTTGACCCAGGACGACGCCGATGAACGGCTGGAACAGTTTGGCGCCAACCAGGTCGCCCACGACAAGGCACCGCATGCCCTGATCCAGCTGATCAAGGCCTTCAATAACCCGTTTATCTTCGTGCTGATGGTGCTGGCTGCGATCAGTTTCTTTACCGATTATTGGCTGCCGCTCCAGAGCGGTGAAGAAACTGAACTCACCGGCGTCATCATCATCCTGACCATGGTCACGTTGAGCGGGCTGTTGCGTTTCTGGCAGGAATACCGCACCAACAAGGCGGCGGAAGCGCTGAAATCGATGGTGCGTACCACCGCTACGGTGCTGCGCCGCAGCAGCTACAGCGCGCATCCGCTGACGCTGGAGGTGCCGATCCGCGAACTGGTGCCGGGGGATATCATTCAGCTCTCCGCCGGCGACATGGTGCCGGCCGACGTGCGCCTTATCGCCTCGCGCGATCTGTTCATCAGCCAGGCGATTTTGACCGGTGAAGCGATCCCTATCGAGAAATACGATGCGATGGGCAACGTGGCGCAGAAGTCGAGCGAAGGGGAGGTCTCCAGCGAGAACGCGCTGCTTGAGCTGTCCAACATCTGCCTGATGGGCACCAACGTCGCCAGCGGCACCGCGACGGCAGTGGTGGTGGCGACCGGCGGGCGCACCTACTTCGGCTCGCTCGCCAAGTCGATCGTCGGTTCGCGGGCGCAAACCGCGTTCGATCGCGGGGTGAACAGCGTCAGCTGGCTGTTGATTCGCTTCATGCTGGTGATGGTACCGGTGGTGTTGCTGATCAACGGCTTCACCAAAGGCGACTGGAGCGAAGCGGCGTTGTTCGCGCTGGCGGTGGCGGTCGGTCTGACGCCGGAAATGCTGCCGATGATCGTCAGCTCCAACCTGGCGAAAGGGGCGATCGCCATGTCGCGCCGCAAGGTGGTGGTGAAGCGCCTGAACGCCATTCAGAACTTCGGCGCCATGGACGTGCTCTGTACCGACAAGACCGGTACGCTGACGCAGGATCGCATCATTCTCGAGCACCACATCGACGTCAATGGCGCCAGGGATAACGAGGTGCTGCACCTGGCCTGGCTGAACAGCTTCCACCAGAGCGGCATGAAGAACCTGATGGACCAGGCGGTGATCCGCTTCGGGCGCGGCAAACCGGGGATCGAAGCCCTGGGACGTTTCAGCAAGGTGGATGAGCTGCCGTTCGATTTCGTGCGCCGCCGTCTGTCGATCGTGGTGGCGGATGAGCATGGCAGACAGCAGCTGATCTGTAAGGGCGCGGTGGAGGAGATGCTGGAGATCGCCACCCACGTGCGCGAAGGCGACAAGACGCTGGAACTGGATGAAACGCGTCGTGCGGCGCTGCAGGCGCTGGCTCGCGAGTATAACGAAGATGGCTTCCGCGTGCTGGTGCTGGCGACGCGCGAGCTGGATGCGCAACGCTCGGCCGAACCGCTGAGCGTGGCCGATGAGCGCGACATGGTGGTGCAGGGGCTGCTGACCTTCCTCGATCCGCCGAAGGAGAGCGCGCAGCAGGCGATCGCCGCACTGCAGGAAAACGGCGTGACGGTGAAGGTGCTGACCGGCGACAACCCGGTGATCACCTGCAAGATTTGCCGCGACGTCGGGTTGGAGCCGGGCGAGCCGCTCTCCGGGCTGCAGATTGAACAGATGGATGACGAAGAGCTGGCGCGCGAAGTGGAGCTGCGCACGGTGTTCACCAAGCTGACGCCGCTGCAAAAATCGCGGGTGCTGAAAATGCTGCAGGCCAACGGCCATACCGTCGGTTTCCTCGGCGACGGCATCAACGATGCCCCGGCGCTGCGCGACGCCGACGTCGGCATTTCGGTCGATACCGGCACCGACATCGCCAAGGAGTCGGCGGACATCATTCTGTTGGAAAAGAACCTGATGGTGCTGGAAGAGGGGGTGATCAAGGGGCGCGAGACCTTCGGCAATATCATCAAGTACCTGAACATGACTGCCAGCTCCAACTTCGGCAACGTGTTCTCGGTGCTGGTGGCCAGCGCCTTCATTCCGTTCCTGCCGATGCTGGCGATCCACCTGTTGATTCAGAACCTGATGTACGACATTTCTCAGCTGTCGCTGCCGTGGGACAAGATGGACAAAGAGTTCCTGCGCAAGCCGCGCAAGTGGGATTCCAAAAACATCGGGCGCTTTATGCTGTGGATTGGGCCGACCTCGTCGATCTTCGATATTACGACCTATGCGCTGATGTGGTACGTGTTCGCCGCCAACAGCGTGGAACACCAGGCGCTGTTCCAGTCTGGTTGGTTCATCGAGGGGCTGCTGTCGCAAACGCTGGTGGTACATATGCTGCGCACCCAGAAGATCCCGTTCATTCAGAGCACCGCGGCGCTGCCGGTGTTGCTGACCACCGGGTTGGTGATGGCGCTCGGCATCTACATTCCGTTCTCGCCGCTCGGTGCCCTGGTTGGCCTGCAGCCGCTGCCGTGGGAATACTTCCCGTGGCTGGCCGCGACGTTGGTCAGTTACTGCGTGGTTGCGCAGATGATGAAGCGTTTCTACATTCGCCGCTTCGGCGAGTGGCTGTAAGCCGCCTCGGCGTTCACTTCGGGGGCGAAATGCTTCGCCCCCTCACCGCTACAGCAGTTTGTTGACCAACAGGCCGAGCATGATGGTCAGCGTGAAGGAAAACAGCGTGCCGAGCAGCACATACTCGGTACGCATCTTATCGTCGCTCTGGCGCAGATCGCCGAAACGGAAGATGGATTTGGCCGCCAGCAAAAAACCGATCGCCGGGATCTGCCCCAGCAGCACAAAGGTCAGGATCAGCGTTCTCTCCAAGTAGCCAATCTGTTTGCCTGCGCGCAGCAGCGAGTCGTTGTCGGCCTTGGCCGAAGGCGGCATTTGCGGCGTCCAGCGCGCCAGCAGTTGCCCGATCAGCAGACTCATCGGCAGATAAATCAGGCTGTAGGCCACCAGCACCAGACCGGTTTGCCAGCTCCCCAGTTGCCGCCCCAGCGCGGCGAGCAGTTCAGCGGCATTCGGCGTCAGCCCTAGCCACAGCAAGGCGATCACCGCCAGATGCAATCCCTGATCGAGCAGGAAACTGCGGGCCGGGCTCAGGCGGGCCATGGCGGTGACTTTCAGCCAATCGATCAGGTAGTGGCTGAGGGCGATGACCAGCAGGCTGGCCAGCACCTGGCGTGAAGAGAGCCCGCCGTGCAGCAGGCCGAAACCGGCCACCACCCAGGCGGCCAGCACCCCGTGCAGCAAGGCGTGCAACAGCAGAAAACGCGAGCGCGCGCGATGTTGGATTTTATCTTCCACCCAACTCCGCGGCTGCAGCGGAAAATCCGCCAGCAAGTGGGCGAGCAACAGCCAGGCCAGCAAGGGCGCATAGGTCAGATCCATAGTCAGACGATCCTGTTAATGGCGTGAATAAACCGCATGATTTCCTCGTAGGCCGCGCGTTTCAGCGCGGCGGAGACCGTGGAGGCGGCTTTTTGCAGTTGGTCCGCCACGGCCGCGCCGCTGTCGGCGAACATTCTTGCCTGGACGATGCGCGCTTCGGTCTGTGACAGGCGGCTAATCACATGATCTAACATCGGCAGCAGATCGCTGACAATGGCGTTTGTCCGATCGTTGTCGGTTTTCAGAGCCAGCCGGCAATTTTTCGTCATGGCGTCCAGTGCGCTACCGGAATTGATAAAGGCGCTGCCGTAACCGATGGCGTCGGGCCGCTGGCTGCCCAGCCCGACGGCGATGCGCGCATCCCAGTGCGCGGCGCCCATCGCCCGCAGGGCAAGGCGAACGTACACCGCCAGAAACAGCCCGTCCTCGGGGGCGGCCTGCGCCTGGAAGGCGTCGCCGCGGAAAATCTCCACCTGATGCAGCCGCCCATCGCGCTGCAGCCGTTCGAGCAGGCTGTGCAGCCCGTTAAGATAGTTGACGGTGTCTGACCGGCGAGAATCGACCAGATCGCCGCTGATTACGCTGATTGGCGTCGGCATGGCGTGATCCGTTGTTGGCAGAAGGAAGACTATAAATTCGCATCTGGATGCGAATAAGTCAATAATTCGCTTTTGGGGGCGAATTTGTCAACTTTTCGCCTGTGGGGGCGAAATTCTGCGGTGAGGCGAAGGGGATGCGCAGCCGGGAATACGCGGGCCCGTCAGGCTCGCCACCGGCGACGTAGAGGGGAAGGGGCCGGCAACCGGCGTTTAGAAACTTTTGACCAGCACTTCACGCGGCATTTCGCTGCCGTGTTTCAGCAGGTGTTCAAACGATCTTTCGCTGCTTTTCAACTGCTGCAAAAACTCCTGTGGCGACAGATCGTGTTTTTTGCCGCTCATGTAAGCCAGCGCCAGTTCTTTTGCCTGATAGCGGGAGAAGTTGTACATGGTGTCCTCGATACGGTGAATGTCAGTGCTCACGATTGTAGCGAAAGAGCACATAATGAACAGCGGCTTTGGCGTATGGAATCGATAGCTGAAACTTAACTCGCCGATAGCCGGGCGTGCGCGATGACATGTCGCGTGAATTTATATTCGTTTAAACGAATATGATTTTGAAATGTTCCAGCGCTGGATTATAGTGGGGCAAAGAATACCAGGAGCGCATTATGTCGTCATTGACGCCGCTGAAGCTGTTTAAAAACTTGTCGGACGATACGCGTCTGACGCTGGTGCTGTTGCTGCGCCACGCCGGCGAGCTGTGCGTGTGCGAGCTGTCGGGTGCTCTGGCGCTGCCGCAACCCAAAATCTCAAGGCATCTGGCGATGCTGCGCGAAAGCGGGCTGTTGCTCGATCGGCGCGACGGCAAATGGATACATTATCGCCTGTCGCCGCATATGCCGGCCTGGGCGGCGGCGATTATTGAGCAGGCTTATCTGTGCCGTCCAGAGCAGGTGGCGGCGTTGGGGCAACGCGTGGCGAAAGGCTGCTCGTAACGGTAAAAAAATTTGCCGTTATATATTCGAAAAAACATATATGTAAGCTTGAGAGAGCAGTGAGGCAGCGATGATAGTGGCGGGGACGATCTTTATTCTGACGTTGATCTTGGTTATCTGGCAACCGAAAGGGTTGGGTATTGGCTGGAGCGCGTCAATCGGGGCGGGGTTGGCATTGCTGAGCGGCGTGGTGCACGTCGGCGATATTCCCGTGGTGTGGCAGATAGTCTGGAATGCGACCGCGACCTTCATCGCCGTCATCATTATCAGCCTGTTGCTGGATGAGAGCGGGTTTTTCGCCTGGACCGCCTTGCATGTCGCCCGTTGGGGCAACGGTAAAGGGCGCTGGCTGTTTACCTACATGCTGTTGTTGGGCGCGGTGGTGGCGGCGCTGTTTGCGAACGACGGCGCCGCGCTGATCCTGACGCCGATCGTGATCGCCATGCTGTCGGCGCTCGGCTTTCGCCCTGCGGCGGTGCTGGCTTTCGTGATAGCGGCAGGCTTTATCGCTGATACCGCCAGCCTGCCGCTGGTGGTGTCCAATTTGGTGAATATCGTTTCGGCGGATTTCTTCCACTTGGGCTTTACGGAGTATGCGGCGGTGATGGTGCCGGTCAACCTCGTCGCCGTGGCGGCGACGCTGGTGATGTTGCATCTGTTCTTCCGCAAAGATATTCCCCTGCGCTACGCGTTGGCGCGCTTACCGGTACCGCGGGAAGCGATCCGCGATCGCGCGACGTTTAGGACCGGCTGGGCCGTATTGGCGCTGTTGCTGATCGGCTTCTTCGGCCTGGAGCCGCTCGGCGTACCGGTGAGTTTGGTCGCCGCCTGCGGTGCGCTGGTGCTGCTGGCGGTGGCGAAACGCGGGCGGGCGATCGATACCGGCAAAGTGCTGCGCGGGGCGCCTTGGCAGATTGTGATTTTCTCGCTGGGCATGTATCTGGTGGTCTATGGGCTGCGCAATGCCGGCTTGACCGATTTGCTGTCCGGCGTACTGGATGCGTTGGCGCGGCAGGGGCTGTGGGCGGCGACGCTCGGCACCGGTTTCCTGAGCGCGTTTCTCTCCTCCGTCATGAATAACATGCCGACGGTGCTGGTGGGGGCGCTGTCGATCGACGGCAGCAGCGCGGAAGGCGTCATCAAGCAGGCGATGATTTACGCTAACGTTATCGGCAGCGATCTCGGCCCCAAAATCACCCCGATCGGCAGCCTGGCTACGCTGCTGTGGCTGCATGTGTTGGCAAGGAAGAACATCGTCATTACCTGGGGCTATTATTTTCGCGTAGGCGTGATGATGACGCTGCCGATCCTGTTCGTCACCCTGGCCGCGCTGGCGCTGCGGCTGTCCGTTTTGCCATAACCGGAGCAACTGACATGAGCGACATCAAAATTTATCACAATCCCGCCTGCGGCACGTCGCGCAACACGCTGGCGCTGATCCGCAACAGCGGCGCTGAGCCGGAGGTGATTTTGTATCTGGAAACGCCGCCCAGCCGCGAACGTTTGACAGCGCTGCTGGCCGAGATGGGCATGACGCCGCGCGCCTTGCTGCGCAAAAACGTCGAGCCCTACGCCGAGCTGCATCTGGACGACAGCGCCTGGAGCGATGAACAACTGATCGACTTTATGCTGCAACGGCCGCTCCTGATCAATCGCCCTATCGTAGTGACGCCGCTCGGCACGCGTCTGTGTCGCCCATCGGAGGTGGTTTTGGATATTCTGCCGGATCCGCAGCGCGGCGCCTTCAGCAAAGAGGACGGGGAGCCGGTGATCGATGCGCAGGGCCGGCGGATCATACGTTGATCCCCCGGCGCCTGTTTTACCCCAAATCGCCGCCGGCGACCGGCAGCACCGTTCCGTTAATGTAACTGGCTTCGGCGCTGGCGAGGAACAGAATAGCGGCGGCTTGTTCATCAACGCTGCCGTAGCGGTGCATCAGACTGCTGTCGAGCGTTTGCTCAACCACCTGCCGATACCAACTTTCCTCCTGTTGCGTCGGGGATTCGCGATTGCGTGGCGTCAGCCGCGGCGGCGCTTCGGTGCCGCCCGGCGCCGTGGCGTTGATGCGAATGCCGGCGCCGGCATATTCAAAGGCCAGTGATTGGGTCAGGGCGTTGACGCCGCCTTTGGCTGCGGAATAGGGAACGCGATTGACGCCGCGCGTGGCGACCGAAGAGACGTTGACGATCACTCCGCTCCCCTGCGCCAGCATATACGGCAACGCGGCGCGGCAACCCCATAGCGTCGGGAACAGCGAGCGCCGAATCTCCGCCTCAATCTGTTGCGGCGCATAGTCGGCAAACGGTCGTGCCCAGATGGTGCCGCCCACGTTGTTCACCATAATATCCACGCGTCCAAAGTGCTGTTGCACCTGATCCAGCGCATCGCGCGCTGCTTCCCAATGCTCCAAGTCGGCCTGCAGGGCGATGATATCGGCGCCGCGTTCGCGTAAAACGGCCACGACCTCTTCCAGGTAGGGGGAGCGATCGATCAGCGCCAAACGGGCCCCTTCCCGAGCCGCGCGTTCGGCCACCGCTTTGCCGATGCCTTGAGCGGCGCCGGTTATTACCATCACCTGGCCGCTGAAACGTGATTTATCCATGGTCAACTCCTCCCATCGGCCTGGCTGGGGGCGAACTTCTCATAATGGAAGCTATGCGGGATAAAGGCGCGTCGCTGAAAATCGCCAAGCACCGCTTCCACCATCGGCGGCGGCCCGCACAGATACACATCCAGCTCACCGTTATTAAGCAGGCTTTCGTCGAAATGCTGGGTGACATACCCTTTATGCGTCGAAAACGACGTTTCACTGGCCACGCAGGTCAGATAGCTGAAATTCGCCAGACGCTGGCGATACGCCTCCAGCTGTTCCAGCTTGACCAGATCGTGGTCATGGGTGACGCCGTAGATCAGATGCACCGGCTGTTCGCTGCCGCCGAGTGCCAGATATTCCAGCATGGAAAGGAACGGCGCCAGCCCGGTGCCGCCGGCCAAAAATAACATCGGCCGCACCGGCGCACGCAGATAGAAACTGCCCTGCGGGCCGCGCAGACGGATCGCGTCGCCGGGGCTCGCCCGTTCGGTCAGATAACGGCTCATCATGCCGCCGGGCACGTTGCGCAGCAGAAAAGAGAGCTGCCGGCTGCCGGGCGGCGAACTGAACGAATAGGCGCGGCTGGCCGCACTGCCGGGAACGTCGATATTCACATATTGCCCCGGCAGGAACGCGATGCCGCGTTCATCATCCAGCGTCAGGCAGAACTCGATGGCGCTGTCCGACAGGGCGGTGGCGGAGGTGACGGTGGCGGTAAACATTTCGCTGGCGGTTTTACACATCGTCGAAGGCATCGGCACCTCGATGACGCAGTCCGAGAGCGGCACCATCTGACAGGTCAACACCCGCCGCTGTGCGGCTTCCTGCTCTGACAGCGCTTCGTCCAGATAGTCATCGCCCAACTGGTATTCTCCCTGTTCACAGTGGCATTTACAGGTGCCGCATACGCCGTCCGAGCAGTCCATCGGCAGATTGATCTTTTGTCGGTAGGCGGCGTCGAGTACTTTTTCATTCGGGTTGCATTGAATAAAGCGGCTGACGCCGTCTTCAAAATTAAGGGCAACGGTAAAAGACATACCTCACCTCCTGCATTAAAGATGATAAATATCAATTACATGATTGATATAGTCATTATCCAGACGAATTTTCTTGCGCTTAATTTGTAGCGCCTCCCCGCTAAGATCTATCCACAGTCGGGTTGAGCCGAAATAGGTGTCCGTGTGGTTGTAGCGGTGATAGAAGGTGGCCCAGTGGTAGTTCACCTCGGCCTGTTCCGCACCGGACGATAACAGCTCCACGTTGCTGATAAGATGCACCGTGCGCGGCTCCGGCATGCTGCTGGCGGCTGAGCGTTCGGTTTTTATGCGGTAAACGCGGTCTTCCAGGCCTTCGCGATTGGCGTAATAAATCAGCGAAATCTCGCTGTGAGGGTCCGTCGTCTGGCGATCGTCGTCAGCCCAGGCCGGCATCCAATATTCGACCTGCGGATGGTAACAGGCCAGCCAGTCATCCCACTGCCGGTCATCCAGTAGGCGTGCTTCGCGGTACAGGAACTGTTCCACCCGCTGTTGCAGGTTAAATGTGCTCATTGCGCCACCTCGTCGCGTCGTTGCTGGCGCTCCAGCTGGCGCAGCAGAATGTTTTGCCAATGATGATGCTGGCTGAGATACAGGGCCTCATCTTCCGGGCGCGGACCGGTCATGTCAGGTACGATCCCCAGCGCTTTGGCATTGTCGTCAGCCTGGCCCTCCAGCCAGCGGGTAGCGCCGCGGCTCAGATCGCTCCAGGGCATGTTGCCGGCGTTGAACCCGAGCTGGCAGGCGCGGAATTCCTCCAGATCGTCCGGCGTACCCATGCCGCTGACGTTGAAGAAATCCTCATACTGGCGAATGCGCAAGGCTCGCTCGTCGGCGTTTTCGCCCTTCGGCGCAAAGCAGAATACGGTCACTTCGGTTTTATTGACGGCAATCGGGCGCACTACGCGCAACTGGCTGGAAAGCTGGTCCATGATGTACAGATTGGGGTAAAGGCACAGGTTGCGGGTTTGGTTCACCATCAGGTCGGCACGGTGTGCGCCGAAGGCGTCGTTCAAACGGGTGAAGTGCCGATAAATGGGGCGGGACTCCGGGTTCAGCACCCGGGTCCACAACAGCAGATGACCATTCTTGAAGCCGTAGGCGCCACCGTCGTTTTTTGACGACCAGCAGTTGGCGTCCATGGTTTGGGTGCCGCTGGCGGCATCCCGATGCGCCATGGTGGAGACATAGTTCCAGTGCACCACGCTGACGTGGTAACCGTCCGCACCATTCTCCATCTGCAGCTTCCAGTTGCCGTCGAAGGTGTAGGAGGATGAGCCACGCAGAACTTCCAGCCCGCTCTCAGCCTGATCGACGATGAGATCGAGGATCTGTCGCGTTTCACCCAGATAGTCCTCCAGCGGTTGCACCTCATCGCTCAGGCTGCCGAACAGAAATCCGCGATAAGATTCAAAACGCGGCAGCTGTTTCAAATCGTGTGAGCCGTCCCGCTTGAAACAGGGGGGATAGGCGCCGGTTTTCTCGTCCTTGGCTTTCAGCAGGTTGCCGGCGTTATTGAAGGTCCAGCCGTGGAAGGGGCAGGTGAAGGTACTTTTATTGCCGGCCTTGCGGCTGGCCAACATTGCGCCCCGATGCGAGCAGCTATTGATCATGGCATGCAGCTGCATGTCTTTGTCGCGCGTGATCATCACCGGCTGACGCCCAACGGTGAGCGTGTAATAATCGCCTGAGTCGGCGATTTGGCTTTCATGCGCCAGATAAATCCAATTGCCTTCGAAAATGGCTTTCATTTCCAATTCAAACAGCGCCTCATCGGTAAAAATACCGCGGTTGCACTGATATATGCCATTTTCTTTATCAATGATTAAAGCATGATTTATTTTTTCTTTCAGCTTGGATATTGTCGGGTTCAATAATGAGTGCATATTCATGGCCTCATATAAAAGGGATTGACGGGCAATCAATAGCCGATTGCCCGTTATTGGCGTCGCTATTCTCTCGTGCGAAAAAGATTAATCTTGCAGCGCGCGGGGACGGTTTATTCTGTTTTGTTCGATGCGGTCCGCAGCGGCATAAAGCGTGAAATCAAACTGCACTTCGGTATGCGGGCCGGGCAGATCGCGTTTTGCCGCCAGCGCCGAATCGGTGATTTTCACCGGGGTGGCGATCAGCTCATCGCGGGTAGCGAAAGCAAAGTCATCCCACAGATAGCGGTCGCCATTGAGGTTGATTTGCGTCGTCAGGTGTTTATGCGCCGGTGCGGAGACGAAGAAATGAATATGTGCAGGGCGGTTGCCGTGGCGCCCCAGTCGATTAAGCAAAGCCTGAGTGGGCCCATCGGGCGGGCAGCCGTAGCCCGACGGCACGATGCTGCGCGCCGCGTAGCGGCCATCGGCGTGGGTGGTTATCCGCCGGCGCAGGTTGAAGCCGCTCTGCGATTTATCGAAGAAAGAGTAGTTGCCCAACGTGTTGGCGTGCCAAATATCGACCACCGCCCCCGCCAGCGGCTTGCCGTCGGCGCCTTTGACCTGGCCGTGCAGCCACATCACCTCGCCGTCGTCGTCGCCGTCGTCCATCCGCGCGAAGCCGGCGCTCAGTGGCGCATTGGCCACATACAGCGGCCCCTCGATGGTGCGTGGCGTACCGCCGCTCAGCCCTTGTTGACGTTCGCGCTCGTCGTCGCGCAGATCGAGGTAGTGTTCCAGCCCCAAGCCGGCGGCCAGGAGCGCCGCCTCTTGGTGTTCGCCCAAGACGTGCAGATAGTTGATCGCCTGCCAGAATTCCTCAGGGGAAATATCATAGCGATCGATGAGCTGACAAATATCGCCCAGCAGATGATGCATGATTTTTTTGAAACGCGGATCACCATTGTCATTAGTAAAACCGCTGCTGATTTCCAGCAGTTTGATAATGTCTTGACGTTGATTGAAGGAAATAGACATTGTGAATTCCTCATTGCTTATAATGTAGGTTATACAGAGAACAGGAATTAACAGCTAACCTTGCGGGTTATTATCCCGGTGTTTTATTTGTCATCGTCGCGGATCGATGACGGGTGTCGGCATAACGCCGTTACGCGAATTTTCATATAAGGGTAAAGCGGCAGGGCGAATAACAGCTCGTGCAGCTCGGCATTGCTTTCCACATCGAAAATGCTGACGTTGGCGTAGCTACCGGCTACGCGCCAAAGATGTCGCCATTTTCCGCTCGCCTGCAGGGTTTGCGAATACGCTTTTTCGCGCGCTTTTATTTCGTCGGCGAGCGCTTTAGGCATATCGAGCGGTAATTTCACGACCATTTCAACTTTGAACAGCATGGCGTAGTACCTCGTGGTTATTTGCGGCGGTAAAAGCGCAGTTTGTCTTCATCGATATCGAGCCCCAGGCCAGGGCCTGACGGTAGACTGACGTGACCGTTGGCGAAACGCAGCGGCGTGGTGACCACGTCGTCTTTCAGCAACAGCGGGCCGAACATCTCGCTGCCCCAATCCAGCTTCAGCGTCGACCAGGCGTGCAGCGAGGCGACGGTGCCCAGCGTGCCTTCCAGCATGGTGCCGCCATAGACGCCGACTCCGGCGGCCTGTGCGACCTGTGCCAGTTTCAGCGCCTGCGCCGGGCCGCCGGCCTTGGCTATCTTCAGCGCGTAGGCGCCGGTAAAGCCGCCCGCAGCCAATGCATAACCGTCGTGAGCGTCGGCCACCGCCTCGTCGGCCAGGATCGGCAGAGTGAAGCGCTGACTGAGGCGGATTAACGCCGTGCGATCCCATTGCGGCACCGGCTGTTCGACCAGATCGATGCCGATCTGCTGCAGCGCCGCCATTCCGCGTACGGCGGTGGCGGCATCCCAGGCCTGGTTAACATCGACGCGAATGCTGATCTCCGGTCCCAGCGCTTGCTTGATCGCCAGGGTGTGGTGCAGATCTTCCTCCAGCGGCCGGGCGCCGATCTTCAACTTGAAGGCGCGATGACGGTCTTCCGCCAACAGGCGTTGCCCTTCGATGATGTCTTGCTGCGTATCGCCGCTGGCCAGCGTCCACAGCACCGGCAGAGTGTTGCTGAGCGCGCCGCCGAGCAGGGTGCTGACCGGTAGGCCGAGGCGTTTGCCCTGGGCATCGAGAAAGGCGGTTTCCAGTGCCGACTTGGCAAAGGTATTGCCCTGGACCTGGCCATTCATCAACGCAACCAGCGGCGCCAGACCGCTGAAGCTTTTGCCGCTCAGCAGCGGCGCGAGGTAGCCGTCGATCGCCGACTTGATCCCCTCCGGGCTTTGCGGGCCGTAGCTCAGCCCGCCGATAGTGGTGGCTTCCCCCCAGCCGATCAGGCCGTCGGCGCAGGTCATGCGCACCAGCGTCAGCGTTTGGCAGCCCATAGTGGCCATCGACAATTTGTGTGGCCGAATAGTGGGGATATCCACCAGCCAGCTGTCGATGCGTTCAATGCGAAGTTCCATGTTTCATTCCTTTTCAGTAAGAAACTCGACAACGCAGCGGTTGAAGAGATCCGGACAGGCGATGTTGGAAATATGCGATGCCGGCAACCGCCGCAGGTCGGCGAGTGGCGCATTGGCGACTAAAAACTCGGCGTCCGCCACCGTCGTGACCGGATCTTGCTCACCGGCAATCACCCGCATCGGCCGCGTCATCGAGGCGACCTCGGCGCGCAGGTCGGCCCGCGCCAGCGCCTCGCAGCAGGCGGCGTATCCCTGTGGATTACCGGCTGCCAGCGCCGCCACCAGCGCCGCCACCTGCTCGGGGTGGCGTTGCGCGAATGCCACGCAGAACCAGCGCGCGGGGGAGGCGGCGGCGATCGGCGCCAACCCGTGTTCCCGTACCTGCTGCGCGCGTTGTCGCCAGCCTTCGGCGTCGCCGATGCGGGCGGCGGTATTGGCGACCACCAGCCGGCCGATGCGCTCGGGGTGATAACGACTGAGCCAGAGCCCGGTCAATCCTCCCATCGAAATGCCGCAAAAATGGGCGTTCGGCGCATCCAAATGGTCGAGCAGGGTGATGACGTCTTCAGCCAACTGCTGCAGTTGCAGTGGCGCTTTCGCCAACGGGGTGGCTCCGTGGCCGCGCTGGTTGTAACGCAATAGGCGAAAGCGTTCGGTCAGCGCCGCCAACTGCGGTTGCCACATCTCGAAAGTGGTGCCCAGCGAGTTGGACAGCACCAGCAGCGGTGCGTCGGCCGGGCCGTCGAGACGATATTCAATATCCATGATTGACCTCATACCCGTTCGATAATCAGCGCAATGCCCTGACCGACGCCGATGCACATGGTGCACAGCCCGTAGCGCCCGCGCGTTTTCCTCAATTGCCAGGCGGCGTTCATCACCAGCCTGCCACCGGAGGCGCCCAAAGGATGGCCGAGCGCAATCGCGCCGCCGTTCGGGTTCACCTGCGGCGCATCGTCGCGCAGTCCCAGCTCGCGGGTCACCGCCAGCGCTTGCGCGGCGAAGGCTTCGTTCAGTTCGATCACGTCCATCTGTTCGAGGGTCAGGCCGGCAATATGCAACACTTTGCGCACCGCCGCCGCCGGGGCAAATCCCATGATCGCCGGTTCGATGCCGGTGACAGCGCTGGCCACGATGCGCGCCATGGGCTGCAGGCCATGGCGCGCCATGCTGCGCTCCCCGGCCAGCAGCAGCGCACAGGCACCGTCGTTCAGGCCGGATGCGTTGCCGGCCGTGATGCTGCCCTGCGGGGCGACCACCGGCCTGAGTTTTTCCAGTGCGGCTAAGGTGGTGGCGCGCGGATGTTCGTCCTGGCTGAAGGTCAACGGCTCGCCCTTCTTCTGCGGGATAAGCACCTCGATCAGTTGGTCGCTGTAAAAGCCGCTTTCCTGCGCGGTGGCGGTGCGTTGCTGGCTGCGCAGGGCGAAGGCGTCCTGATCGCGACGGCTGATGTCGAATTGCGACGCCACGTTTTCGGCGGTCTGTGGCATCGTGTCCACGCCATACAGCGCCTGCATTTGCGGGTTGATAAAACGCCAGCCCATGGTGGTATCTTCAATCTTCATCGCGCGGCTGAAGGCGCTTTCCGCCTTGCCCATCACATACGGCGCCCGCGACATGCTTTCCACGCCGCCGGCGATCATCAGCCCGCTCTCGCCGGTTTTGATGGCGCGCGCCGCAGCCGCCACCGCATCCAGGCTGGAGCCGCACAGGCGATTGATGGTGCAGCCGGGCACCTGCACCGGCAGACCGGCGAGCAGAAGCGCCATGCGCGCGACGTTGCGGTTGTCTTCCCCCGCCTGATTGGCGCAGCCGAGCAGCACGTCATCCACCTGGTTCCAGTCGAGCGTCGGATGACGTGCCTGCAGGGCTTTCAGCGGCAGAGCGGCCAAATCGTCAGCGCGTATGCCGGCCAGGCTGCCGTTGAGGCGACCGAAGGGCGTGCGGACGGCGTCACACAGATAAGCTGGATTCATGGCGCGGTTCCCCGTGTTGAAGGGTGAAAGTCAGTGCGACCGGGGTGACCTCCTGCAGCTGTTGCGGAGTCAGGCCGGCAAATATTTCGCGCACCACCAGTCCCTGGTGGGTGACATCCATCACCGCCAGATCGCTGTAAATGCGGTCGATGCAGCCGACGCCGGTCAACGGATAGCTGCATTGGCGGACGATTTTGCATTCACCCGTTTTGGTCAGGTGTTCGGTCATCACAAACACCTGGCGTGCGCCGATCGCCAGATCCATCGCGCCGCCGACCGCCGGAATCGCCCCCGGTGCGCCAGTGCTCCAGTTCGCCAAATCGCCGCGTTCGGAGACCTGATAGGCGCCCAGCACGCAAATATCCAGATGGCCGCCGCGCATCATGGCGAAAGAGTCGCCGTGGTGGAAAAAGCAGCCGCCTTTCAGCAGCGTAACCGGTTGTTTGCCGGCATTGATCAATTCCGGGTCCTCTTCGCCCGGCGTCGGCGCCGGGCCCATGCCGAGAATGCCGTTTTCGCTGTGCAGGAAGATCTCTTTATCGGCGGGCAGGTAGTTGGCGATCTGAGTAGGTATGCCGATGCCCAGATTGACGTAGGCGCCTTCGGGAATATCGCGCGCGATGCGCTCAGCCAGCTGTTGATGGGTCAGTTTGCTCATGATGCGCTCCTTAAGCCGAAAGCCGTGCTGCACGGGGAGAAGAGGGCACCAGGCGTTGTACGAAGATGCCGGGCGTGATGATGTTCTCCGGATCCAGTTCGCCCAACGGCACCATATGGTTGACTTCGACGATGGTGCAGTTGGCGGCCATCGCCATAATCGGCCCGAAGTTGCGTCCGGTTTTGTCATAGCGGAGGTTGCCCCAACGGTCGGCTTGTTCTGCCTTGATCAGCGCGAAGTCGGCCTTCAGCGGCAGTTCGAAAACATATCGGCGGCCGTCGATCTCGCGGGTTTCCTTCCCTTCCGCCAATTGGGTGCCATAGCCGGTTGGGGTATAGAAACCGCCGAGCCCGGCGCCGGCGGCCTGGATGCGCGCCGCCAGATTGCCTTGCGGAACCAGCTCCAGCTCCAACTCGCCACGGCGGTAGAGGTCGTCAAACACCCAAGAATCAGCCTGCCGCGGAAAAGAACACACTACTTTGCGCACACAGCCGGCCTTCAGCAGAGCCGCCAGACCAAAATCGCCGTTGCCGGCATTGTTGCTGATCAGCGTAAGCGCGCGTGGCCGGTGACGGATCAGAGCATCCAACAGTGCGTAGGGTTGCCCGGCCGGGCCGAATCCCCCAACCATAAGGGTGGCGCCATCCGGAATATCTGCGACGGCGGCGTCTGCGGACGCCATGCTTTTATCGATCATCAGTTCTCCTCAAGGCTCGGTTAGGACGTTGCGCCAACAAATAGCGGGTTTGAAATTAGCCTAGAGGATGAAAAAAACATCATCAAGTGCGAATATCAGAACATTGTGCGATTATCGATACATTGAGGGTTTAGGTCTGCATTTTGTGATGCAGGCAGCTAAATCGGCATCGGATGCGATACGCAGGGCTTTACTGCCGTATTGAGCGTGTAAATTGAGTGCAGATACTAATGGGAGGCCTGAATGAGTGAAGTTCCTGAATTTGGCACTGAAGAACTGCGTCGCCTGCAGGAGATCGGTGATTTAAGCAACGACCAGTACAAGGGCGACCCTAATTTTATGGCCTCGCTGGCCAGAGGGCTGGAGGTGTTGCAGGCCTTCAAGCCGCAATATTCGCAGATGTCGGTGTCCGAGATCAGTCAACAAACCGGCATTCCGCGCGCGGCGGTGCGCCGTTGTTTGTATACCCTAAGAGCGCTGGGATTCGTGCATTGTCCCGATGGGCGCCACTATCGTTTGCTGCCGCGCGTGTTGACTATTGGCCACGCTTATCTTTCCTCCTCCGAGCTGGCGAAGGCGGCGCAAAACTCGCTGGACTATCTCAGCAAATTGCTTAATGAATCCTGCTCGGTGGCGACGCTGGACGGCGATAACATTTTGTATATCGCCCGCGCCTCGGTTAAACGCATCATGACTATCGATCTGGGGCGCGGCAGCCGTCTGCCGGCTTATGCGACGTCGATGGGGCTGGTGTTGCTCAGCGCGCTGGACGAGGGAGAACTGGAGGATTATCTGTCGCGGGTCACTTTCGAACCGCTGACCGAGTTTACCGTCACCAGTGCGGAGCAGCTGCAGGAACAGTTGGCCAGGGTACGCAGGCAGGGGTATGCCATCAACGATCAACAGCTGGAGATCGGCCTGCGTTCCATTGCGGTGCCGATGCATTCACGTAAAGGCGGGGTTGTGGCGGCGATGAACGTTGGCGTCAATGCGTCGCAGATCTCGGCGGCGGAGCTGCGCGAACGAGTGCTGCCGCAGCTGCAGCGCACGGCGATGGAGCTGGCGCTGCTGCTGTAGGGCGAGCGGATTAATGCAGTTCGGCGCCGCTGCGGTCGGCCAGCGCTTCCAACAGCGGGGCGGAAGGCACGAAGAACAGAGTGCCGGTCACCGCGTGGCTGAAATCGAGCAGCCGATCGTAGTTGCCGGCCGGGCGGCCGATGAACATGTTTTCCAGCATCTGCTCGATCGGCTGCGGAGAGCGCGCGTAGCCGATAAAGTAGGTGCCGAATTCGCGCAGGCCGGGGCGGCCGAACGGCATGTTGTCGCGCAGGATCTTCACCTCGTTGCCTTGCTCGTCAGTGATGGTGGTCAGAGAACTGTGCGACGACGACGGTTTGACCGCTTCATCCAGCTCGATGTTGGATTGTTTGTGGCGGCCGATGATCTTCTCCTGCGTCTCCACGCTGAGCGAGTTCCAGCCCTGCATGTCATGCAGGTATTTTTGCACCAGTACATAGCTGCCGCCGCTGAACGCCGCGTCTTCGTCGCCGATCACCGTGTAGTCGAAGGCCTCGTGCCCCTCCGGGTTTTCCGTGCCGTCGACGAAGCCGATCATGGCGCGCTGATCGAAGTAACGGAAGCCGTGCACCTCCTCGATTACCGTTACGGCGTCGCCGAGCTTGCCGATCAGCTGAGAGGCCAGTTCGAAACACAGATCCATTTCATCGGCGCGGATATGCAGCAGGATGTCGCCGGGCGTGGCGACCGCGACGCGCTCCCCGCTGCCGATCGGGCTGAACGGGTGCAGCTGGCGAGGGCGCGGCGCGCCGAACAGCGTATCCCAGGCTTCGGAGCCGAAGCCGCAGACGCAGGTGAGATTGCCCGCCGGCGCGCGTTTGCCGACCGAACGCACTACGGCGGCGATATCGCCGCACCAGGCGCGCACCGCCGCCAGCTGGGCGGGAACCGGCGACAGGGTGGCGACGATGAAGATGGCATGGCGCGTTACCGGCGTGAATACGGCTTGCGGCGAAGTGTTATTTGCATTCATTGCATTCGGCTCCAGTGTGTTCGGGTGAAAGAGATCAGATCAAATTAAAGTGCTCGTCGGGTTTCATCGGCGGCGGCAGCGGGCTTTGGTCGTTCATTTCCAGCAGGTTGCGCTCGATGGTATTACAGATGGCGTTTAACGGCAGATGGTTGGCCGACACGCCGAACGGATCTTCCAGCTCTTCGGCCAGTGAGTCCCAGGATAAGAAGGTATAGGAAATGAACACCGAAACAAATGGTGTCATGTAATGCAGGTCGGTTACCAGGGCGAAAGGCAGCAGGCTGCAGAACAGGTAAACGGTGCGCTGCAGGATTAGCGTATAGGCGAACGGCACCGGGGTGCTCGCGAGCCGTTCACAGCCGCCGAGGGCGTGGGACAGCTCGCTCAGCTTGTTGTCGAGCAGCTCGAAGGTGATGTCGCTCAGCAGGCCCTGATGGCGCAGTTTGCCGATCTCCTGACCCAGCATCAGCAGAATGCGGTTGGTCGGCATCGGGCTGGCGATCACTTCGGCCAGCTCCTTGCTGTTGAGATTGTGGTACAGATCGGCGGTCGGATCGGTGGCGCGCAGCTGATGTTTCAGACTCCAGCTGAAAGCGATCAGCAGCTTGGCGACCTTTTGCTGCACCGCCGGTTCATCCGGCAGCAGGCTTTTGATCTGACGCAGCAGGGAGCGCTCGGTAATCAGCAGCGAACCCCACAGGTTGCGCGCTTCGACAAAGCGGCTATAGCCGGCGTTATTGCGAAAGCCGAGAAAGATGGCGATGGCGATGCCCAGTAGGCTGAACGGTGCGATGGTTAAATGCACGCCGAGCTGCTCGTACCATTGGTAGCTGATCACCGCCACTATCGACATCAGCACGTTCAGCGACAGGCGAAAGGTGATCTTTGACAGCACGGAACCGTGCCAGGCGAACAGGCGAAAAAACCAGTTCTGGTTCGGGCGAATTATCATGACGTTGGCGCTTCCTGGTGTCCTGCTATTGAGAATAGTCGATTCTTATCCGGCGGCGTTATGCCGTCGTCGTCGATTGCCAGAGCCGCTGCGGATGCGTATAGACGGTGGCGCGTCCCGGCTTGCTGAACCCCACCAGCGTCAGGTTGCTGCGTTCGGCCACCTCCACCGCCAGGCGGGTGGCGGCGGAAACGGCGAACAGGATCTCGACGCCGCACATGGCGGATTTTTGCACCATTTCATAGCTGGCGCGGCTCGAGACCAGCGCTGCGCCTTGCCACCATGCCTGTTGGCTGCGGTAGCCCAGCAGCTTGTCGAGCGCCACGTGGCGGCCGACGTCTTCGCATCCGCCGCTGAGCGCGCCGTCCGGTTGGATCCAGGCCGCCGCATGGGTGCAGCCGGTCAGTTTCCCTACCGTTTGCACCCCTTGCAGCTGCGCCAACGCCCGGTCGAGCAGAGCCAAATCGAAGCGTTGCGTGAAGGGCAGCGGCGCGATGGGTTGAGCGACCTCCTGCAGCTGTTCCACCCCGCAGACGCCGCAGCCGGTGCGGCCGGCCAGGCTGCGGCGCTTCTCTTTCAGCTGCATAAAGCGGCGGCTCGAGAGCTCCACATGCACTTCGATGCCGTTGCAGGCCGACTGTTGACGAATGTCGTAGATATCGTCGGGGGAGGCGATGATGCCTTCGGACAGCGAAAAACCGATGGCGAAGGCCGCCAGGTCTTTCGGCGTCGCCATCATCACTACGTGGGAAATGCCGTTGTACACCAGGGCGACCGGCACTTCTTCCGCCAGCCAGTCTTGTTGCGCCTGAGCCAGATCGTTGCGCTGCCAGACTGCGTGGCGCGACAGGCAGGCCGAGTCGGCATCGCCGGGTTCGTCGAGAATCAAATGCTTGTTCATGATGGTTTCGCGGCGCCGGCGGATACAGCGCCGGCGTCAGATAGAGTCTGATGAGTGATAGCCGATTTTATCATAGATGGCGTGCTTGAACAGGGCGAAACGGGGCGTCTTTGCCACCGCCTTACGGCGCGGCGCGCCACTGCCCGAGATAGCTCGTGACCGCCCGCGTCGCCTCGCGGCAAATGGCCGGCGAAACGGTGCCTTCCCGCGCATAGCCGTATTTCATGCAGGCGAACGCCAATTCTATGGCGATCAAGACGACGTCGGGATCTGACGGCAGCGCATCAAGTTCGGGCAGCTCGCGCACTTTGGCACGGAACATCTCGCCGATCGTCAGGTTCTTGGCGGCGTGCGCCTCTTGCTCCGGTTCAGTGAACGCGCCGCTCAGCAGCAGGACGCTCGCCGCCGGATGCGCGTTGTAGTAGCGGGCGGTGGCCGCCACGGCGGCATTCACCCAATCGTGCAGAGTGCCGGCGCTCTCGAGCTCCGCTTCACGCAGCGCCTGCGCCAGTTGCGCCATATGCGTCTGCGCCAAATGTGAAAACAGCGCGTACTTGTCCGGGAAGAACGGGTAGATCGCGGCGCGCGGCACATCGGCCGCTTCCGCCAGAGCGGGAATGGAGGTTTTTTCCGGCCCGAGGGTGGCGACCATCTGTTCGGCGGCGCTCAGCACTTTGGCCATGCGCGCCGCCGCGCGTTCCTGAACCGGCACGCGCACATTTTTTTTTGCTTGCGGCATCGCTTTTTCCGACATAAGTTGTATTTTAATGATCCGACATTTGTTGGATTATACTGAAATTGAACCCGTCAACCAAGCGCCATAACACCAGAGGTTTCGTATGGAGAATTACGCCAATCAATCTCACTGGCAGGAGATTCAACGATTCCTGCCGGAAAATTTTCGGCTGCGGCCGGGGGAAGAACCGACCGAGGTGTGGTGGCCCTGGCGGCAGCACCGTATTCATCTGGACTGCTATCGCCGCCCGGAGGCGCCGGTGAAAGTGATCCTGTTTCATGGGGTCGGCACCAACGGCCGACAGATGTCGACCATCCTGGGAGCGCCGCTGGCGCGCCGGGGGATAGAGACGATCGCCGTCGACATGCCGGGGTACGGAATGACGCAGATGGGCGGCCAACGGCGGCGCGTGCGTTACGACGACTGGGTGCAGATCGGCAGCGATCTGATCGACGCGGAACGGGCGAAGGATGCGCGGCCGATTGTGCTGTACGGCCTGAGCGCCGGCGGGATGGAGACTTACCACGTGGCGGCGTTGAACCGGCAGGTGAAAGGCATTGTCGGCATGACGTTTCTCGATCAGCGTGAACAGCAGGTGCGCGACGAGACGGCATTGAATCTGTTGATGAGCCGCCTGGGCATTCCGTTGGCGCGACTGATGGCCGCCACGCCGCTGGCGGGTATGGCGATGCCGATGGCGCTGGCGAGCAAGATGCATGCGCTGGTCAATGACAAGGCGGCGCTCAAGGCGTGCCTGGCGGACAACACCTCGGCGGGAGCCTGGGTGACGATGCGGTTTTTGGCCTCGTACGCGGAGTATGCACCCGCCATTGAACCGGAAGCGTTCGACGTTTGCCCGGTTCTGTTGACGCAACCGGCGCAGGATCGCTGGACGCCGTTGCACCTGAGTGAACTGTTTCTGCGGCGCATTCGGCGGGTGCCGGTGACCACCGTGATGCTCGAGAACGCCGGGCATTATCCCCTCGAGCAGCCGGGCCTCGATCAGATGGTTGAAGCGGTGCATCGTTTTTGCCTGGCCGCGGCGGAGCGGTGAGGCGATGGCGCATGTTCTGAAGACGCCACTGCAGCTCAGCATGTTATCCACAGTTTTAGTGGATAACGTGTGTGCAAGGCAGAGTGAAACCGTTAGCAGGCGTAAAAAAAAATCGCTCAGAAAATTATTATATTACGCGTCAAACTGTGTTCTGACGGGGGATAGGGGGGTTNGACAATCCCTCACTCATCCTGCCCATCGATACGCCAACGGGCTGAGTGCTGCATTATCCACAGTTTTGGTGGGTATCATGTGTGCAAACACACGTGAAGAACGCCAAAAGTTGCAGGAAAAATCACTCAGAAAATTATTATATTACACGGCAAAGTGCGATCCGCCGGGGGATTAGGGGTTGCACGCGTTCGCGTTTTGTTTATGCTTTACTGTATAAATATACAGTTTGGTTATGAATATGCTGAGCACTTCAAGGTTGTATGCTTTTTCACCAGGTGAGCCCCTGACGTTACCGCTGTTTGCCGATCGTGTGGCCTGCGGCTTCCCTTCACCGGCGCAGGACTATGTCGAGAGCCGGCTGGATATCGGCGAGCTGCTGGTGCGCCATCCTAACGCCACCTATTTCGTGCGCGCCAGCGGCGAATCGATGATCGACGGCAATATTCGGGATGGCGATCTGCTGATCGTCGACAGCGCCCTGACGCCAGAGCACGGCAATATCGTGATCGCCGCGGTGGACGGCGAATTCACCGTCAAAAAACTGCAGCGCCGGCCCGACGTGCGGCTGTTGCCGATGAATCCCGCCTACGCGCCTATCGTGTTCGACGACGAAGCGCAGCTGGAGATCTTCGGCGTGGTGACCTTTATCGTCTACGCGGCACTGTAGCCATGTTCGCCCTGGTAGACGTCAATAGCTTCTACGCTTCCTGCGAAACCATCTTCCGACCCGACCTGCAAGGGCGGCCGGTGATCGTACTGTCCAACAACGACGGCTGTGTGATCGCCCGCAACGCCGAGGCGAAGGCGCTGGGCGTGCCGATGGGCGCGCCTTATTTCAAGATCAAAGAGGAGATGCGCCGCCGTAACGTCGCGGTGTTCTCCTCCAACTACGCGCTGTACGCCGATATGTCCCGCCGGGTGATGGACACGCTGGAGGAGATGGCGCCGGCGGTGGAGATTTATTCGCTGGACGAAGCCTTTCTGCGGCTGGACGGCGTGGCGCACTGCGAGGCGCTGGAACCGTTCGGTCATCGGGTGCGCGATCGCATCCGGCGCGAGCTGCATTTGACGGTCGGGGTCGGCATTGCACCGAGTAAAACGCTGGCCAAGTTGGCTAACTTTGCCTCCAAGAAATGGCGGGGGACCGGCGGCGTGGTGGACTTGTCCGATCCGGCGCGCCAGCGCAAGCTGCTGGCGTTAATCCCGGTGGAGGAGGTGTGGGGCGTGGGCCGCCGCCTGACCCGTCAGCTGCAGGCGATGGGCATTCACACCGCGCTGCAGCTGGCGGACTGCGATACCCGGCTGGCGCGTAAAACCTTCAGCGTGGTGCTGGAGCGCACGATACGAGAGCTGCGCGGCGAGTCATGCCTGCAATGGGAGGATGAAGCGGCGGCCAAAGAGCAGATCATCTGTTCCCGTTCGTTCGGCCAGCGCCTGACGCATTACCCGCACATGCGCGAGGCGATCTGCAGCTACGCCGAACGCGCCGCCGAGAAGCTGCGGCAGGAAAAGCGCTACTGTCGCAATGTGTCGGTGTTTATCAAAACCAGCCCGCATTCGGCGGGCGAAGGGTATTACAGCAATATGGGCACCGCCCGGCTGCAAACGCCGAGCAACGACAGCCGTGACATTATCGCCATGGCGGTGCGTGCGCTGGAGAGCATCTGGCTGGAAGGGCGACGCTACTTGAAGGGCGGCGTGGTGCTGGGGGATTTCAGCGCCGCCGCCATGGCGCAGATCGACCTGTTCGACGACTGTCCGCCGCGCCGCAACGGCAGTCAGCTGATGGCGACCATCGATCGTCTGAATCAGGAGGGGCGCGGGCGTGTGTGGTTCGCCGGGCAGGGGATCGTCAAGCCGTGGCAAATGAAGCGCGAAATGCTGTCGCCGGCTTACACCACCCGGCTGGCGGATATCCCGCTGGTGCGGTTGGGGGAGCGGGAGCCGCGTGATGCCGAGCCGAAGGCGGAAAAACGCCGCGGGTGACAGCCGGCGGCGTGAGTAGGCTATGCGTTACTTCACCGCTGCCGGATCCGGCTTATCGGGGGCGATGCCATACAGCACCATGGCGCGGTTGACCTCGCTGCGGGCGATACGGCCTTCGTCAGCCAGCAGTTTCAACGCGGCGAGCGCGATGAAATGGCGGTTGACCTCGAAGAACTCACGTAGCGCCTCGCGGGTGTCCGAGCGGCCAAAGCCATCGGTGCCCAAGGTGATAAAGGCGCGGTCCGGCAAGAACGGTTTGATCTGATCGCCGACGATCTTCATATAGTCCGTCGCCACCACCACCGGGCCAGGATGCGCCGCCAGCAGACTCTGTATATAAGGGACTTTCGGCGGGTCTTCCGGGTGCAGCAGGTTCCAGCGTTCGGCCGCCATGCCGTTACGGCGCAGTTCGCTCAGGCTGGTGGCACTCCAGATATCGCTGGCGACGCCAAAGTCCTCGGCCAACAGCGCCGCCGCCGCCAGCGCCTCGCGCATGATGGCGCCGCTGGCGACCAGCTGAGCGCGCGGGCTCTCTTGGTTTGCCGTTTCGTTCTGTTTGAGCAAATAGGCGCCCTGGATAATCCCGTCCTCCACGCCCGCCGGCATCGGCGGCTGCGGGTATCCTTCGTTGAGCAAGGTGATGTAGTAGTAAATATCCTCTTGTTCAACGAACATCCTGCGCATGCCGCTCTGAACGATCGCTGCGAGTTCATAGGCATAGGTCGGATCGTAGGAGACGCAGCTGGGAATGACGGAAGACAGCACGTGGCTGTGGCCGTCGTCATGCTGCAAGCCTTCGCCCATCAGGGTGGTTCTGCCGGAGGTGGCGCCGAGCAGGAAGCCCTTGGTGCGCGCGTCTGCCGCTGCCCAGGCGAGATCGCCCACCCGCTGCAGCCCGAACATGGAGTAAAAGATATAGAACGGGATTGTCGCGACATCGTGGTTGCTGTAGGCGGTGCCGGCGGCGATCCAGGTCGATATCGCGCCGGATTCGTTGATGCCTTCCTGCAAAATCTGGCCGTCTTTGGCCTCTTTGTAGTAGCTGAGCTGCCCGGCGTCTTGCGGGGTATACAGCTGGCCGAGCCAGGAATGGATGCCAATCTGGCGGAACAGGCCTTCCATGCCGAACGTGCGCGATTCGTCCGGCACGATGGGCACAATCAGTTTGCCGATGTTGGCGTCTTTGAGCAGCGTGCCGAGGATATTGACGAAAGCCATGGTGGTCGACATGTTGCGTTCGCCGCTGCCCTTCAGCAGGCCGTCGAAGCGCGATAGTTCCGGTATCGCCAGCGGAGCGGATTGGCCGAAGCGGGCAGGGATGTAGCCGCCCAGCGCAGTGCGCGTCGCGGTGATGTACTTCGCCGCCGCGCTGTCGGGTTCAGGCTTCAGGTAAGGGATCTCTGCCAGTTGGGCGTCGGAGATTGTCAGCCCTAAACGGTCGCGGAAGGCTTTCACCGCATCCTGGCTCATTTTTTTCAGCTGGTGGTTGATGTTCTGCCCTTCACCGGCTTCCCCCATGCCAAACCCTTTGACGGTTTTGGCCAGCACCACCGTCGGTCTGCCCGTGGTATGCACCGCCTGATGGTAGGCGGCGTACACCTTTTGCGGATCGTGGCCGCCACGGTGCAGCGCCCAGATCTCATCGTCGCTCAGGTCGGCGACCAGCTCGAGCAATTCCGGGTACTTGCCGAAGAAATGCTCCCGCACATAGGCGCCGCTTTGCGATTTGAAGGTCTGGTAATCGCCGTCGACGCACTCCATCATCCGCTGCATCAGCAGTCCGGAGCGGTCTTTTTGCAGCAGTTTGTCCCAGCCGCTGCCCCAGATCACCTTGATTACCTGCCAGCCGGCGGCTTTGAAGGTGCCCTCCAGTTCCTGAATGATCTTGCCGTTGCCGCGCACGGGGCCATCCAGCCGCTGCAGGTTACAGTTCACGACGAAGATCAGGTTATCGAGTTTTTCTCGTCCGCCCAGCGCAATCGCCGCCAGCGATTCCGGTTGATCCATCTCGCCGTCGCCGAGGAACGCCCACACCTTTCTTCCCTGGTGAGGTTTCAGCTCGCGGTATTCCAGATAACGCATGTAGCGCGCCTGGTAGGCGGCGGTCAGCGGCCCCAGCCCCATCGAAACGGTGGGATATTGCCAGAAATCCGGCATCAGCCGCGGGTGCGGGTAGGAGGAGAGGCCACGGTGCGCGGATTCGCGACGAAAGTTGTCGAGCAGCTCCTCGTCGATGCGGCCTTCGAGATAGGCACGGCCATAAATACCGGGGGCGGAGTGGCCCTGGATATACACCATGTCGCCGGCGAAATCATCGGTGCGCCCACGGAAGAAGTGCATGAATCCCACATCGTAAAGCACTGCGGCCGACTGGTAGGTGGCGATATGCCCGCCAACGTTGGAATGTTTGCCGGCGCGCAGCACCATCGCCATGGCGTTCCAGCGAATAAATGCATTGATGCGCGCTTCAGCGGCCAGATCGCCGGGATACGTCGGCTGCTTATAAGCCGGAATGGTGTTCACGTAGGGCGTGGTGACCAGGCTGAAGAAATCGCCGTGTTTTCGCTGATCGGCTTCGGCCATTTTCTCCAGTAAAAAATGCGCGCGCTCACGGCCATCGATATCGGTGACGCCTTCAAATGCCTCAAGCCATTCAGCCGTCTCTTGCGGGTCAAGATCTGCTTTAACCACGGGTTGGTTCATAAAAGCTCCAAATGTACTTACCTGATAAGGCGCTGAGCGATACAGGGGTTTATTGAATTGCAAGTGCAAGAGTTGCAAATGCAACAATGGCGAAAGCCACTCTATCCCTTTACAATTGCAATTGCAACTCACCGCTTTTGACGAGAAAAATGACATGACAGATAAACAACCCGACCTGTGGTTCTCCTTTGTGCGCGCGCATCGGGCGATGATCAGAAAGATAGAGGCGAAGTTGTCGGAGGCGGGGCTGCCGGTTTACGCCTGGTATGACGTGTTATGGGGATTGGAAAGCGGGGAAAACGGCACACGCCGCATGCATGAGCTGGCGGACGTGTTGGTGATTGAGCGTTACAACCTGACCCGCCTGATGGATCGCCTGGAAAAAGAGCGGCTGGTCACGCGTTTTCGATCGGATGACGATCGCCGGGCCTCCTTCGCGACTATCACCGAGGAAGGCAAGGCCCTGCGGAAAAAGATGTGGGAGATCTACCGCACGGTGGTCAACACCCATTTTCTCAACCAGTTCAGCGAAGAAGAGATCGCACGCTTCTCCGACGCGTTGGACAACGCGATGCAGCTGGCCAGAGAGTGATCAGGCAGCGGGTGTGATGTGCAGAACGCGCAGCGCATCGGCGATCAGCGCCGAAGGGATTTTCTGCTCGTCGGCCAGCAGTTTGAGGGCGCAGAGCGCAATCCATTCCGCCTGCGGGTAGTGGATTTCGCCGCGCACCCGTGAATCTGAGCCCACCGCGGCAAAGCGGGCGGGAATGAATCGCTTGAGCTGATTGGCAATCAGGTGCGAGTAGTCGGTGACGGCGACGACGGGGGCATTCCCGGCACCCAGGCACGTTTTCAGATGGCATTTGCCGCCGCTGTCCTGGCGCTGCATGTCGGCGAGTTCGGCGTCCTGCGCCAACCGCGTGTAGCTGGGGCAGCTCCAGATTTCAGACGCAATCCCCCAGTTTTTCAATACCTCGGCCGCCTGCTGAACGCGGGCGAGCGCACGGCCGGCGCCGCACAGACGAACCTGCAACGGTGAGTCTGCCGCGGTGGCGACGCGATACATTCCCCTGAACGCCTGTTCTGCGACAAACGGCTCCCCTGAAGAGAGGGGGCCATTGTCTGCGTTGGTCGCGAGATACACCATCTTTCTCGTTCCCTCCAGATAGAGCGCGCGCAGGGCGTGATGGAGTATCGCGCCGGTTTCTCTGGCATTGGCCGGATCGAAAGGCAACCAGCCCGGCATGGCCGTGAGCTGAAGCGGGAACCAGGCCTGAACGCCTTTCGGCAAATCGGCACTGCCGGTATCTGCATCGCTGATGAAAATCCCCTTGCGATTGGTTTCCGGCTCAAGCCCGCGGAGCATGTCCACCGAGGGCGTGTTGACGAAGTAAAACAGCGGCTTCTCATAACGCTCTGATTGATGGCCAAACCAGAGCGGCCAGGCGGTGGCGTAGCGGGAAATCGGCGGCTCGGCGCGCCTTCTGCCGTCGATAAGCCAGATGTCGCCGCTGGCGTTGAGTTCGCCCAGAGTTTGCGCCGTCCAGGCGCTGGCAGAAGGGCGCGAAGCGCCGGCTTTTTGGCTGGCGGAGGTCATCTTGCGGATACAGGCTTCGGCCAGGGTTTGGGTTCTGGCCGAGGCGGCGGGCAGTGTTATACGTTGAGGCGACATGCGGAGCATTCTCTTTAAGTTGCAAGTGCGATGATTGTAATTGCAATTCATGGTATGTGCCAATGACTTCTGAACAGGTCGCAGCCATCCAGGTGTGTCCCGCGGCGATATATTCAGGTTCTGCAGACGCGATCCTATTTGTTTCACCGACCAGACAGCCGCCATCCGTTGTCCTTATTTCTGCAGTTTTTTATAAATGACGGGCAGCTAAAAACGGTTTGCCGATAGGGATAATGCGCGTGTCAATCCGCGTTAAACGAGAATATCGGCATCTTAAAAATAAAACGAAATAAGGATGAAAGCATATGCCTGGATTTAATTATGGCGGTAAAGGAGATGGGACTAACTGGAGTTCTGAACGCGGTACGGGCCCTGAGCCAGGGGGCGGCGATAAAGGCCATTCCGGCGATCGCGATCGCGGCGGCGCCGGCGTTGGCAACAGCCCGGAACAGCAACAGATAGCGGCGATCCAAAACGATCCGGCGCTGCGCATGAAGCTGGAGGCGGTGATTAAGGCGGCGCGCAGAATTAACCCGGATGCGAAATTGCATATTGAAAGCGTCAGCCCATCCGGCACGCTGAGCCTTTCCGCCACCGGTTTGACGGCCGAGCAGGCGAAGCACATTGGCCTGGGGGGGCTGGTGATGGGGGTCAACGCCAAGGGGGTGACAGTGGCGATCGGGGATATCGAAACCGGCCATGCGCGCAAGCCCTCAACTCCTGGCAAAGGCGGCAACAATGGCCTGAATGCCGGGCAGATCGGCGCCTCTTCGTTAGGCAGTTTCGTGACAGACTCGCATCGCGATCGGCCCGTCAGCGGCTGGCATGGCAACGGCAAAACCGGCGAATTCTCGACGACCCGCACGACCGGGAGTTACTACGGTTTTCATCATTTGAAGGTGGAAAAGCAAGACGGAGTGGCGACCTACAACCTCTACTATAAGGCCAATAAGAACCGGCCCGCGTTTATCGCCGTGGTGAGAGGGGATAACCTGAATGCCATGGAGGTGAAATATGCCAACGGCAAACCGGTAAAATCGCCCGGCTCGGTAAAAACGATCGTTAAGGAATTCGTCGAATATCAAAATGCGGAATTAAAAGCCATCAAGGATGGCGTCAGCCTGGCCGCAGGTATCAATAAAGATATCGCGGAAAAGATAGGCGCGAAATACGCCAAACTCGCCAAGGATTTGGAGGCGGGAATACAAGGAAAATATATCCGCAACGTGCAAGATGCGGAGAAAACCTACGAGCAATTGACGAAGGGCCTGAACAAAAAACTCAAGGCGCAGGACAAAGCGGCGATTGTCACCTGGCTGAAAATGATCGATGCGGAACAGTATGCCCGCAATGCGCGGGTATTGGGCAAGGTCTTCACCGGGGTGGATTGGGCGATCAAAGGCGCGGATCTGGTAAACGCCGCGATTGAAGGTTTCTCAACCGGCAACTGGAAAGCGTTCCGCAACCAGCTCGAAGCGCTCGGGTTGTCGATCGGCGCAGGGTATACGCTTTCCGCTATCGCCGCGTTTTTCGCGCCGACGCTGGTGTCGTCGACGGTGGGCATTTTCGCCTTCGCTTACCTGTTTGGCTGGGCCACCAGCTATATCGATGCGGAACGTGCGGGGGAGCTGGAGAAGTGGGTCGCTGACCTGTAACGGCATGAGGGGGCTGGCCCCCTCATTTTACCCCTCACACCCTCTACCTCTTTCACACCACCGGCGCCACTGTCAGCAGCAGATTGGCGAAACGGCGCTGTTCGCCGGAGGCGATCACCAGCAGCGTTCGATCCGATTTGACCGCGGCGTAAAACGCCTCGCGCGGCAGGTGTTCGACCGGGCAATGAGCCGGTAGCAGCTGCCGGTATTCGGCTTCGATGGTGTTGGTGAAGTCCGGCGGGCAGGCCATCAGCGCAGCGCTTTCCACGTTGATGCAGGCCAGCAGTTTTTCCAGGATCGGCGGGGCGGCGAGGGTGCCGGGCGCCAGGTTCAGATAGACCACGGTGGCGTCTTTCGGCGCGTGGGTCACGCAGGCGTAGTTGCCGTCGGCGATCAGCACCTGGGTTTTATGCCCGCATTGCGCCAGCGCGGCGAGCAGCGGCGGGTGGGTGATGGCGGATTTGATCATAAAGCGATACCTGAATAGGGGGCGGCAGCCGCGCCGCCCGCAGCTGAATTACATGCGGTAGATGCCGCCGTTGATGTCGAGGGTGGCGCCGGAGATGAAGCCGTCGAACTCCGCCGCCAGAAAGGCGATGGCGCGCGCTACGTCGTCCGGCGTGCCTGCGCGGCCCAGTGGGATGGCGCGAACGGTTTCCTCCGCCGATGCCTGGGTGGTGTGGCGATTGTGGAAACGGGTGCCGAGGATCAGGCCGGGCGCCACCGCATTCACCCGGATGCCGTACTCGCCCAGCTCCGCCGCCAGCGAGCGCGTCCAGGTGAGCACCGCACCTTTGGTGGCGGAATAGGCCAGCGAGCCCGAGTGCCCGCCGGTGCGGCCGGCCAGCGAGGCCAGGTTGACGATGCTGGCGCCGTCAGGCGCCGCTTTCAGATGCGGCAGCGCGCTCTGGGTCACGTTCAGCATGGTGGTCATGTTCACGTCGATCACGGTTTGCCAAAAGGCGCGGTCGATCTCGCCCAGCCATTTGCGCCCGACGATGCCGCCGACGTTATTGATCAGAATATCGATGCCGCCGAGAAATTCTGCGCCGGCCGAGACGCAGCGCCGCGTTTCGTCGGTGTCGATGAGATCGGCATAGCCGTAAGCGGCCTTTTGCCCGAGAGAATGGGCCAGCGCCACCAGCGCCTTGGGGCCGCTTTCGTCGCTGTGGTAATGAAAATAGATGTCGCAACCGGCCTTGATAAGCCGCTCCGCGGTGGCGCGGCCGATGCCCTGTTCCGCCCCGGTGATAAAGACCTTTTTGCCCGCAAGATCGCCCATGATTGACTCCTTATTGGTTCGTTAAGAATTGATGACGCCTTCACGCTGTTTGGCGCAGTAGAAAATGCAGGTCAAACCGGTCGCCAGCAGGCACGAGGCCAGGAAAAACAGCCCCGGCGCGCTGCTGCCGGTCAGATCGTTCAGCACGCCCACCGCATAGGGGGCGACGAAGCCGCCGATATTGCCGATGCAGCTGACCACCGCCAGCCCGGCCGCCGCCGCCGCGCCGGTGGAAATGTTGGCGGGCATGGATAAAAACGGCGGCACGGCGGTGTAGATGCCGATGGCGGCGATGCACAGGAACGACAGCGCGACGAACGGGTCGTATTTAAAAAATGTCACCGCGCCCATCAGGCCGATGGCGGCGATCACCATGCTGAGGCCGGCGAATACGCCGAGTTTTTTGGTTTTGCTGGCCCACAGGCTCCACGGATAGACCAGCAGCGCGGCCAGGCCGTAGGGAATGAGCGCCAGCAGGCTGACGCGGAAGATATCGCCGCCGGAAATGGCGCCGATGATGGACGGCAGCCAGGTGCCGAAGCCATAAATGCCGCACACCATGCCGAAGTTGAGCAGCGCGTAGAGCAGGTATTTTTTGTTTTTAATTCCTTTCAGGAAGTCGCCCAGCGTGATTTTGGAGCCGGATTTGGAACGGCCGGCGTTGCTCATCAGCCAGGCTTTTTCCTCTACGTTCAGATAGCCGACGTCTTTGGGCGAATTCTTGATCAGGAACGGAATCAGCAGGCCGATGACGATCGGCGGCAGCCCTTCGAGAATGAACAGCAGTTGCCAGGGGGCGAACCCGAACCAATCGTGCTGAATATTGAGAATAAAGCCGGAAATCGGCGAGCCGACGGCGTTGGACAGCGGCTGGACGATGATGAACATGCCGAGAATTTTGGTGCGGTACTTTTCCGGGAAGAACACCGTGAAGTAATACACCACCGAGGGAAAGAAACCGGCTTCGCACACGCCCAGCATAAAACGGCAGATATACAGCTCCATCGGCGTGCGCACAAAACCGAGCAGGGTCGCGAAGATGCCCCAGGAAATTAATATTCTGGCGAACCAGATGCGCGGGCCGAATTTTATGGTGCCGGCGTTGCTGGGTATTTCAAACAGAAAATAGCCGATAAAGAAAATTCCGGAGGCGAAGCCGAAGGCCGAGGCGGTCAATCCCAGATTATCTTCCAACGCTTTGGCGGCGTAGGCCATATTGTTGCGGTCGAGAAAGGCCAGGAAATACAACAAGATCATGAGGGGGACAATATGCAGCGTCAATTTCCTGATGGCGCTGCGTTCAATATCCTTTGGCATTGTTTTTTTCATCATGGTTTTTCCCCATGTGGTTAATCGGAATAATAGCGGCCCGGCCCAAAGTCATGAGCGGAGTGCTGAATAACGACGTTGCGTGCATAAAGCGTCGCGCCGTTTATTTATTGCGACGATTCTATTTCTCTGATTTTGGCTGCGCCGATCCGGACGATGCCGGCTGCGCATCGTCTGGGTAAGCCGTTTTTACCGTATTAACCGGCGGTTTTGACGGAGCGCCGGCTGATGACCGTCGGCGGGAAGAGAAACTCGCCGGGCGGTTGCGAATCATTGTTGATGCGGCCGATCAGGCGTTCGACCATCAGCTGCGCCATCTCCGCCAGCGGCGGCCGGACGGACGTCAGCCCCGGTTCGGCCAGGCCGGCCAGCGCGATATTGTCGATGCCGATCACCGAGATGTCTGCGGGCACCTGGACGCCGGTGGCGCGCAGGCCCACCATCAGCCCGATGCCCAACGCATCGTTAATCGCCACGATGCCGTCCGGGCGTGGCGCCAACGCGAGAACGCGCGGCGCCAGCGTCAGCCCCAATTCGAACATTTCCGTGTCGCCGTAGGCGCTGGTGGCCTTGCCTTCGATCACCCGTTGGCGTTCGCTCAGGCTGTGCCCCAGGGCGCTCAGAAAACCGTCGATCTTGTGGCTGCGCCCCACGGTCAGCGTCGCTTCGGTGGCGAACACGATGTGCCGGCAGCCGCGTTCGAGCAGGTGCTGCGCGGCCAGGCGCCCGGCGGCGATATTGTCCATCGACACGCTGTCGAACAGCCGGCTATCGGTGGCCATCTGCTCGGCAAAGGGGCTGTCGTAGCTGACAATCTTCATGCCTCGCTCGGCGGCCCGAACAAAATGGGTCTGGCGAATGTCGCTCGCCGCCACGATGATGCCGCGCACGCCATGCAGGAACATATCGTCGATAAACGCGGCCTCCTCCTGCTCCTGGCGGTAGGCGTTGCCGAGCAAGACCCGGTAACGGTGAGCCCGCGCCGCGCCGTCGACCGCATGCGCCAGCGCCGAAAAGCTCGGGTTAACGATCGACGGCAGCAGCAGGCCGATGATTTTCGCCTGCGGCGTGGGTGCCGTCGCCGATTGAGCCGGCCGGTAGCCCAGGGTCGCCATCGCTCGTTCGATGCGCTCACGGGTCTGCGCGCTCATCTGGTGACTGCGATTATTCAGCAGGTTCGACACGCTGCTGATGGACACGCCGGCCAACCGCGCCACATCACGAATATTTGCCATTTGCCGCTACCTTGCTGCCTGCCGTTAGCCTGCAATCTATAAGGGAAGCCGGCCGCAGGCAAGCTGCAACCGGGGCGCCGCGTGCATGGGATCGCGCATTTGTGAGAGTCGTCAGGCGGCAGCCGTGTTGTTTACTAAACAACAACGGGGGTGGGGGCACTGTGTTAACGCAGATGAGTGAGATCTGCGAAGCATCTCTCGTTTATCGCCCTTCCGGGCGGCGGGTTCTGTACTATTGTTTTCTCTTTGCGGCACGTTCCAGGCCGATGGGGCGCTGGGCGCAACGGAGATCACAGATGAACAAACGGGAATTAGAAAGCGCGATTGTCACCGATTTTTCCAAACGCATGAGCTATGGCGACTACCTGTGCCTGGATCAACTGCTGGACTGCCAGCATCCGCTCTCCAACCCGCCGCATCATGACGAAATGCTGTTCGTGATACAGCACCAAACCTCCGAGCTGTGGATGAAGCTGATGCTGCACGAGCTGCGGGCGGCGGTGCGGCTGGTGCAGCAGGACAAACTCAGCCACTGCTTCAAAATCCTCGCGCGCGTCAAACAGATCCAGCGGCTGCTGTTCGAACAGTGGGCGGTGCTGGAAACGCTGACGCCGTCGGAATACGTCGAGTTCCGCGATGTGCTGGGCAGCTCGTCGGGTTTCCAGTCGCACCAGTACCGGTCGATCGAGTTCCTGCTCGGCAACAAGAATGCGGCCATGTTGGCGGTGTTCAGCAACGACGCGGAAAAGCACGCTGCGCTGAAAGCGATCCTGGAAGCGCCGAGCCTGTACGACGAATACTTGCTCTACCTGGCGCGCCACGGCCTGCCAATCCCGCAGGAGTGCCTCGAGCGCGACTGGACACAGCCTTACCAGCGCAATCCGGATCTGCTGCCGGCGTTCAAAGTGATCTATGACAACCCGCAGACCTACTGGGAAGCCTATGAAATGGCGGAAAAGCTGGTGGATATCGAAGAGAGCTTCCATTTGTGGCGTTTCCGCCATATGAAAACGGTGGAGCGGATCATCGGCTTTAAGTCGGGCACCGGCGGTTCCAGCGGCGTCAGCTTCCTGAAAAAGGCGTTGGATCTGACCTTCTTCCCTGAGCTGCTGGACGTGCGCACCGAAATCGGCGCCTGAGATAACGAGAGGAGGCAAGGGCGATGAGCGTGAGGATTATCGATAAAGCGGCGGAAAAAGTGGTGGGGGTGAGGGTAGTGGGGCCGTATCCCCAGACCATCCCGCAGGGCTCGCAGCAACTGCTGGATTGGCGGCGGCACCACGGCGTGCCGTTCGGCAAATGGCTGGTGTTGTATTGGGACGACCCGGCGGAAGTGGCGCCGGAAAAGCTGCGCGCCGACGTGGTGATGACCGTGGCGGACGATTTCGCGCTGCCGGCGGGTAGCGAGGGCGTTGCGGTACAGACGCTGCCCGCCGGGCAGTATGCGGTCTACCGCGTACGCATCAGCGATGGCGACTTCGAGCGGGTGTGGGGCGAGTTCTATCAGAAGCTGCTGCCGGCCAGCGGCCATCAGCCGGTTGAGGGGGCGAGCTATGAACACTATCTCAACGACTGCGAGGCCGACGGCTATTTCGACCTCGAGATTTACCAGACGGTGAAGAAGTGGTGAGGAAGGCGTGAGCTACGCAAAACGCCCTTAGGTGCGTTTTGCGTGCCGTTCGGAACGATTCTATTCTTAGGTCTATTTCCCTCCCGGGAACAGCTGATCGACGGCGCTCTGGATCGCCGCCTGATGGCCGCCGCCCGGTGCGGCGGTGCGCGCGGCGCCGCCGGGCTGGTTAAGATCCAGCTGGCCGCCGGTATTGATCTCCCCGTCCTCTTTCACCGTGATATTGAAACTGGTGCCGGTGATATTGATTTGGCCGTTCGCCAGCAGCTCGATCACGCTTTCGCCGCATTCCAGCCGCAGCGATTCGCCTGAACCGAGGGTAAAGGCGTTGACCGCGGCGTCGCTGCGGGTCTTGCCGGTCAGCGTGGAGGCGTCGCCTTTGACCCCGCTGGCCTGGTTGAGCACCACCCGATTGATCTGGTTGCCGCCTACCAGGTGGGTGTGATCGTTAGCGATGGTGTGGCTCTCGTCGTTTTTGACCTGGGTGTCCATGTTGCGTTCCGCCTGGATCCACACCTGTTCGGCACCGGCCTTGTCTTCGAAGCGCAGGGCGTTGGCGTTGTCGGCGGTGCCGTCCTTGGTGCGGCTCATAAAGCCCATTTGGGTAGCGGCGGCCGGCAGCGCCCAGGGCGGCATGCTGGCTTCGTTATAGACGCGTCCGGTGACGATCGGCCGATCCGGATCGCCGTTGATAAAGTCCACCACCACTTCGTCGTTGACGCGCGGGATCTGCACGCCGCCGTAACCCTGGCCGGCCCAGGCGCTGGAAACGCGCACCCAGCAGGAGCTGCCGTCGTCCTTCGGCCCGAAGCGGTCCCAGTGGAACTTCACCTTGATGCGGCCGTATTTGTCGGTCCAGATCGATTCGCCGGCCGGGCCGACGACTCGGGCGGTCTGCGGCCCGTGGGTTTTCGGCCAGCTGGCCTGCTGCGGCGGGTGCCAGGGCACGTCTGCCGGCAGCACGATGAAGTCGATACGGTGTTCGCTGCTCTGATCGTCGCCGCTGGCGTAGCGGTTCTCTTTCAGGTGATAGTTGGCCTGCAGCGTCAGATATTCGCGGTTGTCGTCGGCGTGCGGGGCGTTATACAGCGTGAAAGTGCTGCCGGGGGCGATGCCCAACGCGGTGGCGGTGCCCCGAATCTGCTGATGCTCGGCTTGCCAGGCTTCCTGGCGCACGCGGGCGTAGAACTCGCCCTGCTGATGCTCGGTGTATCGGCCCGGCCAGTCGTAAACGTCGATCTGCCCCGGCGTCGGCGATACCGGGTTCTGCCGCGCCTGGAACAGCCAGGCGTTCGGCTTGCGGAAATCGTAGTCGTCCAGGCTGTAGATGCCCGGCGTGACGCGATCGGACAGCGTCCACTGGCTGATGCCTTCCTCGCTGGTGCTGCCGCCGGAGGGCGTCAGGTGGTAGGGGATCATCTCGTAGCCGGGATAAGGCTGGTGGTGGTGGGGCGCATCCCCGAGCACCAGCGTGTGTTTGCCCATCTCGTGCTTGAAATAGTAATAGATGCCCTCCAGCTCCATCAGGCGGCTGATGAAGTTGAAGCTGCTTTCGTTGTACTGCACGCAGTAGCCCCACAGGCGATAGTCGCCGGTCAGCTGATCTTCCAGCTGCACGTTATGCTCCGCCAACAGGGTTTTGACGATCTGCGGCACCGTCTGTTCCTGGAAGATGCGGAAGTTGCGGTCCTTGGTCATCGGCCACAGATCCGGTTGCACGTGCAGGTTATACACCGCGTAGCGCGTGCCGCCGATCTCTTCGCTGCTGACGGCGATGGCGGTGATCTTGCCGTTCAGGTAGCGCGGAGCGCTGAGAAAGCCCTGGGTTGGGATCTCCAGCGTCAGCGGTTGGCCGAGCAGCGCTTTGCGATCGAGGCGCGCGTCGGTGCTCAGCAGTTCAATAGAGAAGTCGAAAGGAGTGGAAAGCGCTTCGATACCGTCCAGCGAGCGGAACAGCAGTTGCTCTTGGCCCAGTGGCGTGTGCGCAATAATGCGATCCAACATGAGAACGTCCTCTGTGATTGACGCATGCGTCAGTCTCATGAAATAGGGGGAAACCCGCCGCGGCGGGCTTCAAATCCAGCATCAGCCGGCGGTGGCCGGATTGACCAGCCAGGTGCCGGCGTTGTCGATGCTGAGCTGCTGGCGGCGGAGCCGATCGTTGTGGCGGATCTCCAACTGATAACGGCCCGGCGCCAGGTTCAGGCTGGCGAAGCCGTTTTCGCCCGGCGTCACCTGCTGCGGCTTGCCGTCGAGGCTAACCTGCTCACCCGGCTGCAGTTTGAAGTACACCAGCGCCACCGGCTGCGGCTGCGGCGCCGTTTTTTCAGGTTCTACCGGCGCAGGCGGCGTGGTTTGCGGTGCGCTCGGCTGCTGCGTCAGGGTCTTCTGCGCCGGTGAAACCTCGGTGTTTTGGGCAACGGCCTGAGCGTCGTCCTTGCCGCCGCTCAGCCAGGCGATGGCGCCGATCGCCAGCAGCACCGCGACGCCGGCGCCGGCCATCACTGGGCGAGTGAGTTTGGTGCTGCGCGCGGTAACGGTGCCCGCGGCCGCAGCGGCGGCTGCCGGGTTGGCGGCGACCAGCAGGTTCTCCGGCGCGGCCGTCGGGGTGCTGATGATTTCGTTCTCATCGGCGATCGGCAGCTGCAACAACTCGGCCATTTCATCGATGGTCTGCGGGCGGTCTTCCGGCTTCAGCGCCAGCGCGCGGTCGACGGTGCGCAGCAGCTCCGGCGAGTAGCCGGCGGGGCGGCGATCGGCCAGCGGTTGATAGCTGTCTTCGATGCTGCGCACCACGCTGACCGGCGGCGGCGAGCCGACGATCAGCGTGTGCAGCACGGCGCCCAGCGCGTAAATATCGGTCCATGGCCCCTGTTCGCCGTCGCTGTTTTCGGTGTACTGCTCGATCGGCGCAAAGCCCGGTTTCAGCATGATCTCCGTTTCGTCCGACAGGTTGCCGATCTCTTTGCGCGCCGACCCGAAGTCCAGCAGCACCGGCAGCTGGCTCTCCTGGATCTGGATGTTATCCAGCGAAATGTCGCGGTGCAGGTAGCCTTCCTGATGGATGGTGTTGATGGCGCTGAACAGCGGCGGCAGCAGCCGGCGTATCCACGCTTCGTCAATCTTCTCCGGATGCTGCGCCTGCAGGTTTTTCAGCGTGGTGCCGCTGTAGAACTGGGTGCCCATATAGGCGGTGCCGTTTTCTTCCCAAAAGCGCAGCACGTGCAGCAGGCCGGGGTGCGAGAAGCGCGCCAGCAGACGCGCCTCCTGAATAAAGCTGTTCAGCCCGGCCTGGAAGGTTTTGCCGAAGCGCTCGCCGCGCAGCCCGATGCTGAGATCGTCGTTACGTTTCGCCAGCGAGGTTGGCATGTACTCCTTGATGGCGATGGTGCGTTCCAGTTGGTGATCGTAGGCGCGGTAGACGATGCCGAAGCCGCCTTCGCCGATCGCTTCCTGGATCTCGAATTCGTTGAATCGATAGCCGCTCGGCAGGCTGTTCGAATTCGGTTTGGTTATCCCGGTTCCCGACATAGTGATGACTCTCTGTGTTCAAAGGGCCGCCGTCTCGGCGGCCGCGGCGTTATGCCTGAAATTGACAAATGAATTCGTTGTTCTGCAGCGCGATATGCAGCTGGCGATAGCGCTGGTCGTTGGCGCTGCCGGTCAGCAGCCTGTGGCTGATCTGCGGCAGCAGGGTGTTGGTCAGGATGGCGTCGACCATGCGGCCGCCGGACTCCACCTCGGTACAGCGGCTGACGATCTGCTCGATGACCGCGTCGTCGAAGGTGCAGACGATGTCGTGATTCTCCGCCAGGCGGCGCTGAATACGGCCCAACTGCAGCCGCACGATGTTGCCTAGCGTGGCGTCGGTCAGCGGGTAATACGGCACCACCAGCAGGCGACCGAGCAAGGCGGCCGGGAACACCGACAGCAGCGGCTGTCGCAGCGCGCCGCTCAGCGCCTCCGGTTCCGGCAGCAGCTCCGGATCGCTGCACAGCCCGGCGATCAGATCGGTGCCGACGTTGGAGGTTAGAATGATGATGGTGTTGCGGAAATCGATATGGCGGCCTTCGCCGTCCTCCATCCAGCCCTTGTCGAACACTTGGAAGAAGATTTCATGCACGTCCGGGTGTGCCTTTTCGATTTCGTCCAACAGCACCACGCTGTAAGGGCGACGGCGCACCGCTTCGGTCAGCACGCCGCCTTCGCCATAGCCGACATAGCCGGGCGGCGCACCTTTCAGCGTCGAAACGGTGTGCGACTCCTGGAATTCGCTCATGTTGATGGTGATGACGTTTTGCTCGCCGCCGTACAGGGTTTCCGCCAGCGCCAGCGCGGTTTCGGTCTTGCCGACGCCGGACGGCCCGGCCAGCAGAAACACCCCGACCGGCTTGTTCGGATCGTCCAGCCGCGCCCGTGAGGTGCGCACTCGGCGGGCGATCAGATCCAGCGCATGGCGTTGACCGATGACGCGCTGGTTCAGGGTGTCGGAGAGTTGCAGCACCGCTTCAATCTCGTTTTTCACCATGCGGCCCAGCGGAATGCCGGTCCAGTCGGCCACTACCGCCGCCACGATGTTGGCGTCGACGGCGGCGAAGATCAGCGGCGCTTCGCCCTGCAGCGCGCTCAGCTGCTGCTGCAGTTCGCCCAACTGGGCGCGCAGCGCGTCGGCGTCCGGGCGCGCCTGCGTCTCTTCTTCGGCGGGCTCTTCTTCCTGCTGATGCAGCTGGGCGCGCAGTGTGATGATCTGCTGGATCAGCGCCAGCTCCTGCTGCCAGCGCTCGGTCAACAGTTCCAGCTCCTGGCGCAGCGCGGTCAGCTGGGCTTCAATCTCCTGCGGGCGCAGGGGATCGCCGATGCCGACCTTGGCCTCGCGGTGGGCGATATCCAACTCTATTTGCAGCGCATCGATGCGGTGGCGGCAGTCTTCAACCTGAGCGGGCTCGGCGTGTTGGCTGACCGCCACGCGCGCGCAGGCGGTATCCAGCAGCGCCACCGCCTTGTCCGGCAGCTGGCGGGCGGGAATATAGCGGTGAGACAGCCGCACCGCAGCGTCCACCGCTTCATCCAGCAGCAGCACGCGATGGTGTTGTTCCAGTGGGCTGACGGTGCTGCGCAGCATCAGCAGCGCCTTGTCTTCGCTCGGCTCGTGCACCTGCACCACCTGGAAACGGCGGGTGAGCGCCGGGTCTTTCTCGATGTACTTCTTGTATTCCGACCAGGTGGTGGCACCGATAGTGCGTAACTGGCCGCGCGCCAGCGCCGGTTTCAGCAGGTTGGCGGCGTCGCCGGTGCCCTGGGCGCCACCGGCGCCGATCAGGGTGTGAATTTCGTCGATAAACAGGATGATCGGCGTCGGGCTGGACTGCACTTCGTCGATCACCGCCTGCAGCCGTTTTTCAAACTCGCCCTTGACGCCGGCGCCGGCCTGCAGCATGCCGATGTCCAGCAGGCACAGCTTCACGTCGCGTAGCTGTGGTGGCACGTCGCCGGCCACGATGCGCAGTGCCAGGCCTTCCACCACGGCGGTTTTCCCGACGCCGGCCTCACCGGTCAGCAGCGGGTTGTTTTGGCGGCGGCGCATCAGGATATCGATGATTTGCCGGATCTCTTCATCGCGGCCGGCCACCGGGTCGATCTCGCCATTGCGCGCTCTGGCGGTCAGATCCTGGGCATACTGCGCCAGCACGCTTTCACCGCTGCGCGGCGCGCCGGGCAGGGGTTCGGCGCTGTTTTCCGCCGGCGCATCCTGGGCGTTTTCCGCCGAGTGAGCGGTGATGACGGCGAACTGCTCCATCAACAGATCGGCGTTGATGCGTTCGAACTGCGGGGAAATGGCCTTCAGCAGATGGCGCAGGCTGTAGGTTTTCAGAATGCCGAGCAGCAGGTGGCCGCCGCGGATGCGCGCCGCGCCGAACTTCAATGAGCCATAGACCCAGGCGCGTTCCACCGCGCTGTCGATGTGCTCGGACAGATCGGAGATGGCGCTGGCGCCGCGCGGCAGGCGATCGAGCGCTTCGACGATGTCGCGTGCCAGCTGTGCCTCGTCCAGCGCGAAGTGGCGAACGATCTGCTGCAGATCGCCGTCCGGTGATTGCATCAGCTGATGCAGCCAGTGCGCCAGTTCGACATAGGGGTTACCGCGCAGCTTGCAAAACGCCGTCGCACTTTCCAGAGAGGTGAATAACAGGCTATCCAGTTTGCCAAATAATACCGAGCGGCTGATTTCAGACATGGTTTTCCTCAGGTCTCAGGGTGGCCTGACGCCGCAGGGCGCCGGCCGAAATAGGGTCAGAACGGATTTTCCAGCGGTTCAGGGCTGAAGATCAGATCGTCGAGATCGCGCTGTCGCCGATCGTCGGCCAGCCAACTGCTCAGGCCCAAGCGCTGCGCGCCGCCGAGCTGGATGCCGTGCGCCTGTTCCTTCGCCAGAATCAGGCGTACTTCCCAGACAAACTCGATGCCCAGGTATTGGCGCACCCAGTCGCGCAGTTGCCGGCACAGCTCGGCGCCGGGCAGGAAGCGGTCATAGTCCTGCTGCGGCATCGGCCCCAGCTCGATGCGGAATTTATGCTGGATATCGCGCACCGCGATGCCGAGAAAGGCTGACTCGCCGAGCCGCGGCGCACCGCGCCCGGCCTTGAGCCGCGCCTGTTCGCGCGGTTCCACCCGCAGCCAGTGCGGCACGTTTTCGACGATGCGCACCGGCACCTTGAAATACTGCTGCAATATTTTGCTCAGGCCTTCCGGATCGCGGCTGTGGCGAATCAGATGACCGGCCATAAAATGCTTGGCGTGGGCGTTGAGGCTGTCGCGTTCCTGTTGCGCCGGCTGGCCGATGCCGATCAGGCTCGACAGATACTCGTCGAAGCGCCGGTTGTCCGGGCGATCCAGCGATACCGTCGGCTGCGCGTCGGCCCAGGCGCGGTAAAACAGCAGCGTCAGCCGGTGATGGAACAGGTTGGTGAACGCCAGCAGGGTGGTGTCCTGATGGTGGTACACCCGTTCGCGCACGTATTCGGTCAGGTGCAGCGGCAGCGGCCCGTTGGGGCCGAACAGGCCGAAGCTGAAGATCGAAACGTCGTGCAGCGGGCTGTTGGCGCGTGGCGCCACCTGCGCCAGCGTGGAGGGCGCGAACGACAGCGACGGCTCCTGGCCCAGGCGCAGCATCTCGTGGCGCGGCAGCGGCGCTCGCCCCAGCAGATAGGGTTGGCCGCCCTGGGCGTCGATGCGTCGCAGCAGTTGAAACAGATCGTGCTTGTAAGGCGCGCTGCGCAGCCGCGGCCAGAAGTCGTCCGGCAGCCGATACAGCGCATTGATCTGCGGCGGCGCCAGTTCGGTGGCGATCATCTCCGCGCTCATATCAGCGTCCTTTTGCCCATGCGCGCCTGCCAGTGGGCGATTTCGCCGCGCTGCTGGCTGGAGAGCGTCATCTCGGTGAAGGTGTTCATCGCCACCAGGCGCGAGAACAGGCGCTCCAGCACGCTACCGAGCAGGTAAGGGCTGTTGCCGGAGAACGCCTGCTCATCGACCGTCAGATCGATGGCGATACCGCGTGCGAACACGATCGGGCCCGGCTCCGGCACACGCCGATAGACCGGCCGCAGGTTGCAGTGGCGCACGCCCTGGATCTGTTTGGCGATCGCCGGTTCGCTCAGGTTGCCGTACAGCCCCAGCAGCTGGCGCAGGCTGGCGGCGCCCTGTTCCGGATCGCCGTCCATCATGCTGAGGTAGTTCAGCTGCAGCTGACTGATCAGCCGCCAGGTGATCATGCCTTCGGCCAGTGCCGGGCGCGGCGGAGTGGGGCCTTTGCGCAGCGAAACCTGCTTGATCGGGATCGAATCGGGCATCACGAAATTGCCCTGATCCTGCTGCAACAGCATCAACGGCAGGTCGCGGCTGGTGCATAGCACGTCGGCGGTGAGGTATTTCAGATCGCTGTGCCACGGCGATTGCCGCTCGTCCACCAGCGACACGAACACTTCCGAACCGGCATAGCCGGTGCGGGTGCCGTAGCGGCGGGCATGTTCCGACAGCGTGCGCTGTTCGCGCCGCAAAGAGAAATAGGCACCATAGTTGCCGTCGTCCGCGCTCAGGGTGCTGTAAAACGGCCGAAACTCTTGCTCGTAGCGTTTTTCGCTGGCGCTGCCGCCGAGCCGCTGCACCGAAAACACTTCGTAATCCAGCGGGCGGATGTTGTCGACCACCAGATGGTATTCATGGCTTTTTTCGTTGATCGCGATGCGTTCGGCGACCTTCGGAAACAGGTTGATCACTGGCGTGCAGTGCAGCGCCAAATGGGCGGCGTCGACCACCCGTTCCAGCGCGACGTCGTGCCGATCCAGCAGCACCACGATCTCGAACTGGCGCAGCGCCTTTTTCCCTTCGCGCACGCTCTGCAGCAGCGGGCGCAGGCCGTTGACGCTGAAGAACTGGAAGCGCGCCGGGAAGGCGAAGTACTCCTGCAGCAGCCGGTAGCCTTCGAAGTTGCGCAGGTCGTTGGGCAGCAGCGCCTGTTCGGCGGCGAAGCCCTCCTGCCGCAACCCGTCCAACGCCAGCGCCCGCCGCTGCGGCTGCGCTTCCACCGTTTGGCAAATCAGCCCGACGCTGTGCTGCATCAGCAGTTCCAGCAGCTGCTGCGCCTGCATGTCCGGCCCGGCCAGATAAAACATCAGCTGGTCCAGCTGCAGGTTGTTGAGCGTGACACTTTCGTAGCACTCGAGACGAATGCGCAGCGCGCTGACGCAGCCGCTGTGCTGCAGCCCCAGCGAAGCCAGCGGGATATCGGCCGGAATGCCGCCCAGCTCGACGCCGGCGATGCGCACCGGCTGCAGCGTGACGTCATGCGCCGTGGTGTAACTGCAGGTGATGCCGCTTTTCTTCAGCGTCTGGCTGTCCATCATGGTGCCGCGCGGCACCACGAAGCCGTTGCTGATGTCGCCCTTGCTGCTGTCCGGCTGCAGCTCGGCGATCGCCATCGACGGCGTCGGCGACAGATAGTTGGGATAGATGATCTCCAGCAAGCGCTGAGAAAAGCGCGGGAACTCGGCGTCCATTTTCAGCTGCACGCGCGAGGTGAGGAAGGCGAAACCCTCCATCAGGCGCTCGATATAGGGATCCGCCACGTCGATGCCGCGCATGCCGAGGCGGCCCGCGACCTTCGGGTACTGTTCGGCGAACTCGGCGCCCATCTCACGCAGATAGGCCAGCTCGCGGTTGTAATAGTCTAAAAGTTTACTGTCCATCGCCTTACCCTATGTCTTTCAGATCGAAGTGGCCGTTTTCCAGATCCACGTCGGTACGGAACAGAAACTCCAGCGGATAGGGCACGCACCACAGGCGGCCCTTGATTTCGATCGACAGCACGTTGTGCAGTTCCAGCGAGCCGGTGTCCGAGATGCAGCGCACCTGCAACCCTTCGGGCAGAATGCGCGGCTCGAAATGGAGAATGGAATCGGTCAGCGCGCGCTGAATGTCCAGCCATTCGATGTCCGACATGCGCTTGCCCGCCAGCGAGGCGATGCCGTAATTCAGGGTGGAACGCCGCACCTGCGGAAAATCGCCGAGATCCAGATTGGATTCGCTGTTGACGCAGTTGAACAGCCACTGCAGATCGCGCAATACCCGGCGGCGCAGCTCGCTGTGCGACACCAGGTTGCGCACCTGCGCCTCCTGCTTTTTCTGCGGTTCGTCGTCGGTCAGCATATCGAGTAGCACCGGCTGCATTTTGTCGCGCGACGTCAGGCGTTCGCTGTCCTGACGATAGCGATAGCCCTGGCGGCGCAGATCGCCGCCGTCGTAGTGGGGTGGGCGCTTATCGTTCATGTTCAGGCGCTCGCGTCGAAGCTCAGCTGCCGCAGGCTGTGCAGCGGGAATTCATCGCTTTCGCTGAGCCAGGTCTTCAGGCCGAGCCCGGCATAGTGGGTGCCGTCGCCCAGCGGTTGCCATTCGGTGCGTTTGCCCAGCAACAGCGCGTCGTCGCTGTCTGCAGCCAGCGGATAACGGGCGGGCAGTTGGCACACCTGTTCGCGGCCATCGGTCAGGCGCACCAGCGCATGGCTCCACACCAGATCGATGGCGCTCTGCGGCGCCTGGAACTGGATCGCGGCGATGTCGGCGAACGGCAGCCAGTAGTAAACGCCATTCAGCGCCAGCTCGCACACCGGCCCGAGGCGGCCGTCGCCGTCGGTCAGCCAGTCGAAACTCAGCTGCCGCTCTTGCTCCCCTTCGGCCAGCGTTAACCGCCCGGCGCCGGCCGGCGCAGCTTCCAGCGCTTGGTCGCGCAGCGCCTGGGCCTGTTCGGCCGCCCCTTGTGCATCCTGATGCAGCGCCTGCACCAGCAGTTGCAGCCAGGGCTGATCCTGCCGCAGCAGCGCCGGCGCGGCCGTGCCGGCGAACACTGCCTGGCGCTGCAGCTCGGCGTTGACCGACTGCATCAGCAGCAGTGTGGTCGGTTGGGCGATCGGTTTCAGCGCCTGCCAGGACTTCAGCTGTGCGTTGGCGCGCGTCCAGTTGCCGCTCAGGCACAGCAGTTGCACCAGCGCGGCGCGCAGATCGGCATCCGCCGGTTTCGCCTTGATGTCATTTTCGACGGCGGTAATGGCCGCGCCGATCGAGTGGCCTTGCAGCATGCTTGCTAATGATTTCACAGGCTTTCCTTATAATCAGTGAGTGGCGCCGTTAACCGACAGGTAGCTGCCGCTGGCCGGATCGACCCGGTCTTCGGCCAGCTTCTCCACCAGTTTGAAGGCCAGCGGGGCGGGGGCGCTCAGCAGCGGCTGCCAGGCGGCCTGCGCCTGTTGCACGCGCTGTTTGATCTTGTTCTCGTCGGCGGCGTCGACGCGCGCCATTTCAACGATCGCTTCACCGTTGAACGCCCAGGCGTGCAACTGCGGTTCGAAGCTCAGCAGCAGGAAACTGCCCGGCGCCTGCGGGTTGCCGCCCAGCACCAGCCGTTGGGCGTTGGCGCTGACGACGGTCAGCGCGCGATCGCCACCGTTGATCTTCGCCAGCGGGTAGCCCTGCAGGAACCACAGCGTCGGCGAGAGGGTCTGGCCGCCCTGTTGCAGCGTGACCGCGCCGCTGCCCTGCAGCCAGCCGTCCTCGCCGCAACGCAGCGCGTCGCCGGCGGGAATGAACAACGCGCCGCCGTTGGCTTCATCGCGCCAGAAAGTGCGGAAATGGCAGCCCTGCGGCAGGCTGAAACGCTGCGGCGGTGCGGTGTCCGCCTGCGGAGAGGTCACGGCCACCGCCGCAGGGATCGCCGGCTGCGGCGGAGTTTCCGGCTGCTCGGCGGTCTCCTGTTTGACCACCGGTTTCCAGCCGCGCGCTTTGGCGGCTTCGCCGCTGGCCAGCTTCTCACCGCGCTTGTCGGTCAGCGTCCAGGGCAGGTGGCCGGCTTTCGGGCACTGCTTTTCCAGCAGATTGCCGACGCGCGGCAGGAAGTCGTTCAGCACCGCCGGATCTTTGCCTTGCGCCGAGACGATGCGCAGCGGGATGCTTTTACCGCACCAGCTTTCCGGATTGCTGTTCTTGACGTCATCGATAAACACTTCCAGCTTCTGGCTGGGGGAGTAAACCAGGCGATAGTTCATCGCCTGCGCGGTCGGTACCGCCATCAGGGCAACGAGCCCCGGCATCCAGTATTTCATAGTGAACCTTGCTGTGAATGTGCGCCGACTCAGTCGCGAATCAAAAACCGTTCCGCATCCGCCAGCGAATGCAGCAGGGTGGTTTCCTGCGGTGAGCCAATCCAGACGGCGATAGCGCTGTAGTTATCGCTGTTATTGTTTTTCTTCCATGCCTGCTGCATCAGGGCGATCCACTCGCTGGGGGAGTTGACCATGTGCAGCGACTGTTCCAGTTCGGCCTGGCTGAAGCTGTGCCAGAAGCCGTCGGTGCACAGCAGGAAAACGTCGCCGTCCTCCAGCTGCAGCACGTCGCTGTAGGTGGCGTCGCGCTCTTCGTTGAGCCCCAGCGCGAAATACAGCAGGTTGCTGTTGATGCCGTTGGTTTGATAACCGGCGTCCTGCATTTGTTGGATCAGGCTGTGGTCGGTGGTGACGGCATGCAGGTAGCCGCGGCGGAACAGGTACAGGCGGCTGTCGCCGGCGTGCGCCCAGTAGGCCAGCTGATAATCGCGATCGATAAACAGGCTGACCAGCGTGGTGCCCATCTTGCTGTATTCGTCTGACTGCCGCTGCTGCTGGTGGATCGCGGCGTTGGCGCGCGTGATGTGCTGACGAATGCTCTGGGCGTTCAGATGCTTTTCGCCGTCGAAGTTTTGCAAAATGGTGTCGCGCGCCAACTGGGCGGCGATATCGCCGCCCGGAAAGCCGGCGATGCCGTCGCACACCACGAAGCAGGCGGCGCGGTTGCCGAGCACCTCGCCGGTTTGATCCTGGTTGGAGGCGCGGCCGCCCTGGTTGGAGGTAGAGGCTATGGTGATATTCATTACGCGTCCGGTTTGGTCTGTGAGTCTTTGTATTGATTCACTTCAACGTCATAGGCGTGCAGGAAGGCTTCGCCGAACAGGGTGTGGAAATCGTCCTCGATCTCGCCGGAGGTTTGCTGATAGTTCTTCACGAAGTAGTCCCACAGCGCGGCCTTGCGGTTGGCGGGCAGCGACAGGCGCGGCGCCACGCCTTCTTTGCGCGCTTCCTCTTCGAGGCGCTCCGGATTGAACGATTGCAGCATGGCGGCGATGATGGCGCGGATGCCGGCGATCATCCCCAACTGGTGCGCCTGCAGGTCGATCAGCGCGTCGCGTACCGCCTGCTCTGGCGGCATAAAGCCCGGCATCTGGCTACCGAACATCTGCATCAGCACCGTTTTACCCGAAGGCAGCAGCTTGAACGGGTTGTTGGCTTCGTCGAGGATCATGGTCATCTCGGCCTTCACGCCGCGCTTGAGGATCGAGCGGGATGAGAGCAGGGCGACGGTGCCTTGCGAGAACAGGCTCAGCAGGCGGCCGGCCTGGCGGATCTGGCGTTCGTCGAAATGCGGCTGCGGCTGCAGATCGTCGAGACCGATGCCTTGCAACAGCGCCGTCAGCAACGGCCCTTCCAATGCGTCGCCATTCGGCGCGGCGGCGTGTTGCCGCTGGGCGGACTGGTAGGCGACCGGATCGATGCCCAGGCGGTTGCCCTGGCGCGGGCGCGGCGGCTGTGCGGGCGGTTCCGGCTGGCTGAACTGCGGCGCGGGTTGGGGTTGCGGCTCGGGCATCTGCACGGGCGGCGGCGTCGGCTGTGGGCGCGGCGCTTGCGGTTGTGCGGCGATTGGTACCGGTGCTGGCGGCGGGGACGACGGCTGTACCGGTTCCTCCGGCTGAGCCAGCGGCACGGCGCCGCCCATCAGCAACCCCAGCGGATCGTTGCTGTTCAGCGTCTCTGGCGAAGCGGGGGCGGATGAGCCGCCGAACAGTGCCAGCGGATCCAGTTCTTGCTCCGGTTGCTGCGCATTCTGCGCCGGGGCTGCCGGACGCGGCGGCGGCGCCTGTTCTGCCAGCAGCGCGCTAGGGGTGGTATCGGCCAGAATGTGCTCGCGCTCAAAGGTGGCGTCGGTGTTGAACAGCGCCGCCGGATCGGTTTGCTGCTGCTGCAGTTGGCGCAGATCGACATTGGCCGCCAACTGCGCCAGCGGATCGGCCGGGTTCAGTTCGCGAGCGGGGGTATCCAGCAGCGGATGATTGTCCGGGTTGGCGACCGGCGGCGGTGCGGCGGCGGCCGGCGCGTTCGGCGTAAATTCTTCCACCAGGCTGTCCCAGATTTCGTTGGGGATTGGCGCGGCGGATTTTTCGGTAGCGGCAGCTGCTGGGGCCGCAGCAGCGGCAACGGCAGCAGCCTTGGCCACCGGTTGAGCCTGTGGCGCGGCGTGTTGCTGCAGCGCGCTGACTTCGATCTGGTAATCGTCGATGCCCAGTACGTCGCCATCCTGCAATTCAACCTGGCGGCCGCGCTCCAGCGGAATGTCGTTAAGCAGCACGCGGGTGACGTTGCCGCGGTTGGTGATGCGGCATTCGCCGTCAGCGGAAATATGCACGATCGCCTGCAGGCGGGAAATGGCGCGCTCTTCGTCCGGCAGCACCAGGTTGTTGTCCACGCTGCGGCCGATGGTGCCGCCCGGCGGCAGAAAATCGCAACTGCTCTGCGGCGGAACCTGGCCGCTTTTATTTTTTACAATGGAAAATCGCATAAGGCATTCCTGCTGATTAGATCTTATGGCCAGACAGTGGAACTCGATAACTGGATGAGTTTGACTTAATTTCTTTCCTAAGAGAGATCTTTGAATGTGAGTGACTAATTTTGGGGTTAACGCATTATATGATCGAAAACTTCAATGTAATAACGTGAGGCTGTATATGTCAGGTGATGTCATTGCTATTATTCGCATTGTTCTTAGTCTTTCTTTTGTAATAGAGGTTAGTTGGTAATTGAGACAGGTAAGTAAGGGCGAATATAATACTGGCGTACCACACCTCATCATAGTCTTGAAATTTTATATTGAGCATTGGAACTAGTATCTCAGAACCATAGTTAAATACTAAACCTTGGATGATGCTTGCAAATAAATTTACTATGGTAGCCATTACAAAAAGGGAATAGGATTTTTTATTGTTGGTTTTTTGTTTTAGGTGATAAAGCCCGACAAATACTAAGACTGACAGGAAAAAGTATAAAAAACAAATGAGTAAGAGTAGGTGGAAAGTGTGACGTCATCGATCACTGTTTTTTCCTTATCCCAATGCTCTAAAATTCCATATGGTTTGTACTGAGTAATAGAAAGCCAAGGAATATTTTTCCAATGACTGATGATTAATGGTGCTGGTATATTTTCAAGTAATAAATTATAAGTGATAAAAATGTAATTAATTTGAGGGTGATGGCTGCAAAAAAATGAATTCTATCACTGCGGCTATTACTTTGAGTAACGTTCAAAAATGGTTTCAGCTTCACTGGCGTTCTGCAGTGAAAGACAATCTAAAGTATGGTAAGTCCCTTGAACTGAGCCTTGGCTGTTTTTATTTGCGTACTGTTCAGCCAGTTTTTCACCTTGTTCAAATGCATCCATCGGCAGTTTACTCAATTCTAAATAGGCGGAAGCGGAACGGAAGGCGTCTTGTTTGGTTTTTTCTAAGTCAGTGGACTTCCCAATGCAACGGCTGACTAACCAATTTTTATATAGTGCCTCTTGCGATAAAGCATTGAGCGAGTTTTCAGCAAGGACTACATGGCTTCCGAGCAGCAGAGACATTAAAAAGTACGTGTATCTTCTCATCCGAGATAACCTTTGATATGAGCCGTCGTTTGAGCAACTCTGATATCAGTTGTCGTCTTTCCCTTGGTATTTCTTGATGATAGCTTGCAACGCTTGGCTATGTACAAGATCGATGCACTTGGCCATCGTCATCGGCTCTCCAGACATGCTGTCATAGGGCTTTGCCAGAAATTCTTTTGCCAGCGCCCTGACAGCGGTATGCGCTTCCAGAGAATAATCGCCGAACTCCATGTAACCCCGAGCGGCGGCGGCGGCATCGTTTTTGACTTCTTTTGCTGAGTACCCCTCGGCGATGCAAACGCTAAGCGCGTAGTTTTTGAGGTACTCAGCAGGGGAATACTTTCCGTTGGCGGAAGCTTCAGTATTCAATACCGCCAACATGAGTAGGAACGCAGTTTTAATCGTGTGACGTAAGTGCATCGATTCGTTTTTGCATCGTATCGGCCAGGCAATCTTTGTCATCTCGGCATTTATCCCTTTGCAGTAACCAAGATCTTTGCGTGCTGTTTAAAGAAGCCGCCAGTTTTTTATCCCCTACATCGGTCGCCTGCTTTTTTGCCAACAGCCAAGCTTGGGAAACGCTTTTGTCATAGGCGGATAAATTGAAGTCTGAGCAGATAGTTTTTTCAACAACGCTTGTAGATTTGGCACAGTCGAAAGACGCTGCAGGTTTAGGATCTTTCGGTAACCGTTCTAATTGCAGTAGCGAACCATCGTACCAATTAACCAGCATTTTTTTTGGATTGAGAGCGGCAAAGCTGGAGCCTGCACCATTATCGGATGGGCCGAATGATCCGGAGTGACAAGCGATCTTGAAAAGAGAGACTTCTGCTTGGCCGTTTTCATTCAATGCATAGTTTTTAGCCGAGATGCTTTTATCTCCGCCCATCGACTTACCGATGAATTGATTTAGCGTGCTTCTCTCAATACTTAAGGTTGGCGCTGTGCAGACGTCTTTTTCCGGCAGATTGTTTTCTATTGATTTAGTGGAAATATTGATTACCCTTCCTAGTAATCGAGGGTCGTTAAGTTGATAGCTAAGCGTGCGGGTAGTCTCATTGTCTATGTTGACCTGAGTCACTTGCCATAAGCCATCAATAGTTGATGATGTTGGGGTATTAACGTTTTTTTCTGCTGCACATGCAGTAAGTGAGAAAAATACGCTACTAATTAAAAATGCAGATAATTTCATTGTGGCGAATTCCTTAGCGATAGTTTCCATTTAAATAGAGCTCGACTTCGTAATTTCTTCTGTTTATCAGCCCTTTCATCACTTTTCCACCTGAGGTAATGGCACGTTTTATTTCTGTCATTGCATCAGATATTTTGCTCTGATTAATGAATGCTGCGACGTTGTTGAGTCGACCACCTGGATTATAAGCAAAGGAGACTAACGCATCAAACTCTTGTTGTGTGAGTGGAACAAGAATTTTATTCCTAACAGCTCTTTCATAGGCAGGTACTATAAATTTAAGTAGTTCCGTTTCCTGTGTGTCGGTTAAAACCACTAAATTGTGATTTTCTTTCGCGAAGTCTTTAGCTTGCTGATGATGTAACCCGGCGGCTGCACTGATTTTATCTGCAGTTGCGCTGTCTAATCCAATCGCGATCATGGTATTTTTTATTGATTCTATAGAGCGAGCTTTCATATCATAACCCGGCCCCAGAGTGACCCCGCTTGCACCGCCAGGCCAATGTAGGTGGTTACTTACTCCGCGCCATGCTTCAATATTAAAGATAAACCTTAAACCGCTTTGTGAAATGCCCATAGCTCCGGGACCTTGACGACCTGCACTACCACCGATAGGAGGTTGTGGTGCTCGAGTTTCGACGTGTGAACCCAGGGCTGAGAATGTTTTTCGACCAGCGATGCCGTCAACATGCAGACCTTTTTTACGTTGCACTTTTTTTACTGCTAATTCAGTCTTTAGACCGAATATGCCATCAGAGTTAAGAATAGCCCCCTGTTTATTAAGCAATTCTTGCAATGATTTTACGTGATTTCCTCTGTCACCTTTTCTAATCGCTTTCATCATGATTTCCTTATCTAAAATACATCGCTTACCAAACCAACCTCCCCATAACGGGGAGGTTGTATAACAATTAAGCTTCGCGGTTTTCCTTGATGTTCCAACCTGCGCTGCTTTCGGCGCCTTTGCCGCCTTTGTCGCTCTGCTCCCAGTACTGCTGCTTCACTTTCGCCGCCTGGAAGGAGTAGGTGATGCCTACGGTGTCTTCGCCGCCTGCACCGGTGTACTGCACGGCGGTGACCAGCACGTCGTCCAGGGTGATTTTGACGTACTCAACCTGAGTACCGCCCGCCTTGCAGACAGACAACTCAACCTTGGTCAGGTGTTTACCGCTGGAGCAGTGCTTCAGCAGCGCCGGGGTTGACTTGTCGACCAGCGCGTTGACGTGCAGATCGTTGAAGCACACTTTGCCGGCGCCACCGCCGCCGCCAACGCCCATATTGCCCGGTTGAGAAGCGCCCCAGGAGAAAGAAGTGATGTCGGTCCAGCCTTTGTGATTCGAATCTTTAGATTCGCCGCTGGCACCTTCAACTTTCAGGAACATATCAATAGCCATAGTTTCTTCACTCTTTATTAAGGGTTAACAGTAGTATTAACGTTACGTTGAAAAACTCAGGTAATAGCAGCAGGAATTGCAAGTGTGGTAATGCATTACCAATTTATATCCTTGTGCCATGCACCTTCTTAAATACCGAAAACTATCGGTACGGGTTACCGAGCCATTATTAAGATGATAATGGCTCAATGCTTAATTATTTCGCGTTGTCTTGGTTTCACGTGCGATCTGGATTGCCTGCTATGAGCAAGCATGCAGTTAAACCCAACCTCATGCTTTTACTGATAAGCCGATGGCACACTAGCTCAATTCCCAAAACCAGACTTCTTTGCAGTTAAAATAGCAATGGGAATGGCAGGTCAATAGTGAGTTTTCTGGTTCGATCAGATCAATGTGTCCGCCATCATAGTTGGTGATTTTATTGAAGAACACGACGCCTTTTTTATTGCCAATACCTTTCTCTGCATCTGGAGCATTAAAGAAAATTTTGGCTTTGCCAAAACTACTGGAGCGATGCAACTGATCGGCCAACAGTTTGGCTCCCGGTTCAATCGTTTTACCCTTATAGGCGCCTTTTTTGATTGGCAGGCGGCCTTTGAAGCTGATGCCGGCTTTCAACAGCGCCAGGCTCATGCGGACAGCACAGGTATTGGCATAACCAGGATTTTGCTTTAGAAGCGTATCAAGCTCATAGCCAATCTCAGCGTAAACGGCTTCTGCTGCCAAATATCCCGGGCTAGAGTAATCAGAGGAGTAATGGCTGCTTTTTAGCTGACGATATAAAGGTTTCATGCTTTGCCTCCTTTGCAGGGGAAGCGAGTCGCCAGAGCCTCTTCAATCAGGGGGGCAGCCCTTTCATGCAGGCGCGCAGCGGGAAGTTTATTAAAGAATTCGAATACAAACTCCTGCAGAGTGACGGTTTGTAGCTGGCTGTATTGGCACCAGCTTTTTCCTTCCGTCGCGTCCAGCACGCCCAGCAAATAAATTCGCGCTTTCTCTTTTTCCTGTTTATCTGCACTGCGATAGAAACGGAAAAAGTCGCTGCCTGACAGATTGACATCATCGGAAGTCAAATGCGCTATCGATGTCTGCTCTGCGAAAGCTGGCGTCGCGGCGCAGAGCGAGCAGACGACAGCCAACAGCGATGCCAGATAAAACCGTTTTGTCTTCATCTTTCTTTCCCTGTGATGAGGTTGATGTATCCGTCAGGCCGCGCTATCGCGGCCTGACTTCAGTCCATCAGGACGCGTCGTTTTGCTTCAGTGAAGGCAGTTTCGACACCAGGCGCAGGGAGACGGTCAGGCCTTCCAGCTGGTAGTGCGGGCGCAGGAAGAACTTGGCGCTGTAGTAGCCCGGATTGTCTTCGATCTCTTCCACCTGCACTTCCGCTGCGGCCAGCGGTTTGCGCGACTTGGTTTCCTGCGAGGAGTTGGCCGGATCGCCGTCCACGTAGTTCATGATCCAGTCGTTCAGCCAGCGCTCCATGTCGTCGCGTTCGCGGAAGGAGCCAATTTTGTCGCGCACGATGCATTTCAGGTAGTGCGCGAAACGGCAGCAGGCGAACAGGTACGGCAGGCGCGCGGAAAGCTGGGCGTTGGCGGAGGCGTCGGCATCGTAATATTCCGCCGGCTTCTGCAGCGACTGCGCGCCGATAAAGGCGGCGAAGTCGGAGTTTTTGCGGTGCACCAGCGGCATAAAGCCGTTCTTGGCCAGCTCGGCTTCGCGGCGATCGCTGATGGCGATCTCGGTCGGGCACTTCATGTCCACGCCGCCGTCGTCGCTCGGGAAAGTGTGGCACGGCAGGTTTTCCACCGCGCCGCCGGATTCCACCCCGCGAATGGCGGTGCACCAGCCGAACTCTTTGAACGAACGGTTGATGTTGGCGGCCATGGCGTAGGCGGCGTTGGTCCAGGTGTAGTTGCCGTGGGTCGCGCCGTCGGTCTCTTCTTCGAAGTCAAACTCGTCCACCGGGTTGGTGCGGATACCGTACGGCAGGCGCGCCAGGAAGCGCGGCATCACCAGGCCCAGATAACGCGCGTCTTCCGATTCGCGCAGGCTGCGCCAGGCGGCGTACTCGGTGTTCTGGAAGATCTTGGTCAGATCGCGCGGGTTGGAGAGCTCCTGCCAGGACTCCATCTGCATCACGCTTGGCGCGGTGCCGGCGATGAACGGGCAGTGCGAGGCGGCGCCGATCTTGGCCATTTCACCCAGCAGTTCCACATCCTGCGGGCTGTGATCGAAGTAGTAGTCGCCCACCAGGCAGCCGAACGGCTCGCCGCCGAACTGGCCATACTCTTCTTCGTAGACTTTCTTGAAGATCGGGCTTTGGTCCCAGCCCACGCCTTTATAACGCTTCAGCGTGCGGCCCAGCTCCTGCTTGGAAATGCTCATGAAGCGAATCTTCAGCATCTCGTCGGTTTCGGAGTTGTTGACCAGGTAGTGCAGGCCATGCCAGGCGCCTTCCAGCTTTTGGAAGTCGTCGTGGTGAATGATCTGGTTGATCTGTTGCGACAGCTTTTCGTCGATTTCCGCGATCAGCGCCTGAATGGTGCGGTAGGCGTCGGAAGAGACGGTGACGGTGTTTTCCAGCGCCTGTTGCGCCAGGGTTTTCACCGCGTTCTCGACCGCTTCTTTAGCCTGATCGGTCTTCGGCCGGAACTCTTTGTTCAGCAGCGCACTGAATTCGTCGCTGGAAAAAGTCTCGGTGGTTTGCAACGCATTTTGTTGCTGAGGCGAGTTGCTCATCGATTAATCCTCACGCTCGTTGTTGTCGTCGTTAACCGCCGGCTTTGGCGCGTCGGTCAAGGAGTGCAGCAAAGCCGGGTTTTGCAGGATCTTGGAGATCAGCTCCTCGGCGCCGTTTTTACCGTCCATATAGGACAGCAGGTTGGAAAGCTGGGTGCGGGCGTCCAGCAGATTGCCCAGCGAGTCGACCTTGCGGGCGATAGCGGCAGGGGAGAAGTCTTCCATGCTTTCGAAGGTCAGATCGATGTTCAGTTTGCCTTCGCCGGTCAGGGTGTTGTCGACCTGATAAGCGACGCGCGGCTTCAGCGATTTCATGCGCTCGTCGAAGTTGTCGACGTCGATTTCCATGAACTTGCGTTCCTCCACGCTGGCTTGCGGATCGACCGCTTTCCCCACCAGATCCGCCATCACGCCCATCACGAACGGCAGCTGGATTTTGCGCTCTGCGCCATAAATTTCGACATCGTATTCAATCTGTACGCGCGGCGCGCGGTTGCGGGCGATGAATTTCTGCCCGCTGCGGGATTTCGAGTTTGACATGATTTACTCCATCTAATGGCGATTGGGAACGCGCCTCGTCCGGCTGGGAGAGTCAGGTTCTGATTCGGGTCTGCGCAGGCGGCAGACGGTATCGGGTGTCGTCAAGAGAACAAAAGTCGGTGGCTAGCTGTTCTCCTCGTGGTCGGGGCGACCGAGAATGGTCTCCAGTTGGTTAAGCCCATCGGGCGCCAAATCGCGGACGATTTGCATAAAGTCCAGCGTAATCAGCCGCTGGACCCGATCGATCATCAGCGGCGCCGGGTGGCTCGGCTCATGAAGACGAAAATAATTTTTCACCTTGTCCAGCATCAGCTGGGCGTCGTCGCGCGACTGGATCTGTGCGCTGCGCCAGTTGAGCGGCGCCGTGACGCTTTGTACCGCAGCCGGTTGCGGCTCGGCGGCGGCGGCTTGCGGCGCGGCGTCCGGTTCGGTGGCGGCCGGGGCGTCGCTTTGGCCGGCGAGCGCCACCAGAGAAAACACCTTGGTTAACGCGCTCATTTCAGGCAGTGCGCTTTCCCCCAGATGGCGGGTCACTTCGCTGCGAATGGCGCTCAGGGTGTTGGCGATGTGCGTCACCAGCGCGCCTTCGGGGCGATCCTGTTGCGCCAGCTCATCCTGCAGCCGCGCGCGGCCGCCGGGAAAGTTGGGGCACTCTTGCTTGCTGCCGTCGAGCAGGGCGCCGGCGTCGCGCAGCGAGATTTCACCGGCGGCGCTTTTCAGCAACGGCGCGGCGCGCACGCTGGCGGCCAGCGCGGCTTTGTCGCCAAGGTCGGCCAGCGCGTTGATGCGAAACAGCGGATCGGCCTCGCCGTCGAACTCCAATGCCGGCTGCAGGCTGTCCCAGTAACGGAGTATCGCCTGGTTGATCAGCGTCAGCCCGTCGGCGTAGCCCGGCAAGCCGCGCAGCTGGGTCCAGGCGCGGGTGAGGTACAGCATGACGCGCAGGTCTTTGGTGCGTGCCAGCAGCGAGGTCGAGAGACGCTCGACCTGCACCCAATCCGGCGCCTCTTCCGGAATGATGGTACTGCCGAACTGCTGTTCGGCCTTGCCGGTGGCGGCGCGCGCCATCGCCAGAAAGTCGGCGTCGTATTCCAGGTTGTCGCCGCAGGGATTGTCCGCGTCAACCGGGGCCAGCAGGGTATCGGTATCGATAGCCATAGAATTTCCTTCAACGAACGATGTTAATCAAACATTTGCGGGTACTGGCCGCCGCGGCCGGGGCGCGCCCAACCGTTGGGCTCGAACAGCAACGAAAACAGCTGCACGGTGAGGTTGCCGCTGTGCACGTGGGTGTAGAGCGGGTGCCCGTCGGCCTGATTGGTCCACCAGAAGCTGGTGTACTGCGCCGGGTCGAAACAGTCGGCGGCCTGTTGCCAGCCGAGGCCCGGCACGTCCGGATGCTGAAAACCGATGATCGACAATATTTCGGAGTCCGCTTCGGCCGGCGGGCTGGGCAGCGCCGGGATCGCCTGCAACGTGCGGTCGATCTGTTCGGCGGAAAAGCCGTTGCGTACGCCGTTCAGCAGGGTATGGCCGAGCTGCTGGTACCAGCCCGCCGCCATATTCAGCTGTTGCGGGCGCCAATCCTGCTGGCTGAACAGACGCAGCGCGCAGATCGGATAGCGGCGCCCGACGCGGTCGCGCGCCGGCAGCAGACAGCCCATCTGCACGTACTGGCTGCCGAGCGTGGCGGGGATCACGAAGTTCCACACCGGCGCGTTGCTGAACGGATGGCCGTTCGGCCCCTGCGCCTCGCGCTGCAAGTTCACCAGCCCGTTATGGAACCAGTGGGCCCAGTGGTTAACCACCGGATCGGGCAGGCGGCGTTGCAGGAAGTCGCCGGCGGAGGGCAGTTTGCCGTACCAGCCGATGCTCGCCGGGGCGCTTGAATCAGTGCTCATGGTCATGTCCTTTCGGGGCTACGGGCACGAGAAGGCCGGCAGTTGGAACGGATTGCGGATGCTGTTGGGCGTGAACTCCAGCGTGACGCGATGGCCGTCGAGATTGAAGGTTGCCTGACGGCCGAGGCCGGCGGTGCCCGAAGATTGCGCCATATCCACCAGACGGTTGAGCGCCCACGGCCCGCTGGTCACCAGACTGGCAGTGGTGCCGTTGGCCAGCGCCAGCTGCAGATGCACCTGATTGGTATTGCGGGTGCCCGGCCAGCTGACCACCAGCGGCACCTGTGGGCCGTGGCTGTATTTGAACAGCTGCCCGTCGATATCCAGCGTCAGGTTGAGGATGTCGTTATCCATCCGCACCGGCCGCACGGTGACGCGGTAAGAGGGCGTCGCGGTGCCGTTGGCGAAGAACGCGTCGCGGATGCGCTGCGCCTGCTGGAACGACCGCAGGATGCCTTCGCCGCCGGGCAGTGTCTTGCCGTCCACGCCGGGCGTGAAACGCCAGTTGGCGCGGGTGGTGTCGACCTTGCCCTGCAGATTGTCGCGGAAGAAGCTGTCCATCAGCCCGCTGTTCGGCGCGAACATGCGCGCCAGGTCGTCCGGCGTCACTTCCTGGCGCGCCCGGGCCACCAATGGATAACGCCCGGCGATCGCCTGGCGGCAGAAGCTGCCGACTTCGAAGCTGATGCGCTTTTTCACGTTCTCCATCTCTTTGCGCTGGGTGTCGCTGCTGGCGCCGATGGCCAGCGACAGCAGCATCTGCTTGAACGGCACCGGCAAGCGGCCGGACTCGGCCTGCAGGCGCGGGATGATGTCGCTCGGCGGCGCCGACATGCCGCTGTTGGCCGCACCCTGCACCGCCGTCAGGTAACTGTACAGCTCATCGACCTGTTTCAGCACGCTGTCGAAAGGGATCGCCTTGTTGCCTTCGCCCTGGCTTTGCGCCAGTTCGAGCAACGGCGCGAAGTGCGCCATCACCAGCTGTTCCGGCTGGGCGGAGACGTCGCCGTCGGCGTTGGCCGGCCGGTTGGTGAACAGCGCTTCCAGCGTGCGGTTGGCGTTTTGGTTCAGCTTGTCTTCGGTTTTGGCCAGCAGCGAGCGGGAATCGGCGTCGTTTTTCTCGTCGTGCAGGGTGACGTTTTTGCTGACGTTGACCAGCAGGTTGCGCATCGGCGACGGGTTGCCGGACAGCAGACGCGCGCTGCTGATGCGCTGAGTCAGGTTGCCGATGTTGGCCAACTGGATATCCTCCAACAGCTCATCCCAGGCGCTGATGAAGTCCTGCATGTACAGCTGGCGGATGGTTTTGGTCAGATCGGCGCTTTTCTGCTCCGGCGTCTGGCTGTTCAACACCCAGACGTCTTCTTTGCGCAGGGTGTCGGTCACCGGATCGATGTTGTCGTTGAACGCCTTCCAATACCCTTGTGAGGTGAACAGACCCGGTACGCCGTCAGTCACCGGTTTGCCGCTTTTGCGGCTGAACGCCAGTTCGGTCTGCGGGCCGGCCAAATCGACCAGGCTGACCGGTTTGATGTCGGTCTGTTTCAGCAACAGGCGCTTGAGGCGGCCATAGACGCGCTGCGACAGCGGCGCCCGATTGAGCGCGGCCTGCGCCTGCGCCACCAGCTGTTCGTCTTTGGCGTAAGGCGAGGCCTGGATCTGCGTGTCCAGCAGCTGGCTCAGATGCCATTCGATCTGCTGCAGCTGTTTTTGGGTGCTGCCCTGCGGCAGGTTGCGCTGCAGGTTGAGCATCACCCAGGCGCGCAGGAACTTGCCGTCGTAGTGCTTCGGCAGATACAGCATCTGGTAGGCCTTCAGCGCTTCGTAGCTGAAGTCCGCGTCGCCGTGGTTGTCGTTGCGCAGCGTGGTGGCGATCTGTTGTGCTACCTGCGGCAGCAGCAGTTCTTTCAGCGCTTTTTGGTACAGCGCATTGCCGGCGTCGCCGACCTGATCGCCGCGGTACAATCCCATGCGGTAGGTGAACGGCGGATCGTCCAGCGCAAAGTTTTGGCTCTCCGGCAGGTGCTGCAGACTGTTGAGGAACGGCAGCAGTGAGAACATGTCGCCGTTGCCCAATTGCGTCAGGCTTTGCCCCTGGCGCTCGACGCCGGGCACCTTGGCGGCCACTTCCGCCAGATAGGCTTTGTTGTTGCCGTAGCTGGTGAACCAGAACATCGCCAGCACCGCCAGGATCACCGCCAGCGCGATGTAACCCGCCCAGTGCAGGGCGCGATTGCGGTATTCCCACCAGCGGTTGCTGCCCGCCAGCCCGGATTCCTGGAAGACTACCGATTCCAGCGTCTCTTTCAGGAAGAAGCTCTGGCCTTTGGCCGCCGGGATCGGCGCCTCGTGGCCCACGCTGTCCCAGGCCGCGTTGGCCTGTGCCCCTGAGTTTGCCGTCGGCAGCTGCAGATAGCGGTTCAGTTCGCCCATTACCCGGTCGAACGGCAGGCCTTCCTGGGTGCCGCTGGTGAAATAGATGCCGCGCGGGGTAAAGCGGGTTTCAAAACTGGAGGTGGCGAACACCTGTTCCAGATATTGGCCGAGCAGCGGGCGCAGCGCGGCGAATTCCTGCGGGAACAGGTAGCTTTCGGCGCGCTGGCGCGCGTCGTGTTCCATCAGCAGCGTATCCGGCAGCGCCGCGTCCAGCCGCTGTTGCAGCAGGGCGTATTGCTGTTCGAAGGCGGCGTTCAGATTGAAGTCCGGCTGCCGCGAGCGCTCGTAAGGGAAGGTGAACCCCCAGATCTGGTCGCGCTGCGCTTTGTCGAAGCTGCCGAAATAGGACATAAAGCCGTTGAGCAGGTCGGTTTTGGTGACCAGCACATAGACCGGGAAGTGAATGCCCAGCTGCTCGTGCAGTTCGATCAGGCGCTTACGCAGCGCGCTGGCCTGCGCGGCGCGCGCTTCGGCGCTGTCGCTCAGCAGATCGGCGACGCTGATGGTCACCATCACGCCGTTGATCGGCTGGCGGGTGCGGTATTTTTTCAGCAGCGCGACGAAGCTTTGCCATTCGCCGGCGTCTTCTTCACGCTGGCTTTCCTGCGTGGTGTAGCGGCCGGCGGTATCGAGCAGCACCGCGTCGTTGGTAAACCACCAGTCGCAGTTTCGGGTCCCGCCCACGCCGCGCAGCGCGGATTTGCCGAAGCGGTCGGCCAGCGGGAAGTGCAGGCCGGAGTTGACCAGCGCGGTGGTCTTGCCGGCGCCGGGCGCGCCGATGATCACATACCACGGCAGCTGGTACAGGTATTGGCGGCTGAAGCGGGTCATCCAGCGATGTTTGCCGTCGCCCTGGCCCGGTGCGAAACGTGCCTTTTTCAGCAGCTGCGCCGCTTCGTCGAAACGCTGCGCCAGCTGTTCGTCCTGTTTGATCTCGGGCTTGCCGTCTTCCGCCGGCGCCGCTTCGGCGGCGCGCAGGTTGCTCAGCAGGCGGCTGTTGAACCAGGCGCTGTAAAGGCGTGGGATCAGGCGGCACAGGAACCAGATCAGGTAGATAACGCCGATGGCGATCTGGCGGTTGAGTTCCGGTTCCAGCGGGCGATAGTCACCGATGGCCACCAGCGGGCCGATCATCCAGATGATGAACGCCAGCGCGGTGATGCCGACAAAGCCCCACAGCAGGCGGCTGGTGATGATGGAGAATAACGTACTGAGCATTACTTTCCGGTTCCTTGCGGCAAGCCGTTGATTTCCGCCTGGGTGTTTTCCGGGGCGACCAACAGCGTAATTTCTACCCGGCGGTTCAACGCGCGGTTCACTTTGTTATCGTTCGGCGCAACGGGGTTGCTTTCGCCGCGGCCCTCGGCCTTGACCCGCTGCGGGTTGGCGAGGCGCTTTTGCAAGCGGGCGCTGACCGCTTCGGCGCGCGCCAGCGACAGTTCCCAGTTGGAGGCGAAGCGGGCGCTGCGGATCGGCACGTTGTCGCTGTAGCCGGTGACCAGGATCTTGCCGCTGACGCCGTTCATGGCGGCGGCGATACGGTCGATGACCGGAATATAGTTGGCGCGCACCGTGGTGGCGGCGGAGTCGAACAACCCGTCGCCTTTCAGGATCACCACGCTTTGCTGCGCTTCGTCGCGCACCACCACCAGCCCTTCGGCGATCTCTTTACGCAGGAAACTTTTCAGGCTCAGCGTCGGCGGCGCGGCCGGCGCCGGGTTGCCGATCGCCACCTGCGGCAGATTGGTTTGGTAGATCGCCGCCAGCACCGGGCTGGTGTTGTCGCCCAGCCGCCAGTTGAGGGCGATAAACAGCAGCGAAGCCAGGAAACCGGTCAGCGCCACGCAGGCCCACAGCGGCACCAGCGGGCGCCACCGTTTCTGCTGCACCGGCAGATCCAAGGCATGAGGCGACAGCGGCGGAGCGTAGCCGCCGCGCACCGACCGAATCAGCTGCAGCAAGCGCTGCTTCATGGTCTCCAACTGCGAACGGCCGTTTTCCATTACCCGGTAGCGGCCTTCAAAACCCAGCAGCAGGCAATAATTGATCAGCTCCAGCAGGTTGATGTGCTCACGCGGGCTCTGCGACAGCTTGGCCAGCAGCTGGAAGAACTTCTCGCCGCCCCAGGTTTCGTTATGGAAGGTCACCAGCAACCCGCTGCCGGACCATACGCTGTTGCTGCCCCAAGGCGTCAGCGCCGCCGCTTCATCCAGCGCGGTGCACAGGCAATAACGCGCACCGATGATCACCTCGTACGGCAGATTGGCGCGTTGGCCGCGGATCTCGAAGCGGCGCACTTCGTCGATCAGCTGTTGGCGCAGCTGCGCCGGGTTGGCGTGCGTGGCCGACTGGCGGATCTGCGAAATGGCGTTCAGCAGCGGGTTGGCGGCGTCCACCAGCGGATTGGCCGCCGACGCCATGCTATTTTCCTGAGTCATAGATTACCGGTCCGTATGGCTGCGAATCGCCCAAAATTCCATGTCCAGCCCCGGGAATTCGCCGGCCAGGTGCAGAGCGAAGGCGCTGGATTTTTCCATCTGTTTCCACAGGTCGCCGCCTTTTTCCAGCTCGAAGTAGGTGTAGCCGGCGTGATAGGGGATCTGACGCGGCGCGGCGGGCATGGTGCGCAAACCGATGCCCGGCAGCTGCAGCTGGACCAGATCGCGGATGCGCGTGACCGGGGCGATCTTCATCTGCGCCGGGAAGTGGGTCAGCAACACCTCGGCGGCCACGTCGGCGCGCACCGCCAGCACGAAGCCGAAATCGCGCATCATTTTGGCGTCCTGCACGGTGGCGACGTTCAGCCCGTGGGAGCGCTCGACCAGCGTCAGCTGAATGGCGTTGTCTTCCAGCACCACCGACAGCCCCTGACGCAACAACAGCATCAGCTTGCCGAAGCACAGCGCCAGGTTGTCGTGGTCATACACCGGCAGGCGGCCTTCCGGAGTGCGCTGCGCCGAGAAGCTGGCGAGTTCGGTGGCGAACTGCAGCCAATCGGCGAACAGACGCTCCGGGTGCAGATGGTCGAGGTGGTAGGCGTGGCTCACCTGGCCGAGATGACGGTTGATCAGCTGCAGCAGCATGAAATCCACCATTTCGGAACTGCCGCCGCGGCCCGGTTGCAACAGGCGTTGGCTCATCTGCTGGCTGCGCTGTTGCAGCAGGCCCTGCAGATCGTTGATGAAGGTCTTCAATACCGGGTTGCCCTGGCAGTTCAGCATGGGTGGGATCTGCGCGGTATCGAGACGCAGGCTGTTGTCGCCGCGTTTTTCCAGCACGCGGGTGACGCCGAGCGCCGTCCATTCGGCATTGAGCTCGCTCTCCAGCATCAGCCGCAGGCGCAGACGGCCGAACTGCAGCGCCGCGCTGCCCACGGACACGGCATTGAGATCGTCGACCTCGTTCTCGTAAGCCAGATAGCGCGCCAGCGCTTCGGGGCTTTCCTGAAAGATCACGTCTTCACGCCCCGCGCGGTAGGTCGGCAGGGCCAGCACCACGTTTTCGCCGGTCTGGTTTTCGGCGATGGTCAGCGGCGCGGGCGCCTGCTGGGCGCCGGAGAAGCGGAACGGCGTGCCGTCCGGCATGATGCCGCTGGCGGCGTTGAGCGCGATCTTGCCCTGGCGCAGCAGCGTTTGGTCCAGATCCAGGGTGAGGAATCCCCAGAAACAGCCGCTGTGGGCCTGGCCCCAGTTGCGCATATAGCCTTCGAGATAGTTTTCCGCCTGCTGGAAATGGTGAGGGCGTAAAAACATTCCCTCGGTCCAGACAACCTTATGAGCATCTTTCATCATCACACCTATAGTGACTTCGCTTCCGCGCAGCGGTGGGTCAGTCGGTCTTTTTTACGGGGCGCAGGCCATTCACGCCCGCGACGATATGCGCTTCCAGCTCATCCGGCGAGAATTGCCATACCTTGTAGAAATTGGTTTCGGTGGGTTCCGGCAGCGGCAGCGAAATGCGCCAGCTCTTGCCGTCCAGATTTTGATATTCGGCGATCACGCCGAGGTAACGTGCGTCCAATGTGCTTTGCCCGCTGAGCTTTTTGCCGGTCTGGCCAGGCGTCAGGAAAAACTGATCGCTGTCCAGCAGGCTGTTGCCGAGCACGCTTTTGGCGTCGTTTTGCAGACTGAAAAAGTCGGCATCCATGAATTCCGCATCCGAACGCAGCAGCAGCACGCGAATTTTAATCGGCGCCGGTTGCGCGCCGGCGGCGGCGTTGACCTGGCGGTCAGCGTCGAAGATCAGGCTGTAGCGCGACGGCACGCTTTTGGCTGAAGACATGCAACCGCCGAGCGCCAGCGCGCCCAGCAGCAGAAACAGCATCCCGCACCAGCGGGATGCGATAGGGGTCGTCATCATGGGAATCTCGTCGCCCGCAGGCGTGCTGACTACTGGAGGATCCAGGTGGCTGAGCCGGCGTTTTTACACGCCTTGCTGTCGCCGCCGACTTTGACGCAGTCCTGTTTGGCAGCTCGCGCGCGGCGCGGCAGATCTTTGCGCAGCGTCGACTTGTAGCGCGCTTCCGGCACGCCGGCGTTGGCCTGGATATAGCCCACCAGATCGCCACCGCGGATGGCGGAGATCGCCAGCCAGTTGTTTTCCACTTCGCCCAGCGCATAGAACGCGGCGGCGTTGTCCAGGCTGCCGACGGCGGTACCGGTATAATTCGGGCTGCTCATGATGCTGGCGGCGTACAGGCTGCGGTACTCCTCACCGATCGGCTTGAACTGTTTCGGCGCGCTCACCGCGGCGCGGTGCTGCAGCGTGACGCCATTGACTTCACTGCTGACGATGGCGTCGTTATTGAGCGCCGGCGGCGGCGGTGGAGGGGTGGAACAACCGGCAAGCGTCAGGGCGGTCAGCAGCGTCAGGGTAATCCGTGTTTTCACAATATCCTCATTTTCTTGATTGAATGGCTGTGTAATAGGGCGCCGTCATCAGGGCGCAAGCAGCAACACTTTTAATTGGCTCGGCACGATGCGCATGCCGAGCGCATTGGTGGAATTCTGCAGGCTGAGGCTGGTCAGCCGAGTGGCCGGGGTGCCTTTAAGCAGCACGGTAAAGGCGCCGGTCAGGTGGCGGGATGGCCCCATCACCGTACCGGAAGCCACGCCGGTGGCCACGCCGGGGTTGTCGCCGTTGGTCAGCGGCGTCACCGTCGCCATGTTGTGCGCCGGAGTGCCGACGAACAGAATATTGAAGGCGTTCGGAATGGCGGTCGGCGCCAGGGCGATATCCGGGTAGGGCACGGGCACCGGCGCCGGGCTTGGCGTCAGGCAGACGTCGGGAAACGCCAGGTCTACGCCGATCATTTGGCTGTTGGCAAACATAGAAGGCCTCCGCAAGGTTATCCGACGTGGATTTGTTCCGAATCCAGCTTGGTGATGTCTTTCGAGGTAATCAGCGTGTTGCGGGCATGAATGCGGGCGTAATCTTCCGCCTGATAATCCAGCTGCCCGGCGCGCACATGCTCGGTCTGGCGCACTTTGCGAAACAGCGAGTGGCTGATCTGGCTGACCGAATGCCACAGCGACTCGCAGCGTTTGCCGACCAGGCGGCTGATGCTGACGAAGGCCGACAGCTCTTCGCCGCTGTATTTCATCTTGTCGATGTGGCAATCGCCGCTGTTGGCCTGCAGCGTCATGGCGTCGCCGCGCAGTTGCAGCGCCTGCGCGCTGTGCAGCGACAGCGAGCCGCTCGGCGTTTCAATCTGCAGGTCGCCTTCGACGCAAAGCCGCGCCGCGCTTTGCGGCTCCGCGCGCTCGAGGACGGCGATCGCCCACAGCTGGTGGCCGCAGCCGGCGACCAGCACGTTATCGCCGAGGGCCGGCGTCAGCAGGCAGCTCGCCGCCCGGCGGCAATGCCAGCCGCGGCCTTCACATTCCACCACCAGGCTGCCGTCCGGCAGCAAATTGACGACCTGGCCGGCGGCCTGCCGGGGCGGCGCGATGTTGACGGCGCGAGTAGAGTTGGCAACGCTCATGGTGATCCCCTCGTGAAGTGGTCAATACGGTCAAATGCGGCTCTGGCGCTGCGCGCTCCAGGTTTCGGCGGCGTACAGCTCGTCGTCGCGCTCGAGAATGCCGCTGCGATCGCCCCAGCGCGTTTGCTGCTGGTGGGCGCGGTGCATGCGGGTGCGCATAAAGCGCGCACGTCGGAAATCGGCGGCGCCGACGTCGGCATAACAAAAATCGGCGTAGGTCAGGTCGCTGTCGCTGAAGTCGCAGCGCGCCGCGCGGCTATGCTGGAACACGCACTGATACAGGCGCGCCTGGCTGAAGTTGGCGGCGTCCAGCGTCGCTTCGCTGAAAATCGCCTGATCGAACTGCCCGCTGCGGCAGTGCGCCTGGGTCAGGTTGGCCTCCAGCCACAGCGATTGCTGCGCCTGCACGCCCGTCAGGGTGGCGCGCCGCAGCGAAGCGCCCTTGAAGTTGCTCTGGCGCAGCGTCGCCTGACTGAAGTCGACGTCGTCCAATTGGTTATCGGTAAACTGGCAGGCGATCAGGCGCTGCCCGGCGTAACTTTTGCCGCGATGGTCGCATTCGAAAAACGTGACGCGGTCGAAATCTGCACCTTCAAACCCTGTTTCACAGAGATTTAGTCTAAAGAAAGTGACAAGAGATAGCCGCGCATGCTCCAAACTCGCGCCATTGAGCGGGCTTTCGTAAAAGGTGGTGCGATCGTGCTGAGTGGCGGAAAAATTCGCGCCGGCCAATTGGCATGACATCCAGTGGCTTTGGCTGAGCGACAGCCGGCTAAAGTCGCCCTGTTCAAGCCGGCAATCGTTGAACATCGTCAGCTCGATATGGCTCTCGCTGAAGCGGCTGGCCGACATGGCGCACTGATTGAAGGCGGTTTGCTTCAGGTCCGCTCGCGCAAACTGAGCATGGTCGAGCCGGCAATCGCTGAACACGCTGTCGCGCAGATCGCAATCGGAGAAGTTCGCACCGCTCAGGTCCAACTGGTTAAACATACCGCCGGCCAAATCCATACCGGCGAATGACAGACCGTGCAAATCCTCACCGGCAATCAGCTCGCCGCGTTTCACGCGCTGGCGTATCTGCTCAGACTTTGAGGTCATACTTCCTTCCCGTTGTGGCGAGGCAATGTTTTCACCCTGGCGGTATAGGCACCGTCGAGCCGGGTCGCCTGATCCACTTGCGACTGCGACAAATCGGCTCGGAACAGATTGGTGCCCTGCAGGTCGGCGCCTGACAGCAGGCATTTCTGCAGGATCGCCGCAATGAAATTGGCGTCGCGCAGGGTGGCCTGGGACAGATCGCTGCGGATGAACAGGCTGCCGCTGCCGTTGGCCTGGCGAAAATCGGCCTCGTTCAATCGGGTTTCCGACAGGTCGCAATTATTGAGGCGCGCACGGCTGAAATTAGCCCGTTGCAACGGCATCTGGCGTAAATTGCACTGGGTTAGCGTCGCATCGCTGAAATCCGCCTGCGGCAACAGTGTTTTTGCTGCGAAGGCGCAGGCGGTGAGGCGTGCGGCGCGGAAGCTGAGGCTTTGCGTCTCGGTGTCAACCCAGGCGCAGTTTTCCAGCCGTGCCTGACTGAAGTTCACCGCCAGCAGCCGGCATTTGACGAAGCTGACTTTGTCGAGCCGGGCGTGGCTGAATGTCAACTGCTCCAGCTGCAGTTCCATCAGCGTGATGTTGGCCAGCGTGGCGCGGCTGAAATCACACTGCCCGAGCAAGGTTTCATACCCCAGCAAATCGCGTAATGACGCCATCGTGAAGTCGCAGCGTTGAAACAAGGTTTGCTGAATGTGGGTTTCGTGCAGCTGCGCGCCGCCGAAATCCGTCGCATCGCATTTCGCCAGGGCCAGGGAGGCGTGGCTCAGATTGGCCTGTTGCAAGACGGCGCCGCTGAGATCGGCGCGCGCCAGCATCGCCTCGCGAAGATCGCAGCCCACCAGCCGGGTTTGGCGCAGATTGGCGTTTTCCAGCAGCGCGCCGCGCAAGTTAGCCTGGCAGAGGTCCATGCCGGACAGATCGGCGCCGGTTAGATCAAGACCGCTGAGATCTTTATCGCGCAGCATGGCGGCGGCGACGCGTTGGCGAATGATCTGCGCCAGATCGCCGCTTAAACGCAGCGCCGGGCTTTGCGCCTGTGCCGACATTAAATACATCTGGTGCAGCGCACGCTCGCTTTCCCCCAACTGCTTGTCGCTAAATGCGTCGGGATAGTGACGCCCCTGCTGAAACAGCAGATCGCGCTGATGCTGGTAGCTTTCCACACCGGATGGTGGCACGTGCTCTCCGCCGGGTTTGAGGGGGTCGATACCGTTATCCTGTGCGTGTTTGAGCATGTCCTGATACTGAGCTTCGGCCTGGCTTTCCAATCGCTCGACGAATTCGGCGAGTTGATCCAGCGTCGGCGGCACCTCTTGCGATGGCAGCGGGAACAGTTCATCGATGTCCTGCCCCTCACGCAGCAGGCGCTGGCGGTGATCTTCGCGTTGATGGTGCTCGTAGGCGGCGATATTTTGCGCTACCGGGCTTTGCTGCGTCGGTGTTTCGGTATCCAGCCAGGCGCCGATGCAGGTTTCCGGCAGCAACTCCTGCTCACGAAAAGCGCGCAGGGCTCCCTGTTCTTTATCCAGTCGCTGGGCCAACACCTGCCGATAATGCTCGGTGGCGCGGGGCTCTCCTTCGATTTCCAATGCCGGCATCAGTTGCATTACGTCGGCGGCATCGTCTTCATTGATGCGCGCGCTGCCCTGATAGATCAGCAGCATCTGCTCCCGATGGGGGAAGAACCAGACGGTGGTATGGCGCATGGCAATCTCTTCGAAATGCGCTTCGCCGGCGCGCAGCCGGTTGATGAAGCAGCGTGCGCGCCACGGCGGCAAGTGCCCTTGCTGCACCGGCTCTGACGGGTGCATGTTCCATATCCGGTAGGCGGCCTGGGGAGGCAAGCTGTCGCGTTGAGGAAACTGCTGATCGCTGTCCGCCATGTTGAACAGGCGCCAGTCGATGTCGTTGGCGAAACCGGGAAAACCGTTTTTCAACCAGTCGGCGTCGTAGTTTTTTCCGATGCGGGAGAAGCGGCGCGGCCAGGTGATATCCAGCGCATCAAAGCTTGCCGGTAGCGCGCTTTGCCGGGGAGAGGTAAGGCGCCCCTGCAGTGGTTCGACATTCGGCAGGCGATGGATACGGCCTTGCGGACATGTTTCTGGAGTGGCGCCGATGCCGTGCGGATTATCGGCGAACTGGGTGCCGCCGTAAGCCCGGCGCCAGTCCAGACGCATTTCTGCAAAAGGGAGGGGAGTGGAGGGACGATCGTTGGTCCAGTGGCGATCGCCGAAAACCACCAACGTTTTTTCCAGCGAATCCAGCTGGATCTTCACGGCGCAGGCGGTTTTGTCTTGTTGATGATGGGTGTAGGCGTTGCCGGTGGCGAGAAACTCCGCACAGGCTTTCGGGATGGCTAAATCGAGCACGCCGCCGCTCAAGGTGAGCTCTTCGGCGGCCAGTTGCCACAGCTCCGGCTCGGGGCGCAGGCGCGGGGAGGCCCCCATGTCGGCCAAGGCCAAAACGGAAACGCCAAGATGATTTTGCCCTTGCCAAGAGAAGGGGCGATGAAGTGCGCTGAGGCGCAGAGGTTTCACGACTTTCATTGTGTGTGTAAAGCTTCCTGTGGATATCAGCCGGCAGCCAGGCTGCTTGCTCAAAAACAATCCGTTTTTCGGTTTAATAGATATCAGGCTATGTCACAACAGATGAAGAAAACGAGGCGGCGTTCAGAACCGATCGTTAATGCGCGGAGAGAGCCCCGCTTCGAAATGGATGATCAAGAGGACAGCGCGTTGTCCTTGCCGCTGATTCCGCGAGCCAGCAACACGGCGGCCACGGATAACGCCGCGGCGATCGCCTTGGCGATAGCCTGGCCGGCGCTCTCCAGATGGTAAGGTGCAAAAAAGCCGATGTCGGCGGTGCCCAGAATCAACAGCGCGGTGAGCGCTGCAAAACAGCCCAGCTCTATGGCCAACGCCAGCCTGCCGGGTGTCGCCGTAACCAGACAACTCATCAAAAAACCGGGCAGAATCAGGAATCCGATCAGCTCTGCGGGGGCATTCACCGCCGACATCACTTGCTGGTTGTATTTCAGGAGCGCCAGCATCAGTGCGACAAAGATCAGCAGCCGCACAGGTAACGCCGCTGCTCGGCCGGCCGACAAAAAGGTTTTGCCGATCGCGGTGAGCAAGACGCAGCCAACCAGGATACCAAAGAGGGTAAACAGGATTTGTCCCCAGAGGCTGTCCTGCGTCGAAAAGGCAATAAACTCGCCCATCGTGACACTTCCTTATGCAAGGTGATTTAGCGAACTGATAGACGACAAGTCGTTTTCAGAACGTAGAGACCAGATCGCGTTGTTTGACCGTTTTTTTTGCTCAAAGCCGCGAGCGCTCTTCGGGCACCGCTTTTTTGGGGAGCTTCGGATCGTACTTTATCGCGGTGAAATGCCCGGTTGTCAGAGCTGAGCTGCTCGACGTCGAACTCGACCGCCGGCCAGTTTTTCCGCACCGAAAAGGCTGCTGAACAACGGCTGGTGGGCGGACAAAGGCGTATGCGCATTGATAAGGCGATTCATACTATCCCCGGGTTTAGGCATAGCTACCGCACGAGAGTGAACGCGCGATCCCGATGGCGTATCTGTCACGAATTGAGACAGGGGCTGACGAAAGATTTAACAAAGTTTACACAAAGGCACGATTTGTGCAGTCTACAATAGAGCTTCGCATTTGCAAAATAGCCTTGTGGATCAATGCTCAATTCGTTAACTCGCTCACGATCCTGTTTTTTATTATCTAAAACATATAGATACACTGAGATCATTTTTTATCTCAAATTATTGGGAAATTGGTAATACCATGAAGTAAATGTGTAACACTTAAGTCAAGGTGTTTATAAAACAACTCTTTTTTTTCGTGAAAAAAGTCACTGATTGTTTTTTATCCTTACCATTCGTCAGTTAAAGATGATCAAATATATAAATTTACTGAATGTGAATTCGGATGATTCCTATTTGGCGGACGCAAAAAGGCACCGCAACGGGCCTTTGCGCGTGTATTTGAGCGGTTGATAATGCAGCGAATGCCGCCGTTAATCTGAGCGGGGGGCGAGGGGAAGTTGGCCTATCAGATCGCAAAGCCAGATTAAGGCCGGGTCGCGTTGTGCCTGCCGACCGGCGATCAGTTCAATGGGAAAAGGGGCGATGGCCAACTCGTCAGGCAGCGGGAGAAAGCGTACGCGTTGCGGATCGGAAAAACGTCGGGCCACGCTGGCGGCCAGGGTGGCGATCAGATCGCTGTCGGCAACCACGGCCGGCAGGGCGACAATATGTGAAAAGGTTGCGGCGACGCGCCGCTGGCCGCCGATTTCCGCCAGACGTCGGTCGACCAATCCTCTGGCGGAACCGTCGTCTGCCGGTGCGTACAGCCCGTGCGGCAGGCTGAGGTAGCGGGCCAGATCCCAACGACCGTCTGCCAGCTGCGGATGTGTGCGGCTGGCGATACACACCAGATGCTCTTCAAACAGCGCGTGCACATAGTGGCTTTCAGCGCCGGAAAGATGCCCTCCCAACGCGATGTCCACCTCGCCGCTTTCCAACTGCCGGTAAATATTGCGGCGATCCAGGCGCGAAACGCGAATATCGATACCGGGTGCCGCCTGACGCAACCGGCTGATGATAGCGGGCAGCAGCAAAATATCGGCATAGTCGCCGGCGGCCAGCGTAAAGCGCCGTTGCCCGGCGGTGGCCGGATCGAAACGCGTTGGGGGAGCTAACGCAAGATGGATCTGTTCAAGCACCTGCTGTATCTGCGGCATGAGTTGGTGGGCGCGCGGCGTAGGCGCCATGCCGCCGCCGCCGCGAACAAACAGCGGATCGTTCAGCAGAATGCGCAGCCGCGCCAGCGCATTGCTGACGGAGGGTTGAGCGCGGTTAAGGCGCCGGCCTGCGGCGGTAACGTTACGCGTCTGATACAACGCTTCAAACACCACCAGCAAGTTGAGATCGACGTTGGCTAAATTCATTTTATGAATACTCTATATATAGATAATCCATTTCCAGAATCATACTGCGTTCACTAGGCTGGTAGCACACGAATTTAGCCTTCAAGCAGGGGAAATGATGAACAAAGTGTTGGTAACCGGTATTGAGCCGTTCGATGGCGATGCGGTAAATCCTTCCTGGCAGGTCGCGCAGGCGTTGGCCGGTGAGCGAAGCGGCGGCGCGGAGATCGTGGTGCGCGAATTGCCTTGCGTGCTGGGTGAAGCCAATCAGCGGCTAATCGCGGCGATTGAGGAACTGCAGCCGCTGGCGGTGATCTGTCTGGGCCTGGCCGGCGGCCGGGCCGAAATATCCCTGGAGCGGGTGGCCATCAATCTGATCGATGCCCGCATCCCCGATAATGCCGGCAAACAGCCGATTGATGTGCCGGTGGTCGCCGGCGGCCCGGTGGGCTACTTCAGCACGTTGCCCGTCAAGGCTGCGGTACAGCAACTGCGCCGGCAGGGGATCCCGGCGGCGGTTTCTTACACGGCGGGCACCTATAACTGCAACCATATTTTTTACGGTTTGCGCCACTATCTGCAGACGCATCGCCCGGCGGTCAGCGCCGGGTTCGTGCATATCCCGTACAGTCATGAGCTGGCGGCGGCGCATCCGGGCAAGCCGAGCATGGCGTTGGCGACGATGGTTGAGGCCGTGCGCACTATCGTAGAGGTCACGTTGACGGTTGAGGAAGATGTGCGATTCGGCGACGGTGCCGTACATTAAAGAAGGGGGCGTGGCGCACCACGCCCAGCTGCGGGTTATTCGTCGGCGACGCGAATCACCAGTTTGCCGAAGTTTTTGCCTTGCAGCAGACCGATAAACGCCTGGGGCGCCTGCTCCAGTCCGTCGACGATGTCCTCGCGGAACTTGATTTTCCCCTGCTCGACCCAACCGCTCATCTGTTGCAGGAATTCATCAAAGCGTGAGCCGTAGTCATCGAAGATGATAAAGCCCTGCATGCGGATGCGTTTACGCAGAATCAGCCCCTCCAGCAGCGGCAAACGGTCCGGCCCGGCGGGTAATCCGGTGGCATTGTAATGGGCGATGATGCCGCAGACCGGAATGCGCGCTTTGGTGTTCAATAGCGGCAGCACGGCGTCGAATACCGCGCCGCCGACGTTTTCATAATAGATGTCGATACCCTGTGGGCAGGCGGCGGCCAGCTGTTCGGCAAAGTCGGGGGCACGGTGATCGATACAGGCGTCAAAACCCAATTCTTCCACCACATAGCGGCATTTTTCCGCGCCGCCGGCAACGCCGACCACGCGGCAGCCTTTCAGCTTGCCGATTTGGCCGACCACCGAGCCGACCGCACCGCTGGCGGCGGCTACCACCAGCGTTTCGCCCGCCTGGGGTTGGCCGATGTCGAGTAATCCCATATAAGCGGTGAAGCCCGGCATACCCAGCACGCCGAGCAGGCGGGAAGGGTGCGCCAGGTGCGGGCCGAGATTGCGCAGGCCGCTACCGTCGGACAGCGCGTAATCCTGCCAACCGTCATAGCCCAACACCCAATCGCCGACCTTGAAATCGGGATGCTGTGAGGAGGCCACGTGCGATACCGTTCCGCCGACCATCACCTGGCCGATCTCCACCGGCGGCGCATAGGAGGGGGCATCGCTCATGCGGCCGCGCATATAAGGATCCAATGACAGATAAACGGTGCGCAGCAACAGCTGGCCGACGCCGGGTTGCGGCGTGGCAACCGTGTCGAGACGGAAGTTTGCCGCCGTCGGTTCCCCGTGCGGGCGCGAGGCCAGCAGGAAGCGACGGTTCTGTTGAGAAGGGGACATCGAAAGCTCCTTTGCGTTGCGACAGACAGGTTGGTTAAGCCTAGTCCAGGGGCGGCAAGGCAACGTTACCGAATGTGCTTAGCGTTAGAGCGGCACGATCAACACGTCGATATGGCTGATGTTGATGAAGCGGGCGGCGGAACAGGAGACTTTGTTCATCATGCCGTCGCGATGATTGCCGCAGAGCAGCAGGTCGAACGGCCGACGGCGGCTGGCGAATGCCAGGCTGTCGCCCAACTCGCCGTGTACGATCAGCGTATCGGCGATCGGATAATCCGCGCGTTGGCGCAGTTCCTCCATAAACAACCGGGTTTCTTCCTCCATCAGCGTGCGCAAATCGCCGAGCATCGGCCCGGCGAAGTTATTGTACATTTCCGGATTGGCGAGGGTGCTGAGCAACGTGATGTTGCCGCCATAGGGGCGGACGATGGAGACGGCCTTTTCCACCAGGCGGTGACTGTCAGGCGCGACGGCGACGGTGACCAGAACGTTTTGATACCCCATATCCCACTCCTTGTTGTATCCGTCGTGTTTCAGGCTGCCGCGTCGGTGGCCTTAGAGAAAATGCTGCGCTCGGATAAAGGGTAGAACCTGACGGGCGTAATAAATGTGTTTCGCATCACGCGCGGCAATAAAAGCTGAGTTTGCCCGGTTATATAGCAATAAAAGATAAAACCGTTGCCGCACGTAATTCCACTGAATTAAAGCACCTGCGCCCACAGCGTTTTCGGCACCTTGCCCAGATCGAACAATTTACCGGCGACCAGTTCGGCGCGACGGTGGTCTGCGGCGCGGTACATATTGCTCATTTCTGTATCATTTTCAATGGAGTAGTTCAGTTTGTCGTACACCTTCTCCAGGCTGTCCAAAGAGGAGCATTTACGGAATGTCAGCAGATATTCGAGCGTATCGGTCATGATTAAAATATAGCCTGTTAATAGTTAAAGCCGGGTGAATAACACATCAGCGACTCTCGGCGATGCCGTCGAGGCAGCGATGTACGACCTGACAAAAATCATTTCAAGTAGATAAATTGCACTGGGTAATAATTGAGACGCCGCCTGAGGCGGAGCGTTGCTAAATCATAATATGCCGGTGCGCTGTCAGCAATCTCATCCTGCTGATAAATGGAGAATTAGGGAAAGTCTCAGGTGAGGCTGCACGGGGAGGGGATGAAACCGTAGGGTTGCGGCGGCGTGTAGAGGCGCGGTAGCGCGTTTTCGTCCTGGGAAGGGGATTTCTTCCTTTTTTAGCAAGACCGCTACGGCGTTGTCCGGCTTTTGGCGTTGCCGCTCGCGCTAAAACGTCGTCTCATTGGCCGAGGGTTTTGAGGAGAAAAACAAAACTGCGTTTTATTTTATTGCAGTGAAGTGATGGGCGCGCGGGGTATTTTAATAATTCACAGTTCTGCGTGATAATTAAAGCGGCGACAAAAAAGAAATAAAAAAGCATTAAAGTTTTACGATGCGCTGCCGATATGTCGTTCTGGCACTTTTTAACGTAAAAATGGCATTCTTGCGTCAGGCTAATACGGAAACATATCGTTACGTCTGTTGGCTTGTTCACAACGTCAGCGAATCATTGATAAGCCCTAATCACCTTATGTTGAAAATTAGAGCAGCCCGAAGCGAGGGGCTTAAGTCAAATCTGAAAGGTAATAACCTTATAGTTTACGTTGGTTATTTTTCATCTTGGATATTTTTTAGCAACGTAATTGGTTATTTATACTGAGTTTGTCGCCTATATACAGATTTTTGTTCTGTTATTTTGGTTTGGTGATGCTTTTGTTCGAATTGATCTAAAAAAGATAATTTTTTGGCTTATAAACATTGTTTTTAAGACGTTTTTTTACCTATGGCTATTTTGTGAGCGAAAACGAGGTCAATAAATGTGCGCATTTAGTCGTATTTGGCTTAAATATTTTTTATTTTTGTGATCTATGTCACATTGTATTTAAAATTGCCTCTCACTTACATTGTGTGTGCTAATGGTTCGGGGGTAGAGTTGCGTTGCTTTAGGAATAATCTTATTAAATTTGTAAAAATAGTTTCATGGTGGCTAAACACTATCGAAGCAAAATGCTGTACATCCATACACGTAGGTTTACGCTCGTAGCAAATACTGAACAGTGGTCGAATTTAGCGATTGGCGAAAGTTATAGCGGTCGTTTTTGAGAGATTAATTTGCCAACTTTGGGAAAAAACCCAGGTCACGGGCGATAAAATTTATCACCCAGCGTATGTTTTTAAACATAGTCTGTCGGGATGGGGAATATGGGTACGTCTGAATTACTTAAGCATATTTATGACATCAATTTGTCATATTTACTTTTAGCACAGCGTTTGATCAACGATGAAAAAGCGTCCGCGATGTTCCGCCTTGGTATCGATGAAACCATGGCTGACGCGTTGGCGCAGCTGACTTTGCCGCAAATGGTTAAACTGGCTGAGACCAACCAGCTGGTTTGCCACTTCCGCTTTAACGATCACCAGACCATCGAACGCCTGACCAAAGAGTCGCGCGTCGACGATCTGCAACAAATCCATACCGGCATTTTGCTATCAAGCCATTTACTGCAAGAGCTATCGAGTAAAGACGCTAGCCCGACGAAGAAAAGAGCCTGATGATGGTTGAGAAAAGTATTGTTCAAGAAGCCAAGGACATTCAGCTCGCGATGGAGCTGATTTCACTGGGAGCCCGTTTGCAGATGCTGGAGAGCGAGACCCAGCTCAGCCGCGGGCGCTTGATTAAACTTTATAAGGAGTTGCGCGGCAGTCCGCCGCCGAAAGGGATGTTGCCGTTCTCAACCGACTGGTTTATGACCTGGGAACAAAATATTCACTCTTCGATGTTTTACAACGCTTACCTGTTCCTGATGAAAAGTGGGCAGTGCAGCGGAGTGGAGGCGGTGATTAAAGCCTATCGCCTCTATCTGGAACAATGCCCCCAGCAGGCCGGCGATGCGCCGCTGCTGGCGTTGACGCGCGCCTGGACGCTGGTGCGTTTCGTCGACAGCGGCATGCTGCAACTCTCCGCCTGCAGTTGTTGCGGCGGCGCATTTATCACCCATGCGCACCAGCCGCTGAATGGTTTCATCTGCAGTTTATGCCAACCCCCATCCCGCGCAGTAAAAAGACGTAAACTTTCGCCGCAACTGGCCGATATTATTCCTCAACTGCTGGACGAGCAGGTCAAACGCGCCATTTGAGCCACCACGTTGCCGGCTCTCGGCAATGAACACCGACGTGTGATACGCAGGGGCGGCATGCCGCCCCCAGACATGCCGCCTGGTCTGTTGGCCAGGGCGCGTTTGCCCCACCTTCCATCCACATTGTTAATTTAAGGAATGCGTGTGCTAGTTATTTTGGGTTATCTCGTGGTATTGGGTGCGGTGTTTGGCGGCTACCTGATCGTGGGCGGTCATCTCGGCGCGTTATATCAGCCGGCTGAATTTCTGATCATCGGCGGGGCGGGCGTCGGCGCTTTCATCGTCGGCAACAACGGCAAGGCGATCAAGGCCACGCTGCGCGCGTTGCCACGCCTGATGCGGCGCTCCAAATACAACAAAGATCTGTACATGGATCTGATGGCGCTGCTGTTCCGCCTGCTGGCCAAATCGCGTCAGCAGGGCATGCTGTCGCTCGAGTTCGACATCGATAATCCGCAAGAAAGTGAAATTTTCTCTAATTATCCGCGCATCCTTGCCGATAACACCCTGGTGGAGTTCATTACCGACTATTTACGGCTGATGGTGAGCGGCAATATGAATGCGTTCGAGATCGAAGCGCTGATGGACGAAGAGATCGAAACCTACGAGCAGGAAAGTGAAGTGCCCGCCGGCAGCCTGGCGATGGTGGGCGATTCCTTGCCTGCCTTCGGTATCGTCGCGGCGGTGATGGGGGTGGTGCACGCTCTGGCTTCGGCTGACCGTCCGGCCGCTGAGCTGGGGGCGCTGATCGCCAACGCCATGGTCGGTACGTTCCTCGGCATTCTGTTGGCCTACGGCTTTATCTCGCCGCTGGCCACGTTGCTGCGCCAGAAGAGCGCCGAAAACGTCAAGATGATGCAGTGCATCAAGGTCACGCTGCTGTCGAGCCTGAACGGTTATGCCCCGCAGATCGCGGTCGAGTTCGGCCGTAAAACACTGTATACCACCGAACGTCCTTCTTTCGTTGAGCTGGAAGAACATGTGCGCCGCGTGAAAGCGCCGGCACAGCAGGCGACGGAAGAAGAAGAAGCATGAAACAGAATCACCCGGTCGTCCTGGTCAGAAAGCGCAAGTCGCATCATGCCGCCCATCACGGCGGCTCCTGGAAGATTGCCTATGCCGACTTTATGACGGCGATGATGGCATTCTTCCTGGTGATGTGGCTGCTGGCGATCGCCAGCCCGCAGGAGCTGACGCAAATCGCCGAATACTTCCGCACGCCGCTCAAGGTTGCCCTGACCAGCGGCGACAAGAGCAGTTCCGAAAGCAGTCCGATTCCGGGCGGCGGCGACGATCCGACGCAACAGCACGGCCTGGTGAAAAAACAGGTCGATTCGCCGGACAAGCGCGCCGAAGAGCTGCGGCTGAACAAGCTGCGCGAAAAGCTGGATGAACTGATTGAGTCCGATCCGCGCCTGAAGGCGCTGCGTCCGCATCTGCTGATCAACATGATGGACGAGGGGCTGCGCATCCAGATTATCGATAGCCAGAATCGGCCGATGTTCAAAACCGGTAGCGCGCAGGTCGAGAGCTACATGCGCGATATTCTGCGGGCGATAGCCCCGATTCTGAACGATCTGCCGAACAAGATCAGCCTGTCCGGCCATACCGATGATATCCCTTACGCCACCGGCGAGCGCGGCTACAGCAACTGGGAACTGTCGGCCGATCGCGCCAACGCCTCCCGACGCGAGCTGATCGCCGGCGGTCTGGCGGAAGGCAAGGTGCTGCGAGTGGTGGGCATGGCGGCCACCATGAGCCTGAAACAGCACGGCGCCGATGACGCGATCAACCGTCGCATCACCGTGCTGGTGCTGAATAAGCAAACGCAAGAAGGCATCGAACACGAAAATGCTGAAGGCAACGCGGTGGATATCGCCCAGCCGGACAGCCTGAAGCAGCTGGCGCCGTCGGCGACTGCGCCGGCCAGCCAAACGCCGGAACCCCAGGCGGCAACGCCGACCGATCCAACGCCGCTGCCGGCGGCGGATCCCGACGGTCAATTGCAGGCATCCCCGGCGCTAGCCACGGCCGGTCAAACGCCGGAACAGCCGGCAGCCGCGCCCGCACCGACTAACCGCGACTCACAGCCAGAGGTGACCCCGTGAGCATGGACATTAGCGATTTTTATCAGACCTTCTTTGATGAGGCGGACGAGTTGCTGGCCGACATGGAGCAACACCTGCTGGAGCTGGATCCGCTGGCCCCCGATATCGAGCCGTTGAACGCCATCTTCCGCGCGGCGCATTCGATCAAGGGCGGGGCGGCGACCTTTGGTTTTTCGGTGCTGCAGGAAACCACCCACCTGCTGGAGAACCTGCTGGACGGTGCAAGGCGCCAAGAAATGAGCCTGAGCACCGAGATTATCAACCTGTTTCTGGAAACCAAAGACATTATGCAGGAGCAACTGGACGCCTATAAGACCTCGCAACAGCCTGACGCTGAAAGCTTTGAATACATTTGCCAGGCGCTGCGTCAGCTGGCGTTGGAAGCGCAACAGCAGCAGGAGGCGCCCGCGGCTCAGCCGGTCGTTCAGCAGCCCGTTGTGCAGCCAGCGGCCGCGCCGGCGGCGATCGAAGGCGGTATGCGCATCAGCCTGAACGGGCTGAAAGCCAGTGAAATCCCGTTGATGTTGGAAGAGCTGGGCAACCTCGGCGAGGTTAAAGACCCTCATCAGACGGAGCACAGTCTGGACGTCACGTTGCTCACCTCCGCCAGCGAGGACGACATCAGCGCCGTGCTGTGCTTCGTGCTGGAACCAGAACAAATCAGCTTCTCGACGCCGACGCAAAGCGCGCCGGTCGTCGCGGCAGCGAACTCGCCGGAGGCGGTCGTTGCGCCAGAGCCGGCGCCGGTTACGAACGCCGCGCCGCCTGCCGCCAAACCGGCCGCCGCGCAGGCGGAAGCGCCGAAAGCGCGCGCCAAGGCGAGCGAGTCCACCAGCATTCGCGTAGCGGTGGAAAAGGTGGATCAACTGATCAACCTGGTGGGCGAGCTGGTGATCACCCAGTCGATGCTGGCGCAACGCTCCGGCACGCTGGATCCGGTGAACCACGGCGACCTGCTGAACAGCATGAGCCAGCTGGAGCGTAACGCGCGCGATCTGCAGGAGTCGGTGATGTCGATCCGCATGATGCCGATGGAATATGTCTTCAGCCGCTATCCGCGTCTGGTGCGCGATCTGGCCGGCAAGCTGAACAAACAGGTGGAGCTGACGCTGCAGGGCAGTTCCACCGAACTGGACAAGAGCCTGATCGAACGCATTATCGATCCGCTGACGCACCTGGTGCGCAACAGCCTCGATCACGGCATCGAAGAGCCGGCCACCCGCATCGCCGCCGGCAAGTCGGCGGTGGGCAATCTGGTGCTGTCTGCCGAACATCAGGGCGGCAACATCTGCATTGAGGTCATCGACGACGGCGCCGGGCTGAACCGCGAAAAAATTCTCGCCAAGGCCGCGTCGCAAGGGCTGGCGGTCAGTGACAGCATGAGCGACGAAGAGGTCGGCATGCTGATCTTTGCGCCGGGCTTCTCCACCGCCGAACAGGTGACCGACGTTTCCGGCCGCGGCGTCGGCATGGACGTGGTGAAACGGAACATTCAGGAGATGGGCGGTCACGTCGAGATCCGCTCGCAGGCCGGCAAAGGCACCACCATCCGTATCCTGCTGCCGCTGACGCTGGCGATCCTCGACGGCATGTCGGTTAAGGTGAACGACGAAGTCTTTATCCTGCCGCTGAACGCGGTGATGGAGTCGCTGCAGCCGCAGGCGGAAGACCTGCATCCGTTGGCCGGCGGCGAACGCGTGCTGCAGGTGCGCGGCGAATACCTGCCGCTGGTGGAGCTGTATCGGGTGTTCGAAGTGGAAGGCGCCAAAACCGACGCCACGCAGGGCATCGTCGTTATCCTGCAAAGCGCCGGCCGCCGCTATGCGTTGCTGGTGGATCAGCTGATCGGCCAGCATCAGGTGGTGGTGAAGAATCTGGAAAGCAACTACCGCAAAGTGCCGGGCATCTCCGCCGCGACCATTTTGGGCGACGGCAGCGTGGCATTGATCGTCGATGTCTCGGCGTTGCAAACCTTGAACCGTGAAAAGCGTCTGACGGACGCCGCCGCATAATAATGAGTTTATTGATTTAAAAGGTGAATGATATGGCAGGATTGGCAGCCGTCAGCAAATTGGCTGGCGAAACGGTAGGGCAAGAGTTTCTGATTTTTACCCTGGGCAACGAGGAGTACGGCATCGATATCCTCAAGGTGCAGGAAATTCGCGGCTACGATCAGGTAACCCGCATCGCCAACACCCCGGCGTTCATCAAGGGCGTTACTAACCTGCGCGGCGTGATCGTGCCGATCATCGATCTGCGGGTGAAGTTCTCGCAGCAGAGCGTGTCTTACGATGAGAACACCGTGGTGATCGTGCTGAACTTTGGCCAGCGCGTGGTGGGCATCGTGGTCGACGGCGTTTCCGACGTGCTGTCGCTGACCGCCGATCAGATCCGCCCGGCGCCGGAGTTTGCGGTGACGCTGGCGACCGAATACCTCACCGGCCTCGGTTCGCTGGGCGAGCGCATGTTGATCCTGGTGGATATCGAAAAGCTGCTGAGCAGCGAAGAGATGTCGCTGGTCGACAGCGTGGCGAAAAGCGTCTGATTCAAGACCCAAGGGGGCAGGGCGCTGCCCCCTATAAGCTTCACTTTCCATGACTTGCCGCGACGCCGCAGGCCGTGTCCTGAACCCCTACTAAAAATAGTTACTTTCCCGCATAAAGTTTTGCCGCGCTGCGCCGATAACTCTCACATTCAACGTCATCAAAGCCTGTCTGCGCGGGCTTCAACAAGGGAAATCATGTTAAATCGTATGAAGGTGGTCACCAGCCTGTTGCTGGTGTTGGTGCTGTTTGGCGCCTTGCAGTTGATTTCGGGCGGACTCTTTTTCTCCTCGCTGAAAAGCGATAAGGAAAACTTTACCGTCCTGCAAACTATCCGTCAGCAGCAGCTGCAGCTGAGTGAAAGCCGCGTTGACCTGCTGCAGGCGCGCAACTCGCTGAACCGCGCCGGTATTCGTTACATGATGGATACCAATAAGATCGGCAGCGGCGCCACCATTGATGAACTGCTGGCCAAGGCGAAAGAAGAGCTGGCCGAGGCGGAAAGACACTACGCCGCGTACGAGAAAATCCCTCAGGATCCGCGTCAGGATCCTCAGTCGGCAGAGCGCGTGAAGCAGCAATACGACATTCTGTACGGCGCGCTTTCCGAACTGATCCAGCTGCTAGGCGAAGGCAAGATCAACGCCTTCTTCGATCAGCCTACGCAGAGCTACCAGGACAACTTTGAGCAGAGCTACAACGTTTACCTGGAGCAAAACGGCAAGCTGTACCAAATCGCGGTCGACGGCAGCAACAGCTCCTACAACTCGGCCATTTGGACGCTGATCGTGGTGCTGGTGGTGGTGCTGGCGGTGATCGTACTGGCCTGGACCGGTATCCATCACATCCTGGTGCGTCCGCTGAATCGCATGATCGACCACATCAAACAGATCGCCGCCGGCGACCTGACTCAACAGATCGTCGTCACCAGCCGCAACGAAATGGGCGTGCTGGCAGCCAGCCTGAAACACATGCAAAGCGAGCTGATCGAAACCGTCAGCGGCGTGCGTCAGGGCGCAGACGCCATCTACAGCGGCGCGTCTGAAATCGCCGCAGGCAACAACGATCTCTCCTCCCGCACCGAGCAGCAGGCTGCTTCGCTGGAAGAGACCGCCGCCAGCATGGAGCAGTTGACCGCGACGGTGAAACAGAACGCCGAAAACGCCCGTCAGGCCTCTCAGCTGGCGCTGAGCGCCTCCGAAACCGCGCAGAAAGGCGGCAAGGTCGTGGCTAACGTGGTGCAGACCATGCACGACATCGCCGGCAGTTCACAGAAGATCGCCGATATTACCGGCGTGATCGACGGTATCGCTTTCCAGACCAACATCCTGGCGTTGAACGCCGCGGTGGAAGCGGCGCGCGCCGGCGAACAGGGCCGTGGCTTCGCGGTGGTGGCCGGTGAAGTGCGCAACCTGGCGCAGCGTAGCGCACAGGCGGCGAAAGAGATCAAAGGCCTGATTGAAGACTCGGTCAGCCGCGTCGATATGGGTTCCGTGTTGGTCGAGAGCGCCGGCGAAACCATGGGCGACATCGTCAACGCCGTTACCCGTGTGACCGACATCATGGGCGAAATCGCGTCGGCTTCGGACGAGCAGAGCCGTGGCATCGATCAGGTTGGCCAGGCGGTGGCGGAAATGGACCGCGTGACCCAGCAGAACGCCTCGTTGGTAGAAGAATCTGCCTCGGCGGCGGCGGCGCTGGAAGAACAGGCCAGCATGCTGACCCAGTCGGTGGCGGTATTCCGCCTGAGGTCGGAAGGCCAGGAAGAGTTTAAAACGCCTGTCACCAGCAAGGCGACGGTAACACCGGTAATCAATCATAAAAAAATGAACGCCAGCGATCTGCAGGATAACTGGGAAACGTTCTGACCGGTATCGGGCCTCTCTCGCAGAGGCCCTTTTCCCTACGTAGGCCGGTCGCCGGCCGGCTGCAAGGAGGTTCACAGTGTTTAACCGAATCCGTATCTCTACCAGCTTGTTCCTGTTGTTGATGACCTTCTGCGTTCTGCAGTTGGCCAGCAGCGGCCTGTCGTATTCCGCGTTCCGCTCCGATAACCACAACCTCGATATCATCACCCTCGGCAGCCAGCAGCGCGATTCGCTCAGCCTGAGCTGGGTGTCGCTGTTGCAGGCGCGCAATACGTTGAACCGCGCCGGCACCCGCGCGGCGCTGAAGCTGCCACAGGAACAGGTGAACGAATTGATGAGCAGCGCCCGCAGTTCGCTGCAGAAGGCCGATCTCTATTTCAATCAGTTCATGGCGGTTGAGCGCAGCAGTGAGCAACAGAGCCAGCAGACGGCGACCACCAAAGCCAGCTACGAGCGATTGCGCGGCGCGCTGCGCGAGCTGATCGGCTTCCTGGAAAAAGGGGAGCTGCAGGCGTTTATGGATCAGCCGACGCAGAAGACCCAGGACCTGTTCGAGGCCGACTTCGTGCAGTATCTGCAGTTGATCAACGGCGACATCAGCGAGGCCAGAGACGCCAACCAGTTCTCCTTCACGCTGGCGGGCCTGATGCTGGCGGGGGCGGTATTGATGCTGATCGTGGTGACCGGCAGCGCCATGTGGTGGTTGCGCACCATGTTGGTACAACCGCTGAACCAAATCCGCAGCCACTTTGAACGCATCGCCGCCGGCGACTTGGCCACGCCGATTCAGGTGTACGGCCGCAATGAAATCAGCATGCTGTTCGCCAGCCTGCAGCGCACACAGCAGTCGCTGATCGGCACCGTCGGCGCGGTGCGCGACGGGGCGGAATCGATTTTGATCGGCCTGCAGGAGATCTCCGAAGGTAACAACGATCTCTCTTCCCGCACCGAGCAGCAGGCTGCTTCGCTGGAAGAGACCGCCGCCAGCATGGAGCAACTGCCCGCAACGGTGAAACAGAACGCCGACAATGCGCGGCAGGCGTCTCAGCTGGCGCGCGACGCCTCGGCCACGGCGGCCAAGGGCGGTGAACTGGCCGGTGACGTGGTCACCACCATGCACGATATCGCCAACAGCTCGCAGAAAATCGGTGCCATCACCAGCGTGATCGACGGCATCGCCTTCCAGACCAACATTCTGGCGCTCAATGCGGCGGTGGAAGCGGCGCGTGCCGGTGAACAGGGGCGCGGTTTCGCCGTGGTCGCCGGTGAAGTGCGCAACCTGGCGAGCCGCAGCGCCCAGGCGGCGAAAGAGATCAAGGTACTGATCGACGAATCGGTCAGCCGCGTCAAACACGGCTCGGTGCTGGTGGAAAATTCCGGCGCCACCATGCAGGACATCGTACGTTCGGTGACCCGCGTCACCGACATCATGGGCGAGATCGCGTCGGCTTCGGATGAGCAAAGCCGCGGCATCGAGCAGGTGACGCAGGCGGTGACCCAGATGGACCAGGTCACCCAACAGAACGCCGCGCTGGTGGAAGAGTCCGCCTCTGCCGCCACCGCGCTGGAAGAGCAGGCTATTACCTTGGCCGATGCGGTCGCGGTATTCCGTCTGGCGGACGATAACTTCGTCGCGCCAGGTAACAGCAACAACGCAGTTTCATCCGTGGTAAAGGAAGCCCAAGATTGTCAAACCGCATAAACAGCACGTTTTTCCCCGGTGAGGCGGCATGAAACAGGCGCCGTCAACTTCTAACCGGGATACTGCGTCGATGTTGACGCAAATGGTGCAGCGCCTGCCGCTGTCGGACGTGCATTTCCGTCGTATCAGCCAGTTGATTTATCAACGCGCCGGCATCGTGCTGGCGGAGCATAAGCGTGAGATGGTTTACAACCGTCTGGTGCGCCGATTGCGGCTGCTGGGATTGCACGACTTCGGCGACTATCTGGCGCTGCTGGAAAGCGATCCGAACAGCGCGGAATGGCAGGCGTTCATCAACGCGTTGACCACCAACCTGACGGCATTTTTCCGCGAGGCGCATCACTTCCCGATCCTGGCGGAGCATGCGCGCTCACGGCCGAACGGCTACAGCGTCTGGAGCACTGCGGCCTCGACCGGCGAAGAGCCGTATTCGATCGCCATCACGCTGAGCGATGCCTTGGGGCAGCGGGCCGGCAGTTGCCAAGTTTGGGCCAGCGACATCGATACGCAGGTGCTGGAAAAAGCGGAGGCGGGCGTTTACCGCCAGGAAGATCTGCGCACCCTGACGCCGACCCAAATGCAGCGCTATTTTCTGCGTGGCACCGGGCCGCATCAGGGGCTGGTGCGGGTGCGGCCGGAACTGGCGGCGCGGGTGAACTTTCAGCCGCTGAACCTGCTGGCGCCGGAGTGGGCGCTGCCGGGGCAGTTCGACGCCATTTTTTGCCGCAACGTCATGATCTATTTCGATAAGGCGACGCAGGAGCGCATCCTGCGCCGCTTCGTTCCCTTGCTTAAGCCGGGGGGGCTGATGTTCGCCGGCCACTCCGAGAACTTCAGCCAGATCAGCCGGGATTTCTACTTGCGTGGGCAGACCGTGTATGGGCTGACCAAGGAGAGGTAATGAGTAAAATCAGAGTGTTATGCGTAGACGATTCGGCACTGATGCGTCAGCTGATGACGGAAATCGTGAACGGCCATGCCGATATGGAAATGGTGGCGACCGCGCCGGATCCGCTGGTTGCGCGCGATCTGATCAAAAAATTTAATCCTCAGGTGCTGACGCTGGACGTCGAGATGCCGCGCATGGACGGACTGGATTTCCTCGAGAAACTGATGCGCCTGCGGCCGATGCCGGTGGTGATGGTCTCTTCGCTGACCGGCAAAGGCTCGGAGATCACGCTGCGCGCGCTGGAGCTGGGCGCGGTGGATTTCGTCACCAAACCGCAGCTCGGCATTCGCGAGGGCATGCTGGCCTACAGTGAGCTGATCGCCGAGAAGATCCGCACCGCGGCCAGGGCGCGCCTGCCTCAGCGCTCGAGCAGCCCGGCGCCGGCGATCCTCAGCCATGCGCCGCTGCTGAGCAGTGAAAAACTGATCGCCATCGGCGCCTCCACCGGCGGCACCGAAGCGATCCGCCAGGTGCTGCAGCCGCTGCCGGCCACCAGTCCGGCGCTGCTGATCACGCAACACATGCCGCCGGGATTCACCCGTTCGTTCGCCGAACGGCTGAACAAACTGTGCCAGATCACGGTGAAAGAAGCGGAGGACGGCGAGCGCGTGCTGCCGGGCCACGCCTATATCGCACCGGGGGACCGCCATCTGGAGCTGGCGCGCAGCGGCGCCAACTATCAGGTGAAGCTGCATGACGGCCCGGCGGTCAACCGCCATCGCCCGTCGGTCGACGTGCTGTTCCGCTCGGTGGCGCAATACGCCGGCCGCAATGCGGTGGGGGTGATCCTCACCGGTATGGGCAACGACGGTGCGGCGGGGATGCTGGAGATGCATCGCGCAGGGGCTTATACCCTGGCGCAGAACGAGGCGAGCTGCGTGGTGTTCGGCATGCCGCGCGAGGCGATCGCCAGCGGCGGCGTCAGCGAAGTGGTCGAGCTGGACAGAATGAGCCAACGGATGCTGGCGCAGATTGCCGGCGGCCAGGCATTGCGTATTTGATTTTAGTCCGCCGGGGTTACCCGGCGGCGATATGACCCACGGCCGCCGCGCGGCGGCCTGCGGTTTTGCATCATTAAACGGTTAACTATTTCAGGAGTAACAATGGCAGACAAGAACCTCAGATTTCTGGTTGTGGACGACTTCTCCACCATGCGTCGCATCGTCAGAAATTTGCTGAAAGAGCTGGGCTTCAACAACGTCGAAGAAGCTGAAGACGGTGCGGATGCGCTGAACAAGCTGCGCGCCGGCGGTTTCGACTTCGTGGTGTCCGACTGGAACATGCCGAACATGGACGGGCTTGAGCTGTTGCAAACCATCCGCGCCGACAGCGCGCTGGCCGCGATGCCGGTACTGATGGTGACCGCGGAAGCCAAGAAAGAAAATATCATCGCGGCGGCGCAGGCCGGCGCCAGCGGTTATGTAGTGAAACCATTTACGGCGGCGACGCTGGAAGAAAAGCTCAACAAGATTTTTGAAAAATTGGGCATGTAAGGAGAGGGCGATGAGAGACATTCCAATGCCTGCCAGCGATGCAGCGACCGCGGGAGAGATCATCTCCCGCATCGGCCAACTGACCCGAATGCTGCGCGACAGCATGCGCGAACTGGGGCTCGATCAGGCGATCGCCCAGGCGGCAGAGGCGATCCCGGATGCGCGCGACCGTCTTGACTATGTCGTAACCATGACGGCGCAGGCGGCGGAACGGGCGTTGAACTGCGTAGAGGCGGCGCAACCGCGCCAGGCGGAGCTGGAATCCGGCGCTAATGCGTTGAAAGAGCGCTGGGACGAGTGGTTCGCCAATCCCATCGAACTGGACGACGCGCGTTCTCTGGTCAACGACACGCGCCAGTATCTGGATCAGGTGCCGGGCCATACGGCCTTCACCAACGCCCAGCTGCTGGAGATCATGATGGCGCAAGATTTCCAGGACCTGACCGGTCAGGTAATCAAGCGCATGATGGACGTGGTGCAGGAGATCGAAAAGCAGCTGCTGATGGTTCTGATGGAAAACATGCCGGAGCAGCCGGTGAAGGAAAAACGGCCTAACGACAGCCTGCTGAACGGCCCGCAGCTCGACCAGAACGGCGTCGGCGTGATCGCCAATCAGGCGCAGGTCGACGATCTGCTCGACAGCCTCGGTTTCTGAGGCTTTTCGGGGCGCGCGACGGCGCGCCCCGAAAGTTGCGCAGCGTCGCGCAAAGATTGGAGTATATAGCGTTGCTATATACACTGTGGCGATTATAATTTGTACTCCAGTTAAAGGAGGTCGCCATGACGTTAGGTTCTGTCTTTACCAATAATCGGACGCAGGCCGTGCGCTTGCCCGCAGAGGTACGTTTCCCCGATACCGTTTCTAAAGTGACCGTCCGCGTGATAGGCAAAGAGCGCATTCTTGCGCCGGTGGAGAATACCTGGGACAGTTTCTTCTGCGCGGAAAATGAGGTGAGCGATGACTTCCTCAATGAACGTGCCGGGCAACACCAGCGCGAGCGGGAAGAGTTTTGATGTTCAGCCATATGCTGGACACCAACATTGTTATCTATGTCATCAAGCGCCGGCCTCTGGAAGTGCTGGAGGCGTTCAATCGCTATGCGGGCAAAATGGTCATTTCGTCGGTCACCTATGGCGAATTGGTTCACGGAGTGGAGAAAAGCTCGCGTCCGGCGGTTAACGCCAGAGTGGTTGAGGATTTTGTCTCCCGATTGGATATTCTCGATTACGGCGCCAAAGCGGCTTCACACTACGGTAACATTCGGGCTGCGCTGGAACGTCAGGGAACGCCTATCGGCGTAAACGATCTGCATATCGCCGGGCATGCGCGCAGCGAAGGATTGATTCTGGTGACCAATAACCGACGCGAATTTGAGCGCGTTGATGGCTTACGGCTGGAAAATTGGCTGTAACGTCTCCCCCTTGATTGCCTCATCCCCCAAATAACCCGCCTTTTTCCCCGTTGTTCCCCCAATGACATCGCCAATTTTTTGGCATGCTGACCGCCATTCTTTACCCTCCCGACACAGGAACGGCGTTTCGTGGCTGAAGACAGCGATCTGGAAAAAAGCGAGGCCCCCACGCCCCACAGGCTGGAGAAGGCGCGTGAAGACGGCCAGATCCCGCGCTCGCGCGAGCTGACCTCGGTACTGATGCTGCTCTCCGGCCTGGCGATTATCCTGATGTCCGGCAGCAATATGGCGCAACAGCTGGCGGCGATGCTCACGCAAGGTCTGAACTTCGATCACGGCATGGTCAGCAACGATAAACAGATGCTGCGCCAATTGGGCATGTTGCTGCGCCAGGCGGTGCTGGCGCTGCTGCCGATCATGGCGGGGCTGGTGCTGGTGGCGCTCGCCGCGCCGATGTTGCTGGGGGGCATTTTGTTCAGCGGCAAGTCGATCAAGTTCGATTTGAAGCGGCTGAACCCGCTATCCGGGTTGAAGCGCATCTTTTCTACCCAGGTGCTGGCCGAGCTGCTGAAAGGGATCCTGAAAGCGACGCTGGTCGGTTGGGTGACCGGCCTCTATCTGTGGCACAACTGGGCGGCGATGCTGCATCTGATGACTCAGCAGCCGCTCGATGCGCTGGGCAACGCGCTGCAGATGATTCTGTTCTGCGGCTTTCTGGTCGTGCTGGGATTGACGCCGATGGTGGCATTCGACGTGTTTTATCAGCTGTGGAGTCACTTCAAGAAGCTGAAGATGACCAAGCAGGATATTCGCGATGAGTTCAAAGACCAGGAAGGGGACCCGCACGTTAAGGGGCGCATTCGTCAGCAGCAGCGGGCGATCGCCCGGCGCCGCATGATGGCCGATGTGCCCAAGGCGGACGTGATCGTCACCAACCCGACGCACTACGCCGTCGCGTTGCAGTACAACGACAAAAAAATGAGCGCGCCGAAAGTGCTGGCCAAAGGGGCCGGCGAAATCGCCTTGCGCATTCGCGAACTCGGTGCGGAACACCGCATCCCGATGCTGGAGGCGCCGCCGCTGGCGCGCGCGCTGTATCGGCACAGCGAGATCGGACAACATATTCCGGCCACCCTGTATGCCGCGGTCGCCGAAGTACTGGCCTGGGTGTACCAACTGCGCCGCTGGCGGCGCGAGGGCGGCCTGATCCCGAAAAAACCTGAACGTTTACCGGTGCCGGAAGCACTGGATTTTGCGAGAGAGAGTGACTCTGATGGCTAATTTGGCCTCCCTGCTTCGTTTGCCGGGCAATTTTAAAGATACGCAGTGGCAGGTGCTGGCCGGCCCGGTGTTGATCCTGTTGATTCTGTCGATGATGGTGCTGCCGTTGCCGGCGTTCATCCTTGATCTGCTGTTTACCTTCAACATTGCGCTGTCGATCATGGTGCTGCTGGTGGCGATGTTCACCCAGCGCACGCTCGAGTTCGCCGCTTTCCCTACCATCCTGCTGTTCTCCACATTGCTGCGTTTGTCGCTCAACGTCGCGTCGACGCGCATCATCTTGTTGGAAGGGCACACCGGCTCCGCCGCCGCCGGCCGCGTGGTGGAAGCCTTCGGCCACTTCCTGGTGGGGGGCAACTTCGCCATCGGCATCGTGGTGTTCATCATCCTGGTGCTGATTAACTTTATGGTCATCACCAAAGGTGCGGGGCGTATCGCCGAAGTGGGCGCGCGCTTCGTGCTGGACGGCATGCCGGGCAAACAGATGGCGATTGATGCCGATCTGAACGCCGGATTGATCGGCGAAGACGAAGCGAAGAAACGCCGCGCCGAAGTTACCCAAGAGGCCGATTTCTACGGCTCGATGGACGGTGCCAGTAAATTCGTGCGCGGCGACGCCATCGCCGGCCTGATGATCATGGTGCTGAACGTAGTCGGCGGCCTGTTGGTCGGCGTGGTGCAACACGGCATGGCGCTGGGGGCGGCGGCGGAAAGCTATACGCTGCTGACCATCGGTGATGGCCTGGTGGCACAGATCCCGGCGTTGGTGATCTCCACCGCCGCCGGCGTTATCGTCACCCGCGTAGCGACCGATCAGGACGTCGGCGAGCAGATGGTAGGCCAGCTGTTCAACAATCCGCGCGTGATGCTGCTGAGCGCCGGGGTGCTGGGGCTGTTGGGCCTGGTGCCGGGCATGCCGAACCTGGTGTTCCTGCTGTTTACCGCCGCTTTGCTGGGCCTGGCCTGGTGGCTACGCGGCCGTGAACAACAGGCGCCGAAGACGGTAGAGGCGCCGGTGATGCCGGAGAATCCGCAGGCCGCCGAAGCCAGCTGGGCCGACGTGCAGTTGGAAGACCCGTTGGGGATGGAAGTGGGCTACCGGCTGATTCCGATGGTCGATTTTCAGCAGAACGGCGAGCTGCTTGGGCGTATTCGCGGCATCCGCAAGAAATTCGCGCAGGACATGGGCTATCTGCCGCCGGTGGTACACATTCGCGATAATCTGGAACTGCCGCCTGCCAGCTACCGCATCCTGATGAAAGGCGTCGAGATCGGCAGCGGCGAAGCGCAACCGGGCCGCTGGCTGGCGATCAACCCCGGCAATGCCGTAGGCGAGCTGGCGGGTGATAAAACCGTCGATCCGGCCTTTGGGCTGGAAGCGGTGTGGATCGACAGCGCCTTGCGCGAGCAGGCGCAGATCCAGGGCTTTACCGTGGTGGAGGCCAGCACCGTGGTGGCGACGCACCTCAATCACCTGATCGGTCAGTTCGCCAGCGAACTGTTTGGCCGCCAGGAAGCTCAGCAACTGCTGGACCGCGTTTCGCAGGAAATGCCGAAGCTGACCGAAGACTTCGTGCCGGGCGTGGTGTCGCTGACCACGCTGCACAAGGTGTTGCAAAACCTATTGGCCGAGCGCGTTTCCATTCGTGATATGCGCACCATCGTCGAAACGCTGGCGGAGCATGCCCCGGCGCAGAGCGATCCTTATGAATTGACCACCGTGGTGCGGGTGGCACTGGGCCGGGCTATCACGCAGCAGTGGTTCCCGGGCAACGGCGAGATTCAGGTTATCGGGCTGGATACCCAGCTGGAGCGCCTGTTGCTGCAGGCGTTGCAAGGCGGCGGTGGCCTGGAGCCAGGTCTGGCCGACCGCCTGTTGGATCAGGCGCGCCAGGCGTTGCAGCGACAAGAGATGCTCAGCGCGCCGCCGGTGCTGCTGGTCAACCATGCGCTGCGGGCCTTGCTGGCGCGCTTCTTGCGCCGCAGTTTGCCGCAGATCGTGGTGCTGTCCAACCTGGAGATCAACGACGATCGCCAGATTCGCATGACCTCGACCATCGGAGCCGCCTGATGAAACGCCGTTTGTGCTTGCTGGGTTTGTTGGCGCCGCTTGCCGCTGGCGCGGTGTCTGGTTCCTGGGTGGCGGAAGGGGCGGGCGTTACGCTGGAACAGGGCGGCATGCGCGATGAGTCCGCCGGTTTGCGGCCGCCGAACGCACTGCCGGACACCAACGCGCGCATCACCAGCGTCAGCTGGCGCTACCGTTTGCTGGGGCCGGAACCGGTGGGCCTGCAGGCGCAGCTCTGCACGGTGAACCGCTGCATTCCGCTGGGCGGCGGTAGCGGTAGCAGCATCGGTCTGCGGGGCGAGCCGGCCAATGCGGAATTGCGCTTTGTCTATTACGTGCAGTCGCAAGGCGGGTTGAACCCGCCGCTGCGGGTGATTGGCAATCAGGTGATCGTCAATTACCAGTAGGATCAGGCCAAAATTTGCAGGCCGTTGCGTTCCACCAACGTCAACAGCTTCATCGCGGCGGAGTTCGGTTGCGCTTCGCCGCGCTCCCATTTCTGCACCGCTTTTTTGCTGACGTTGAGATACAGCGCGAACACTGGCTGACTGACGTTTTCCCGTTCGCGCAGCGCGCGGATCTCGGCCGGCCCGAACTGTTTCACCGGCCGCAGGCACAGCATGTCGAAGGTGCGCATGGTCACGTCATCGACGAAACCGGCGCGATGCAGGCCCTGAACTTCCTGGTGGATCGATTTCAGCATCTTGCTCATAGTTGTAACCTTATTAATTCCCCGCAGTTGACCAGTTGATACAGCCTGAATGGTGAATAATCCAGATACAGCGTCGCCAAATGCCGCCAGGAAATTAACTCATCCTGATTGATGTTGTCTCTTTCGTTTTTGGCAAAGCCATACATGAAAAAGATCCTGCCTTCATCTGCCGTTGCGATTAATACCCGATACCCGCGCCGTTTCCCACTCCCCATCCGGGCGATGCGTTTTTTGTAAACGCAACCACCGAGATTGGCGTCGTACAACTGATTTTGCATCTCTTGCGCCGCTTTCACTATCGTGGCGTCACTGATGCGTTCGTCGCTGGCAAATGTCTGGAAGGCTTTTGTGAGATAAATGTCGGTCATTCACTCTCCATGTGAAAATATACCCTTAATGGGTATAGATCAAGATGTTTAACGACCGAGCTAAGATGACGAAATAGGGAGTGATGGGGAACAGGCAAATATCCGTTCTGCGCAGCCTGGCGCATAACGTTAAGGGAACTCAGAAAACGACAAGGAGAAAATGCGAAGGGAGGCGCAAAAGCCGATAAAGCTGCGCCCGGCGACACGTACACCGGGCGAAATGGGGCAGGTCAGACGCCGATTTTTCTGCCGAGCAGGCTGCCGACGTGCGACTGGCCGTCCGGGCCATACAGCGATTTGTTGTTTTTGCTGAGGATCGACAGCGCCTGGGCGTTATGGTCGATCTGCTGATTGAGCAGCAGGCCATTGTGCTGGTTCTTCTCGCGCAGCGTTTGGCTCAGCAACTGAACGCGCTGCCAGCGATCGGCCAGGGGCGCATGGTTGGCGTAAGGGGCGCGTTGCCCGCAGGCTTTCTCCTGCCCCAGACGCTGCTGCTCGAGATAGGCGACCGTCGCCAGCAGTTGGCTTTTGGCGTCGGTGACGCGCTGCAACGCCACGCCGGGCAGTTGACCGGCACACAGCAAGTCGTGCTCTTCCTCCAGCACGCCATTGAGCGCCTGCAGGGTTTCCAACAGTTTATCCAGCAGTTGTGCCAGGTTTTCCATAGTGATGACTTATCCTTTACCGCTACCCGCCGCCGCGCTGTCAGTCGCGGCCGGCGATCCATTGAATATCGCTCTGCGCGTCTTGCAGCAGCGCGTCGGCGATTTTGCCGGCGTCCATTTTCAGTTCACCGTTGCGGATCGCCTGCTTGATGGCTTCGACCCGGCCCATATCGATATCCTGGGTGCCCGGCTGCATCAGGCGCGCCTGCGCCTCGCTCAGTTTGACCTGGGTGCCGCTGACGGCGGTTTCGGCCACGGCGGCCTTACGCGGTTGGAGCGGGTTGTCGGCCGGGGTTTCACGCGGTTGCACAGTGGAAACCGGCTGTAACCGCTGGGTGCGATCGATACTCATGGTCCATCTCCGTTTACGCCGTCGCCGCTTGCGGTCGACGACGCTGCAATGAAAGTGTTGCGGCCCTGGTGGCCAATAAAATGCTGCTTGATTTGTCTTATCGGCAAGGTTGGCGGAACCTTTACTTTTTTATAACGTAATGCGAATCGCGCCGTCGTCCCCGACCACGCCGCTGACGATTTGCCCGGACGCCATGCGCACGCGCACGCTGTCTTCGGCGGCGGCGTTGTTCATCGCCTTACCCGCGCCGCTGATGTTAAATCCTTCGCCCTGCGCGGTGACCTGCACCGGTTGCCCGGCTTTGATAAGCCAGGCGCGGCGCAGCATGGCGAGCGTCAGCGGCTGGCCGGGGCTGATATTGCGCAGGCTGACGGCGCCTAACGCTTTGCCCGGTTCGGTCAGCGCGCGCGGCGGCAGGGTATCGAGCCGACCCTGCTTCAACGTCAGATCCGCCGCCGTCAATCGGGCGCCGGCGCTGATGCCGCGTGCCGACACGAGATAACGGCCGAACACTTGCACCTGCGTCTGAATAAAACGCCGCTCCTGGCCACAGCGCGCCGAAATGCTGACATTGCCGCCGATCCGCGCATTGGGCGACAGCGACAGCTGCGGCAGTTCGCAAGCGGGCCATTGGTTCGGCGGCGTGCGCACCCGCACTTTCACCTGCACCGGTTCGCCGTTGAATTTGCCTTTGATGAAGCTTTCGATTTGCGTCGCCAGATCGTCGGCGCGCGCGTTCAGACTGCACAGCAGGCCGATAAGCAGCAGCATTTTACCTTTCATCGTCATCTTCTCAAGCTTCATCGGGATACGCGTAAGTGTACCCGCAGCGCGCGCAGGCTAAGCAGATAAATAGCGCCCCATTTTGCGTTTATTCCCGCGATAGGGTGGCACGGCGGGCGTTTATGCTGTCGACTCCAAATTCTAACCTCGCGGAGGGAGCATGCTCGACAAACTGGACGCGGCTCTGCGCTTTGGCCAAGAGGCGCTGAACTTGCGCGCCCAGCGGCAGGAAATTCTGGCCGCCAACATCGCCAACGCAGACACGCCGGGTTATCAGGCGCGGGATATCGATTTCGCCAGCCAATTGAACAAGGTGCTGGAACAAGGGCGCGTCAACGGCAACGGCATGGCGCTGAACCTGACGGCGGCGCGCCACATCCCGGCGCAGACCATGCAGCCGCCACAGCTTGATCTGCTGTTTCGAGTGCCGGACCAGCCGTCGATGGACGGCAATACGGTGGACATGGATCGCGAACGCACCAACTTTGCCGATAACAGCCTGAAATATCAGACCGACCTGACGCTGCTCAACGGTCAGATCAAAGGGATGATGTCCGTGCTGCAACAAGGATAAGGCGCATGTCTTTACTGAACATTTTTGATATCTCCGGCTCGGCGTTATCGGCGCAGTCTCAGCGCATGAACGTCAGCGCCAGCAACATGGCCAACGCCGACAGCGTGACCGGCCCGGACGGTGAACCTTACCGCGCCAAGCAGGTGGTGTTCCAGGTCGCCGCAGCGCCTGGACAACCGACCGGCGGGGTGCGCGTCGCCCAGGTGGTGGACGATCCGGCGCCCGAGCGACTGGTGTATCAGCCGGGTAATCCGCTGGCGGACGCCAAGGGTTACGTGCGCATGCCGAACGTGGACGTGGTCGGGGAAATGGTCAACACCATCTCCGCTTCGCGCAGCTACCAGGCCAACGTCGAGGTGCTCAACACCACCAAGTCGATGATGATGAAAACCCTGACGCTGGGTCAGTAACCGGAGATTCCCATGGCTATCGCCGCAACCACTAACGAGTCGTTGGACAACACCGTCATCGGTAACAACAGCAAGACCACCAACAGTCAGGATCTGCACAACAGCTTCCTGACGCTGTTGGTCGCGCAGTTGAAAAACCAGGATCCGACCAACCCGATGCAGAACAACGAACTGACTTCGCAGCTGGCGCAGATCAACACCGTTCAGGGCATCGAAAAACTCAACACCACGCTGGGCTCGATCTCCGGCCAGATCAACAGCAACCAGTCGCTGCAGGCCACTGCGTTGATCGGTCACGGCGTGATGGTGCCGGGCAACAATATTCTGGTCGGCAGCAAGGACGGCAAGGTCAGCACCACGCCGTTCGGCGTAGAACTGGAGCGCGCAGCCGATCAGGTGACCGCCACCATTACCAACGCCAGCGGGCAGGTCGTGCGCACCATCGAAATTGGCGGTCTGACCGCCGGCGTGCACGCCTTCACCTGGGATGGATCGCTGGATGACGGCACCACCGCGCCCGACGGCGCCTACAAAGTGGCCGTCAACGCCAAAGGCAACGGCGAGCAACTGGTGGCGCGCAGCCTGCATTTCGGCCTGGTGAACGGCGTGATCCGCGACGGCAACGGCGCCAAGCTGGATCTCGGCCTGGCGGGCAACGCCACCCTGGAAGACGTGCGACAGATCTTATAACCCTAAGCATCAGGCTCAATCGGACGATAGCCTGACCACTATTCGGAGAATAACATGGCCTTTTCTCAGGCAGTCAGCGGCTTGAACGCGGCAGCAACCAACCTGGACGTGATCGGTAACAACATCGCCAACTCTGCGACCGCGGGCTTCAAATCCGGCAGCGTATCTTTCGCCGACATGTTCGCTGGTTCGCAGGTCGGTCTGGGCGTCAAAGTGTCCGGCATCACCCAGAACTTCAAGGGCGGCACCACCACCGGTACCAGCCGTTCACTGGATATCGCCATCAACGGCAACGGTTTCTTCCGCATGCAGGATAAAGATGGCGGCATCTTCTATACCCGCAATGGCCAGTTCAAGCTGGACGAAAACCGCAACCTGACCAACATGCAGGGCCTGCAGCTGACCGGCTACCCGGCGGCCGGTTCCCCGCCGACCATCCAGCAGGGCGCCAACCCGGTGCCGCTGAGCATTCCTGAAGGCATGATGAACGCCAAGGCGTCCACCTCCGGCCAGATGGTGGCCAACCTGAAGTCCACCCATAAAGTGCCGGAGAACACGAAGTTCGATCCGACCAAGCAGGACAGCTACAACTACGTCAACACCATCACCGCTTACGACTCGCTGGGTAACGCGCACAACATCAACGCTTACTTCGTGAAGACCGAAAACAACAAGTGGCAGGTCTACACCCAGGACGGCAGCGCTGCACCGGTTGACGCCGGCACCATGGAGTTCAGCGAAAGCGGCAACCTGGTGAAAACCACCAGCACCAACGGCGCGCCGGGCGAGTTCAGCATGGTGATCCCGATGACCGCCAAAGACGGTGCGCCGGCGCAAAACTTCACCCTGAGCTTCGCCGGCAGTATGCAGCAGAACGTGGGCAGCGACTCGGTGAGCAAGGTATCGCAGGACGGCTATGCCGCCGGTGAATACACGGGCTATCAGATCAACAACGACGGCACAGTGGTGGGTATCTACTCCAACCAGCAGACCCAGCTGTTGGGTCAGATCGTCATGACCAACTTCTCCAACCCGGAAGGGCTGGCGTCGCAGGGCGATAACGTTTGGCAGGAAACCGGCGCGTCCGGCCAGCCGCGCGTCGGTCTGGCGGGCGGCGGCGGCTTCGGCAAGCTGACCAGCGGCGCGCTGGAATCTTCCAACGTCGATCTGAGCCAGGAGCTGGTGAACATGATCGTCGCACAGCGTAACTACCAGTCCAACGCCCAGACCATCAAGACGCAGGACTCAATCCTGCAGACGCTGGTTAGCCTGCGCTAATAGGGCCGAGTTATGGATCACGCGATTTATACCGCGATGGGCGCGGCGCGCCAAACGCTGGAACAGCAGTCCATTACCGCCAACAACCTGGCCAACGCGTCGACGCCGGGCTTTCGCGCCCAGCTCGCCGCGTTGCGCGCGGTGCCGGTCGACGGGCCGAGCATGGCGACACGCACCTTGGTGACGGCCTCGACGCCCGGCGCCGACATGAGCCAGGGCGCGCTGAACTACACGGCGCGTCCGCTGGACGTGGCGCTGCAGCAGGACGGTTTCCTGGCGGTGAGTCTGCCAGGCGGCGGTGAAGCTTACACCCGCAACGGCAACATTCAGATCTCCTCCACCGGGCAGTTGACGGTGCAGGGGATGCCGCTGATGGGCGACGGCGGCCCGATCGAGGTGCCGCCGTCGGCGGAGATCACCATCGCGGCCGACGGCACCATTTCGGCGCTGAACGCCGGCGATCCGCCGAACACCATCGCGCAGATCGGCCGCCTGAAGCTGGTCAAAGCCGATGCGCGCGAAGTGATGCGCGGCGACGACGGGCTGTTTCGCCTGACGCCGGAAACCCAACAGCAGCGCGGCAATCAGTTGCAAAACGATCCGCAGGTGCGGGTGATGCCGGGCGTGCTGGAAGGCAGCAACGTCAAGCCGATGGAAACCATGGTCGATATGATCGCCAACGCCCGTCGCTTTGAAATGCAAATGAAAGTCATCCACAGCGTGGATGAAAACGAACAGCGTGCCAACTCACTGCTCTCATTGAGTTAAGCAGCAAGGAAATAACCGATGATTCCATCCTTATGGATTGCCAAAACCGGTCTGGACGCGCAGCAGACCAACATGGACGTGATCGCCAACAACCTGGCGAACGTCAGCACCAACGGCTTCAAGCGCCAGCGTGCGGTATTTGAAGATCTGCTGTACCAGACCATGCGTCAGCCGGGGGCACAGTCCTCCGAGCAGACCACGCTGCCCTCCGGTCTGCAGATCGGCACCGGCGTGCGTCCGGTGGCGACCGAGCGTCTGCACAGCCAGGGCAACCTGTCGCAGACCAACAACAGTAAAGACGTCGCCATCAAGGGGCAGGGGTTCTTCCAGGTGATGCTGCCGGACGGCACCCAGGCCTACACCCGCGACGGGTCGTTCCAGATCGATCAGAACGGCCAGCTGGTGACCTCCAGCGGTTTCCAGGTGCAGCCGGCGATCACCATCCCGGCGAACGCGCTGTCCATCACCGTTGGCCGCGACGGCATCGTCAGCGTTACCCAGCAAGGGCAGACCGCCGCTCAGCAGGTGGGCCAACTGACGCTGACCACGTTCGTCAACGACAGCGGTCTGGAGAGCGTGGGCGAGAACCTGTATCAGGAAACCGAAAGCTCGGGCGCGCCGAACGAGAGCACGCCGGGGCTGAACGGCGCCGGTCTGCTGTATCAGGGCTACGTGGAAACCTCCAACGTCAACGTGGCGGAAGAGCTGGTCAACATGATCCAGACTCAGCGCGCTTACGAGATCAACAGCAAAGCGGTATCGACCTCCGATCAGATGCTGCAAAAGCTGACGCAACTGTAATCTGTCATTGACGGGCCCGGCATGCCGCGCCCGTCATTCTCTTTCGTGAAACAAAGGCGATACCCGTGGTAACCACATATTCGATGGCAATCCTGCCGCGGCAGGGACAACGCTGGCTGGCGGGAATGGTGATGCTGACGCTGAGCGGCTGCGCTTATATCCCGCACAAACCGCTGGTGGACGGCGCGACCACGGCGCAGCCCGCGCCGGCCAGCGCGCCGATGCCGAACGGCTCGATCTTCCAGACGGTGCAGCCGATGAACTACGGCTATCAGCCGCTGTTCGAAGACCGCCGTCCGCGCAACGTCGGTGACACCCTGACCATCGTGCTGCAGGAAAACGTCAGCGCCAGCAAGAGTTCCTCCGCCAACGCCAGCCGCAACGGCGCCAGCAAGTTCGGCGTCGCCACCTCGCCGCGTTACCTCGACGGCCTGTTAGGCAATGCGCGCGCCGATATGGACATTTCCGGCGACAGCACCTTCGGCGGCAAGGGCGGTGCCAACGCCAACAACACCTTCAACGGCACCATTACGGTGACGGTCAACCAGGTGCTGGCCAACGGCAACCTGCACGTGGTGGGGGAAAAACAGATCGCCATCAACCAGGGCACTGAATTCATTCGTTTCTCCGGCGTCGTCAACCCGCGCACCATCAGCGGCAACAACTCGGTCACCTCGACGCAGGTTGCGGATGCGCGTATCGAATACGTCGGCAATGGCTATATCAACGAAGCGCAGACCATGGGCTGGCTGCAGCGCTTCTTCTTAAATGTTTCACCGTTCTAAGGATTGACTGATGCTGAAAAAATGGTTTATCGCGCTGTGCGTCGGGCTGGTGTGCTTGCCGGCGGCGGCGGAGCGCATCCGCGATCTGGTGACGGTGCAGGGCGTGCGAGACAACGCCCTGATCGGCTACGGCCTGGTGGTGGGGCTGGACGGCTCCGGCGACCAGACCATGCAGACGCCGTTCACCACCCAGAGCCTGAGCAACATGTTGTCGCAGCTGGGCATCACCGTGCCGCCGGGCACCAACATGCAGCTGAAAAACGTGGCGGCGGTGATGGTGACCGCCAAACTGCCGCCGTTCTCGCGCGCCGGGCAGAACATCGACGTGGTGGTTTCTTCGATGGGCAACGCCAAGAGCCTGCGCGGCGGCACCCTGTTGATGACGCCGCTCAAAGGCGTGGATAACCAGGTCTATGCGCTGGCGCAGGGCAACGTGCTGGTTGGCGGTGCGGGCGCGGCGGCCGGCGGCAGCAGCGTGCAGGTCAATCAGCTGGCGGGCGGGCGCATCAGTAACGGCGCCACCATCGAGCGCGAGCTGCCGACCACCTTCGGCAGCGGCGGGGTGCTCAATCTGCAGTTGAACGACGAAGATTTCACGCTGGCGCAGCAGATCAGCGACGCCATCAACCGCCAACGCGGTGGCGGCACCGCGACGCCGCTCGACGCCCGCACCATTCAGGTGCTGGTGCCGCAGGGCAACAGCTCTCAGGTGCGCTTCCTGGCGGAGATTCAGAACATCACCGTCAACGTCGGTGCGATGGACGCCAAGGTGATCATCAACTCGCGCACCGGTTCGGTAGTGATGAACCGCGACGTGATCCTCGATTCTTGCGCCGTGGCCCAGGGCAATCTGTCGGTGGTGGTCGATCGGCAGAACACCGTCAGCCAGCCGACGACGCCGTTCGGCGGCGGCCAGACGGTGGTGACGCCAAACACCCAGATCTCGGTGCAACAGCAGGGTGGGTCGCTGCAGAAGGTGAACGCCAGCGCCAACCTGAACAACGTGATCCGCGCGCTGAATGCGCTGGGCGCCACGCCGATCGATCTGATGTCGATCCTGCAGGCGATGCAGAGCGCCGGCTGCCTGCGCGCCAAGCTGGAAATCATCTGATGGCCGGCGATCTGATGGCGATGTCGGGCGCGGCCTATGACGCCCAGGCGCTGAACGGCCTGAAGCGCGACGCGGCGGCCGATCCGCAGGGCAACCTCAAGCAGGTGGCGCAGCAGGTGGAAGGCATGTTCGTGCAGATGATGCTGAAAAGCATGCGTTCTGCCTTGCCGCAGGACGGGGTATTAAGCAGCGATCAAACGCGGCTTTATACCTCGATGTACGACCAGCAAATCGCCCAGCAGATGTCGCAAAAAGGGCTGGGGCTGGCCGACATGATGGTCAAGCAGATGAGCAACGCCAATACGGTGCCGAGCGAAACGGCGGGCTTGTCGCCGATGGCGCTGGACAACGAGGTGCTGCAAACGCTGCCGAATCAGGCGCTGGAGCAGATGGTGCGCCGGGCGATGCCGAAAGCGCCGCCGGCCGCCGCGCCGCTGTCGCTCAACAACGGCAACTTCGTCGCCCGTCTGTCGATCCCGGCGAAGGTCGCCAGCCAGCAGAGCGGTATTCCGCATCAGCTGATTGTCGCGCAGGCGGCGCTGGAGTCCGGCTGGGGGCAGCGCGAGATCCCGACTTCTGACGGCACGCCGAGCTACAACCTGTTCGGCATCAAGGCCGGCGGCAGCTGGAATGGGCCGGTGACGGAGATCACCACCACCGAGTTTGAGCAGGGCGCCGCGAAGAAGGTGAAGGCGAAGTTCCGCGTTTACGGCTCGTACGTCGAAGCGATCGCCGATTACGTCAAGCTGTTGACCAACAACCCGCGCTACGCCGACGTGGCCGCCGCGCGCAGCCCGGAACAGGCGGCACATGCGCTGCAGCGCGCCGGTTATGCCACCGACCCGCAGTACGCCAGCAAACTGGTCAGCGTGATTCAGCAGATGAAGAACGCCGGGGAACAGGCGGTCAAAGCTTATACCCACGATCTGAAAGATTTGTTCTAAATCCCCGTCATTCTTGACGCCGCAGCGGCGCCAATTATTTAGGGGATAGGCGGTAACGAAGGCTAGCTGGATGCTGAGCGCGTTGCCGCTTTTTTTCCTCAAGTTCTTCCCATTTTGGCCGATAACCGAGACAGGCTGAGCGAACAGGCTCAGCAGCTCAATTAAGAACTCTGTGGGCCACCGGCGCCGCAGCATAAGGAATTCCGATGTCCAATAGCTTAATCAATACCGCGATGAGCGGGCTGAATGCGGCTCAGGTGGCGCTCAGTACCGTCAGCAACAACATCTCCAACTATAACGTGGCGGGCTACAACCGCCAGACTGCGATCCTGGCGCAGAACGGCGGCATGGCCACCATGAGCGGCTTCATCGGCAACGGCGTGACCGTCACCAGCGTCAACCGTGAATACAACCAGTTCATCACCAATCAGCTGCGCAGTTCACAGAGCGCGTTCGGGGCGCAAAACGCCTATTACGAGAAGATTTCGCAGATCGACAATCTGTTGGCGAGCAAAACCAACCCGCTGTCGGCCAACATGCAGGACTTCTTCACCAATCTGCAAAACCTGGTGAGCAACGCCGGCGACGACGCCGCACGTCAGACCGTGCTGGGCAAGGCCAATGGCCTGGTTAACCAGTTCAATAACACCGACAAGTTCCTGCGCGACATGGACAGCGGCGTCAATCAGCAGATCAGCGATACGGCGCAGCAGATCAACAGCTACAGCCAACAGATCGCCAAGCTGAACGACGAGATCACCCGCCTGCGCGGCAGCGCCGCCGGTGAGCCGAACGCGTTGCTGGATCAGCGTGACCAACTGGTCACCGAACTGAACCAGTTGGTGGGGGTTCAGGTCACGCAGCAGGATGGCGACGCGTATACCGTCTCCTTCGCCAATGGGTTGACCCTGGTGCAGGGCAGCAATACCTATCAGGTGGAGGCGATGCCTTCCAGCAGCGATCCTTCCCGTTTGACTATCGGTTACAACCGCGGCAACGGCGCCAGCGAAGTGCCGGAAGGACAAATCACCAGCGGCAGCCTGAGTGGCGTGCTGAAATTCCGCAGCGAAACGCTGGACGGTGTGCGCAATCAGCTGGGGCAGTTGGCGCTGGCGATGGCGGACAGCTTTAACCAGCAGCATCGTGCAGGCTTCGATCTGAACGGCGACGCGGGCGGCGACTTCTTCAGCTTCAGCGGCGGTCGGGTAGTGGATAATACCCGCAACACCGGCGACGCTTCGCTGTCGGTGGCTTACACCGACACCGGCAAAGTGAAGGCCAACGATTATCGCGTCGAGTTCGACGGCAGCAACTGGCAGGTCAGCCGCCTGCCGGACAACGTAAAAGTCAACGCCACGCCGGGCACCAGTGCCGACGGCAAACCGACGCTGAACTTCGACGGCCTGGAAGTGAGTATCGACGGCAATGCGAAAGCCAAAGACAGCTTCACCGTGAAGCCGGTCAGCGACGTGGCGGGCAACCTGAAAGTCGCCATCACCGACTCGTCCAAGATCGCCGCCGCCGGTAAAGACGACAGCGGCCGCGGCGATAACGAAAACGCCAAGAAGCTGCTGGATCTGCAAACCAAGAATCTGGTGGACGGTAAGGCGACCCTGAGTGGCGCTTACGCCGGCATCGTCAGTGGCGTGGGCAACCAGACCGCCGCCGCCAAGGCGATCGCGACCTCGCAGGCCAAGATCGTCAAGCAACTGGGTGAGCAACAGCAATCGCTGTCAGGGGTTAACCTCGACGAAGAATACGGTGAGCTGCTGCGCTTCCAGCAGTACTACATGGCCAACGCGCAGGTCATTCAGACCGCCAGCTCGCTGTTCGATGCGTTGCTGAATATTCGTTGATTTCATTGTTAGCCGGCGCCGTTGCAGCGCCGGTCGTTCAGAGTAAGGAACCCACAGCATGCGCATGAGCACCAGCATGATGTACCAACAGAACATGAGCGGCATCACGGGCAACCAGTCGCTGTTCATGAAGGCCGCCGAGCAGCTTTCCTCCGGCAAGCGGGTGATCAACCCGTCCGACGATCCGCTGGCGGCGTCGCGCGCGGTGATGTTGTCGCAATCGCAGGCGGAAAACAGCCAATACACGCTGGCGCGCACCTTCGCGCGTCAGAGCGTGTCGATGGAAGAAACGGTCTTGGCCGGCGCGACCTCCACCATCGCGGACATGAAGGCGCTGATCGTCAATGCCGGCGGCACCGAAAGCGATAACGACCGCCAGTCGTTGGCTACCCAGCTGCAGGGGCTGAAAGATCAGCTGCTGAACCAGGCCAACAGCACCGACGGCAACGGCCGCTATATGTTCGGCGGATACGTGAACGACAAGGCGCCGTTCGTCGACAACGGCGGCACCGTCAGCTATCAGGGGGGCGACAAGACGGTTGAGCAGAAAGTGGACGCCAACCGCACCATGACCATCGGCCATACCGGCAACGCGGTGTTCATGTCATTGACCAGCAACCCGAAGCCTGAGCCGGACGGCAGCGCGCCGGTCAGCAACGTTTTCGAGAGCATCGACATCGCGCTGAATGCGCTGAAAACGCCGCTGCAGGGCGCCGACGAGGCTACCAAACAGCAGGTGAATGATGCGTTGGCGAAAGCCAACCGCGGCCTGGACAACTCCTACAACAACGTGTTGAGCGTGCGTGCCGAGCTGGGTAGCCAGCTGCAGGAGATGGATCAACTGGACAGCATCGGTAAAGAGCGTGACATGACCAACCAGATCCAGATGAGCGCGTTGACGGATGCCGACTTGGCCGAGTCTATCTCGTCTTACTTCATGCAGCAGGCGGCGCTGCAGGCGTCCTACAAAACCTTCAGCGATATGCAGGGCATGTCGCTGTTCCAGATGAATCGTTAAGAGCAATACCCCGTTGCCTGACCGCGACGGGTTTCCCTTTAGTGCGCTTAGAAAATGCCCTCTCCGCCCCGCGGGGAGGGAGGCTTCTTGAAACCGGGCGCACTCGTTTGGCGCGTCGTTCGTTCTCCCACTACTGACTGAGCGACGCGCCTTTTTTTGTCTGCGTTTTCCTCATTCAGCTTACGCGTTAGCGGAAAGGCACGCCGCGATCGTTGCCGGACCCTTTAGTGCATTGACCGCCTATGTTGACAAAGGCTGAGGCTGCCGCGGTGCTAATCGCACTGCCGTTACGGCTGGCCAGGGCGCCGGCCATGGCAATGGCGCCGGTCACCACCGCGCCGGTACAAGGATCCTGAAATAGCCCATAGCCTTTCGCCGCCCAATTAGGCTGGAAGCCGTTCGCCTGCGCGCCGTAGGAGCTTGGGCCATAGTCGCGATCCCGGTCGCCGCCGTTATTGCCGTCACCGGCGCCGCCAATCCGTTGCATTTCTTCTCTGGTCAGTTCTCTCAGCATAGGTCGATCTCCTGTTAACGCGACTTAGCGTTATTTTTAGGGTTGTTATTTTCGATTTGAGATTTGCGGCTCTCATTTAGCAGCCAGCGTATTGGCTTATAGAGGCACTCGGCCAACTTCAATGAGCCAAATAAGGTAAACGGGATGATGACAAAACTATCGACGCCAGGCGGCAGAGCAAATAAACCCCAGGAAAAACCCAGCGTGTTTAAAATAGTGCTCATGATCAAAAGGGCGATGCCGCTGATGAATAAATCACTCAGCTGAAACTTTATCTTCATATTTACACCGTTTATATTTTAGTGAGGCTTGCCGCGTACTGGTAGCAAGGTTGTTTTCAATATAACGCTGGGGAAATAAGGTGGGAAATCGATTTTTCTTGTCAGTGAATAAATAAGGAGTGTGAGTAAATTAAATCATTAATACATTATTTTTAAATTTAACGCAGCAGCCAGGGTGATGTGGCGCGTTATTCCCTTCCTAAGAATAAAGTACACCGGCACGGTTTGCCGGCGAGTGATGAGTGTGGGTCCCGGGCTGCCGATGCGGCGCCGCGTCGAATGACGTTGCAGAAGCCGGATAGGGGCGCAACCCGGAATTTTTTCTACAGGTCCTGCGTGATTATTTCTTTTTCTTCACCACTTTCCATTTTCCGCCATCGCTGGTCTCGGTGAAGGATACTCTAAACTTGTTGCTTTTCCAGTGGGTCAAACCGAATAATCGGCGTGCCTTGCGGTTGCTTTTCGCTTTAATCATAATCTCGCTCCTGTGGTTAGCAAAGGTCGGTGCTGCGCCCTGCAGCCGGCAGGCTGCCGGACGCATTTATTCAGGGTGTAAGTTATCTGTCGCGCATTTAACTCTGCGTGACTGCGTTATTTTTTATTTTCGCTGAGGAGTAAGCGTTTTTATCGCCGCCGATGGCTAACGGGGAGGCGATGTTTTCTTGTTGCCGGGTCTATTCTAGGTCGGGGTTTTATTTATTCAAGCCGCCGGAGACATTTGAACCTTAATCCGGATAAAAGGCGTTTCTCAGGCTTTTGTCCCAATAAAACGGTTTTATTGCCATTTTGTCTCAGGCAAAAGGGGGGAAGGAAGGAGGAGGTGGATTCAGAAGGTCATGCCGCCGATCACCGCCGCCAGACGATCGAATATCTCACCGAACAGGTGCTCGCAGAATGGCGCCAGCATCGGCATCATCATGCCCAGCGTCATGATGCCGAAGGTCATGGTGACCGGGAAGCCGATCACGAACACCGACAGCTGTGGCGTCATGCGGTTGAGCAGCCCGAGCGCCATGTTCAGCGTTAACAGCAGGCAGATCAGCGGCAGCGCCAGCATCATGCCATTGATGAAGATCAGCGAACCGACCTGGGTCAGCACCAGGAAGCCGTTGCCGTTCAGCGGCTGCGTTTGGATAGGCAGGGTGTGGAAGCTGTCAGCCAGCAGCGAAATCAGCCACAGATGGCCGTTGAAGCTGAGGAACAGCAGCATCGCCAGCAGATTGAGCAGGCGCGCCAGCACCGGCATGTTCGGGCCGCCGCTGGGATCGAAGAAGGTGGCGAACGACAGGCCCATCTGCATGCCGATCACTTCGCCCGCCAGGCGCACCGCCGCGAAGGCGAACTGCATGGTCAACCCCAGCGCCACGCCGATCAGAATCTGTTGAATCGCCAGCCACAGGCCGGCAGCGGAGAAGATCGGAATATTGCTGGCGGGCAGCGTCGGCGCGATCAGGATGACGATCAGCCCGCCAAGGCCGATTTTGACCTTTTTGCTGATTTGCTTTTCGCTGAATATCGGCGCGGTGCTGATCAGTGCCAGAATGCGCAGCAGCGGCCAAAAATAGTGGCTGAGCCAGACGGTGAGCTGGGCGCTGTCGAAAGTGAGCACGGTCAGCCGATCAGGGTAGGCAGGTTGCTGAACAGGGTGCGCATGTAGTCCAGCAACAGGTTCAGCATCCAGGGGCCGGCGATGATGATGGTGGCCACCACCGCCAGAATTTTGGGGATGAACGACAGCGTCATTTCGTTGATCTGGGTGGCGGCCTGCAGCAGGCTGACTACCAGGCCGCTGATGAGCGCCGCCAGCAGCAGCGGGGCGGCCAGCGCCAGCGCCACTTTCATCGCCTCGGTGCCGAGCGCCATAACCGATTCAGGTGTCATCTCGCTTTCTCCGGTCGGGGGTTACGAATAGAAGCTCTGCGCCAGCGAGCCGAGCAGCAGCTGCCAGCCATCGACCAGCACGAACAGCATCAGCTTGAACGGTAGCGAGATGGTCGCCGGCGGCACCATCATCATCCCCAGCGCCATCAATACGCTGGCGACCACCAGATCGATAATCAGGAACGGAATAAACACCGTAAAGCCGATCTGGAAGGCGGTTTTCAGTTCGCTGGTGACGTAGGCGGGCAGCAAGATGCGCATCGGCACCGCTTCCGGGCCGGCCAGCGGCGGCTGATTGGCCAGCCTGGCGTACAGCGCGAGATCGGTTTCGCGCGTTTGGCGCAGCATGAATTCGCGCAGCGGCTGCGCGCCTTTATCCAGCGCGACCTCCAGTCCGATCTTGTCCTGGCTGAACGGCAGGTAGGCGTCCTGATAGACCTTGTCGAACACCGGCGACATGATGAAGAAGGTCAGGAACAGCGCCAGCCCCAGCATCACCTGGTTCGGCGGCGCCGACGGCGTGCCCAGCGCATTGCGCAGCAGCCCGAGCACGATGATGATGCGGGTGAAGCTGGTCATCATCAGCAACATGGCGGGCAAGAAGGTCAGCGAGGTCAACAGCACCAGCGTCTGCACCGGCAGCGACCAGCTTTGGCCGCCGTTGGCCAGCGGCTGGCTGATCAGCCCCGGCAGTTGTGCAAAAGCCGCCGGGCTGATCAGCAGCAGGGCGGCAGGGAGCCAAACCGCCGGACGGCGGACGAGGGTATGAAGAGTCGAGGTCATGCCGATTTTTCCGGGCGTTTCAGAACTTTTTGCATCAGTTGGCGGAAGTCCGCCGGTGTTGCCGCGTTGGTCTCGCCTTCGTCTTTCGGCGGGGCGGGCAGGGTGTGCAGCGGGGTGATCTGCTGGGCGGTGACGCCCAAGACCAGCAGGGTGTCGTCGACTTCCACCACCACCACGCGCTCGCGCTGCCCGACCTGGCAACTGGCGCGCAGGTTGAGCAGTTTGTTGTTGCGCGCCTGCGGGGCGAACCCCAGCCGACGGAACAGCCAACCGGCCAGCAGGATCAGCAGCAGAATGCCGCCGAGCGCGCTGCTGACCTGCATCAACACCGAACCGGCCGGCAGGGCCGGCGCGGCGGGTTGTTGGGTGCTTTGCACGGTAACGGGCGCGGCGGCGGTCATCAGCGGCTCAGTCGACGCATGCGTTCGGACGGGGTGATGATGTCGGTGATGCGCACGCCGAACTTGTCGGCCACCACCACCACTTCACCTTGTGCGATCAGGTAACCGTTGATCAGGATGTCCAGCGGTTCGCCGGCCAGGCCGTCCAGCGCCACCACCGAGCCCTGCGACAGGCGCAGCAACTCTTTGATAGTCATCTTGGTGCGCCCCAGTTCCACGGTCAGCTTGACCGGAATATCCAGGATCAGGTCGATATCCTGCAGGCTGCCGAGCGCATCCTGAGCCTCCAGCGACTTGAACACCCCTTCGGTGCTCGCGCCGGATTTCTCTGAGGACTGCTGCTCGTTAAACGCATCAGCCCACAGATCGTCCACGGATTCCTTTCCTTCGCCAGACGGTTGCTTAGGATCACTCATTGGGCTGTTCCTCACTCAGAGCATTCAAAATAGGGTTAATCAAATGTTCAACACGTAGGGCGTATTGCCCGTTCAACGTGCCGTATTGGCTGGTCAGAACCGGTACGCCGTCCACATGGGCGATCAGGCGTTCCGGCTTGTCTATCGGTAGTACATCGCCCGGTTGCAGCTTCAGGACTTTCGATAGCCGCATCGGGATATCGACGAAGTTGGCGATCAGCTCCAGTTCGGAGTGCTGCACCTGCTTCACCAGCGTTTCGCGCCAGTGGCTGTCTTCCTGCCGCGAGTTTTCCAGCGGCGGGTTGGTCAGCAGCTCGCGCAGCGGTTCGATCATCGCGAAGGGAATGCAGATGTTGAATTCGCCGGTCAGCGCGCCGATCTCCACCTGGAACGGCGTGGTGACCACGATGTCGTTCGGCGAGGTGGTGATGTTGGTGAACTTCACCTGCATTTCGGCGCGCACGTATTCCACGTCGATCTTGTAAATGGCGCTCCAGGCGTCGCCGTAGGCGTCCAGCGCCAGGCGCAGCATGCGCTTGATCACCCGCTGTTCGGTCGGGGTGAACTCGCGGCCTTCGACCTTGGTCGGGAAGCGGCCGTCGCCGCCGAACAGGTTGTCGACGGCGATGAACACCAGGCTCGGCGCGAACACGAACAGGGCGGTGCCGCGCAGCGGGTTCAGATGCACCAGGTTCAGGTTGGTCGGCACCGGCAGGTTACGGGCGAACTCGTGATACGGCTGGATTTTGATCGGGCCGACGGTGATGTCCGGGCTGCGGCGCAGCAGGTTGAACAACCCCATGCGGAACTGCCGGGCAAAACGTTCGTTGATGATTTCCAGCGCGTGCAGACGCTCGCGCACCACGCGGCGCTGGGTGTTCGGATCGTAAGGCTTGACCTCGCTCTCTTTGCCGACCACCGCTTCGGGTTCGTCACCCGCGCTGTCGCCGTTGAGCAAGGCGTCGATCTCTGCCTGTGAAAGAATGCTATCGCCCATAGTGATTACCGCAGTATGAAGGCGGTGAACAGCACGTCGCTGACCACCTGCTTCGGTTGTCCCTTAACCAGCGGCGGGCTGAGCACATCCTTAATCTGCGCCACCAACTGTTGCTTCCCTTGTTCATTGGCCAGCTGGCTCGCTTCCTGGCGGGAAAGCAGCATCAGCAGACGGCTGCGCACTTCCGGCAGAAAATCGTTCAGCTGACGGCGGGTACTTTCGTCCGGCAGACGCAGCGTGAGACCGATGTACAGCACGCGATCCGGGTTGTTGTCCGGCGTCATCAGATTGACGGTAAAGGTGTCGAGCGGCATGAACACCGGCGCCGCCGGCGGTTGTTCTTTGACGGCGGCCGGTTCGGCGCCGTTTTTATGCTGTTGCAGCAGCCACCAGCTGTAACCCGCGGCGCCACAGGCGACGACGCTGATCAACACCAGCAGGATGACCAGAAGGGGGCGTTTCGGTGCTGCCGGAAGGGAGTTCTGAGACATAGCCAAATCTAATTCCTGTTGTTCCACCCGCGGCCTGCGAGGCGGCGAGCATAGCGCGCAGCAAAGCCGCACGCATGACATGTAAAGGTATTATCGCGTCTATTGCGGCGTGCAATAGCCTGAATAAACGCGCAAATGGGTGCCAGCTTGGGCGTTTGCGGCGGCTCAGGCGAAAATATCGACGCCGTTGACCGCACTGGCCATGCGCTGCAGCGCCACCGGCGCGCTGACGTTGTCGGCTGCTGCCGCCTCGCCGCCATGATGTTCAGCATAGCTGGAACGCCCCTGGCCGTTGGAAGCCTGCTGTTGCGCCTGTTGCCAGTGCGGCGTGGATTCGCCGCCCACGCTGCTCTGCCCCAGGTTGATACCGCTCTCCGCCAGCGCGTGGCGCAGCTGCGGCATCGCCGCTTCCACCGCCGCACGCACCTGGCCGTGCGCAGAGGCGATGTGCAGCTGCGCCTGCTGGTCGTCCAGTTTCAGCGTGATCTGCAAAGCGCCCAGTTCCTGCGGGTGCAGGCGCAGCTCGGCGCTCTGCTGGCCGTTGCGGTGGAACATCAGCACCTGTTGGTTCAACGCCTGCTGCCATTCCGGGCTGCCCAGCTGCGCGTTGAGCTGCGGCGTAGGCGGTGCAGTCACCAGTGCGCTGGCCGGGGCGGCCGTTTGCGTCGGGCTGGCGGTGGCCAGGGCGACGGCGTGATTGAGCGTCGGCGGCTGCTGCGCATCGCTCGCCGGCAGCGGTTGCGCGGTGCTTGCACGTTCGCCGGTAGCCGGCTGCGTGAGCGCCGCCGTAGCGTTATCGCCGTCGGTGGCCGGTGTTTTAACGCTGGTCACCGTCGGGGCGGCTGGCGCCGCTGAACGAGCAGGGGTTTTATCACCGGCCGCCGCGATGTTCAGCAGGCCGTTGCCCGGCTGCAGCGCAGTGGCCTCGTCAGCGTTTTCCATCGGCAGCGACTGTTGGCCTTCGGCCGGTTGCACCTGGGCGACGATCGCGGCCGGCAGCATGGCGTACAGCGCCTGCAGCGTCGCGGCATCCAGCTCTTTGGCGGCGACGATCGGCGTCTGCGCCGGTTTATCGCCGGCGGCGGGCGCATCGCTTTCAACGGCTTCAGGTGAAGGCGCGTCGGCTGAGGTTGACAGGTTCGGCAACAGACCGCCGCGCTCGCCGAAGGTGGCCAGCAGTTGATTGAGCTGGTTGCGGCTCAGGGCCGGGGCACGTTCATCGTCCGCGCTCAGCGTGGCCGGCTGAGGTTTGCCATCGGCGGCGGGCGCGAAACGCGCGCCGAGCAACTGGGCAAAAGCGGACGACAGCTGGCTTTCGTCCAGCGCCGAGGTCAGTTCGGTCAGACCGCCGGCGTCGCCGGGTAAGGCCAGGCCGGGCAGGGCGTTCAGATTCATGGGTTGATATTCCTTTGTGCGCTGCGTTGAGCGAATTCATCCATCAATTTTTGATCCCGTTTGTTCTCCTGCTGTTGCTCCGCATTCATTGCGCGGGTATGCAGGGTTTCGAAAGCGTTCAGCCGCTGTTGTTTGTCTTGCCATTGCTTCACCGCGTGATCCACTTTCTGCCCCCACTGCAGCAGCTGCTGGCGGTGCTGGTCGATGGCCTGCTCCAGCGTGCCGATAAACTGCTGGTAGTTTTGCCAGCGTGAGCTGTCCATGCCGTCGCAGAGCGTATGATTCAGCTTCTGGCGGTATTCGTCCTGATAGTTGAGCAGCATCGACAGCTGTTGCTCCGCCGCCTGCTGCGCCTGCCGTACCTGGCCCAGCTGTTGCGCGGCTTGTTCCACCGCATCCTGCGCCAGATCGCGTAGGGTAATCAGGGGTGACTGTGATTTCATCGCTCTGCGCCTCTGTGACGTTAAACAATCAACTGCTGCAGCTGTTGACAGGCTTCATCATAGCCGCTGCGTTCAAAGATGCCCTGTTGCAGGTAGGCTTCCATCTGCGGATACAGCGTCATCGCTTTGTCCAGCAACGGATCGCTGCCTGCTGCGTAGGCGCCGACGCTGATCAGATCGCGGTTGCGTTGATAGCTGGCCAGCATCTGTTTAAAGGTGCGAACCCGGCGATAATGCTCTTCGTCGATCAGCGACGTCATGGCGCGGCTGATCGACGCTTCGATGTCGATCGCCGGGTAGTGGCCGGCCTCCGCCAGGCGGCGCGACAGCACCACATGGCCGTCGAGTATGGCGCGGGCCGAGTCGGCGATCGGGTCCTGCTGATCGTCCCCTTCGGTCAATACGGTATAGAAGGCGGTGATGGAGCCACCGCCACTGATGCCGTTGCCTGCGCGCTCCACCAGGGCGGGCAGCTTGGCGAAGACCGAAGGCGGATAGCCTTTGGTCGCCGGCGGCTCGCCGATGGCCAGGGCGATCTCACGCTGCGCCATGGCGTAGCGGGTGAGGGAGTCCATGATCAGCAGCACGTGCTGCCCGCGATCGCGGAAATCTTCGGCGATGCGGGTGGCGTAGGCCGCTCCCTGCATGCGCAGCAGCGGCGACACGTCCGCCGGAGCGGCGATCACTACCGAGCGCGCGCGGCCTTCGGCACCGAGAATGTTCTCGATAAAGTCTTTCACCTCGCGGCCACGTTCGCCGATCAGGCCAACGACGATCACATCCGCCTGGGTATAACGGGCCATCATGCCGAGCAGCACGCTCTTACCGACGCCGGAGCCGGCGAACAGGCCCATGCGCTGGCCGCGCCCGACGGTCAGCAGGCCGTTGATGGTGCGCACCCCCACGTCCAGCACCTGCTCGATCGGCGTGCGCTGCAAGGGGTTGAACGGCGCGGTGATCAGCGGCGCGCGGTAACCGGTTTCCGGGGAGGGCAGGCCGTCGAGCGGTTTGGCGCTGCCGTCGAGCACGCGGCCCAGCAGCGCCGGGCCGAGCGGCAGCTGTTTGCCGGCGCTTTGGCCTTCCGGCGCGATGCGGGCGTAAACCCGCGCGCCCGGCACGATGCCTTCCACTTCTTCCAACGGCATCAGGAACAGCCGCTGGCCGTTGAAGCCGACCACTTCGCTTTCCACTTCCTGCACCTCACCGGCGTCGTGCCGTTCGATGAGGCAGGTCGCGCCGAGCGGCAGCTGCAGCCCGGTGGCCTCGAGCACCAGCCCGGTGGCGCGGGTCAGGCGGCCGTAACGGCGCACCGTCGGCGCGCGGGCGATGCGCTTTTCCAGCGTATCCAGAGAGCTCAGCCAGCGGCCGAGACGCGCGGTCATCAGACTTCTCCTGGTGCCGCCAGGCGGCACAGTTCATGCCAGCGCGTCGCCAGGCTGGCGTCGAGATCGCCTTCTTCGGCGCTGACCTTGCAGCCGCCCGGGTGCAGTTCACCGTCCGCCAGCAGGCGCCAGCCGTGCAGGCTGAGGGTGACCCCCAGCTGCTGCTCGACGCGTTGGTAGTCGTCCGGGTGGACCCGCAGCTGCGGCTTGCCGTTGAACATCGGCTCCTGCTGAATCAGCTGTTGGATCTGCGCGAGCAGGGCGGTGCCGTCGCACACCGGCGGCTGGCCCAGCACCTGTTTGGCGGCGGTCAGCGCCAGCTGCATCAACCGCGAAGCGATCACGCTGTCGAGCGCATCCAGCGTGTGCTGGAATTCGGTGACCAACTGCTGCCAGTGAGCGGTCAGCGGCTGTTGCTGCTGCTGCGCTTCCAGCAGCCCCTGCTGGCGGCCTTCCTCCAGACCGGACTGAAAACCGGCCTCATACCCTTTTTGCTGGCCGTCGGCATAGCCCAGCTGCTGGCCCTGTTGCTCTGCCTGCAGGCGTAGCGTCGCCAGCTGCTGTTGCAATTCGGCCTGCGCGTCCGGCGACGGATCGTCAAGTTCGAGATCCGGCAATGGCGGCAGCTCGAGAGCCGGTTTCTGCTCGCCCAAATCGTTGAGCGACCAGGGCTGCCAGGGCAGGGTGTTAATGCGATCAGACATAGGTGTCCTCGCCGCCGCCGATGATCATTTCGCCGGTTTCCGCCAGGCGTCTCACCACCAGCAGGATGGCTTTCTGCTCGTTCTCCACCTGCGACATGCGCACCGGCCCACGGTTGGCCAGATCGTCGCGCAGGATGTCGGCGGCGCGTTGCGACATGTTCTTGAGGAACTTCTCGCGCAGCGGCTGTTCGGCGCCTTTCAACGCGATCAGCAGCGACTCGCCTTCCACTTCCTGCAGCAGGCGTTGGATGCTGCGATCGTCGACTTCCACCAGGTTTTCGAACAGGAACATCTCGTCGATGATCTTCTGCGCCAGCTCGCCGTCGTATTCGCGCATCGCGTCGATGACCGCTTCTTCCTGCTGGGTTTTCATCAGGTTGATGATCTCGGCGGCGGTACGCACCCCGCCCATTTTGCTGCGCTTGAGGTTCTGACCGTCGAGCAGGTTGTTCAGCACTTCGGTCAGCTCCGCCAACGCCGCCGGCTGCACGCCGCCGAAGGTGGCGATACGCAGCATCACGTCGTTGCGCAGGCGTTCGTCGAACAGGGCCAGGATGTCTGCCGCCTGGCCGCGTTTGAGGTGCACCAAAATAGTGGCGATGATCTGCGGATGTTCGTCGCGGATCAGATCGGCGGCGCTCTGCGGCTCCATAAAGTTGAGCGTTTCCATGCCGGTGGTGGTCTCGCGCGATTCGAGAATGTCTTCCAGCAGGCTGGCGGCGCGCTCTTCGCCCAGCGCCTTGACCAGCACCGAGCGCAGGTAGTCGCTGGCGTTGACGCTCAGCGCCGCGTATTGCTCGGCGTCGTCTTCAAACTCGGTCAGTATTTCGCCGAGCTGTTTGTGTGAAACCTGGCTCATGCCGGCCATGGTGCCGCTCAGCAGCTGTACTTCGCGCGAGGAGAGGTGTTTGAACACCTCCGCCGCGCGATCTTCACCCAGCGTCATCAGCAAGATGGCGCTTTTGTCGGTTCCGGTCAGGCTCATATCTCGTTACTCATCCATTGGCGGATTACCAGAGCGACCACGCGTGGGTCTTTGTCAGCCAGATCGCGGATCCGCTGGCTCTGGACTTCTGCACTGACGCGCTGCTGCGATTTGCGACGCTGCGCCAGCTCCTCGTTGCTCGGTTTGTTGCTGTCGACCGTTTTAGTGACAGGGGCGTTGGCGGCGGCGAGGGCGGCCTGTTGCGCCGCCTGGCGCTGTTGCAGCTGCGGCCGCACCAGTTTGCGCCACAGCAGCCAGGCAACCAGCAGCACCAGCAGATAACGGCCGGCGTCGATCAGACGATCGATGAACGACTGACTTTGCCAGAACGGCAGTTCACCGCCGGTAACCTGGCTGTCGGTAAACGGTGTGTTGACCACGTTCAGGGTATCGCCGCGGCTGCTGGAATAGCCCATCGCTTCACGCACCAGCGCTTCGATCTGCGCCAGCTGCTCTTTGCTCATCGGCTGCGGTTTGCCGTCTTTGTCTACGCCGAGGTAGTTGACCACCACGGCGACCGACAGACGCTGCACGGTGCCGGCTTTTTGCTGGGTATGGCGAATGGTGCGGTCAAGCTCGTAGTTGGTCGTCGCATCGCGTCGGGTGTTTTGCGGCACGCCGCTGGCCGCTGCGCTGCGGGTGGTTGCGGCGTTTTGCGCGGTCGCGTTGGCGTTGTTGCCCGCCGCGGTGGCCGGCTTGGCGGTTTCAATCGGCGCGGTGGCCGGCGCGCTCGGCTGATTGGACAGCGCGCCCGGCACGCCGCCGACCTGTGGCCCACCGATCTGCTCGCTCAGGCTGGTTTGCTGGGAGCGGATAGCGGCTTTGTCCGGCTGCTGGTTCGGCTGATACTGTTCATCGGTTTGTTCGCGCGTGGCGAAATCGATCTGCGCCGTGACCTGAGCCCGCACGTTGGCGCTGCCGACCACCGGGGCCAGGATCGCTTCGATGCGGCGCTGGAAGCCGTTTTCCACTTCGTTGGCGTATTTCAGCTGCGAGGCGTTGAGATCGCGCCCGGTACCGTCGGACTGCGTCAGCAGGCGTCCGGCCTGATCGACGACGGTCACGTTGCCCGGCGGCAGGCCGGCAACGCTGCTAGACACCATATAAACGATGGCGTTGATCTGGCCGTCGTCCAGGGCGCGGCCCGGTTGCAGAGTCAGCGTCACCGAGGCGGAAGGGGATTTTTGTTCACGCACGAACAGCGAAGGCTTAGGCAACGCCAAGTGAACGCGGGCGTTTTGCACCGGTCCCAGCGATTCGATAGTGCGCGACAGCTCGCCTTCAAGGGCGCGCTGATAGTTGATCTGCTCGCTGAACTGGCTGATGCCGAATTTTTCCTGATCCAGCAGTTCGAAACCGACGGCGCCGCCTTTCGGCAGCCCTTGCTGCGCCAGACGCAGACGGGTTTCATGCACTTTTTCCGCCGGAATCAGCAGCGCCGCGCCATTTTCGGCAAAGCGGTAAGGGATGTTCATCTGCGTCAGCTGAGTGACGATGGCACCACCGTCGCGGTCGTTCAGATTGCTGTACAGCACGCGGTAGTCGGGGCTTTTCACCCACAACAGCAGTGCGACGACGATCGCGATCGCGGCGGAGGCGGCGACCAGCAACGGAATTTTCGGGTTGGCGCGCAGACGATTCCAGATGGCCTGCAGGCCGTTGTCGCGGCTTTCGCCGGCGGTTATCGAAGCACTCATTTTAGGTCTCGTCCTTCAATGGCGCTCACGATCCCGTACGGGCCGCTGAGCAGCTCCCTGCCAGGCTGATGAACGGTATGGTTAGCGTTGTGTGACAAAACAGACTCCCTGATACACATATCTTCTAAATAGCGGCGCTCCCATTTCTGGGCAGGCCATTATTCGCCTTATCAGATGATTCTGATTGCCCGATAAGCCGGGTTTTTTGCAGTTAATTAACCGCTTTAGCTCTGAAAACGCTGTGCTAGGGTGTGCATCATTGGAGAAGTGCAGGGTGAAACTTCACCCGGCGAGACGAAATGATTGAGGGTCAGATGGCGATTCAGGGCATTGAAGGGGTGCTGCAGCAGATGCAGACCATGGCGGTTCAGGCCGGCAAGATGGGGCAAAGTGCGGCGCCGCAGGGCGTTAGTTTCGCCAGCGAACTGACCGCCGCGCTCGGCAAGATCAGCGAGACGCAACAAACGGCGCGCAAACAGGCGCAGGATTTCGAGCTGGGCGTGCCGGGCATCAGCCTGAACGATGTGATGGTCGATCTGCAAAAATCGTCGGTATCTCTGCAATTGGGCGTACAGGTGCGCAACAAGCTGGTGGCGGCCTACCAGGACATCATGAATATGCCGGTGTGATGAGCTGATGGGTTAAGGTTGTTTTGCACCCTTTTCGTGGCAATGATACTGTGCTGCTATGCCAAAGTAGCCCATCAGAACAGCATTGCGGCGGCGAATAGCGAATATATATGCCTCTCAGGCTGCCTTTGGGTGGCCTTTTTTATTTTTAAAATTAGCATGTTAGAGGTTTTGTAAGTAATGCAGCATGCTGTTCGGTTAAGTTGCGTATAGCTTTAGGTCGTACTGATGAGGTGTTGACAGCTTTCAGAGTGGGGAACGCCCGAAGTACTAAAGTTCAAAGGCTGGCCTTTAGCCAAATTGTGTGATGTTTTTTGCTGCTATACCATTATGCATTGCTAAGTAAAGAGATAGTTTGAAATTGCCGAGCCGATACTGAGAAATGATTTAAACTACATCATGACGATAGTATGGACGCATCACTCCATCAATTATAGTATATGATTGTTTTATTGTTTGTTTATAATAAAAGGTCAATTCCATAATGATAAATAACATACAAATAATTAGAGCGATGGCTGTTTTAATGGTGGTGGCGTATCACTCTGTAGGGCTACTGCATAGATATGGATTTGACTTTAATGATTATTCTGGCATTGGCACTTGGGGAGCGTTTGGTGTAGATCTATTTTTTGTTATATCTGGATATGTTATAGCAATGATTGATAACGTAAAGAAAAAAACGCCTATAGCTTTTTTTAAGGATAGAGTGATTAGGATAGTGCCGATTTATTGGTTCTTTACTCTATTAATGATATTTACCCAGGCCTGCTATCCTGATGCATTCAGAATGGGGATTTCCTCAAGTGAGCAGAATATATCATCCATGTTATTTTTAAGCCATTTTATGGGGTATGCCTATCCAACGCTTTATGTTGGGTGGAGCCTGGAGTTGGAAATGGCATTCTATGCTATTTTTGCTATTTTTCTCCTTTCCTATAACCGAATAATACGGAGTGGCGGCCTGGTTCTACTTGTTGTTTTAATGGTGTTCCTGGGCCTGATGAAGCCGATCGCTATTGAGTTTCTTTTTGGCGTCGGTTTGTATTATATCATTAATTTTTCCAATTTAAACAACAAGTTTAACTCTGTCTTATTTGCCCCGGCGGTTGTCTTCTTGATTGTTGTGATGGCGTTAATCGATGCGCCAACGGAATTGTCTTCCTGGCTCAGCGCATTGGTTATCGGTATTATATCGTTTATAGTGGTTGCCGTTTCTATAATCTGTGTCGATTCTCGTAAAAATATTGTCACATACATTGGTGATATGTCTTATTCTATTTACCTGGTTCAGGTTTTTTCTTTGCCTTTAATAATGAAGCTATCATCAAGGGTTGTTGAGAGTTCTTATGGTTTTTACGTTTTTTGCATTTCAATATTATTTACTATTTTAATCGGTTCTGTTTTTTATGAGGTTGTTGAAAAGAAAGTGGTAAATATCATGAAGGGTAAGTACGCGAAAGTTTACTGATGTGGTCCTAATCCCATTTTTTATCGCTGCGCGATTGAGTTTCTGTTCGTGTATTGGTTGGTAACCTAATGCAGGAGCTATATTTAGTAATAATTTAACATTAGCAGTGTGTTGGAGGAAATGATCATTCTGCCTTGTCATGATGACTGGTTTTTATTATCCCATGCAATGGGGACGTTAACTTCCTGAATATGGGGCCAACCTTGCTGGTATGGAGTTTTACTCTACGGTTTTCATCTGATTAGCGGCATTGATGGTGCAATGCCGCTGGAGATTAAGCGTTGGTGTGGATGGACTCCGTTACTGGTTATGGACAATGGATACTTACCCTTTTGACAACGCTGCAACCTCAGCCAGTCAACTCTGCGATCCGCTCGTGAGCATTCGCCAACCCTTGAGCGTGGCCGTGCGGTTTCATGTCCAGCCCTTCAGCATAGATGAATTGCACGTCGCTAATGCCCATCAGCCCCAGCACCGAGCGCAGGTAGGGCGTCACGGCGTCGGTCGGCTGACCGACGTGTACGCCGCCGCGTGAACTGAACACCAGCGCATTGACGCCCTCGACCAGCCCAATCGGATAGGTGGCGGTGTAGTTGAACGTTACCCGGGCGCGGGCCACCAGATCGAACCAGTTCTTCAGCTGGGTCGGTACGTTGAGGTTGTACATCGGCGCGCCGATCAGCAGTAGATCGCTCTCTTTCAGTTCGGCAATCAGTCGATCGGAGAGCGCCACCGCCACTTTGGCGCGTTGGCTGGTATTTTCCGCGCCGCGCAGCGCGCTGAACAGCTCGCCGTCCAATACCGGCAGATCCAACGCCGCCAGGTCGTGTTCGACGATCTTATCGTCATATCCTTTGGCTCGACGTTCCGCCAGATAATGATCAATCAGGGTATTGGTCTGCGAGTCGTTTCCCATAATGCTGGATTTGAGTACCAGTATATTTTTCATGTGGTTGTCCTCTGACGGTAATCTGTGGTTTTTCACCGGGAGTGCCGGAATGACTGCAGGTTATCATTGCTTATCGTTCACCAGTGGTGATAGGTTTTCACATTATTGATTCCAAATTGGAAACATAAGATGAAAAGCGATCTCAGCGCACTGCCGGCTTTTGTCGCCGTGGCGGAAGGCGGCAGTTTCGCCGCCGCCGCAGACAAGCTTCATCTGACCCGTTCTGCGGTCAGCAAAATCGTGTCGCGCCTGGAGGATCGGCTCGGGGTCATGTTGTTTATGCGCACCACGCGCAGCCTGAGCCTGACGGATGAAGGGGCGTTGTACTATGAACATTGCCGGCAGGCGTTGGCGAATGTGCAGGCGGCGGAAAATCAGCTGGACAGCGGCAAGATGCAGGTCAGCGGCCGCCTCAGAGTCTCGGTGCCGGTATTGTTTGGCCATCTGTGCATTGCGCCCTTGCTGACGGCGCTGGCGAATGAGCACCCGCTATTGACGCTGGAGATGTCGTTCAGCGATCGCAGGATCGATCTGATCGACGAGGGATTCGATCTGGCGGTGCGCATCGGTGAGCTGGCGGACAGCGGCAGTCTGGTTGCCCGGCGACTGGGGGAACACGGCATGATCCTCTGCGCCTCGCCCGATTACGTACAGCTCCACGGCGAGCCCAGGACGCCGGAAGCGTTAAGCCGGCATCAGGCCGTCGGGTATTTACACGGCGGCGTCGTGCTGCCCTGGCAGCTGCGCGGCGCAGACGGTGAACTGCGGTCGTTCAGGCCGCCGGCCAAGATGATGATGGATGATATGCAGGGGATCGTCGATGCGGTTTCCGCCGGTGCCGGCATTGCGTGGCTGCCGGAGTGGCTGGTGCGCGATCGGTTGATGGCGGGGACGTTGACGGAGGTCATGCGCGGCGAGTCCAGCCTCAGTTTTCCGGTGAGCGTTGTGTGGCCCTATATGCCTTATCAGCCGCTCAAGGTGCGGCTGGCGGTGGACAAACTGGTGGCGGAGCTGCCGGGAAAATTGGCGCTTGTTGCGCCGTCGATGTCGCATCGGCCATGACCGGTGCCCGCAACCGGCGGGAAAGGGAGGGCAATGCACCGAATAGAGGGATGAAACCTGTGCTGCCGGGCTTATTGAATGTGCAGGCGAGCGTTTATTATAACCTTATTAGTAGGGTTATTATTCGAGACGGGTCAATGAGCAGTAAAAGCGAATCCAGATGGCGTTTGATCAGTATTTTAATGTTGACGGTGCTCGCCGTGTTAATTGGCATTTTGGTCAAACTGGATTGAAGTCTGACCAGGCGATAAAAAGCCTGGTCGTCTTATTGTGCGGCAAGTAAGCGCATCATGTCTTCTTCATACAGTAGTGCCAACAGCCACAGCCCCAACAACATTATTGCCAGAGAAAATAACCGCTTTTCATTATGCATCGTTTAATTCGCTGTTCGGCGGGTGGACGTTACATAGCGTATCTCAGCATTGTTACAACCGTTAAGGGCTTGTGTTAAATAAAACCGTTTTGTTGCGCGTCTATTTAGGTTTCTCCGGCGACTATCGCCTCGCCCCCCTGGAGACCGGGCTCCATAATTCTCTGGTGGCCGCGAATGGCGGTAGGCGCAAAACCGAAGCGTTTACGAAAACGTTCGGCGAAACGCGACGCGCTTTCATAGCCGACATGTTGCGCAATGGCGGAGATAGGCCAGTCGGTCGACTGCAGCAGGGCCAGCGCGCTGCTCATACGCACGTCGATCATCAGATTGCGCAACGCGGTATTTTCCATCGACAGTTTGCGACGCAGCATCACTTCGCTCATCGACAGGCTTTCCGCGACTTTGGCCGCTGTCCAAATGCTGTGCGGATCGGTCGCCAGGCAGCGGCGCACGCGCTGCGTGAGATCCTTAGCTTCGTTATGGATGAAGCGAATACCGAACTGGGCCAACCACAGCAGAATTTCCAGCATTTTGTGCCGCACGATGAGGGTGGGAAAACGCTGCCGGAGCGCCAGTGCCAGGCTGGTGGTCTCAAAGCTGTGTTTCAGGGCACAGGGCAGGTTGCGCAGCGTCAGGACGGCGTCGAACGGCATCGGTGGCGGCATTTCTTCTACCGGCGGCTGGACGTTGAGCAGCAGCGGATCGCAGGTCAGCAACTGACAGCTGAAAACACCTTCTTCGGATGGGCCATTAATAATGTCCACCGTTTGACCGCCGTCGATAATCAACAGCTCGCCGGGATGAGCCACCACTTCCTGTTGTTGCCAGCGCACGCGCTTATGGCCTTGTTGTATCAGATACAGATGTGGTTGCTCAAAATAGACTGAGGGGAATAATAATTCAGTATGCTGAATGATGTGCGCTGAGGCACCAATTCCAGGACAGAGATTAATTGTACGTTCCATCGATATTCATTTCGCAGCCATTATCTGAGAATATCTTTACGCTTTGATCAGCGTCGGAGCAACATTTTTCCATGGGCCGTGAAACACAGCGGCGAGTTTTATCTATCAAAAATCAATTTCCTGCTGAACAGAAAACGTCCGTGTCGGGATGATGTTTATCCATTAAAGTGAGAGCAAAGCTCAAAGCGCGCATTTTACCAATTACCCATAAACTGAATAATTCAAATGCCATAGATTAATATCCTAACCTAACCCGAGAGTAATAGCGCATAGTGCTATTTAATCCATTTTCGCCGGTATTGTCGATCTTATCGGACCTGTGGCTCCCCCAGCAGCAGCGAACGGTCGTTAAACTGACCGTAGGTATTATTGACCACGTTTTGGCGCGTGGACTGTTCGATCAGCATTTTCAGCTCATCCATGCGCTGCTGCAGCAGGCGTTTTAGTTCGGTTTCGTTGTCGAGAATTTGCTGCAACTTATTGCGCAGCATCTCCTGCAACGCCATTGACGGGCCGGCCTGGCCGGTAAAGGCGGCGGTTTTTTCCACCGCCGTCACGTAGGCGAATTCGAGCTCAACGAGCTCTTCCCAGCGCCCGGTCTGCGCCAGCGCGATCATCTGGCTGCTCAGGGCATAGATTTGTTGATAAGCGGCTAAGAGCTGTTGTTGACGTTCCATTACACGGCGTCCTGCGAAGGGTGGTAGTTGGGGCCGATCTGGCGCCAGGCGTCGGCGATGTTTTCCAGCAGCTTGACCACTTCGGCGATCGCCTCTTCGTCGTTGTGCAGGTTGGCCTGCATCAGCCGGCGTTTCATATAGTCATACAGCGCCGCCAGGTTTTCGGCGATCTCGCCGCCCTGTTGATGATCGAGGCCGCTTTTCAGGCCGTTGTCGATGATGTTGATGGCTTTGGACAGCGCCATGCCTTTGCCTGCGATATCGCCCTGGTTCATCAAAATGCGTGCACGAAGCAGGGCGCTGAGCGCCCCGTCGAACAACATCACGATTAACTGGTGCGGGCTGGCGCTCATGGCGCCGCTTTCCAGACTGACCTGTGCGTAGGCCTGAGTGCCGCTACGGTTATACATGTTGTTTCTTTACCTGATTAAGGGTTACTTGAACTGTTGAGCCAAATAGTTACTGGTGCCGTTCATTTTCGACATCATGGTATCCAACTGAACGAACTGCTGCTTATAGCGATCGATAGTGTTCTGAATGCTGGCGGTGACCGTGGTGATCTGGCTGTTCAGGCGATCGAGGTTGGTGTTGATGCTCTTGGTCGAGTTCTCGATGATGCCGCCGGATTTGATGTAGCTTTGGATCTCGTTGTGGATCTCGGTGGCCATGCCGGTGTCTTTGCCGTTGCCGACGAAGAAGTTGGTGACCTGATCCGGTTTTTCATCCATCGCTTTTTTCAGCTTGGTGCTGTCGATTTCCAGCTTGCCGGTTTTGGTGTTGGTGGAGATGCCGAGGTTGCCCAGGCCTTTCAACTCAGGGTTATCCTGCGCTGCGCTGAGGGCGCTTTTGATCGAAGACTGAACGCCGCGCAGGGTGTTGTCGCCGAGCAGCGGGCCGTTGCTTGGATTTGGCGCTTCGCCGGTTTTCACCGGGGTATATTTGGTCAGCGCATTAAAGGTGTCCAGCAGCGAGTTATAGCTATCGACCCACTCTTTGATCTTGTCGGTGGTGCCGGCGGTGTTGGTGCTGATCACCAGGTGTTGCGGTTCATCGGTTTTGGTTTTGGTTTTCAGATCGATGGTGACGCCCTGCAGGGCATCGCTGATCGAGTTGGTGCTGCGCTTGATAGCGGTGCCGTTCACCGTCAGCTCCGCATCCTGCGGCGCAACCGTCTGCTTCATGGCGGTGCCGGTGCCGCGGGTGGCGTTGTAGTTCAGGATATCGCCCAGCTTGTCGTCGTTATCGACCTGCAGAGAAATCTTGTTGTTTTCACCGGTGGTGGAAGAGCTGACCGCCAACTGATAGTCGTTGTCGCCGACGCGCATGATGCTGGCGGTGACGCCGGCTTTGGCGCCGTTGATGGCGTCGCGCAGCTCCAGCAGCGAGGTTTGATCGTCGCTGAGCGGGATCTTGGTGGCTTTCGGCGGGTTGCCGGCGGTGATGGTCAATGAGCGGTCCGTCACGCCTTCAGCGCCTAACTTAGCGCCCTGGTCGCTGACTTTCGCCTGCGTGGTCAGGGTTTGCGCCTGCGCCAGTTTGTTCACTTCCACCACGTAGTTGCCCGGTACTGCCTTGGCGTTGGTGGTGATTTTAAAGGCGTCGTGTTCGGTGGCGGTGGTGGCTTTAAAGAAGTCCTCTTTCGCCATCTCTTTGCTGAGATTGTCGAACTTTTCCAGTGCGCCTTTCAGCGTGCCGTAACCGGTCAACTGGGCGTTATAGCTGGATTGCTTGGTAGTGTAAGGGGTCAGGCGCTGTTGTTCCGCTTTGGTCAGCTTGTCCAGCAAGCCGTTGAGGTCGAGTCCTGAGCCGAGACCTAATGAACTGATCGTTGCCATGAGTAATTCTCCTTGATGATGACTTTATTCGCTTTACGCGTTATCGGCCCAGTGATGAAAAAGTTTACCGAAAAAAACAAAAAACCGATGGCGCAATAGAAGAGGGAAAAAGCGCGTTATTTCCGCCATTGCCGCAGACGTAAAAAAAAATAAAAAAATTCTAAAGGTTGTTGGGGGAGGGCCGATACCTGAGGGGACGGTGGTTGACGCCGTGGGCAAACAAGCCCGAACCTTTTAACTGTGTTGCGAAGAACGCAACTGACTCGTAAGGAAAGCAAACAATGGCACAAGTAATCAACACTAACAGCCTGTCTCTGATGGCGCAGAACAACCTGAACAAATCTCAGTCTTCTCTGGGCACTGCGATTGAGCGTCTGTCTTCCGGTCTGCGTATCAACAGCGCTAAAGACGACGCTGCGGGTCAGGCGATCTCCAACCGTTTCACCGCTAACATCAAAGGTCTGACTCAGGCTTCCCGTAACGCTAACGACGGTATCTCTCTGGCGCAGACCACTGAAGGCGCACTGAACGAAGTTAACGACAACCTGCAGAACATCCGTCGTCTGACCGTACAGGCGCAGAACGGTTCTAACTCCACCAGCGACCTGAAATCCATCCAGGACGAAATCACTCAGCGTCTGTCTGAAATCAACCGTATCTCCGAGCAGACTGATTTCAACGGCGTGAAAGTGCTGAGCAGCGATCAGAAACTGACCATCCAGGTTGGCGCTAACGACGGTGAAACCATCGATATCGATCTGAAAAAAATCGACGCTAAGCAACTGGGCCTGGACACCTTCAACGTGACCGACAAAGGTCCATCTGTTGGCACTGCTATCGCCAACGGCACCGTGTTGAAAGATGACAAAGATGCGGATGTGACTTACGACGCAGCCAAGTCTGGTCTGGATGCAGCGAAAGGCGAAGTGCTGGTTTCCGGTAAAGACAAAGACGGTAAAGCAGTAAACTACGTGCAGACTACCGCTACTGACGGCACCAAAACTTACAAAGCGGCAACCATTGCCGCCGACGGTAAAGTAACTGCCGGCGCTGACGTGACCATCAAAAACCCACTGGATACCCTGGACAAAGCGCTGGCACAGGTTGACGGTCTGCGTTCTTCCCTGGGTGCGGTACAGAACCGTTTCGATTCTGTTATCAACAACCTGAACAGCACCGTGAACAACCTGGCTGCTTCTCAGTCTCGTATCCAGGACGCTGACTACGCGACCGAAGTGTCCAACATGAGCCGTGCCAACATCCTGCAACAGGCTGGCACCTCTGTTCTGGCACAGGCTAACCAGTCTACTCAGAACGTACTGTCCCTGCTGCGTTAATCGTCTCTCCCGATTAACTGTCGCAAAAAGACCCCGCTTCGGCGGGGTTTTTTTATGTTCGCGCACCGCGCGGTTATTACATGGCGCAAATAAAGCCTGTTTTGTGCGACTGTTCAGCCGATTGGCATTTCGCCCCCTAAGCATAATAGCGCTGACTCTCTTATCCGCAGGTTTAAGACATAGTGAGCGATCTGTATACCGCCGAAGGCGTGATGGACAAAAATTCTCTCTGGCTGCGCTACGTCCCGTTAGTGCGCCACGAGGCGTTGCGCCTGCAGGTCAGGCTGCCCGCCAGCGTGGAGCTCGACGATTTGCTGCAGGCCGGGGGAATCGGGTTATTGAACGCCGTTGAGCGTTATGACGCCCTACAGGGAACCGCCTTTACCACCTATGCGGTGCAGCGCATTCGCGGCGCGATGCTCGACGAGCTGCGCAGCCGCGACTGGGTGCCGCGCAGCGTGCGGCGCCATGCGCGCGAGGTCGCACAGGTGATGCGGCAACTGGAACAGCGTTATGGCCGTCCGGCGAGCGAGACGGAAGTGGCGCAGACGCTGAATATCTCGCTGGATGAGTACCGTCAAATTCTGTTGGACACCAATAACAGCCAGCTTTTCTCCTACGACGAATGGCGCGAGGAGCATGGCGAGAACGCGGAACCGATGCTGGAAGGGCATGAAGAGGCCAACCCGCTGCATCACCTGTTGGAAGGCAGCCTGCGCCAGCGAGTGATCGACGCCATCGAGGCGTTGCCGGAGCGCGAAAAAATGGTGCTGACGCTGTATTACCAGGAAGAGTTGAACCTCAAGGAGATCGGCGCCGTGCTGGACGTCGGGGAATCCCGCGTCAGCCAACTGCACAGTCAGGCGATCAAACGGCTGCGCGCGCGGCTGGCGAACGATACCTGACGGCGGCTCGCCGCCCCCTCAACTCGAAGACTCATGCGACAATCGGACTGCCCCTTATGCCAGGAATACTGTTGAAAAAACGGCCGCTCAGCCGTTACCTGAAAGATTACAAGCACAGCCAGACCCATTGCTCCCAGTGCGGTAAACTGTTGGACCGCATGGCGCTGGTGTTTCGCGGCAAGATCATCAATAAAGAAGCCATCGCGCGCATGGATCAGCCGATCGACGACGCGGTCTGGCAGAACGTACAGCATGAGCTGACCGCGCTGTGCCGCTTTTGCAGCGAGATCTCCTGCAACAGCCACCCGAGCTATTTCGACATCATGGCGTTCAAACAGTATCTGTTCGAACAGACCGAGATGAGCCACAGCACCATCCGCGAGTATGTGGTGCGGCTGCGCCGGCTGGACGAAATGCTGGTGGCGCGCAACTACCCGGCGGACAAGTTCGCCAACAGCGCCAGCCATCAGCGCATCATCGACGATCTGCCTTCCGCGGCGCACAACAACTACCGCATTGCGCTGCGTAAATACGATCAGTATCTCGCCTGGCAGCGCAGCTACTGAGCTTTACCCCGGCCCGTTGGGCCGGGGCTGGCTGTTTCCCCCGTGATAAAGGATGATTATTCAGTTCACATCTGCTAAATCTATCGGTTATCAGATGTTGATATTCGATTCCCTGGGGGGAAGTAGTGAACCTGCAACAACAACTGGCGCAATTCCCGCGCCTGGACCTGGTTGGCGCCGCCACACCGCTGGAAAAGCTGTCCCGTCTTTCCGATTACCTCGGCCGCGATATTTACCTTAAACGTGACGACGTCACTCCTATGGCAATGGGCGGCAACAAGCTGAGAAAGCTTGAGTTTCTGGCCGCCGACGCCCTGCGCCAAGGCGCCGACACGCTGGTCACCGCCGGTGCCATTCAATCCAACCACGTGCGCCAGACGGCGGCGGTGGCGGCGAAGCTGGGCCTGCATTGCGTCGCGCTGTTGGAAAATCCTATCGACACCCGCGCAGAAAATTATCTGACTAACGGCAACCGCCTGCTGCTCGGCCTGTTCAACGCCGAAGTGGTGATGTGCGAAGCGTTGCACGATCCGCAGCAGCAGCTGGCGGAACTGGCCACGCGCCTTGAAGCGCAGGGCTTCCGGCCTTACGTGGTGCCGGTGGGTGGCTCCAATGCGCTGGGCGCGCTGGGGTATGTGCAGTGCGCATTGGAAATCGCTGAGCAGAGTCAGCGCAGCAACGTGGCGTTCAGCTCGGTGGTGGTGGCCTCCGGCAGCGCCGGTACCCACGCCGGGTTGGCGGTGGGGCTGCAGCAGCTGTTGCCGGAAACCGAGCTGATCGGCGTGACGGTTTCGCGCACCGTGATCGATCAGCTGCCGAAGGTTGAGCAGATCCAAAAGGCCCTGGCCTGTTCGCTGAATATCGACGAACTGGCGCCGATCGCGCTGTGGGACGATTACTTCGCGCCGCAGTACGGCATGCCGAATGAAGAAGGCATGGCGGCGGTGCAGTTGCTGGCGCAGCAAGAGGGCGTGTTGCTGGATCCGGTATACACCGGCAAGGCGATGGCCGGTTTGATCGACGGCATCGCCCAGCGGCGTTTCCGCGATGAGGGGCCTATTCTGTTCGTTCACACCGGCGGTGCGCCGGCGCTGTTCGCCTATCATCCGCAGGTGTAAATACCGCTTGTTATTCCATTTTGAACTATATTTATAAAGTTATATTCCTTTATGCGGACGGACGCACTGTTAAAGTGCTGATATCAAAAAAGATAAATAACACACAGGGGTGTTTATGATGTTTGCGAAAGTTCGTCGTCAATGGCTGTTGGGCGTAGTGGGTGTCGCGTTGGCCGCCGGTTTGTCGACGCAAACCTATGCCGCCGACAATCTGCTGCAGCAGGTGAAACAGCGCGGTACGCTGATCGTCGGGCTGGAAGGCACCTATCCGCCGTTCAGCTTCCAGGGTGAAGACGGCAAGCTGACCGGTTTCGAAGTGGATTTCGCCAACGCGTTGGCGGAACACCTGGGCGTGAAAGCCAAGCTGAACCCGACCAAATGGGACGGCATGCTGGCTTCGCTGGACTCGAAACGTATCGACGTGGTCATCAACCAGGTGACCCTCTCCGATGAGCGCAAGAAGAAATATGACTTCTCCACCCCTTACACCGTTTCCGGTATTCAGGCGCTGGTGAAGAAAGGCAACGAAGGCACCATCACCAAGCCGGAAGACCTGAAGGGCAAGAAGGTTGGCGTGGGTCTTGGCACCAACTATGAACAGTGGCTGCGCGAGAACGTGCAGGGCGTGGACGTGCGTACCTACGACGACGACCCGACCAAGTATCAGGATCTGCGCGTTGGCCGCATCAACGCCATTCTGGTGGATCGTCTGGCGGCGCTGGATCTGGTGAAGAAAACCGGTGATACGCTGGCGGTAGCCGGCCCGGCGTTCTCTCGTCAGGAGTCCGGCGTGGCGCTGCGCAAAAATAACCCAGAGCTGCTGGCCGCGATTGATCAGGCGATCGCCGAGATGCAAAAAGACGGCACGATGGCGAAGATCTCCGAGAAATGGTTTGGCGCGGACGTAACTAAATAATGCACGAAAGTATTCAACTGGCGCTGGATTCAGCGCCATTTTTATTGAAGGGCGCCATACTGACGCTTCAGCTCAGCCTGGGCGGGATGGCGTTGGGATTGCTGCTCGGTTTTCTGCTGGCGCTGATGCGCCTTTCGCCGCTGTGGCCGCTGTCGTGGCTGTCGCGCATTTACGTGTCGCTGTTCCGCGGCACGCCGTTGATCGCCCAGCTGTTTATGATCTATTACGGTCTGCCGCAGTTCGGCATCGAATTCGATCCCTTCCCGGCGGCGCTGATTGGCCTGTCGCTCAATACCGCCGCCTACACCTCGGAAACGCTGCGCGCGGCGATTTCGTCGATCGATAAAGGGCAGTGGGAAGCCGCCGCCAGCATCGGCATGACCCGCTGGCAAACTCTGCGCCGGGTGATCCTGCCGCAGGCGGCGCGCACCGCCTTGCCGCCGCTCGGCAACAGCTTTATCGGTCTGGTGAAGGACACCTCGCTGGCCGCCACCATTCAGGTGCCGGAACTGTTCCGCCAGGCGCAGCTGATCACCTCGCGCACGCTGGAAGTGTTCACCATGTATCTGGCGGCCTCGCTGATTTACTGGGTGATGGCGACCCTGCTTTCCGCACTGCAAAACCGTCTGGAAGCCCACGTAAATCGCCAGGATCAGGAGTAACGCATGAGTGCCATTGAAGTTAAACAGTTGACCAAGCAGTTCAAGGGTCAGACGGTGCTGCATGGAATCGATCTGGCGGTGGACGCCGGCGAAGTGGTGGCGATCATCGGGCCGAGCGGTTCGGGGAAAACCACCTTGTTGCGTTGCATCAACCTGCTTGAGGAGCCGGATTCCGGCACCATTCGCGTCGGCGATATCCTGATCGACGGCAGCAAACCGCTGAGCAAACAGAAGAACCAGGTGCGTGCGCTGCGTCAGCAGGTCGGCTTCGTGTTCCAGAACTTCAACCTGTTCCCGCATCGTTCGGTGCTGGAAAACATTATCGAAGGGCCGGTTATCGTCAAGGGCGAAGCAAAAGCCAGCGCTGAACAGCGCGCTCGCGCGTTGCTGGCCAAGGTGGGTCTGAGCGGCAAAGAGCAGGCCTATCCGCGGCGGCTGTCCGGCGGGCAGCAACAGCGGGTGGCTATTGCGCGCGCGCTGGCGATGCAGCCGGAGGTGATTTTGTTCGATGAGCCGACCTCGGCGCTCGATCCCGAGCTGGTGGGGGAAGTGCTCAATACCATGCGCTCACTGGCGGAAGAGAAACGCACCATGGTGATCGTCACCCATGAGATGAGCTTCGCCCGCGACGTGGCCGACCGGGTTATCTTTATGGACCATGGCCGCATCGTCGAACAGGGCCCGGCCAAAGCGCTGTTCGCCAACCCGCAGCACCAGCGCACCCAGCAATTCCTCGACAAGTTTCTGAATCAATAAGGCGGCGGGGGAGCTTCCCCCGACTGCGTTCACTCCACTTTCAACAATTCATTTCGCGCGGCGGCGGCGAGAAACCCGCTGCGGCTGCCGTATCCCGGATGTTGCCGAACCAGAGAATCAATGCGGCTTAACAGACGGTGGGGCAGCGTGATATTGATTCGCTCGGCCCGGCCGTCAAACTTATCCATATTGATAGCGATCAACAGCCACTGCCCCTCCTCGAAGGATTCCGCGTTTTTGGCAAGATGCACGGCGACGGCCCGCGGACGCGGTATCGGCTGATTGTCTTCGCTCAACAACTCAAAGTGCGCATCCAGCGCGCTTTGGGCATCGGCAAAGGCGTCGTCCAGGCTGGCGCCGGCGAAATAACAACCGGGGACATCGGGAAAGAAACCGCTGGCGCTGCCGTCTGATTCGGTATGGATATAAGCGGGATAAAACATGGTTTCTCCTGTCTAACGCGTGGCGATGTGAAGTGCAGTTAACCCCGCGTCTTTAAGTATCTGCCGCAGCGTGCCCAGCTTGAGATTTTTCTTTGGGTGCGGCACGGTGATGATCAGCGCAAAATCGGGATGTTTGAATTGATGGTGGCTGCCTTTTACCCGCCGCAATACCCAGCCGTGGCTTTCCAGCAGCGCGATCAGCTCTGAACTCTTCACGATGTTATCGTCCTTAATCTACACACCATACACACTCTCAGGCAAGGAGATTAATACGCTAACGACTGGCCGGGCGGCGGACAATAAAAAACCCTGCACGAGTGCAGGGTTTGCGTAGCGGTAAGCAAATCAGGCGGCGACGTGTCGCCGCCTTGACGATGCGTTAACCGATGGTCATCAGGCTGGCGTTGCCGCCGGCGGCGGCGGTGTTGACGCTCAGCGAACGTTCGATCAGCAGGCGCTCCAACAGAATGTTGGTTTCCCCGTGGGCGAAGCCCTGCACCGAAACGATGGCGCCGCCGCGCTGGGCGATCTGCTCGCACAGGGTGCGCAGTTGGTCGGCATCGCCGTGGTAGATGGCGGCGTCGAACTCAACCTTATCCTGCTGCCAGTCTTTGCTGAAGGCGATACGCGCCTGCACATCGTTCGGCAAGCGGCGGAACAGATTGCGCTGCAGTTCCGCTTCCGGCCACAGCGCGCAGCTGCCGACCGCCAGCACGGCGGCCAGCTGGATCAGCGCATCGGCTTCGTTATCCGCCAGGCACAGCACGCGTTCACGCGGCAACAGGGCATAGGTATTGCGCTCGCCGGTCGGCCCTGGCAGCGGACGGACGGTGCCGCCCTGGCCCAGTTCCGCATAGCGCTGCGCCAATGCCGCCAGTTCGCCGTGTTGGCTGGTGACCGCCCATTTCTCCAGCGATTGCAGCGCGCCCAGCAGCTGCGGCCGTGCGGTGGCTTCCATTGGGCGCTCCTCGTCCTGGCGCTGCAGCGTGCGCTGCAGCGCGTCGTCCGGCCGGTTGGCCAAGAGACGGTACAGGTACAGCGGGCCGCCGGCTTTGGGGCCGGTGCCCGACAGGCCTTCGCCGCCGAACGGCTGCACGCCGACCACTGCGCCCACCATGTTGCGGTTAACGTACAGGTTGCCGACCTTGGCGCGCTCGGTCACCCGGGCGATGGTTTCATCGATACGGGTGTGAATGCCCAGCGTCAGGCCGTAACCGGCGGCGTTGATCTGATCGACCAGCGCGTCCAGGTTGTTGCGCTGGAAGCGTACGACGTGCAGCACCGGGCCGAAGATCTCTTTCTGCAGCTCGTCGAAGCTGTCGAGCTCGATCAGCGTCGGCTTGATGAAGGTGCCGCGCGCCCACTCTTTTTCATCCTGCGTGCTACCTTTGGCGGCCTGGTACACCTTGCGGCCTTTGGCGCGCATCGCCTGGATGTGGCGCTCGATGCCGGTTTTGGCTTCGGCGTCGATCACCGGGCCCACGTCGGTGGACAGGCGCTCCGGGTTGCCCATGCGGCATTCGGCCATCGCACCGCGCAGCATCTGCAGCGTGTGTTCGGCCACGTCTTCCTGAATGCACAGGATACGCAGCGCGGAGCAGCGTTGGCCGGCGCTGTCGAAGGCGGAGGCCACCACGTCGGTGACGACCTGTTCAGTCAGGGCGGAAGAGTCGACGATCATGGCGTTCAGGCCGCCGGTTTCGGCGATCAGCGGCGTTGGGCGGCCCTGCGGATCCAGGCGACCGGCGATGCTGCGCTGCAGAATGCCGGCGACGTCGGTGGAGCCGGTGAACATCACGCCGCGTACGCGGGCGTCGTTGACCAGCGTCGAGCCGACGGTCTCACCCTGGCCTGGCAGCAGCTGCAGCACGCCTTGCGGAATACCGGCTTCCAGCAGGATGCGCACCGCCTGAGCGGCCACCAGCGGCGTTTGCTCGGCCGGTTTGGCCAACACGCTGTTGCCTGCCGCCAGCGCGGCGGCGATCTGGCCGGTGAAGATCGCCAGCGGGAAGTTCCACGGGCTGATGCAGACTACCGGGCCCAGCGGGCGGTGGCTGTCGTTGGCGAAATCGTCGCGCACCTGGCCGGCGTAGTAGTGCAGGAAGTCGACCGCTTCACGCACTTCGGCGATGGCGTTGTTGAAGGTTTTACCCGCTTCGCGCACCAGAATGCCCAGCAGGCTTTGCAGTTGGCTTTCCATCAGTTCGGCGGCACGTTCGAGGATCGCGGCGCGCTCCGTTGGCGGTGTCGCGAACCAGATTGGGCCGGCGGCCGCGGCGGCGTCGAGCGCGCGGCTGACTTCGCCTTCGGTGGCTTCACGCACGTAGCCGACCACATCGCCCGGCTCGGCCGGGTTGATCACCGGCTGTTCCACGCCCTGATCCAACTCGGCGTCGATAATAGGTTCCGCGCGCCACGGATGGCTGGCGCTGGTGAGCAGGGCGCTGGAGAGCGAGGCCAGACGCTGTTCGTTGGACAGATCCAGACCGCTGGAGTTGGTGCGTTTCTCGCCATACAGCTCGCGCGGCAGCGGAATGCGCGGATGCGGCAGGCCCATCTGGCCTTCGCTGGCCGCCATGGCTTCCACGGCGCTGACCGGATCGGCCACCAGCTCGTCGAGCGGCAGGGTGGCGTCGGCGATGCGGTTGACGAACGAGGTGTTGGCGCCGTTTTCCAACAGGCGACGCACCAGGTAGGCCAGCAGCGTTTCATGGGTGCCGACCGGCGCATAGATGCGGCACGGGCGGTTCAGTTTGCCGTCGGCCACTTTACCCACCACCTGTTCGTACAGCGGTTCACCCATGCCGTGCAGGCACTGGAACTCATACTGGCCAGGGTAGTAGTTGTTGCCAGCCAGGTGATAGATGGCGCTCAGAGTATGGGCGTTGTGGGTGGCGAACTGCGGATAGATCAGGTTCGGCACCGACAGCAGCTTGCGGGCGCAGGCCAGGTAGGAAACGTCGGTGTACACCTTACGAGTGTAAACCGGGTAGCCTTCCAGGCCGTCCATCTGGGCGCGTTTGATTTCGCTGTCCCAGTAGGCACCCTTCACCAGACGGATCATCAGGCGACGACGGCTGCGTTGCGCCATGTCGATCACTGCGTCGATGGCGAACGGGCAGCGTTTCTGGTAGGCCTGAATCACGAAGCCGATGCCGTTCCAACCGGCCAGCTGCGGCTCGAAGCACAGCTTCTCCAGCAGATCGAGCGAGATCTCCAGACGGTCGGCCTCTTCGGCGTCGATGTTGATGCCGATATCGTACTGGCGCGCCTGCAGGGTCAGCGACAGCAGGCGCGGGTAGAGTTCTTCCATGACGCGTTCGTACTGCGCGCGGCTGTAGCGCGGGTGCAGAGCGGACAGTTTGATGGAGATGCCGGGGCCTTCATAGATGCCGCGGCCGTTGGAGGCTTTGCCGATGGCGTGGATCGCCTGCTGGTAGGAAACCAGGTAGGCCTGAGCGTCGGCCTCGGTCAGGGCGGCTTCGCCCAGCATGTCATAAGAGTAGCGGAAGCCTTTTTCTTCCAGCTTGCGCGCGTTGGCCAGCGCTTCGGCGATGGTTTCGCCGGTCACGAACTGCTCGCCCATCAGACGCATCGCCATGTCCACGCCTTTGCGGATCAGCGGTTCGCCGCTTTTGCTGATGATGCGGTTCAGCGAGCGGGACAGGTTGGCTTCGTTATGGGTCGACACCAGCTTGCCGGTGAACAGCAGGCCCCAGGTGGCGGCGTTGACGAACAGCGACGGGCTGCGCCCCAGGTGCGAGTGCCAGTTGCCGTTGCTGATCTTGTCGCGGATCAGGGCGTCGCGGGTCGGTTTGTCCGGAATGCGCAGCAGCGCTTCCGCCAGGCACATCAGCGCCACGCCTTCCTGCGAGGAGAGGGAGAACTCTTGCAGCAGGCCTTGCACCATGCCGGCGCGGCCATTTGCACTTTTTTGGTTACGCAGCTTCTCGGCGATACCGTAGGCCATTTTGTGAGTGGCCTGTGCAAGATCGGCGGGTAATCGCGCCTGTTCGAGCAACATCGGCACCGCTTCGGTCTCTGGGCGGCGATACGCGGCGGTGATGGCGGCGCGGGTGACTGACTGCGGCAGAATTTGTTCGGCGAAATCGAGGAATGGTTGGTGTGACTCTTCCTGCGCTTGCGGCATAATGTCGTCCGCTTCAGGCTGGCCCGCTGCGGCCAGCGCTGGAATTTCAGGAATATCGCTACCGCTCTCGAGACGCTCGAGGTAATTAAAGATGGCCTGCTTGATGAGCCAGTGCGGCGTGCGATCGATGCGCTGCGCGGCGCTCTTGATCCGGTCGCGTGTTGCCTCGTCGAGTTTCACGCCCATTGTGGTAGTGCCCATGCCTGTCCAACTCCTGTGTTTAGAACCTATCCCATCAGGCTAGACAAACAGCAGGCCGGAAAGCCTGTTGGGATAGGTTCGTGAGATGTGTGGTGTTAAGAATGCAGACAATATCCTGCATGTTGCAACTTTGTGCAACCTTGTTAAATCAGGCTGATGAGCGAAGTGTGAGTTTCATCGATTTTTTAACATGGACAGTTGGCATGAATGTTGCGTTATTGAGCGAATGCGGCGGGGTTTATTATGCCGCAGGCGCTTTACCTTGCGGTATATAAGGGTAATTACCAGGTGCAACTCATTTTGTTTGTCGTGAGTGCAACCTGCGGGCCCGGTAAATGTGACGCAGGGTAAACTTTGTGTAACTTTGTTGTTAAATATCTTGTTGGTTGATGAAAGGCTCATCTAGGATAACCGACGGTCAACAATTACGGGCAGAAACTATTTTACCTGCACTTGCTCGCAGGCTGCGCCACGTTCCGGCGCGGCGGCCAGTGAAATGCATTGCGCGTGGGTTTACCGGCGCCGGCTTGGCCGGAGCGAAACGCGAATAATAATGAAAGTGGAGAATTAAATGACAATGAGCACACCTATGCTGGTGACCTTCCTGGTGTACATTTTCGGGATGGTGCTGATCGGCCTGCTTGCCTACCGGGCAACCAACAACTTTGATGATTATATTCTCGGCGGCCGCAGTTTGGGCAGCGTGGTGACCGCGCTGTCCGCCGGGGCTTCCGACATGAGCGGCTGGCTGCTGATGGGCCTGCCGGGCGCCATCTTCCTCTCCGGCATCTCCGAAAGCTGGATCGCCATCGGTCTGACCATCGGCGCTTACCTGAACTGGAAACTGGTGGCAGGCAGGCTGCGTGTGCATACCGAAGCCAACAATAACGCCCTGACGCTGCCGGACTATTTCACCAGCCGTTTTGAAGACAACAGCAAGCTGCTGCGGGTGATCTCGGCCATCGTCATCCTGGTGTTCTTCACCATTTACTGCGCCTCCGGCATCGTGGCCGGCGCGCGTCTGTTCGAAAGCACCTTCGGCATGAGCTACGAAACCGCCCTGTGGGCCGGCGCCGCAGCGACCATCCTGTATACCTTTATCGGCGGTTTCCTGGCGGTGAGCTGGACCGACACCGTGCAGGCCAGCCTGATGATTTTCGCGCTGATCCTGACGCCGGTGATCGTGATCTTCGCCGTCGGCGGCATCGATACCTCGATGCTGGTGATCCAGGCGCAGAACCCGGCCAACCTCGACATGCTGAAAGGCCTGAACTTCGTCGCCATCTTGTCGCTGCTGGGTTGGGGCCTGGGCTACTTCGGCCAGCCGCACATCCTGGCGCGTTTCATGGCGGCGGATTCTCACCGCACCATCCGCAGCGCGCGTCGCATCAGCATGACCTGGATGATCCTGTGCCTGGCCGGCACCATCGCCGTCGGTTTCTTCGGCATCGCTTACTTCGCCAACAACCCTGATCAGGCCGGCAACGTGTCGCAGAACGGCGAGCGTGTGTTCATCGAGCTGGCGATGCTGCTGTTCAACCCATGGGTGGCGGGCGTGCTGCTTTCGGCGATTCTGGCGGCGGTCATGAGCACCCTGAGCTGCCAGCTGCTGGTGTGCTCCAGCGCGATCACCGAAGACCTGTACAAGGCGTTTCTGCGCAAAGGCGCCAGCCAGCGTGAGCTGGTGTGGGTCGGCCGCGTGATGGTGCTGGTGGTGGCGCTGGTCGCCATCGCGCTGGCGGCCAACCCGGAGAACCGCGTGCTGGGCCTGGTGAGCTACGCCTGGGCCGGTTTCGGCGCCGCCTTCGGCCCGGTTGTGCTGATCTCGGTAATGTGGTCACGCATGACCCGCAACGGCGCGCTGGCCGGCATGCTGGTCGGCGCGGTGACGGTGATCGTCTGGAAACAGTACGAATGGCTGGGCCTGTATGAAATCATCCCAGGCTTCATTCTGGGCTGTCTGGCCATCGTGGTGGTGAGCCTGATGGGCCGCCAGCCTTCCGCCACCATGACCGAGCGTTTCGATCAGGCGGAAGCCGAGTACAAAACGGTATAACGCCGTTCGATGTCAGTCAGCAAGGGGCGCCCAGAGCGCCCCTTCTTTTTGCCTGCTCGTTACTGTCACCCAGCTGTAACACCTGGCGACATTTGATTAGAAAAAATCACCCTCGCGCCTCTTGTATTTATCCTTGGCCGAATGATAATCACTCTCGTTGGGTTTTACGTTTCTTTACATAGCCGCGCGGCTTATTTCGCAGCCACCGTTTCTGCCGCCGCGCTCTTTTCAGGGGTGATTATTTATGTTTGTTCCCTTTCTTATCATGTTCCGCGAGGGGCTGGAGGCGGCGTTGATCGTCAGCCTGATCGCCAGCTACCTGAAGCGCACGCAGCGCAGCCAATGGCTCGGCGCGGTGTGGATCGGCGTGATAGTCGCGGCCGCGCTGTGTCTGGCGCTCGGCATCTTCATCAATGAGACCACCGGCGAGTTCCCGCAGAAACAGCAGGAGCTGTTCGAAGGTATCGTTGCGGTGGTGGCGGTGGTGATCCTCACCTACATGGTGTTCTGGATGCGTAAAGTCTCCAAGTCGGTCAAGGTGCATCTGGAAGGGGCGATCGATCAGGCGCTCAACGCCGGCAAAGGGCAGGGTTGGGCGCTGGTGGCGATGGTGTTCTTCGCCGTCGCGCGCGAAGGGCTGGAGTCGGTGTTCTTCCTGCTGGCGGCGTTTCAGCAAGACGTGGGCGCCGCAGCGCCGATCGGCGCGGTGCTCGGCCTGGTGGCCGCCATCGTGCTGGGCATGATGATTTACTGGGGCGGGGTGAAGCTGCACCTGGCCAAATTCTTCAAATGGACCAGCCTGTTCATTCTGTTCGTCGCCGCCGGCCTGGCCGCCGGGGCGATCCGCGCATTCCACGAAGCCGGCCTGTGGAACCACTTCCAGGATATCGCCTTCGACTTCAGCAGCACCCTGTCGACCCATTCGCTGTTCGGCACCCTGCTGGAAGGCATTCTCGGTTATCAGGAAGCGCCGACGGTCAGCGAAGTGGCGGTCTACTTCCTGTATCTGATCCCGGCGCTGATTTTCTTCTTCCTGCCGCAGCGCGCGGAGCCGGCAGCGGCCTCGGCGCAACGTAAAATCAATCATTAATATTTAATAGGGAATCTCGTATGTCTACTCCGTTATTTCGCCGCAAGGCGTTGCACGCAGCATTACTGGCTATCCCGGCGTTTGCGCTGAGCATCGACGCATTGGCGGCGGATGTGCCGCAGGTCAAGGTCACGGTCAACGACAAACAGTGTGAGCCGATGCAGCTGACCGTGCCGGCCGGCAAGACGCAGTTTGTGGTGCACAACACCAGCCAGAAAAACGTCGAATGGGAAATCCTGAAAGGGGTGATGGTGGTGGAAGAGCGCGAGAACATCGCGCCGGGCTTCACCCAGAAAATGACCGCCACGCTCGAGGCGGGCGAATATGACATGACCTGCGGGCTGCTGAGCAATCCGAAAGGCAAACTGACCGTCACCGCAGCGGCCGGCGGCGCCACCGACGGCAAGCCGAGCGCGCTGGACCTGGTCGGCCCGATCGCCGAATACAAGGTCTACGTCACCAAAGAGGTCGATGGGCTGGTGAAACAGACCAAGCTGTTCACCGACGCGGTGAAGGCCGGCAATGTGGAGCAAGCGCGCAAGCTGTATGCGCCTACCCGCCAACACTATGAGCGCATCGAACCGATCGCCGAACTGTTCTCCGATCTGGACGGCAGTATCGACGCCCGTGAAGACGACTACGAGAAGAAATCGGCGGACCCTAACTTCACCGGCTTCCACCGTCTGGAGAAGGCGCTGTTTGCTGATAACTCCACCAAAGACATGGGTAAATATGCCGATCGCCTGTATCACGACACCGTTGAGCTGCAAAAACGCGTGAGTGAACTGACCTTCCCGCCGAGCAAGGTGGTGGGCGGCGCGGCCGGGCTGATCGAAGAAGTGGCGGCCAGCAAGATCAGCGGTGAAGAAGACCGTTACAGCCGCACCGATTTGTGGGATTTCCAGGCTAACGTCGACGGTGCGCAGAAGATAGTTAACCTGCTGCGCCCGCTGTTGATCAAAGCCAACAAGCCGCTGCTGGACAAGATCGACGCCAACTTCAAAACCGTCGACACCATTTTGGCGAAGTACCAAACCAAAGAGGGGTATGAGTCCTACGAGAAGCTGACCGATGCCGATCGCAATGCGCTGAAAGGGCCGATCACCACCCTGGCGGAAGATCTTTCCCAACTGCGTGGCGTATTGGGTCTGGACTGAGGCATACGGTTATGAGCAACAAGGCAGGCCCGAATAACGGGCCTCATCCGCACTCTCAGGGGGCTGCATCCCCTTCACGCCGCCGTTTGCTGCAGGGACTGGGGCTGAGCGCGCTGGCGCTGGGCGGCAGCCGCCTGGTGCAGGCGGCGGACAAAGCGGCGGAGCCGTTGGCAGCGCCGCAGGATGAGCGCTGGCAGAAACAGCCGTTTTATGGCCACCATCAGGCCGGGGTGCTGACCCCGCAACAGGCGGCGATGATGCTGGTGGCGTTCGACGTGCTGGCGACCAGCAAAGCGGATCTGGAGCGTCTGTTTAGGCTGCTGACCGATCGCATCGCTTTCCTGACCCACGGCGACAAGGCGCCGGAGGTGGATGCCAAGCTACCGCCGCTCGATTCCGGCATCATGGGGCCGGAGATTTACCCGGACAATCTGACCGTCACCGTCTCGGTCGGCGCCTCGCTGTTCGACGAGCGCTTTGGCCTGCAGGCGCACAAGCCGCTGCGGTTGCAGAAGATGACACGCTTCCCCAACGATGCGTTGGACGCCGGGCTGTGCCATGGTGATCTGCTGCTGCAGATCTGCGCCAACACCAATGAAACGGTGATTCACGCACTGCGCGACATCATCAAGCATTCGCCGGATCTGCTCAGCGTGCGCTGGAAACGGGAAGGGTTTATCTCCGCGCATGCTGCGCGCAGCAAAGGCAAAGAGACGCCGATTAACCTGTTGGGCTTCAAAGACGGCACCGCTAACCCGAAAACCGACGATAAGCCGCTGATGGATAAGGTGGTATGGGTCGGTGACAACGTCGGCGAGCCGGCGTGGACGGCGGGCGGCAGCTATCAGGCCGCGCGCATTATTCGTTTCCGCGTTGAGTTTTGGGACCGCACGCCGTTGCAGGAGCAGGAAACCATTTTCGGCCGTGAAAAGCACAGCGGCGCGCCGCTCGGCATGAAGCATGAACATGATGAGCCGAACTATGCGAGCGATCCCGACGGCAAGGTGATCCCGATGGATGCGCATATCCGATTGGCTAATCCGCGCACGCCGGAAAGCCAAAGCAATCTGATGTTGCGGCGTGGCTACAGCTATTCCCTTGGCGTATCCAATGCCGGCCAGCTGGAAATGGGGCTGCTGTTCGTCTGCTATCAGGCCGATCTGGAAAAAGGGTTTCTGACGGTGCAAAAAAGACTGAACGGCGAAGCGCTGGAGGAATACATCAAGCCGATCGGCGGCGGGTATTTCTTCGTATTGCCGGGCGTGAAAGAGGGCGGCGACTATCTGGCCAGCGGCTTGCTCAAGGCCTGAAGACGGAATGGCGGGGCGGGATCTTCCGCCTCGCTTTACGTTTGTCTTTCCCGTTGTGGGGGCAATGAACGATGAAACGCAATTCAATGCTGTGCCGGCAGATTAAAAAAACCGCAGTTGCGCTGTTTTTGGTTGCGCAAAATTTAATCGGGAAACCAAAGTGTCATTCGTGGTTTTAAATTGTAATTCATTGATATTTATTAATTATAATTTTCTATGGAATGACGTCTTAGGCGTGATATAGTGTTTTTGTGTTAACTGAAAACAAAAGATATTAAATTTTTTTACATTTTAGTAACGCTGTGGGATTGAATGTCATTATACTGTAATCATCTGGCGGTAGTTTTCACACGGTGCACAGCTTGAAGCTGTAAATATCACTGCGGGGATCGCTAATGGTAAAGTCCTTGGTTGGGCTGGAAAGAAAAAATAACACATCTCCCCTGATTTCTCGTTGTTACGAGGGTTCTCTCTCCGACTCTCTTTTACCGGCAACTCCGCACCCTTATCGCTACCGAATCTCATCGTTTTTTACTCCACGTTTATTGATGCAGTCCGCGTTGTCCCGTGAAGATACGGCGCCGAAGCATTGCCGTCGATTCACTTTGTCCCTTGGCTCTTATTGGCTCGGAGGAGGCCAAAACCTAATACGTGTGTGAAACATAATCGCGCGGCCTGGCCGTTGCGGTAGGTGAAACAAACTGTAAGGTGCCACTATGGGTAGACAGAAAGCAGTGATCAAAGCACGTCGTGAAGCGAAACGCGTTATTCGTCGTGACGCTCGTAGTCATCGCCAGCTGGAAGAAGAGTCTGTGACCTCGCTGGTGCAAATGGGGGGAGTCGAGTCTATCGGCATGGCGCGAGACAAGCGCGATAGCTCACCCATCGAGGCTAGAACCGAAGCTCAGGGTCATTACTTATCAGCCATAGAAAATAAGCAGCTGATCTTCGCCACCGGCGAAGCCGGCTGCGGCAAAACATTTATCAGCGCCGCCAAGGCGGCGGAGGCGCTGATCCATAAAGAGGTGGATCGGATTATCGTTACCCGTCCTGTTTTGCAGGCGGATGAAGACCTCGGTTTCCTGCCGGGGGATATCTCCGAGAAATTCGCCCCTTATTTCCGCCCGGTGTATGACATTCTGGTGCGCCGTTTGGGCTCTTCCTTTATGCAGTACTGCCTGCGGCCGGAAATCGGCAAGGTAGAGATTGCACCGTTCGCTTATATGCGCGGACGCACCTTCGAAAATGCGGTCGTTATCCTGGATGAAGCCCAGAACGTGACCGCCAGCCAGATGAAAATGTTCCTGACCCGCCTGGGCGAAAACGTGACGGTTATCGTTAACGGCGACGTGACCCAGTGCGACTTGCCACGCGGCGTAAAATCCGGCCTCAGCGACGCCCTGGAGCGCTTCGAAGAGGACGAGATGATCGGCGTCATCCGCTTTGAAAAACAGGACTGCGTACGCTCCGCTTTGTGCCAGCGCACGCTCAACGCTTACAGTTAACCTATCCGCTAATGGAAAGGCCGCTTCGGCGGCCTTTTTTATCTCCGCAATTTCCGCTCTCGTTTAACCTTTGTGTAAATTATTGTGGTTATTTGTATAGATTTTCGTTGAGTTAGCGTTAATGATTAATGGGTTCCAGATTGGCGCGCAGTTTGCGTGTGCCGCCAAAAGGACACTATCTGGGGTGTGCGCCGCGCGGCGCATTGAGTGTGGGTTCTTTGCTGCGATTCAAACATGAAATATATCATTCTGATTTTGCTTATTTTATGCGTCGTCTATGTGCATTACCGCGGACGAGTGCGCTACAACGTATGGCGGCAGCTGTCTGACCATTCCACCTTTACCGCACCGCTGAACGTCTTCATGTATCTGTTTTCTCGCGTGCCGACTACGCCGTACCTGAAGCCGGAGCAGTTTCCTGAGCTGGCGGTACTGCGGGAGAATTGGGAAACCATCCGCGACGAAGGACAGAAGCTGATGGAGATCCAGCAGATCAAAGCGTCCGATCAATTCAACGACGCCGGTTTCAACTCGTTCTTCAAGACCGGTTGGAAGCGCTTTTATCTGAAATGGTATGAAGACAGCCATCCTTCCGCCATGACCCTGTGCCCGCAGACCACTGAGCTGCTGCGCAGCCTGCCTTCGGTCAAGGCGGCGATGTTCGCCGAACTGCCGGACGGCAGCCGTTTGCCGCGTCACCGCGATCCTTACGCCGGTTCGCTGCGTTATCACCTGGGGCTGATTACCCCTAACGATGACCGTTGCTTCATTGAAGTGGACGGCGAGCGCTACAGCTGGCGCGACGGTGAAGGGGTGATGTTCGATGAAACCTATCTGCACTACGCGGAAAACCAGAGCGGGCAGAATCGCCTGATCTTGTTCTGCGACATCGAACGGCCGATGCGCTACCGCTGGACGCAGGCGGTGAACCATTGGCTGGGGCGCAATCTGATGAGCGCCGCCACTGCGCCGAACGAAGAGGGCGATCGCACCGGCGGCGTCAACAAGATGTTCAAATACATCTATGCGATACGCCGGGTGGGGAAACGCCTGAAGGCCTGGAACCGCACCGGTTATTACATCATCAAGTGGATTTTGTTCGGGGGGATCGCCGCGGCGATATTCTTCTCGGTATAACGCAGACAGGGGCGCACAGAGTGCGCCCCTTTTTGATCAGGCGAAGATAGTCATCATGTAGGCGGCGAACAGCGCCAGGTGGGCGGTGCCGTTCAGCACGTTGGTGCGGCCGGTCGAGAACGACAGCTGGCACAGCAGCAGCACCGTCAGCATCACCACGATATGCGGCGTTTGCAGGCCGAAGATCAGCGTCTGCCCGGTCAGGGTGGCGATGATGGTCACCGCCGGCACCGTCAGGGAGATGGTCGCCAGTACCGAACCGAAGAACAGGTTCATGGCGCGCTGCACCTGGTTGTTCAGCACGGCGCGCAGCGCACCCAGCCCTTCAGGCGACAGGATCAACAGCGCCACCAGGAAACCGGTGAACTGCGCCGGCGCATTCACCTTGGTCAACAGGCCTTCCAGCGGGTTGGCGTTGAATTTGGTGACGGCGATAACCGCGATCAGGTGCACGATAAGCCAGGCGGCATGCCAGGCGCTGCTGTGCGAAGAAGGTTTGCCGTGATGCGGGTCGCCATCATCATCTTCATGTTCATACACGAACAGGCTCTGGTGGGTTTTGGTCTGGATCACCAGGAATACGCCATACATGGCGGCGGAGATCAGCGCCACCAACAGCGCTTGCCCGGTGCTGAAGTTGCCGCCCGGCAGCGCGCTCGGGAATACCAGCACGATCACCGCCAGCGGGAAAATCGCCATCAGGTACTGTTTGATGCCGCCCAGGTTGACGTACTGAGTGGCGAACTTGCGCCCGCCGAGCAACAGTGCGAAACCGACCAGGCCGGCGGAGACGATCATGATGATGGAGTACAGCGTGTCGCGCATCAGCGCCGGCGCGGCATCGCCGGTGGCCATCAGCGCCGAAATCAGGCTGACCTCGAGGATCACTACCGACAGGCTGAGGATCAGCGATCCGTAGGGTTCGCCCAAACGGTGGGCGAGCACGTCGGCGTGGCGCACAACGCTGAAGGCGCTGCTGAGGATCCCCACCAGCGCGAGAATATTGATGCCGACGATCAGCGGAAAGTTAGTGGTGCTGCTCCACAGATTCAACACCACCAGTGCGGCGATGGGGAAGATCAGCGAGTATTCGGTGTGGCGAGATTTGGTGGATCGGCCAGGATCGTGTTGCGACTTCATGAGGGTGGCACTCCTTCTCAAACAGCGTAGCCCGTCAGCGCCGGTCGCCGTAACACGGCAACTCTGCGTTTCCAGTAGGTATTTTATATTAGGATACACCCACGGCGCCGGTGTGATGTTGTTTTTATCTGAGAAAGCAATTGCTTGCTTTATGTGATCAGGGTAGCAAAAAAACCGCACGGGGTGCGGTTTTATTTACTTACTTTTACGCAATAACGCTGTTTTTTAACGTTAGATTTGAGAAAAGTCGTGTTTACTTATTTAGTGCGTGGTTAATCAAGGAAAATGTGACAGTTAGTCGTCAATATTATCCATGATTTCATGCCGTTTATTATGATAACCCTCTTCATTTAGTCCCTCACGCCAGTAAGGTACGGCATAAAGACGATTACGATCGCATTGGCGTTCGCGGCGCAGGTAACGGCGCAGCCCTACCACCAAAAGATCTTCACCGGCCAGCCAAAAATGCGTCTCGCCTTGCGGCAAGGACTGCTCGCGGAACAGTGCGATCAATTCGTCGGTTTTTTCCGTGCCGCCAACGACCCAGTTGACTTCAACGTCCGCCGGTTTCTTCAGCTCAATCACGTCGGCGGAGCTGTCAACGCGGACAAAAGCGCGCCCCGCGCTATGCGGCGGCAGGTTTTCCAGCAGCGCGGCCAGCGCAGGCAGCGAGGAGGGGTCGCCCGCCAGGCTGTAGAAGTCGGCCTGCGGCAGCATCGGTTTCGGGCCACCCGGGTTGCTGATGCCGATTTTATCGCCGGCTTTCGCCTGGCGCGCAAAATCGACCGCCGGGCCCTGGTGGTCATGGATGGCGAACTCGATGTCCACTTCTGCCTGCTCCGGGCGCACGGCGCGAATGGAATAGGTGCGCACGATCGGGCGCACGGCGTCCGCGGCCCAGCGCGGGCCGTTTTCGGTCAGCGTCGGCAGATCCGGCTGGGTTTGGCCGGCGAGCGGTAAAAATACCTTGATGTGCGCTGCGGCGGCGTTGGCCGGGTAGTAGCGCAGATCGGGCGCGGTAAAGGTGATGCGGCGCAGATGCGGGGTAATGTCCTGTACGGCGCTGACGGCAATCAGGTAGGGGGCGCGTGAGCGAGGGGCTTCGGTAGTCACGGGGATCTCCTTATAGTTCGTTTGGCGGTGAGTATATCATGCCGTTTGATAATGAGAATTGTTTGCTCATTGAGGCGCATCGGCCGCGAACCCGGTTTAGTCAGGATTCTCGGAACAAGCACCGAGGGCATGATGTTCTGCCACGCCGCGAACGGCTTGCCGAACGCGGTGAAGCCAAACATGCGCAGGCGCTCTATTATAAGGAAGCGTTCAACAGCGCTCGGCGACAACGTGTGCGGGCGCAAAAAGTCACGTTTTCCCCGCGGCGAGGATCGCATATGCGCTATGCGACCACGGCAATTAATATTATTGCTGCTCAGTACAAATACTTTTTCACTTTAATACCGCTTTGCAACTTGATTGCGCGACGGGAAAAGAATAAGGTCATTATTAATAGGCGCGGTTGTTGAATTAATAAAATTCCGCACCAAAAATAAAATTGCAAAGGTTCAGCAGTGGCGAGGGAGGACGAGCAATCGTATTCCCGGGAGGTTGTAACAGTGTTAACGCGAGATTTTCTGCAAAAAGCGGATTGTAAAACCGCCTTCGGCGCTATTGAGGAGTCGATGTTGCTGACGCCTGAACAGCGCGCAGCCTCGTTGGATTGCACGTTATCGCGCCGGCCGGATCACAGCCCGGTATGGGTATTCGGCTACGGCTCGCTGATGTGGAATCCGGTTTTTGAATCGGAAGAAGTGCGGCCCGCCACGCTGCCGGGCTGGCATCGGGCGTTCTGCATGCGCCTGACCGCCGGGCGCGGCACGCTGCACCAGCCGGGGCGGATGCTGGCGCTGAAAGAGGGCGGCCAGACCACCGGCCTGGCATTCCGCCTGCCGGAAAACAAGCTGCGCGAAGAGCTGGAACTGCTGTGGAAGCGCGAGATGATCACCGATTGCTACGTGCCTACCTGGTGCGAGCTGCAGCTGGATGGCGGCGAGGTCGTGACCGCGCTGGTATTTGTGATGAACCCGCAGCACCCGCTGTTTGAAGAAGACACCAGCTACCAGGTGATCGCGCCATTGATCGCCAGCGCCAGCGGTCCGCTAGGCACCAACGCGCAATATCTGTTTGCGCTGGATAACGAGCTGAAACACCACGGCATGCAGGATGATTGCATCGGCGATCTGGTGCGCTATGTACAGCAGTGGTTGCAACAGAACCGCCCTGGCGCTTTCGGGGCTGAAGCCACGGCCTGAGGCGTTAGCAGGGCAGCAGACACTGAAGGGCTCAGCATGCTGAGCCCTTTTTATATATCTAATGCCTATATTTAATAACTTTCTTCTGCATGATTATTTAATGCTTATTTTTTGTGTGGTTATTTATCTCTTTATTTTTAAAGTCATTTGGCATTTCGTTGTGCCTTGTTGAGCCGAGAGCAACGATGAATAATTCACTTAGTATTAAATTGCATAACTAAAGGTTATTTCTTATTTGTTCAGCCTCGCAGGACTCCGTATCAATATGGCAAACGCTACTGCAAGAAACAGGGAGACGGGGATGAACTTTCAACAATTAAAAATTATTCGTGAATCGGCGCGCTGCAACTACAACCTGACTGAGGTCGCCAATACCTTATTTACCTCGCAGTCCGGCGTCAGCCGCCATATTCGCGAGCTGGAAGAAGAACTGGGTATCGAAATATTCATTCGCCGCGGCAAGCGCTTGCTGGGCATGACCGAACCCGGCAAAGAGCTGCTGGTGGTGGCGGAGCGCATTCTCAACGATGCCAATAACATCCGTCGCCTGGCGGACGTTTTCAGCAGCAACGATTCGGGGCAGCTGCATATCGCGACGACGCACACTCAGGCGCGCTACAGCCTGCCGGGGGTGATCAAAGAGTTTCGCGCGCTTTATCCACGGGTGCGGGTGGTGCTCAACCAGGGCAGCCCGGAGGAGATCGCTTCGATGTTGGCCGCCGGCGAAGCCGATATCGGCATCGCCAGCGAACGATTGATGAGTGACGAATCGTTGGCGGCGTTTCCTTACTATCGCTGGCATCACACCATTCTGGTGCCGGAAGGGCACGAGTTGACGCGACAGCCGCAGGTGACGCTGGAGATGCTCAGCACCTTGCCGCTGATTACTTACCGCCAGGGCATTACCGGGCGCGCGAAGCTGGATGCGGCGTTTAAAACGGCGGGGCTGACGCCGGACATCGCGCTCAGCGCACAGGACTCCGACGTGATTAAAACCTACGTTGAATTGGGGTTAGGCGTGGGCGTGCTGGCCGACATGTCGTATGAAAAAGAACGCGATCGCGGATTGGTCAGCCTCAACGCCGAGCATTTGTTTGAACCTAATACGGTATGGTTGGGCCTGAAGCGCAGCCAGCTGCAGCGCAATTATGCCTGGCGCTTTATTCAGCTGTGCAACCCTACGCTGTCGCTAACCGAAATCAAGGACAAAGTCTTCTCGTCGCAGCTGGATGCGGTGATTGACTATCAGATTTAAGCGAGAGACGTTGTCCTAAAAGGAGTGCTCGCGGGCTAATGCATGGTCAGTCATCTGTACGTTCGATAAGGTGACGCTTGCTTTTTCTGAACGGGCCGATGGCTTCCCATTCCGGGAGTTCTTCGGCTGGACGTGGATTGGCCATCTCCCAGCGATGGTACTGACGTAAAATCTCGATGGCGATGCGTTTTTGCTCTTGAATGGAGAGCGTGGGGTCGGTCAGATCCTTATTTTCCATTTTGGCTTCCTTGCTGCTCGTTATTTATACGCACCTTATCACATCTGGTGCCGTACTTTTCCAGCGATTGTATGTAATTTTTCAGCGCGCTGAAGCGGGTTTTACATGTCATGGTGCCGGGTATCACTTCAAAGGCGGCCTGGCGTGTATACAGTGCTAACACGCGATGATTAATGGCGTGGCTGATAAGTATGTCCGGTGGCGACGCCGGCGTCAGCCCCTGCTCTTGCAGGTTCAGGCCATACAGATATAGCGCCTGCAAGCAGTTGCGCAGCATATTGCCTTTCAGGGGATGTTGCGTTTCGCGCAGGGAGAAATTCTCCAGCGCGACAAGTTCGATAACGTTCTCCGCCTGGAGATAACGGCACAGGCAAAAGCCGGCGCGGCTTAGCGGGCTGGCCATTTGCCGGTAGACAAAAGCGAAACTCATCGGCATTTGGACATGATATTTAAACAGAGAGCGCCAATTTAACGTATGGCCGTTTTTTCTGCCTTTTTGCCAGCGCCGGTCTTGTACCGTCAGACGAGTCATAAACAGATTCGACTCAAGCAGCACGCTGTTCATGTCTGCCAGCGTTTGCTCTATCGCTCTCTCATGCAGGAGTGAGCAGCCATTTTCTGATGGATAGTTTGCCATTTGCCCGTCCTTTGGGTGACTGAGCTCACGTTAGTCACCCGATGAAACAGACTCAAACCCCGACTTTCATCGCTGCGAATCGCGCCGCAAAGACAGTAGGCAATTGCCGCGACGTGGCGCGAGAGTGCGACCTGCCGCGCAATCCTTGCCCTAATAATCAAAATCCCAGCTATATACATAAAAAGAATATCTATAGTGATTTAAGTACCTTCAGCTGCCGATCGTGCTCGCATACACTCGCAAAATTATTATAAATTCCATCCGCTTGGAGAGTTTCAGATGAAAGCGCTCGTTCCTTCTTTGCTGTTTTTGGCCGTGGCGGCCAGCGCAAACGTACAGGCGGCGACGCCGGCCAACACGCTGGTGATCGCGCAATCTATCGATGACGTGGTCAGTTTTGACCCGGCCCAGGGATTTGAGTTGACCACGGTGCAGTCGTTCAACAGCCTGTATCAACGTCTGATCCAGTCTGATCCGCACAACCCCATCGATCTCAAGCCGACCCTGGCCAGCAGCTGGCAGGCCGGTGCCGACAACCGCAGCCTGACCTTCCGTCTGCGCCCGGACGCCAGGTTCGCCAGCGGCAACCCGCTGCGACCGGAGGACGTGATCTTCTCGCTTTCGAGGGTGGTGAAGCTGAATCTGGAACCGTCGTTTATCCTGACGCAGCTGGGCTGGAACGCGAAAAACGTCGAGCAGCATCTGATCAAAGTGGATGACCACCAGGTGAAAATCAGCTGGAGTGAAAACGTCAGCCCGGCCTTTGTGCTCAGCCTACTGTCGGCGCCGGTATCGTCGATCGTCGACGCCAAAGAGGCGCTGGCACATCAGCAGGGCGACGATCTGGGCCACCAGTGGCTGAACAGCCACTCCGCCGGCAGCGGTCCTTACAAAATCCGTACCTATGTGCCGCATGAAGTGGTAGTGCTGGACGCCAACCCGGGCTCGCCGGAAGGCGCGCCGACGCTGAAAACCATCCTGATCAAAAACGTGCCCGATCCGGCCGCGCGTCGCTTGCTGATCGAGCAGGGCGATGCCGATATCGCGCGCAACCTGGGGGCCGACCAAATGGCGGCCTTGAAGGGCAAGCCGGGCGTCAAACCGCTGGCTATTCCCTATGCTTCGCTGTATTTCCTGCAGTTCAACGCCAAGGCGTCGCCGGCGCTCGGCAATCCGGCGTTCTGGGAGGCGGCGCGTTGGCTGTTCGATTATAAAGGCATCGCCGACGATCTGCTGAAAGGGCAGTTCCAGAGCCATCAGGCGTTTCTGCCGGAGGGTTATCTGGGGGCGCTCAAGGATCAGCCATACAGCTTCAATCCGCAAAAAGCCAAAGAGATACTGGCCAAAGCGGGGCTCAGCAACGTCAGTTTCCGTCTGGACGTCAACAATCAGCCGCCGTATCTGGATATCGCCCAGGCGCTGCAGGCCAGTTTCGCCCAGGGCGGCGTGAAGGTCGAATTGGTGCCGGGCATCAGCTCACAGGTCTCCACCAAGGTGAAAGCGCTTAACTACGATGCGACGCTGACTTCCTGGGGGCCGGATTATTTCGACCCTAACACCAATGCCGCAGCCTTCGCCTACAATCCGGAAGACGGCAGCAAAACGCTGGCCTGGCGCGCTAACTGGCAGATCCCGGCGCTGAGCAAGCTGACGTTGGCCGCCACCGCGGAAAACGACACCGCCAAACGGGTGGCCGACTACCAGCAACTGCAAAAACAGGTGCAGCAAAGCTCGCCGTTCGTCATCGGCCTGCAGGCGCGCAGCCTGATCGCGGTGCGCGACAATCTCAAGGGCTATGTACAGGGCATCAACCCTGACATGGTGTTCTACAGCAAGGTCAGCAAGTAATGGCCGCTGAACTCTCCGCTTCCGCCGGAGCTGCCCGGCGGTATTGGCGCTGGGGCGGGCGGCTGCTTGGCGGCGCGCTGTCGCTGGCGTTAACGCTGCTCGGCCTGCTGTTGTTCACCTTCATGTTGTCGCACCTTGCGCCGATAGATCCGGCGCTGCAGGTGGCGGGCGATCACGCCAGTGAAGCCACCTATGCGCAGGTGCGGCATGAGCTGGGGCTGGATCAGCCGCTGCCGGTGCAGTTTTGGCGTTATCTGACGCACCTGGCGCACGGCGATCTGGGCATTTCGCGCATCACCGCCCAGCCGGTGTTGAGCGATCTGCTGCGTACCTTCCCGGCGACGGTGGAGCTGGCCACTTGCGCCATTATCCTCGGCGCCCTCGGCGGCATTACGCTGGCGTTTCTGGCGGTGCTCAAACCGGGCAGCTGGCTGGATAACGCGGCGCGTTTGCTGTCGCTGATCGGCTATTCGGTGCCGATTTTCTGGCTGAGCCTGCTCGGGCTGCTGCTGTTCTACGCCACGCTGCACTGGTCGGCGGGGCCGGGGCGGCTGGACGATATCTACTTGTACAGCATGGAGCCGCGCAGCGGTTTCGTGTTGATCGACAGCTGGCTGTCCGGCGATCGCGAGATGTTCTATAACGCCATCAGCCACCTGTGGCTGCCGGTGGTGGCGCTGGCGCTGCTGTCGATGGCGGGCATCACCCGGCTGCTGCGTGCGGCGATGCTGGAAGAGTGCAACAAGGAATACGTGACGCTGGCGCGTTCCAAGGGAGCCGGGCGTCTGCGCATTCTGCTGCGCCACGTGTTTCCTAACGTGCTGGGCACGCTGATCACCGTACTTTCTCTCTCCTACGCCAGCCTGCTGGAGGGCGCGGTATTGACCGAAACGGTGTTCGCCTGGCCCGGCGTCGGGCGTTACCTGACTTCGGCGCTGTTTGCCGCCGACACGCCGGCGATCCTCGGCGCCACGCTGCTGATCGGCACCTGTTTTGTGCTGTTGAATGCGCTGGCTGACGCCTTGACCTATTTAGTGGATCCGCGAACCCGATGAGCCAATATCTTTCTGAACACGAACCGCAAAGCGAGCCGGCCGTCGGTTACCGCACCGGTCGGCGGTTGACCACGCTGACGCTGGGCGCGGCGCTGGTCGCGATCCTGATCGTCACCGCGTTGCTGGCCCCGTGGCTGGCGCCTTTCGATCCTAATCTGCAGCATATCGAGCTGCGTTTGCTGCCACCTTCCGCCGAGCATTGGCTGGGCACCGACGGCTTCGGCCGCGATTTGCTCTCCCGCGTGATTTACGGCGCGCGGCCGACGCTGATTCTGGTGTCGCTGATTCTGGTGCTGACCATTCCTATCGGTCTGCTGGTCGGTATCTGTGCCGGTTATCTCGGCGGCTGGGTTGAACGCGTTTTGATGCGCCTGACCGATATTTTCCTGTCGTTGCCGAGTCTGGTGATTGCGCTGGCGTTCGTGGCGGTGATGGGGCCGGGGCTGATGAACGGCGCGCTGGCGCTGGCATTGACCAGTTGGCCGGCCTTTGCCCGCCAGGCGCGGGCCGAAACCCTGGCGCTGAGGCGCAGCGATTACCTGGCGGCGGCGCGCATGCAGGGTATCCGCGGGCTGCGGCTGATGGCTGGCCACATTTTGCCGCTGTGCCTGCCGAGCGCGGTGGTGCGCGCGGCCCTGAGCCTGGGCGGCATCATCCTGTCCGCAGCCGGTCTGGGGTTCCTCGGCATGGGCGTCGCGCCGCCGACCGCCGAATGGGGCTCGATGGTGGCCGAAGGCAGCAAAGTGATTTTCGACCAATGGTGGGTCGCCGCCGCACCGGGCGGGGCGATCCTGTTCGCCAGCCTGGCCTTTAACCTGCTGGGCGATGGCCTGCGCGACAAAATGGATCCTCGTCATGGGCACTGATAACACCTTATTGACCGTCGAGCGTTTGGCGATCGGCGTGCCGGGGCCGCAGCCGGTGGCGCTGGTGAAAAATATTTCGTTCAGCATGGGGCGGGAGCGCCTGGCGCTGGTCGGCGAGTCCGGCTCGGGCAAATCGTTGACCGCGCGTGCGCTGATGGGGCTGTTGCCGCCGCCGTTGCAGCTGCAGGCGCAGCGCCTGACGCTGGGCGGCGAAGACCTCACGCGGCTGAGCGAACGCCAGTGGAGCCGGCTGCGCGGCGATCGGGTGGCGATGGTGATGCAAGACCCCAAGCATGCGCTGAACCCCAATCAGCCGATTGGGCGTCAGGTCGAGGAGCCGCTGGTGCTGCATGCGAAGCTGAGTCGCGCCGAGCGGCGTGAAAAAGTGTTGGAGATGCTGGCGGCGGTGGGGTTGCCCGATCCGGCGGCGCTGTGCCGGCGCTATCCGCATCAGCTCTCCGGCGGCATGGGGCAGCGGGTGATGCTGGCCATTGCGCTGATCAACGATCCGCAACTGCTGATTGCCGACGAACCGACTTCGGCGCTGGATCACCAGATGCGCGATCAGGTGCTGCAGCTGATAGAAAATCTGGTCGCACAACGCAATATGGGCCTGATCCTGATCAGCCACGATTTGCAGCAGGTGGCGCACCACTGCGAACGGGTATTGGTGATGTACAAGGGTGAGCTGTTGGATCAGCTGCCGGCGACGCAGTTGGCGCAGGCCACGCACCCCTATACCCGCACGCTGTGGGCGTGCCGGCCGAGTCGCGAGACGCGCGGCAAACCATTGCCGGTGCTGGATCGGGCGCTGTTGGAGACCTTGAAATGAGCGTGATTGCACTGGATAACCTGAGCGTCAGCCATCGTCAGGGATACGAACTGCGCACCGTGGTGCATGACGTTAACCTGCGCATCGAACCGGGCGAGTGTTTCGGGCTGGTGGGGCCTTCCGGCTGCGGCAAGTCCTCGTTGCTGTGGGTATTGGCCGGGCTGAACGACAGCTGGCGCGGCGGCTTTGAGCTGTTGGGGCGGCGGCTGCAACCGGGCCAGGCATTTACCGGCCCACTGCGGCGCGAAGTGCAGATGGTGTTTCAGGATCCCTATGCTTCGCTGCACCCCAAACACCGGCTGCTGCGCACGTTGTCCGAGCCGCTCAAACTGCTGCAGGAAAGCTATATCGAACGCAAGATCAGCGCGGGATTTCGCCAGGTCGGGTTGGATCCGCGCCTGCTGGATCGCTATCCGCATCAGCTGTCGGGTGGCCAGCGCCAGCGCGTGGCGATCGTGCGCGCGCTACTGCTGCGGCCGAAGCTGTTGCTGCTGGATGAGCCGACCTCGGCGTTGGATATGTCGGTACAGGCGGAGATCCTCAACCTGCTCAACGAGCTGAAGCAGGCGGGCGATCTGACCATGGTGCTGGTCAGCCACGATGCGGACGTCATCGACCACATGTGCGATCGCGCGGTGGCGATGGCGCACGGCCGCATCATCATTTAAACCTGTGCCCGCCAACGCGGCGGGCATATCCATCTTGGTAATAAATAAAGCAATTTATCGTCGTTCTTCTGTTAATTCTTACCCCCTACACTCGAAAAACAACGCAACCGCGTGATTGTGGAGAGTGTATCGATGAAACGGTTAATTCCAACTTTGTTGTATGGTGCGCTGGCGGCCGCTTTCGGTGCGCAGGCCGCCACCCCGCAAGACACCCTGGTGGTGGTCAGTTCGCTGGAGGGCATTATCAGCCTCGATCCGGCGGAGAGTTTTGAGACCGTCAGCTCGGCCAATTTGGTCAACCTCTATCAGCGCCTGGTGGCGCCGGATCGCGCCGCGCCGCAAAAGCTGGCGCCGGACGCCGCAGGCAGTTGGCAAGCGGGCGCCGATGGCCGCAGCCTGACTTTTACCCTGAAACCGCAGCAACGCTTTGCCTCCGGTAATCCGTTACGGCCTGAGGACGTGATTTTCTCACTGGTGCGTGCGGTGAAGCTGAACAAGGCGCCGTCGTTTATTCTCGCCGAGTTTGGTTGGACGTCGGATAACGTTGAACAGCAGCTGAAGAAGATCGGGGATGACCAGGTGCAGCTCAGCTGGCCGGCCAATATCGGCAGTGAGTTGGCGCTGCGTCTGCTGACGGCGAATGTGGCTTCGATTGTGGATGAGAAGCTGCTGAATGAGCATGCGCAGCAGGGGGATTACGGCAACGCCTGGCTGCGCAGCCATTCCGCCGGCGGCGGCCCGTATCGGGTGAATAACTATGTGCCGCACGAGGCGCTGCTGTTTGGCCGCAACGACTATGCGCCGTCGCCGGCTCGGCTGAAAACGGTGCTGTTCAAGAATGTCAGCGACGCCGGCACCCGCCGCCTGCTGTTGCTGAAGGGGGATGCCGACGTGGCCTACGATCTGGGTGCCGACCAATTCGACTCGCTGCGCAAGGCGCCGGGTGTGCGCATCGAGCAGGCCGATGCGCCCCGGGTGTATTATCTTGGTTTCAACACCGGCAGCAAAGACAACCCGGCGCTGGGCAATCCGGCGTTGTGGCAGGCGGCACGCTGGCTGGTGGACTATCAGAGCATCGCCGAGCGGTTGCTGAAAGGGCAATACCGGGTGCATCAGGCCTTCTTGCCGCAAGGATTGGACGGTGCGCTCAACGATCGGCCGTTTAAGCTCGACGTGGATAAAGCCAAACAGATCCTGCGCGATGCCGGCATCGCTGAAGGCACGCGCATCGACCTAATCGTCATCAATCAGCCGCCGTATACCGATATCGCCCAGGCGCTGCAGGCCAGTTTTGCGCAGGCCGGGCTGCGGTTGGATATCCATCCGGTGGTGGAAAGCGATCTGTGGGGCAAGATGCGCGGTCGCGATTTTCAGGCGATATTCACCTATTGGGGCGCCGACTACCTGGATCCGAACACCAACGCCAGCGCATTTGCTTATAATGTGGCCGACGGGCCGAAAACCCTGGCCTGGCGTACCCAGTGGCGCATACCCGCCATCAGCGCGGAAACGCGCGCGGCGGCCGCGGAGGGCGACAACGCCGCGCGCAGCGCACGCTACGTTACGCTGCAGCGGGAACTGCAGGCCAGTTCGCCCTATGTTGTGGCGCTGCAGGGGCAAACGCTGGTGGCATTACGCAACAACGTTCAAGATGCTCGGGTGGATATCGCCAACAGCATGCTGTATCTGGACCGGGTGAGTAAGTAGCGACCGCGCCGCGCGCCTGGCCGGGCTTCTGGCGCGCCAAAGGCCGACAGCGTGTGAAATCGCGTGCTGTTGCAACCGCGAAACGCGAGATGTTGTATCAAGGTGAAATAAAATGAAATTTCATAACGTGCTCATGTGGCGGTGATAGATTGGCGCTGAAAGGTGGCGTTATTTACGCCTTTCAGCGCGGTCGTTCGCAATGATGCGAACACATCACGTCAGGAGATATTATGGACAATAACGAAAACGTTCCAGTACAGCGCGCAGCAACCTTGCTCGCCACCGGTGAGGTTGTGACGCCGGAACAGTTTTATCAGGACAGCGACGGAAGCAACTGGGGGCCGGCTATCAACAAAGCGGCGGAGGCGGCGTTGCAAGCAGGCGGTACACTGTCTCTGGGGAAACGGGTATATACGGTCGCTGGACATGTACTCATTCAGACGACAACGGACATCTACGGCGGCATCGGTTTGCGGGTGGTCGGATTGGGGCGAGCGACCAAAATCGTCAAGACCGCGGACAGCAGTTACACCAATGAACAGGGTGAAACGAAGAAAGCGGTAATCGTAGTGAAAGGATTCGCCAATCTGACGCTGCACGGCTTGACGCTGCGGGATGATACCGGCGTAGACGACACCCACGGCGTATGGTTTAGCGATCGCAATATGACGAAGTTCGATATCCGTGATATCTACACCAACGTCGGCGGTTATTCGCTGTTTGTCTCGGGCGACATGTTCATTAACTGGCTGGTGAATGTGCAGATGGAGGCTAACGCCAGTCGCCCGGGCGATGGGGTGTTGTGGATGGACAAGTCCGGCACCACCAACTTTATCGATGGCCTTTATGCTGCGCGTGCCAAGGGTACTGCGTTCAGAATCTCAGGGTTTTACTCTACTGTCGGCTCGTTGGCTGCGGATGACTGCATCGGCGATATCTACTATTTCAAAGATTTTAACGGCACGATCAATTCATTGGGCTGCGAGAACCGCAACACGCAGCGCGCCGCCAATGTCAGCGTGCTGTCCACCAACTTTGCCCAAGGCACAATAGGCAATATCAATATCCAGGACGCGCAGAACGTGGAGAGCGGCGGCGTGTTGTGCCGATTCATCAACGAATCCCGTTGGGATATCGGCCAGTTGAGTCTTTACAGCGGTTCGACGACTCCCTTCCCGGTGGCGATCGCCGCCTGCAACAACAATACCGAGGTGACGTTCAGCAACGTATACAACGGCGGCGTAGCGGTAGCCGGCAAAAGCACCGTCGACGTCACGTCATTTTTGAGCGGAGTTGAGGTGATGAACAGTTTGGGGGAGCGGGGGATAGCGCCTTCCGCCACCAGCAATCATCTGCCACGCAATATCTCGAAACAGCAATCGTGGACTTTTTTAGGCACCCTGACTGCGCCGGATCGGCAACCCACAACGCACATTACTCTGCAACAGGGAGTAAGCACCAAAGTGCTGGCGTGCGATTTGTATATCACGTTCGATCTGTCTTCGCAGGCCGCCGCCTTTGTCGTCAATAAAGGCAGCTATAGCGCGAAAGGCGCTTTTATGCTGCGGCGCACCGGGCCGCTGAGCTGCGAAATATATTACCGCGTCGAGAAGGACTTTGGTTTTGGCAGCTATCAGGTGCAGACTACGCGAGGCAGCTATTGGCGACCGGATGGCGGATCGTTAAACGCACCGCCATCCGATGCGCTGGAAGTCCGCAGCGATGAGGTGCTCTCCACGACCAGGCTTGCGGCGATCCAGCCCCTGGCCAATCCGACAACGGCCAGCACGGCGGAAGTGGCCGGTGTACTCAATCGACTGATCGACGCGCTGAAGAACTAACCGAACAACGCCGGCACATTTTGGCCGGCGTTCATCATCAGCAACAGCCAGCCGGCCGCCGCCAGGGCGATGCCGAAAGGTTGCGGTGCGCGCCAGGCGCGGCGGTTGTGCAGGCCGTGCGCCAATGCCGCGCCGAGTCCGAATACTGTCGCCAGACAGACCAGCAGCGGCAATGCCGTCCAGCCGAGCCAGGCGCCCAGTGCCGCCAGCAGCTTGAAATCGCCCTGGCCAATGCCGTTACGCCCCCGCACCAGCCGATAGAGCGCGTTGAGCAGCCACAGTGCCCCGTAACCGGCGGCGGCGCCGATAACCGCGTCGTCCAGCGGCGCCCAGCGAGCGTCCAGGTTGCACAGCAGCCCACCCCACAGCAGCGGCTGAGTCAGTCGGTCCGGCAACCAGCGATGACGCCAGTCCAGCCACGCCAGGGCGATCAGCAGCGCCGCCGCCGCCGGCAACCATAACCGCTGCGCCGCCGGCAGCTCGAAAGGCAGCGCCGCCACAGTCAAACCCAGGGCCGTCAACAGCAGGCTGCGGCGACGTAATGTCGACGGGGTGGCGCGTGCGGTTACCGTTCGCTCCAGTCGGGTGATGAGTGCGAAGGCGCCCAGGCCTGCCGCCAGCAGCGCGGTGAAAAACAGCGCGTGCCACAGTAGAGAAATTAACATCAGGACTCCGCCAACCGTAAAACAGGCGTTTAAAATAACGGCAAAATGCTGATTTCATCGGAGTGAAACGCGGCTGCCTGCGGGGAACGCGCGATAGCACGCATCGGCACTGTGCTGATTACATGGCAGTGCAACGCCATGCGCGGCGGCGCGCAGAGGCTGGCGTACTTTTTATCGGCAAAATCGGCGCTAAAATGGCGTGAATTCACCCGATGGCTGAAATGAAAGGGTAAACCGCGTAATGTGACGTCGTCACAAAAGAGGGATTAGGGGTTTATCCTATTGTTTCTTCTCGTCAAGCCGTTAGGCTTTAGGGTAGAGGCGCACCCGCCTGGTCGGGGCGTGAGGTTTTTCAGAACTGTCGCGGGAAGGCGGCGGCGCAGCAGTGGGTTGGCGTGCTCCAGGAAGGAGGGAGCTAACGGTGTCATGAACGACGTCATTCAGGCAGTACTCAACAAGACCAAAAAACGATTCTGGCGCCGGCGTCAGACGGCGTGGCTGGCCGGGCCGCTGATGTGGCTGGCCGGAGCGGCGCCCGCGTGCGCCGAGTCCCCACCGGCGCCGGACAGCGTGATCCCTTCCGAACAGACCGCCGCGGATCCTGCCGCGAATTTGCCCGAGCTGGGCGGTGCGCCCGACGACGCGGCGCGCGAAAAGCAGTGGGCCGAGATGGCCAAGCAGCTCGGTGAACAAGAGTTGAACAATGTGTCTCGTCAGCAGATGCGCAGCCGCGCTGAGGATTATTTGCTGGGCCAGGCGACCGGCGCGCTGCAGCAACAGGCGCAGGAGCTGCTGTCTCCGCTGGGGACCGCCAGGCTGTCGCTGAAGATGACCGGTGAGGGCGACTTTACCGGCAGCAATGGTCAGCTATTCAGCCCGCTGTACGACGTCGACGGGCTATTGACCTACAGCCAGATCGGCTGGCTGCAGCAAAGCGCCGGGGCGCTGGGCAATTTTGCACTGGGGCAGCGCTGGATCGCCGGCGATTGGCTGCTGGGTTACAACACCGCGCTCGACAGCGATTTCGCCCGGCAGCGCAATCGCGGCAGCATCGGCGCGGAGGCCTGGGGAGACTATCTGCGTTTCTCCACCAACTATTACTACCCGCTGTCGGCGTTGTCGCAACAGCCCGGCGATGGGGTGTTCTTCAGCCGTCCGGCGCGAGGCTACGACATCACGACGCAAGGCTATCTGCCGTTTTATCGCCAGATCGGCGGTTCGCTCAGCTATGAGCAATATCTGGGCGATAATGTCGATCTGTTCGGCAGCGGGAAAAAGCAAAACGATCCGCGCGCCATGCAGCTGGGGCTCAATTACACCCCGGTGCCGCTGGTGACGATGAAGGCGTTGCATAAGATTGGCGCGGGCGGCCAAAGCCAGGATCAGGTTGAGCTGGCGCTGAGCTATCGGCTCGGGGTGCCATTGGTGAAGCAGATTTCGCCGGAGTATGTGGCGCAGGCCAAGTCGTTGCGCGGCAGCCGCTACGATCCCATCGAGCGTAAAAATGTGCCGGTGCTGGAATTCCGTCAGCGCAAGACGCTGCAGGTGTTCCTGGCTACGCCGCCGTGGAACCTGCAGGCGGGAGAGACTGTGCCGCTGGTGCTGGAAATCAAGGCGTTGCACGGGATTTCTCATGTCAGTTGGCAGGGGGATACGCAGGCGCTGAGCCTGACGCCGCCGCACAACGCCAACGACCCGCAGGGCTGGACGGCGATCGTGCCGCCGTGGGATGACGCGCCGGGTGCCGCCAACAGTTATCGGCTGTCGGTCACGCTGGAGGACGACAAGCAGCAACGCGTGACGTCCAACTGGATCGAGCTGAAAGTGGCGCCGCCGCTGACGGCGAGCGCCGGCGATGGCGAGGACCTGCCGGCGATCCAAACCCTGACGCCGCCGCCCATTCCGGCGCAAACCGGGCCGTTGTACGGGGAAGATTAACCGTTTTTACCCTGCAGCACCCACACGGCGGCCTCGACGCGGGATTTCAGCTTCATCTTTTTCAGCAGGTGTTTGACGTGCACCTTGACGGTGCTTTCCGTGATGGTCAGGCGGCGCGCGATCAGCTTGTTCGGCAGCCCCTGGGCGATCAGCTTGAGAATATCCCGTTCGCGCGGCGTCAGCTGCTGAATATCGCGCTCGGCGCTGGGGCGGTTTTCACGCAGGCTGGCGGCGAGGATCGGCGTCAGCGTTTCGCTGAGCACCATCTGCCCGGCGGCCGCCTGATGCAGCGCTTTTAGCAGCTCCTCCGGCTCCATGTCTTTCAACAGATAGCCGTCGGCGCCGCGCTTGAGCGCGCTAACGACATCGTCTTCATGGTTGGATACGCTGAACACCACGACGCGCCCTGACAGGTCGGTCTGGCGCAGGCGATCCAGCGTTTCCAGCCCGTTGATGCCGGGCATGTTCAGGTCGAGCAGGATCAGATCCGGATCGTGCTGTTGCGCCAGTTCCACGCCTTGCTCACCGCTGCCGGCTTCGGCGATAACCTGCAGGCGAGCGTCCATGCCGATCAGCTGTTTTACGCCGTTGCGCAGCATGGGATGGTCGTCGATCAGTAAAATTGTGGCGGCGGTTTCTGTCGTCATGGTGTCTCCGTTAGTCGATGGCGTGGTTATCCGGCGTGAAGCTGACTCGCACTTCGGTGCCGCCGCCGCTGCGCGGTAAAATGTCGCAGCGGCCATGCAGGCTCTTGGCGCGATCGCGCATGATGATCAGGCCGTAATGGTCGGGGCGGGACGTCTCGGCCGGCAGGCCGCGTCCGTTGTCGCAAACGCTCAGGGTCACTTCGCCCCGTTTATTGATGACCTGAATGCTCACCTGGCTGGCGGCGGCGTGCTTAAGGATGTTGCTGAGCGCCTCGCGGGCGATCTGCAGCAGATGAATGGCCTGATAGGCGGGCACCGTGCGCGGCCCGAGCTGGTAATCGAGGTTGATGGTCAGGCCCAGTTTGGGATTGAACTCCGCCACCGTCGATTGCAGCGCCGCCAGCAGGCCCGGTTCGGTCAGCTGCAGGCGGAAGGTGGTCAACAGCTCGCGCAGCTGGCGGTAGGCGCCGTTCAACTCTTCGCGCATCTGTTGCACCAGCGCCTGGCTGGCGGAAGAGAGCGTTTCGCCCTGCATCTGCAGGCAGGCGATCTGCATTTTCAGGCAAGAGAGCGATTGAGCGATGGAGTCGTGCAGTTCGCGGGCGATCGCCGCCCGTTCCTCCATCAGCATCAGCTGTTGCTGGTGGTCGACCTGGCGTTCGATGGCCAGCACGCTGGTCAGTTGCTCTACCAGAGTGTTGATCAGTTGGCGGTGCTCATCGTTCAGCGGCTGTTGCGGCGCATGCTGAGCCACGATCACGCCGTAGTCGCCGAGCTTGTCGCTCAGGCTCCAACTCAGCGACGGGTTATCGGGATGCTGGCGATCGCTGTCGTTCAGGCAGGCGCTGCACACCGGGTTGTGGCAGTGCTCCGGCCGCAACGGCTGGTTGCCGCTCAGCTGCAGCAGCGGTTCCCGGCTGTCGTTTTCATACAGCCGCACCTGGATGGCGCGCAGCGGCGTCAGGGTTTGCAGTTGGTTGAGCAGCGGCGTCAGACGGCTGCATAGCGGTTCGTTGGCGTGCAGCTGGCGGCTGGCGCGATAGAGGAAGCTCAGCACTTGATTTTTCTGCTGCAGGTCGGCGGTCTTTTCGGCTACGCGTTGCTCCAGCCCGCTGTAGGTGGCAGACAGCTCATCGGACATGGTATTCAACGCGCCGCCGAGCGAGGCCATTTCATCCTGGTGTCCGCGCTGGGGAAAGCGGCGGCTAAAATCGCCGCGGCCTACCGCTAACGCCATCTCTACCAGCTGCCGCCAGGGATGCAGCAACCGGCGGCGCAGGTAGCAGGTGGTGCCGAACAACAGCAACAGCGTCAGTGCGATGAAGCCGGCCTGCACCAGCGTCACCATCAGCAGGCGGCGCTCGGTTTGCCGATCGATGTCCGATACCAGCTTGTCCAGCAGTTGCACGAAGTGCGCCACCTGCGGCGCGGCATCGGCCGGGCGCTGCGCGCTGCGCAGGCGAGGCTGCAGAGTCTGCTGCCAGTAGTCGCGCAAGGCGACGAAAGGCTGTGTCAGCCCCTCTTGTTCCACCGAGCGCTGCAGGTCTGGGCTGTTTTCGTCGCGTTCGAGCTCCTGAATCAGAATTTCGTGCCGCGCGTCCAGCGGCACCTGCGCCAGCAGGCGATAGCTTTGCATACGCAGCGAACCGGCCTTGTTGATGGCATGCGCGTTGCCCTGAATGCTTTGCGACATCCAGGCGGAAATGCCCATGCCGGCCACGCCCAGAATGCCCGACAGTAACATCAGCAGGGCGACCTGATTCACGATCGAAAGCGGGGCCAACAGGCGTTTCATAAGTCCGGATTCCTGGCGTTTAGCGCCGCTGAAGCTCAGGGGCGAAGGCGGCGACGGGGATAAAAAAAGTAACGATTCAGCCATATTTTTGATTATCCATGAGCATAACCCCATACCTCGAATGAAGTACCCATTAGTTTCCAGTGAAGTGGCGAGCCGGTAAAAACAAGGAAGTGATGTTGATCAACTTATTGATTTTAAGTTATTTAATTTTTTGTTTGCCCGTACCCCTAAGGGGATGAAGGCGCCGTTTACGCCGCCAACTACTTGCATTCGGGTTGATGTACATCAACTTTGCCGCCGGGGCCGCCCCCTAGGGTGTGCGGAATAATCCCCCGTGTCTGAGGTTTTTATGTCGCAACTTGCAACGCCTTCATCAAAGAAAACCGGCGCGCTGATTCAGGACTGGCGCCCTGAAGACAGTGCTTTTTGGCAGCAACGCGGCCAGCGCATCGCCACCCGCAATCTGTGGATTTCCATTCCCTGTCTGCTGCTGGCCTTCTGTGTCTGGATGCTGTTCAGCGCCGTCGCGGTCAACCTGAACAAGGTCGGCTTCAACTTCACCACCGACCAGCTGTTTCTGTTAACGGCGTTGCCGTCGGTCTCTGGCGCTATTTTGCGCGTGCCGTATTCGTTCGTGATCCCGCTGTTCGGCGGCCGTCGCTGGACCGCTATCAGCACTTGCTTCCTGCTGGTGCCTTGCCTGTGGCTGGGGTTCGCGGTACAGGACAGCAGCACACCGTACAGCGTGTTTGTCGTCATTTCCCTGCTGTGCGGTTTCGCCGGTGCCAACTTTGCTTCCAGCATGGCCAACATCAGCTTCTTCTTCCCGAAAGCACGCCAGGGCGGCGCGTTGGGGCTCAATGGCGGGTTGGGCAATCTGGGCGTCAGCGTGATGCAACTGGTTGCGCCGCTGGCGATCTCTTTCAGCCTGTTCGGCCTGTTTGGCGGCGCGGCGCAAAATCAGGCGGACGGAAGTCCGCTGTGGCTGGAAAATGCCGCCTGGATCTGGGTGCCGTTCCTGTTGATCGCCACGCTGGCAGCCTGGTTCGGCATGAACGATCTGGCGGCGGCCAAAGCGTCGCTGCGCCAGCAACTGCCGGTGCTCAAACGCGGGCATCTGTGGATGCTGAGCCTGCTGTACCTCGCGACCTTCGGTTCCTTCATCGGTTTCTCCGCCGGTTTCGCCATGCTGTCGAAAACGCAATTCCCGGATGTGGTGATCCTGCACTACGCGTTCTTCGGGCCGTTCCTCGGGGCGCTGGCGCGGCCGGTTGGCGGTGCGTTGTCTGACCGTTTCGGCGGGGTGCGGGTCACGTTGATCAACTTTGTGGTGATGGCCGTTTTTGCCGCGCTGTTGTTCCTGACCTTGCCGGACGCAGGGCAGGGCGGTTCATTCATCGCCTTCTACGGCATCTTCATGGTGCTGTTCCTCACTGCGGGGCTGGGCAGCGGTTCGACTTTCCAAATGATCGCCGTCATCTTCCGTAAAATCACGGTCGATCGCGTCAAAGCGGCCGGCGGCAGCGACGAGAGCGCGCAGCGTGAAGCGGTGACCGACTCCGCCGCCGCATTGGGCTTTATCTCGGCGATCGGTGCGGCCGGCGGCTTTTTCATTCCGCAGGCATTCGGCACCTCGTTGGCGCTGACAGGTTCGCCGGCGGGGGCGATGAAAGTGTTCCTGGTATTCTATATCTTGTGTGTGGTCATTACCTGGGCGGTGTATGGCCGTAAGAAAAAGGCCTGAGCACCAAACGATTGTCTCAATTCCTCCCCGACAGGGGAGGGATATTTCGCTCATACCGAATCATCTCTCCTCGCCTTCTCAGTGAAATTTTCTGCCTTTAGGTAAAATTCTCATCTCCGCTTGCCGTTTTTTTCTTTTTTTATAGCCATATCTCTCAATGTAGGAATGTCTTCTCACAAACGGATTATATTATTTGCACGGTTTTTTCTTTTTGTTGAGAGTATTCTTACATTAAAATATTAATGCCATCGCCGCAGGTTAAATGAAATTTCTGGGTGGGGAAGGCATAATTAGTGCGATTGTTATAAAATCATCAATAGGGATTTGTCTTAGATGCTAAACTTGCTGGAATGAATGAGTGTTGGAGTTAAATCAGATAACTCTCATTCTGTTTTTTTCGGCTTTTTGTAGTCTATCTGCCAACCAGATTAAGTGGGAAAATAGGATGAATTCACATCACGGAATGAAATTTCACAATTTTACTCGATTAACAATTAAACGACATTGTTAGTTTTTCTTTTTTAAATCAATGAGGTGCCAGGTTGGATTTTACGGCGGTCATGAGAGAAATCCATGTTGCCAACAGGGAAAAAGAGTCGTCTGGATAAACAGAACATCCTTAATCAGGCTTAATGTAAAAAATGAAATCAGAAAATTTTTATAAAAGCCAATATCCGATGAATGCAACCTGTTGAGTTTACATTTAATTTCTTGAACATTTTTTGATATTTCTATACAAAGTGTGCAGGACAGGCACGCTAAGGAAATTAAAAGTGAATCTTGATAAAAGAATAAAGATTAGGAATCTCGATGTTCTGACTCCTGCCGGGGAGAAATTTCGTCTGCGTTGGAAAGAGTATCAAATCCTTTCGCTGCTTGTCGCCAGATCCCCCGAACTGGTTACCCGAACGGAAATTATAGAAAATATCTGGAAAGGGACTTATTGTTCAGATTCAACGATAAATCAAACAATTAAATCCATTCGTCAGAAAATTAGCGACACCGAACATACGCTTATCAGAACCATTCCTCGCTTGGGTTACAAGGTGGAAAATCAGGCGGTTTTTCACTTTATATCTGAAGATGAAGACTACGTCGGTAATGATATATTAAACGGCGATGATGATATTAATGTTGATATTCAAGCGGAACTTTCTGAAAATGTAAATGGAGCGCCTGAAACAAACGATGAGAAAATAGTTAAGCAACGTAAATCGACACTGGTTTCTGCGCCTCTCGCGGCAGAGACGCCATCCCAGGAAACACCGGCGTCTGAAAAGAAGCCAACATCGGGGCGGCGTTTTTTCAGCATGCCCGCTAGCCGCGTAGTGAAATACCTGACGGTATTCGCTTCTTTACTGGTCATTTCACATTTTTCATATGTGTTGGGCAACCAAACCCGCCCGCCGGTGATCAATGATATTCAGAATAACACGCGCGTCGTGTTGACGTTGACGCTGAACAACCCTCATACCAATAGCCCGCAAACCCTGTTCTGCCTTTACCAGGGAGAGAGCATGGAGCAGGCGACCATTGAATGTGTCGATCCTAAGCAAGGCCAGATTAAGCTGCCGGTAAAATATGAGGCCTTTTCTATGCCTGGTAAAGGTCGGATTAATCTCATACTGCCCAATAAAACCTTGCAATATCAAGTTGCTTACGATGTTAAAAATTAGCACTGAATGAGGTTTTATCTTTAGCGATAATTTCACATTTAATGAAATCTTTTATTTCATTATTTGTTATTTGAAAGCCTGATTCGATTTGTCCAGTCTGAATCTCATTACCTAACGCGTATTAGCGTCCTGTCTCAATGTTGTGACGGGAATAATGAGAACCTGCTGAGTGACAAATTATGGATAAGCGTAAAGTAGCTATTATCGGGGGGGCCGGTTTTATCGGAACGCGCCTGGCGAAACGTCTCAGTGCACGCGATGATCTGACGCTGATCATCGTGGATAAACGGCCCAGCGAGCACTTTCCGGCGCTCTACCAGTACGGTGATGTGACTCAGCCCGAGACCTTGCAGCAACCGCTGACGGGCTGTGACGCCATCATTAATCTGGCTGCGGAGCATCAGGACAATGTCGACCCCATTTCGCTCTACTACCAGGTCAACGTCGAAGGTGCACGCCATGTCTGCATGACCGCTTCCGCATTGAATATCCGCCAAATCATTTTCACCTCATCGGTCGCCGTTTATGGTTTCGTCAAACAAGAGACTGGCGAAGAGGGGCGTTTCGAACCCTTCAATCACTACGGCAAATCCAAGCTCGAAGCGGAATACGTTTATGAAGCGTGGCGCAAAGCCGATAGTGAAAACAAGCTGACCATCATTCGCCCGACGGTGGTATTCGGCGAAGGGAATCGCGGCAACGTGTATAACCTGTTCCGTCAGATCGCCAGCGGCCGATTCGTGATGATCGGCAGCGGCAATAATATGAAGTCGATGGCGTATGTTGAAAATATTGCCGCACGATTGGAACACGCGCTGGATCAGCAATCCAGCTATCAGGTCAGCAACTACGTTGATAAACCAGACTTCACGATGAATCAACTGGTTGAGGTTATTTCCTCTTCTCTTGGTCGTGAAAATAAGACGATTCGCATTCCCTATGCAGTGGGAATCTGCGGGGCGACCGCATTAGATGTTGTGAGTAAAATAAGTCGAAAAAAATTCCCAATCAGCCGCGTCAGAGTGCAGAAATTCTGCGCCAGAACGCAATTTAAAACCAATGTGAAGAATGATTTCGTAGCGCCGGTGGAACTTGATTCGGCCATCGAAAGAACCATTAAACATGAGTTTTCTGACCGATAACTTAACCGCACGCTGGCGTTATTTATGTATTTCCGCCGACAAGCGGATAAATCTGCATTTTCAGGATTAACTCATGCTGACTTATATCCTGGCAGGATCAATTTTGTTTTTGCTAATAGCGCATTGGGAGCTGTAACTCAAGGGCGGTAGCGTGCTTAATCGCTGGAGGAACGATGTTATATCAACTGAGCGTGATATTTGTGCTGGCGGTCGCCTGGGTGCTTATTGCCCGTCGGGCCGCTTTGGCGGTGGGGTTAGTGGATAAGCCCAATGCGCGCAAGCAACATCTGGGGCATATTCCGCTGGTCGGCGGCATCGCCGTATACCTGACGTTGACGCTGATGACGCTGTGGCAACCCGCCTGGCTGCCCGACAGCACGATCTACCTGCTGTGCGTCACGGCGCTGGTGGTGTTGGGCGTGCTGGATGACCGCTTTGATCTGCCCGTGGCGCCGCGCGTCATGGTGCAGGGAGGGATCGCGCTGGCGATGATGCTGGCGGCAGGGATGCAACTCTCCTCTCTGGGCTATGTCTGGGGGCATCAGGAAGTGATGCTCGGCTATGGCGCGCTGCTGCTCACGCCGCTGGCGGTCTGGGGGGCGATCAACGCCTACAACATGGTGGATGGCATCGACGGGCAACTGGGCGCCTTGTCCTGCGTTACCTTCGTCGCGTTGGCCGTTGTGTTTGGACTGGGCGGGCGGGAAGACCTGGCGCTGTGGTGCCTGGGTCTGCTCGTCGCGCTGGCAGCTTATCTGCTGTTCAACCTGAGCCTGTTCGGCGCGCGTAACAAAATCTTTATGGGCGATGCCGGCAGCATGGTGATTGGCTTTAGCGTGCTGTGGCTGGTGCTGTTGGCGACGCAGGGGCCACAGGCGGTGATGCGCCCGGTCACCGCGCTGTGGCTGATCGCCATTCCTCTGATGGACATGGTGACCGTGATGGTGCGCCGCCTGTTGCGTCGCCAAAGCCCATTCAAAGCGGGCCGTGACCATCTGCACCATATTCTGATGCGCCGCGGGCTCAATGCGCGCCAGGCGCTGGCCATGAGCACCATGCTGGCGGTGACGCTGGCCTGCATCGGCATTTGCAGCGAAGTGTTGAAGCTCCAGGAGAGCCTGATGCTGGTGGCGTTCCTGTTCTGTTTTTGCGGCTATTTCGCCATGCTGCGCGAACCGCGGCAGGCAACGGTGCTTAGCGACAACCCGACCGTTGGTCGCTAATCCTCTCACGGGCTGCGACAGCAGCCCGTCTATCACGGTAACCCCATGAATTTTCATTTGCCTCTTTTGATGCCGTTGGTCTGTACCTCCGCGCTGTTGAGCGGTTGTACGGTGGTCCCCGGCTCGCATTTACCGACCAGTGGAAAAGCCATCGTCGTGCAGCAAGACGACGATTTCGATTTGAACAACCAGGTACAGGTCTATCGCATGTCGCCGATGCTGCTGCAGAAAATGCGGCGCATAGAACCGGTCGCCCGGCCGAACCCGGCGCTGGATCGGCGGTTGCAGAGTTATCAATACCGCATCGGCGTCGGCGACGTGTTGAACGTCACCGTCTGGGATCATCCCGAGTTGACCACACCGGCCGGGCAGTACCGCAGCGCCAGCGACACCGGCAACTGGGTGCATGCGGATGGCACGATCTTTTATCCCTATATCGGGCGCGTGGCGGTGGTGGGCAAGACCGTCACCGAAGTGCGCAGTCTGATCGCCGGCCGTCTGGCACAGTATGTGGAAAGCCCGCAGGTGGATGTCAGTATCGCCGCGTTCCGCTCGCAGAAGGCTTATGTCACCGGCGAAGTGAAAACCTCCGGCCAGCAGGCAATCACCAACGTGCCGCTGACCATTCTGGATGCGATCAACGCCGCCGGCGGCCTGACGGACAACGCCGACTGGCGCAACGTCGTGCTGACCCATCAGGGCAAGGAGCGGGCCATCTCGCTGCAGGCGCTGATGCAGCGCGGCGACATCAGCCAAAACGCGCTGCTGCAACCGGGCGATATCCTTTACGTCCCGCGCAATGACGAGTTGAAAGTGTTCGTGATGGGCGAGGTGGGCAAACAAACGACGCTGAAGATGGACCGCAGCGGCATGACCCTGACCGAAGCCCTCGGTTCTTCCGAAGGGATCAGCCAGACGGTGGCGGATGCGACCGGGGTATTTGTGATCCGACCGAGCGGCGGCAAACAGCCGCAGCGGTTGGCGACGCTGTACCAGTTCGATCTTTCAGACGCCAGCGCGCTGGCGATGGGCGCTGAATTTCAGCTGCAACCTTACGACGTCGTGTACGTCACTGCGGCGCCGGTCGCGCGCTGGAACCGTTTGATCAGCCAGCTGGTGCCGACCATCAGCAGCTTTAACGATCTCAGCGAGGCTACCTTGCGCGTGCGCAACTGGTGAGTCCGCAGGATGAACAAGGAACAGAAAATGAAAAACAATTCGCTGTCCGTTATGGTGGCCGAACAAGATGAAAAGCTGGAGTGGGAGCGCCTAATCGGGCCGCTGTGGGATAACCGTTGGCGGATCGCCGCCGTGACCGGTTTGGCCGGTGTGCTGGGCGTGGTCTACGCCCTGTTGGCCACCCCGGTGTACCAGGCCACGGCGGTGGTGCAGGTGGAGAAGCAGCTGTCCGGCGATTCGCTGCTGCGCGAAACGCTGGACAGCTCGATGATGGGGCAAAGTTCGGCGACGGAGGATGAGGTGACGCTGGTCAAGTCGCGCTACGTGCTTGGCAAAACGGTGGACGCCCTCGGCCTGACGGTGCGCGTCAGCCCGGACTATTTCCCGGTATTCGGCAAAGGCTTTGCCCGGCTGAGCGGCGAAAAACCGCCGGTCCTGGAGATTGCCACGCTGACGACGCCGGAGGACATGCTGGACGAAGCGCTGACGCTGACGGTGCGCGACGGGCAGCATTATGAATTGAGCCATGACGGCGACAAACTGTTCAGCGGCGTGGTCGGGCAGGCGGTCGCACAGGGCGGATGGAACATGACCGTTTCGGCGCTCGATGCAGCGCCGGGCGCCAGTTTCACCGTGGTGAAAGTCGCGCGTCAAAAAGCGGTGGATGAGCTGCGCAAATACCTGGACGTGGTGCCGGGTGGCAAGGACAGCGGCATCATGACCTTTACGCTGCCGAGCGAAGATCCGCAGAGCGCCGAGGCGATGTTGAAGAACATCACCGACAACTATCTGCAGCAGAACGTGGATCGCAAAACGGAAGAAACGCAGCGGATGCTGGCGTTCCTGCAACAGCAGCTGCCGCAAACGCAAACTTCGTTGAACAACGCCGAAACCCAGCTCAATCAATTCCGCCAGCAAAACGACTCGGTGGATCTGTCGCTGGAAGCCAAATCGGTGCTGGATACTCAGGTGCAGCTCGAGGCCCAACTCAACGAGCTGACCTTCAAGGAAGCGGAGATCTCCAAACTCTATACCCGTGTGCACCCGGCTTACCGGGCGCTGTTGGAAAAGCGTGCCACGCTGGAGGCGGAAAAGGCGCGGCTGGGTAAGCAGGTGCAGACGCTGCCGAAAATGCAACAAGAGATCCTGCGCCTTACCCGCGACGTGCAGGTGGATCAGCAGGTTTACATGCAGTTGATGAACAAGCAGCAGGAGCTGAGCATCAGCAAGGCCGGCACGGTCGGCAACGTCCGCATTATCGACGAAGCGGAAACCGCTATCCGGCCGATTAAGCCGCAAAAGGTGTTGATCGTGCTGTTGGCGCTGTTGCTGGGCGCGGCGGGCACCGTCTCGGTCGTGCTGTTGCGCGCGGCCTTCCATCGCGGCATCAATGATATCGATACCCTTGAGAGGCGGGGCATCAACGTCTACGCCACCGTGCCGCTGTCGCCGTGGCAGGTGAAGCGCAACCGCGAGCAGCGCCAACTGTTGCCTAAATCCGGCGGCCGACGTTTGCCAATCCTGGCGGTGGCCGAGCCGACGGATCTATCGGTGGAAGCGATCCGCAGCCTGCGCACCAGCCTGCATTTCGCCATGATGGAGGCCAAGAACAACATTCTGATGGTCTCCGGTGCCAGCCCGGAAAGCGGTAAGAGCTTTACCAGCACCAACCTGGCGGTGGTGGTGGCGCAGGCCGGGCAGCGGGTGCTGTTGATCGACGCCGATATGCGCAAAGGCTTCCTGCACCGCTGGCTGGCGGATGATGGGCATCAGGGCCTGTCTGACCTGCTGGTGGGCAACGTGATGGCGGAACAGGCGGTGCGGAAAACCGCCATCGCCAATCTGGACTTCGTGCCGCGCGGCCAGGTACCGCCGAACCCGTCCGAACTGCTGATGCACCGCCGTTTCGCCGATTTTCTGCGCTGGGCCGGGCAAAACTACGATCTGGTGTTGATCGATACGCCGCCGATTCTGGCGGTGACGGATGCGGCGATCGTCGGCAACCACGCCGGCACCTCGCTGCTGGTGGTGCGTTTTGAGGTGAATACCGTCAAGCAGATCGAAACCAGCATGCGTCGTTTCGAACAGAATGGGGTGGGGATCAAGGGCGTGATCCTCAACGGCATGGTGAAGAAGGCGGCAACCGACATGAGCTACTACAACTTCGCCTACCCAAGCCATCGGGAAGATCGCCCGCAGGCAGGGGAATAAGCGGGTGAAGGCCATTATCACCAATGCCCTGTGGCTGATGCTCGAACGCGTTTCGCTCAGCCTGTCCGGCATCTTCGTCTCCATTTACGTTGCGCGCTATCTGGGGCCCGCACAGTTTGGCGCTCTCAACTATCTGTTGGCGACGATTGCCATCGTGGTGCCACTGGTGCAGTTGGGCGCCGACAGCATCATTTTCAACCGCGTCGCCCGCCGACAGCCGAGCGGCATTCGCCTGATGCTGGCGTCAATACGCCTGCGCCGTTGGCTGTTCCTGGTGGTAGCGCTGCCGATACTGACATGGAGCTATTTCAGCCAATCGCCCGCCAGCCAACTGATGACGCTGTTGCTGCTTGTCAGTGCCTATTTCTCGATTCAGGACGTGTACAAGATTTATTACGATGCCCGCCTGCAGTCGAAACGCAATACGCTGATCAACAACCTGGCGCTGCTGCTGTCGATCGGGCTGCGGCTGGCGCTGGTGAGCGCCGCGCTGCCGCTGGTGTGGTTCGCGGTACCCTACATCCTCAGCAGCGCCGTACCTTACCTGGCGCGCCTCTGGTTATTCCGTGGGGAAGCGGCGGCCTCGCCGCAGGTTACGCCGCGCCAGGCCGGGCGCTATGGCCGTTATTTGCTAAAGGTGGGCCTGCCGTTGGCCATCTCCAGCCTGTCGATAGTGATCTATACCCGCATCGATCAAATCATGCTGGGCAATCTGGTCGGCGAGCAGGCGGTAGGCTGGTTCAGTGCCGCCACCACCCTCAGCCAAGGCTGGGTTTTCGTGCCGATGGCGCTGATCACCTCGTTGATGCCGGGCATTGCCAGCTGTCGCGATCCGTTGGAGCAAGAATACCGTATACGGGTGCTGTATTTGGTGGTCTTGGGCCTATCGTTGCCGGTGTTGCTGGGCCTGTGGTGGTTCGCCCACCCGGCCATTGCGCTGCTGTACGGTGCCGCTTTCCAACCGGCCGCCAGCATCCTGGCTATTTGTACGCTGACCTCGTTGTTCTCGGTAATGGGGACAGTTTCTTACCGCAGCATCGTGCTGTTCGCCGGCTATCGCTTTATCGCCATCAAGATGCCGTTGGTGGCAGTGGCGAACGTGGTGATGAATCTGCTGCTGATCCCGCGCTACGGCCTGATCGGCGCGGCGGTGTCTACGCTGCTGGCGGAATTCATTTCGTTCTTCGTGCTGAACAGTTTATTCCGTGGCGGAAAAATTACCCGACTGCAGCTGACCTGTTTTTACTGCTTGCCGCGTCTTGTCAGCAAATTAAGGAGAGAACATGTTAAACATCCTGGTTAAAAACATTTCCAAGCGCCTGCCCGATGCCTGGCACCATCAGGTTAAATACGCGCTCTATTTCAAGAAGCTGCCGCACCTGTCAAAACCGACCGGCTTCAGCGAAAAGATCATGCGACGCAAAATTTACCCGCGCAGCATCTACACCACCTTGTCGGACAAGTTCAAGGTACGTGAATTTATCGCCGGTCTGTGGGGCGAGGAGTATCTGGTAGAGCTGTATGCGCATGGCACCGAGCTCAGCTACGACATGTTCAGGCAATTGCCCAACGCCTTTGTACTGAAAGCCAACCACGGCAGCGGTTATAACCGGTTGGTGTTCGACAAACAGCAGGTTAGCTACGCGGAGTTGTACGATCTCAGCAACGCGTGGATGCGCAGCAACTTCTACGAGCAGAGTCGCGAAAAGCATTATCTGGATATCGAACCCTGCATCATGGTGGAGCGCCTGTTGCTGGATGGCGAGCAGGTGCCGAACGATATCAAGTTTCATTGTTTCAACGACAATCATGAAATTCGCATGTTCATCCAGGTGGATTATCAGCGTTTTGGCACTCATCGGCGCGATATTTTTGATATCGACTGGAACCGCACCGAAATCCGTATCAGCTTGCCGAATGCCGACGAACCGATGCCGCGCCCTACGCGGTTGGACGAAATGACGCGTTTGGCTCGCCAGGCAGCGCAGCAGTTCTCTTATGTCCGTGTGGATTTCTACCAGATCGGCGAGAAGGTGTATTTCGGTGAGTTGACGTTTACGCCTGGCGCGGGGCTAAGCAAGCTCATGCCGAAAAACATTGAGCAGGAATGGGGCAGTTATTTTACTGAGTAAACACTTATGCAAAGAGTCGCCTCCAATTTTCAAATGCATACCAATGCCGGTTATAATCAGTCGCGGGATTTAGTCAATCAATCCATCGTATTGACCTTTCTGCTGATGTTTTTCGTGAAAACTTTCCTGACCTCGGGATCGTTCAACAGCGAGCTGATTAATAAAACCGTGATGGGGCTTAATGGCCTGATGTTGCTCTATGTCGGTTATGCATTTTTTATCGCTACGCTGGCGGAAAAAGCGGTTGCGGGTTTTTTGGCTCTGTTGTTTCTGGTTAATATTGCCACCGGGCATGGCGATTATCTTTTTGGCGTGGTATTCAGTACGGCGGTGATAATTTTATTTCGCCGCATAGACATGGGACGTGGCGCTGAAATGTTTGCCATTGCCTTTGTAGTGGCAGGGTTGCTGATGGTCATTCCCTATACCTTTTACACCAATGGATTTGTTTATCTTGATGAGCGTTACGGCAACAGATTAACGCTGGGTTTCGATAACCCGAATACCCTGGCGTATTATTCTTTTGCCTTGTTCGCCACCCTGCTGTGCCTGATCGACCATGCGAAATTAACGCGTGGAATGAAAAATATCGCGTCGTTGGCGGCGTCGACGTTAATTCTCCCGGTGCTGATGTATTCCTATTCGCGCACCTGTTTTATGCTGGCGTTGTTGATGTTATTGCTGTTTTGGCTGGCGCCGCTGCTGCGTGTCGCCCCCAATAGAAAAGTCTGCATCGTGCTGACGTTGATCATTATCGGCTTTCAATTCGCCAGCGTTATGCTCTGGGGTAGCAATCCGGCATTGGACGTCCTCTTGAACCAGGCGTTGACCGGGCGAGTCTGGTTCTCCTGGCAGATGTTTCAGGCGGTGGGACTACCCAATCCTCTGTTCGGTATGAATATAGAACCTTATAAACCCGTCGATTTCTTCTTCATTGCCATGTTTTATTCGGCCGGTGGCATCGCCTCTGTTGTCATGCTTTTCTGTTATTTTCACCTGTTGGGTAACATGCGCAAGCTGAGTCGATTCATGCGCTGGGTGGTGGTGGTTTTCCTGTTAACTACGTTGACGGAAACCTATTTTTTGGTCCCGGTATTTAACGTGTCGTTATTGTTGCTTTGCCGTGGAAAAGAAATGATAAATTCTAAATTAGAGGGCTAAGAAATGGATTTCTCGATCGTGATCCCTATTTATAATAGTGCACGTTATCTGCCTAAAACTCTGAAGCGGGTTTTCAACGCTTGCCAGGGGTTCGACTATCAGGTGATTTTGGTTGATGATTGCTCTGACGAGGATGATATCAAATATATTCGCCAGATAGCAGCGACCAATAGCAACGTGATGTTGCATGAGAAAAAAAAGAAGAGCAATGCGGCGGTATCGCGTAACTTAGGTATCAGGTTGGCGCAATCGGAGATCGTGTTTTTTCTCGACTCTGATGATTACTTTACGACCAACTATATTATTCGCCGCATGAATAAACATGAAGATCGCCAGATTGATATTATCTTCGGTAACTATGCGGAGGTGAGCGGCGATTCGGTACGTGACTTCAACTTCAACTACAAATCCGGTTCTTCCGGCGAAGATTTCCTTTTTCTGGAAATGGGTGATATCCGTTCATCCACCATCAGCATACGTAAAAAAAGCGATCGCCGCTTTTTATTTCCCGAATTCCTCAATAAGCATCAGGATTGGGGCTTTTTAGTCAATGCCACCAATTTGGGCGCGCATGTGGCACACGACGCCGGCGGAGGGGTGTTTCTCGACGTAGGACGCTACGGGCGCATGACGGCGAAGCTAAATTTGGAGGCCAGCGATCGCTTTATCAATACCTTTCTCAGCCCCAGCGATCGCCATATCAGCGGATTCGCCTGCAAGCACCTGCTGGCCTCGCTGTATTCGGAGAACGCCCAGGCGTTCAATTATTACTCGTCGCGCATCGTGCGGCACAGTCTGAGCGGCAAGTTCAAGATGATCAAATGGTATGGCGATTGTCTGGCGCGGTTGGGGTTGTTCTCGGTTGGCGGCCGGCTACTGCGCAATGTGCGCCAGGGATTCAGGAGATGATATGCAACCACGCAAGGTAATCATCGTTATCGAAAATATAGCGGGCAAGGGCGGTACTGAACGGGTCGCCAGCGGCTTGGCCAATGCGCTGGCACGTCTGCCGGGTTACGAGGTGGCGGTGTTTTCGCTGTTTGGCGAGCGGAGCTTCTTTCCGTTGGCGAGCGACGTCCGGCTGCGCTGCGGCGGCGGCGATTCGCTGTTCTGGCCATGGCGGCTGGCGATGGCCCTGCGACGTGAACGCGCGGACGTGATCATTACCGTTTCCATGGGGAAACTATCGGTGGTGATGACGCCTTTTCTGCGTTTGTTCTGTGCCCGCAGCCGGCTGCTGTTGAGTGAACACGTCAGCTTTCACCAGTATCCACGCGTATTTAAGTGGTTGAAGTTGCTGGTTTACCGTCTGGGCGACCGCGTGATTTTCCTGACGCGGCAAGATAGCGACGCCATCGCTCGCTGGGTGGGGGCCGGGAAATGTCGGGTGATCGAGAACGTTTCACCGTTCGGCACGCAGGCGCCGACGCCGGCGCTGCAGAACAAGGTGGCGCTGGCGGTGGGGCGATTGAGCAATCAGAAAGGCTTCGATCGTCTAATCGCGTTGTGGCGAGGAGTGGCGGCGCAGGTGCCGGATTGGCGGCTGTTGATTATTGGCGACGGTCCAGAGCGCGACGCATTGCGGCGGCAGATTGAAGACGCCGGGTTGGAGCAGCAGGTGAGCCTACTGCCGGCCACCGCCGACGTGGCGGCCTATTATCGCCAAGCCAGTCTGTATCTGATGACTTCTCGCTATGAGGGGTTGCCGATGGTGCTGATCGAAGCCATGAGTTTCGGCCTGCCGCTGGTGGCCTACGACTGCAAGACCGGCCCGGCCGAGTTGATAGACGACGGCGTCAACGGCTATCTGGTGCCCGATGACGACGCCGCCGCCTTCAGCGAAGGGGTGATCAAATTGATGCTCGATCCGGGTTTGCGCGAGCACTTTTCTATTGCCGCGTTAGAGAAGTCTCGTCGTTTTACCCCCGAACGTATTTATCCCCAGTGGCAACAGCTCACCGAGTGAGGACAGTATGGAAAAGATATCCGTGATAATGCCGGCCTACAATGCTGCGAACTCTATTAAAGAGTCGATTTTAGGCGTGCTGAACCAGCGATTTACCGATTATCACCTGTATGTGATCGATGATGCGTCTACCGACGATACTGCCGAGGTTGTGCGGCCGTTTATCCACGATCGCCTCACCTATATACGTAATGAGCATAACCAGGGCGTGGCGGAAACGCGCAACATCGGCATTGAGGCGGCGAAGGGCGACTATATCGCCTTCTGTGACAGTGATGACGTATGGCTGCCCAACAAGCTGTCGCGCCAGGCGAGCATTTTGCAAACCCGCCGCTATGACGTGGTGTGTTCCCATTATTACACCTTTGAAGACGACCTGAAATTGGTCAAAAACACCCGTGGCGCGGATGAGCTTATTGGCTATCAGGACATGTTGAAAAGCAACTGGATCGGCAATCTCACCGGGATCTATAACCAGAAGCGCATCGGTAAGGTGTATCAGCAAAAAGTAGGCCATGAGGACTATTTGATGTGGCTGGCGGTGCTGCAGAAGGCGCGCAACGGCCTGGCTTACTGCATTCCTGAACCGCTGGCCTGCTACCGATTGTCTACCCATTCGCTGTCGGGCAACAAAATCCGCGCCGCAGACTGGCAATGGCGGATTTACCGTCATCATTTGGGGCTGTCTTACCAGAAATCCTGTTATCTGTTCGCCACCTACCTGTTCAATGCCGTGGTGAAAAGGAAATGACCATGAAGGGGATGTATCAGAGGGTGGCTCTGGTCTGTTGTGCCTGGTGGAGTGCTTTTGCTCTGGCGCAGAGCTGCCAACCCAATCTGTTGGCCAACCCCGGCTTTGAACAGGGTCTCAGCGGCTGGCGTGCGCAAGGCGCGCAGGCCGACGGCGATACGCACAGCGGCCGTGGAAGTCTGCGTTATGACAATGCAGATGCCGCGCAGTACCGCACCTTCAGCCAGATGCTGCGGGTTGTGCCCGGGCAGACGATCGATTTCGGCGTCTGGCTCAAGACCCATGGCGTACGCGGGCAAAGCCGCGACGGTGGTGCTGGGGTTTATCTGCAGAGCTTCGATGCGCAAGGGCGCTTTCTGGAAGGCAGCTACCCGGCAGGGGTGACCGGTGACAGCGGCTGGCGGCAGGTGAGCGCCAGCTATACCGTGCCGCCGCAGGCGGCGCGAGTCACTTTTGGCGTCTATCTGCGCAAGGGGAGCACCGGTACCGCCTGGTTTGATGACGCCTATGCGTGTGCTCGAGCGCCTACGCCGGCGTTATATCAGCTCGGCGCGTCGACACAGGGGAAAGTCGACACGCTGCTGGTTACTCCGCAGCCGCAGCATTTGCAGGTCGACAGCGAATTGCTCAATGCCGCAGGGCAGGTTGTTCACAGTAGCCGCGACCGTTATCAGGTTGAAGGGCAGCGCCGTATCGAATATCAACTGCCGACTGGCCTGGCCCAGGGGGAATATCGCCTGCGTCAGCAGGTCACCGGGCAGCAATCCCAGCCGGTACAGGGTAGCGAGCTGTCTTTTCGCGTCGGGCAGCCTGCGGCCAAAGTGGCGATCGACAGCGAAGGCTTTACCCTGCGCGATGGTCAACGACTTTTCCCGTTGGGCATTTATGCCAACGTGGCTACCGATGAGCATTTGGCGCGCATCGCATCGGCGGGATTCAACACGGTGCTGAACTATGATTATGGGGAAAAGAAAGATCCTTACACCTTTTTCCGCAACGCACGCAACCGCGGGCTGCTGGTCATTTACTCCGTCAAAGATCAGTACAGCGGCAGCCGTTTCGCTCCGGCCGTTCGCGGTGGCGACTACGCGGCGATGACGGCCTGGTACGTGCAGCGTTTGCGCTCTCAGCCCAACCTGCTCGCCTGGTACATCAACGATGAACTGGGGCCGGAGTATCTCGATAAGATCGAGGAAAAAAACCTGCAAATAAAGCGGCTTGACGGCGATCATCCTACCTTCCAGGTGTTGAACAAAACCGGGGAGTTGGACGCCTACTTTAACAGCAGCGACATTTTGGCGACCGATCCTTACCCGGTGGGGAACGATAGCGATCTGACGCGCACCACGCGTTATACCGCCCTGACGGTACAGGCCGCCCGTCAGGTTCGCGGGGCCTGGGTGGTGATGCAAATCATGGATCACGCCGCTTATGACGCTCGCCGTAGGCCACATCCACCGTCAGAGGCGGAAATTCGCAATCAGGCCTGGCAGGCGCTGATCGGCGGTGCCAAGGGACTGTTGTTTTATTCTTATACCGATCTGTTTTACAAGCGCAAAACCGGCCGCTTCGACCAACGGGAGTTTGACGCTACCTGGCGTGGTGTGGCTGCCGTGTCGCAGCAAATCGCCGCCTTCACCCCTTATCTGCTGACAGGAAAATCGACGCCGCTGGCGGGAAGCGACCCTCAAATGCCGGCGCGGATGTTTATTCTGGGCGATCGCGCCTTGCTGCTGGTAGCCAACCCCTATTATCGAGAGGGAAGCACCCGATTGCGCCTTCCGGCGGGCTGGCGGCAGCAGGGAGGGGGGGCGGAGCTCATGCTGGCGTTGCCCGCCGTGGGCACCGCGACGCTGTGGCTTCAACGCTGAAAGCATCGAGTGAACGTCACGCGGGAGGTTTCTCCCGCGTCCTACCCCCAAATACCTCGTCTTGCCTCACGCCCGTTCGCCTTTACCCTAATGCTCCATTTTATTTATTGTAATTCAATCAATTAACCTCATTTTTCACCCCTATACTTTGGTGGTATTCCTCTCCCGACGCGCGCGTCGCCGCCCGCTTTCTCTTGATCGCAATCAATTTGCCGCCGCTTGGCCGTCAGTAGGCTGGCGGCAGATTGAGCATGTCTTCTTATAACGACAAGAGCCTTCAGGAGCATTCCGGATGAGCAAATTTTTAGACCGTTTCCGCTATTTCAAGCAGTTGGCGGAGCCTTTTTCTGGCGAGCACGGCCAGACCTTGAACACCAACCGCGACTGGGAAGACGGCTACCGCAGCCGCTGGCAGCACGACAAAGTGGTGCGTTCCACCCACGGCGTGAACTGCACCGGTTCCTGCAGTTGGAAGATCTACGTGAAGAATGGTCTGGTGACCTGGGAAACCCAGCAAACCGACTATCCGCGCACCCGTCCCGATCTGCCCAACCATGAACCGCGCGGCTGCCCGCGCGGCGCCAGCTACTCCTGGTACCTGTACAGCGCCAACCGGCTGAAATACCCGCTGATGCGCAAGCGCCTGCTCAAGCTGTGGCGCGAGGCGAAAGCGCAGCACAGCGATCCGGTCGCGGCCTGGGGCTCTATCGTCGGCGATGCGGAAAAAGCCAAAAGTTACAAGGTCGCGCGCGGCCGCGGCGGTTTCGTCCGCTCCAGCTGGCAGGAGGTCAATGAACTGATCGCCGCCGCCAACGTCTACACCGCCAAAACCTTCGGTCCTGATCGCATTATCGGCTTCTCGCCGATCCCGGCGATGTCGATGGTGTCCTACGCCGCCGGCGCCCGCTACCTGTCGCTGATCGGCGGCGCCTGCCTGAGTTTCTACGACTGGTATTGCGATCTGCCGCCGGCCTCGCCGATGACCTGGGGCGAACAGACCGACGTGCCGGAATCCGCCGACTGGTATAACTCCTCCTACATTATCGCCTGGGGCTCCAATGTGCCGCAGACGCGCACCCCGGACGCCCACTTCTTTACCGAAGTGCGTTACAAGGGCACCAAAACCGTGGCGGTGACGCCGGACTATGCCGAAGTCGCCAAGCTGTGCGACCACTGGCTGAATCCGAAGCAGGGCACCGACAGCGCGATGGCGCTGGCGATGGGCCACGTGATGCTGAAAGAGTTCCACCTGGATCGCGAAGTCGGCTACTTCCGCGACTATGTGCGTCGCTATACCGACATGCCGATGCTGGTGCTGCTGGAGCCGCGTGAAGGCGGCCATTACGCCGCCGGTCGCCTGCTGCGCGCCGCCGATCTGGTGGACGGGCTGGGCCAGGAAAACAATCCCGAGTGGAAAACCGTCGCTATCGACGGCCGCAGCGGCGATCTGGTGGCGCCGCAGGGCTCCATCGGTTTCCGCTGGGGCGAAAAGGGCAAGTGGAACCTGGAACAGCGCGAAGGCAAGGCGCAGCAGGAAATCGAGCTGCAGCTCAGCCTGTTGGGCGTGCATGACGAGGTTGCCGAGGTGGGCTTCCCATACTTCGGCGGCGCCGACAGCGAGCATTTCAACAGCGTGGCGCTGGACGAGATCCTGCTGCACAAGCTGCCGGTGAAACGCCTGCAGCTGGCGGACGGCAGCGAAGCGCTGGTGACCAGCGTGTACGATCTGACGCTGGCCAACTACGGCCTCGAGCGCGGGCTGGGCGACGCCAACTGCGCTGCCGACTATGACGAGGTCAAGGCTTACAGCCCGGCCTGGGCCGAACAGATCACCGGCGTATCGCGCCACAACATCATCCGCATTGCCCGCGAGTTCGCGGAAAACGCCGAGAAGACCCACGGCCGTTCGATGATCATCGTCGGCGCCGGCGTCAACCACTGGTATCACATGGACATGACCTACCGCGGCCTGATCAACATGCTGATCTTCTGCGGTTGCGTCGGCCAGAGCGGCGGCGGCTGGGCGCACTACGTCGGCCAGGAAAAACTGCGGCCGCAAACCGGCTGGCTGCCGCTGGCGTTCGGCCTCGACTGGCAGCGCCCGCCGCGCCACATGAACAGCACCTCGTTCTTCTACAACCATTCCAGCCAATGGCGCTATGAAACCGTCGGCACCGACGAGCTGCTGTCGCCGCTGGCGGACAAGTCGCGCTTCGGCGGCAGCCTGATCGACTTCAACGTGCGCGCCGAGCGCATGGGCTGGCTGCCGTCGGCGCCGCAGCTGGGCACCAACCCGCTGCGCCTGGCGGAGCAGGCCCGCGCGGCCGGCCAATCGCCGGTCGAATTTACCGTCGACAGCCTGAAGAACGGCTCGCTGGGCTTTGCCGCCGAGCAGCCGGACAATCCGCAGAACTTCCCGCGCAACCTGTTCGTCTGGCGCTCCAACCTGCTGGGCTCTTCCGGCAAGGGCCATGAGTACATGCTCAAATACCTGTTGGGCACCGAAAACGGCATTCAGGGCAAAGATCTCGGCCAGCAGGGGGGCGTGAAGCCGCAGGAAGTGGAATGGCGCGAGCAGGGCGGCGAAGGCAAGCTGGATCTGGTGGTGACGCTCGATTTCCGCATGTCGAGCACCTGCCTGTACTCCGACGTGGTGCTGCCGACCGCCACCTGGTACGAAAAAGACGACATGAACACCTCCGACATGCACCCGTTCATTCATCCGCTGTCGGCGGCGGTCGATCCGGCCTGGGACTCGAAGAGCGATTGGGAGATCTACAAAGGCATCGCCAAGGCCTTCTCCGAGGTGTGCGTCGGCCATTTGGGCCAGGAAACCGACGTGGTGACGCTGCCTATCCAGCACGATTCCGCCGCCGAACTGGCGCAGCCGTACGGCGTGCAGGACTGGAAGAAAGGCGAATGCGACCTGATCCCCGGTAAAACCGCGCCGCACATCATCGCGGTGGAGCGCGATTACCCGGCCACCTACGAGCGCTTCACCTCGCTGGGGCCGCTGCTGGACAAACTGGGCAACGGCGGCAAGGGCATCAGCTGGAATACCCAAACCGAGGTCGATTTCCTCAAGCAGCTGAACTACGTCAAGGCCGACGGCCCGGCGGCGGGGCGGCCGAAGATCGAAAGCGCGATAGACGCGGCGGAAGTGATCCTGTCGCTGGCACCGGAAACCAACGGCCAGGTGGCGGTAAAAGCCTGGGAAGCCTTAAGCAACGTCACCGGCCGCGATCACCGGCATCTGGCGCTGAACAAGGAAGACGAAAAGATCCGCTTCCGCGATATTCAGGCGCAGCCGCGCAAAATCATCTCCAGCCCGACCTGGTCTGGCCTGGAGGATGAACACGTTTCCTATAACGCCTGCTACACCAACGTGCACGAGCTGATCCCGTGGCGCACGCTCAGCGGCCGCCAGCAGCTGTATCAGGATCACGAGTGGATGCGCGCCTTCGGCGAAAGCCTGCTGGTGTACCGGCCGCCGATCGACACCCGCGCCGCCCAGCCGCTGCTCAACAGCAAGCCGAACGGCAACAAGGAGAAGGCGCTGAACTTCCTGACGCCGCACCAGAAGTGGGGTATCCACTCCACCTACAGCGACAACCTGCTGATGCTGACGCTGTCGCGCGGCGGGCCGATTGTCTGGCTGAGCGAAGACGACGCCAAAGATCTGGGCATCGCGGACAACGACTGGATCGAGGCCTTCAACGCCAACGGCGCGCTGACGGCGCGCGCGGTGGTCAGCCAGCGTATCCCGGCCGGCATGACCATGATGTATCACGCGCAGGAGCGCATCGTGAATCTGCCTGGCTCGGAGATCACCAGCCAACGCGGCGGCATCCACAACTCGGTGACCCGCGCCTGTCCGAAGCCGACCCACATGATCGGCGGCTATGCGCAGCTGGCCTACGGCTTCAACTACTACGGCACCGTCGGCTCCAACCGCGACGAGTTCGTGGTGGTGCGCAAGATGAACCGCATTGATTGGTTGGACGACGAAGGCAACGACTACGCGCAGGGCAGTCAGCAGGAGAACAGCAAATGAAAATTCGTTCGCAAGTCGGCATGGTGCTGAATCTGGACAAGTGCATCGGTTGCCACACCTGTTCGGTTACCTGCAAGAATGTCTGGACCAGCCGCGAAGGCATGGAATACGCCTGGTTCAACAACGTGGAAAGCAAACCCGGCGTCGGCTATCCGCACGCCTGGGAAGATCAGGAAAAATGGAAGGGCGGCTGGATCCGTAAAATCAACGGCAAGTTGGAGCCGCGCATGGGCAACCGCGTCGGCGTGCTGGCGAAAATCTTCGCCAACCCGGACGTGCCGGCGCTGGACGACTACTACGAGCCGTTCGATTACGACTACCAGCATCTGCACACCGCCAAACAGGGCAAACACCAGCCGGTGGCGCGCCCGCGCTCGCTGATCACCGGCCAGCGCATGAACAAGATCGAAAGCGGCCCGAACTGGGAAGAGATCCTTGGCGGGGAATTTGAAAAGCGCTCGCAGGACAAGAACTTCGACAACCTGCAGAAGGCGATGTACGGCCAGTTCGAAAACACCTTCATGATGTATTTGCCGCGTCTGTGCGAGCACTGCCTTAATCCGGCCTGCGTCGCCACCTGCCCGAGCGGGGCGATTTACAAACGCGGCGAAGACGGCATCGTGCTGATCGACCAGGACAAGTGCCGCGGCTGGCGCATGTGCCTGACCGGCTGCCCGTACAAGAAAATCTACTTCAACTGGAAGAGCGGCAAGTCCGAGAAGTGCATCTTCTGCTACCCGCGCATCGAAGCCGGGCAGCCGACGGTGTGTTCGGAGACCTGCGTCGGCCGCATTCGTTACCTCGGCGTGCTGCTGTACGACGCCGATCGCATCGAGCAGGCGGCGGCGGTGGAGAACGACAAGGACTTGTATCAGAGCCAGCTCGATATCTTCCTCGATCCGCATGACCCGGCGGTGATCGCTCAGGCGTTGGCGGACGGCGTGCCGCAGGGCGTCATTGAAGCCGCCCAGCAGTCGCCGGTGTACAAAATGGCGATGGACTGGAAACTGGCGCTGCCGCTGCACCCGGAATACCGCACGCTGCCGATGGTCTGGTACGTGCCGCCATTGTCGCCGATTCAGTCTGCCGCCGACGCCGGCGAGCTGGCGCACAGCGGCGTATTGCCGGACGTCGAGAGCCTGCGCATTCCGGTGCAGTATCTGGCGAACCTGCTGACCGCCGGCGATACCGAACCGGTATTGTTGGCGCTGAAGCGCATGCTGGCGATGCGCCACTACAAACGGGCGGAAACCGTCGACGGCGTAGTGGACACCAGCGCGCTGGAGCAGGTCGGTCTGAGTGAAGCGCAGGCGCAGGAGATGTACCGCTACCTGGCGATCGCCAACTATGAAGATCGCTTTGTGGTGCCGTCGAGCCACCGCGAACTGGCGCGCGAAGCCTTCCCGGAAAGCAAAGGCTGCGGCTTCAGCTTCGGCGATGGTTGCCACGGCAGCGACGGCAAGTTCAACCTGTTCAACAGCCGCCGTATCGATGCCATCGACGTGACCGCGAAAACTGCGCGGCCGGAGGACGCCTCATGATCAGCCTGAAAGTGATCGCCCGCCTGCTGGATTACCCGGAGCAGGCGCTGTTTGACCATCAGCAGACGCTGATCGAAGCATTGGAGCCGGCCAGCGAGCTGGATCTGCACCACAGCGCGCAGCTGATTCTGTTTATCCGCCGCCTGTGCGCGCGCCCGTTGCTGGACGCGCAGGCCGACTATTGCGAACTGTTCGATCGTGGCCGCGCCACCTCGCTGTTGCTGTTTGAACACGTGCACGGCGAATCGCGCGATCGCGGCCAGGCGATGGTCGATCTGATGGCCCAGTACCGCGCCGCCGGGCTGGAGATCGACAGCCGTGAGCTGCCGGACTTCCTGCCGCTGTACCTGGAGTATCTGGCCAGCCGCAACGCGGCGCAAGCGCGCGAAGGGCTGCAGGACATCGCGCCGATCCTGGCGCTGCTGGGGGCGCGTTTGCAGCAGCGTGAAAGCCCGTATGCGGTGCTGTTCGATTTGCTGCTGGCGTTGTCCGGCAGCGAGGTGCAGGCGCAGGCGCTGGAGATGCAGGTGGCGCAAGAGGCGCGCGACGATACGCCGCAGGCGCTGGATGCGGTGTGGGAAGAGGAGCAGGTCAAGTTTCTCGGTGAACAGGGCTGCGCTTCCGCCCAGCAGACGGCGCACCAGCGGCGCTTTGCCGGCGCGGTGGCGCCACAGTATCTGGACCTGACGGATGCGTTAACCGGAACCAAAGGACGCTAATCATGCAATTTTTGAATCAGTTCTTCTTCGACATCTACCCTTATCTGGCCGGTGCGGTGTTCCTGATCGGCAGCTGGCTGCGCTACGACTACGGGCAGTACAGCTGGCGCGCCGGTTCCAGCCAGATGCTGGATAAAAAGGGCATGCGCCTGGCGTCCAACCTGTTTCACATCGGCATTATCGGCATCTTCGCCGGCCACTTCCTCGGCATGCTGACGCCGCACTGGATGTATGAGGCCTTCCTGCCGATCGACGTGAAGCAGAAGCTGGCGATGATCGCCGGCGGCGCCTGCGGCCTGATGACGCTGATCGGCGGCGCACTGTTGCTCAAACGCCGGTTAACCAACCCGCGGGTGCGCGCCACCAGTAGCTTCGCCGACATCATGATCCTGACGTTGCTGGTGGTACAGGTGTGCCTCGGCCTGCTGACCATTCCGTTCTCCGCCCAGCATATGGACGGCAGCGAAATGATGAAGCTGGTGGCCTGGGCCCAGGCGGTGGTGACCTTCCACGCCGGCGCCTCTGCGCATCTCGAAGGGGTGGCGCTGATCTTCAAGCTGCACATGGTGTTGGGCATGACGCTGTTCGTGCTGTTCCCGTTCTGCCGCCTGGTACATATCTGGAGCGCGCCGGTGGAATACCTGACTCGCCGTTACCAACTGGTGCGCAACCGCCGTTGAGCCTGACCTCGCCGCCGCTGATCGCCAGCGGCGGCGCTATTCCGATAATTCGCCCGCCGTCTGCCCATTCTCCCCGCCATGTCGTAAACTGAATATCTCAGTCATGTTACGCTTATGCTTACGCCGACGGACGTCGGCCCGTGGTAGCCGATAACAAGAGATACCGCCTTGATGAAAGGCATTTTGGGATATAAAAACCGGGGATGATCCGCGTGGCCTTCGCGTCGTGCGGGAGAATCGCTTTATGGATAGTCAGGTTAATCAATAACAATAATGACCACACAATTTTGCTCACCCGAGCCGCTGCCTCTGAAAATCATCGCCACCGGGGCTGCGTTGCCGCCCAACCGCGTGGCTTCTTCTACGCTCGATGCCCGCCTGGGGAAACCGGCCGGCTACGTTGAGAAACGCTCGGGCATCGTTTACCGCTATCATGCCGCCGACGACGCCAGCCAGGCCGAACTCGCCGCCGCCGCGCTGCAAGACGCGCTGGCTCGCAGCGCCCTCCCGGCAGCCTCTATCGACCTGCTGATCTCCGCCTCGGCGATTTCGGTGCAGGCGCTGCCGTGCACCGCTGCGCATATTCTCAAGGTGGCGGGGCTGGCGCCGGGCACGCCGGGCTTCGACATCAACAGCAGCTGTGTCAGCTTTATCTCTGCGCTGCAGGTGGCGGCGGGGCTGTTGAACGCCGGAACGTATCGACGCATCGCCATCGTCTCGGCCGATCTCGCTTCACGCGGCATCGACTGGCAGCACGAAGAGTCGTCGCTGATCTTCGGCGACGGCGCCGCCTGCGCCATCGTGGAACGCGGCGACGGCGCCAGCGGCATCCTCGCCAGCCTGGTGGAAACCTATCCCGCCGGCAGCGAGCTGTGCGAAATCCGCGCCGGCGGCACGCGGCGCAACCCGCGCGCCGGCATGTGCGAGCAAGACTTCCTGTTTCATATGCAGGGCAAGCCGCTGTTCCGCCAAGCGTCGGCGCTGATTGAGGATTACCTCGACCGGCTGTTGAGCGCCAGCGGTTTGACCCTGGCGCAGATCGCCACCGTGGTGCCGCATCAGGCCAGTCATCTGTCGCTCGAACATATGCGCAAGCGGCTGCACGTCTCCAGCGAGGCGCTGGTGGATATCTACCGCCATCATGGCAATCAGGTGGCGGCGTCGATTCCGACGGCGCTGCATGCCGCCGTGACCACCGGGCGCTTCAATCCCGGTCGGCCGGTGATGCTGATCGGCACCGCCGCCGGGCTGGCGCTGGCCGGCATGGTGTTGCTGCCATGAGGGTGCTGGTCACCGGGGCGACCAGCGGGCTGGGACGCAACGCGGCGCAGTGGCTGCTGGAGGCGGGACATCAGGTGCGCGCCACCGGCCGCGACGAGCGGGCCGGCGAAGCGTTGCGTCAACTGGGTGCCGAGTTTTTCTCGCTCGATCTGGCGCAGGCCACGCCGCAGCAGTGCCGGCAGCTGGTGACCGGCTGCGAGTGGGTGTGGCACTGCGCGGCCAAGTCCTCGCCCTGGGGCGGCAAAGCGGAGTTTCACCGCATCAACGCCGCCGCAACGGAGAAACTGGCGGAGGCGGCGGGGCGCTGCGGCGTGCGGCGCTTCGTGCATATCTCCACGCCGGCGATCTACTTCGATTTTCGGCCGCATTACGATCTTGACGAAGGTTTCCGTGCCCGGCGCTTCGCCAATCATTATGCCGCCAGCAAGCACGCCGCCGAGCAGCGGCTGTTGGCGCAGGCGAAAACCTATCCGCAAACCACCTACATTATTCTGCGGCCGCGCGGCCTGTTTGGCCCGCACGATCGGGTGATCGTGCCGCGGCTGTTACAGCAGCTCGAACGCGATCGCGGCGTGCTGCGGCTGCCCGGCGGCGGGCAAGCGCTGCTGGACCTGACCTTCGCCCCCAACGTCGTGCACGCGATGGAACTGGCCAGCCGGCAGCGCGGGTTGCCGTCCGGCGCCGTTTACAACATTACCAACCACCAGCCGCAGCGGTTGGCGGAGATGCTGGATGCGTTGCTGCGTCAGGAACTGGGGCTGAGCTACCGGCTGCAGGCGGTGCCTTATCCGCTGCTGCACGCGCTGGCCGGCGGCATGGAGCTGTGGGCGACGCTGAGCGGCAAGGAACCGCTGCTGACGCGCTACAGCGTGGCGGCGGTGCATTTTGACATGACGCTGAGCCAGACCCGCGCGATTGAAGAGCTGGGCTATCGGCCGCGTTACTCGATGGAGGAGGGCATTCGCCTGACCGGCGAGTGGCTGCGGCAGCAAGGAGGCATACAGCATGGCTAAGGTCACCGTTTTTGAAGTGGGTTACTGCACGCATATCGGCTGCATGGCGCTGCGCGGCGCCGGGTTCCGGGTGTGCAAATTCCCGGCGCGCGCCTATCTGCTGGAGGTGGGAGAGCGGCGCTGGCTGTGGGATACCGGCTATGCGCGTTATTTTCAGCAGCACACGCAGTCGGGGCTGTTCAGCCTTTACCGCCGAATGACGCCGGTCTATTTCGATCCCGCCGAGTCGTTGGTGCATCAGCTGCGCGCCGCCGGTTACGCCGAGGGGGATATTCAGACGCTGATCGTCTCGCATTTTCACGCTGATCACATCGCCGGGCTGCATGATTTCGGTCAACTCGACTTTATTTGTTCTGGCGAAGGCTGGCGGCAAACCCGTGATCTGCGCGGTTTCGCGGCGCTGAAGCGCGCCTTTATTCCCGGCCTGATCCCGCCGGATTTCGAGAGCAACCTGCAGTTTATGGAAGCTTTTCCCTCGGTGGCGTTGCCCGCGCTGCTGGCACCGTTCGAGCGCGGCTATGCGCTGCCGGGCAGCGAAGGGCAGATCGTGCTGGTGCCGTTGCCGGGGCATGCGGCCGGCCATATCGGCGCCTTTATTCTCACCGACGCCGGTTGGACGCTGCTGGCCAGCGACGCCGCCTGGTCGCCGCAGAGTTACCAGACGCTACGTGGGCCTTCGCGCCTGGCCAATCTGGTGATGGACGACGCGGCGGCGTATACCCGCACGCTGGAGCGGCTCAACCAGCTGTGGGCGGGCGGCCAGGTCAACATTTTGCTGTGCCACGAGGGGGACCTGTGATCCCCTTCATGACCCTTTGGCACTATTTCCGCGCCCGGCGCCTGCGCTTTGACGATCGTGCGGCGCTGGAGGCTCATCAGGCTCGCCAGCTCGCGGGCTTTGCCCGCCGGGTGCTGAGCAAGAGCCCCTATTTTCAAGGCTTCAGCCGCCGGCCGTTCGTCGAATGGCCACAGATGGACAAGGCGTTGATGATGGCGCAATTCGATCGGATGAACACCGCCGGGCTGCGGCGCGATGCGGTGCTGGCCTGCGCGCAGCGCAGCGAGGCGGATCGCGATTTCACGCCGAAGATCGGGCGCTACAGCGTCGGATTGTCGTCCGGCACCTCCGGGCAGCGCGGCGTGTTTGTCGTCAGCCCGCGCGAACAACAGGTGTGGGCCGGCGGCATGCTGGCGAAGATGCTGCCGGACGGGCTGTTGGCCGGCGAGCGCGTCGCGCTGTTTCTGCGGGCGGACAATAATCTTTATCACAGCGTGAACAACCGTTGGCTGAGCCTGGCGTTTTACGATCTGCTGGCGCCGTTCAGCGGGCATTTGCCCGCATTGGAACGGCAGGCACCCAGCATCATCGTGGCGCCGGCGCAGGTGCTGCGCGCGTTGGCGTTGGCGGTGCTGGCCGGGCAGGTGAAGCTGCCGGTCAAAAAAGCGATCTCGGTCGCCGAGGTGTTGGAAGAGCAGGATCGCCGCCTGCTGTTGCAGGTATTTCCGGCGGTCGGCGAAGTGTATCAGGCTACCGAAGGTTTCCTCGCCGCCACCTGCGCGCACGGTACGTTGCATCTGAACGAAGAGTTCTTGCATATTGAACCGCAGTGGATCGACGAATTGCGTTTCACGCCGCTGATCACCGACTTTACCCGCCGTACCCAGCCTATCGTGCGCTATCGGCTGGACGATGTGCTGGTGCTGCGCAAGGAGCCCTGTCCGTGCGGGCAACCGACGCGGGCGATCGCCCGCATCGAGGGGCGGCGTGACGATCAGCTGATGCTGCCCGATACGCAGCGGCAACCGCAGGCGGTGTTCGCCGATGCCTGCAGCCGGACGATCGCCAATGCGCTGCCGTTAACCAGCGATTACCGGCTGATCCAGCATGGCGAACGGCGACTGGAGCTGATCGCCGATTGCAGCCAGGCTGAATTGGTGCACTGCCAGGCGCAGTTGAACGCGCTGTTCGCTCGCCAGGGCATCGCCACCGAATGGCTGGAATGGCGGTTGACGGCGCAGGCGGTGCTGCCGCAGTTCGACCGCAAACGGCGGCGCATTGTGCGCCGGGCGGAGGAGACATGAAAAACGCACTGTTCAGGCTGTGGCAGATGCTGCTGGGCTGGGGGACGGTTGGCATCGTGTATAACCTGACCGATCGCTTGCAGGGGGCGGGAACGCTGTTGCCGCCGTCGGCGCTTGACCGGGCGATCCCGTTCAGCCCCTCGGCCATCTGGCTTTATCTGTCGTTCTTCCTCATCGTCCCGGCAGGCTATCTGTTGGCGCCACTGCAGCGGATAAAATGGCTGACGCTGGCGATGCAGCTCACCGCGTTGGGCGCCGGTGCGGTTTATCTGTTGTGGCCGACCACCATGGCCTATCCGCAGAACGATGGCGTTGGGATCAGCGCGCAGCTGCTGGCGGCGTTAACCCAGGTGGATTCGCCGCAAAACTGTTTGCCTTCGTTGCACATGGCGTTGACGGTATTGGCGGTGTGGGCGCTGAGCGACGGCGAGCGCAAAATGCGCACGGCGCTGTGGATGCTGTGGGGCGTGGCGATCGCGTTCTCCATTCTGCAACTGCGCCGCCATTTGTTTGTCGATCTGGCCGGCGGCGCGCTGTTGGCGCTGTTCGCCGGCTGGTTGGCTCTGCGCATGCAGACCCTGCGTGGGCGCGTGGTTAAAGGAGAAATGGGATGAGCGATCTGGCGTTGCCGATAGTGTTCATGCTGTTCATCGTGGTGGCCGAGGCGGTGGCGTTGCAGTGGGGGCGCCGTGAACCGGTTAACTGGCACGATCTGGTGTTCAACCTGAACTCCGGCCATATCATGCTGTGGCTGTTCCGCGGCCTGGAAATTACCTGCTACGGCTACGTGGCCGCACATTTCAGTCTGGGGCTATTGGACGCCTGGCCGCCGCTGTTGATGTGGCTGTTCGCTTTGCTGGCGTGGGACTTCGGTTTCTACTGGCTGCACCGTCTGCACCACCGTTTCCGGCTGCTGTGGGCGGTGCACGTGGTGCACCATCAGGGCGAGCATTTCAATCTGTCGTTGGGGGTGCGCAACTCCTGGTATTCGTCGTTGACGTCGATCCCGTTCTTTTTGCTGCTGGCGCTGGCGGGCGTGCCGCTGTCGGTATTCGTCACGGTGTCGATTTTTCATTACAGCATCCAGCTGTTTAATCACAACGCGCTGACGCCGAAGCTCGGCGTGCTGGAAAACATTCTGGTCACGCCCGCGCACCACCGGGTGCACCACGTCAAGGACATGGCGTATTCCAATAAGAATTTCGGCGGCAGCTTTATCTTCTGGGACAAGCTGTTCGGCACCTTCTGCCCGGCACTGCCGACCACGCCGTTCAGCTATGGCGTCAGCGGCGACAGGCCATCCGCCAACCCGTTCTGGGCGAGCAATCTGCCGTTCCTGCGTTATTTACGGCTGGGTTGGCGCCCGACGCCCGGGCGGCCGCGCGACCGCCGTTCGGCGTTCAGCGTATTCAGCGGCGCCATGCTGTTGTTCTCATTGGTGGTCGGTTACGTCTACCAATACGGCTATGGCTACGCTGACGTCAGCTGGCCGCAAATGGCGCTGCTGGCGTTGCTGGCGTTGGGATCGGTGGCATTGGGCGGCATGACGGAAGGGCGGCCGTGGGCGAGCGCGCTTTGGTTGTTGATCGCAGTAGGTATGCCGCTGCTGTTTATCGGCTATCTCGGCTGGCCGCAGCGCTATTGGCATATCGCCATGGCCGCCGTGGCGCTGCATGCCCTGTGTGTCGCGCTGGGCTGGGGGCGCATGGCCGCGTCGGTCGCCGTGGAGGAGCCGCATGGTTGAATCACTGCCGCCGCTGAGTTTTCCCGCCGATGGCGAACAGGCATTCCACCGCGATCTCAAACGTGCGGCGCATGCTTGCCTGGCGGGCGATCATCGCTATGCCGATGCGGCGCGATTGGCCAAGGCCGCGCTGCTGATGGCGTTGTGCATCGGTTTTTACGCGCTGAGCCTGCTGCAGCATCAGCCCTGGGCGTTTTTCCTCTGTTATTTCCTGTTCGTGACCATGGGCATGCTGCTCAACGTCAACGTCAATCACGATGCTTCGCACAACGCTTTCCTGCGCGCGCCCTGGGCCAATCGCCTGGTGGGTCGGTTGGTGACATTGCCGCTGGGCGTCGATCCGGACTATTGGCGCACCCGGCACGTGGATTACCACCATGTTTACGCCAACGTCGAACACTACGATCTGGACACCGAAGAGAACGGCTTTTTCCGCCAGACGCCGTTCCAGCGCTGGCGGCCCCATATGCGCTATCAACATCTTTACTGGCCGCTGATCGCCGCGCTCTCGTTGCCCTACATCGCCTGGATTTTCGATTGGTCCGATCGGCTCGATAAAACGCCGCTGCGGGAAAAACGCGTGCTGGCCGGGCGCGGCGGTTGGGCGCTGTTCGTGCTGTGCAAGCTGGCCCATCTGGCGCTGGTGCTGATTGTGCCGCTGATCCTGTGTCATTTGCACGGCATCGGTTGGGGATGGGTGTTGCTGGCCTACGTGCTCAGCCAGATGTGCGCCTCGCTGCTGGTGGTGTTCCTGCTGTTGGGCACCCACTGGGCGCAGGCCGAGTTTTACCCGGCGCCGACGGGCGAGACCATGCCGCACGGCTGGTACCGGCACAATTTTGCCACCGCCTGCGACTGGCAGCCCGAGCCGCGCTGGCTGGAGCACCTGACCGGCGGCTTGAACTATCACCTGACGCATCACCTGTTCCCCGGCTGGAATCACCGCCATTACCCGGCGCTGGCCGCTGCGGTGGCGGAGGTGGCGCAGCGGCACGACATGGCGTACCGCTGCATCGGCTATCGCGAACTGCTGGCGCAGCAACAGCGTTTCCTGCGTCGCATGGGGCAGCGATGAAAGCGCTGCGACCGTTAGCCTATCGGCGCGACGACAGCGGGTTGCATCGCGCGCTGATGCAGGCCGCTCAGCATTATCTGGCGACCAACGGCGACCACCGCTTCGCCGACGGCGGCATGCTGGCGAAGGTGGCGCTGCTGCTGGCGCTGTGCGCTCTGTGTTACGGGCTGAGCCTGCAGCAGCAGAACGGCTGGGCGTTTTTCGCCTGTTACTTCGGTTTTATCTTTATCGGCATGTTCCTGACGGTCAATGTGGTGCACGACGCCTCACACAACGCGTTTTTCCGTCGGCCCTGGGCCAACCGCTGGCTGAACGCCCTGGTGAGCGTGCCGCTGGGGCTGGATCCTGACTGCTGGCGCGTGCGGCATGTGTTGTTCCACCATGCCCATAACAATATCGAACATTACGACCCCGACATCGACGCCAACGGCGTGCTGCGGCAAACGCCGTTCCAGCGTTGGCGGCCCTTTATGCGCGCACAGCGTTACTATTGGCCGCTGGTGGCGGCGCTGACGTTCCCGTACTACATCTGGCTGTTCGACTGGCTGGACCGGGCGGGCCGCACTCGCGTGGCGGCCCGCATGGCGCAGCAGGGCGTGCGTGGCTGGAGCGCTTTTCTGGCGGGGAAGGCGGCGCACCTGCTGCTGGCGCTGGCGATCCCGTGCTGGCTGCTGCCGCCGGCCATCGGCATCGGGCAAATCCTGCTGGTCTATTTGCTGAGCCAGATGCTTTCTTCATTGCTGTTCGTGATGTTGATCATCGGCACCCACTGGGCCAAGGCCAACTTTTACCAGGCGCCGGCGCAGGGCGCGATGCCGCACGGCTGGTATCATCATGTGTTCGCCACTACCTTCGACTGGTTGACCCGGCCGCGCTGGCTGGGCTACTGGTTCGGCGGGGCGAACCTGCATTTGACGCATCATCTGTTCCCGCATTGGAGCCACCGCCATTACCCGGCGCTGAGCCGCATTATCGGCGAGGTGGCGCCGCGTTTCGGCATCGACTACCGGCTGCTTGAGTTGGAGGAACTGTTGCGTCTGCAGCAACGCTTCCTCAGCGCGATGGGACGCAAGCCGCACTAGCGTTGCATGCGGCTTATGCGAGACGTTACGCAGTTCACTAATTGAACGATATTTGCCCTTCCAGTAGACTTTCTCCCTGTGAATCAACGGCCACAGGAGGTGGGGTATGCGGAGTTTACCTATTCGGTTATCCAATGAAATCGACGACAGTTTGAACGATATCGCCCGGCGTCACGGGATGGCCAAAACTGACGTCATACGGCTGGCGTTTGCTTTAATGACGATTGCCGACCGTGAGTGGATGAAACAGGATGGTTCCCGCCTCGGTATCGTGCGTGAAAGCGACGAGGGGCTGGAGGCCGTCGCCGTGGTGGTGGGGATTTTTCCATGAAGCCGCAAAATGAGCGCCCGCAGCTCGATGCTGAAAGGTTGTATTTGGATCCTTCGCTGGTCTTCGACGAAATGGAGCGGCTGCGCCTGGCGCGTCAGGTGCTGTGCGGGATATTTGCGGTCAGCGTGGGCGTATTCGCCGCCCACGCCGTTCCTCTAAATAATTGGAGTTGCTTCCCGACGGCAAGAGCGCTCATCCCCGGGAGCTTACACAGGTAAGTGACCGGGGTGAACGCTTGCAGCCAACACAGAAGCAACTTCAAGTATGACGAGGATATTGGGAGAAAAATGAAGCGCTGAGCCAGGTGTTCGAGCTGGTGAAGATCGGTGCCTTGCCGCTGGTCACGCTGGTGGTCTCTTTCTACTTTCCCAACAGCGCGGCCAGATAAGGCGCCGCGTTAATGCGACTTCATGCCCGCCGCGGTCATCAGCAAGCGGAACAGTGAGGCGACCACGAACAGCCCCAGCACGCTGGCGCTCCAGATGATCACCAGCCAACCGATGCGTTTCCACCAGGGCGCCGGGGCGGCTGCGGCCGTTTTATCTTGCATAGCGTCCTCCCTCCTCAGTGATAGCCGTGTTCATGGCTGATCTTGCCGCGGAACACGTAGTAGCTCCAGAAGGTGTAGACCAGAATGATCGGGATGATAAACAGCGCGCCTACCAGCATAAACCCAAGGCTCTGCGGCGGTGCGGCGGCGTCCCACAGGCTGATGGCCGGCGGGATCAGGTGCGGCCAGATGCTGATGCCGAGCCCGCTCAGGCCGAGGAACACCAGCAGCAGCGTCAGCATGAACGGCGAGTAGTGCGCGCCGCGTTTCACCCCGCGTTGAATTCCCCAGGCGCAGAGCAGCACCAGCACCGGCACCGGCAGCAGCCAGAACAGGTTCGGCAAGGTAAACCAGCGGGCGGCGATTTCCGGATGGGCGATCGGCGTCCAGATACTGACCGCAGCCAGCACCAACAACAGGATCGCCAGCAGCGGCGTCGCCAGGTGATACATGCGCGCCTGCAGATCACCGGCGGTTTTCATCACCAGCCAGGTGCAACCGAGCAGGGCGTAGGTCACCACCAGCCCCAGCCCGCAGAACAGTGCGAACGGCGTCAGCCAGTCCAGCGCGCCGCCGGCGTAGGTGCGCCCCTCGACCGGGAAGCCGTTGATCACGGCGCCCACCACCACCCCCTGGCTGAAGGTGGCGAACAGTGAGCCCCAGATGAACGCCTTGTCCCAGATATGGCGCTTCTCCGGTGTTGCCTTGAAGCGAAACTCGAAGGCCACGCCGCGGAAAATCAGCCCGATCAGCATCAGCGTCAGCGGGATCGCCAGCGCATCGAGGATCACCGAGTAGGCCAGCGGGAAGGCGCCGAACAGCGCCGCGCCGCCCAGCACCAGCCAGGTCTCATTGCCGTCCCACACCGGGGCGACGGTGTTCATCATCAGATCGCGGTCGTCGCTCGCTTTCACCCATGGAAACAGGATGCCGATGCCCAAATCGAAACCGTCCATCACCACGTACATCATGGTGCTGAACACGATGATCACAAACCAAATCAGCGGAAGATCGATGCCCATGTTCAGCTCCTGTCATCCAGAGTGTCGTTGACCGCGGACAGCGGACGCGCCGGGCGGCCCTCGGTATTGTCTTCTTGGTGCTCATGCGGCTGCGGCCCTTTGCGGATCAGGCGCATCATGTAGGAGTAACCCACGCCGAACACCGAACAGTAGACGATGATGAACGCCAGCAGGCTGATGCTCATGTGCAGATCGCCGTGCGCGGAGACCGCATCCTTGGTGCGCAGCAGGCCATACACCACCCAGGGCTGGCGGCCGATCTCGGTGGTGAACCAACCCGCGAGCAGCGCCAGCAGCCCGGACGGGCCCATCCACAGAATGAAGTACAGGAACGGACGCGACTGATACAGCCCGCCGCGCCAGCGCAGCCACAGGCTCCACACCCCGGCCAGAATCATCAGCATGCCCAGCCCGACCATGATGCGGAACGACCAGAACACCACGGTGGAGTTGGGGCGATCTTCCGGCGGGAAGGATTTGAGCGCCGGCACTTGCTCGGTCAGGCTGTGCGTCAGGATCAGGCTGCCGAGATAAGGCACCTCCAGCTTGAAGCGAGTCTCTTCACGCTGCATGTCCGGCCAACCGACCAGGATCAGCGGCGTAGCTTCGCCCGGCGGGTTTTCCCAGTGGCCTTCGATGGCGGCGATCTTCGCCGGCTGGTGTTTCAGCGTATTCAGGCCGTGCGCATCGCCGATCAGCGCCTGCACCGGCGCGACGATCAGCGCCATCCACATCGCCATCGACAGCATCTTGCGCATCGCCGGCGTATCGCGGCCGCGCAGCAGGTGCCAGGCGGCGGAAGCGCCGACGAAGAACGCCGAGGAGAGGAAGGCGGCGGTGGACATGTGCAGCAGGCGATACGGGAAGGACGGGTTGAAGATCACCTTCAGCCAGTCGACCGGCACCACCTGGCCGTTGATGATTTCGTGTCCCTGCGGGGTTTGCATCCAGCTGTTGGAGGCCAGGATCCAGAAGGTGGAGATCAGCGTGCCGAGTGCCACCATACAGGTAGCGAAGAAGTGCAGCCCTGGGCCGACGCGGTTCCAGCCGAACAGCATCACACCGAGGAAACCGGCTTCGAGGAAGAAGGCGGTCAGTACTTCGTAGGTCAGCAGCGGCCCGGTAATGCTGCCGGCGAACTCGGAGAAGAAGCTCCAGTTGGTGCCGAACTGGTAGGCCATCACCAACCCGGAAACCACGCCCATGCCGAAGTTAACGGCGAAAATCTTTGACCAGAAATGGTAAAGCTCACGATAGGCTTCATTGTGCGTTTTCAACCATAATCCCTCCAGCACCGCCAGATAGCTGGCTAAACCGATGGTGATGGCGGGGAAGATGATATGGAAAGACACGGTGAAGGCGAACTGTATTCTGGCGAGTTCCAGTGCATCAAGACCCAGCATGGCGCCTCCTAGGGTTGAACATAAATTAACCTCTTGAGTATAGCTGTCATTTTTATGTGAAAAGCTTGGCGTGAAGTTAATCACGAAGTACAGTGACTATAATAGTGACAGTTATTTTACTTTTTTATATAACAGTTAAGAGCTATGACCCGATACGAACAGCTTGCGCAGCAGATTAGAGAACAGATCCAGAACCGGGTGTGGCGGGCGGGCGACAAGCTGCCTTCGCTGCGCGAAAGCGGCAAACGCGCCGGGCTGAGCCTGATGACGGTGGTGCAGTCTTACCAGCTGTTGGAGAGCCAGGGATGGATCGTCGCCCGGCCGCAGTCGGGCTATTATGTGGCGGCGCGCCCGCAGCCGTTGCCGCAGCCTTCGCGCGGCGAGAAGCTGGTGCTGAGCGAGCAGGTGGACATCAACGCCTTTATCTTCGACGTGCTGCAGGCCTGCAAGGACCCGGACATCGTGCCTTTCGGTTCGGCGTTTCCCGACGCCACGCTGTTCGCGCAGCCGAAGCTGGCGCGGGCGCTGAGCAGCGTGGCGCGCAAGTTCACGCCGCACAGCTCGCTGGCCAACCTGCCGCCGGGCAACGACGCGCTGCGGCGGCATATCGCCCAGCGTTATGCGCTGAGCGGCATGCAGGTGGCGCCGGACGAGATCGTCATCACCGCCGGGGCGATGGAGTCGCTCAGTCTCAGTCTGCAGGCGGTGACCCAGCCGGGTGACTATGTGGCGATCGAGTCGCCGGCGTTTTACGGCGCGCTGCAGGCGCTGGAGCGGTTGCGACTGAAGGCGGTGGCGATCGCCACCCATCCGCAGGACGGCATAGATCTGGATGCGTTGCAGCAGGCGGTGGAACAGTATCCGATCAAGGCCTGCTGGCTGATGACCCATTTCCAAAACCCGCAGGGCGCCACCTTGCCGGAGGCCAACAAACAGCGTCTGGTGGCGCTGCTGCGCGAGCGGCAGATCTCGCTGATCGAAGACGATGTCTACGGGGAACTCTATTTCAGCGCCGAACGGCCGCTGCCGGCCAAGGCGCTCGACAGCGGTGGCCAGATCCTGCACTGTTCGTCGTTTTCCAAATGTTTGGCGCCAGGCTTTCGCGTTGGCTGGGTGGCGGCGGGGCGTTACGCGCAACAGATCCAGCGTTTGCAACTGATGAGCACCGTTTCCACTAGCGTGCCGACCCAGATGGCGCTGGCGGATTATCTGTTGCACGGCGGCTACGATACCCACCTGCGGCGGTTGCGTCGCCTGCTGGCTCAGCGCCAAAGCGCCATGCGTCAGGCGATCGCCCACCATTTTCCGCCGACGGTGAAAGTCAGCCAGCCTGACGGCGGTTATTTTCTGTGGCTGGAGCTGGATCCGGCGCTGTCGTCGATGGAACTGTACCGGCGCGCTCTTTCTCGGGGTATCAGCATCGCGCCGGGGCGCATGTTCACCACTGGCGACCATTTCAATCACTGCTTCCGTCTCAACGCCTCGTTTGAATGGAACGACCGGTTTGAAGAGGCGATAAAAACCTTAGCCAAACTTATCCGGGGGCTGGCGGCGACCGGTTGAACCGCGTTTGGCACGACGGTTCGCCCCAGAAAAATTCATAATGCTTTTTTCGGCAATGGAATGCCGGTTTCGTTGTTAGACAGCCCTCCAGCCGCCCATTACTCTGCGATAAATTTTGTCACATTTTTATCAACGGGAAGACGAGGGGCAGTGGGTGAGTGGAATAAAAAATAGACTAAACAAACTGTTGCGTTATCGGCTGACGCCGCTGGCGTTGGTCTGCGCGCTGGGGCTGAGCGCCGGCGTTCAGGCGGAAACGCTGGCCGAAGGCATCACGCCGGCCAGCGACGCCGCTCGGGTGCCGGCCGCCGCCAAACTGCGCAAAGACACCGTTGTGGCGGGCATCTCGGAGCCGCAGGGGATTTTCAACCCGTATCTGTTCACCAACGGCTGGGACGAAAACGTGACCGACGTGATCTTCAGCCGCCTGATCGGCCTGGACAGCCAGGGCAAGCCGGAAGGACGCCTGGCTGAGTCCTGGCAGGTCAGCCCCGATAATTTGACCTACACCATCAAGCTGCGGCCGAACCTGGTCTACAGCGACGGTTCGCCGTTGAAGGCCGACGATATCGCCTTTACCCTGACGCTGCTGCACGACCCGGCCTATGACGGCGATACCGATATCACGCCGGCTCACATTCAGGGCGGCGCCGACTATAAAAACGGCACCGCGGCCAGCATCAGCGGGCTGAAGGTGATCGACGATCGCACCATTCAGATCGTCACCACGCAACCGGGCGCGACCACCTTACAATTGATCGGCGGGCCGGTGCTGTCTCGTGCTTACTACGGCAAAGACTATCAGCGCGGCAAGCTCGACGGCGTGCGCGCCTTCAACGGCAAGCCGCTCGGCAACGGCCCCTACATTTACGACAGGTATGTGCCGGGGCAAGAGATTCGCTTCCACGCCAACCCGAACTTCTACCTTGGCCCGCCGCCGATGGCGCGCTTTATCTATCGCGTGACCAACCCGGCTACCAACTTCCAGCTGTTCCAGACCGGCGAGACCGACTACGACGCCTTTACCGCCAAGCCTGACGATATCGAACAGCTGAAGCTGCTCGGCTTCGCCAATATCAACCTCTACAGTTCGAGCGATTACAGCCGCGTCGACTTCAACCTCCGGCGCCCGGCGCTGCAGGACAAACGGGTGCGCCAGGCGCTGATCTACGGTCTGGATCGGCAGAGGCTGATCGCCGTGGTATACCAGGGGTACGGCAAGGTCGCCAACCAGCCAATCTCGCCGATCTCTTGGGCCTATGACGCGAACGGCATCAATCCCTACGCTTACGATCTCGATAAGGCCGGTAAGCTGTTGGACGAGGCCGGTTGGCGAGTGGGGGCGGATGGCATTCGGCAAAAAGACGGTAAAAAGCTGGAGCTGACGCTGTTGGTGACCAAAAAACTGATCAACGATGCGTTGGTGCCGATCGCCAAGGACAACTACCGCCGGCTCGGCGTGGTGCTGAAACCGCAGGTATTGGATTTCAACGCGCTGCTGGCGCAGCGCAAGGCGGGCAATTATGACCTGGCGTCCCTCAGCACCAGTACGTTGAACGATCCGCACGACGGCGTGCGCGATTTCATCAGCCGCGAGAGCCAGACCGGGTATCACAACCCGCAGGTGGATGCACTGATCGCCAGGGCCAACGCCACGCTGGACATCGCGCAGCGCAAACCGCTGTACCATCAGCTGTATCAGGTGTTGGCGGACGATCCGCCGGTGATCTTGCTGGGCAATCGCGAAATCTTGAGCGCCAGCAGCGCGCGCGTCACCGGCTTTAAACCGGATATCTACAACGGCTTGGTCGGCAGCCTGCCGAACGTCAAACCGGCGCCGTAACGCCCTGAAGCCGCTGCGCCACTTCGGGCGGCGGCGATGGAAACCGCAATGAGAAACTTTATCCTGCGCCGTCTGTTGCAGACTATCCCGATGCTGCTGTTGGCTTCATTGCTGATTTTTTGCATCTTCGCCCTGGCGCCCGGCGACTTTATCGATGGCAACATCAACCTGACCGCGCAACGCGCCGCCGAGCTGCGGACGCTGTACGGGTTGGATCAGCCGCTGTTCAGCCGTTACCTGCACTGGCTTGGCCGATTGCTGCAGGGCGACCTCGGCTTTTCGCTGCAGTACCAGATCCCGGTCAGCACGCTGCTGAATCAATACATCTGGAATTCGTTCCTGCTGGCGGCGGTGGCGATGGTGCTGTATTGGGGCATCGCGCTGGCGGTGGGGGTGGTCTCGGCGATGAAACCCTATTCGCTGTTCGATCATCTGATCACCGTGGCGGTGTTCGCCGCCATGTCGTTTCCGACCTTTTTTCTTTGCCTGTTGCTGATCAAATGGTTCGCCGTCGATCTGCACTGGCTGCCGGCGGGCGGCATGTTGCGCACCGGCAGTGAGGCGAGCGGGCTGGCCTGGGCGCTGGAGGTGGCGGCACATCTGCTGTTGCCGGTGCTGGCGCTGGTGATGCTGCAGGCCGGCAGCCTGACGCGCTATTTCCGCGCCAGCATGCTGGAGGTGATCCGCATGGACTATATCCGCACCGCGCGCGCCAAGGGGCTCAGGGAGAAAACGGTGATCCTCAAACACGCGCTGCGCAATGCGCTGTTGCCGATCATCACCCTGCTGGGGTTCGAGCTGCCGGGATTGTTCTCCGGCGCGCTGATCACCGAAAAAATCTTCAACTGGCCGGGGGCCGGGCATATTCATATCGATTCGCTGGCGGCGCGCGACTACCCGGTATTGATGGGGTTTACGCTGTTTCTGGCCGCCTTGACCATTCTCGGCAACCTGCTGGCGGACATTCTGTACGCCTACGCCGATCCGCGCATTCGCTTGAGGTAATACGATGTTGGTTACGCTGTTTTTCGGCCGCCGTCGCCGCTGGCGACAGGCGCAGCTGCCGGTGCTGGCTCAGCTGTCGCCGCCGCCCGCCGCGCAGGCCTGGCGACGTCTGCGCCGCCACCGGCCGGCGATGATTTCGCTGGCGTTGCTGGTGCTGCTGGCGTTGCTGTGCCTGATTGGGCCGCCGCTGTCGCCGTGGCGCGACGACGCCGGCGATATGCTGAATATCAACCAGGCACCGAGCGGTGCGCACTGGTTGGGCACCGACTTTCTCGGCCGCGATATCTGCACCCGGCTGCTGCTGGCGGGGCGAATATCGCTGACTATCGGCCTGGTGTCGATGCTGTTGTCGGTGACGCTGGGCTATGTGCTGGGAGCGCTCGCCGGTTATCTGGGGGGCGTGGCGGATCGGCTGATCATGCGTTTCGCCGATCTGCTGATGACCATCCCCGGCCTGCCGCTGCTGATCATCATGGGGGCGATGCTGACCGAGCTCGACGTCTCGCCTGACTACCGCATCTACATGGTGATGATCATGCTGAGCCTGCTGGGTTGGCCGTCATTGGCGCGGCTGGTGCGCGGCCAGATCCTGTCGCTGCGCGAACGGGATTTCATGCTGGCCACCGAAGTGCTGGGGCTCTCCACCCGGCGGCGGCTGTTTGGTCATCTGCTGCCCAACACCGTGCCGATTCTGGTGGTGGTGGCCACCATGGCGGTGGCCAATGCCATCCTCAGCGAATCGGCGCTGAGCTACCTCGGGCTGGGTGTGGTGCCGCCGACGCCGTCGTGGGGCAACATGATGGACGCTGCCAATAGCCTGATCGATTTTCAGCGCCGCCCCTGGCTGTGGATGCCGCCGGGGCTGGCGATCTTCGTCACCGTGGTGGCGATCAATATTTTGGGCGACGGCCTGCGGGACGCGCTCGATCCGAAAATGAACGGGGTAAAACGATGAGTCAACCGCTGCTGGCGTTCGATCGATTGTCGGTGTCGTTTCAGGGGGAGCAAGGGCCGGTGCGGGCGGTGCAGCAGGTTAGCCTTGAACTGCATGCCGGGCAAACGCTGGGGATCGTCGGCGAATCGGGTTGCGGCAAAAGCGTGACCGCCATGGCGTTGATGGGGCTGTTGCCGCAGCCGCTGGCGCAGGTAGACGGCGGTGAAATCCGCTTCGAAGGGCAAAACCTGCTGTCGCTGCGGGCATCAAACATGGCGGATCTGCGCGGCAACCGGTTGGCGATGATCTTTCAGGAACCGATGAGCGCGCTCAATCCGGTGCTGACGCTCGGCGAACAGCTGGTGGAGCCGCTGATACGTCACCGGCTGCTGTCGCCGAAAACGGCCTGGCGGCAGGCGATTCAGTTGCTGGCGGAAGTGGGGCTGGCGCGTGCGGAGGCGCTGATGGGCTGCTATCCGCATCAACTGTCCGGCGGCATGCTGCAGCGCGTGATGATCGCCATGGCGATCGGGTGCCGCCCGGCGCTGTTGATCGCCGATGAGCCGACCACGGCGCTCGACGTTACGGTACAGGCGCAGATCCTGGCGCTGCTGCGCGAACAGAGCCGGCGACACAATATGGCGATGATCTTGATCACCCACGATCTTGGGGTGATCGCCCAAATGGCGGATCGGCTGGCGGTGATGTACGCCGGGCGCGTTGTCGAACAGGGAACGACGCGGGAAGTGTTGGCCGAACCGCAGCATCCCTACACGCAGGGGCTGATCGCCTCGCGGCCGTCGCCGGGGCAGCGGCGTCATCGCTTATATTCCATTCCCGGCCAGGTACCGGATCTGGCGCGGCTGCCTGAGCATTGCGCTTTCGCCGAACGCTGCGCGCAGGCCACCGCGCGCTGCCGCGACGGCATTCCGCCGCTGTACGGCTCCCGGCAGCGCCAGTCCGCCTGTTTTCTCAACGCCGGAGGGCGCCCGCATGTCGACTGAACCTTTGGTGGAAGTGAAGGGATTGAAGAAATATTTCCCGCTGCGCGACGGGCTGTTCGGGCGTACCACCGGCCAGTTGAAGGCGGTGGACGACGTCAGCTTCAGCATTCGCAAGGGCCGCATTTTCGGGCTGGTGGGCGAGTCCGGCAGCGGTAAAACCACCGTCGGCCGCACGTTGCTCGGCCTGCACGACAAAACCGCCGGCGAGGTGCGGTTTAACGGGCAGGCGCTGGATAGCCTGAGCAAAGAGGCGCTGCGCGCGCTGCGGCCGAAAATGCAGCTGGTGTTTCAGGACCCGTACAGTTCGCTGAATCCGCGCCTGCGCGTGGGCGACGCCATCGGCGAAGCGCTGTTGCAGCACGGTCTGGCGAGTAAGGCGGAACTGCGCGAGCGGGTGCTCGACACTCTGGCGATCTGCGGGCTGTCTCCACAGCATTACGGGCGGTTTCCGCATGAGTTTTCCGGCGGCCAGCGGCAGCGCATCGGCATCGCGCGCGCGCTGATCCTGCAGCCGGAGTTTATCGTCGCCGACGAACCGATATCGGCGCTCGACGTGTCGATTCAGGCGCAGATCATCAATCTGTTTTCCGATTTGCAGGAACGGCAGGGGGTGACGCTGCTGTTTATTTCGCACGATCTCGGTGTGGTGGAGCATCTGTGCCAGGACGTGGCGGTGATGTATCTGGGGCAGATTGTCGAGAGCGCCGACCGCGATGCGCTGTTTCGCCAACCGCTGCATCCCTATACGCAGGCCCTGTTGGCGGCGGTGCCGACGCTGGATACGCAACGCTTACCGACGCAGGTGGCAAGCGGTGAACCGCCCAATCCCGCCAACCCGCCGCGCGGCTGCCGTTTCCACCCTCGCTGCCCGCAGGCTACGGCGCAGTGCCGTGAACAGGCGCCGCACCTGCGCAGCGTGGCGCCCGGCCATCAGGTGGCCTGTCACCTTGTCGGTTAGCATCAGGACAGGTAATGCTTCAGCGCGCGCCCGGCCTGGTGGATCGCCGAATGCACCGCCGGGACATGGGCGAGCGGGTTCAACAGACCGTAGTCGTGGATCAATCCGTTGTAGCGGGTGGAAGTGACCTCGACCCCGGCGGCGTCGAGCAGGCGCGCGTAGGCCTCGCCCTCATCGCGCAACACGTCCAGCTCGGCGGTCTGCACCAGCGCCGGCGGCAACCCCTGCAGCTGTTCCACCGTGGCGTTGAGCGGCGAGGCGTAGATTTCCTTGCGCTGCGCCTTATCGGGCGCATAGCTGTCCCAAAACCACTTCATCATGTTGCGGGTCAGGAAATGGCCTTCGGCGAACTGATGATAGGAGTCGGTATCAAACTGGGCGTGCGTGACGGGCCACAGCAGGATCTGGCAACGCAGCGCCGGTATGCCTTTCTCTTTGGCCATCAGGCTGACCACCGCCGCCATGTTGCCGCCGACGCTGTTGCCGACCACCGCCAGCCGTGAGCCGTCGACGTTGATCTTTTCACCGTACTCGGCCACCCATTCCGTGGCGGCGTAAGCCAGGTTGATCGCCTCAGGGTATCGCGCTTCGGGCGAACGGGGGTAGTTGACGAACACTGCCGCCGCCCCGGAGCTGTGCACCAGATCGCGTACCAGGCGTTCGTGGGTGGGGAAATCGCCCAGCACCCAACCACCGCCGTGAAAGAACATGAAGACCGGCAGCTTTTCCTTGACCCTGGCCGGCCGCACCAGCTGCAGCAAAATATCCTGCCCCTCTACATGAATGCTTTTCTCGCTGATCTCGACCTCACGCAGCGGCACCTCGGCGCTGCGCTGCGCGTCTTCCAAAACCCTGCGTGCCTCTTTGGGCTTCATGTGTTCCATGGGTTTGCCGCCGGCGGCATTCAGCGCGTCGAGAAAGGTACGGATGTCATGCAGGGGGAGCGGCCGACCGAGGTCGACGGTTTTCTTGGACATGGTGACTCCTTGTGCGCGGAAGAAGAAAAGGTGCGATCAGAATCACAGTGTAGTCGTTGGCGCATAAAGCGAGAGCCGCGGCAGTCGGGCATAGGCGCTTCGCCGCCGCATTGCACGATCCTGGCACACCGCTGCACCGGATTGGGGCAAAAAGTGTGATGACGAGCAAATCGGATGAAACTATTTTTGCGAGCCCGATCAGAAATCCTGAAGTTTTTCGTAATTGAATAGGATTTCGCGGGAAATGATGATTGTAGGCCTTATTTTTTAATTTATGCATTATCAATGCATAAAAAATGAATAGATATTCATTATAAGCTGTTGTTTTAACGTAAAAAATAGCAAAATCCGGCAAAAATCCCGTTTTGGCACGATAGCTGCTCTACACTCTTTATCAAACGACATGTATTTTAACTGCTCGTTAACATTTACTCCCCGCTCAGGGACCGGATATACGCCATAAATAGTGAAAAACCGATTTTATGTAACAGATTTGTTTCTAAATCAGCGGTGAAAGGCAGCATTTTCTCCGCGGGGAAAGTCGGTTTTGAACAGCGTTTTTTTTGCATTGTGGCGGCCTAGCCGGGCTTGAGCGGCCCTTACAGTCAAAATTCAGCCTTTGCTGAGATTATGAGGTCACTATGGAACAGCCAATCGCAGTTACCCGCCAGTCTTTCGATGACTGGATGGTCCCGGTTTATGCCCCTGCCGATTTTATTCTGGTGCGGGGAGAAGGCTCGCAGGTGTGGGATCAACAGGGTAAGTCTTACATCGATTTCGCCGGCGGCATCGCGGTTAACGCGTTGGGCCATGCGCACCCGGCGGTCAAGGCGGCGCTGGTGGAGCAGGCGGGCAAACTGTGGCATCTGGGCAATGGCTATACCAACGAACCGGTGCTGCGTCTGGCCAAAAAGCTGATCGACGCCACCTTCGCCGACAAGGTGTTTTTCTGTAACTCGGGCGCCGAAGCCAATGAAGCGGCGCTGAAGCTGGCGCGCAAACACGCGCACGACCAGTACGGCGCCGGCAAAGATCAGATCGTGGCCTTCAACAACGCATTCCACGGCCGCACGCTGTTCACCGTCTCCGCCGGCGGTCAGCCGAAGTATTCGCAGGACTTTGCGCCGCTGCCGGGCGGCATCACCCACACGCCGTATAACGATCTGGCGGCGGCGGCCGAGCTAATCAACGATCGTACCTGCGCGGTGATCGTCGAGCCTATCCAGGGTGAAGGCGGCGTGCTGCCGGCGGAGGCCAGCTTCCTGCAGGGGTTGCGCGAGCTGTGCGATCGCCATAACGCGCTGCTGATCTTCGACGAAGTGCAGACCGGCGTCGGCCGCACCGGCCACCTGTATGCCTACATGCAGTACGGCGTGGTGCCGGACGTGCTGACCACCGCCAAAGCGCTGGGCGGCGGCTTCCCGATCGGCGCCATGCTGACCACCGACGCCCTGGCGAAAACGCTGGGCGTCGGCACCCACGGCACCACCTACGGCGGCAACCCGCTGGCGACGGCGGTGGCGGGAGAGGTGTTCTCCATCATCAACACCCCGGAAGTGCTGGCAGGCGTCAAACAGCGGCACCAGTGGTTTATCGATGGGTTGAACGACATTAACCGCCAGTATCCGATCTTCGCCGAGATTCGCGGCGGCGGTTTGCTGATCGGCTGCCAACTGAAGAAAGACTATGCCGGCAAAGCGAAGCAGATCACCCAACTGGCCAACGAAGAAGGCGTCATCGCGCTGATCGCCGGACCGGACGTGGTGCGTTTCACGCCGTCGCTGATCATCCCTGAACAGGATGTGAAAGAGGGGCTGGCGCGATTCGCGCGCGCCGTGGCGCGCATTTGCAGCTAATCAGCGGGCTGCGCCTTCACCGGCGCAGCCTGATTCAGAAGAGGTTCGCATTATGATGATTATTCGCCCTATAGAGCGCCGCGATCTGGCAGATTTGCTGACGTTGGCTGGCAAATCCGGTATCGGTCTCACGTCGCTGCCGCAAAATGAAGATACTCTGTCGGCACGTATTGAGCGGGCGTTAAAAACCTGGCAAGGCGAACTTCCGCAAAGTGACCAGTGTTATTTGTTCGTGTTGGAAGACAGCGAGCGCCGGCAGGCGGTGGGGGTCTGCGCGATCGAAGTGGCCGTCGGCCTGGCTGAACCCTGGTACAGCTTCCGCGTCGGCACGCAGGTGCACGCGTCCAAACAGCTGAACGTCTATAAATCGGTGCCGACGCTGTTCCTCAGCAACGACCACACCGGCCATTCGGAGCTGTGTACGCTGTTCCTCGATCCGGACTATCGTCACGGCGAGAACGGCAAGCTGCTGTCGAAGGTGCGTTTCCTGTTTATTGCCGCGTTCCGTGAACGCTTCTCCCGGCGTCTGATCGCCGAAATGCGCGGTTTCTCCGATGAAAACGGCCGTTCGCCGTTCTGGGAGAGCGTCGGTCACCGTTTCTTCTCCATCGAGTTCGCCAAGGCGGACTACCTGAGCGGCACCGGGCAAAAGGCGTTTATCGCCGAGCTGATGCCGAAGCATCCGCTGTATGTCGATTTCCTGGCCGAAGACGCGCAGAAAGTGATCGGCGAGGTGCATCCGCAAACCCTGCCGGCGCGCCGCCTGCTGGAGGCGGAAGGCCTGAGTTATCAGGGCTATGTCGATATCTTCGACGGCGGCCCGACGCTGGAAGCCGAGATTGACCACATCCGTGCGGTGAAGCAGAGCCGCCTGGTGAAAGTGGTACTGGATGACACGCCGATGCGCGCCGATGCGCCGGTGCATCTGGTGGCCAACGACAACTATCAGAACTACCGCGCACTGCTGGTCAATGCCGATTTGTATGACGACCGCCTGCATATCAACGCCGCCACCGCCGCGGCGCTGGGCGTCGAGCAGGGCAGCCCGGTGCGGGTGCTCCCCCTTATTGCACAGGAGAAAGCATGATGTCCCATCCTGCTCTGTTGATTAATGGCGTCTGGCGGCAGGGCCGCGGCGCTGAGTTCGGCAAGACCGACCCGGTCGGCAATCAGCCGCTGTGGCGCGCCAACGCCGCTGACGCCGATGACGTCGCCGCCGCCTGCGAAGCCGCGCGCGCCGCTTTCCCCGCCTGGGCGCGCACGCCGTTCGAGCAGCGTGAACAGCTGGTGAAACGCTTCGCCGCCTTGCTGGAAGAACACAAACAGTCGCTGGCGGAAACCATCAGCCGCGAGACCGGCAAACCGCGCTGGGAAACGCTGACCGAAATTCAGGCGATGATCGGCAAGGTGGGCATTTCGCTGCAGGCCTATCAGACGCGCACCGGATTTAGCCAGACGGCGATGGCCGACGGCGTTTCGGTGCTGCGCCATCGCCCGCACGGCGTACTGGCGGTGTTCGGGCCTTATAACTTCCCCGGCCATCTGCCCAATGGCCATATCGTGCCGGCGCTGCTGGCCGGAAACTGCGTGGTGTTCAAGCCGAGCGAACTGACGCCGCTGACCGCCGAAGAGACCCTGAAACTGTGGCTGAAAGCCGGTCTGCCGGAGGGGGTGATCAATCTGGTGCAGGGCGGCCGGGAAACCGGCGAAGCGCTGGCGGCCAGTGCGGATATCGACGGGCTGTTGTTCACCGGCAGCGCCGGGACCGGCTACCATCTGCACCGCCAATTGGCGGGACAGCCGGAGAAGATCCTGGCGCTGGAAATGGGCGGCAACAACGCCCTGATCGTAGATGGTTTCGAGGATCGCGACGCGGCGGTCAACCTGGCTATCCAGTCGGCGTTTATCTCCGCCGGCCAACGCTGCACCTGTTCACGCCGCATTCTGGTGAAGCAGGGAGCGGAAGGCGACGCCTTCATCGCGCGTTTGGTTCAGGTGGCGGGTGAACTGCGCGTCGGCCGTTGGGATGCCGAACCGCAGCCGTTTATGGGCGGCGTGGTGTCGTCCGCCGCGGCGGAAAACATGCTGAAAGCGCAGCAGCGCTTGCTGGCGCTGGGCGGCAAATCGCTGCTGACCCTGCGCCTGCTGGAGCCGGGCAGCTCACTGCTCAGCCCGGGGATCATCGATCTGACCGGCGTGGCCGGCGTACCGGACGAAGAGTATTTCGGGCCGTTGACCACCATTGTGCGTTACCGCGATTTCGACGAGGCCCTGCGGCTCGCCAACCAGACGCGCTACGGCCTGTCGGTGGGGCTGGTCTCGCCGCAGCGCGAACTGTTCGAGCGGCTGCTGTTGGAAGCGCGCGCCGGCATCGTCAACTGGAACAAGCCGCTGACCGGGGCGTCCAGCGCGGCGCCGTTCGGCGGCGTGGGGGCCTCCGGCAACCATCGCCCAAGCGCCTTCTATGCGGCGGACTATTGCGCCTGGCCGATGGCTTCGCTGGAAAGTGAAAGCCTGTCGCTGCCGGCAACGCTGTCGCCGGGCTTGTCGTTCCGTTAATCGTCTGCGGCGGTGCTGTGGCGCCGCCGCAGGCCATCCCCAGGGGATAGCCATGTCAGGATATGAAGTCAATTTCGACGGTTTGGTGGGGCCGACGCACCACTATGCCGGGCTGTCGTTCGGCAACGAGGCCTCGACGCAGCATCAAAACAGCGTATCGAACCCGAAGCTGGCGGCGAAACAAGGGTTGCTGAAAATGAAGGCGCTGGCCGATCTCGGTTTCCAGCAAGGGGTATTGCCGCCGCAGGAGCGGCCGCATTTGCCGATGCTGCGGCGTCTGGGGTTCAGCGGCAGCGATGAGGCGGTGCTGGCGCAGGCGATGCGTCAATCGCCGCGCCTGCTGTCGGCGCTCAGCTCGGCGTCGTGCATGTGGACCGCCAATGCGGCCACGGTGTCGCCTTCGGCGGACAGCGCCGACGGTAAGGTGCATTTCACCGCCGCCAACCTGAACAACAAATTCCACCGCGCCATCGAAGCGGAAACCACCACCGACGTATTGCGGGCGATGTTCAACGACGATCGGCATTTCGCCCACCACGAGGCGCTGCCGCAGGTGGCGTTGTTCGGCGACGAAGGGGCGGCCAACCATAACCGTCTGGGCGGCGACTACGCCAAGCGCAGCGTGCAGGTGTTCGTTTACGGTCGTCAGGAGTTTGGCGGCGAAACGGCGCCGGCGCGTTACCCTGCGCGCCAGACGCGTGAAGCCGGTGAGGCGATCGCGCGTCTGCACCAGTTGGACGAGCGGCATACGGTCTTCGTGCAGCAAAACCCGGCGGTGATCGATCAGGGCGTGTTCCATAACGACGTGATTGCGGTCAGCAACCAGAACGTGCTGTTCCACCACCAGCAGGCGTTTTATCGCCAGCAACAGGCGCTGGATGAAGTGCGCCGCAAGATGGCGACGCTGGACAGCGAACTGGTGGCGATCGAAGTGCCGACGGAGCGCGTGTCGGTAGCGGACGCGGTGGCGACCTATCTGTTCAACAGCCAAATTCTCACCAAGCCGAACGGCAAGATGATGATCGTGGTGCCGGAGGAGTCGCGTCAGCATGCCGGCGTCTGGCGTTATCTGAACGACATGGTTGGCGACGGCGGCCCGATCGATGAGATCCGCGTGTTTGATCTGCGTGAAAGCATGCGTAACGGCGGCGGCCCGGCCTGTCTGCGCCTGCGGGTGGCGCTCAATGAGCAAGAGCTGCGGGCGGTGAATCCGCGCGTGATGATGAACGATCGGCTGTTTACGACGCTGAACGAATGGGTGGATCGCCATTACCGCGATCGTCTGACGCAGGATGACCTGGCCGATCCGGCGCTGCTGCGCGAAGGGCGTGAGGCGTTGGATTCGTTGACGTCGATCCTCGGTCTCGGCTCTATCTATCCGTTCCAACGCTAAGGGAGGCTGTATGATCGATCTACTGCCCCTGACGCTGGAAGGGAATGAACCCGCCGAATGGCAAGGTGAAACGCCGCAGCTGCGCTGGCGTTGGCAAGGGGAAGGGGTATTGGAGCTCACGCCGCGGCAGCCTTATCGCCAGGCGATGGTGGTGTCTGCGGGCGTGCATGGCAACGAAACTGCGCCGATTGAACTGCTCAATCAGCTGGTCGGCGATCTGTTGGCCGGCCGCTTGCCGCTGACGGTGCGGCTGTTGGTGGTGCTGGGTAATCCGGCGGCGATGCGTGCGGGCAAGCGTTACCTGCACAGCGACATGAATCGTATGTTCGGCGGCCGCTATCGCAACTTCGCCGCCAGCGGGGAAACGGCGCGTGCCCAGCAGCTGGAGCGCACGCTTGCCGCCTTTTTTGATGGCGAGCAGGCGGCGCGTTTCCACTACGATCTGCACACCGCCATTCGCGAGTCGCACTTGCCGCGCTTCGGTATTCTGCCATTTCAGAAACGGCCGTACAGCGATGCTATGTTAACGCTGCTGGATGCCGCCGACCTGGATGCGCTGGTGGTGCACAGCGCGCCGGGCGGTACTTTCAGCCACTATTCCAGCGAGCAACTCAATGCCGCGAGCTGTACGCTCGAGCTGGGCAAGGCGCGGCCGTTCGGCAGCAACGATCTGCAGCAGTTCGCCGCCATCGATCGCGCTCTGCGGGCGGCGGTCAGCGAAGGGGCGTTGCCGGTGCGCGTGGGCGATGCGATCCGGGTATTCCGTGTGATGCACTCGTTAATCAAACACAGCGAGGATTTCAAACTGCACCTGGACGATGATACGGCCAACTTCACCGAGCTGAAAGCGGGCATGTTGCTGTGCGAGCAGCCGCAGGAGGAATACCGCGTCGGCCAAGAGGGCGCATGGATCCTGTTCCCTAATCCCAATGTGGCGCTGGGGCTGCGTGCCGGGATGTTGCTGAACGAAGTTTCCCGCTCTACGTTGTATTGAATTATCCACGGTGGCGCCGTCAGCGCGCCGCCGTTATTCATTTAACTACTTTAATCTGCTATTTCCCGCTATTTTAATTGCCTCAAAGCGAATTTTATTCGCCGCAGATGCCTGCATTTCCGCGCATCAATAAAGATCCTATTAGGCCGTTATAGAAAAGCCTTAATTGCCTGATGTCTTTGTTAAGATAAAAATGTGAAATAAGTAACGTTTTTAATAACCATGCTAATCTTGTTGCTACTTTTGAATCGCGCAGAAAGCACGCAAAACGAAACCAAAATGCACCATTTTAGTGCAATGCACCATTTTGGTTATAACTTATGTGATAAAATATTCTTATATTCAATGGGTTGGGTGGTTGTTTTGTTGTAATATCTGGTTACAAATAAACATGCTTTCTCCTCGTTGTTTCATGAACTTTTTGATTTTAAGTTTTGATTCATGATGCTAATGTCACATCACCCCCACATTAGGGGCGCTCATAAAATACCAAAAGATAAAATCACAGCCCAAATTATAAATTGGGCGTGACGGGCAGGGTTCTAATTATAATATCTAGGAAAATAAATGATGAAACGCAGTGTATTAGCCTTAGCTGTCGCCCTCGGGGCGGTCACCTCCTTCGCCAACGCGGCTGAAATCTATAATAAGGATGGCAATAAACTCGACCTGTACGGCCGCGTTGCCGCCAAGCACGTTTTCAGCAAAGACAAAGGTGAAGACGGGGACAAAACTTATGTTCGTCTGGGTTTTAAAGGCGAAACCCAAATCAACGATCAGCTGACCGGTTACGGCCAGTGGGAATACCAGGTTGCTTCCAACCACGACGAAGCGCAGGGCACCACCGGCACCAAAACGCGTCTGGGCTTCGCCGGCCTGAAGTTTGCCAACTACGGCTCATTCGACTACGGCCGCAACTACGGCGTGGTGTATGACGCCGAAGCCTACACCGATATGCTGCCGGAATTCGGTGGCGACTCCTACAGCTACACTGACAACTACATGACCGCGCGCTCCAACGGCCTGGCGACCTACCGCAACCGTGACTTCTTCGGTTTGGTGGAAGGCCTGAACCTGGCGTTGCAGTATCAGGGTAAAAACAACGAAGACAAGCGCAGCGTGACCAAGCAAAACGGCGACGGCTACGGCATGTCTCTGGACTATCAGGACATCGGCGGCACCGGCATCGGCGTTGCGGCGGCGTTCTCCGACTCCAGCCGCACCGGCGATCAGAAGGCGCTGCAGTACGGTAAAGGCGACAAGGCCACCGCCTGGACCACCGCAATCAAATATGACGCCAACCAGGTCTATCTGGCGGCCATGTATGCCGATACGCGCAACATGACGCCGATCAGCGTCAATGGCACTTCCGGCTTCGCCAACAAAACGCAAAACTTCGAAGTTGTGGCCCAGTACCAGTTCGAGAACGGTCTGCGTCCGTCCGTGGCCTACGTGCAGTCTAAAGGCAAGGATATTGAAGGGATTGGCGATGCCGATCTGGTGAAATACGTGGAAGTGGGCGCGACTTACTACTTCAACAAAAACATGTACACCTACGTCGACTACAAGATCAACCAGTTGAACGACGATAACAAACTGAAGCTGAACACCGACGACATCGTTGCCGTCAACCTGACCTACCGCTTCTAAGTTTCTCTCATTACCTTCATCCTGTGTCGGGATCGGTAATCAGGCAGGGTGCAAGCCCTGCCTTCGTTCTATTGGGGACTCAGCCTTTTGGCGCCAGCCCCACCAGCTCAATGGCGGAACGCAGCGCGGCGAAACGCTGCTGATCCTGCTCGCGCTCTATTTCCTTCACCAGCTGTGAAAGAATATTGCCGCCGGATACCTTTTTGTGGTTTTTGATTAACTGCAACACCGCGTCGCCTAACGCCAGGCTGACGTCGCGCAGCAGAGTTTCATAATGCTCGTTAGAATGAGCCGATGCTGACATGACCTTTCTCTGTCTCTCTTCTTCGGGAGCCGCAATTTAGCAAAACAGCGGCCTCATGCCTCGGAGGAAGACGAAGTTTCCGATGAAATCAGAAATTCCTCAGCCATCAGCGTGGGAAAGGATTAAAAATCCGAGTATTCGCTGGCTGGTAACCAAAAGCCGTCGATAAACTCTTCCATGGGATAACAGCCGGCGTGGCGCAGGTTCTGTTCCTTCATCGCCACCAGGCATTGCGGTTCGTCGCGCAATATGTCGACTACCATCTCACTGCAGCCGCCATCCAGATAACAGACAAACATCACCAATGCGTACATCGTTGCACGCCTCCTTCGTCGAGCCGCCCTGTCTGCAACAGTGTAGGCAAAAAAGCGCGATTTTTCAGCATCATTGCCTGATAAATCGCCACCGAAGCACGGCTTGCGGCACTTTCGGAATTCTCTAACCCTTTCTGGCGTCGCGAGCGGATGGCATATCCTTTTGACGGTGCTAAGCTTAACAGGCCTTACTTCAACGCATTAGTGCAACCATCAAAAGGAGTGAATATGGGCTTGTTTAACTTCGTCAAAGAAGCGGGCGAAAAACTGTGGGACACAGTCACCGGCAATGCCTCCGCCGAAGATCAAAGCGCCAAACTCAAGGAGCATCTCGATAAGAGCGGCTTGCCGGGTACCGACAAGGTCGATGTGCAGGTCGTCGATGGGAAAGCCGTCGTAACCGGCGACGCCGTCAGCCAGGAATTGAAAGAGAAGATTCTGGTCGCGATCGGCAACGTGGCGGGTATCAGCGGCGTGGAAGACAAGGTGGCGGTCGCGCAATCCGATGCCGAGAGCCGTTTCTATACCGTGAAGAAAGGCGATACGCTGAGCGCGATTTCCAAAGAGATGTACGGCAACGCTAATTTGTACAACAAGATTTTCGACGCCAACAAACCGATGCTGTCGAGCCCGGACAAAATCTATCCGGGGCAAGTCTTGCGTATCCCGCAATAACCCGGCGTTCCGCCATAGCCCGGTTGCATGCCGGGCTTTTTTTTGCGCCCTGTCATAAGCATCTTTTATTTCCCTTCGAACCCAATAAAAGTTACCTATATCTGGCGTTTCCTGTCGTTTGCCTGATGGGGGAGTGTTGACCCTGATGGTGAAAATTGATAGCGTCATGCCCCGGTTGAGCCCTGAAAGACCATGATGGCGGCTTCAATCCCATTCTGAGGGGGCGTCTTGCCCCATCAAGCAGCAATGCAGTAGTTGAACGAGTGAAAACCGATTTAGTGAAACAACAGCGCAATGCCTCAACGGATAAAAACTATCGAGAAACCTTGGGTGATGCGCAATTTGCGATCGTCGTGCTGGCGATTGCGTCCTGCTCGCTGATTATTTTTACGCTGGCGGTCACGCTGTGGGTGACCTGACGCGATTAACTAGGGGAGATAAAATGGAGCCTAATCTCCATGATGAAACCAAACTGCTGGCGATTATCGGCCTGTTGGTTTCCGTGCTGCTGGTCGTATCCATTCTTTTTGGCGTGACCTATTTTTCCGATCTCAGGCACGCGCAAGACGATATCGACATCAAAAGCTGCTATATCAAAGCGCCTTAATCCGCGCGAATGCGCCTGAGGTGGTCGTTCTCCGGGGGAGGCTGTCCTGTGCTAAGCTGGGGCGGTTGCCTTTGGCGAATCGGCGTCATTCAGGAGGTCTTTGCGATGAGTCAGTCCCGTCCTACGCGTTCTTTACCTTCACGCGAGCGCCCCGTCCTTGACGGCGTGCGCCAGATCCAGCGTATTGCCGTGCGTAACGCCGAAGTGGGGGGCATTCCGATCAACCGCGCGTTGCCCACTCGTGAGCGACGCACCGTCGGTGCCTGGTGTTTTCTCGATCACGCCGGGCCGACGGTATTTAACGGCACGTCGCCTGGCATGGATGTGGGGCCGCATCCGCACACCGGTCTGCAAACTTTTACCTGGATGATCGAGGGGGAGGTGTTGCACCGCGATAGCCTCGGCAGCGAACAGCTGATCCGCCCGGGCCAGGTCAATCTGATGACTGCGGGACACGGCATCGCGCATACGGAACAGTCGGTGGGCGAAGCGCGCCGATTACACGCCGCGCAACTGTGGATTGCGTTGCCGGCCGAGCATGCCGATATGGCGCCGCGTTTTGATCATTACCCTGATTTACCGCACTGGCAAAATAATGGCGTGAATCACCGTTTGTTGGTCGGCGAGTTTGGCGCTTATCGTTCGCCGGTGTTTACCCTTTCGCCGCTCATCGCCATTGATATGGAATGGCAGGAAACGGCGACGATAACATTGCCGCTGCGCGAGGATTATGAAATCGGTTTTCTGCCGCTGATTGGCACCTTTGAACTTAATGGCGACATCTTTTCACCTGACGAGTTTGCCTATTTGGGCATAAAAAATAACTCTATCGAGTTAAATTCTCAAAAAGGCAGCCGGGGATTATTAATCGGCGGAACGCCGTTAAACGAAGAGATCCTTATCTGGTGGAATTTTGTTGGCCATAGTAAGGCAGACATTATTCAGGCCCAGCATGATTGGGAGCAAGGAACACCGCGTTTCCCTGCCGTTAGCGGCTATTCCGGCGAGCGAATGACCGCGCCGCGCCTGCCCTGGAGCGATGTTTGATAGCATTAAGCTATAATCGCCGCGATTATTCGGTTTATTTTGCTCTAATAAGGCGCAATTAATGTGATCGCGGCACCAGCTTTACGACAATATAAGCTTTCTCGGCGAAACAGTGATCGGGTTCATATAACGACAATGAAAAGAAGTTTAGGATAATCCTCAGGAAGTCAGGCTGTCTCCCGTTAGTCAGATGTCAGTGAGGTCATTATGAGCCAGGTACTCTATCGTGCAAGACTGTCCCATGTCGTGATCGCTACGGCGCTGTTTTGGGTCTCTGTCGCGGCATTATTGGTCGCCGTGTTAAATTAACCTCAAAAAATGACTCCTGCATAAACCCGCTTCGGCGGGTTTTTTTTCGCCAACGTCTGGTGATATTGGCAGTACGCTTATACTTAATGGCATCTTCAAATAAGCGTTAAGGATAATCATGAAGCTATTCGCCGACATTTTGCTGCTGCTAATTGCCGCTCTCCATCTTTATATCCTGGTGCTGGAAATGTTCCTGTGGCGTGCGCCGCTCGGCAGACGGGCATTCGGCACGACGGCGGAGTTTGCCGCGGCCACGTGGGTATTGGCCGCCAATCAGGGGTTGTACAACGGCTTTCTGGCGTTGGGACTGGCATGGGGTTACTGGCGCGAGGATATCGCTCTGCAGCTGTTCTTTCTCGGCTGCGTGCTGGCGGCCGGCGTGTTCGGCGGACTGACCGCCAATCGCAAGATCCTGTGGGTGCAGGCGTTGCCGGCCCTGATCGCGCTGCTGGCGGTATGGGGCGCACGCTAGCCCGCCGGTTTACGGCGGGGGAGATCAGGCGGATTTTTGGTGAATGACGTGCAACGGCGGGTCGATGTGCAGATCGACGCTCAAATCCTGACGGAAATCATAAGGCGTGATATTAAAACGCTTTCTGAACATGTAGGTGAAATGGGACTGCGAGCCGAAACCAAAGTCCAGGGCGATATCGAAGATCGACGCTTCGCTGCTGCGCAGTTGATAGACCGCGCCGGCCAGACGGCGTTCGCGAATGTATTTGCCCAGCGAAATCCCTGTCGCTTCTTTGAACAGCTTTTGCATGTGCCACAGCGAGTAGCCGGAGTACTCGGCCAGCTCTTCGAGATGGATCACTCGCCCGAGGTGAGTTTCGACCCATTTGCTGAGGGCGCAGACCAATGAGAGATGGTGTTCTTGTATCATCAGTGCGTCAGTGTGAGATCTACATAGCGGTGAAGTATACACAACTTGCCGCCGCGGACAAAAACGCCGCCGATGACAGAGGGCAATTATTCGGAAAAACCGTTTAACCGCCGCTTGTCAGTCGAAAGGAAAAACGGCTAATCTGAGACTGTCGCCGCCGCGGTGGGTGACGCAGAGCAGGCCACAGCAAATAACCGCCAAAACAGAGTCAGCCGTAACAACTCAACGTTGATGGGGTGATCGCATGTTAATGACAGTGATTATTACTCTGGTTGTAATCGTGGGCGTCGGCGCTTTTATGGCGATGCCGGTGATGAGCATGAAAAATGCGGAAGGTGTGGGAGGTGAAGAGCCGTGAGATCAAGAGAATTTGCCCGCCGCTGAGCAGGGCGATCGCCAATCGGGAAAGCCTGGGTCAGAAACCCGGGCTTTTTGTTGCGTGATGGCTTAAACGTTTTTCCGCTCGACGGTTTCCTCTCCCCAATACAGCTGGTCGGCGGTGGTTTTAGCGAACGCCTTCTCCAACGCTTCGTCGCTGCCTTCTTCCCAGATCTTCTGCGCCAACACTTCGTCGTTCCCTGCCAGTTCAAAAATGGCTTCGGCGATTTCCACCGAAGTTTCACGCACTGTCGCCCAGGATTTCACATTGTGATTCGCCATAACTTTCTCCTGTTGGTTGTGGCTTAGGGGTGGTTTTTGCCACCGTCATGCTGCAAGTATAGGCCAATCCGCCGCGGGCTTTTGCTCGGTGGTGCGCAGAATGGGGAAAAAGGCGGGGAGAGCAGGCAATGCCGCGGGCGGCGTGTTATTCTGTGCGGCGTTTGAATCAAGAGGAAAAATTATTATGTCTGACATGCTGAGCAACGAGCAGGAACTGGCTTCCGATCTGGTCGCTTGCCAACTGGTCATCAAACAGATTCTGGACGTTATCGACGTGATTGCGCCGACCGAAGTGCGCGACAAGATGGCGGGCCAGCTCAAAAGCATCGATTTCTCCACCCACCCTGCCGGCGCCGATCCGGTGACTCGCCGAGCGATTGACAAGGCGATTGCGCTGATCGAAATGAAGTTTACCCGCAACTGAGGCGGGGCCGCCGCAGCGCGGCGGCATCTGGCGGTGGCGGTTAATCCACCACCGTTTCGATTTTCTTGAACAGCGGACAGTCGGCTACGCCGATGAAACCGTTGTCGCCATTGACATACTGGGCGATCGCCACGTTGCGCGCAGTCAGATATTTGCACTGCAAACCCAACCCGCCGACGTTCTTGTTGCTGCCGATCAGCACGCCGTAGCCCGAGATCAAAAAACCGCCGTAAATGACCGCCAACACCAGAACCCACTTAATCAATTTGCTCATTGCGCTTCCTCGTTATCCCTGAGTGTGCATCTAGCCACGGCGGCGGCGTGAGGGCAAGGGTAACAGTCTGAAAAATGGGCGGTAGCCAGAAATCTAAACGACAAGTTAAACTTCGTTTAACTTCGCTGTGATAACATGCGCGATAGATTACCCAGATAACAATGAGGCTGCTAAATTTGTTGCGAAAAAAAATCCTCGTGATAATGACGGCCGTCGCTGCCTGCCTGTTTTTCTACCTGTTGGCGCTGGACAGTTATTGCGACGATGGCGGAAATTTCGCGCTGGGCATCTGTTCGGTGACGCGCTTCGTGCCCTGGTAAGCTTTTTTGGCGGGGATGTTCGCACGACCGCTGCGAGTGTTAAGATGGCGGCCTGAATGTCGCAGTAGATAGGGTTGTCCATGTACGATTTAGGTTTTGGCCAGAACGGCCTGCTGTCGCTGGCCCTCGCCGCCGTGGCGTTGCTGGTGGGGCTGTGGGTCTGGTTCCTGGTGAACCGCGCCAGCGTGCGCGCCAACGAGCAGGTTCGCCTGCTGCAGGAAATTGCCGAGCAGCAACGCCAGCAAACGGCGCTGTTGAAGCGTCTGGCGCACAGCGCCCGCGGCGCCGATGCTGACGCGGATGACGACGAACTCAGCCCCGCGCTGAACTTCAAAGGTTTTATCCCCGAACGCTGAACATGTGCTCCGGCTGGCGGCCGCGCCGCCGGAGCGCCTCAGTAAAACACCATGCCTTGATAGGGGGTTTCCCGGCACGCCGCCAGGCGGCTGGCCAGATCGCCGGCATGAATCTCCAACTGATGCCCATCGGGATCGAGAAAATAGAGCGATTCGCCTTCGCTGCGATTGCTTTTCCACTCTTCTACGCCGCTCTGGCGCAATCGCTCGCTGACCTGCTCCATGTGCTCCGGCGCTACGCTGAAGGCGTAGTGGGTATAATCGCGCGCGTTTTGTGGCGTGCGCGATTCATCCACCGACAGGCACAGCCACAAGGCCCCCAACGAAAGATAGGCGCCGCCTTGCCAACGGGCGTGCGGGATAAACCCCAACAGATGATGATAAAAATCGACGCTGCGATCGAGATCGTGGACGGCGAGCGTCAGATGGTTGAGACCGGTCAACATGTAGGCGTTTCCTGGGCGGTAAACAGGCAAAAAGTGTACGCAGGCGATGAGGAAAGATAAAGGGGATAAAACATTAGTAGAGATAATGTGAAAACCGGCGACGCTGTCATAAAACTGTCGTATAGACATCGTAATGTAGCGCGAACCTTACAAAAGATGGATAAAGCCGATGATTAAATGGTACGAAGAAAGCGATGCCGAAGTGAACCGCAGCATCGCGCTGCTGACCGGAGAGAACCCGGACAAGTGGTATCCTTACGGTGGTGTGAAAGGTAAAGATTACTGCAAGAATCCCTCCGATGCCTGGCCGATCATTTGCGCCAACAAAATCAGTCTGAACCCCGACCAGCAAAGCGACAGCCCGCAGTGGCAAGCGCGCATGAGCACCCAGGGCGGTGAATGGCAGGCGGACTGCGCCAGCCCGCTGCGCGCGGCGATGATCTGTTTCCTGATGAGCCAACAGGCTAACTGATTCGATAAAAATACCGGTGATTGGTAAGAGTTTCTCCTTTTTCTAATAACAGAGCTGTCGTTGGCGGAGGCTGTTTATGAAGCGCATTATCAAAGGTGATAAAAACTTGTCTCATCTGGTGATTGCCCACGCGGCGATCGATCGTCATGCCGAAAGCTTCGGCCAGCGTCGTCAGGGGTGGCCTTCGACCTACCTGATAAAATATCAAAACGATCGCGTGGCGGTGGAAGTGGTTACGCGTAGTCAATCTTATGTCGCGACGCTGATGATCGGCGCGCGCAACCTGACCAAACTGTGCGGTATGCCTAGCTGAACGCCGTCATTACTTGCTCTCCCTCGGTTAAAAAATCGCGCTCCGGCCTACCGTCTCGGGGCGCTACTCCTTGATGCTCACGGGGTTAAGTGTTAAAAAGCCGCCCGCAGATACATTTATTGATTGGTGAAATCTTGGCCGATAACGGCAAGGGTGTACGCCATATGAGGATAAGATGGGCGGTCAGCATCAGGATACCCCGCTAAAACGCGGCTTAAAAAACAGACATATACAGCTTATTGCCCTCGGGGGCGCCATCGGAACCGGTTTATTTCTCGGCATTGCGCAAACCATTAAAATGGCCGGCCCCGCCGTGCTGTTGGGCTACGCCATCGGCGGTTTTATCGCGTTTTTGATCATGCGCCAACTGGGCGAAATGGTGGTGGAGGAGCCGGTCGCCGGATCTTTCAGCCACTTTGCCTATAAATATTGGGGCGATTTCGCCGGCTTCCTTTCCGGCTGGAACTATTGGGCGATGTTCATTCTGGTCGGCATGGCGGAGTTGACCGCCGTCGGCATCTACATTCAGTACTGGTGGCCGGAGATCCCCACCTGGGCCTCGGCCGCGCTGTTCTTCGTGCTGATCAACCTGATAAACCTGGTGAACGTGCGTCTGTACGGCGAAACCGAGTTTTGGTTTGCGATCATCAAAGTGGTGGCGATTGTCGGCATGATCGTGTTCGGTGCCTGGCTGCTGGTCAGCGGCAACGGCGGACCGCAGGCCAGCATCACCAACCTGTGGCAGCAGGGCGGCTTTATGCCGCACGGCTTCTCCGGGCTGGTGATGGCGATGGCGGTGATCATGTTCTCGTTCGGCGGGTTGGAAATGGTCGGCATTACCGCAGCGGAAGCCGCGGACCCGCGTCGCAGCATTCCCAAAGCCACCAATCAGGTGGTGTACCGCATTTTGATCTTCTATATCGGCTCGCTGACCGTGCTGCTTTCGCTCTATCCGTGGGGACAAGTGGTGGAGGGCGGCAGCCCGTTCGTGCTGATCTTCCATGCGCTGAACAGCAATCTGGTGGCGACCGTGCTCAACGTGGTGGTGCTGACCGCCGCACTGTCGGTCTACAACAGCGGCGTTTATGCCAACAGCCGCATGCTGTTCGGGCTGGCCAGCCAGGGCAATGCGCCGAAGGCGCTGACGCGCGTCAACAAACGTGGGGTGCCAGTGCTGTCCATCGCGCTGTCGGCGCTGATTACCTCGGTCGGCGTGCTGATCAACTACCTGATGCCCGGCAAGGCGTTTGAGCTGCTGATGGCGCTGGTGGTGTCCACGCTGGTGATCAACTGGGTTATGATCTGCCTGGCGCACCTGAAATTCCGCGCGGCGAAGAACCGGCAGGGCGTTATTCCGAGCTTTAAAGCGCTGTGGTATCCGTTCGGCAACTACCTGTGCCTGGCGTTCCTCGGCCTGATTCTGGTGATAATGTATTTCAGCGAAGGGATCCGCATTTCGGTGTTGCTGATGCCGGTGTGGGTTGCGGTGCTGTGGGGCGGGTTTATGCTGACGCGCCGCAAAGGCGCCAAGCGTTAATCTGCGTGCGGAGGCGTATTGGCGCCTCCGCTCTCTTTTCGTCAGCCGCGCGGCATAAAGGCGCGCCCCTCACTGCGATCCCGCCCCAGCAGTTTCCGACACAACAGCAGCAGAGTGCTGATCACGTCGATGGCCACCACGCTGAGCATCAGCAGGGTCAACATGAAGAACCCGAGCAGCGAACCGCCCAGCACCACCAGCGGTGCAGGTACGCGCAGGCGGCGCAGCTTCATGGCGAAATACATTTTCCAGTATTGCTTCTGCGCCAGCAGCGCGCGGCGAATACGGCGTCCCAGGCCTGCGCCTGATTTACGGGATGTAGAACGGCTCATAACTTCTCCTTTTCTGTATGCCCTACAAGTCAATCACAAAGATCTTAAGAGAGTCTTAACGGGCTCTTGGCGGCCCTGGCTGCTCACCGAAGTGAGACAACAGCATACGGCAAAAGCTCCCGCGATGCAGCGCACGGCTGACGAAGTGCGAGCTTCATCGGGTTTGTTACACTGAAGGTCATGCCCGTGCGGGGCGCAGCGGTCGGGAGAAGAGGCTGAATGAAAAGAATCAACCGTTATTACGACGCGGCCAAGGCGCATCACACGCCGGAGGGATTTCGCAACCCGGAGCCTTCGCAGCGCCAGGAGGGCGACCTTCAGCGTTGGCAGGATGAACGCAAGCGGCAGGGATTGCCCAAGCCGCCGCAGCACGGTTACGCGCAGTTTACCGAGCGCTGGTGGCAACCTGCCGATCTCAGCGGCAGCGACGACAGCGTCTGGTGGTTGGGGCATGCCTCAATGCTGCTGCGGTTGGGGGGGCGCTATGTCCTGATCGATCCGGTGTTGTCCGAACGCGCGTCGCCGCTGAGCTTTTACGGCCCGAAACGCAGAACGCCGCCGCCGCTGGCGGTGGGGCAACTGCCGGCGGTGGACGCGGTGCTGATCTCTCATAACCATTATGACCATCTCGACAGGCGCACGGTGCGGCAACTGGCGCGGCGTTTTCCTCGGGCCGAGTTCATCGTGCCGCTCGGATTGAAGCGCTGGTTTCGCCGCTATCGGCTGAACGTGCATGAGCTCGACTGGTGGCAGAGTCTGTCGTTGGGCGAGCTGACGGTCTACGCTACGCCGGCGCGGCACTGGAGCATGCGCACGCTGTGGGATCGCAACCGTTCTCTGTGGTGCGGCTGGGTGATCCACCATCCGGCGCTGCGCTTCTACTTTTCCGGCGACAGCGGCTATTCGGAGCGGCTGGCGGAGATCGGACACCGGCTGGGGCCGTTCGACGTGGCGGCGTTGCCGATTGGGGCCTATGCGCCGCGCTGGTTCATGCAGGAACAGCATATGGATCCGCAGCAGTCGGTGACGCTGTATCGACAGCTGAATCAACCACGCGCCATTCCCATCCATTGGGGGGTGTTCGAATTGGCGGATGAATCGCTGGATGAGCCGCCCCATCAGTTGAATCTGGCGTTGAGCGAAGCGGGGTTGGAACAACATCAATTCCATCCGCTGAAGATTGGCGAGCGCATTGCGTTGCAGAACTTGCAGCAAGCATCGCCTATCCGCCCGCCGGAGGAATAATGTCAACGGTTTGAAAGCGTGACAGTAATTAGCAGAATTGATAAGCGCGGGCGGTGATTCAAATAACCACTCTGTTTCAGGATTTAATTCAACGTTGAACTTTCACCATGCATAAGATTATTCCGGCTATTGAGGCTAACAGCCTTCGGATTATTTATGCGAAAGCCGCAGGTCGGCGGAGACGCGCCATGGCTTTGCATGCTTATGCATCCGTTGCGCAGGGCGGGGCGCTGCCTCTTGCCCGCGTGGCGCTGCCGTTTGCGCCGTTTGGCAGCAGGGCTGAAGACCGGCGATGAGTGCGTTCTCGTGCGGTAAATGGTCGGAGGAGCATGGCGTAAATGGCTCCCCGTTCATCGATATTCAAATGTTGCATATCAAATTCCATAAAGATTCAAATTTTTTAACGCTATAAGCGCAGAAAAGGTGAAAAAGAGCGGATAGACATGCGTCAAAACGATGAAAGTTTTGTTAAAACATCACCAGAATGCGGGGCTTGGCGTGATGTTTTCGGCAAGCAGAAAATAGCCGATGCTTCAACATCTTTTGGCCTATTTAGGCAAATGTGGCTCTCGACCGTTTCAAATATGTGCGACATGTCGTTCAGTGATTAAAAATGGCTTGCCATCGCATACAGAGTATGTGATAACGCATCTGGGTAAAACGAGGTACAGTTCTGTATATGTGTGGCATTTTCAGTAAAGAAGTTCTGAGTAAAGACGTTAGCGTTGAATACCGCTTCTCTGCCGATCCTTATCTTAGTGCCTCAAGCAGTAACGACTCTAGTTTGTCTATGTAACGCCCTCGGGCGGTTTAAACAATCCAAAGGAAATACTCAAGATGGCAAAGATCAAAGGTCAAGTTAAGTGGTTCAACGAGTCTAAAGGTTTCGGTTTCATCACCCCGGCTGACGGCAGCAAAGACGTGTTCGTACACTTCTCTGCAATCCAGGGTAACGGCTTCAAAACCCTGGCTGAAGGCCAGAACGTTGAGTTCGAAATCCAAGATGGCCAGAAAGGTCCATCTGCAGTAAACGTTACTGCTATCTAATCAGCGTCAGCTGTACAAAAAGCCCGCCTTCGAGCGGGCTTTTTCGTTTCCGTCATCCGGCGGCGATGATGATGGCGGCGTACTGGTTGCGGCCTTTGATCCCCGGATGCGTCGGATCCTGCGCGCGCCGGTGGCTGTTGCGGCGATAGCTGGTGTATTTGTAGCGCTGCGGCCGCTGTGGGTCGACGTCCGGCGTGCAGATAGTGCAGCTGCCGGCGCGGTCAACGGCGGCGAAGCCCAGCGCCGCCAGCTTGTATTCGGCAATTGCGGCCAGATCCAGATGCCGATAATGCGGGCTAATCAGCGCAGCGGGCAGCGGCAGGCGCTGTTTAAAATTTTCCACCAGCGCTTCATCGACTTCGTAGCAGCACGGGCCGGCGGCGGGGCCGATAGAAACCACCCAATCGGCGGTGTCGCCGTCCTGGCGAATGCGCGCCGCCATCTGTTCCAGAATGCCGTCCAGCAACCCGCGCCAACCGGCGTGTACCGCCGCGATGGCGCCGCCGTCACGGCGGCTGAACAGCACCGGCAGGCAGTCCGCCGTCAGCACGCTGAGCAGAATGCCGGGTTGGCGAGTGTAGAAGCCGTCGGCCTCACCGCACGCCTGCGCCGGTTGCAACACGTCGACGATGCGGGTGCCGTGCACCTGCTTCTTTTCCGGCAGCGTAGCGCTGTAGGGCAGCAGATGCCCTGGCAGCAGCGCGAGTTTGCTGCCGAAGCCGTGCTGAATGTGGGGCACCGCATCGAGCAGCGCGGAACGATCGCTCATAAGTTATTTTCACCTGCGTGAGAAAACAGACTCTCAGTGTAGCCAGCTTTTTCCCCGCTTGACCAGGTGTTGTTGGCGGTGAAAGCGAGCGGGGATGCGCCTTGCATCGGGCCGGCGCCTTCTTTAGACTAGCCGCGCCCTGTCTTTCTGGAAGCCCATTCATGTCTTATCAATGTCCCCTGTGTCATCAGCCGCTGCATTTTTCCTCACAACAATGGCGTTGCGACGGCAATCATCAGTTCGATCAAGCGAAAGAAGGCTACGTCAATCTGCTGCCGGTGCAGCACAAGCGATCGAAGCAGCCGGGGGACAGCGCGGAAATGATGCAGGCGCGGCGCGCATTTCTCGACGGCGGATTTTATCAGCCGCTGCAAGAGCAGGTCGCCGAGTGGCTGGATTTGGCGCTGGCGGCCGATGCAGGCGCGTTATTGGACATAGGCTGTGGGGAAGGGTACTACACCGCCGCCGTGGCCGCACGGCTGGCACAGAAACGCAATATGACGGTCTATGGGCTGGACGTCGCCAAGGTGGCGATCCGCTACGCGGCCAAACGTTATCCGGCGGTCTCGTTCTGCGTCGCCTCCAGCCACCGTTTGCCGTTCGCCGACGGGGCGCTGGATGCGGTTCTGCGCATTTATGCGCCTTGCAAGGCGGAGGAGCTGGCGCGGGTGGTAAAACCGGGCGGCGTAGTGGTGACGGTTTCGCCGGGGCCGCGCCATCTGTACCAGCTGAAAGAGCAGGTGTACCAACAGGTGCAGCTGCATGCCGAACAGGACGAACAGTTCGCCGGTTTCGACTGCGAGCGCAAAGAGACGCTGGCCTATACGATGACCCTGCCGGGGACGCAGGCCGCCAATCTGCTGCAGATGACGCCGTTCGCCTGGCGCGCCACGCCGGAGGTGCAGCAGCGGTTGGCCGACGGCGGGGAGTTTGTGTGCGAGACGGATTTCGTCCTGGCGCTGTATCGGCGTCGGGCTTAAAAGCGCCGGGCTCAGAAACAAAAAAACCTGCCGCGGCAGGTTTTTTTTTTGCAGAGCAATCGCCTCAGGCCAGATAACCGAGGTGTTCCAGCAGGATGTTGACGCCGATACCGATCAGCACCACGCCGCCGAGGATCTCGGCGCGTTTGCCCAGCAGCGGGCCGATAAAGCGGCCGATCATCATGCCCAGCGTCGCCATGATCATGGTGGCGCAGCCGATGGCCATCGCGGTGTGCACGATATTCACCTGCAGGAAGGCCAGACCGACGCCGATTGCCATGGCGTCGAGGCTGGTGGCGATGGCGGTGGCGACCAGCAACCAGAAGCCATGACGTTTGACCTTCTCTTCTTCATCGGGCCTGTTGCGCACCCCTTCGACGATCATGCGCATGCCGAGAATGAACAGCAGCGAGAAGGCGACCCAGTGGTCCCATTCCATGATGTATTGACTGGCGAACAGGCCGATGGCCCAACCGATGAGCGGGGTGATCGCTTCGACCACGCCGAAGATCAGGCCGGTGCGGATCGCTTCGCGGAAACGGGGCTGATGCAGACTGGCGCCTTTACCGATCGAAGCGGCGAAAGCATCCATGGACATGCCGAAAGCGAGAATAAGTGTTGCTGAAAGGTTCATGTGAAATAGCCTCGGCCGGGTGGCTCCATATACACGTAACCCACCCCCAACCAAACGACGGAGTTACGTGTCTATGGTCTCGCCAACCTTACCTGGCTGCCCGCACCACGTTTCTTACGGCGAAACGAGTATGTTGATACGGGCGTTTCTGGCGTTTTATTCTCCAGAAACCGGCTACTCCCCAATGACGGCGCAACCATACCATATTATTTCCGCCACCGACAACCTTATTCTGTGGCAATGTCTGTTCTTAATTGAGACTCGTTTTCATTAATCTAATTTCATCTGGGAATATAATGTAGCCAGGGGTAACAATGTTGCGGAAATAATAGTCAGAAGGGAATTGCGCTGCCGATTAATTATCCATAAGCAGCGCAGGGTTTGAGCAATTGAAAAATGACTGTTTCTTTATTTATTGATTATCAACAAAAAAATGATAAATCTTCTCCAGGTCGTCCAGGTGCGTCACTTGAACCAACAACCGACGCTGTTCCAGATCGACGGCCAGAATGCCATCCTCCGATAAATTCATGGCTTTAATGCGGTTATATTCGACAAACACATTGGCGAAGAAAAAACCGTGCGCTTTAAACAGCATCTTGGGGGAGCGAATATAAAAGATATAGATCGCAAGCAGCGCTAAAGAAATAAGCAGATAGGTGGTGAGTACCGCACCATTGTCGGTGACATTGCGGTAAATCAGAATGGCGATCAGGCCGACGAAAATCAGGCTGTCGAGGCGGTTGCGGCGTTTGAGCGGCACTTTAAGCCGCGTTTTGCCTTTCAGCAGATCCATGCCGAGTTCGTCATACAGCGAGTACAGCAACAGCAGGGCGATAAACAGCATCAGTACGGCGTCGGTCAGTGACATCTCTTGCTCCACACATAAAAAAGCCGGGGGTCGCCCCCCGGCCGTTTCTAACGATTACAGGCCCAGCAGGCCAATCCAATAGCCAAAGATGCCGATGACGAAGAAGCCGATGATGATCCACAGCGCGTTGACTTTCTTGCGCAGCAGCCACATACAGGCGAAGGTCAGCAGCAGTGGCACCAGGCCCGGCATCAACTGGTCGAGGATGGTCTGCACCGTGGTGACGTTGGTATGCCCGGTCTGGTCGGTTATCTTGGACACCACCAGCGGGATATTCACGTGCGTCCATTTGTTGACCAGCGCCCCCATGACAAACAGGCCGAGAATGGACGCCCCTTCCGTCAGTTTCTGCAGGAAACCACCGCCCATGTCGTTGACGATATCCACCCCTTTACGGTAACCGTAGGCCACGCCGTAGTAGCGGGTCAGCAGGCGCACCAGGTTGAACAGCACGAAGAACAGGATCGGCCCGAGCAGGCTGCCGCTCATGGCGATGCCGGCGCCGAGCGCGGCGAACACCGGCCGCACGGTGCCCCAGAAGATCGGGTCACCGACGCCTGCCAACGGCCCCATCAAACCGACCTTGATGCCGTTGATTGCGGCGTCGTCAATCGGCGCGCCGTTGGCGCGTTGCTCTTCCATCGCCATGGTTACGCCGAGCACCGGCGCCGCCACGTAAGGGTGGGTGTTGAAGAACTCAAGGTGGCGCTTGATCGCCTGTTTGCGATCGTCATTGTTTTCCGGATACAGGCGGCGGATCACCGGCACCATCGAGAAGCAAAAACCCAGCGCCTGCATGCGTTCGAAGTTCCATGAACCCTGGAACAGGTTCGAGCGCAGGAATACGCCGCGAATATCGGCCGGCGTGAGTTTCTTTTGAGCAGTCGTATCAACCATTTCTCTCACCTATTCCTAGTCGAGTTCGTTATCGAGATCGTTCGCGTTAGCCGGGCCGGCCTGTACAACCTGAGACTTGTTGTATTTCGGGCTGAGCTGGATATACAGCACGGCCATCACCACGCCGATGACGCCGAGCGCCACCAGGTTGAAGTTGGTGAAGGCGGCGGTCACGAAACCGAGATAGAAGAACGGCATCAGGTAGCCGGCACGCATCATGTTAATCACCATCGCGTAACCGACCACCACGATCATGCCGCCGGCGATGTTCAGGCCGCTGGTGACGACTTCCGGGATCGAGTTGAGCAGGGCGTGTACCCCGGCGGTACCGACCGAGATGGCGACGATGACCGCCGGGATGGCGATACGCATCGCCTGCAGCAGCAGGGCACCGACATGGATCCAGCTAATGGCGCGCAGGCTGCCGCGCTCCGCTGCGCTGTCCGCCGCGTGCTGGAAGGCTACGGTGAGGGTACGCACGATGATGGTCAATACCTGGCCGGCTGCCGCCAGCGGAATGGCCAGGGCGATACCGGCACCGACGCTTTGCCCGCCGGCGATGACCAGAATGGTCGAGATGATGGAGGCCAGGGCGGCATCCGGCGCGACCGCCGCACCGATGTTCATCCAGCCCAGGGCGATCATTTCCAGCGTACCGCCGATGATGATGCCGGTTTTCATGTCGCCGAGGATGAAGCCTATCAGGGTACAGGCGACCAACGGACGGTGGAACTGGAACTCGTCGAGGACGGAACCCATCCCGGCGATACAGGCAACGATAAATATCAGCACAATCTGAAGAGTGGTGATCTCCATTGCACTTCTCCTATGACCAAAAAAGCTCTGAGTAAAATAATCAGCGGCTGGCGCCACTAATTGAGTTTGTTAATCAGGTCCATCATTTTTAGCCGGCTGTCGGACGAGACCTTGCGCACCTCCAGCTCGATACCGCGATCGTTCAGTTTCTTAAACGCTTCGATATCTTTTTCATCGACGGATACGGCGTTGTTCACCTGGGTTTTCCCCTGACGGAACGCCATGCCGCCGATGTTGACAGATTTGATATCCACGCCGCCTTCCACCAACCGCCAGACGTCGGTCGGGTTGGTAAACAGCAGCATCACGCGGTCGTTGGCGTATTTCGGGTTGTTCCAGACGCGGATGGCCTTCGCCACGTCCACCACGTGGGCGGTGACGCCCGGCGGGGCGACCTGAGTCAGCAGAGTTTTGCGCACATGGTCGGCAGCGACTTCGTCGCTGACGACGATGATGCGGCTGACGTTGGTCTCTTTGGTCCAGCGGGTGGCGACCTGACCGTGAATTAAGCGGTCATCGATGCGCGCCAGGCCGATTTTCATGTGGTCGTTCGGCCCCAGCGGCGCCTGAGGGGCAGCGGCTTTGGCGACGGGTGCTGCGGGTTTTGCGGGTTCTTCCTGCGGTTTTTTCAGCGCTTTCACGCCTTCGCGGCCGGTTTCCAACGCCAGCGCCACCAGTTCATCGAAAGCGGGGTTGTCGTCCCGCGCCATGAAGGTTTCCACCAGCATCGGAATGTTGACTCCGGTGACGACCTCATAGTGTTCTTTGTCGACCGCAATACGGCTGGCGGCGTTGAACGGGCTACCGCCCCAGGTATCCACCAGGAACAGCACGCCGCCGCTGGTATCCAACCCACTGATTTTTTCATTGTATTTGACGATTAACGTTTCGGCATTCTCACCGGGAACGAAGTCTATAAAGGCGACGTTGTCCTGCTCGCCCAATAGCATCTCCGCCGTTTTCAGCAGTTGTTCCGCTGCAGCCCCGTGTGTGCCGATGATAATAGCTATTGCCACTCGCTACCTCCTCGTTGAACTCCAGGCGCGGTTTGTGTCGTTCCTCCGCGCCGTTTTGGCAGTCACTTCCGCGGTTCAGATACATTATGGTAGAAAAAAAGAAACGCACCCCTAACATTTCTCACGCAGTTTCAAATGCCTGTGCGCGATATTTCACGAACGCGCCATTTATTTTAGTGAGTGAAAAAATATTTTTTGTGACGTTGCTCCGCTATTGAATGCTCGGAGAAATCTTAGCTGTCATGGGGGAGATGACGGAGTGTCATCCTAAACCGTCGTTGAAAAAGCCGCTTTGTCCCCCAGAAAAATCCTGATACAGTAATTTCCTCTTTCATCACTAAGGAGTGAAGGGCCTCAGCCCTCCCTATGGACTGTCACCGAAGTTACTGTTTTTCCAGGTTTCACCCGCCACCTGCTGGCGTTACATATGCTGTTCGGCCGTCCGGCCACCTCCCGGTAACCCCATTCCGTCACCTTGCTATTGTCGACTGCGCCCATGCAGCGGCGGCATCGTCACGTCTGAGCGGCCTGCGCTCATTCCCACTTTTCTCTGGAGTCTGATATGGAATTTTTAATGGACCCCTCTATTTGGGCGGGGTTGCTTACGTTGGTGGTGCTGGAAATCGTGCTGGGCATCGACAACCTGGTGTTCATCGCCATATTGGCCGACAAGCTGCCGCCGAAGCAGCGCGATAAAGCGCGCATCATCGGCCTGTCGCTGGCCTTGTTGATGCGTTTGGGCCTGCTGTCGGTGATCTCCTGGATGGTGACGCTGACCACGCCGCTGTTCAGCGTAGGCGATTTCAGTTTTTCCGGCCGCGATCTTATTCTGCTGTTCGGCGGGGTATTCCTGCTGTTCAAGGCCACCATGGAGCTGCATGAACGGTTGGAGGGGCAGTCGCATCAGGACGGCGCCAACCGCGGCTACGCCAAGTTCTGGGCGGTGGTGGTACAGATCGTGATTCTGGACGCGGTGTTCTCGCTCGATGCGGTGATCACCGCCGTGGGCATGGTGAACGATCTGCCGGTGATGATGGCGGCAGTGGTGATCGCAATGGCGGTGATGCTGCTGGCATCCAAGCCGTTGACCAACTTTGTCAACGCGCACCCGACCATCGTGGTGCTGTGCCTGAGCTTCCTGTTGATGATCGGCCTGAGCCTGATCGCCGAAGGCTTCGGCTTGCACATTCCTAAAGGCTATCTGTATGCCGCGATTGGCTTCTCGATCCTGATTGAATTGTTCAACCAGATCGCGCGCCGTAACTTCATTAAGCATCAGGCGCGTCGCCCGATGCGCGAGCGCACCGCGGAAGCGATCATGCGCCTGATGGGGCAGCAGCGTGCGCAGCAGACGGACGACGCGGTCGCGTTGCCGAGGGATGAAACCTTTGCGGCGGAAGAGCGTTATATGATCAGCGGCGTGCTGACGCTGGCCTCGCGCTCATTGCGCAGCGTGATGACGCCGCGCACCGAGATCTCCTGGGTCGACTGCGAGCGTTCTCGCGAAGAGGTGCGCGCACAGCTGCTGGATACGCCGCACAGCCTGTTCCCGGTATGCCGCGAGTCGGTGGATGAGATTGTCGGCGTTGTGCGCGCCAAGGATCTGCTGGTGGCGCTGGAACAGGGTGAAGATATCGCCGAGTTCGCTGCCCGCACGCCGCCGATCGTGGTGCCGGAAACCATGGATGTCATCAAGCTGCTGGCGGTGCTGCGTCGCGCCAAAGGACGTCTGGTGGTGGTCACCAACGAATTCGGCGTGGTGCAGGGGCTGGTGACGCCGCTGGACGTGCTGGAGGCGATTGCCGGTGAATTCCCGGACGAAGATGAAACGCCTGACATCGTGGCGGAAGGCGACGGCTGGCTGGTGAAGGGCGGGACCGACCTGCACTCGCTGGAGCAGGCCCTGGCCTGCGATGACCTGGTCAGTCCTACCGCCGACTACGCCACTCTGGCGGGGCTGCTGTTGGCCCATTATGGCCAGATGCCGGTAGCGGGGGATACCATCGAGTTGAACCACCTGCGTTTCGATATCGTCGAGGTCTCCGAATACCGCATCGAACTGGTGCGCGTGACCCGCGTCGTGTTTGACGAATCAACGCATTCGTAACCTTCCCGCCGGAGGCTCAGGCCTCCGGCGTATTCTCTTCTGCTTTCCTGACGCGCGATTCGTACTGCTGTAACCACAGCGGGAAAACGTGGATCGGCATCGGCTTGGCGAAATAATACCCCTGTAGGGCATTGACCTCACGCGAGCGCAAATAGTCGGCCTGCTCCGCCGTTTCTACCCCTTCGGCCACCAGTTTCAACTTCAGGCGCTGCGCCAGCGTAATGATGGTGTCGGTTACCGTGGCGTTGACCGCGTCGGTGCCGATGGCGGCGGTAAACCCGCGGTCGATCTTCAACACGTCCGGGCTGAGATTTTTCAGGTAGCTCAGCGAACTGTGGCCGGTGCCGAAGTCGTCGATAGCCAGCATGATGCCCATGTCTTTCAGCGTGCGGATCTGGTCGTACTGGATCGCCGACAGTGCGGTGCGCTCGGTCAGCTCCAGCATCAGTGACGGCATCGGGTGCGCCGGCAGCCAAATCTGACGGATATCGTCGATGATATCGAGCGTTTTAAAGTGCTCGGCGGCGACGTTGATGCTGATGTAAAACGACGGCCGCGGCGGGAACAGCTGCAGGTTTTCCGTCACGGTGTTCAGCAGATAGCGGGTGAGCGGAATGATCAGCTCATGCTGTTCGGCCAATGGGATAAATACGTCGGGCGAGATCCATCCCTGCCGCTTCTTTTTCCAACGCAGCAGCATCTCGACGCCGGCGCAGCGCCCGGTGTCGCTGTGGATGATCGGCTGGCAGTAGACGCGAAATTCCCGATGGGTGATGGCATGGCCGATGTGGTAAGACAGGCTCATGCGGTTAGCGGTAAGCAGATAGACCACATAGGCTGCCAGCAGGCTGATCAGCAGCGCCAGCGGAATATGGCGCGGCAGCGCGGAAAGCGCGAGCATGCCAATCTGTGGCCCGAACAGTGAAATCGAGAAGGGGTACAGCGCGGAACCGGCGGTGTAGCGCAGATCGTTAGTCAGGGTATCGCGGCTCAATATTTCACGGCGGCCATACTCCAGGCTGCTGTCGGCGACGTTCAGCACCACTCGCTGAACATAAGGTTCCTGCGGCTCGAGTAAAAAGTTGGACAGCAGTTCGATATTGAAGACGTGCAGCACGCCGCTGGTTTTATCGGTGGGGGATGGCGTCCACAATACTAACGTGGGGAGACCTTTGCTGACCGCCAGCGAAGGGCGCAGCGCCAACCGGGCGTTGCTGTTGACCAGGGTGGGCATCACTGCGGCCATCTGATAATGGCGGGCGCCGAACAGGCTGGAGCAGTAAATGATGCCGTTTTTCACCAGCAGCATGGCGCGCAGCGCCTGATTTTGCGCGGCGCGAAAACGCAGGGTCGATGAGACGTTCTCGCAGGGCTGATCCAGCATATCCATACTGCGTTCCGCCTGTAGCTGCGCCGGGCTCAACAGTTGGTTGATCTTGCCAACGGTACGGGTGGCCAACGTCTGTTGGCTCTGTTCGATGCTTTTGACCTCTTGATAGTAACGGGTATACAGCGATACCAACAGAATAGCCACGCCCACCGCTCCGGCCAGCAGCCAACGGTAGTAACGATATCGGGACGCGGCGAGGTGGGTCATCAACATCCGGTAAATCCTTGTTCGGTAATCCAGCTCCGAGTCACAGTCAGACCATAGATCCTTAAGTTGCGCTCGGCTAATTCTAGCCTGAGGTTATACAAGATTGATGGTAACTCAGTAAATTATTTCAGTTTGGTAAAACAGAAGGCCAATTTGCAGGCTAACCGTCGGATCGATGAGAAAAATGCAGGATATTTTTGGTGACATTGTCACTAAAGCGGCCAATGAGTTGATTACCCATAAAAAACCCCGCCGGCGGCGGGGTTGTCTGTCAGTCGCATTGCACCTTGATCGCCAGGCCGCCGCGAGAGGTTTCACGGTATTTGGCGTTCATGTCTTTACCGGTCTCGTACATGGTTTCGATCACCTTATCCAGCGAAACGCGCGGTTCGCTGGTGCGGCGCAGAGCCATGCGGGCGGCGTTGATCGCTTTGACCGAGGCGATGGCGTTGCGCTCGATGCACGGCACCTGCACCTGGCCGGCGACCGGGTCACAGGTCAGCCCCAGGTTGTGTTCCATGCCGATCTCTGCCGCCACGCACACTTGCTCAGGGCTGCCACCCAGCAGTTCGGCCAGGCCGGCCGCCGCCATGGAGCAGGCGACGCCCACTTCCCCCTGGCAGCCGACTTCGGCGCCGGAAATGGAGGCGTTCATCTTGTACAGCGCACCGATCGCACCCGCTGCCATAAAGTAACGGATGTAAATGTCGGGGCTGACAGACTCAATGAAGTGATCGTAGTAAGCCAGCACGGCAGGCACGATGCCGCAGGCGCCGTTGGTTGGCGCAGTGACCACGCGGCCGCCGGCGGCGTTTTCTTCGTTAACCGCCAGTGCGAACATGTTGACCCAGTCGATCACGTTCATCGGATCGTTGGACAGTTTGTCCGACGCCACCAGCATGCGGCGCAGCGCGGAGGCGCGGCGCGGTACGCGCAGCGGCCCCGGCAGCACGCCTTCGGTGTTCAGACCGCGATCGATACAGGCGCGCATGGTTTGCCAGACGTTACCAAAGTAGGTGTCGATCTCTTGTTTGCTGTGCAGCGCCAGTTCGTTCTGCATCACCATGCCGGACAGCGACAGCCCTGTCTCGCGGCAGTGGTCGAGCATTTCGCGCGCGGAGTTGAACGGATAAGGCATTTGCAGTTCTTGCTCGGCTGCCTTGCCGAAGTTCTCCTCGTCGACGATGAAACCGCCGCCGATGGAGTAATAGGTCTTGCTGTACACTTCTTTATCGCCGGCGAAGGCGTGAACCTGCATGCCGTTTTCATGCAGCGGCAGGTTGTCGCTGCGGAAGACCATGCCGCCGTCGCGTGGGAAATCGACTTCATGCAGGCCGTTGGCCAGCATCAGGCGTTGACGTTGTTCTACATCGCGAATAAAACCCGGAATGCTATCGATATCGACGGTGTCCGGCATGTTGCCGGCCAGGCCGAGAATGATGGCGATATCGGTATGGTGACCTTTGCCGGTCAATGAGAGTGAGCCGTAAACGTCTACGGCAACACGCGTGATAGAAGGCATCAGGCCTTTATTTACCAGATCGTCGACAAACTGTTTGCCGGCTTTCATCGGTCCAACCGTATGAGAGCTGGACGGGCCGATGCCGATCTTAAACATGTCGAAAACGCTAATCACGCTAAAACTCCTTAAAGAGACGTATTGTTATGGCTGCGGCGGTTAAAAACCACGCAGGGAACAGCGATATTGTAAAAGGGCCGTGCGGGTTCGGCTGCCTTTTTCGCATGAAATTAAATAATCCGTGGTGTCACTTTTTTTACTGATTACCCGGGGCGAACCCTTGTGCGTGGCATCCGCTTTCGCCCAAGCTCCATTAACGGTAATCGCGCCCGCTTTTCCTTGCTGAGCGCCGCCGGCTTAATCCCTGTTTCTACAGTGGTTTATCTCGGACGGTGGTATTTTACAGGTATTTCGTAAGGTTTAAGAGAGGGTTTACAGTTTTTTTAAAACCATTCAACCGCAACGGTAGTTGAAAAAGCGATCAAATGAAGTGATTTCGATCGCTTTACCCGCAGCGGAAAGCCGATAGTCATGCCAGATTGCGAGTCAGATCACGCAATGGAAGCTAAATGCTGACCTGTTGCGCCAGACGTCGAATGATGGCGGCGGTCAGCCCCCAGATAAACTGGCTGTGATACCAGGAGAGATAGATGCGGTGCGTATGCCCGGCGCGATGAATATCGAGCGGATAGTAACGCGACAGGGTCAGCGCCTCCCGCAGGGGCATCTCAAACACGTCCGCCACTTCGCCTTCATTGGCCCGGAACTGCACCTCCGGCGGGATCAGGCCGACGATAGGCGTGACTTGAAATCCGGTGCTGCTGTCGAGCGGCGCCATTTGGCCGAGTACGGTCACCGCTTGCGGCGGTATCGCTACCTCTTCGTGCGCCTCGCGCAGCGCCGTGACGATCGCCGAGCCATCTTCGGCGTCGGTTTTGCCGCCGGGGAAGGCCACTTGGCCGGCATGTTTGCGCAGCGAGTCGGCGCGGCGAGTCAACAGCAGCGTTGGCTCTGAGCGACAGATAATCGGGATCAACACCGCCGCCGGGCGCACGTTGTGCGAGATCTGCGCCGCCTGCGGCAGCTGCAGCTGAAAACGGCTGATAAAGGCGTGCAGAGAGGCTGGTGAATTCGATGGGATCACGACAGCTCACACTCCCCAAGCTGCGGCAGAATGCGGCCTACCTTGTCGAAGGTTTCCTGGTATTCCGCCTGTTCCTCGCTATCCGCCACGATGCCGCCGCCGGCGGAGCAGTGGATGCGCCCGTTTTCGGTGACGAGCGTGCGGATAGTGATATTGGTGTCCATGGTGCCGCAGGCGCTCAGATAGCCGATGCTGCCGCAATAGGCATTGCGGCGCTGCGGCTCCAGTTCTTCGATGATTTCCATCGCGCGCACCTTGGGGGCGCCGGTGATCGACCCGCCGGGGAAGCAGGCGCGCAGCAACGCGGTGGCTGAGGCCTGGTTCGGCAAGATCGCGGTAATGGTGCTTACCAGGTGGTGTACCGCCGGGAATGGCTCCACGGCGAACAGTTGCGGCACCCGTACGCTGCCGGGTTGGGCGACACGGCCGATATCGTTACGCAGCAGATCGACGATCATCAGATTTTCGGCGCGATCCTTGGGAGAATCCGCCAGGCGGCGAGCCTGCGCGGCGTCTTGTTCCGCGTCCGCCAGCCGCGGCAGTGTGCCTTTGATCGGGCGGGTTTGGATGCGCTGTTGTTCCAGCCACAGGAAGCGTTCGGGAGAGACGCTCAGCACGCTGTTGTGCGGCAGGCGCAGGAAAGCGGAGAAGGGCGCGCGGTTGCTGGCGCTCAAGCGGCAAAATGCCTGCCATTCGTCCCCTTGATAGTCGGCGGAGAATCGCTGCGCCAGATTAATTTGGTAGCAATCTCCGTTGTGCAGGTAGTGCTGGATGCGTTGGAATTTCTCGCCGTACTGCCGCCGGCTCATATTGGCGCGCCAGTCGCTCAGCAGCGCAAAAGGGCGTTCCGTCGGCGCGGTTTGATTATTGAGCCAGCGCCAGCGCTGTTCCACGTCGCCATAGCTGAGCAGCGTCAGCGTTTGCAACCGGTGGTCGGCGATAAGCGCCCAGTCATAAATGCCTACCGCCATATCCGGCAAAGTGAGATCGGCGTCGGCCAACTGTGGCAAAGTTTCCACCCGGCGCCCGAGATCGTAGCCGAATAGCCCCAGGGCGCCGCCCTGAAACGGCAGATCTGGATTGAAGGCCGGCTGCCAGCCTTGCGTCGCCAGCTGTTGTTGCAGCAGGGCAAACGGATCTTCCTCAGACAGGCTTGTGACGCCGTCACAACAAATCTCGGTGGTGGCGCCATGGGTGGTGAGCGTAACGCGCGGCTCAGCGACCAGGATATCGAAGCGGTTATGCGAATGCTCGGCAAACCCCGAATGCAGCAGCATCGCCCAAGGGGAGGATGAAAGCGGGGCGAAAAGCGTCATCAGGGCGCTGCGGCTGTAAGGCAAAGACTTTATGTTTGGGGCTGTTACGCTCATGAACGTCAATAAACCTGGCTGTGGGGGCGGCGATATCGGCCGTTAGTGTGCCATAGACGGCCGCGGCATGCATGTCTTGCCATGCGCGACATGAAGCACAGTTCACATAAACAGCAGCTCAATAGACCTTAAATAAGGCATTTTTTGCGCCATTAACTAGACTTCAATATGTTAAAAATTCAGCGTTAAAGTTAGCTGGAAGTATTTCAATCGAGGGCGCGCAACCCGAAGAATATAAAGATTACTCGTTAATTTCGCAAATTTACTGTTTCTCTTCGTTATCAAAAAAAAGAGAAAGGGATGCACCGCCCGGTATTGAGAGGGCGAGGCGATTATTTTTGGATTAACGGTTGATTATATAACGTTTCTTGCCCGTAGCATGAAAAGAGAAAAATAAGACTAATCTTATTTGGCCTGTATTGGAAATGCCTGTGCCTTATCAGCAGCCATTTTCCTCCAGCGCTGAACGGGTGGGTTTTATCTAAAAAAATAAAATTATTATTTTGTTACATTATCATTGAAGAGCTGCCTATGTCGTTAATGCTGAGCGTTATTGTCCCGATGCATAATGCGGGAGAATTACTGGAACCCTTCCTGGCCTCGTTGTTGGCGCAGCGCGAACAACGGTTGGAGGTGATCATCGTCAATGATGGTTCTACCGACGGCTCGGGTGAGACTGCGCACCGTTACGCGGCGCAGCATTCGCATATTAGAGTGATCGATCAGGCCAACGGCGGCGTTTCCAATGCGCGTAATGCCGGTCTTGCCGTCGCCCGGGGCAAATATGTGGCGTTTCCTGATGCCGACGATCTGTTGGCGCCAGAAATGTATTCCACGCTGTTGGAACAGGCCGAGCTGCATCAATTAGACGTGATGCAATGCAATGGCGAGCGCTATTTCGCCAGTGAAGACGAATTACAGCCGATCTTTCCCCAAGAGCGTTTACAGACCACCGATGTTATCACCGGCGTACAGTGGTTCGAACGGGCATTGAAATCGCGAAAATTTATTCACGTTGTATGGCTGGCGATATATCGCCTCGATTTTATCCGCCGGCATCAGCTTTATTTTGAACCAGGGTTACATCATCAGGATATTCCCTGGACGACCGAAGTCATGTTTAATGCCCAGCGGGTCAAGTATTTAAGCACGCCGCTGTACCGTCAACGGGTGCACGACAAGTCGATCAGCAATCGTCGCCGCACCGGCAAAGCAAACGTGGATTATCAACGCCACTATATGAAAATCGTCGAAATGCTGGAGCGCCTCAACTTGCGCTATGCAGGCAGCATTGCCATTCGTCCGGCTTTCCACTGGCAAATCACCCGCGAAGCGTTGGGCATTTGCCACAGCATTCGTCGTGAGCCGGATCCGCTTGCCCAGAATCATATTACCGAAGAGTTTTATCAGCGCGGCATCGACAGAGCGATGTCCGCCAATGCGCGCGGCGTGAAGCAGGGGTGGCATGTCATGCTGTGGCGGCATCGTCTGAAGCAGTGGCGCAGCGATAACGGCTGTTCGCAACCGGCCTGAGGCTTGGGATCCGCCGCATTAGCGCGTATACTCCTTCTCCCTTTTGCCGGAGAGAACGACACATGCATGCAGGTATGCCATTACTGAGTCACGCGGAGCAGCAGGAAGCGGCGGATCGCATCCATCAACTGATGGAGCAGGGCATGAGCAGCGGTGAAGCGATTGCTCGCGTTGCGCAGGAAATTCGTGAGAAGCATCAGGGCGCTCAGGTTGCGGTATTGTTCGATGACGATGATGAAGACGAGCAGCATGAAGTCGCGCCGGATGCGTCGTTGGATGACGATGCCGAAGAAGACGAAGATTATTGATGTTATCGGGGCTGCGTAAGCGGCCCCGTCAGTTTCAGCTTTCAACCGCCACGGCGGCGGCGGCCTGCTTCGCTCGCTCCACCGCGTGTTCAGTGGTGTCCGCGGTGGCCAGCGCAACGCCAAGACGGCGTTGCCCGGCGATTTCCGGTTTGCCGAACAGACGCAGCTGGTTGTGCCCGCGCAATGCGTTTTCCAACCCGCTGAAACGCACATCGCTGCTGGTGAGCTGCGGCAGGATCACCGCCGAGGCGGAAGGGCCGAACTGGCGAATGGCGCCGATCGGCAAGCCGAGAAACGCGCGAACGTGCAGGGCGAACTCGGACAGATCCTGTGAAATCAAAGTGACCATGCCGGTATCATGCGGGCGTGGCGACACTTCGCTGAAGATCACGTCGTCGCCACAGACGAACAGCTCCACGCCGAACAGGCCGAAACCGCCCAGGGCTTTCACGACTTTCTCCGCGATCGCCTGAGCGCGGTTCAGCGCCGTGGCCGACATGCGCTGCGGCTGCCAGGATTCGCGATAATCTCCGTCTTCCTGACGATGCCCGATCGGCTCGCAGAAATGCACGCCATCCACTGCGCTGATGGTCAGCAGCGTAATTTCAAAGTCAAATCTTACCAGCCCTTCGACGATCACTCTGCCGCCGCCGGCCCGGCCGCCCTGTTGGGCATAATCCCAGGACTGTTGCAACTGGTCGGGCGTGCGGATCAGGCTTTGGCCTTTACCGGAGGAGCTCATCACCGGTTTGACGATGCACGGGTAGCCGATATGTTCAACCGCCTGGCGGAAGGCGGCCTCGCTGTCGGCAAAGCGATAGCTCGAGGTGGGCAAACCGAGATCTTCCGCCGCCAGACGGCGAATGCCTTCGCGGTTCATGGTCAGGCGCGTGGCTTCGGCGCAGGGCACGACGCGGTGCCCTTGATGTTCAAGCTCCACCAGCATGGCGGTGGCGATCGCTTCGATTTCGGGAACGATATAGTCCGGCCGTTCTTGTTCGATAACGGCTTTCAGCGCGTCGCCGTCCAGCATATTGATGACGTGGCTGCGGTGCGCCACATGCATGGCGGGCGCATCGGCGTAGCGATCGACGGCGATCACTTCCAGACCTAGGCGCTGGCATTCAATGGCGACTTCTTTGCCCAACTCGCCGGAGCCGAGCAACATGACGCGGGTGGCGGAAGGGCGCAGGGCGGTTCCAATCGTTAACATAGTTTCGTACCTGGATCGGTGAAAGTAAGCGGATTGATGATCGGCGGGCAGTATATACGAAAACGATTGCGTGCACAGCCGTCGCGCCAGTTTTGTTGCTAACTGACTGTTTTTATAACAAGCAGAAATATTTGCCCTGCATGGGCGATTATGCGTTAATAACCGACGGCGAAAGAAGGCCTACTTATCACAAGGTTTTCGCGTCTCGTGCCGTCAAGGCAGGTTTATCAAGTAAAGGAAACACAAATGAGCAAGATCACTGGTCACGTTAAATGGTTCAACGAAAGCAAAGGTTTCGGCTTCATTACCCCTGCCGATGGCTCTAAAGACGTTTTCGTGCATTTTTCCGCTATCGTTAGCGATGGTTTCAAGACCCTGGCTGAAGGCCAGCAGGTTGAGTTCTCCATCCAGGACAGCCAACGTGGCCCGGCTGCAGCCAACGTCGTTGCTATTTAACGACAGCGTTGCCAAGAAACCCGCCGCCGGCGGGTTTTTTTATGCCCGCAGCCCGTAACGCCGCCCATCTCTGTTATCATTTACCGCTGATTCGGCGCTAACCTGCGGGCGCGCCGCCATTTCATTCGCCATATAAGAGTTATCGCCGTGAGCACAGTTTCTTTTTCTTCCCTGCCGCTGCCAGCCGAACAGTTGGCCAACCTCAACGAACTGGGGTACGCCGAAATGACGCCGGTGCAGGCCGCCGCGTTGCCCGCCATCCTGCAAGGGCGGGACGTGCGCGCCAAGGCGAAAACCGGCAGCGGTAAAACGGCGGCGTTCGGCATTGGCCTGCTGAACAGCATCGTCGTCGGTCAGGTCGCCACACAGGCGCTGGTGCTTTGCCCGACCCGCGAGCTGGCCGATCAGGTCAGCAAAGAGCTGCGCCGCCTGGCGCGTTTCACGCAGAACATCAAGATCCTGACGCTGTGCGGCGGCCAGCCGATGGGGCCACAGCTCGATTCACTGGTGCATGCGCCACACATCGTGGTGGGGACGCCGGGCCGTATCCAGGAGCACCTGCGCAAGAAAACGCTGCAGTTGGACGAGCTGAAAATGCTGGTGCTGGATGAGGCCGATCGCATGCTGGACATGGGGTTTGCCGACGATATCGACGATGTTATCAGCTACACGCCGCCGCAGCGCCAGACGTTGCTGTTCTCCGCCACTTATCCGGCGGGCATCGAGCGCATCAGCGAGCGCGTTCAGCGCCAGCCGCTGAGCGTCGAGGTGGACGATGGCGAAGCGCAGACTTCCATCGAACAACGTTTCTATGAGACCACCCGCGATCAGCGCCCGGCGCTGCTGGTGTCGGCGATTCGCCATCATCAACCCGCGTCCTGCGTGGTGTTCTGCAATACCAAGCGCGATTGCCAGACTGTGCTTGAAGCCCTGGAGGCCCGCAACATCAGCGCACTGGCGCTGCATGGCGATCTGGAGCAGCGCGATCGCGATCAGGTGTTGGTACGTTTCGCCAACCGCAGTTGCCGGGTGTTGGTGGCGACCGACGTCGCCGCTCGCGGCCTGGATATCAAAGAGCTGGAGCTGGTGGTTAACTACGAGCTGGCGTTCGATCCCGAAGTGCATGTGCACCGCATTGGCCGCACCGGCCGCGCCGGCCTGAGCGGACTGGCGGTCAGCCTGTGCACGCCGCAGGAAATGGCGCGGGCGCACGCGATTGAAGATTATCTGCAGATGAGCGTCGATTGGGCGCCGGTGTCCGAGCTGAGCGGGGCGGCGAGCGGTTCGCTGGAGGCGGAGATGGTGACGCTGTGCATCGACGGCGGCCGTAAGGCGAAAATCCGTCCCGGCGATATCCTTGGCGCGTTGACCGGCGACGCCGGGCTGACGGCGGCGGAAGTGGGCAAGATCGACATGTTCCCGGTGCACGCCTATGTCGCTATTCGCAAGGCCAGCGCGCGCAAGGCGCTGCAACAGCTGCAGCAGGGTAAAATCAAAGGCAAAAGCTGCAAGGTACGGCTGCTGAAATAAGCCGAAGGCGGGCGGCGGTTTGCCTTCCCGCCATTATCTATTTATACTGTATATAATTACAGTTATTTGAGTATTTGAGGACGCACGCATGGCGGTTGAAGTTAAATATGTGGTGGTGAGAAACGGTGAGGAAAAAATGACTTTCGCGAGCAAGAAAGAAGCCGACGCCTACGACAAAATGCTGGATCTGGCGGACAACCTCGGGGAGTGGCTGCAGCAGGCACCTCTGAGCCTGGATGACGAACAGCGTGAAGGGCTGAGCTTCTTCCTGGCGGAAAATAAAGACGCGCTGGGTCTGATTCTGCGCGGTGCTTCGCCGGCGGAAACCCTCAAGAAACCGGCGGAAAACAAAGCGAAAAAAGCGCCGTCTAACTCAAAAGAGGGATCTGCGTCAGAAAAGCAAGCGGCATAATGACCTATGTTGCGGTGTTGTGATGAAAAAGGATCTAAAATGAGCCGTGAAATAACTTTCTTCAGCCGTTTTGAGCAAGACATTCTGGCCGGGCGTAAAACCATTACCATTCGGGATGCCAGCGAATCGCATTTCGAACCGGGCGAGGTGCTGCGCGTAAGCCGCAATGAGGACGGCGTATTCTTCTGCTTTATCGAAGTGTTGTCGGTAACGCCGGTGCGCCTGGATGCGCTGACCGAACGCCACGCGCAGCAGGAGAACATGTCGCTCAGCGAGTTGAAGCAGGTGATCAAGGAAATCTATCCGGGCCTGGATGCGCTGTTTGTCATTGAGTTCGTCAAACGGTAATCCTTTGCCGAAACCCTGTTGTGAGCCAGGGATGGGCGCCCGGATAGCGCTAATCACAACGGGAGGACATATGAAAAAAACGGGTTTGGCTATCGCTTTGTTGGCCATGGTGGGAGCATCGACGACGGTGTGGGCGCAGGATCACGAACAGCGCACCGCCAAGGTGGGACAGTGTGCGGGCCTGCAGCCGGCGGATATCGCCGCCCAGGTCAAGCGCGACTTCTTGCAGAACCGCATCACGCGCTGGGAGTCGGACAAAAAGCTGTTGGGTACCGCAACGCCGATTGCCTGGGTCAGCCCGGATGCCATCAGCGGCAAGGATCAGGTGTGGCAGGTGCCGTTGACGGTGCGTGGCACCAAGGCAGATAAAACCTACAACGTGACGCTCAACTGCAACACCGGCGAAATCGCCTACAGCGCGCCGCAGTAACCTTTACCCGCAATAAAAAGCCCGCCGGCGGCGGGCTTGATGCTTCAGGGCGGCGTCAGTCGCTGAACGGGATCACCAACTCACCCGGCTTCACTTCCAACCCCTTCGCCAGTTTTTTCGCCAGCGCTTCGGTTTTGCTGTTGTCAGGGTTCAGCACATAGGCCGGTTTTTGGTCGAAGTAGGATTTCAGCGACTGGTTCAGATACGGCGTCAGCGCTTTCATCACCGTCTGCATTTTTTCCGGCTGCACGCTGTAATCGGTCAGTTCCATGTCCTTCAGGTAAATGGCGCCCTGCGCTCGGTCGTAAACCGGCTGCGCCTTCAGCGTCAGCTTCAGGTCCGCCGCCTGCGGGCCGAGAATCGACGTGATGTTGACCTTGGCGTCGCCGGAAAGGGTGACTTTACCCGGTTCGCTGCGGCCAATCTGGCTTTGCAGCTGAGTCAGCACGATGTTGGCGTCCACCAGACCGGGCACGCCGATCTGTTTCTGATAGTCGTTGTGTTTCTGCAGGTAATCATTCACTTCCTGCTCGCTCAGGGTGTACTGGGTCAGTTGGTTGCAACCGGCCAATACGCCAGCGAACAGCAGGGCGGCTGCGCCCATCAGGATCTTCTTCATTAATGCCTCATTGCGACTGCTGGCGAAAAGTGCTGCAGATAATTGATTAATCATTATAAACGCTCCACCTGCGCGTGAAAACGGCCGGCGGAGAGATGGGGAGGATAGTGCGCGCAAAAGCGGGCAAGACCTATCGGATAACGCCGAAAGCGTCAGCGCCGCAATCGCAGTGCCAACAGAATCACCCCGGCCAGGCAGACTGCGCCTCCCAACAGCGGGAACAGCGGAATGCCCCACAGCCGCAGCGACGAATGCATCAAATAAGGCGCCAGCCCCAGGGCGAAAGCGGCGGTGACGATGGCGATGGCCAGGGTGACGGCGGCGCGTTCCAGCGCTTTGCTCAACTGGCCGAGGTTACTGACGTTGATATCGGCATTGAGCTGCCCGCGCTTCAGGCGGCGAACCAACAGCCGCAAGGTTTGCGGCAGCTCCTCTCCGGCGTCGAGCGCTTCCCCGCCCAGAGCCAACAGCCGCTGGCGCACGGCGTCGGGGGCGTAGCGCCGCAGCGCCGTTTGTTGCAACATCGGCTTGAGCGTTGCGACGATGTCGAAGGCCGGATCCAGCCGGTGCAGCACGCCATCGGCGGTGATCAAGGCCTTGAACAGCAGCACCAGATCGGGCGGCAGCGCCAGCTGGTGTTCGCGCGCCATCACCAGCAGATCGGTCAGGGCTTTACCCAGCGTAAGGGTGGCGGCGGCCTGCTTGTCGAGAAAGTTTTGCGCCGCCAGCTCCAGATCCATCAGGTCCAGCGGTTCGCTGTCCGACCAGGCGATCAGCGTGTTGACGATGCCCTCGGACTGACGTTCGGCGATGGCTTGCAGCAGCAACAGCAACTGGTTGCGCCGCCGTTCTGACAACTGGCCAACCATGCCGAAGTCGATAAAGCCGACGCGATCGCCGCTCAGCGCCATCACGTTGCCGGGGTGCGGATCGGCGTGATACAGCCGGTGCTCCAGCACCATGCTCATAAAGGCGCGGGCGCCGCGTTGCGCCAATAGCGGCCCGTCAAAACCCGCCGCCGCCAGCTGCTCAGGGTTTTCCGGCGCGGTGCCGGGCAAGTATTCCTGCACGAGCAGGCGGGGGGAAGAGTATTGCCAATAGATTTTCGGCACCACGACGTCGGGTTGATGAGCGAACATCCCGGCGACGCGATCGCAGTTATGCCCTTCGTGAGTCAAATCCAGTTCGTGATTGAGCGCCGTCGCCAGCGCTCTGACCATCTGCCGCGGTCGATAGCGCGCCAGCGCCGGGCTCTGCTGTTCCACGGTCTCCGCCAGCGAAGCCAGCAGCCGCAGATCGGCGTGGATGGTTTTCGCCAGTCCGGGCCGCAGCACTTTTACCACCACCTGTTCGCCGCTGTGCAGGCGCGCACGGTAGATTTGCGCCATCGACGCGGCGGCCAGCGGGGTACGATCGAATTCGGCAAACTGCTGCTCGGGCTCGCCGCCCAGATCGGCGATGATTTGCGGCGCGAGCGTTTCCCATGGCAGCACCGCCGCCTGGCTGTGCAGGCGATCCAGTTCATCGGTCCAGGCCGGATCCAAGAGATCAGAGCGCGTGGCCAGGATCTGGCCGAATTTGACGAAGGTAGGGCCCAGCGCCTCGAGCGCTTCGCGCAGCCGTTCAGGCAGCGTCTGCGCGTCCTGTCGGCCGGGCTCGCTGCGGGCGCCGCGCAACAAAGCGCCCAGCCCCAGCAGGCGCAGAACGTCCTGCAGGCCGTAACGAATCAGAACGGAGGTAATTTCCTTCAGCCGCGCCCGGTCGCGAGCGGTGGCGAGCACCATTTTCAACATCAGTACGCCATGTCCTTGTTGTGACTTGCTAACGTTATTGTTCCATATCCAGCAGCAACGGCACCTCGCTGCGCTGCGCCATGCGGTTGCGATAGGCTTCAACATTGTCCGGCAGGGCAACTCCGGCGACGATCGATAGCGAACGCAACAGCGGGAACAGGTGAATGTCGTCCTCGGACAGCTCGCCGTTCACCGCCTCGGCGGAGACGATTAGCGGCGACAGCGCGTGCAGGTCAGCTTCCAACTCGGCGATCAGATCGGCACTGTTGGCGAGATGCTCGGTAAAATCACCGATTGACGCCTGCTTTTTATCGATAAAGTAACGGCGGGCGCTGTCGGTGGCAAATTCTTCGAAGTCGGCATGCGCAATGCGCGGCAACAGCAGTTTTGCGCTGTAACCGCCGACCCGCTGCAGCCACTCGGCGATGGCCGGGTTGGTGTTGCCGGTCAGCGCCGGTTTGCCGTCCAGACCGTCGACATAGCGTACGATATCCAGGCTTTCCGCCATCGCTTCACCGTCGTCTTTGACCAGGATAGGCACCATTTTTTTGCCGATCAGGGTGAACGGGGTCGTCTCATCGTCGTTGAGCAACGTGACCAGGCGAACCGGCAGGTGCTTCAGGCCGAAAATCATGCGGGCTTTAACGCAGAATGGGCAATGATCGTAAATGAACAGTTTCATGCTTGCTCCGGGTTGTCAGGTTTTAACAGCAATAGTTACCACAGCTTACCGAGGCTGTCTTGAAGTGCGTGTGTTGGATGGTGCGTTATTGCGACATTGCCCGCGCAACAGGCGCGGGCGAGGGGCGTTATTTCTTGACCGGTACCGAGTTGAGCACATCGATCAGGTGAATGCGGGCCTGTTCCAGATCGAGCTGATCGCGCTCGTTGGCGGCGGTGACGATCTGCAGCTGCTTGATGACATCGCTTTTCAGCGCGCTGTCGCCGGCGATAATTTGGGCCAGCGCCTTTTCCACCAGGGTAGAGCGCGCATAGATCATGCGCAAGTTCAATATCATATGTTCGAGCAGTTGCGGTAACTTCGCTTCTTCAATCATGCCGACGGGCTCCTGTAGGTGTTTTTACTAACAGGATAGCAGCTGCTGCCGATTCGGCCGGATTTCTATGGCCTCAACCGCCGCGCAGCATCATAGAGGCGCTGCGCCGCGGGCTGAATTGCCAATACAGCGCCAGCAGCGTGGCGAAGCCGACGGCACCGAGCAGCAACCAGGGCAGCTCCGGCAGGTTCATCGTCCGGCCGGTATCGTACATCCAGCCGCCGCCGGTATAACCTAGCGCGCCGCCGAGCGCCAGACCGAGACGGCTGAAGCCCATGTAGCTGCCGCGCGCCCGCGGATCGGCCAGTGAAGCGCTCAGCGTTTCGCGCGCCGGTTCGGCGATGATTGAACCCAGGTAGAAGCAGCAGATCAGCGTAAACACCCCCTGCAGACTGGTGGCCAGGCCGATCGGCAGCAGGCTGAGGGTCATCAGCAGCAGGCCCGCCATCAGGCGTTGTTCAAGCCGAAAATGTTTTTCTCCCCAGCGCGCCAGCGGATAGAGCAGCGACAGCGATAGCGCGGCTTCGATCGCATACATCCATTTGACCGCCGCCGGCGAACCGGCAATTTCGTTGACCACGATCGGCAGCATCAGCATCACCTGCACCGCCAGCATATAGTAGCCGGTCAGCGTCAGGACATAGGTGAGGAAACGGCGATCGCGCAGGACCCGCAGCATGCCTTCTTTCATCGGTACGCGCACGGTGGAGATGCGATAAGCCGGCAGCAACCAGGCGTTCCAGCCGGCGGCCAGCACAAAGATCGCCGCCCCGACCCAGCAGACAAAGTGGAAATCGTACTGCAGCAGCCAACTGCCGATCAGCGCGCCGACCACCGCACCGGCGCTGTCCTGCATCATCAGCAGCGAGAAAAAGCGACCGCGTTCGTGCGGGCGGGTCAGTTTGATCACCAAAGCGGTGCGCGGCGGATCGAACAGCGTGCCGCCGAGGGCGGAGAGCGCGCAGGAGAACCACAGGATCCACGGTTCATCGGCCATCGCCATGGTGGCGAAACCGGCGGCGCGCAACAACATGCCGGTGACGATCATCGGTTTGGCGCCGAAACGATCGGCGATGGCGCCGCCGAAGATGCCGAGCCCCTGCTGCAACAGCTGACGCAGACCCAGCGCGATGCCGACGATCAGCGCCGCCCATCCCAGCTGATCGACAAAGCGAATCGAAATAAGCGGAAACACGACAAAGAAGCCTAATACCACCAGCAGGTTGTCGAGCAACAGAAAATATTTACCCAAGCTGCGCGCTTGCGACACCAGAGACATGCTTCACCATGAGCAATTAAGAAAGAGGGGGAGACAGCCTCTCCATTCTCTACCCAATTTCCGTGCGGCGACAGGGGCGGTGTAGATAATATTTTTTTATCGTCAAGCTGTTATCTGCGCTGCAAAATTGGCGGAAAAACGCCGTAAAGCGCGCATTCGGCGATTTACTGAGCGGCCGGGATTTTACCTCGGGGGCGGGCAACGGTTATATTGAAGACAGGAAAGTGCGGTTCGACGGCGCGATTGGCAAAATAATGCCGTGGCGTAAGATCGGCACAGGATAATTATCCGCACGGCTTCCTAATAAATACTTCTTATCGAACCGTTTTGACTGCGGGGGAAATGATGTTCGGCTACCGCTCTGCATCGCCAAAAGTACGTCTTACTACCGACCGGATGGTGGTCCGTTTAGTGCATGAACGGGATGCCTATCGCCTGGCGGACTATTATGCCGAGAACCGGACCTTTCTCAAACCCTGGGAGCCGGTGCGCGACGAAAGCCACTGTTACCCCTCCGGCTGGCAGGCTCGGCTGGGCATGATCACCGAAATGCAAAAGCAGGGCAGCGCCTACTATTTTATCCTGCTCGATCCGGAAGAACAGGAAGTGCGCGGCGTGGCGAATTTCAGCAACGTGCTGCGCGGTTCGTTTCACGCCTGTTTCCTCGGCTATTCGCTGGGGGAGAAATGGCAGGGGCAGGGGCTGATGTTCGAGGCCTTGCAGTCCGCCATTCGTTATATGCTGCGCCAACAGCGCATGCACCGCATCATGGCCAACTATATGCCGCACAACCAGCGTAGCGGCGCACTGCTGACTCGACTGGGATTCGAACGCGAAGGTTACGCCAAGGATTACCTGCTGATAGACGGCAAGTGGCAAGATCACGTTTTGACGGCGTACACCAATAAAGAGTGGCTACCGCCACGTTGAGGCCAAACGATGAAATATGAATTGAACGCCAAAGAGGCCCGGGTTATCGGCTGCCTGTTGGAAAAACAGGTCACGACCCCGGACCAATACCCGCTTTCGCTTAACGCCATTACCCTGGCCTGTAACCAAAAGACCAACCGCGAGCCGGTGATGGACCTGAGCGAAAGCGAGGTGCAGCAACTGCTCGATTTGTTGCTGCGCAAACATTTCCTGCGCACCCTCAGCGGGTTTGGCAATCGGGTGGTGAAGTACGAGCAGCGGTTTTGCAATTCCGAATTCGGTCAGTTGAAACTCTCACCCGCCGAGCTGGCGGTGATCGCCACCTTGCTGCTGCGCGGCGCGCAAACGCCGGGCGAGCTGCGCACCCGTACTAATCGGATGCATGAGTTCAGCGATGTCAGCGAGGTTGAACAGGTGCTGCAGCAGTTGGCCACCCGGGAGGATGGCCCGTTTGTGGTGCGCCTGGCGCGTGAGCCCGGCAAGCGCGAAAGTCGATTCATGCATCTGTTCAGCGGTCAGGTTGATGAGGCGCCGCTGGCGCTCGAGCCGGAGGCCGACGACGAATTGAGCGCCAGGGTCAGCGCGCTGGAAATTGAAGTGGCGGAGTTGAAACGGCAAATGCAGCAACTGTTGGCGAGAGAGACGAATGACTAAATTGCGCGTGGGTGTAGTGGGATTGGGCGGCATCGCGCAGAAAGCGTATCTGCCGATCCTTGGGCAGGCGGCGGACTGGACGCTGGTGGGCGGCTTTTCCCCCAATCAACAAAAGGCGCAGCCGATATGCGACAGCTATCGCATGGCCTGTTTCCCTCGTCTGGACAGCCTGGCTGAACAGTGCGATGCGATCTTTGTCCACAGCAGCACCGCCAGCCATTTCTCGGTGATTGGTGAGCTGCTCAACCGTGGCGTGCATGTTTACGTCGATAAGCCGTTGGCGGAAACGCTGGAGCAGGGCGAGCAGTTGCTCGAGCTGGCCGAGCGGCGGGGCAAAACGCTGATGGTGGGATTCAACCGCCGTTTCGCGCCGCTTTATCAGCAGCTCAAGCAGCAAATGAACCAGCCGGCTTCCATTCGCATGGACAAACACCGGGCGGACAGCGTCGGCCCTCAAGACCTGCGTTTTACCCTGTTGGATGATTACCTGCACGTGGTGGATACCGCTCTGTGGCTGGCGGGTGGGCGCGAGCAACTGCTGAGCGGCAGCTTGCGGGTTAACGCCGCAGGCGAAATGCTGTATGCCGAACACCACTTCGCCTGCGGAGACACGCAGGTGACGACCAGCATGCATCGCCGCGGCGGCAGCCAGCGCGAAAGCGTGCAGGCGGTGACCGACGGCGCGCTGTACCAGTTGACCGATATGCGTCACTGGCTGCGTGAAGATGCGCAGGGCGAGCTGGAGCAGCCGGTGCCGGGGTGGCAAAGCACGCTGGTGCAACGTGGCTTCGACGGGGCGGTGCGGCATTTTCTCCATGCGGTTGCCAATCAGAGCGCGCCGGAAACCGGCGGCGAACAGGCGCTGGTGGCTCAGCGGATGGTCGAGCGCTTGCTGCGGGATAACTCTATGTAACATATGGCGGTAGCTATTCTTTTCCGGATGCGTAAACTGAGCCGATTGTTTCACTGACGCCTGCTGTTGCAGGCGTTGATATTTACGGTACCTATCAGATAACCACATGAACCTACTCAAATCCTTGGCTGCCGTCAGCTCGATGACGATGTTTTCGCGGGTGTTGGGCTTTGCCCGCGATGCGATCGTCGCGCGCGTGTTCGGGGCCGGTATGGCAACGGACGCCTTTTTCGTGGCGTTCAAACTTCCCAACCTGTTGCGCCGTATCTTCGCCGAAGGAGCGTTTTCGCAAGCCTTCGTGCCGATCCTGGCCGAATATAAAAGCCAGCAGGGTGAAGAGGCGACGCGCACGTTTATTGCCTACGTCTCCGGGCTGCTGACGCTGGTGCTGGCAGTAGTGACGGTGCTGGGGATGCTGGCCGCGCCCTGGGTTATCTATCTCACCGCGCCGGGCTTTACCGATACGCCCGACAAGTTTGCGCTGACGTCGGCGCTGCTGCGCATCACCTTCCCCTATATTCTGTTGATTTCGCTGGCATCGCTGGTGGGGGCCATCCTCAATACCTGGAACCGCTTCTCGATCCCGGCCTTTGCGCCAACGTTGCTGAACGTCAGCATGATTGGTTTTGCGCTGTTTGCCGCCCCCTACTTTAACCCGCCGGTGCTGGCGTTGGCCTGGGCGGTAGTGGTCGGCGGCGTGCTGCAGCTGGGCTACCAGCTGCCGCACTTGCGCAAGATCGGCATGCTGGTGCTGCCGCGACTCAAGCTGGGCGATGCCGGGGTCTGGCGCGTGATGCGTCAGATGGGGCCGGCGATCCTCGGGGTGTCGGTCAGCCAAATCTCGCTGATCATCAACACCATTTTCGCTTCGTTTCTGGTGTCCGGTTCGGTGTCCTGGATGTATTACGCCGACCGCCTGATGGAGTTTCCTTCCGGCGTGCTGGGCGTGGCGCTGGGCACTATCCTGCTGCCGTCGCTGGCCAAAAGCTTCTCGAGCGGCAACCACGACGAGTATTCGCGTCTGATGGATTGGGGGCTGCGTCTGTGCTTCCTGCTGGCGTTGCCGAGCGCCATCGCGCTGGGTATTTTGGCCAAGCCGTTGACCGTCTCGCTGTTCCAGTACGGCAAGTTCAGCGCCTTTGACGCGGCGATGACGCAACGCGCGCTGGTGGCCTACTCGGTAGGGCTGATGGGGCTGATCGTGGTGAAAGTTCTGGCACCGGGCTTTTATTCGCGTCAGGACATCAAAACGCCGGTCAAAATCGCCATTATTACGCTGATCATGACGCAGGTGATGAACCTGGCATTTATCGGCCCGCTGAAACATGCCGGTTTGGCGCTGTCGATCGGTTTGGCGGCCTGTCTGAACGCTTCGCTGCTGTATTGGCAATTACGCAAGCAAAAGATCTTCCAGCCGCAGCCTGGCTGGGCGCTGTTCCTCACCAAGCTGGTGATCGCGGTACTGGTGATGTCGGCGGTATTGATTGGCGCGATGTGGCTGATGCCGGCCTGGGATCAGGGCAATATGCTGGAGCGTTTGCTGCGCCTGGCTGCGGTGGTGGTGGCCGGTGTGGTGGCCTATTTCGGCGTGCTGGCCGGGTTGGGTTTCCGTCCGCGTGATTTCGCGCGCCGGGTCGCCTGAGCCGAATGCCAGAATGAAAAAAGGTCGCCTTGGCGACCTTTTTTGTTTTTCCGCACAGCGCGATTTACATGCGCTCGACGGTTTCGATACCCAGCGTATCCAGACCGGTTTTCAGCGTTTTCGAGGTCAGCAGCGCCAGCTTCAGGCGGCTCTGACGCGCTTCTTCGCTGTCGGCGCTCAGGATCTGGCAGTGCTCGTAGAAACCGGAGAACAGACCGGCCAGATCGTACAGGTAGCTGCACATGACGTGAGGCGTGCCTTCACGCGCGACGGTGGTGAGCACTTCTTCGAACTGCAGCAGGCGGGTGGCCAGCGCAATTTCGCGCTCTTCGGTCAGCGTCAGCGGCAGCGTCAGGCTGGTTTCGTCGATGCCAGCGCGTTTGAATACCGATGCCACACGGGTATAGGCGTACTGCATATAAGGCGCGGTATTGCCTTCGAAGGCCAGCATGTTATCCCAGTCGAAGACATAGTCGGTGGTGCGGCTTTTCGACAGGTCGGCGTATTTCACCGCGCCGATGCCGACCACGCGAGCGACGTTTTTCATTTCGTCTTCCGGCATATTCGGGTTTTTGCCGGCGATCAGCTGTTCGGCGCGCTCAATGGCCTCATCCAGCAGATCGGAGAGCTTCACCGTACCGCCCGAGCGGGTCTTGAACGGCTTGCCGTCTTTGCCCAGCATCATGCCGAACATGTGGTGTTCCAGCGAGACGGACTCTGGCACGTAACCGGCCTTGCGCACGATGGTCCAGGCCTGCATCAGGTGCTGATGCTGACGGGAGTCGATGTAATACAGGACGCGGTTGGCGCCCAGGGTTTCGTAGCGATACTTGGCGCAGGCGATGTCGGTGGTGGTGTAGAGGTAGCCGCCATCCTTTTTCTGGATGATGACGCCCATCGGGTCGCCGTCCTTGTTCTGGTATTCGTTAAGGAACACCACGGTGGCGCCTTCGCTTTCCACCGCCAGCCCTTTGGCTTTCAGATCGGCGACGATGCCCGGCAGCATCGCGTTGTACAGGCTTTCGCCCATCACGTCGTCTTCGGTCAGCGTGACGTTCAGGCGGTTATAGGTCAGTTGGTTTTGCGCCATGGTGATGTCGACCAGCTTGCGCCACATTTTCAGGCAGTACTGATCGCCGCCCTGCAGCTTCACGACGTACGCGCGCGCGCGCTCGGCGAACTCGGCGTCTTCGTCGTAATGCTTCTTGGCTTCGCGATAGAACTGTTCCAGATCGGACAGTCCCATATCGCTGGCGTTTTCATTCTGCATTTTTTCCAGATAGGCAATCAGCATGCCGAATTGAGTGCCCCAGTCGCCGACGTGGTTGGCGCGGATCACCTTATGGCCCAGAAACTCTTGGGTGCGCGCCGCGGCGTCGCCGATGATGGTGGAACGCAGGTGGCCGACGTGCATCTCTTTCGCCACGTTCGGCGCGGAATAGTCGATAACGATGGTTTGCGGCTCAACCGGCGCGATGCCCAGTTTCGGCGCGCTCAGCACCAGGTCCGCCTGACGGGCGACCCACTCGCTGTTCAGGAAAATATTGATAAAGCCGGGGCCGGCGATCTCCACTTTGCAGGCGATGTCGCCGAGATCCAGCAGTTGCACCACTTTTTCCGCCAGCTGGCGAGGGGGCATGCCGAGCTTTTTGGCGACGGACATCACGCCGTTGGCCTGGTAATCACCAAACTGAGCCTTGGCGGATGGGCGGACCTGCGCTTCGCAATCGGCTGGGGCGCCAGCGGCGATCAGCGCCTGGCTGACTTTATCTGAAAGAAGAACCTGAATATTCACCGGGTTACCTTAATGACGAACGAGGGGCCGATGCCAGCCCCTGCGGGATTCAACGGTGGTGGGCGCCGACGGCGACCGCCACAAAACAGCCTGCAAGTGTAACCGATTTGACACAGCCCGTCAGCAGTTGGCACGGCCGCCGCGATGAAACTGTTGTCGGGTGCGGCCGTCGATTATCAGGTCGATTGTCAGAAGGTGGGAAATGGTACGGCCGAGAAAAGAGCAGGCAGGGAGGAGAGAGCCTGGAGGCTAACGTTTTTTATTGTGACGTTTGCTGCCAAACGTATTGGGGCTGCGTGATTTAAAATGACGGTAAATGGCGTATACGGCGATAATTATCAACACCAAGGATATCGTCAGCAATAGCATAATGATCATCTCGAATTAAATTTTCCTCCAAGGTAGCCGAGTTGCTTCGGTGAATCAATTGCCCAGATCGAAATTAAGATAATCCTTAGGATTTTGTTTATCTGATAATTTTATCTTCTTTTTATACAACGGGTTGGGTTTTTTGTTTTGCATAATCTGGAAGCATCATCAGGGTCCGGATAAATTAAGTAATTCAATCGGTTTAACGACTCAATGCGGGTTTAACTTGTGTAAAATAACTTAAGTCCGGGCGTCATGATTAAAAAGTATAATGAAGTGCGAAAAATCTGATTTGTTATTTTATTGCCAATTTTATATCCCCCCCCTTATAGGATATCGGTTTCTTGTTCTTCGCCGATGTCAGAAAACCGGAGGAACTGTCGCGTATCTCTGGCGAGTACGGCCACCACCGTGTAAATTACGGCGTTTAACTTTACGCTCGTTGTTTTGAGGTTTCTATGACCACTCCCTTGCAGGCTATTGCCGAGCTTGACGATCTGACGCTTGACCTACCGCGTTTCGAACAGGCGTTGCAACAATTTGCAGCCAGACTGCGGCTCGATCTGTCCTCGTTTACCGCCGATCACATTTCCCTGCGTTGCCACCAAAACGCCACTGCCGAACGCTGGCGTCAGGGATTGATGCAGTGCGGAACACTGTTTTCCGAGGCGGTGATCAACGGGCGGCCTATCTGTCTGTTCGATTTGTCGCAGCCGCTGGTCGTGGGCCCGTGGCACATAGACTGTGTCGAGCTGCCGTATCCCGGGGAGAAACGCTATCCGCATGAAGGCTGGGAACATGTCGAGTTGGTCCTGAGCGGCGATCCGCAGACGCTGCACGCCCGGGCGTTGAGCTATCTTGCCGATGAAGTATTGCTGGCACCGGGGATCAAGCTGAAGCAAAGCTCGCCAAAAAACGAAGGCGAGAGATTGCCGAATCCAATCCTGGCCATCACCGACGGAACGGTCACGATCAAGTTTCATCCTTACTCCATTCGGGACATTGTCGCCAGCGAGCAAGGCTAGTCGAACAGCGTGGCGCAGGCCCGCGCCATGCGTTCGAGCGCTTCATCGAGCAGAGCCCGCCGGCAACCGAAGTTCAGTCGTACAAAGCGCCGATCGCCGAAATCCAAACCGGCGCTTAATCCAACGCCCGCGTGCTCGAAGAACTGTTGCGGATTGTCCACCGGCAAAGCGCTGCAGTCGATCCAGGTCAAATAGGTGGCTTCAATCGGCAACAACTTCAATCCCGGCATGGCGTTGATGCGCTCTGTCAGCCGATCGCGATTGGCGCGCAGATAAATCAACTGCTCGTCCAGCCAGGGTTGCCCGTATTGATAGGCCGCTTGGGCGGCGATCAGCGCCAGCAGATTGACCTCCGGCACGATGCCGCTGCGCGCGCGTTTCAGCTTTTGTCGCAGCGCGTCATTAGGGACGATCGCCATCGAGGCGCCCAACCCGGCGAGATTAAACGCTTTTGATGGCGACATCAGGGTTACGCTGCGTTGGGCCGCGTCTTCGTTCAGGGTGGCGAAAGGGATATGACGCACGCCGGGTTCAAGCAGCAGTTCGCAGTGGATCTCGTCCGAACAGACGATTAGATCGTGCTCGCGGGCGAACTGATGGTGCTGCAACAGCTCCTCTCGGCGATAAACGGTGCCGCCTGGATTTTGCGGGTTGCACAGCAGCAGGAGCTTTTCGTTGCCGCTGAGCCGTCCGCGTATCGCGGCAAAATCCAACACCCAACGTTGCTCCACTGCCGCCAGCGGCACCGAGAGGTGTTGGCGTCCGGCGAATTTGGCCGCTTTGCGAAACGGCGGATAAATCGGGGTAGGGGCCAGCGTGCTCTGGTGGGCATCGGTGCAGGCGCGCACGCACAGGTTCAGGCCGCACACCAGGCCCGGCAGGAAAATGATCCACTCAGGCTTGATGTGCCAGCCGTAGCGCTCTACCATGCGGCGGGTAAAAACCTCAATAAGATCATGGGATGGATGGGTGTAACCGAACACGCCGTGCGCTACGCGGCGCTGCAAGGCTTCGATCACCGCCGGCGGTGAGGTGAAATCGCTGTCGGCGACCCAGAGCGGAATAATGTCACGATCTCGATATTTATCCCACTTAACGCTGTCACTGTGACTGCGGTCTACCCATTGATCAAAATTGAATGCCATAGTGATAACCCTGAGCCGGTTTATGCTTAAGCATGAGCCTACGTGAGAAATAAAGAAATGAACAATTGCCGCCGTATGTTGGCCGTTATCTGGGGGTGACAATGATAAAACTGGAAGTTTGTTGCTTTAGCGTCGACTGTGCGCTGACGGCCGAACGGGCGGGCGCCGATCGTATCGAGTTGTGCGCCAGCCAGAGCGAAGGGGGATTGACGCCGAGTTATGGCACGTTGCGTCTGGCGCGCGAGCGGGTTTCGATCCCGGTACATCCGATCGTACGCCCGCGCGGTGGCGATTTCTGCTACGGCGCGGTTGATTTCGCGGTGATCAAGCAGGATATTTGCCAGATCCGCGAGATGGGGTTCCCTGGCGTGGTGGTCGGCATGCTGGATGAAGAAGGGCACATCGATCTGCCGCGCATGGGCGAAGTGATGAAGCTCTGTGAGGGCATGGCGGTGACCTTCCATCGCGCGTTCGACATGTGTCAGAACCCGATGGTGGCGCTCGCGCAACTGACCGACCTGGGCGTGGCGCGCATTCTGACCTCCGGCCAACAGCAGAGCGCCGAACTGGGTCTGCCGCTGCTGCGCGATTTGCGCCAGGCCAGTCAGGGGCCGGTGATCATGGCGGGCGCTGGCGTGCGCCTCAGCAATCTGCACAAGTTTGTCGATATCGGCCTGCACGAATTGCACAGCTCTTCCGGCCATCTGGTGCCGTCGACCATGCGTTACCGCAAGGCGGGGGTCACCATGTGCTCCGACAACGAGTTTGACGAATTTAGCCATTATTGCGTGGATGGCGAAATGGTGGAGGCGATGAAAAACGCGCTGGCCTTGGTTGATCCCTTGGCGCAAAGCGCATAAACACGCAGCTAACCGCGTTTGACAACCGGTTTCCGGGCCGTAAGACCCCTTTGCGTGACGCTGAGCCCTCGGCGATCGCGCAAGTACCAGGCCCCGGCGTATTGCCGGGGCTTTTTTTATGCCTTGTAAAGACTCTCTGCCCATTCCAACGCCGTTTCGCGGCTGAACAGGCCTTAACTCCTCTTGCGATCGTTATGTCCTGCTGATAAGTTTGTGAGTTAAAATCCTTTAAATATCATAATATTAAATGATTTTTTGATATGCATTTATGCGGTGAATGATTGGCGCCATGCCTCTCAATGCTGCGTCTGCATTTTCATGTCCGAACACAGCCTGGCTGATGGCCGGAACATCACAGCATCAATTGAGGAGAGCCGTCGGCGCAGCCGCAGAACGCGCTGATGGCGGACTTAACAAGGAGATAACGATAATGACCCGAACGGCACACTGTTTGACCGCTGCGCTTTTGCTGACCTTGACCCTGACCGGCTGTCAGACCGCCAAGCGGCCTGTTTCTACCTTAAGCAAGCCGCCCAGCGCAGAAGAAATTGCGGAGCAAGACAAACGGCAGCGTGAGGCCGAACGCATGCAGCAATGTCAGCGCGAACTGGATGCGATGCGCGGCATGGATAACGAAAAGTACCAAAAATTCAAACGCGAATTCGATACCTTGATGGGCGGTGCAGCGCAATATGCCGGGGTACGCCAACGGGTCAATACGGACACGCAGGAAACCGTCGACGCGCTGTATCGTTATCGTACCAACCGCCTTTGTGCGGACATCAGTTCTGCAATGATGACCGGACTGGCTGAGCGCGGAGAACGCGCCAAATGATCCTGCGTGCGAGAAAGGCATTGCTGAGCCTGATGATACCCTTGGCGTTTGCGCCAACGGTTGCTGTGGCAGATGACGATGTGCCTGCGCTGTTGCAATTTGCCGAGCGCTACCAGCGGCAGGATGCCCCGGCGGCGGACGCCGCTGCAACGGCCGTCCAGCCCCAGAAACCCCAAAAATCGGCGAGCCGGCCGGTTCAACCCCGCGAGGCGGCCACTCAGAAGAGGCAACTGGCGCAGTTGCAAAAGACGCTGCGCGAGAAAGATGCGCGATTGGATCAACAGCAAGCCGCTATTCAATCATTGCAGCAGGAACTGACCGCGTTGCGCGTCGCGTCCTCCCTGGCGGCTGCCGATAAACCGGCAGCGGCACCCGATCTGAGCGCGTTGAGCGACTTTGCCAGCGGCGTGCGGCAGGCGTTGAACCTGACGCCGCAGGAGCGACAGGCTCAGGCGCAAATAGCCGCGGCGCAAACGGCGCTAGCGCAGCAAAAGCAACAAACCGAGGAGCGAGATCGACGCATCGCATCGCTGGAACAACGGTTGGCGACGTTGTCTGAATCGTCTGATAACGTTCCGCAGCAGGTCTGGCGGGAAAAACTGACGGCGGCGCAAACCGCCAATGATAAAGCGCGCCAGCGTTATGAGCAGGACAAAAAAGCGGCCGCCGCTGAACTGGAACAACAGAAGGCCGAGGCCGCCAAGGCGCAGGATACGCTCCAGCAGCAGCTGGCGTTGCTGCAAAAAGAGCAGGAGGGCCAACGACAGCAGGGCGGGCAGCAAGAGAAAAGCCTGAAGGCGGCGTTGGCGCAGCAAAAGGCCGAGGCTGCCAAGACGGCGGGCGAACTGCAGCAGCAGCTGGCAACGCTGCAGAAAGAGCTGGACGGCCAACGCCAGCAGGGCGGGCAGCAAGAGAACAGCCTGAAGGCGGCGTTGGCGCAGCAAAAGGCCGAGGCTGCCAAGACGGCGGGCGAACTGCAGCCGCAGCTGGCAACGCTGCAGAACGAGCGGGACAGCCAGCGCCAGCATGCCGCGCAGCAAGAGAACAGCCTGAAGGCGGCGTTGGCGCAGCAAGAGGCCGAGGCTGCCAAGACGGCGGGCGATCTGCAGCAGCAGCTGGCAACGCTGCAGAAAGAGCGGGACAGCCAGCGCCAGCAAGCCGAGCAGCAAGAGAACAGCCTGAAGGCGGCGTTGGCGCAGCAAAAGGCCGTGGCCGCCAAGACGACGGGCGAGCTGCAACAGCAGCTGGCGCAGCTGCAGGAAAAAAACCAAACGCAAACCGAGCAGGCTAAGGCGCTGGAACAGCGTTTGGCGGCGGCAGCAGCGGAAAGCGCGCAGGCAGCGCAGCAGCGGGATAACGCGACGCAACAGGCGGATAAAACGGCGACGGCGCTGGCAGCCGCCCATCAGGCGCAGCAAGCCTTGCAAGAGGAGCTAAATGGGCTGAAAGCGCGGGCCAAATGGCTGCCGGATGCACTGACGCTCAAGAAAAAACCGGAGCAACAGAGCTATGCCGCCGGTGTCGCCCTGGGGCGCGACATTCAAACGATGCTGGCGGAGCGTAAAAATTGGGGCATCATTCCCGATAAAACCGTGCTGCTGGCCGGCGTAATTGATACCTTCAACGGCCATTACCAACTGAGCGATGCGCAGCTGGCCAGCGCATTGGCGGAGTCGGAAAAAGCGGTGAACGACGCCAGAAGCCAGGCGGCGAAGACGCAAACCAGCAAAGGCGAAGCGTTCGTCGCCGAGTTTAAAAAGAAGAAGGGCACGCAGAAGTCGCCAGCCGGCTTCTGGTATCGCATCGATTATGCCGGTGATGAAGCCATTGCGGAAAATGCGCGGGTGGACATCGTGGTGAAAGAGAGCTTGACCGACGGCAGCGTGATTCAGGATATGGATCGCAGTGGGAAGGTGATGTCACAGCCGCTCTCCGCCTATCCGCCGCTGTTCCGCGAGGCGATAGGCCATCTGAAAAATCACGGCTCGCTGACGATGGTGGTGCCGCCGGAGTTGGCGTACGGTGAAACGGGCTATGCGCCGCAGATCCCGCCGAACGCGACGATGGTCTATGAGCTGCGGATTGTCGATGTTGGCAACGGGTAAATGCGGGCCGGCGCAGGCCGGCCCGATTAGCAAGCGCTAGGGCTTTTTGGCGGTCAACACGGCGCGCAGCGGCGCCGGATAGCCTTCAACCGTTTTGCTGCGGTCGTTCGGGTCGAGGAATTCAGCCAGCGACTCGCTGGTCATCCAGTCTGTACGGCGCTGTTCTTCGAGGCTGGTGACGCACATATCGGCGATTTTCACGTCGACGAAGCCGCATTTCTCCAGCCAGCATTTCAGCGCTTCGGCGGAAGGAATGAAATACACGTTGCGCATCTGCGCATAACGGTCGCCCGGCACCAGCACCTGGTGGCGATCGCCTTCCACCACCAGCGTTTCCAGCACCAGTTCCCCCTCGGAGACCAGCTGATTTTTCAGTTGGTACAGGTGATCGAGCGGCGAGCGGCGATGATACAGCACGCCCATCGAGAACACGGTGTCGAACGCCGCCAGTTCCGGCAACTGCTCGATGCCGAGCGGCAGCAGGTGGGCGCGATGATCGCCGCCCAACAGTTTGCGCACCGCTTCAAATTGGCACAGGAACAGCTGCATCGGATCGATGCCTACGGCAAAGTGTGCGCCGGCGCCGATCATGCGCCACAGGTGATAACCGCTACCGCAGCCGACGTCGAGAATAGTACGGCCGGCCAACGGGGAGATGTGCGGCAGCACGCGATCCCATTTCCAGTCGGAATGCCATTCGGTATCGATATCGATGCCATACAGAGAGAAGGGTCCTTTGCGCCATGGCATCAGGGTGCGCAGCATTTTCTCGATACCTTCGAGCTGGCCCGGCGACAGCCCCGGTTCCATCTCGGCGCGCACGCCGTGCAGTAGATCGAGGCGGGTTGGGGCCAGCGTCGGCAAGTGCTCGACCGAGTTGAACCACTGTTTGAATTTGCCGTGCAGCGACTCCCGCTGCCAGGCGCTGAGTTGCGCGGGCAGCGTATCCAGCCAGTGGCTGAGGGGGCTTTTGGCGATATGCTGATAGAAGTCACCAAACTCGATCATTGCGCATCCCCCGCTTTCAGAGCGATCAGCGAACCGAAGTTGAAGCACTGGAACCACACTTCGGCATGCTCGAACCCAGCCTGTTGCAGACGCGCCTTGTGCGCCTCCACCGAGTCGGTCAGCATCACGTTTTCCAGCATGCTGCGTTTTTGGCTGATCTCCAGCTCGCTGTATCCATTGGCGCGTTTGAAATCGTGGTGCATGTTGAACAGCAGTTCGCCGACTTCGGCATCTTCAAAGCTGAACTTCTCCGACAGCACCAGCGCGCCGCCCGGGCGCAGGCCGCGATAGATTTTCTCCAGCAGACGCAGGCGGTCGGCGGGTTCGAGGAATTGCAGCGTAAAGTTCAGCACCACCATCGAGGCATTCTTGATATCGATATCGCGAATGTCGGCTTCGATAACCTCAACCGGTGTCTCGGCACGGAAGGCGTCGATATGGCGGCGGCAGCGTTCCACCATCGCCGGCGAGTTGTCGACGGCGACGATATGGCAGCCGGGCACCTTGATATTCCGCCGCATCGACAGCGTCGCCGCGCCCAGCGAGCAGCCGAGGTCATACACTCGGCTGTCGGGTTGCACAAAGCGTTCGGCCAGCATGCCGATCATCGAGATGATGTTGGAATAGCCGGGCACGGAGCGTTGGATCATGTCGGGGAACACTTCGGCGACGCGTTCGTCGAAGGTCCAGTCGCCCAGTTTGGCGATGGGGGCGGAGAAAAGGGTATCGCGGTTTGGCATAGCGGCAAATCAGTTCAGAATTCGAAGCTGCGTAGTCTAACAGAAAAGCGCAAAAAAGCGGAGCGGAAGCAGGCGGCGCGGCCGCCTGGTGATAAAACGGGATCAATGCAGGCTGAAAATCAGATCCCACGGCAGATAGAAGATATTTGCCAGCACCATCAACAACAAAGAGATATAGGTCGCGGCCATGCCCGAACGGCGCCAGCGCACCTCGCGGTTGCGTAAACCGTAGTAATGCACCAGCCGCCCGGCCATCAGCATCAGGCCGCAGAGGTGAATCATCCAGATTTCCGCGCCGTTCATCTCCATAATCACCAGCAATAAGGCAGCGATAGGAATGTATTCAACGGCGTTGCCATGTACGCGGATGGCGGTCTGTAACTCGTAAAAACCGCCGTCGCCGTAGGCTACGCGGTACTGCATCCTTAATCTGACTACGTCATAAGAGAGTTTGATCAACAACAATGCGCCGAGCACCACATAAAGCGCGCTTACCATTTTTCACTCCGTTCCCTAACCAAAACTGGCAGCCAGCATCATAGCCGTCATTGTATTCACTGTCGCGGGGAAATATTTGATGTTATTGGTCAGATTAATAGGTCAAAACAGTGCATCCTGTTCCGGCCAGTCCGGCGGCGCAGGCAAATTGGGGATCGCCAGGCGCAGCTGTTGCCAAATTTTTTGCGCTTGCTGGGGGGAATCGCCGTTGTCCGGCGTATGAATAAACAGATAAGGCTGATGCTGTTGCTGCCACAGCGGCAGTTTTTGCTGCCAGGCTTCGAACCAACGCAGGTTGTCAGTCAGTTGATCGCCGCCGATAAAGCGCACCAGCGGTTGGTCGGCGGTGACCAGGGCGTGTACCGGCAGCTTCGGCTTTTTCTGCTGCGCATCGCGCACGGCGGCGCTATTGGGGGCGGCGTGATGCACCGGGCGGCTGTCGAGGATCACCCGATTGATGCCGCGCTGGTGCAGCCCCTGATTCAGCGCACGTTCTTCCTCGCCCTTGGCGAAAAACGCCGGATGGCGCACTTCAACGCCGTAGGTGAATTCCTTCGGCAGGCTTTCGAAGAATTGCCACATGCGCGGCAGCTCATCGGGGCCGAAGGCGGCGGGCAACTGCAGCCACAGCTGACCGATGCGCTGGTGCACCGGACTCAGGCAGTGGTAAAACGCCTGCAGCTCGGCGGCGCAGTTGCGCAGGGCTGCCTTGTGGCTGATGTCCGACGGGAATTTGAAGCAGAAGCGAAAATCGTCGCCGGTCATGTCGCGCCAGCGCTGCACGATCTCCAGTTTCGGCAGCGCGTAGAAGGTGGTGTTGCCTTCCACGCAGTTGAAGTAGCGGCTGTAATCCGCCAAATCACGCAGCCCGATACGGTTCCAGGCCGAATGTTGCCACTGCGGCAGTCCGATGTAGATCACGGCGTCGTCTTCCTTTACTTAGCTCATCAGGCTACAACTTAACGTTACCGCTCGAGCGCGGCAAGAATTTCGCCGGTGTCGCGCACCCGTGCCAGCCGCGGGAAGATGTGCTCGAACGCGAAGCGGTGCATTTCCGCACTCTGCGCGCTGCAGGCATCTTCGGCGATCAGCAGTTCATAGCCGTGCTCCCAGGCGGCGCGGGCGGTGGACTCCACACCGATATTGGTGGAAATGCCGCCCAGCACCACGGATTTGACGCCGCGGCGCCGCAGCTGCAAATCCAGATCGGTGCCGTAGAAGGCGCCCCATTGGCGTTTGGTTACCCGAATATCGCTGTCGCTGACCGCCAGCTGCGCGGGGAACTCCCACCAATTGGCCGGTAAACCGCCGGCGGGCGCGGGAGCCGGTTTGTCCACCGGCTGCTTCAACGCTTCGGCGAAGGAGTCTGACCAGCCGACGCGCACCAGCAGTACCGGCGCGCCCAGCATACGAAAACGCGCGGCCAGCAACGCGGCGTTCGCCACGATCTGATCGGCGCTGTGCGGGCCGCCGGCGTAAGGGAGAATGCCGTTTTGCAAATCGATCAGCACCAGAGCGGTGGTTTGGGCGTCAAGTTTCAGCATGGATTTCATCTCGTTGCGAAGTGGATAAAAACTGTTCGGTACGCCAGCCGAGCGGCGTAAGGCGCAAAACCGGGGGAGAGTCAGGCTACGTGAAAAAACTGTCGCAGGTTAATGGGAAATTTGTTAATCGATGTGTTGATTCGGACAAAAACGCGCCATTTAGTGCAGTAACAATGCTGTGTTCGCACTTATCGGGCGGATGAATTTCCTTTATAATGACTCCCTTTTTTCAACACTCTTTAATCCAACGACCTATGCCGATTTATGAATATGCATGTGGTGCTTGCAACCATCGGTTAGAGAAATTGCAAAAATTTTCCGATGCGCCGCTGGCAGACTGCCCGGCGTGTGGGCAGCCCGCGTTGACCAAGTTGATCTCATCCTCCGGTTTCCAGCTTAAGGGCACCGGCTGGTATGCGACGGATTTTAAACCGGGCAACAAGTAGAATTTATCAGATAACAGCCGCGCGACAGGGGCGCAGTAGCCCGGCGCGGCATCGGCTGTGTAAAAGGATAGCGTATGCGTACTGAATATTGCGGGCAGTTGAATCTGTCCCACGTGGGCCAGGAAGTCACTCTGTGTGGTTGGGTCAATCGTCGTCGCGATCTCGGCGGCCTGATCTTTATTGATATGCGCGACCGCGAAGGCATCGTGCAGGTGTTCTTCGATCCGGACGAGAAAGTGGCGTTCGACAAGGCTTACGACCTGCGCAATGAGTTCTGCATCCAGATCGTCGGCACCGTGCGTGCGCGTCCGGACAGCCAGATCAATAAAGATATGGCCACCGGCGAAGTGGAAGTGTTCGCTCACGCGCTCGAGATCATCAACCGCTCCGAGCCGCTGCCGCTGGACTCCAACCAGGTCAACAGCGAAGAAGCGCGCCTGAAATATCGCTACCTGGATCTGCGCCGCCCGGAAATGGCCGAGCGTCTGAAGACCCGCGCCAAGATCACCAGCTTCGTGCGCCGCTTCATGGACAGCCACGGTTTCCTCGACATCGAAACGCCGATGCTGACCAAGGCGACGCCGGAAGGCGCCCGCGATTACCTGGTGCCGAGCCGCGTGCACAAGGGCAAATTCTACGCGCTCCCGCAGTCCCCGCAGCTGTTCAAACAGCTGCTGATGATGTCCGGCTTCGATCGTTACTACCAGATCGTCAAATGCTTCCGTGACGAAGACCTGCGTGCGGACCGTCAGCCTGAATTCACCCAGATCGACGTCGAAACCTCCTTCATGACCGCGGATCAGGTGCGTGAAGTGATGGAGAAACTGGCGCGTGAACTGTGGCTGGACGTGAAAGGCGTGGATCTGGGCGATTTCCCGGTCATGACCTTCGCCGAAGCGATGCGTCGCTTTGGTTCCGACAAGCCGGACCTGCGTAACCCGCTGGAGCTGGTGGACGTGGCTGACCTGGTCAAGGACGTCGAGTTTAAAGTGTTCTCCGGCCCGGCCAATGACGCCAAAGGCCGCGTGGCGGCGATCCGCGTACCGGGCGGCGCACAGCTGACCCGTAAGCAGATCGACGAGTACGGCGCTTTCGTCAACATCTACGGTGCCAAAGGCCTGGCGTGGCTGAAGGTCAATGACCGCGCCGCCGGCATGGAAGGCGTGCAGAGCCCGATCGCCAAATTCCTCAGCGCGGACGTGCTGGAAGCCGTCCTGGCGCGCACCGATGCGCAGACCGGCGATATCCTGTTCTTCGGCGCCGACAGCTTCAAGATCGTCACCGATGCGATGGGCGCGCTGCGCCTGAAGCTGGGTCGCGATTTGGCGCTGACCCAACTCGACAGCTGGGCGCCGCTGTGGGTGGTTGACTTCCCGATGTTCGAAGAAGACGAAGAGGGCGGCCTGGCGGCTATGCACCACCCGTTCACTTCACCGCGCGACATGAGCCCGGAAGAGCTGGCCGCCGCGCCGGTCAACGCCATCGCCAACGCCTATGACATGGTGATCAACGGCTACGAAGTGGGCGGCGGTTCGGTGCGTATTCACCGCAGCGAAATGCAGCAGACGGTGTTCAGCATTCTGGGCATTAACGAACACGAACAGCGCGAGAAGTTCGGCTTCCTGCTGGACGCGCTGAAGTACGGCACGCCGCCGCACGCCGGCCTGGCCTTCGGCCTGGACCGTCTGGTGATGCTGCTGACCGGCACCGACAACATCCGCGACGTCATCGCCTTCCCGAAAACCACCGCGGCGGCCTGCCTGATGACCGACGCACCGAGCTTCGCCAACCCGGCGTCGCTGCAGGAGCTGGCGATCAGCGTGGTAAAGAAAGCCGGTGCGGAACAAGAGAGCGAGTGATGAGTTATAAGCGCCCTGAATCTATCCTGGTAGTGATTTACGCGAAATCCAGTGGTCGGGTGCTGATGTTACAGCGGCGCGACGATACCGAGTTCTGGCAGTCGGTCACCGGCAGCCTGGAGCAGGATGAGTCGCCGCCGCATGCCGCGCAGCGTGAAGTCATGGAAGAAGTCGGCATCGATATCGAAGCAGAGCACCTGCCGTTGTTCGATTGCCAGCGCTGCGTGGAGTTTGAACTCTTTGTCCATTTGCGACATCGCTATGCGCCGGGAACCACGCGCAATAAAGAGCACTGGTTTTGTCTGGCGTTGCCCGAGGAGCGCGATCCGGTGATTACCGAGCATCACGCTTACCAATGGCTTGAGGCGGCAGAAGCCGTGAAGTTGACCAAGTCGTGGAGCAATCAGCAGGCGATTGAAGAGTTCGTGATCAATTCAGTCCAGTAGTTTTTTTCGGAGATTTTTTTATGGCAGGTCATAGTAAGTGGGCCAACACAAAGCACCGTAAAGCGGCGCAGGACGCCAAGCGCGGTAAAATTTTCACCAAGATTATTCGTGAGCTGGTCACGGCCGCCAAGCTGGGCGGCGGCGATCCGGATTCCAACCCGCGTCTGCGCGCGGCGATGGACAAGGCACTGTCGAACAACATGACGCGCGACACCATGAACCGTGCAATCGCGCGCGGCGTGGGCGGTGATGATGATACCAACATGGAAACCATCATCTATGAAGGCTACGGCCCTGGCGGCACCGCCGTCATGATCGAATGCCTGAGCGACAACCGCAACCGCACCGTGGCGGAAGTGCGTCACGCCTTCACCAAATGCGGCGGCAACCTCGGCACCGACGGTTCCGTTGCCTACCTGTTCACCAAGAAGGGCGTGATCACTTACGCACCGGGCCTGGATGAAGACAGCGTGATGGAAGCGGCGCTGGAAGCCGGTGCGGAAGACATCGTGACCTATGACGATGGCGCCATCGACGTGTTCACCGCCTGGGAAAGCCTGGGCGCGGTGAAAGACGCGCTGACCGCGGCGGGCTTCGAAGCCGAAGCGGCGGAAGTGTCGATGATCCCATCGACCAAGGCCGACATGGATGCGGAAACCGCGCCTAAGCTGCTGCGCCTGATCGATATGCTGGAAGACTGCGACGACGTGCAGGAAGTTTACCATAACGGTGAGATCTCCGACGAAGTGGCGGCGACGCTGTAATCCGGTAAAACGGGCGCCGCCACTCGGCGGCGCCGTGCATGCAAGGTGGATGTAGATATGGCGATCATACTCGGTATCGATCCCGGCTCACGCGTCACCGGCTATGGCCTTATTCGCCAGCAGGGGCGTCAGTTGAGCTATATCGCCAGCGGTTGCATTCGCACGGTGGTGGACGACATGCCGACGCGGCTGAAGCTGATTTATGCCGGCGTCAGTGAGATCATCACCCAGTTCCAGCCCGACTTCTTCGCCATCGAACAGGTGTTCATGGCCAAGAACCCGGATTCGGCGCTCAAGCTCGGTCAGGCGCGCGGCGTCGCGATCGTGGCGGCGGTGAATCAGAATCTGGAAGTGTTCGAGTATGCGGCGCGGCAGGTCAAACAAACCGTGGTCGGCACCGGTGCAGCCGAAAAGGCGCAGGTGCAACACATGGTGCGCTCGCTGCTCAAACTCTCGGCCAACCCGCAGGCGGATGCCGCCGACGCCCTGGCCATCGCCATTACCCACTGCCACCTTAGCCAGAACGTGCTGCGGATGAGCGAAGGGCGGCTGAACCTGGCGCGCGGGCGTTTGCGCTGACGCAAAGCGGTGATTACTCAGGCTGGATATTCATCCAGCCTTTTTTATGTTATAAGCTTTACCAGCAACGGCATGGCAGGGCGCCATGCCCGGTAATTCTGCAGGAGGGTAAATGATAGGTCGTCTCAGAGGAAATATTCTGGAAAAGCAGCCGCCGCTGGTGTTACTGGAGGCAAACGGCGTGGGCTATGAAGTGCACATGCCGATGACCTGCTTTTACGAGCTGCCGGAACTGGGGCAAGAGGCCATCGTGTTTACCCACTTCGTGGTGCGTGAGGACGCGCAGCTGCTGTACGGTTTCAACGACAAGCAAGAGCGTGCGCTGTTCCGCGAGCTGATCAAGGTTAACGGCGTCGGGCCGAAGCTGGCGCTGGCGATCCTGTCGGGCATGTCCGCACAGCAGTTCGTCAGTGCGGTGGAGCGCGAAGAGATCACTGCGCTGGTCAAGCTGCCGGGCGTGGGCAAGAAAACCGCCGAGCGCCTGGTGGTAGAGATGAAAGACCGCTTCAAGGGGCTCAACGGCGATCTGTTCAACAACAGCAGCGAGATCAGCCTGCCGGCCGCCGCCGACAAAACGCCGGAAGCGGACGCGGAAGCCGAAGCCGTCTCGGCGCTGGTGGCGTTGGGCTACAAGCCGCAGGAAGCCAGCCGCATGGTCAGCAAAATTGCCAAACCGGGTGCCGACTGCGAGACGCTGATCCGCGACGCGTTGCGCGCTGCTTTGTAAGGCCGCTAAGAGGTAGATAATGATTGAAGCCGATCGCCTGATCTCCGCCGAACCGATCAACGAGGAAGACGTCCTCGATCGTGCCATTCGCCCCAAGCTGTTGACCGAATATGTCGGCCAGCCGCACGTCCGCGAGCAGATGGAGATCTTCATCCAGGCGGCCAAACAGCGCGGTGACGCGCTCGACCACCTGCTGATCTTCGGCCCGCCGGGGCTGGGGAAAACTACCCTGGCCAACATCGTGGCCAACGAAATGGGGGTGAATCTGCGCACCACCTCCGGCCCGGTGCTGGAGAAGGCGGGCGATCTGGCGGCGATGCTGACCAACCTCGAACCGCACGACGTCTTGTTCATCGACGAAATCCACCGCCTGTCACCGGTGGTGGAAGAGGTGCTGTATCCGGCGATGGAAGATTACCAGCTGGATATCATGATCGGCGAAGGGCCGGCGGCGCGCTCGATTAAGCTCGATTTGCCGCCGTTTACCCTGGTGGGCGCCACCACCCGCGCCGGCTCGCTGACCTCACCGCTGCGCGATCGTTTCGGCATTGTCCAGCGGCTGGAGTTTTATCAGGTAGCGGATTTGCAGCACATCGTTTCTCGCAGCGCCGGTTGTCTGGGGCTGGAACTGTCCGATGAGGGTGCCCATGAGGTGGCCCGTCGCGCGCGCGGTACGCCGCGTATCGCCAACCGCCTGTTGCGCCGGGTGCGCGACTTCGCCGAGGTGCGCGCCAACGGCGTGATCAGCGGCGGGGTGGCGGCGCAGGCGCTCGATATGCTCAACGTCGATGCCGAGGGCTTCGACTATATGGATCGCAAGCTACTGCTGGCGATTATCGACAAGTTTACCGGTGGCCCGGTCGGGTTGGACAACCTGGCGGCGGCGATCGGCGAAGAACGCGAAACCATCGAAGACGTGATCGAACCGTTCCTGATCCAACAGGGCTTTATTCAGCGCACGCCGCGCGGCCGTTTGGCGACGCAGCATGCTTACCGGCACTTCGGGCTCGAACGCGAAGAGTAAGTTTTCCATCCTCAATGAAAAAGGGCCGCAAATGCGGCCCTTGTCATATCCCGGCTTTAAATCAGGCCTGCTGTTTTTTGAACAGGCTCAGCGTGAACAGCACGGCGGCGCAGAGCACCACCGAAGGGCCGGCCGGCGTATCGTAAAACGCCGAGAAGGTCAGGCCGCCGGTGACCGCCACCATGCCGAGCAACACGGCGACGCCGGCCATTTGCTCCGGCGTACGCGCGAAGCGGCGAGCGGTGGCCGCCGGAATGATCAGCAGCGAGGTGATGATCAGGGCGCCGACGAATTTCATCGCCAGGCCGATGGTCAATGCGGTAATCAGCATCAGCACGGTGCGAGCCCTCGCCAGATTGACGCCGTCGACGTGCGCCAGCTCCGGGCTGATGGTCATCGACAGCAGATCGCGCCACTGCCACCACAGCACCAGCAGCACCACGGCGACGCCACCGGCGATCATCGCAATATCGCTCAGCGTGACCGACAGCAGATCGCCGAACAGATAGGCCATCAGATCGACCCGCACGTTGGACATCAGCGCCACCACCACCAGCCCCAGCGACAGGGCGCTGTGGGCCAGAATGCCGAGCAGGGTATCCACCGAAAGCTGCGGGCGGCGTTCCAGCCACACCAGGGCCAGGGCCAGCAGCAGGGTAATGGCGATCACCGCATAGAAAGGATTGATGTCCAGCAGCAGACCAAAGGCGACACCGAGCAGCGAGGCGTGCGCCAGGGTATCGCCGAAGTAGGACATGCGGCGCCAGACCACGAAGGAGCCCAGCGGCCCGGCGGCGCTAGCCAGCAAAACCCCGGCCAGCCAGCCGGGAAGTAACAATTCGATCATGCTTCGCGGCTCCCGGTTTTCTTCAAGACAATTCTTCCCTGCAGGTCGTGGCGGTGATTGTGATGGTGGCGATACACCGCCAGCTGTTCTGCGCCGCGGTTGCCGAACATGGCGATGAATTCGGGATGCATTGAGACCACCTCCGGCGCGCCGGAACAGCAGATATGCTGATTGAGGCACAACACCTCGTCGGTTTTGGCCATCACCAGATGCAGATCGTGCGAGACCATCAGCACGGCGCAGCCCAGCTCTTTACGCAGCTGATCGATCAGGTCGTACAGCGCCAACTGACCGTTGACGTCCACCCCTTGCGTGGGTTCGTCCAGCACCAGCAGTTGCGGTTTATTCAGCAGCGCCCGCGCCAACAGTACGCGTTGGTTCTCGCCGCCGGAGAGCTTTTGCATCGGCTGGTCGAGCAGGTGCGCGGCGTGCACGCGCTTGAGCGCCGGCAGAATGTCGGCTTTCTTTACGCCGGGCTTCAATCGCATAAAGCGGCTGACGGTCAGTGGCAGGGTGGCGTCGAGGTGGAGTTTTTGCGGCACGTAGCCGATGCGCAGATCGGGCTCCCGCTCCAGCGTGCCGGCGGTTGGTTTGACCAATCCGAGCACCACGCGCACCAACGTGGATTTGCCCGCGCCGTTCGGGCCAAGCAGCGTGAGAATGCGGCCGGGCTGCAGGCTGAGGGAAATATTCGACAGCACCTTGCGGCTGCCGAAGGCGACGGAGATATTTTTTAGCGTTATCAGTGTGGACATCTCGAGATTACAGGTTGCAGAACGAAGCGGATGTTATAATATCACGCCTTGTTGATGAAAACGATGGGATTACTGATGATGGCACAGAAAAATAAATGGCTGCAGCGCACGCTGCTGGCCAGCGCACTGTTGATGGCCGGCCCGCTGAGCAGCGCTTCCGCTGCGGTGGTGACCTCGATTCGTCCGTTAGGCTTTATCGCATCGGCGATCGCCGACGGCGTGACGCCGACCGAGGTGCTGCTGCCGGATGGCGCTTCGCCGCACGATTTCGCGCTGCGTCCCTCCGATATCCAGCGCCTACGCTCCGCAGACCTGGTGCTGTGGGTCGGGCCGGATATGGAAGCGTTCCTGACCAAGGCGCTGGTGCCGATTTCGGCAGACCGCAAACTGGCCATCAGCGAACTGCCGGCGGTGAAACCGCTGCTGATGAAAGGCGAAGATGACGACGATCATGATCATGCAGGTGAAGCGCATAATCATGCCGATGACGATCACGGGCATCATCACGGCGAGTACAATATGCACGTTTGGTTGTCGCCGGAGGTGGCAAAAGTGACGGCGATCGCGATTCACGACAGATTATTGGAACTTATGCCGCAAAATAAGGACAAATTAGACGCAAACCTGCGCCAGTTCGAGAATCTGCTGACGCAAACTGACAAAAATGTTGGTAACATGCTTACGCCTGTGCAAGGTAAGGGTTATTTTGTTTTTCATGATGCTTACGGCTACTTTGAGAAACACTACGGTTTGAGTCCGCTGGGCCATTTCACCGTCAATCCCGAAATTCAGCCTGGAGCACAGCGCCTACACCAAATTCGAACACAGTTGGTTGAGCAGAAAGCGGTATGCGTTTTTGCTGAGCCACAATTCAGGCCGGCCGTAATCAATGCCGTCGCCAAGGGTACCAAAGTGCGTTCAGGAACGCTGGACCCGCTGGGCATCGGCATCGCGCTGGGGAAGGACAGCTACGGGAAATTCCTGACAGCGCTGTCAAACCAGTACGTGAGCTGCCTGAAGTAAAGCTTATGAGGATAATATCGAGTGCAGCAGATAGTCCGAACTATCGCTCTGGCGTATAACAACCTGCCACGGCCCCACCGCGTCATGCTGGGGTCGCTGACAGTCGTCACATTGGCCGTCGCTGTTTGGCGGCCTTTTGTTTATCACCCAGAACATAATCCCATCGCCAAGAACGTCGAATTAGAATCCAGTCAGTTGCGGTCATTGCTTCCCGAAGCCAGTGAGCCGATCGATGCCGACCAACCCACCCCCGATGACGAAATCCCGCAGGATGAACTGGATCAGAAGGATGCCGGCGATGACGGCGTGCATGAATATGTGGTTTCTACCGGCGACACCCTCGGCAGCATTCTGACGCAATATGGCATCGACATGTCGGATGTCACTCTGTTGGCTTCGCAAAACCGCGATCTGCGTAACCTGAAGATCGGCCAGCAACTGTCGTGGACCGTGAACGACGCGGGCGACCTGCAACAGCTGACCTGGGAGGTTTCTCGCCGTGAAACCCGCACCTATGACCGCGTCGGCAACAGCTTCAAAGAATCGAAAGAGGCGCAGCAGGGCGAATGGCGCAACAACGTGATCAGCGGCCGGGTCAACGGCAGCTTCGTCAGTAGCGCCGGTGATGCCGGGTTGAATCGTAACGAAATCAATGCGGTGATCAAGGCGCTGCAGTGGCAGCTCGATTTCCGCAAGCTGCGCAAAGGCGACCAATTCTCCGTGCTGATGTCGCGTGAACATTTCGACGGCAAGAAATCGCAAAGTCAGCTGTTGGGCGTGCGTATGCGCACCGGCGGCAAGGATTACTATGCGATCCGCGCCGAAGACGGCAAATTCTACGATCGCCAGGGCTCTGGCCTGGCGCGCGGCTTCATGCGTTTCCCGACCATGAAACAGTTCCGCATCTCCTCCAACTTCAACCCGCGCCGCGTGAACCCGGTGACCGGGCGCGTGGCGCCGCATAAGGGCGTCGATTTCGCCATGCCGGTCGGCACGCCAGTGCTGGCGGTCGGCGACGGTGAAGTGGTGATCGCCAAGCGCAGCGGCGCGGCGGGCAACTATGTGGCGATCCGCCACGGCCGCCAGTACACTACGCGCTATATGCATCTGAAAAAGTTGCTGGTGAAACCCGGCCAGAAAGTGAAACGCGGCGATCGTATTGCGCTTTCCGGCAACACCGGGCGCTCCACCGGGCCGCACCTGCACTTTGAACTGTGGACCGGCCAGCAGGCGGTGAACCCGCTGACGGCCAAGCTGCCGCGTTCCGAAGGGCTGAGCGGCAAAGACCGCAGCGATTATCTGGCGCAGGTGAAGGAAGTCGTTCCTCAACTGCAGCTGGATTAACGTCCCCCTTTTCCGGCGCTTCGGCGCCGCTAATTTCATCGGCCTGATTGCGGGCCGATGCTGTTTTATCTGGGCGGTTCGCGGTTGTTAATTGCAAAATCGGTGATGGCAATTATGATTAGCCGAATCGCTAAGCCAAGAGCATGTGCATGCAAAACGAGAAGAAATCGAACGTAGAGTTCATCCCGCAGTTTCAGAAAGCCTTTTTATCTCCACGCTACTGGGGCGTGTGGTTGGGAACCGGTCTGATGGCCGGCATTTCGCTGGTGCCTGCGCGCCTGCGCGATCCGGTGCTGGGCGCGGTCGGCAAACTGGCCGGTAAGCTGGCGAAGGGGGCGCGCCGCCGCGCCCGCATCAACTTGCTTTATTGCTTGCCGGAGCTGCCGGAAAGCGAACGCGAACACATCATCGACCAGATGTTCGCCTGCGCGCCGCAGTCGATGGTGCTGATGGCGGAACTGGCCTGCACCAAGCCGGAGAAAGTGCTCAAGCGCGTGCGCTGGCACGGCGAAGAAGTGTTGGACAGGATCCGGGCGGAAGGGCGCAACGTGATCTTCCTGGTGCCGCACGGCTGGGCGGTGGATGTGCCGGCGATGTTGATGGCCGCGCGCGGCCAACCGATGGCGGCGATGTTCCACAATCAGCGTAATCAGCTGATCGACTACCTATGGAACGCCGTGCGCCGCAAATTCGGCGGCCGTATGCACGCGCGCAACGACGGCATCAAACCCTTTATCAGTTCGGTGCGGCAGGGTTATTGGGGCTATTACCTGCCCGATCAGGATCATGGCGCGGAGCACAGCGAGTTCGTCGATTTCTTCGCGACCTATAAGGCGACGCTGCCGGCGGTGGGGCGGCTGATGAAGGTGTGTCGTGCGGCTATCGTGCCTTTGTTCCCGGTGTACGACGGCAAAACCAGCATGCTGGATATCTATATTCGCGAGCCGATGGATGACCTGGCCGAAGCCGACGATCCGCGCATTGCTCGCCGCATGAACGAAGAGGTGGAAAATCTGGTGGGCCCGAACCCGGAGCAGTACACCTGGATCCTCAAACTGCTGAAAACGCGTAAGGAAGGGGAGATTGAACCTTACTCGCGCGATGATCTGTACCGTTAATTTCTTCTGTCGCTAACGCCGGCCGGGTCTCACCCGACCGGCGTCTCTTCAAATGTGCACCATACAGCCGCGCGCCCGCAGGATGTCGACGACTTTCGGCGTGTGGGTGAAATCGTTCCAACGCAGGTCCAGCTTGCGCAGCCGGCTCAGTTCGCCAAGGCTTTCCGGCAGGTCGCTTAGGCGATTGGCCCGCAGATCCAGGCTTCTTAGCGCCGTCAGCTCACCGATATTATCCGGCAGCTGCGTCAGCTGATTGAAACGCAGGCTCAGCTCGCTCAATCGCGGCAGGCGGCAGAAGGCTTTCGGCAGCGCGGCGATGGCGTTGTTCGTCGCATCGAGAACCTCCAGCTCGCTGAGCAGGACGATCTCCGCCGGCAGCGTGGTCAGGGCGTTTTTCATGATATGCAGTTCGCGCAGCGCGCGCAGTTGCCCGATTTCGGCTGGCAGGCTGCGGATGCGATTGTTGTATAAACGCAGCTCCTGCAATGCCGCAAGCCTCGGTATCGCCTGTGGCAACGCGGTCAGATGGTTGTCGGTCGCGTTGAGATAGACCAGCTGTTGCAGCTGCGCCAGCGAGTGCGGCAGACAGCAAAAGCCGTTATCGCTCAAATAGAGGTATTTCAACCGATGCAGTTGGCCCAGCGCCTCGGGGAGCTCGCTGGCGCGATTGTGGCCAAAGTCGAACATCTCGAGCTGTTGTAACTGGCCAATCTCCGGCGGCAGGTGGCCGATCTGATTGCAGGAGATGTTTAGCACCTGCAGGTTGCGGTGTTGCAAGATAGAGGCGGGGAAGGCCGTCAGCTGATTGTCGTACAGGCTGATTTTGCGCAGTGCATGGCCGGTTAGCTGCGATTCGTCGAGCTGCGTCAGGCCGCGCCCATCGAGATCGAGCGCATCACCGGTCGAGGCGGGATTGTGTTGGTGGAGCATGGCGTTCTCCGTCGTTTATGGCGATGTCAGGGCAAAAAAAATGCCGGCCATCGTGGGACGGCCGGCATTTCGTCTGCGGCGTGGATTACTCGACGCGCAGGATACGGCTGGTATTGGTGGTGCCGACGGTTTCCATCACGTCGCCCTGGGTGACGATCACCAGGTCGCCGGAAACCAGGAAGCCTTTGTCGCGCAGGCGATTGACAGCTTCGTTGGCGGCGATCACGCCGTCTTTGTGGCTGTCGAAGTACACCGGCGTTACGCCGCGATACAGTGCGGTCAGGTTCAGCGTGTGTTCATGACGGGACATGGCGAAGATCGGCAGGCCGGAGCTGATGCGTGACATCATCAGCGCGGTGCGGCCGGATTCGGTCATGGCGATCAGCGCGGTGACGCCTTTCAGGTGGTTGGCCGCATACATCGAAGACATGGCGATCGCCTCTTCGATGTTGTCGAACTGCACGTCCAGACGGTGTTTGGAAACGTTGATGCTCGGGATCTTCTCGGCGCCGAGACAAACGCGCGCCATTGCCGCGACGGTTTCCGCCGGGTATTGGCCGGCAGCGGTTTCCGCCGACAGCATGACGGCATCGGTGCCGTCCAGCACGGCGTTGGCCACGTCCATGACCTCGGCGCGGGTCGGCATCGGGTTGGTGATCATCGACTCCATCATCTGGGTCGCGGTGATCACCGCGCGGTTCAGGGTGCGGGCGCGGCGGATCAGTTTCTTCTGAATGCCGACCAGTTCCGGATCGCCGATTTCGACGCCCAGATCGCCACGGGCGACCATCACCACGTCGGAGGCCAGAATGATGTCGTCCATCGCTTCGTCGCTGCACACCGCTTCGGCGCGTTCAACCTTGGATACGATCTTGGCGTTGCAGCCTGCGTCGCGCGCCAGACGGCGGGCGTAGTTCAGGTCTTCGCCGGTGCGCGGGAAGGAAACCGCCAGGTAGTCGACGCCGATCTTGGCGGCGGTAACGATGTCCGCCTTGTCTTTTTCGGTCAGCGCTTCGGCCGACAGGCCACCGCCGAGTTTATTGATGCCCTTGTTGTTGGACAGCGGGCCGCCAACGGTCACTTCGGTAAATACTTTCATGCCCTGAACTTCGAGCACTTTCAGCTGAACGCGGCCGTCGTCGAGCAGCAGGACGTCGCCCGGCACCACGTCGGCAGGCAGGCCTTTATAGTCGATACCGACTTTTTCTTTGTCGCCTTCGCCTTTGGACAGGTTGGCGTCCAGCAGGAATTTATCGCCCACGTTGAGGAAAATCTTGCCTTCCTTAAAGGTGGATACGCGGATTTTTGGCCCTTGCAGGTCGCCGAGGATAGCGACGTGACGCCCCAGTTTGGCAGCGATTTCGCGCACTTTGTCAGCGCGAGCCTGGTGATCTTCCGGGCTGCCATGGGAGAAGTTGAGCCGAACTACGTTGGCGCCGGCGGCAATGATCTTTTCCAGATTATTGTCGCGGTCTGTAGCCGGACCCAGGGTGGTAACGATTTTGGTTCTTCTGAGCCGTCTGGACATGTATTACTCCGTTGACTGGTGAAGCAAATATTGGTGTTGCGATAACGTCGGATAACGAAACCAGGCGTGAAATGTAATTTTACAACACTGATATTTCACCCGGGTTACCCGCATGAGCGTGTTAACAGGGTACAGCCTCTGATGCCGCCATTCAAATGTCTGTTGAACGGCGATTTTTTCTTCGTAAGGTTACGAGTCAAAACTGTTGGGAATGACCACGCCTTTATCAAAGCGCGATTCTTTGAGCGCTTCTTTGACCCGCTTCAAGTTATCTCTGAATTTAGCCCCTCTGCGCAAGGTAAATCCGGTGGCGAGCACGTCAATGAGCGTTAATTGCGCGATCCGCGACACCATCGGCATATAAACGTCGGTGTCCTCGGGCACGTCGAGCAGTAGAGCGAGGGTCGCCGCCTGAGCGAGCGGGGTATCGCGCGAGGTGATGGCCAGCACCGTGGCGTCGTTTTCGCGCGCCAACTGGGCCATCTCCACCAGATTCTTGGTGCGACCGGTATGCGAGATCAACACCACCACGTCGCCTTCGCCGGAGTTCATGCAGCTCATGCGCTGCATGACGATGTCATCGAAGTAGACCACCGGGATGTTGAAGCGGAAAAATTTGTTCATCGCGTCGTGCGCCACCGCCGCAGAGGCGCCCAGGCCGAAGAAAGAGATCTTTTTTGCCTGGGTGAGCAGGTCAACCGCACGATTGATTGCGGCAATATCCAAATTTGCCTTTACTGTATCCAGGCTGGCCATCACCGACTCGAAGATCTTGCTGGTATAGGCATCGACGCTGTCATCTTCCTCGACGTTACGGTTTACGTAAGGCGTGCCGTTGGCCAGGCTCTGGGCGAGATGCAGTTTGAAGTCGGGAAAGCCTTTAGTATCAAGGCGGCGGCAAAAACGGTTGACGGTGGGTTCGCTGACGTCGGCCATGCGCGCCAGCGTAGCGATGCTGGAGTGAATAGCGGTCTGCGGGGAGGCCAGGATCACCTCGGCGACTTTCCTTTCAGATTTGCTCAGGAGTTCCAGATGGCTCTGGATTTTGTCCAGCGTATTCATATAACGAGAGTCACTCATGGTTTTATCCCTGTGGCTTTCAAGCGACAGCGTCGAATTTCGTCCGTGTACGCCGTGCAAGCAGACGCCAAACGAGCGGCTGTAACCTGAAATCGATAGGGTATGTCGATTTCAAATAAAGGAGAAATCAATGCCGGTTTAGTGAAAATATACTACGTGCTGGTAACCGTTGGCAGTCTCGACAGGGCGTATGCAGGCTTTTTTCACCAGAATATGACCTGTGTCTAACTTTCATAATGGTAACAGAGCGTCAAAAAAGACGAAAAATTACAGTTTTGTCCACCTGCAACGGCTCTGCCGCGCAGTGGCGCTTACCACTGGAATCTTTGGGGCTTTTTTTCTGCTTTTGCACCGGGTTTGCTGGCCGTAGTCAAACAGAGTACATTAGTAATGTAAGAAAATTACAAATATCCTGCAACGAGGAGATGAACATGGCGGTAACCTCTACAGCCCAGGCGTGTGACCTGGTTATTTTCGGCGCGAAAGGTGATTTGGCGCGCCGTAAACTGCTGCCTTCCCTGTACCAGTTAGAGAAAGCCGGACACATCCACCCGGATACGCGGATCATCGGCGTCGGCCGCGCGGAGTGGGATAAAAAAGCTTATACCGAAGTGGTCAAGGAAGCGCTTGGCACCTTCATGAAGGAAAAACTGGATGACGAACTCTGGGCCACGCTGAGCGCGCGCCTGGACTTCTGCAACCTGGACGTCAACGACAGCAAGAACTTTACCAAACTGGGTAAAATGCTGGATCAGAAGCACCGCACCACCATCAACTACTTCGCTATGCCGCCAAGCACCTTCGGCGCCATTTGCAAAGGGTTGGGCGAAGCCAAGCTGAACCACGAGCCGGCGCGCGTGGTGATGGAGAAACCGCTGGGCACCGATCTGGCGTCCTCCCGCGTGATCAACGATCAGGTGGCTGAGTACTTCAATGAGTCCCAGGTTTACCGTATCGACCACTATCTCGGCAAAGAGACGGTGTTGAACCTGTTGGCGCTGCGCTTCGCCAACTCGCTGTTCGCGTCCAACTGGGATAACCGCACCATCGACTCGGTGCAGATCACCGTAGCGGAAGAGGTGGGCATCGAAGGGCGCTGGGGTTACTTCGACCAGGCCGGCCAGATGCGCGACATGATCCAGAACCACCTGCTGCAGATCCTGACCATGATCGCCATGTCGCCGCCGGCGGATCTGACCACCGACCGCATCCGCGACGAGAAGGTCAAGGTACTGCGTTCGCTGCGCCGCATCGATCAGACCAATGTCCGGGAAACCACCGTGCGCGGTCAGTACACCGCCGGCTTCGTCCAGGGCAAGAAAGTGCCGGGCTATCTGGAAGAAGAGGGGGCGAACAAGAGCAGCAGCACCGAAACCTTCGTCTCCATCCGCGTGGATATCGACAACTGGCAGTGGGCCGGGGTGCCGTTCTACCTGCGCACCGGTAAACGTCTGCCGACCAAATGTTCGGAAGTGGTGGTGTACTTCAAAAACCCGCCGCTTAACCTGTTCAGCGACTCGTATCAGCAGCTGCCGCAGAACAAGCTGACCATCCGTCTGCAACCGGACGAAGGCATCGAAATTCAGGTGCTGAACAAGGTGCCGGGGCTGGATCACAAGCACCGCTTGCAGACCACCAAGCTGGATCTGAGCTTCTCGGAAACCTTCAATCAGGAGCACGTGGCGGACGCCTATGAGCGCCTGTTGCTGGAGACCATGCGCGGCATCCAGGCGCTGTTCGTGCGCCGTGATGAAGTGGAAGAGGCCTGGAAGTGGGTCGACTCCATCATGGACGCGTGGAAAGCCGACAACGAAGCGCCTAAGCCTTATCAGGCGGGCACCTGGGGGCCGGTGGCCTCGGTGGCGATGATCACCCGCGACGGCCGTTCCTGGAACGAGTTCGAGTAATGCGCAATGCCGGCAGCCTGTCTGCCGGCTTTTTTTTACCTGCGATCTGCGCGTGGGCCACATCACTTACGGTACGGCCGGCGTCCGCGCGTTTGCGCGGAACCCTGTGGCAGGGGCGTGCCATTGTTAACCGCGAGTAATGGAGAAATAACGATGAAAAACTGGAAAACCAGCGCCGAACAGCTCCTGACGGCGGGACCGGTGGTGCCGGTTATCGTGATCAACAAGCTGGAACAGGCGGTTCCGCTGGCGAAAGCGCTGGTTGCCGGGGGCGTGCGGGTGCTGGAGGTGACGTTGCGCACCGCCTGTGCGCTGGAGGCGATTCGCGCTATCGCTAAAGAGGTGCCGGAGGCGATCATCGGCGCCGGTACGGTGATCAATCCGCAGCAGCTGCGGGAGGTGACCGAGGCGGGGGCGCAGTTCGCCATCAGCCCGGGGTTGACCGAAGCCTTGCTGCAGGCGGCGACGGCGGGGACGATCCCGCTTATTCCGGGCATCAGCACCGTTTCTGAACTGATGCAGGGGATGGATTACGGCCTGCGCGAGTTCAAATTCTTCCCGGCGGAAGCCAACGGCGGAGGGAAGGCGCTGCAGGCGATCGGCGGTCCGTTCCCGCAGGTGCGTTTCTGCCCGACCGGCGGCATTACGCCGAACAATTATCGCGATTATCTGGCGCTGAAAAGCGTGCTCTGCATCGGCGGCTCCTGGCTGGTGCCGGCGGACGCGCTCGACAGCGGCGACTACGCGCGCATCACCGAACTGGCGCGCAATGCCGTCAGCGGCGCCGCGTCGTAACCCGCGCCGCGCCTGAGGTTGGCGCTTATTTGCACATCCTGGATTATCTCAAGGCTCAACGCTCCGTTGGGCCTTTTTTAATTTTCATTGCAATTAACTTTATTATTTTTAACCCGTTTTTTTCTGCTTTTTTATGAAAACGGCAGTTTGCTTTCTTATTTTGGCTGTGGTAAAAATATCTCAGTTGAAAATTTTACTTTTATGAGGATATTGGGCAAATCGCACGGTGTGCGGCTGATAATAGAGAACTATTATGATGACTATTAACGGAACTACCCTCAGAACCTCTACTTGCCAACTCTTCCTGTCTGCGATCCTTGCCAGTGAGCATCACTGGTGCAGCGAGCTATAGCGTCTTTCTCCCTTAACCGGTGCAGGTAGCGGGCTTACGCCTTCACGCTATCGTTCAGCCGGGCAAACATTCTTTTTGCGTTTGGGTCAGTTTATCCCCAGGGATCTCTGCGTCTTGCGCGCCGCACGGCGGCCGTTTGACGAGATAAATCGGGATAAATATGCCTTGGCGCGCGTTATTCGCCGTTTGGGAGAAAAATTATGATTTATTGGATCTTTTTAGGTTTGGCCATCATGACCGAAATCATCGGCACCTTGTCGATGAAATACGCCAGCGTCAATGGCGGCATGAGCGGGCATATCGTGATGTATGTGATGATTACCGCGTCTTACGTGTTGCTGTCTGTCGCGGTAAAACGCGTAGCGCTGGGCGTGGCCTATGCGCTGTGGGAAGGGATCGGCATTCTGTTCATCACCCTGTTCAGCGTGCTGTGGTTCGACGAGCCCATCTCTGTGCTGAAGGTGCTGGGTCTGGCGACGCTGATCGCCGGCATCATGCTGGTGAAATCCGGCACCCGCAAAGAGCGAAAACAGGTCAGCCCGCGAGGTGACAACCATGCAACAGTTTGAGTTGTACCACATCGGGTTCCTGGGTCTGGCGATCGTGTTGGAAATCGTCGCCAACATCTTCCTGAAGATGTCGGACGGCTTCCGTAAAATTTGGTTGGGGCTGTTGTCGCTGCTGTCGGTACTCGGCGCGTTCAGCGCCCTGGCGCAGGCGGTAAAGGGCATCGATCTGTCGATCGCTTATGCGCTGTGGGGCGGTTTCGGTATCGCCGCCACTATCGCTGCGGGCTGGATCATGTTCGGCCAGCGGTTAAACGCCAAAGGCTGGATCGGCCTGGCGCTGTTGCTGGCGGGGATGGTGATCCTCAAACTGTCCTGATAGCGGGCAATAAAAAAACCGCAGGCATAGCCGCCTGCGGTTTTTTTTCGTCTGCGCTCAGGCTTACAGCGCGGCGATGATTTTGATTTCCACCTTGTACTTCGGATTCATCAGCTGCGCCTGCACGGTGCAGCGCACCGGCGCGCTGCCGGCGACCACCCAGGCGTCCCAGGCGGCGTTCATCGCAGCGAAGTCGGCGGTGTTGGCCAGGAAAATGGTGGCGTCAAGAATACGGCTCTTATCCGAACCTACGCGCGCCAGCAGCACGTCAATGGCGGCAAGGGCGTTGGCGGTCTGCGCGGTCGCGTCATCGTCCAGGTTCTCCGGCACGCTGGTGTAGTAAACGGTCTCGTTGTGCACCACGGCTTCGGACCAGCGCTTATCGGGATCAATTCTTTCAATATTCATTTGCTTATCTCCATATCATCGTCCCGCTAAGGGTAGCACAGCCGGTGATGAAAAAGCGCGGCGATAAAGTGGGTGGTAGCCGGGCGGCAGGCTTGGCATAATCACCGCTGAATGACACCGGCAGAGAGACAGCGTGACAGACGATTTTGCAACAGACGGCGCATTGGCGCAGGCTATCAAGGGATTCAAACCGCGTGAGCCGCAGCGGCAGATGGCGCAAGCCGTCACCGAGGCGATCAATTTCAAGCAGGAACTGGTGGTGGAAGCCGGCACCGGCACCGGCAAGACCTTCGCTTATCTGGCGCCGGCATTGCGCGCCGATCGCAAAGTGATCATCTCTACCGGTTCGAAAGCGTTGCAGGATCAGCTGTATGCGCGCGATCTGCCCACCGTCGCCAAGGCGCTGAAGTACAAAGGCAAGCTGGCGCTGCTCAAGGGGCGTTCCAACTACCTGTGCCTGGAGCGACTGGAGCAGCAGTCGATGGCCGGCGGCGAGCTGGCGGGCCAGACGCTGATCGACCTGGTGCAGCTGCGCAAGTGGTCGTCGCAGACCAAAGAGGGCGATATCAGCACCTGCAGCGAAGTGGCGGAAGACAGCTTCGTCTGGCCGCTGGTGACCAGCACCAATGACAACTGTCTGGGTAGCGACTGCCCGCTGTATCAGGATTGCTTCGTGGTCAAGGCGCGCCGCCGCGCGATGGATGCGGATGTGGTGGTGGTGAACCATCACCTGTTCCTGGCGGATATGGTGGTGAAAGAGGGCGGTTTCGCCGAGCTGATCCCGGAAGCCGAGGTGATGATTTTCGATGAAGCGCACCAAATTCCCGACATCGCCAGCCAGTATTTCGGCCAGCAGCTCACCAGCCGCCAGTTGCTGGATCTGGCGAAGGACATCACCATCGCCTACCGCACCGAGGTGCGCGACGCCGCCCAACTGCAAAAAAGCGCCGACCGTCTCAGCCTGAGTACGCAAGATTTCCGCCTGAATCTGGGGGAGCCGGGCTTTCGCGGCAATCTGCGCGACGTGCTGGGCGAACCGAACGTGCAGCGCGCTCTGTTGTTGCTCGATGACGCGCTGGAGCTGTGTTATGACGTCATGAAACTGTCGCTGGGGCGTTCGGCGCTGCTGGATGCCGCTTTTGAGCGCGCCACGCTGTATCGCGCGCGCCTCAAACGGCTGAAGGCGGTGACGGAGCCGGGCTACAGCTATTGGTATGAATGCAATTCACGCCACTTCGTGTTGGCGCTGACGCCGCTGACGGTGGCCGATCGGTTCCGCGAAATGCTGGACGAGAAGCCGGGCAGTTGGATCTTTACCTCGGCCACGCTGTCGGTCAACGATCGGTTGGGCCATTTCACCGAACGGTTGGGGCTGACCAAGGCTAAAACGTTGCTGCTGCCGAGCCCATTCGACTATGCCAAACAGGCGTTGCTGTGCGTGCCGCGCTTTTTGCCTTCGCCGAATCAACCGGGCGGAGCGCGCCAGCTGGCGCGCATGCTGCGGCCGTTAATCGAAGCCAACAACGGCCGCTGCTTCTTCTTATGCACCTCGCATCAGATGATGCGCGAGCTGGCGGAAGAGTTCCGCGCCACGATGACGCTGCCGGTATTATTGCAAGGGGAAACCAGCAAAGGGCAGTTGCTGGCGCAGTTCGTTGCCGCCGGTAACGCGCTGTTGGTGGCGACCAGCAGTTTTTGGGAAGGGGTGGACGTGCGCGGTGATGCGCTATCTTGCGTCATCATCGATAAGCTGCCGTTCACGTCACCGGACGATCCGCTGCTGAAGGCACGCATTGAAGATTGCCGCCTGCGCGGCGGCGATCCGTTCAATGACGTGCAGTTGCCGGATGCGGTCATCACCCTGAAGCAGGGCGTTGGGCGTTTGATCCGCGATACCGACGATCGCGGCGTGCTGGTGATTTGCGATAATCGTCTGGTGATGCGCCCTTATGGCGAGGTGTTCCTCAACAGCCTGCCGCCCACGCCGCGCACCCGCGATCTGAAGCAGGCGATCGCCTTCCTGCAGGCCGCCGAGACGTCGGCTACGTGAAAGATGAAGGGCTTACGGGGCTGTGCTACAATGCGCGCCCTGTATGAAAAACCCAGTTTTATTCCCGCCAGAGGTTGGCATGTCCACGCGAATTTTAGCGATCGATACCGCGACGGAAGCCTGTTCCGTCGCCGTCTGGAATCAAGGCGAAATCCACGCCCTGTTTGAGCTGTGCCCACGCGAGCATACGCAACGTATTTTACCTATGGTGCAGCAGGTGCTGGCGGAATCCGGTCTGGCGCTCAACCAGCTCGATGCGCTGGCCTTCGGCCGCGGCCCCGGCAGTTTTACCGGGGTGCGTATCGGCATCGGCATCGCTCAGGGCCTGGCGCTGGGCGCCGAGCTGCCGATGATTGGCGTTTCCACGCTGCAAACCATGGCGCAGGGCGCCTGGCGCGTCAGCGGCGCTGAACGCGTGCTGGCGGCGATCGATGCGCGCATGGGCGAGGTCTACTGGGGGCAGTTCGAGCGTCAGGCTGACGGCCGCTGGCTGGAAAGCGAAGGCGAGGCGGTGCTGTCGCCGGTTCAGGCGTTGGAGCGCGCGCAGCGCCTGCAGGGGGAATGGGCCCACGTCGGCACCGGCTGGCAAACCTATCCCGATCTGGTCAAGGGTTCCGCTCTGAGCGTGCGTGACGGCCAGATGCTGTTGCCGCAGGCGCAAGACATGCTGCCGCTGGCGCTGCACGCCTGGCAACAGGGGCTGGCGGTGGCGGTAGAAAACGCCGAGCCGACCTACCTGCGCAATGAAGTGACCTGGAAAAAGCTGCCGGGCCGTGAGTAATCGCGGCGTATTGTGCTGTTGTTGATGCCGGGCGATGAAGGCCTGCAACTTGAACGATGAAACGCGGTCAAAGTTACAGGCATTTCAGGAGATTGCGACCATGTTAATCCGCACTGCAAGTAAAAAGCTGTCGCTGCTGGCCATCGCCTGCGGCGCGCTGGTTCTGACCGGGTGCGTCACCGTACCGGATGCGATCAAAGGCTCCAGCCCTTCGCCGGTGACTCAGCTTTCCTCGGTACAAAATGCACCGAACCTGTTTACCGGCGCGGAAGCCCGCTTCGGCGGCACCGTGGTGAACGTCGCCAACGAACAGGGGCGTACGGTGCTGGAGATCGCGGCAGTGCCGCTCGACAGCGGTGCGCGGCCGATATTGGGTGAACCCTCGCGCGGCCGCTTGCTGGCCACGGTAAATGGTTTCCTCGAGCCGGTTGATTTCAAAGGCCAACTGGTGACCGTTGTCGGCCCCATTACCGGCCTGAAAGAGGGGCGGATCGGCATGACGCCGTATCGCTTCGTGACGATGAACGTCACCGGTTTCAAACGCTGGCATCTGGTGCAGCAGGTGGTGATGCCGCCGGCGCCGATGGGGCCTTGGGGCTGGCGCGGTGGTCCGTGGGGACCCGGTTGGGGGGCTGGCTATGGTTGGTACAACCCTGGCCCGGCACAGGTGCAAACCATCGTAACCGAGTAGCATACGCTTGATGTGAACAAATTTGACAGGGCGGCTCAGGCCGCCCTTTTGCTTTTTGGGATAAGGAATATCCGACAATTAGTGACGTACATCGCAACCTGAATAATGTTTAAAACCCGAACTGGTCTGCTGAGTTAAAATATTGTTATGGTTAGGCTGCGAGTTTGAGGGCTGCGATGATAATTAGTAATGATTTCAGGAGTAATACCTTGGATAAGGTCTGGTTAAAACGGTATCCGGCAGATGTGCCCGCAGAGATTGATGCCGATCGCTATTCGTCGTTGATCGAAATGTTTGAGCATGCCGTGCAGCGCTATGCCGATCAGCCCGCCTTTATCAATATGGGTGAGGTGATGACCTTCCGCAAACTGGAAGAACGCAGCCGGGCTTTCGCGGCTTACCTGCAAAATGAACTGGGCCTCAAGAAGGGCGACCGCGTCGCGCTGATGATGCCTAACCTGCTGCAATATCCCATCGCCTTGTTTGGCATTCTGCGCGCCGGTATGGTGGTGGTCAACGTCAACCCGCTGTATACCCCGCGCGAGCTGGAGCACCAGTTAAACGACAGCGGCGCCAGCGCCATTGTCATCGTGTCCAACTTCGCCCATACGCTGGAAAAAGTGGTGTTCAACACCCAGGTCAAGCACGTGATTCTGACGCGCATGGGCGATCAGCTTTCGGCCGCCAAAGGCACGCTGGTCAACTTCGTGGTCAAATACGTCAAGCGTCTGGTGCCGAAATACAACCTGCCGGATGCCATTTCATTCCGCAGCGCGCTGCAGCGCGGCCGCCGCCTGCAGTATGTAAAACCGGACATCATTAATGCCGATCTGGCCTTCCTGCAATACACCGGCGGCACGACCGGCGTGGCGAAGGGCGCGATGCTGACGCACCGCAACATGCAGGCCAACCTCGAGCAGGCCAAAGCCGCCTATTCGCCGCTGTTCCGTGAAGGGCAGGAACTGGTGGTGACGGCGTTGCCGCTGTATCACATTTTCGCGCTGACGGTGAACTGCCTGCTGTTTATCGACCTGGGCGGGCGCAATTTGCTGATCACCAACCCGCGCGACATTCCAGGGCTGGTGAAAGAACTGGGCAAATATCCGTTCACCGCCATGAGCGGGGTGAATACGCTGTTCAACGCGTTGCTGAACAACGAAGATTTCCACAAGCTCGATTTCTCTACGCTGCGCTTCTCGGTTGGCGGCGGCATGTCGGTGCAAAAGGCGGTGGCCGAGAAATGGGAGAAAACCACCGGCAAGCATTTGCTGGAAGGTTACGGCCTGACGGAGTGCGCACCGCTGGTGGCCGGCAACCCTTACGATCTGAAACACTACAGCGGCAGCATCGGCCTGCCGGTGCCGTCGACGGATATTCGACTGGTGGATGACAACGGTCAGGATGTGCCGCCGGGTGAACCGGGCGAACTGTGGGTCAAAGGGCCACAAGTTATGTTAGGCTATTGGCAGCGCCCGGAAGCCACCGACGAAGTGCTGAAAGACGGCTGGCTGGCGACCGGCGATGTGGTTACCGTAGACGAGCAGGGGTTTGTGCGCATCGTCGACCGCAAGAAAGACATGATCCTGGTCTCTGGTTTCAACGTCTATCCGAACGAGATCGAGGATGTGGTGAGCCAGCACCCGAAAGTGCTGGAATGTGCGGCGATCGGCGTGCCCAGTGAGGTTTCCGGTGAAACGGTGAAGATCTGCGTGGTGAAGAAAGACGCCTCGCTGACCAAGGAAGAGCTGTTGACCCATTGCCGCCGTCACCTGACCGGGTATAAAGTGCCTAAAATTGTTGAGTTCCGCGATGAGCTGCCGAAGTCGAACGTCGGCAAGATATTGCGGCGAGAACTGCGCGAGGAGCAAAAAACGCCGAAGCCGGCCGATGCCGCCTAGGTTTTGCCTTTGCGCCTGACTATCGACAACGCCGGTGAATGCCGGCGTTGTTGTGTTTGAATCCTACAAGAGAATGATGTTTTGAATTATCAGTTGATCACTACCGATGCCGGATTGCAGCAGGTCTGCGAGCAGGCGAGAAAGCATGCCCAGATAGCGCTGGACACCGAGTTTGTCAGAACGCGCACCTACTATCCGCAGCTGGGCCTGATCCAGCTCTACGACGGTGAACAACTCTCCCTTATCGATCCTTTGCCGATCAAGCAGTGGCAGCCGTTTGTCGACCTGTTGGCCGACACCGCCGTGGTGAAATTCCTGCATGCCGGCAGCGAAGATCTCGAAGTGTTTCTCAACGCCTTTAAGACGCTGCCGACGCCGATGGTCGATACCCAGATCCTGGCGGCCTTTACCGGCCGGCCGCTCTCCTGCGGTTTCGCGACGCTGGTGGCGGAGTACATGAAGGTTGAGCTGGACAAAAGCGAGTCGCGCACCGACTGGCTGGCGCGCCCGCTGACCGAAAGACAGTGCGTATACGCGGCGGCCGACGTGTTCTATCTGCTGCCGATGGCCAAACAGCTGGTGCAGGAGACCGAAGAGGCCGGTTGGACCGCGGCGGCCAATAACGAGTGCCTGCTGTTGTGCCAACGCCGCAGCGAGACGCTGGCGCCGGAATTGGCCTATCGTGAAATCAGCAATGCCTGGCAGCTGCGTCCGCGCCAGCTGGGTTGTCTGCAGAAGCTGGCGGAGTGGCGGTTGCGCCAGGCGCGCGAGCGCGATTTGGCGGTGAACTTCGTGGTGCGGGAGGAAAACCTGTGGCAGGTGGCGCGCTATATGCCTTCTTCGCTGGGAGAACTGGATTCGCTGGGTCTGAGCGGGCCGGAGATCCGTTATCACGGTAAAACGCTGCTGGCGCTGGTGGCCGAGGCCGAAGCCTTGGACGAAGGCGAGCTGCCGGCGCCGTTGGCCAACCTTATCGATCAGCCGGGCTACAAGAAGGTGTTTAAAGACATCAAGGCGGCGATCGCCACCGTCAGCGAGCAAAGTGGGTTGAGCAGCGAGCTGCTGGCGTCCCGTCGCCAAATTAACCAACTGCTGAACTGGCATTGGAAACTGAAGGACGGCGAGAGTCGCCCTGAATTAATCAGCGGCTGGCGTGGCGATTTATTAATGGCGCCGTTGCAGGAGATCCTGAAAGAATATTAATCGCTGGCACTCACCAGGGCAGGGTAAGGAAACTCTGCTCGGGTGAATATAGGCAGGAAATAATGCGTTGAAGGTAAATCTGGCCAGAATTTACTTTAAACGAGGTGGCGGCAAAGTTAATTGGGAATTGTCCCAAAGGGAAAAATCGCTTTTTTGCTGCCGATGATGCTTATTAACTGGATGCACATACAGTTACCCCCTGCATAAAATATACAGGGGGTAATTAATGCGTCGCAATCATTTAGCTGCTTCTTCCGATTCCGGTAATGTCACGTTAAGTTCAAGTACCGAAATATCGTCCCCTTTCTGCTCGAACTGCACATGCAGCATTTCAGGATCGATCTGAATGTATTTGCAAATAACCGCCAGAATATCGCGTTTCAGATCAGGCAGATACGGGGGCTCACTGTCCCCGCGACGACGCTCTGCGACGATAATCTGCAGCCGTTCCTTGGCTATATTGGCTGTCTGTTTTTTGCGGGACAGAAAGAAGTCTAATAAGGCCATGGTTTATCCCCCAAAAAGGCGTTTCAGGAAACCCTTCTTCTCTTCTTCAATGAAGCGGAATGGGCGTTCTTCCCCCAACAAGCGGCAAACGGTATCGTCATACGCCTTACCGGCGTCTGACTCGGCATCCAGAATGACAGGCTCACCCTGGTTGGAAGCACGCAGCACTGACTGGTCTTCCGGAATCACACCCACCAGCGGAATGCGCAGGATCTCCAGCACGTCTTCCATGCTCAGCATGTCACCACGGCTGACGCGGCCCGGGTTGTAACGGGTCAGCAGCAGGTGTTCCTTGATAGGCGATTCGCCTTTCTCGGCACGGCGCGACTTGGAAGAAAGGATCCCCAGAATACGGTCGGAGTCACGTACCGAAGAGACTTCCGGGTTGGTGGTGATGATAGCTTCGTCGGCGAAGTACAGCGCCATCAGCGCACCGGTTTCGATACCGGCCGGCGAGTCGCACACCACGAAGTCAAAATCCATCTCACCGAGATCGTTGAGGACCTTTTCAACGCCTTCTCGGGTAAGCGCGTCTTTGTCGCGCGTCTGCGAAGCAGGCAGGATATAGAGGTTTTCAGTGCGTTTGTCTTTGATCAACGCCTGATTCAGCGTGGCGTCGCCCTGAATCACGTTCACGAAATCATAAACTACCCGACGTTCGCAGCCCATAATCAGGTCAAGATTACGCAGACCGATATCGAAATCGATCACCACGGTTTTCTTGCCTTTCTGGGCCAGGCCGGTAGCGATGGCCGCGCTCGAAGTGGTCTTGCCAACGCCCCCTTTACCCGATGTAACAACAATAATGCGTGCCATGAAATGGATTCCTTGTCAAAAGGGCTTAGTTTAAAGGTTGTATGGTTAAAGCGTTATCCAACAGGCTGAGTCGTACGGCCTGCCCGACGTAATCGGACGGGATTTGATCGCTCAACCAGTACTGCCCTGCGATAGAGACTAGCTCAGCCGCCAGGTGGGTGCAAAAAATCTGACATTGCGTGTCGCCTGACGCGCCTGCCAGTGCGCGGCCGCGCATCATGCCATAGACGTGAATATTGCCGTCGGCAATCAATTCGGCGCCGGCGCTGACGCTGCTGGTCACGATAAGATCGCAGTTGCGGGCGTAAATCTGTTGGCCGGAACGGACAGGCGTGCTGATGATGCGCGTTTTGGCGGGGGCGTTATCCGCCGCCACTGGCGCAGGGGTAGGCTCCGGCGCCGCCATTTTCTGGCCTTTGCCTTCGCTCAGCAGCGGTAGCCCGGCGCGGGCTATCGCGCGCTTTTGTCGCTCATCTCTGCAACCGCTGATACCCACAACGCGCAGACCTGCCGCCGCGACAGCCTGTTGAAGTTCTTTCCAGTTCGCATCGCCATCCAGCGTTGCGACGTTGATAACAACAGGGGCGTTTTTCAGAAAAGCGGGCGCTTGCTCAACTTTTTCTTGTAACGCCTGACGTATTACCTCGGGCTGCGAATTATGCAAATGAACAACCGATAGGGTAAAACTGCTGCCTTTTAGCTCAATTGGCGATTGTGACATCTATCCTGACTCAGTCTCAGCAACTTTAAATCCCCGGAATACCACTCGGGGTGCGATATTCCGATGTACTATAAGCATGTTATAGTCAGAGTTATATCCAGGCAAGACGCTCCCTCAATTAAATAGAGTTAAAAAAATGCTTTGTGTGATCTATAGAAGCCCGAAACGCGATCAAACTTATCTTTATGTCGAAAAAAAAGACGATTTCTCTCGTGTGCCGGAAGAGCTGATGAAAAGTTTCGGCGTGCCGCAATTCGCCATGATGCTTTCGCTCGATGAACGCAAGAAATTGGCTTCGGCGGATATCGAAAAGGTGAAGCAGGCGCTGAAAGACGAAGGCTATTACCTGCAGTTCCCGCCGCCGGTTGAAAATCTGCTCAACCAGCATCTGGCGGGCGACAAGTCCTGAGGCAGGCGCTGCGGCCAGGGGAGGCGCGATGACACGTTCGGTGAGAACAACCGCGCTGGCCGTTTGGCTGGCGCTGGGCGGTGCGCTGATACCGGGCTCGTCACACGCGGCGCAGGAGACGACGCTGGCGGCGAGCGGCCGCGATCCGGCGCAGTTTCCGGCGTATGTCGAGCAGCTTAAGCGGCGGGCGAGGGAGCAGGGCATCAGTCAGGGCACGCTCGACCGCGCTTTTGCGCAAATCCATTTCGTCGATCGGGTGATCAAGGCCGATCGCAATCAGCCGGAGCAGAAGGTAACCCTGGACGACTACCTGCGGCGGATGATGTCGCCCGTCAAGGTGCGCCAGGGGCGCGAACTGTACCGGCAGCGCCATGCGCAATTGTCGCGGGCCAGCGGGCGCTATCGGGTGCCGGGGCGCTATATCATCGCGCTGTGGGGCATGGAGAGTGCCTATGGCAAGATTCAGGGGCGGGAAGACGTGGTGTCTGCGCTGGCGACGCTGGCGTTCGAAGGGCGCCGCGAAGCCTTTTTCAGTCAGGAGCTGCTGGCGGCGCTGCAGATAATCGAGCAGGGACACGTTGGCGATGCGTCGCTGAAAGGGTCCTGGGCCGGCGCGATGGGGCAATGCCAGTTTATGCCGAGTTCCTTCCTGCGCTATGCGGCGGATGGCGATGGTGACGGGCGCATCGATATCTGGAATAACATCGATGACGTATTTGCCTCTACCGCCAGCTATTTATCCAAAGAGGGCTGGCAGCCGGGCATCGGTTGGGGGCGCGAGGTCAAGCTGCCCGCCGGTTTCAACCGGGCCGAACTGGGGCTGAAGGATGCGCAGGCGCGCAGCGTCAACGATTGGCAACAACGCGGCGTTCGGCGTGCGGATGGCAGTGCGTTGCCGCACGCCATTCAGCGCGGCTGGATCATCGCGCCGGACGATCTGCAGGGGCGGACGTTCCTGGTCTATGATAATTTCCGCACCCTGATGCACTGGAATCGCTCTTACTATTTCGCTATCGCCGTGGGTATGATGGCGGACGCGATCGGACATTGATTCGACACACCAATAATCGGCTTGGCGCGCCAAGCCTCTACAGTTTGGGAGAAGCGGTATGTATCAACATAGAGACTGGCAGGGTTCGTTGCTCGATTTCCCGGTGAACAAGGTGGTTTGCGTCGGCAGCAACTACGCCGATCACATCAAGGAAATGGGCAGCGCGGTTTCCGTCGAGCCGGTGGTGTTTATCAAACCGGAAACGGCGCTGTGCGATATCCGCCAGCCGGTGGCCATCCCTAAAGAGTTCGGTTCAGTGCACCATGAGGTCGAGCTGGCGGTGCTGATCGGCACGCCGCTGAAACAGGCCAACGAAGACCGCGTGGCGCGGGCGATCGCCGGTTACGGCGTGGCGCTCGATCTGACGCTGCGCGATCTGCAGGCGGGCTTTAAAAAAGCCGGTCAGCCGTGGGAAAAGGCCAAGGCCTTCGACGGTTCCTGCCCGATGTCGGGATTTATCCCGGTAGCCGAGTTCGGCGATCCGCAAAACGCCGAGCTGTCGTTGACCGTTAACGACCAACTGCGCCAGCAGGGCAATACGCGTGACATGATCACGCCGATCCTGCCGCTTATCAGCTACATGAGCCGTTTCTTCACGCTGCGCGCCGGCGACATCATTCTGACCGGCACGCCGCAGGGCGTGGGCCCGATGGCTTCCGGCGACATGCTGAAAATCAGCCTGAACGGCAAAACCCTCAGCACCCGGGTGATCTGATTTCTCCTCGCCGCCGGCATCGTCGGCGGCAAAACTTGCATCTCGCGGCTAAAATGTCTATATAGTCCCCCCTCGAACCTGTGCGCAGGTGACTTTTCCCTTTACCTAAACCGGACGCTAACATGTCACAACTCGCTTTTTGGCAACAGAAAACGCTGGCGGAAATGTCAGAACAAGAGTGGGAGTCGTTGTGCGACGGGTGCGGGCAATGCTGTTTGAATAAGCTGATCGACGAAGATACCGACGAGATTTATTTTACCAACGTAGCCTGCAACCAGCTCAACATCAAATCCTGCCAATGCCGCAACTACGAGCGGCGCTTCGAGCTGGAAGAAGACTGCATCAAACTGACGCGCGAGAACCTCACCACCTTCGATTGGCTGCCACCTACCTGCGCCTACCGTCTGATTGGCGAAGGTAAACCGCTGTTCCCCTGGCACCCGTTGCTGAGCGGCTCCAAGGCGGCGATGCACGGTGAGCGCATCACGGTGCGGCATATCGCGGTGCGTGAGAGCGAAGTGGTGGACTGGCAGGACCATATCCTCAACAAGCCGGACTGGGCCAGGTAAAATCGGAACCCTTGCGGATCAAGGCGGAGCGCGATGCAAGAGGGCGGAGTGGTCGGGCACTCCCCCTTTGCGTTGTTGAGCTAACCCGCTGGCGTGGGGCTCATGGCATAAGCCGTCATTTCACTCTTTTTTATCGCGCCGGTGCCAGTTCGCCAGGTTTTTTAGCGGTTGTTTCACATAAGGGCTGGCTTTGATCAGGCTGAACAGCAGCTTATTCACCGCCGTACCCACCTTGTCCATCGGCCGGTCGATATCGAGAAACAACACCGCGCGCAGCTCGTCGGTATCATTACGCACTTCGTGCTCATAAGAGTCGTCAAACAAAATCACTTTGCCTTCATCCCAATGCAGGATTTGATCGTCAACGCGGATCCACAGCTTTTCCCGATCCTTTGGCACGATTAATCCCAGATGAGCGCGCACCACGGCACGCGTCGGGCCTTTGTGCGGCACGATATGATAGTGCGGCTTAAGGATAGAGAACATGGCGGTGCGCATGCCGGGGATCTCGCTGACCGCTTGCGCGGTACGCGGGCAAATGGCGCAGTTTTCATCAACGCGTTGCCCATAGACAAACAGCCCGAAGGTTTTCCAGTTATCCCCTTTGGAGATGCGTTTCTGATCCGGTGATATTTGGTGGAATGCGGGAATATCTTCAGGATGCTCCAACAGGCGATCCAACTCCTCCCGAATGGCGGGCCAACGGGCTTCCAGCGCCGTCACCCAATTAAATTCATGATTACCGATCTGCGGCGTGGTGGAGATTAGCGAATGGCGAGTCTGAAACTCGCCGTTCCAGCGCAGGAATCTTTTCCCTGTTTTAAGCAGCAGGCGACGCAGGAACGGGCGCTGAGACGAGGGAGGCAATGCGGTATCCGGCATAGATCGTGTCCTTGATATCATTTGCTGTAGTCAGCCAAAGACTGGGCCCGGCTTACTAGAGAAAAAGTGTGGAAATCCAAACGTCATCAGCATAGGTAAAGAATCAGGAACGATTTTAATCATTAGTGCGCGAACGGTGAGTCGAGACTCGATGCGCGCTATCAGCATTGCGGGATAAGGGAGAATTTTTGCAAGTCAGGGGGAAGGGGGAAGGGGGAAAAAAGCCCCTACATAGATGAGGGGCAAGACACACAACAACACCAGGGAAATCGGTAGTACTCACTTTGCCGATACTATAAGGATTTTATGGGCAAAGTTCACCAAAATATTGTGCTCTGAATGTGACAAAGGCGCAGTCGTTCATAAATAACGGTAATTTATTGTCGGCCGAAAGCCGAGAGGATTGCGCCGACATCGCCTGTTTTTGCCTGCTGGTATCACAGAAGTTTAATGTTATGTAAATTACGCGCGTAATCGAGCCAGGATGCTTCTTTTTAAGCGATAAGTTGGGTAATTTGGCCGCTCTCCCGCAAGTTCGAGAGCATAACAATGAAAATGGTTCGTCTGTTTGCCGTGGCTGGAGCGCTGATCGTGCTCGTTTATTTCCTCACACATACCTGAAATGGGGTTATCTCTGAATTTGACAGCAATACCCTAAAAAAAACGGCGCCTTCAGGCGCCGTTTTTGGTTTATGTACCGATCAGCGGCCGAACAGATCGCGGCGGCGTGGGCGAACAAACTGTGCGATCAACACGATCAGCGCCACCAGCAGGTAGGCGCCGAAGATGCCGACCAGCCATTGCGGCATTTCCAGGGTCAGGAACTGCCATTGGCGCACGGAACAGTCACCGGAGGCGTGGAACACCGCCGGCAGCCATTTGTCCAGCGGCAGCCACGAAGGGAAGCTGACGAAGAAATCGCAGGTATTGAACGGCGAAGGGTGCAGTTGGATCATGGTGTGCTTCCACGCCAGCTGAACGCCTTCCCAGGCGCTGTAGATCCACAGCAAGATCGCCGCGTAGCGCAGCGGGGTTTTCGGCGCGATGGCGCCCACCAGCGAGGCGCCGAGGATGCCGAACAGTGCGCAACGCTCGTAAATGCACATGACGCAGGGCTGCAGCAGCATCACGTGCTGGAAATAGAGCGCGACCAGTTCCAACACCAACGCTGTCAGGGCCATCAGCAGCCAGGCGCCGCGTCCTTGTGAACAGCGGTTAAAGAATTGCAACATATCTAGATTCTTCCATGCAGTAAGCAATTGAACCGGCAGTGTAAACCAATTCATCTTCGCTGCCAGCCACCTGGGCCGGTTTCCGCGTAAAAATAGTCGGTTTACTCTGCCGGCGCCGCATCAGTGGCCGATAGCGTCGAGAGGAGGCAGCGTCAGCCAGTGCCACTGCGTCAACAGTTCGGTCGCCGGCTCCAGCGTGAACTGTACGCACAGCAGGCCGACCACGGTCAGCACCACCGTATACGGCAGGGCCATCCACACCATGCGTCCATACGACAGGCGCACCAGCGGCGCCAGCGCCGACGTCAGCAGGAACAGGAACGCCGCCTGGCCGTTCGGGGTAGCGACAGAAGGCAGGTTGGTGCCGGTATTGATGGCGACCGCCAGCAGTTCAAACTGTTTCAGCGCAATGGCGCCAGACTCCAGCGCGGCACGCGCCTCGTTGATGTAAACCGTGCCGACGAACACGTTGTCGGAAACCGACGACAGCAGACCGTTGAACAGGTAGAACAGCGAAAGCTGAGAGGCGGGCTCGGCGCGCAGCACAAACTGGATCACCGGGCTGAACAGGTGCTGTTCGATGATCACCGCAACGACGGTGAAAAACACCGTCAACAGGGCGGTGAACGGCAGCGCTTCCTGGAACGCTTTGCCGATGGCGTGTTCATCGTTCACGCCGCACAGCGAGGTGGCGAGAATGATCACCGACAGGCCGATCAACCCGACCTCGGCCAGGTGGAAGGCCAGTGCCAACACCAGCCAAACGCCGATCAACGCCTGCATCACCAGCTTGAGACGTTCTTGCTTGCTGCGGCCTGCAGTGGCCTTGCGGTCATACTCTTTCAGCACCTCGCGCACTGCGTCCGGCAACTGCACGCCGTAGCCAAACAGACGAAAACGCTCTACCAGCCAGCAGACCAGCAGGCCGCACACCAGCACCGGCAAGGTGACCGGCGCCATACGCAGGAAGAAGTCGATAAAGCCCCAGTCCGCGCTCTTGGCGATGATCAGGTTCTGCGGCTCGCCCACCATCGTCATGACCCCGCCGAGCGCGGTGCCGACGCCGGCATGCATCAGCAGGCTGCGCAGAAAGGCGCGGAATTGTTCCAGCGTCTGTTTGCGCTCTTCGCCGGTGAAATCGCTGTCGTCGCCGATGTCGCCGTCGGGGCGATTTGAGGTCACGTTGTGATAGATGGAATAGAACCCTGTGGCGACGCTAATTACCACCGCCACGACCGTCAGCGCGTCGAGGAAAGCGGAAAGGAAGGCGGCGGCCAGGCAGAATGCCAGCGACAACAGCGTTTTCGAGCGGATGTTGAGCAGCAGTTTGGTAAATACGAACAGCAGCAGCTGCTTCATAAAGTAGATGCCGGCTACCATAAAGACCAGCAGCAGCAGCACTTCCAGATTATGTTCGATTTCCTGCGAGACCTGGGCCGGGCTGGTCATGCCGATGGCTACCGCCTCCAGCGCCAGCAGGCCGCCCGGCAGCAACGGGTAGCACTTCAACGCCATCGCCAGGGTAAAGATGAACTCCACCACCAGCAGCCAACCCGCGATAAACGGACTGGCGAAAAAGAACACCAGCGGGTTGATCGCCAGGAAAATAATAATGGTCAGTTTGTACCAGTCGGGAGATTGCCCCAGGAAGTTTTTGAGCAGGGCGCTGCGCAAGGTTGTTTCCATTGTCCTTTATGCATCCTTAAATCAGTCGTAGCACGTACCCTAACAACGCGGCGGGGGCGGGCGCAACCGGAGCTTGTTTTACGGCGGTAAATTTCTTGCAACCGGTGTTTTTGCGCGTTTTTTGCCACTTTATGCACACTTTCGTTTATTGTTTTTCGCTCACGCTATGTCATGTCTGTGTGATCTGGTATGATGAGCTGATTACTTTTACTGAATTTATCGTCGCAACGGAACGTCAAACACATGGTCATAAAGGCGCAGAGTCCTGCCGGTTTCGCGGAAGAGTACATTATTGAGAGTATTTGGAATAATCGCTTCCCCCCTGGCTCTATTTTGCCCGCGGAGCGTGAGCTTTCGGAGTTGATTGGCGTCACGCGCACCACATTACGTGAAGTGTTGCAACGTCTTGCCCGCGATGGCTGGTTGACCATTCAGCATGGCAAACCGACCAAAGTGAACAATTTCTGGGAAACGTCCGGCCTCAACATCCTTGAGACCGTAGCCCGTCTCGATCACAAAAGCGTCCCGCAGCTGATCGATAATCTGCTGTCGGTACGCACCAATATCGCGTCGATCTTTATTCGCGCCGCGGTGCGCAATCATCCGGAGCAGGCGCAGGAAGTGCTGGCGAAGGCCGCCGAAGTCGAAGATCAGGCGGATGCGTTCAATGTGCTGGATTATGAAATCTTCCGCGGTCTGGCGTTCGCTTCCGGCAACCCGATCTACGGCCTGATCTTCAACGGGTTGAAAGGGCTGTATACCCGCGTGGGCCGTTACTACTTCTCCAACCCGGAAGCGCGCAAGCTGGCGCTGACCTTCTACAGCAAACTGTCCACGCTGTGCCATGAGAAGATGTACGACCAGGTGATGGATACCGTGCGTAATTACGGTAAAGACAGCGGGGCGATTTGGCAGAGCATGCAGGGCACCATGCCAAGCGATCTGACCGAAGCGCGCCGCTGATCGCGTGCGAGCGAAATAATAAAGGGCGCCTTTCGGCGCCCTTTGTCGTTATGGCACAGCGGTTACTGCGGCGTAGGCCGCGGCGGGCAACGATCGAGCAGCTCTACGCTGCCGTCTTCGTTTTGCTGCTCGAGGATCACGTCGAAGCCCCACAGGCGATGCAGATGTTTCAACACGTCGCGGCGGCTTTTATCCAGCGGCGCGCGTTCCTGCGGAATATAACGCAGGGTCAGCGAGCGGTCGCCGCGCAGGTCCACGTTCCAGATCTGAATGTTCGGTTCGTGGTTGCTCAGATTGTATTGCGCCGACAGCTCCTGGCGGATCGCCCGGTAGCCGGCTTCGTTGTGGATCGCGGCGATTTCCAGATAGTTGTTGCGATCGTCGTCCAGCACGGTGAACAAGCGGAAGTCGCGCATCACTTTGGGCGACAGGAACTGGCTGATGAAGCTTTCGTCCTTAAAGTCGCGCATGGCGAAATGCAACGTGTCCAGCCAGTCTTTGCCGGCGATGTCCGGGAACCAGTAGCGATCTTCTTCGGTCGGTGATTGGCAGATGCGCTTGATGTCCTGGAACATGGCGAAGCCCAGCGCGTAAGGGTTGATACCGTTATAGTACGGGCTGTTGTACGGCGGCTGGTACACCACGTTGGTGTGGCTGTGCAAAAACTCCAGCATAAAGCGTTCGGTCACCCGGCCTTCGTCGTACAGATGATTGAGGATGGTGTAGTGCCAGAAGGTGGCCCAACCCTCGTTCATCACCTGAGTCTGTTTTTGCGGGTAGAAATATTGGCTGACTTTGCGCACGATGCGCAACACCTCACGCTGCCAAGGCTCGAGCAGCGGCGCGTTCTTCTCGATAAAATAGAGGATATTTTCCTGCGGTTCACTCGGATAGCGGCGCGCCTGCTCCGGCGACTCTTCGCGCTCGACGCGCGGCAAGGTCTTCCACAGCGTGTTCACCTGGCTCTGCAGATACTCTTCGCGGCTTTTCTGGCGCGCTTTCTCTTCCACCAATGAAATTTTTTGCGGACGTTTGTACCGGTCGACGCCGTAATTCATTAGCGCGTGGCAGGAATCCAGCAGCCGTTCCACCTCATCGACGCCGTAGCGCTCTTCGCACTGGCTGATGTAGTGGCGAGCAAACAGCAGATAATCGACGATAGAGCTGGCATCAGTCCAGCTGCGGAACAGGTAGTTGTTCTTGAAGAACGAGTTGTGGCCATAGCAGGCGTGCGCCATCACCAGCGCCTGCATGGTGATGGTGTTCTCTTCCATCAGGTAGGCGATGCAGGGATTGGAGTTGATGACGATTTCATACGCCAGCCCTTGCTGGCCTTGCTTGTAGCGCTGCTCGGTTTCGATGAACTTTTTGCCGAAGGACCAGTGGGTATAGTTGATCGGCATGCCGACGCTCGAATAAGCGTCCATCATCTGCTCGGAGGTGATCACCTCGATCTGATGGGGGTAGGTGTCGAGCCGGTAATGCTTGGCGACGCGGTCGATCTGCTCCAAATACACCTGCAGCAGTTCGAACGTCCAGTCCGGTCCATCGCTCAGCCGTTTATCATCCTTAACCTTTTCATGTGTTGAAGTAGTCATCAGCGCACCCTCATTATTCACGGGCCTCGCTCAAACGGCAGGCCCTGTAACAAGCATAGTTCAAGTCATAATTAACCGTTGCAAATCAGTGAAATAAAAATGCCGGTACGCAAGGGAGCGAACGGCGGTCGATCCGGCGCCGCGTCCGTCCCGGCAGAAGCCCCGCGCTTCTTCTCCGAGTATAGCCCTGCGGCATGGGGGCGCAATAGCTTGCTTACAGCGCCAGAATGATTGAAAGCTGTTATGTTATATTGTAACTTTTCGTTTTTCTCAATTCTCAATGACGGACAAGGAGCGCATTTTGGCGAGGCATTTTGGCAAACTGGCGGTGGCGCTGGCGGCGATGTTCATAAGCGGACAGGCGGTCGCCCACGGGCATCATTCACATGGCAAACCGCTGACGGAAGTGGAAAAAAGGGCGGAAGCGGGCGTGTTCGACGACAAGGACGTCAAAGATCGCGACTTGGCCGACTGGGAGGGGGTATGGCAATCCGTCTATCCTTATTTGCTCAATGGGGAGCTTGACCCGGTGTTCAAGAAGAAAGCGACGCAGGATAACAGCAAGAGCTTCGCCGAAGTGAAGGCGTATTACCGCAAAGGGTACGCCACTGATGTGGATACCATCGGCATTGAGAACGGCGTCATGGAGTTTCACCGCGGAGATCAATCCAGCGCCTGTCAGTATAAGTACGCCGGGCATAAGATCCTGACTTATGTCTCCGGTAAAAAGGGCGTGCGCTATCTGTTCGAATGCCAGGATGCCGACAGCCAGGCACCGAAATTCGTGCAGTTCAGCGATCATATTATCGGCCCGCGCAAATCGGCGCATTTCCATATCTTTATGGGCAACACGTCGCAGGAGGCGCTGCTGAAAGAAATGGATAACTGGCCGACCTACTACCCGTTCCAGCTACAGACCAAAGAGGTCGTGGACGAGATGCTGCATCACTGACGCCGGTCTGTCCCACAGTCACAAGCCCGCACGGGTGGGCTTGTGCTCAGTCAAACGGCCTGATTTGCAGATAATCATCCGTAACCTCCAGTTCAAATAACGTTTCATCCGTCAACAACGCTGCGCGCATTCGCTCCCGGGCTTGCCGATAGCGTTCCTCCAATTGAACGGCACCGGCGCTTTCCCATGCGGCGCGGCTTGGCCACTGCGCATAGCCGATAAACTGCCCGCCCGCATCGCGATGCAAACGCGAACCGAGGCTGCCGCGCTGCAGATAGATACCCTGAGTCAACTCAAGCCAGGCCTGGCGAAAGGCTGATTCGTGTCCGGTTTTGACTGAGAATCGGTAGATAGCGATAAACATAACAGGCACTCCAGAATAGCGATAATGTGAACTCTAGGATCTGCTCGACGGCATAACGGTTCATATCATGCTGAGCGATGAAAAGGAGGGATTGGCGCCAGGGTGTGCGGCTGCTCAATTCAATAGCAATAATGGGGCTATTATTGGCTGAAATTTTACGCGACTTTTCTGCTGTGAAGACAATGACCCGAGTTTGTCTGTTGTGTTGGTTTTATGTATTTTGTTGGTGTTTTATTCTGTTTATGTGTTGGCTGGTATTTTTATATTCTGTTAAAACCATGTTGCTTATCACGCCTTTTTTTGGTGCTGTCAGTGACAGCATTGCTAGCGATTCAGCGTCGACCTCACGTTATAATCCCCCATGAACCGCATCTTATCGCTATTTACTGGCGGCTATTGCAAATGCCTGGCCTATCGACGATAAATTAATTGTGAATATTGTCACGTTTGATGATGAAGTTGTTGGACGGATTTTTTCACTGAGTTAATTTCCTGTGAGCAGAAGATTATGCTTTGTGAAGCCTTGAGCTGGAGTCAGCGATGCGAGTGGTAATTTTAGGTAGTGGAGTGGTGGGCGTAGCCAGTGCCTGGTATTTGGCGAAAGCGGGGCATGAGGTGACGGTGATCGATCGTCAGCCCGGCCCGGCATTGGAGACCAGCGCGGCGAACGCCGGGCAGATCTCACCGGGCTATGCTGCCCCCTGGGCGGCGCCGGGCGTGCCGCTGAAAGCCATCAAGTGGATGTTCCAGCGCCATGCGCCGTTGGCGGTCCGCCTCGACGGCAGCAGCTTCCAGCTGAGCTGGATGTGGCAGATGCTGAAAAACTGCAATACCGAACACTACATGACCAACAAAGGCCGCATGGTGCGCCTGGCGGAATATAGCCGCGATTGCATCAAAGCGCTGCGCCAGGAAACCGGCATCCAGTACGAAGGGCGTCAGGGCGGCACGTTGCAGCTGTTCCGTACCCAACAACAGTTTGAAAACGCGGCGAAAGACATCGCGGTATTGGAAGATGCCGGGGTGCCTTACCGGTTGCTGGAGGCCAACCAGCTCGCCAGCGTCGAACCGGCTCTGGCGCAGGTGGCGCACAAGCTGACGGGCGGTTTGCAGTTGCCTAACGACGAAACCGGCGATTGTCAGCTGTTCACGCAGCAATTGGCGAAGATGGCAGAGCAGGCGGGCGTGACCTTCCTGTTCAACCGCAGCGTCGATCGCCTGCTGGTGGAGGGCGACAAGATCGCCGGCGTGCAGTGCGGTGAAGAGGTGTTCAAAGCCGATAGCTACGTGGTGGCGTTCGGGTCGTACTCTACGGCGCTGCTGCGCGGCCTGGTGTCTATCCCGGTTTACCCGTTGAAGGGCTATTCGCTGACCATCCCGATCGCTGATGAAACGGCGGCGCCATTCTCTACGGTACTGGATGAGACGTACAAAATCGCCATTACCCGTTTCGACCAGCGTATTCGCGTCGGCGGTATGGCGGAGATCGTCGGTTTCAATACTCAGCTGGAGCAAAAACGGCGCGAAACGCTGGAGATGGTGGTGCGCGATCTCTATCCGAACGGCGGCAGAGTGGAGGACGCGACGTTCTGGACCGGGCTGCGCCCGATGACGCCGGACGGAACGCCGATCGTCGGCCGCACTTCGCTGAAGAATCTGTACCTCAACACCGGGCATGGCACGTTGGGCTGGACGATGGCCTGCGGTTCCGGGCAGTTGCTGTCCGATCTGATGTCCGGCATTACGCCGGCGATCCCTTCCGATGATCTGGCGGTGGCGCGCTACAGCGCCGGGTTTCGCCAGCAACACGCGGTTCCGCTGAGCGACGTGCATCCCGCACGCTAATCGTCCGATTCGATTATAGACTTTCCTGGCCACGCGCAGGCGCGCGTGGCCGCTGTATGCTGCCCCAAGGAGAAGCGATGCCCCGTCCGATAACCGCCACGATGCATCTCGGCGCGATTGAAAACAACCTGCAGGTGGTGCGCCGTTTTGCCCCCGGCGCCAAAGTCTGGGCGGTGGTTAAAGCCAACGCCTATGGCCACGGCATCAAACACGTTTGGCGCAGCATGGCGCAAACCGACGGTTTCGCCATGCTGGATCTGGCCGAAGCGGTGCTGCTGCGTGAGTCCGGCTGGCAGGGGCCGATTCTGCTGCTGGAGGGCTTTTTCCAGCCGCAGGATCTGGCGCTGCTCGACCGTTATCACCTGACGACGGCGGTGCACAGCGACTGGCAGTTGGCGGCGATCGCCGACGCCAGGCTGAGCGCGCCGCTCGACGTCTATTTGAAAGTGAATAGCGGCATGAACCGGCTGGGATTCGCACCCGAACGGCTGCACGAGGTGTGGCGCAGGGCGCAGGCGGTTGCCAACATCGCCGAGCTGACGCTGATGAGCCATTTCGCCACCGCCGACGGCCCGGAAGGAGTGACCCGGCAGATGGCCACCATCGAGGCGGCCGCCGCCGATATACCGCTGCCGCGCTGCCTGGCCAACTCGGCCGCCACGCTGTGGCATCCTTCGACCCACGGCAGCTGGGTGCGCCCTGGGATCATTCTCTATGGCGCCTCGCCGAGCGGTTGCTGGAGTGATGTGGCGTCGACGGGGTTGCAGCCGGCGATGACGCTGAGCAGTGAAATCATCGGCATTCAGCAATTGAAGTCTGGCGATCGCGTCGGCTATGGCGGCCGTTACAGCGCCGCCGGCGCGCAGCGTATCGGTGTGGTGGCCTGCGGTTATGCCGACGGCTATCCGCGTCATGCGCCGACCGGTACGCCGGTATGGGTGGATGGCGTACTGACGCGCACCCTGGGAACGGTATCGATGGATATGCTGGCGGTAGATTTAACGCCCTGTCCACAAGCCGAATTGGGCGCCGAAGTCGAGCTGTGGGGGAAACGCCTGCCGGTGGACGAAGTAGCCACGGCGGCAGGGACGTTAGGTTATGAGCTGTTGTCGGCGTTAGCGGCGCGGGTGCCGGTCGTCACCGAAGCCTGAGCCGGGCTCAGGCGACTTTTCTGATCTGTCCTTTAATCTGCTTGCTGAGACGCCGCGCGTGCAGCGCCAGCAGGCAGCCTACCAGCATGACCAACGCCAGCGACAGTTTCGGTTGCAGCGGCAACGCCATCGCCACCAGACCCAGCGCGGCGCCGCCCGCCATCTGCACGAAGCCGACCAGCGCAGACGCGACGCCGGCCTCATTGGAGTAGGGTTCCAGCGCATAGCTGGTGGCCGGGCCCATCACGAACGCCAATCCGGCACAGGCGCTGGCGACCGGCAGCATATATGCCAGCCAATGCGCTTGCGCCGCCGCAGGCAGCAGCATGACGCCCAGCAGCAGCCCTAGACAGCCCAATCCCATCAGCATGCCGCCGATCGCCAGGCAAACCGGACGGCCGACTTTGTGGATGATGCGGTTGGCGAAGAAGCTGACCAACATGATCCAGAAGCCGTTGGCGCCGAACACCAGCGAGAATTGCAGCGGGGTCAGGCCGGCGGTGCCCATCAGCACGTTGGGGGCCAGGGAAACGTAGGTCAACGCCATGCCCATCGCCCCGGAATTCACCACGGCAAAGGAGAAGAAACGCCGTTCGCTGAGGATGCGTGCGTATTGGCGCACCGGCAGCCCTTTGACCGGCACGGTATCGACGGGGCGGGTTTCAGGCAGATACAGCGCGATGATCGCTAATACCAGCAGCGCGTAGCCGACCAGGAACCAGAAAGGCGCGCGCCAGCCGAAGGCCTCGGCGAGCAGACCGCCGAGCAGCGGCGCCAGCGCCGGGATGATGTTCAGCGTGCCGTTGAGGAAGCCGAACGCGCGAGCGGCATCGTCACCATTCAGGCGATCGCGTACGCCGCTGAAGGCGACGACGGCGGTGCAACAGACCGCTACCCCTTGCAGCAGACGCGAGGCGATGAAAACGGTCGAGTTGCTGGCCAGCGCCGCCATCGCCGCACCGAGCATGTAGAGAATAATGCCGGCCAGCGCCACCGGTTTGCGGCCGTAGTTATCCACCAACGGACCGGCGATGACCTGGCCGAGGCCGAGCACCAAAATAAACAGTGAAATGGTGGATTGTATCAGCGCTTCACTGCTGCCCAGGCCGACGGCGATGGCGGGAATGGTCGGCAGATAAAGGTCGATGCCTAATGGGCCAAGCAGCACCAGGCTGAGAAGCAGAAACAGAAACTTTTGCATAACAAGAAAGGCATGTCCGAGTGACAAAGAGGGCTAGAGTAGAGATTCTGGCGGCAAATGAAAAGGGGCAAAGCGCGGTCAACGCTGCGCTGCCGGGCGGTAATAGAGCGCCGAGACGGTGTCGGCCACGTAGCGGGCCTGATGGCGGGCGTCGTCCAGCGCGCGATGCGGCATGCCTTCGAATGGGCGGGTCTTTTTCGGGTTAAAGCCGTGCAGTTCCGCCAGCGTGATCACCGTGCGCACGTCCTGTGTATCCCAGAATTTCCACGGGCAGGGCATTTCCAACTGCTGGAAGGCGTGTTCGAGGATCGCGCAATCGAACTCTTTGCCGTTGCCCCAGACTTTCACCGTGTCGGTGCTGTTCATATGGATAAAGCGGCTGAGGCTGCTCAGCACGCGTTTCAGGCTCTCGGTGCCGCCGAAGGCCTGCTTGCGCGCTTCATCGGACTGTTTCGCCCACCAGGCGACCGTATCCAGGCTGATGGTTCTGCCCGGTTGGTCTTTCTGACTGCTGACGGCGATTTCGAATTCGGCGCCCAGTTCCCCGGTGCGGGGATCGAAAAACACTGCCGCAACCACCAAAATGACGGCGCTGGGTTTTATATCCAGGGTTTCAATGTCTAACATCAGATGGTGCATCGGCGTTTCCGGTGGTGGGTGAGGTTGCCTAATCTTACTACAGAACGTGCGTTGATGCGGCTGGTGCGCACATGAAATCCTTTTAAAGCGCCGCGTTCAGGTTATGATGCTCGGGATACTCTTGTCTGGTTGGTCGCTATCGGTGAGAACGCTTATCTTTATTTTGTGCATGGTCGGCTACTTGCTGTTGCTGGGCTACCTTAGCGTGTTCGTCACAGACAAGATCTGTGAGAAGGCGGGTAACTACACCAAAATATGCCGCATCGTAGACATATCCGAGCCTCATATCCCCAAATAACGCCCTGTTTACCCCAGATAGTCGGTGGTAATCAGCGGGGTCAGAATCGCCGCCAGCGCCGTGAGCGCAGCCCACTGACGCCAGCCCAACCGCGCCAGCCAGTCATGCCGCTGCGGGGGCGTGGCCAGTTGCCCGACGGCCACGGAGCCGGTCAGCAACAGCGTCAGAATCAGCAGTACCAGGCTGCGGCTCAGCAGCGTAAACTCGACATGCAGCACATTGGCGTAATACAGACGCATCAGAATAAAATAGCTCAGCAAGATCCAGGCGAAAATGACGTTTTTCTTGAGCACCTGCTGCAGCATCAGCGCGAGGAACAGGCTGTGAAACAGCGACAGCAGCGGGGCTTCGAACGGATGCCGAACGCAGACGTTGTAAACCGCCATGTAGATGTTAAAAACCAGCAGGATATAGACTACGTAAATATACCAGCCGTAGATCACTTTAAGTTTTTTTGAGTTCGGCGGCAGGGAGAGTGCGTCCGGTTTCATTAAGGCCTCCTGATGACGCCACGCAAATGTTGCGAATGAGGGCGGTGCGCCGGCATCGTAATTTAAAATCCACAGGGTATATATCACCCGGGCGCTAAATGACGATTAAACACAGGATCGGCTTTATTTCCGCGTTGGCCGGGAACTCTTTTTCGCGCTCGGGGTCGATTGACGTGCGAATGTTCGGCGGTTTTTACATCACAGCGAAAGACGTAATACATTGATATGAAAGATTATAAAAACACTTCGGGTACAAAGATCCTGCTGCTGTTCAGCCTGGCGTTTTACACCCTGTTGCCACCGTTGTTGACGGCGGCCGTATTCAACCGTTTCAATCTTAATCCGTTCGCGATCGTCAAATTTTTTCACTTTAACCCGTTTTTGGCCGATCGGGGCATACCCGGTTACCAGACCTTCTGCTACTTGCTGATGCTGTGGTTGGGGGTGAATATTTTGCTGTGGTTGCTGGTATGGGGGGCGGTGCGGATGTATCGGCGCTGGCGAACGCCGCGCGGCTGATATTTTACCAAACGGAAAAAGTTGCGCAGGGAAATGACTTTACATTTAATAATGAGACGTATTATCATCCGTTTCGCCGGTGAGGGGAAAAGGGTTGTCTCCTTCTGTGCCCCCCAAGCCGGCACGACATTGCTCACATTGCTTCCAATTTTTTCATGCCAGCCTTCGTGCTGGCGTTTTTTTATTCCACGCCAGCAGCCGCAACCGCGGCGATCAATCTATTTTCATGAGCAGGCTGTTTAAAGCGAAAGCGCAGCGAGGCGTTAGAACAGCGAAAACAGCAACACGACCGGCAGACTCAACGGCCAGGTCAACCCGATGGTCAATGCGCTGATGCATCGAATCTTGACGGTGTCCCTGCTAACCAGATAGGTGAAAACCATAGAAACTAACAGACCAATAAAATAACAGTATTGCGTTGCAACCCACAGCGACGACATGAAACCCGATCCCAGTTGTATTTTTACGCGCGAATTCTAGGAGCTTGGCGGACGATAATCAATGACCCACGGCCGTTAATTCAAACCTTTATCCATAAGAATACATAATTTATTTCTATAAAGAACGTAGGGTTATTAACAGCTTTCTGTTTATTTCGAAAAGAAATCAACAATATAGTTACCGGTAACATTGATGGGTGAACAAGCCCGCACCAGAGTGAGACACGGTTAGGCAAGAAAAGGGGCGGTGAGTCACAGAGGAACGCGGTGAAACTGTAATTGATAAAAATTTATGATGTATTTGCGAAGGGCTTGGGTGAGAGGAAGCCGGGTTCGGTGGGCGCGTGTTCTTGCAGGTGCAGGGGGGCGTGTTGTTGGATGAAAGCATGACGCGATTCGGCGGTTTTGAGCGCACCGTGCGGATGCGCTGCCTGCCAGTCAGGAAGGGGCGTGGGTAGCCGCCGTAGGTTTAATGAATGTTAAGACCGTAGACGAACAGCCACGAAAACAGCAGCGCCAGCAGGCACGTCATCAATACGATGGAGATCATTTCCTTCACAACTTCATTCCTTTTCCCGGTGATTCAAATTTACTTCTCTTTGTTTTTGCGCGAGATTTTAGATCGTCATGGGTAAAAATCCTAGTTTTAATCCCATCTTTCGCTCGGCCATTGCGGCCTGCGCCGCTGCGGCCGTTCACGGCGATGCCGGAAAATCGGGCGTGTTAACCCGTCGTAGCTATTGTCGAACGTCGCGAGGCTGACTATATAAAATGGGGAGTGCACGCAGCGTCGCTGGCAGTACGGCGCCTGCGTAAAGGGCGCCTGCCTATCGGTGTACCGCGCTTCCCTATGAGATAAAGGAGTCGGCAATGAGCTTAAAACCAACTATCGTGCTGGTACATGGATTCTGGGGCGGTGCGGCGCACTGGAGTAAAGTCATTATCGCGTTGTCGCGCAGGGGATATTCGGCGATCCATGCGGTGGAAATGCCGCTAACGTCACTGGCCGAAGATGCGGAGCGCACGCGCAAGATGGTCGCGCAACAAGCGGGGCCGGTCTTGTTGGTCGGGCACTCTTACGGTGGGGCGGTGATCACGGAAATGGGCAACCAGCCCAACGTGATTGGGCTGGTCTATATCGCCGCGTTTGCGCCGGATGCCGGTGAAAGTCCCGGCGGCATTACGCAAGAACATCCTCCGGCGGCAGTCGCGAATTTGGCGCCGGACAGCGACGGTTACCTGTGGATCAAGGCCGACAAGTTCCATGAAAGCTTTTGCCAGGATCTGACTGCTGACGAGGCGCTGGTGATGGCGGTGGCGCAGAAGGCTCCGCTGGCCGGCACCTTTGGCAACGCTATCGGCGACCCCGCCTGGAAACATAAACCGTCATGGTATCAACTCTCCAGCGACGATCGCATGATAGCGCCGGAGAATCAGCGGCGAATGGCGCAGCGGTTGCAGGCCAGGAAAGTGTTGACCTTGAATGCCAGTCACGCCTCGCTGGCCTCCCACGCCGATGAGGTGGCGAGGTTGATTGACGAAGCGGCCGGTTCGAAATAACGCCAGGGCGGGAATGTTATCCGGGCTGTAAAGCGGTTCTGGTGGCAAATTGTTTCTGCGCATCCTGTTTGCGCCGGGTGAAAAACCGGCGCAAGCAGGTTGGCCGTCAGGGATAAACAGGGATATCGCTATCGTAGCTAATTATTAACAGCGCAATCAACACCACGACGGTGGCAATAATGGCGTAGATTTCCGCCTTGCGCATATCGCCCTAGCGTCCGTTAACGCCGATCATTTCGATGGCTGCGCGGTGCAACCGCTGGAAATAATCATCGGGTTGCTTTTCCGCCTCCTGAACAAGACAGCTGAGCAGGTTCTGTTTGGTTATCGGTTTGTTGGCGATCAGCGCCAGCAACACGCTTTTGCCGAGCAGGCAGCATATTTGCTTATGGTATTCGTCAACATCGTGCTGGTTGAGGCCATAGAGGGTGTAATCGATCATGATGTCTAACCTGCTGACCGGTAAAAGCCCGCCACGGCGGACAGAGAAGCCATAGAAAAATAAAGTAAGGCAAATTTCGCTTAGGAAAGGGCTTAAGCGATAAGATAACGATAACTGAATGGGAATATTCCCATCAAGCCGTGCGGACGCGGCGGCGAATGTTTAGGAATAACCTCAGAAGAAAGAATAATAGGCAGCGCCATTCGGGATAACGCGGCTTATTATTTCTCGGATGGCGGTCAAAAATTATACGCTCAGGCTCGGCGATATATCATGGCGAAAAAGAAACAGCCGGAAAACGTGGTTCTCCGGCTGTGGTGGCGTTATTGCAGATTATTCAAACGGTCTGTTTGCGAAACAGTTCGCGGAATACCGGATAGATATCGTCCGGTTCACGGATATGCTGCATGGCGAAGTTGTCGAATTTCGCCTGTAGATCCTCGTATTCGCGCCACAGCGTTTGGTGGGCGCGACGGGTGATTTCGATGTAGCTGTAGTAACGCACCATCGGCAGGAGCTTCTTCGCCAACAGCTCATGGCACAGCGGTGAATCGTCTGCCCAGTTGTCCCCGTCAGACGCCTGCGCGGCGTAGATATTCCACTGCGCCGGGTCGTAACGCTCTTCGACCACTTCACTCATCAGCTTCAGCGCGCTGGAGACAATGGTGCCGCCGGTTTCCTGCGAATAAAAGAACTCCTGCTCGTCCACTTCTTTCGCCTGAGTGTGATGGCGGATATACACCACGTCGACGTTTTTGTAGGTTCGGCTCAGGAACAGATAAAGCAGAATGTAAAAACGTTTCGCCATGTCTTTGGTGGCCTGATCCATCGAGCCGGACACGTCCATCAGGCAGAACATCACCGCCTGGCTGGAGGGCTCCGGCCGGCGCTCGTAGTTTTTGTAACGCAGGTCGAAGGTGTCGATAAACGGCACGCTTTCGATTTTCTTGCGCAGCTCGGCAATCTCTTTACGCAGCCGCTCCTCTTCCAGCAGTTGCACCGGCTCGGTGTTTTCCAGCTGGGTCAGCGCGTCTTCCAGCTCGTGCAACGCGCGTCTTTTGCCGGCGGTCATGGCGGTACGCCGCGCCAGCGAATTTTGCAGTGAACGTACGACGCTGATGTTGGCCGGCACACCGTTAGCGGTATAACCGGCGCGATGGGTTTTGAACTCGGTCAGCTGTTTGTACTGGTTCTTTTTCAGGTTGGGCAGGGCGAGATCTTCGAACAAGAGATCGAGATACTCATCTTTGGAGATCTGAAAAACGAATTCATCCTGGCCTTCACCGTCCTGGCTGGCGTTACCCTGGCCGCCGCCACCGCCCGATCCGCCCTGAGGCCGCTCGACGCGATCGTTCTGCACAAAGTGGTCGTTGCCCGGGTGAACCCGATGGCGCGTGCCACCGCGCCCCTGATGAAACATCGGTTCGTTGATATCGTCAGTGGGGATGGATACCGACTCCCCGCTGTCCACGTCGGTGACCGAACGCTTGTTGATGGCTTCGGCAATCGACTGTTTGATTTGCGACTTGTAACGGCGCAAGAAGCGCTGGCGATTCACCATGCTCTTGTTTTTGCCGTTCAGCCGTCGGTCAATGAAATAGGCCATACTTCCCCCAAACGACGTTGCCAACTCTTCATGTCCCAACCGCGACAGCGCAATGTGCAGCCCCTCCGTGGGCTGCGCTGCTACGGCCATGACTGCGGACATGGCCCTGATAATGCCGCTTACCTGAGGCGTTATGAGGATTTTCTGACCCGCAGATACCATTCACACAGCAGGCGCACCTGCTTGCGGGTATAACCTTTCTCCATCATGCGATCGACGAAGTCGTCGTGTTTTTTCTGCTCGTCCGTCGAGGTTTTGGCGTTGAACGAGATCACCGGTAACAGCTCTTCGGTATTGGAGAACATTTTCTTCTCGATCACGGTGCGCAGCTTCTCGTAGCTGGTCCAGTTCGGATTGCGGCCGTTGTTGTTGGCGCGGGCGCGCAGCACGAAGTTCACGATTTCGTTGCGGAAATCTTTCGGGTTGCTGATGCCGGCCGGTTTTTCAATTTTTTCCAGTTCGGCGTTCAGGGACTCGCGGTCGAACAGTTGACCGGTGTCGGGATCGCGATACTCCTGATCCTGGATCCAGAAGTCTGCGTAGGTCACGTAGCGGTCAAAAATGTTTTGGCCATATTCCGAGTAGGATTCCAGATAGGCGGTCTGGATCTCTTTGCCGATAAACTCGGCGTATTTCGGGATCAGATAGCCTTTCAGGTGTTCCAGGTATTTCTCCGCCAAATCTTGCGGGAACTGCTCGCGTTCTATCTGCTGCTCCAGCACATAGAACAGGTGAACCGGGTTAGCCGCCACCTCGGCGTGATCGAAGTTGAACACCCGCGAGAGGATTTTAAAGGCAAAACGGGTGGAGAGGCCGTTCATGCCTTCGTCAACCCCCGCATAGTCGCGGTACTCTTGATAGGACTTGGCTTTCGGATCGGTGTCTTTGAGGCTTTCGCCGTCGTACACGCGCATTTTCGAGTAAATGCTCGAGTTTTCAGGCTCTTTCAGCCGCGACAGCACGCTAAAGCGCGCCAGCGTTTCCAGGGTGCCCGGCGCGCACGGCGCGTGGGTCAACTCGCTGTGATCCAGCAGCTTATCGTAGATCTTGATCTCTTCCGACACGCGCAGGCAGTAAGGCACCTTGACGATATAGACGCGGTCGAGGAACGCTTCGTTGTTCTTGTTGTTGCGGAAGGTCACCCACTCGGATTCGTTGGAGTGCGCCAGAATAATGCCGTTGAACGGCAGGGCGGAGATGCCTTCGGTACCGTTGTAGTTGCCTTCCTGGGTTGCGGTCAGCAGCGGATGCAGCACCTTGATAGGCGCCTTGAACATCTCGACGAATTCCATAATCCCCTGGTTGGCGCGGCACAGGGCGCCGGAGTAACCGTAGGCGTCCGGATCGTTCTGCGCGTGGTTCTCCAGTTTGCGGATATCCACTTTACCGACCAGCGCCGAGATGTCCTGGTTGTTTTCATCGCCCGGCTCAGTTTTGGCGATGGCGATCTGTTCCAGAATGGAAGGGCGCACTTTCACCACTTTAAACTTGGTGATGTCGCCGCCGAACTCATGCAGACGTTTCGCCGCCCACGGCGACATGATGGTGCCGAGGTAGCGACTGGGGATATTGAACTCTTTTTCCAGGATCGTGGCGTCTTCCTGCGGATTGAACAGGCACAGCGGATGATCGTTGACCGGGCTGCGTTCGCCATTGGCGCTAAGGGTATAGATAGGCACGCGCTGCATCAACGCCTTCAGACGTTCCGCCAGCGAGGATTTACCGCCGCCCACCGGGCCCAGCAGATAAAGGATCTGTTTCTTCTCTTCCAGGCCCTGCGCGGCGTGTTTCAGGTAAGAGACGATCTGTTCGATGGCCTCTTCCATGCCGTAGAACTCTTCGAAGGCCGGATAGCGTGCGATCACGCGGTTGGAGAACAGGCGCGACAGGCGTGATTCTAGCGCAGTGTCGACCATCACAGGTTCACCGATAGCCATCAGCAGACGTTCGGCCGCGTTGGCATAGGCACTGCGATCTTGCCGGCAAATGGTAAGAAATTCCTGCAGTGTGAACTCTTCGTCCTTGGCAGCTTCATAGCGCTGGCGATAGTGGTCAAATATGTTCATGATGCCCGTCCTTTCGTTATTAGCACAGGTTAAAGAGAGCGTGTGATAGTGTTCTGGCTCCCGAAAGATGAGAATACGCCTAAGTACAGCAACCCGTATGCCAACTTGGTGCGCTTATTATCGCGAGTTGCGCTGTATGCCACTGGGCTCAGGATAAATTCACCTTCTGATTTAAGCTTAGTTTGCTTGCCGGAAAATTTCCTGCCGTAGAAAAAGCTTTTTTTAAGTCATATCAATGACTCAGTTATTACTCTGGGAGCCAAATGCCTTGTCTGGCGCGGCCTGCGGCTTGAATCGTCATCGTTCCGCCATGATTAATTCATAATTCCGCTATAAGTTATTCGATCTTGGTCGTTTTCTATTGTAAAGATTAGGCGCGTAACTAAATTTTCACATAAACTGTTGCGGCTATTAACCCTGTAATTTATGGAAAAAGAACCAGTGAAGATTTCAAAACTCAAAACGCTAGCAATTATCGCTTCCGCAATGGTTTGTGCGCAAAGTGCTCAGGCGGGAACCTGGTCACTCGGCGCTGCCGCGCTGGTTAGCCCGGACGCGTATCGTGGTTATCAGGACCGCGTTTATCCGGTGCCCGTCATCGACTATGAAGGTGACGACTTCTACTTCCGTACGCTGACCGCCGGTTACTACCTGTGGAAAGATCAGGAAAACCAGCTGAGCATCATGGGCTACTACACGCCATGGGGCTACCGTCCGGGCGACAGCGACGACGATCGCATGAAGCGTCTCGACAAGCGCCGCGGCACGCTGATGGCTGGCCTGGCCTATTCGCACAACGCCGAGTGGGGTACCCTCCGCACCACCTTTACCGGCGACACGCTGAACAACAGCAACGGGCTGGTGGGCGATGTGGCCTATCTGTACAAGTTTGATCTGGACGCGCTGACGCTGGTACCGGGCGTAGGCGTGATGTGGAACAGCAAGAACCAGAACAAATATTACTACGGCGTCAGCGCCAATGAATCCCGTCGCAGCGGCCTTGACAGCTACACCCCGGGCGATAGCTGGGCGCCGTACCTCGAGCTGAGCGCCAATTACCAGATCAACAAGAGCTGGAACGCCTTCTTCGTCGGTCGCTATGTGAAGTTGTCGGATGAAGTGAAAGACAGCCCGATGGTGGATAAATCCTACACCGGTTTGTTGATGACGGGTGTGAGCTACACCTTCTAATCATGCATTGCACGATTATTGTGCATCGCGTGCATCAAAAAGGGGCGCTGGCGCCCCTTTTGCACATCTGTAGTGCGCCGCCGCGCTCGGTGTATTAGGCCTTCTTGCGGCTGCGGAAGGTGACGCCCAATCGAGCAGGTTGTTCGCCGGCGGCGATCAGCGGTTTGCTCACGCGCCCGGTCTCTACGCAAACCATGGTCTTGTAACCGTCGTTCGGCATGTCCCCCATGCTGCAAGAGAGCTCTACGCCGGGGTTCCAGGCGATAACGTCGCTCATATGGTGGTGGTGAACCTCGATGGTGCGAGCGAGCGCCGGATCGCGGATCAGGCTGAAGGCCTCGGGGCGGGTATAGACGCGGTCGGTTTGGCCGACGAAGGTCACTTCACCGGTCTGGCGCGCTTCGGCGCCGCCCGCCACCTTATCGATATACGGCTCGCCCAGGCCCGCTACGCTGACTCGATCGATGTCGCCGACCTGGAAGTAGCTGTGCAGCGCCGCAGTGGCTTGATAATCGCCGTGCGATTCCAGTTCGATCTCGCACTCTGCACCCAGCTTGAAGCGGGCGATCAGCGTGAAGGCGTGCGGCCACAGTTTGCGGGTCTGTTCGTTGTCTTTCAACGTAAAGGTCAGGATGACGCCGTTGTCATCTTCATCGTGCGCCGTCAGGCTCCAGGGCTGGTTGCGGGCAAAACCGTGCGAAGGTTGCCCGGCTGGGCCGAACCACGGCCAGCAGATCGGCACGCCGCCGCGGATGGCCTTGCCTTTAGCGAAAGGGGTATTGCTGCTGAGCCAAATCACCGGCTGCTCGCCGCTGGGCTGCCAGGCCAGCAAATGGGCGCCCTGCAGCGCGACGGCTGCGCGCACTTTCGGATGCGACACCACAACCACACCCAGCTCGTCGAGTTGACGTTGGCTGATGTAAGGAGAAATCTGTTCGGAAACGGGCAGGGTGAAAATTTTCTCGTTCATTTCATTACCTTATTGTTTGCCGGAGAGACAAATAAAAAAGGGCGACAAAAATGTCGCCCTTATTATCAGCTTAACATCATGCCATTACTTGGAGATGTGAGCGATCAGATCCAGAACCTTGTTGGAATAACCGGTTTCGTTGTCGTACCAGGAAACCAGTTTCACGAAGTTGTCGTTCAGTGCGATACCGGCTTTGGCATCGAATACGGAAGTCAGCACTTCGCCGTTGAAGTCGGTGGAAACCACGTCGTCTTCAACATAGCCCAGAACGCCTTTCATCGAGCCTTCAGCGGCGTCTTTGATGGCTTTCTTGATTTCTTCGTAGGTAGCCGCTTTTTCCAGACGCACGGTCAGGTCAACAACGGATACGTTAGGAGTTGGTACGCGGAACGCCATACCGGTCAGTTTGCCTTTCAGCTCTGGCAGAACCACGCCAACCGCTTTCGCTGCGCCGGTAGAAGAAGGGATGATGTTCTGGGATGCGCCGCGGCCGCCGCGCCAGTCTTTGTGGGACGGGCCATCAACGGTTTTCTGAGTAGCGGTGGTCGCGTGAACGGTGGTCATCAGGCCTTCAACGATACCGAAGTTGTCGTTGATGACTTTAGCCAGTGGCGCCAGGCAGTTGGTGGTGCAAGAGGCGTTGGACACGATGTCCTGGCCAGCATATTTGTCAAAGTTAGCGCCGCGCACGAACATTGGGGTCGCATCTTTGGATGGGCCAGTCAGAACGACTTTCTTAGCGCCAGCGGTGATGTGTTTACGTGCGGTTTCGTCGGTCAGGAAGATACCGGTCGCTTCAGCAACCACGTCAACGCCCACTTCGTTCCACTTCAGGTTAGCCGGGTCTTTCTCTGCGGTAACACGGATGGTTTTGCCGTTAACAACCAGGTGGCCGTCTTTAACTTCTACCGTACCGTTGAAACGGCCGTGAGTAGAGTCATACTTCAGCATGTAAGCCATGTACTCTGCGTCCAACAGGTCGTTGATTGCAACGATCTCGATGTCAGAACGCTCTTGAGCAGCACGGAAAACAATGCGACCGATACGGCCAAAACCGTTGATACCTACTTTGATAGTCATATATTCCACCAGCTATTTGTTAGTGAATAAAAGGTTGGTTGTAAAATTACAAAAACCTTACCCAGCGTCAAGCGGAATCGTGTCAATTCTTGCGGCAAGTCAAACCGGAAGGGTGGTTTTGCACGCTTATTGCACAGTCCATTTGCGCTCGGCCTTATCCGTTATATGGGGACAAGCCGCCAAGTATAAAGTCAGCATGCGCAAGATGTGTGATCGTTATCACATATCATCGTGACGTGGCCTTTATGGGCTACAGTTTAGGCCAAAAAACCCTGCAGCGGTGTTAATTTTTTGTTATTATTAATCATTGTTTTCGTTGACATTATCCACATTCAGAGATAAGCACAAATGGCTAAAGAGACAACCCCCGGTCATCCGGTCACGGAACTGAATGAAATCCAACGTTATGTGACGCAACAGCGCGGCACCGAAGCGCCGTTCAGCGGCAAATTGCTGCACAATAAGCGTGAGGGCGTGTACCATTGTCTGTGTTGTAACCAGCCGCTGTTCTATTCCGAAACCAAATACGATTCCGGCTGCGGCTGGCCGAGCTTTTATGAGCCGGTTTCCGCCGATGCGATTCGTTATCTCGATGATAACTCTCATAATATGCATCGTGTTGAAATCCGCTGCGGCCACTGCGACGCGCACCTGGGGCACGTTTTCCCCGACGGTCCGCAACCGACCGGCGAGCGTTACTGCGTCAACTCCGCTTCGCTGAGCTTCACCGACGGTGAGAATGGCGACCAAACGGCCGGTTAAGTGGTAATTTAACCAACAAAATCGATTCAGCTAATTATTCATCCGTAAGCGAGAAGGGCTCTGATGGACGTGAAAGATCTGATTGCGGCGATGACGCCCGAGATATACCAGCGCCTGGTGCAGGCGGTTGAGCTGGGCAAGTGGCCGGACGGCGTGGCGCTGACGCCTGAGCAGAAGGAAAACAGCCTGCAGGCGGTGATGCTGTGGCAGTCGATGAACAACGTCGATCCGCAGCACATGAGCATCGGCACCGACGGGCAGATCGTGATGAAGAGCAAGCAAGAACTGAAGCAGCAGTTCGTTGCTGAGCCGCTGGTCAAACTCAAACCGCAGTAAGCTGTTCCTAAAGCGGGGCGATGTCGCCATCGCCCCGTCGATTTACCGTTTCTCGCTCTTAATCCCCAGCGATTCCGCCAGCTGTTGCGCCAGCCGGTTGTTGTCGTCCGCGCCGTATTCCCAGAACATCGCACCGCCCAATCCCTGGCTTTTGATGTATTCGGCTTTGATGGCCACCGAACGCGGGTTCTCGTAGGAGATAGCGAACAGCGGTTTGCCTGTGGCGGATTGCAGCGTCAGATAAGGCACTTTGGCGTCGTCATCCCAGTGCTCGCGGAAACGGCGCTGCGGATCGTTGAGCAGTTTGCTGACGATGTCGTGGTATTTAAAGTAAGTGTCTTTGCTGAGATCCAGCCCCAGCGCGTTGAACAGAGCGGTTTCTCGCGCACTGAAATAAGGCTGCGTCACCGGATGTTTGGCGGCGTCCGGCTTGTCCCAGTCGATGCCCGCTTCGGTCGCTCGTTTCGGCACCCGGCCATAAAAACCGATACCGAGGTTCATCTGCGCCGGTTTTAATCCGGCGGCAAGATAATGTTTTACCACGGAATCGGCGCTGTAGCGGTCGGCGGCGGCCACGGTTGGCCAGCGCTTTGAATCGTACAGGTTGGCATTGAAGTACTGCGTGCCGTAAGCCATGTCATAGGTCATCAGATTGATGTAGTTGAGGTGAGGGGCAATGCTTTTCACATCGACCCATTCCTGCGGGCTTTTGACGTTGGCACCGACGGCGATGGTCAGTAGTTTACCTTTACCCAGCGCCTGGTGAAGCTCTTTCAGCAGCAGGGTGAAGTTGTCGCGGTCTGCCGGCTGGCTTTCCACCAGCCCCCAGGCGCCGTTCACCGGGTATTCCCAGTCCAGGTCGATGCCATCCAACTGATGCTGTGCAATCACCTGCAGCGCGGAGCGGATGAATATCGCCCGGTTTTCTGCGGTGGCGGCCGCGCCGGAGAAGCCGCGAGCCCCCCAGCCGCCGACCGACAACAGGACTTTCAACTCGGGGTTCTGTTTACGCAACACCGGCAGCCGTTGCAGATCGGCCGTTACCTTCGGCGACAGGTAGATCTGGTGCCGGCGCGCGGGATCTTTCAACGCCGCATTGGTTTCATCCTTCTCACCGTTGTAGATCAGGCCAAACGAATAGTTGAGGTGGGTGATTTGCGTCACGTCCAGTTTGTCGATATCACCGCCGGGGCCGGCGGTGACGTCGCCACCGCCGTTGAAGTAGCCGACGGAGAGATAGCCTGCCTGCGCCGAGCCGACGCCGGCCATAGCCAACTGCACCGCTGCCAGCAAAGGCAGCAGTTTTCGGGTTAATTTCATGTTTGTCTCCTTGGGTCGGCAAGGCCGACCGTACCGCCAGCGGCGGTCACAATAAAGCCGGGCTCAGCGAGCCCCGGATGCGTATAACCGATTGACGTCAAAAGCGTCGCAGTCATAACAGCAAAAGCGTCTGTCGGTCACAAGCGGCTGGCGGAGAAGAAGGGCGGTATTGTGAGCGGCGTCGATATTTTCGCCGCCGCGCAAAAAGGGCGCCGATGGCACCCGAGAGGATTTAGCTGGCGAGGAACTGTGACAGGGTAACCAGTTGTGCGCCGGCGTGCGCCATGTCCTGCAGCGCCTTTTCGCTGTCGCCCGGCTGCAGATTAACGCCGCGGCAGCCGTCGACGATCACTTGCGTTGGATAGCCGGCAGCCAGCGCATCCAGCACGCTGAACTTCACGCAGTAATCGGTCGCCAGGCCCATGATCGCCAACTGTCGGACACCCTGCGATTGCAGCCAATCGTGCAGTTCGGTCTGCGCCCGGTGGCCGTTATCGAAGAACGCGCTGTAGCTGTCGATATCCGTATCCTGTCCTTTGCGAAAAACGGCATCGATGTGTTGCCGCTGCAACTGGGGATGAAAATCGGCGCCGTGGCTCCCTTGCACGCAGTGCACCGGCCACCACACCTGCGGCAGGCCTTCCAGCTCGCCGAGGGTGCCGACCTGCGCATGTGAATTCACCGCAAAGCTGCGATGATTGGCCGGGTGCCAGTCCTGGCTGGCCACCACCGGCTCACCGCGCGCCAAACAGGCGGCGATCGCCCGATTGGCGACCGGAATGACGGCGTCGCCCTCCGTGACCGCCAGCGCGCCGCCGGGGCAGAAATCGTTTTGCAGATCGATCAACAACAAGGCCGTTTTCATCGCCACTCCCTAGGTCAGTGGATTAACCGTTGATGCTCAGTTCGCCGCGCAGGTCTTGCTGCATCAGCGTGCGGATTTGTTCCGGCGTCAGCGGCTGGCTCAACAGATAGTGCAGTTTGGTCAGTGCGGCCTCCACCGTCATGTCGAAACCGCTGATCACCCCGGCGTGCGCCAACGCGTTGCCGGTGGCGTAGCCTTCCATATTGACGCGCCCGGAGATGCACTGCGTCAGGTTGACCACCACGATGCCGCGTTCGGACGCCGCGCGCAACTCGTCGATCAGCTCGGCTTTCTGCGGCGCGTTGCCGACGCCGTAGGAACGCAGGATAAGCGCTTTGACCGGCTGCAGCAGGAAGTTGCGCACCACCGCGCCGGAAATGCCCGGATAGATGGTGACCACGCCGATCGGCTGCGGCGTGATGTCGTGCACTTGCAGCGCGCCGTCACACGCCGGACTGTCGATGCCGTGCTGGCGGCGAATATGGATGCCGGCTTCCAGCAGCGGCGGCAGATTGGGGGAAGCGAAGGCGTCGAAGCCGTCGGCGTGCGCTTTGGTAGTGCGGTTGCCGCGGAACAGCTTGTTGTTGAAGAACAGGCTGACTTCATTCACCGGATGGTTGGCCGCCAGATACAGTGCGTTCAGCAGATTGGTTTGGCCATCGGAACGCAGTTCCGCCAGGGGAATTTGCGAACCGGTGACGATCACCGGTTTGGCCAGGTTTTCCAGCATAAAGGAGAGCGCCGAGGCGGTGAACGCCATGGTGTCGGTGCCGTGCAGGATCACGAAGCCGTCGTAGCGGTCGTAGTTCTGTTTGATATCGTCGGCGATGTGTTGCCAGTCTTCCGGCGTCATGTCCGAAGAGTCGATGAGCGGCGCATATTCATGAATGGTGAAATCCGGCATCTCCGGCCGATGGAATTCGGGCATCAGCGCCAGCTGGCGCTGCAGGTGGCCGGAAACCGGGATATAGCCGTGATCGGAACGCTGCATGCCGATGGTGCCGCCGGTGTAGGCGACGTAAATGGATTTCTTTTGCATGGTCATGATTTTAACAAAGATAAGATGGGCTGAATTATAGGGGCATGGCGGCAGAAAAAAAGCCCGGCGATGGCCGGGCTGCAGAATTATTTGTTAGCGGACTTCTCCGCAGGTCAGGCAGATCGCATAGCGGTTTTGCGGATCGTTCAGGTTATTGAACAAGCCCGGCTGTTCTTTCACCGCGTTGGCGACCGACGCCAGCGGGGCGGGCAGCATGGCCTGAATCGCCGCCGGCAGCATGCCGTGAATGGAAACGCCGAACTGGCTGAGCACCATATCGCTCAGGCTTGGGGTGTCGACGAACCAGTCGAGCTGCCACTGTTGCAGTTTCGCCAGCTCGGCGGCTTTCTTCACCGCGTCGTCGAAATCACCTAACTGATCGACCAGGCCGTTGGCCTTGGCGTCGCTGCCGAGCCACACGTGGCCTTGCGCGATTTGGTCAACCTGTTGCGGGGTCATCTTGCGCGATTTGGCGACCAGATCGAGGAAGTTCTTATACCCGTTTTCGATGTTCAGCTGCATCATCTGCGAGAACTCCTGCGGCAGCGCCTTGGTGACCGCGATGTCGGCCAGCGGCGAGGTCGCCACGCCGTCGGTGTGCACGCCCAACGTATCAAGGGTTTTCTCGTAGGTGTTGATGATGCCGAAAATGCCGATGGAGCCGGTCAGCGTGCTCGGGCTGGCGATGATGTAGTCGGCCGGCGTCGAGACCCAGTAGCCGCCCGATGCGGCCATGCCGCCCATGGAAACTACCACCGGCTTGCCGGCGGCGCGCACGGCGGCCAGCTCGGAGCGGATCACTTCGGACGCGCTGACGCTGCCGCCAGGGCTGTTGACGCGGAACACCACGGCCTTGATGGCCGGATCCAGGCGCGCCTGACGCAGTTCGGCGGCGGTGGTGTCGCCACCGACGTTGCCCGGCGTCTGCGGGCCGTCCATGATGGCGCCGTTGGCGAACACCACGGCGATCTTGCCGCCCTGGTTGGCATCCGGTTTCGGCTGGTAATCATAGATGCTGATGGCGTTGAAATCGTTCGCCTGTTTGTCCCAGCCAAAGGTTTTGACCAGCTGATTTTCAATCGCGGTGCGCGACGCCAGCTCATCCACCAGCTTATTGTCCAGCGCATAGCGGGCGGTATCGCCACCGGCAGCCTGCAGGCCGCTCAACACGCCGGCCGCGCCCGGGAACAGCTGCTGCGGCGTCAGTTGACGGTTGGCTGCCACGGTCTCCAGGTAATTCTGCCACAGGCCGCCAATCCAACGGCTGTCCGCTTCACGCGCCGCCGGCGACATATCGTCGCGGATCAGCGGTTCTACCGCCGATTTATAGGTGCCGACGCGGAAGATATTGGTGGTGACCTTAAGCATGTCCAGCAACGACTTGTAGTACAGGTTGTTGGTGGCAAAGCCGTGCAGATCGACCGCGCCCTGCGGCGACAGGTAGACCTTGTTGGCGTAGCTGGCCAGGTAGTACTGCGTCTGGTTGTAGCTGTCGCCGATGGCGAAGATCGGTTTGCCGCTGTCGCGGAATTCGCGCAGCGCCTTGCCGATATAACGTAGCGACGGCTGATCGGCGCCGGCGAAGTCATTCAGCTGCAACACCATGCCGGTAATGTTTTTGTCGTCTTTGGCCTTGCGGATGCTGTCCACCACGTCGAACAGCGAATTCTCCTGCAGACGGCTGCTGGAGGCGCCCAAGAGTTCGCGGCCCCATTGCCGCACCCGGTTGTTGACCGAAGGCTGATCGACCACTACGCCGCTTAAATCGACCAGCAGTGCGCCGCGCGCCGGAGCCGTCGAGGTGGAAGAACTTTGGAAGGATAGATAGATGCCGACCACAACCAGGATCAGCAATACCAGGAACAGGTTAAGGATCAGTTCCCTGATAAAATTCAGCAGACGCCATGTCCACCGGAAAATGCCGGCAATAATTTGCCACAATGTGCGCATGTGCTCTCCAACAAGAGTCGAGAATGTTCCGCTATCCTAATGAGCGGCCGGGTAAATGTCAGCTTTAAATCGTGGCACACGGACGCTATCGCCGAGGCTGTAACTCGTCGTTTAGCTATGTTAACGTGGCCGGAATGAAAATTGTTATCAGGAGTTTACGATGGATGCTCTGGATCTTTTATTGAATCGCCGCTCGGCTTCGCGCCTGGCGGAACCGGCGCCGGCGGGGGAAGTGCGCCAAAATATCATCAACGCGGGCCTGCGTGCGCCCGATCACGGCGCGCTGCAGCCGTGGCGTTTCGTGATGATCGAGAATCAGGGTCTGGAGCGCTTCAGCCAGCTGCTGCAGGCGGCGGCGAAGCAGGATCAACTGGACGACGCGGCGATCGAGAAGGCCACTAAAGCGCCGTTCCGCGCGCCGCTGATCATCACCGTCATCGCGCACTGCACCGAAGAGACCAAGGTGCCGCGCTGGGAGCAGGTGGTTTCCGCCGGTTGCGCGGTGCAGGCGATGCAGATGGCGGCGCTGGCGCAGGGCTTTAACGGTATCTGGCGCACCGGCGCCTGGACCGAGCATGCGCTGGTGCGCGAAGCCTTCGGTTGCCGCGAGCAGGACGAGATCGTCGGCTTCCTCTATCTGGGTACGCCGCAGCTGAAGGCCGCCACCAAGGTGACGCCGCCGAACAGCGCGCCTTTCGTCAGCTATTTCTGAGTTTGTTCCCCGCGGGGCGCGGTGAAAATGCGCCAAACCCCGCAAAATCGCATGGTTTCTGAGCAGGCCGTTCGCTTATCGGCGGCCCGCTCTTATCAATCCCCTCGGCAAGCGCTACCCTATGTTATCTTGAGTGCCGTTATCGAAGGGAGTGGACTATGACATCGCCAGCGATCCGTTTAACCCAGTACAGCCATGGCGCTGGCTGCGGCTGCAAAATCTCACCGAAAGTTCTCGAAACCATCTTGCACAGCGAGCGGGAAAAATTTGTCGATCCGCGCCTGCTGGTCGGCAATGAAACCCGCGACGACGCGGCGGTGTACGACATCGGCAACGGCGTCGGCATCATCAGCACCACCGACTTCTTCATGCCGATCGTCGACGATCCGTTCGATTTTGGCCGCATCGCCGCCGCTAACGCCATCAGCGACGTATACGCCATGGGCGGCAAACCGATCATGGCGATCGCCATTCTCGGCTGGCCGATCGCCAAACTGCCGCCGGAGGTGGCGCAGCAGGTGATCGACGGCGGGCGTTTCGCCTGCCAGCAGGCGGGGATCGCGCTGGCCGGCGGCCACTCCATCGATGCGCCGGAGCCCATTTTCGGCCTGGCGGTCACCGGCGTGGTCAATACCGAGCGGGTGAAGAAAAACAGCGCCGCACAGGCCGGGGCGAAACTCTATCTGACTAAACCGCTCGGCATCGGCGTGCTGACGACCGCCGAAAAACAAAGCAAGCTGCGCCCGGAGCATCAGGGCCTGGCGACGGAGGTGATGTGCCGCCTGAATAAACCGGGCGCCGACTTTGCCGAAGTGGCGGGCGTCACGGCGATGACCGACATCACCGGCTTTGGCCTGTTGGGCCACCTGAGCGAAGTTTGTCAGGGCTCCGGTCTGCAGGCGACGGTCTGGTTCGATCGGGTGCCGAAACTGCCGGACGTCGAGGCGTACATCGCCGAGGGCTGCGTGCCGGGCGGCACCGGGCGCAACTTCGACAGCTATGGCCATCTGGTGGGTGAGATGAGCGACCTGCAACGCCAGCTGCTGTGCGATCCGCAGACCTCCGGCGGCCTGCTGTTGGCGGTGCTGCCCGAGGCGGAAGCGCAGGTGTTGGCGATTGCCGAGCAGCATGGCATCACGCTCAACGCCATCGGCGAGTTGCATGCGGCCTCGGCCGGTAAGCCGCTGATCGAGGTCGAGTAGTGTCCAACGTGCAAGGAAGGCCGGACAGCGACGATTACCCACGCATTTTCCTGCAGGACGTGCCGCTGATTGACGTGCGTGCGCCGATTGAATTCCAGCAGGGCGCCTTCGCCCAGGCGCTGAATTTGCCGCTGATGGTCGACAGCGAGCGGCAGGCGGTCGGTACCTGCTATAAGCAGCATGGCCAGCAAGCGGCGATTGCGCTCGGCCACAGTCTGGTGAACGGCAAACTGCGCGAACAGCGCACTACCGCCTGGCTGACGGCCTGCGCAGAGCGGCCCGCAGGCTATATTTACTGTTTCCGCGGCGGGCTGCGCTCGCAACTGGTGCAGCAATGGTTGCATGAGGCCGGCGTGGACTACCCGCGCATCGTCGGCGGCTACAAGGCGCTGCGCAATTATCTGCTCGGCGTGCTGGCGCAAAGCGCCGAGCTGCCGATGGCCCTGGTCGGCGGCAATACCGGTAGCGGCAAGACGCTGCTGGTCAACGAACTGGCCGACGGCGTCGATCTGGAAGGCGCGGCGCGCCATCGCGGTTCATCTTTTGGCCGAACGCTGGCGGGCCAGAGCTCGCAGATAGATTTTGAGAATCGTCTGGCTGTGTTATTGCTGAAAAAACAGCATGGTGGCAGCCGCCGTTGGGTGCTGGAAGACGAAGGGCGGATCATCGGCAGCAACAATCTGCCGTTGCCGTTGTTCAATGGCATGCAGCAGGCGCCGGTAGCGGTGATCGACGATCCGTTCGACATTCGCCTCGCGCGCTTGCAAGCTGAATATATCGACGGCATGCGCGAACAGTTCGAACAAACCTATGGCGCAGAAGAGGGTTGGCGGCAATACAACGACTATTTGCACCATGGCCTGTTCGCCATACGCCGTCGTCTGGGGCTGGAGCGTTTCCAGCAGTTGACGCTGCGACTCGAAGCGGCGTTGCGGATACAGCGCCTCAGCGGCCAGGGCGACGCGCACCGCGAATGGTTGGCGCCCCTGTTGCAGCAGTACTACGATCCGATGTATTGCTATCAGTTGGAAAAGAAAGCCCAGCGGATCGTCTTCCGCGGGAACTATGCAGAAGTAAGAGAATTCTTGATGACGTTCAGCCAGAAAAACGGTGAATAATGCGACTGTTCATAGCCGAGAAACCGAGTTTGGCGCGCGCCATTGCCGACGTATTGCCCAAGCCGCATCGCCGCGGCGACGGTTATATCGCCTGCGGCAACAACGATGTGGTGACCTGGTGCGTCGGTCATCTGTTGGAGCAGGCCCAGCCTGATGCCTATGACAGCCGCTATGCGCGTTGGTCGTTGGCGGATCTGCCGATCATTCCTGAAAAATGGCGATTGCAGCCGCGCCCTTCGGTCAGCAAACAGCTCAATGCGATTAAAAAGTTGCTGCTCGAAGCCGATGAAGTGGTGCACGCCGGAGACCCGGACCGCGAAGGGCAGTTGCTGGTGGATGAGGTGCTGGACTATCTGGATTTGACGGCAGAAAAGCGCCAGAACGTGCGCCGCTGTCTGATCAACGATCTCAACCCGCAGGCGGTGGAGCGTGCTGTCGAACGCCTGCGCGACAACCGTGATTTCATTCCGCTGTGCGTGTCCGCACTGGCGCGTTCGCGCGCCGACTGGCTCTATGGCATCAATATGACCCGCGCCTATACGCTGCTGGGCCGCAATGCCGGTTACGACGGCGTGCTGTCGGTGGGCAGGGTGCAGACGCCGGTGCTGGGGTTGGTGGTGCGGCGCGACGAAGAGATAGAAAACTTTGTGCCGAAAGACTTCTTCGAGGTCAAAGCGCATATCGTCACGCCGAAAGAAGAGCGCTTTGTGGCGCTGTGGCAGCCCAGCGAATCTTGCGAGCCTTATCAGGATGAAGAGGGGCGTTTGCTGCATCGGCCGTTGGCGGAGCACGTGGTTAAGCGCATCGAAGGCCAACCGGCCCTGGTCACCGCCTATAACGATAAACGGGAATCAGATACCGCACCGCTGCCATTTTCGCTCTCTACGCTGCAAATCGAAGCGGCCCGGCGTTATAACCTCAGTGCGCAGCAGGTGCTGGATGTTTGCCAGCGGCTGTATGAAACCCACAAATTGATCACCTATCCGCGTTCCGACTGCCGTTACTTGCCGGAAGAGCATTTCGCCGGCCGTCACGCGGTGCTAAACGCAATCAGCGTACATCAACCTGAGCTGTACCCGCAGCCGGTGATCGACAGCGATCGCCGCAACCGCTGCTGGGACGATAAAAAGGTCGATGCCCACCACGCCATTATTCCCACCGCCCGCGCCGGCAAGGTCAACCTGACGCAGGATGAGCGGAACGTGTATGGGCTGGTGGCACGTCAGTACTTGATGCAGTTTTGTCCGGATGCGGTATTCCGCAAATGCGTGATCGAGCTGGATATCGCCGGCGGCAAATTTATCGCCAAGGCGCGTTTCCTGGCGGAAGCCGGCTGGCGTACGCTGTTGGGCAGCAAGGAGCGCGACGAGGAAAACGAAGGTGCGTCGCTGCCGGTGGTGGCTAAAGATGATGAGCTGCTGTGCGAGCGCGGTGAAGTGGTGGAACGCCAGACCCAGCCCCCACGGCCGTTTACCGACGCCAGCCTGCTGTCGGCCATGACCGGCATCGCGCGGTTCGTACAAGATAAAGCGCTAAAGAAAATCCTGCGAGCGACCGATGGTTTAGGGACGGAAGCGACGCGAGCGGGGATCATCGAATTACTGTTCAAGCGGGCGTTTCTGTACAAGAAGGGGCGCTATATTCACTCCAGCGAAACCGGGCGCGCGTTGATTCACTCGCTGCCGGATCTTGCTGCTCGTCCTGATATGACGGCCAACTGGGAGGCTACGCTGACGCAAATCAGCGAGAAATCCTGTCGTTATCAGGACTTTATGCAGCCGTTGGTCGGCACGCTGCAAGAGCTGATTTATCAGGCCAAGCAGAGCCGGGCGAGCATGGCGTTTCGTGGATTGCCACCGCCGCCTGCCAGCGGGGGCAAAAAACGCAGAAAAAGCGCCGGTAAGGCGCAGGAGAAGAGTGAATGAAGCACGGACTCATGGGATTGCTGGCCGCCGCTGCGCTGGCGTTTTCCGGCCAGGCCGCCGCCAACCGTGGCGATGTGGACGTGGTGTTGCCGGTCTCTCCAGAAATCTGGGGTACGGCGAAAAACGGCGTCAATCCGCCGCCGGCGCAGCCCTGCAACCGTTGCTGCGTCTACCAGAATCAAAACTATTCCGAAGGCGCGGTGCTCAAAGTGGAGGGGGAAGTGCTGCAGTGCGTGCGTGAGCCCAACACCATCGGCACCAACCCCTTGATTTGGGTGCGCCTGAAGAAGTGACGATGTAACCTATTGCCGCGCTCAGCGTGCATCGCTTTGCGCGGCGATATAGTCCGCCAGCAGTGGAACGTCGGCGGGCGCCAGAGTGAATTCCTGTGCCTGTTGCGGCGTGACCCAGACCAGCGCCGAGTGGCAACGCTGTTGCAGTTCGCCGGAGAAATCCACGACTCGCCAGGCGTGCAGCCGGATGACGCGTTCGCCTTGCTGCCACTGATTGCTGCCCACGTAGGCGTCGACACGGGCGCAAATCCCCAATTCTTCATCCAGCTCGCGCGCCAGCGCCTCTGGCTGGCTCTCGCCCGGCTCAACCTTGCCGCCGGGAAACTCCCACAGACCGGCCTGATCGCTGCCTGGGCCGCGCTGGGCCAGCAAAATGCGGCCGTTCTGTTCCAAAATAGCGGCTACCACGTCGATAATTTTCATTGGCTTCACAAAGTAAAACCCCGGCGAGCGCCGGGGTGATGGGTTACAGCGTAAATTCCGCCCAAACCGGCGCGTGGTCGGAAGGTTTCTCCATGCCGCGGGTTTGATAGTCGATGCCGGTGGCGATGCAGCGCGAAGCCAGCGGGGTGCTGGCCAGCAGCAGATCGATGCGCAGGCCGCGGTTGTCGTCGAAGCCTTTTGAGCGATAGTCGAACCACGAAAACTCGTCATTGCGTTCCGGGTTGGCGTGGCGATAGGTGTCCACCAGGCCCCAGTTCAGCAGGCGATCCATCCATGCGCGCTCTTCCGGCAGGAAGGAGCACTTACCTGTACGCAGCCAGCGTTTACGGCTGTCTTCGCCGATGCCGATGTCATAATCGCTGGGGCTGATGTTCATGTCGCCCATGATCAACACCGGGGATTCCGCCGACAGCTGTTGCTCCAGATAGTTTTGCAGGTCCTGATAGAAACGCGTTTTAGCCGGGAACTTGATCGGGTGGTCGCGGCTTTCTCCCTGTGGGAAGTAGCCGTTAATCACCGTCAGCGTACCCTGCGGGGTCGCCAGATCGGCCATGATGATGCGACGCTGCGCATCTTCTTCATCGGTCGGGAAGCCGCGGCGTACAGCCAACGGTTCCGCTTTGGTCAGCAGCGCCACGCCGTAATGGCCTTTTTGCCCGTGATAGAACACGTGGTAGCCGTGCTGGCTGACTTCTTCCAGCGGGAACATGTCGTCGTGAACTTTGGTTTCCTGCAGACCGATCACGTCGGGCTGGTGCTGCTCGATAATTGCCGCCAGCTGGTGCGGACGCGCGCGCAGTCCATTGATATTAAAAGAGACAAACTTCATGAGCGGTGCCGTTTTCACGAGAAAAATGTGCTGTGATAGTAGCAGAGTTTGGCGGGAAATGTAACGCAGACAGCGGCGGGCCCGCTGACTGCGCAGCCGGTTATTTCGCCCAGCGGTCGTAATTTTTAGGCTGATAGTCGTCAAACTGTTGCAGCAGCGTTTGCGCCGATTCGCTGATGTGCAGCGTACCGAGATAGTCGTGACGCATGAAACCCTGATCGGCGACATGTTCGAGGAACTGGCTCAGTGGGCGGTAAAACCCGTTAACGTTCAGCAGGCCGACCGGTTTGTTGTGATAGCCGATCTGTCCCCAGGTCCAGATTTCAAACAGCTCTTCCAGCGTGCCGATGCCGCCGGGCAGGGCGATAAAACCGTCCGCCAACGCCGCCATACGGGCTTTGCGCGTATGCATGTCAGGCACCACTTCCAACTCGGTCAGGCCGCGATGCGCCGTTTCCGCTTCAACCAGGCGCTCAGGGATAATGCCGACAGCTTCACCGCCTGCGGCCAGCACGGCGTCCGCCACGATGCCCATCAACCCTTTTTTGCCGCCGCCGTAGATCAACCGGCGCCCCTGTCCGGCCAGCAGTTGCCCCAGTTGACGGGCCTGCTCGGCATAAGCGGGGTTGACGCCTTCGCTGGCGCCACAAAAAACGCAAATATTGTTTCGCATCCACCTGTTCCTTACTGCACTAAAGAAGCCAGTGGTATAGCGAATTGTCGGCCGGAGTTCAAGTTACTGCTGGGAGTGTGGAGATAAAACATCAAGGTGAAAGCGGCGATAAAGGGAGATAAATTGAGTTTATTGATACGAGAGCTATTCACCCTGCGGGCCGCGCTGAAGCGCGTTGTCTCACTGCGTGAGACTCGAACCTTGTCGAAGCTTCTCATCCTTCCCCAGTACGGAGTATTATGGATGTGATGTGCTTTAAGTGGGTTTTGGAGTTTTGTGCAAGGAATGGTGGTGGGGGAAGGATTCGAACCTTCGAAGTCAGTGACGGCAGATTTACAGTCTGCTCCCTTTGGCCGCTCGGGAACCCCACCATGATATTCATGGATTTACTGATTTTTTAAGGAATGGGCTAAATTCCTGTTGTGTGCTTCTAAGGATTACTGCACTAAAGCACGTTGTCTCGCTACGCTCGGCTCGAACCTTGTCTAAGCTTCTCATCCTCCCCCTCGGCGTATAATGAGATTTCAGCTTTCGCTTCAAGTTCATCAACAAAGAGAAGATGGTGGTGGGGGAAGGATTCGAACCTTCGAAGTCAGTGACGGCAGATTTACAGTCTGCTCCCTTTGGCCGCTCGGGAACCCCACCATGATATTCATGGATTTACTGATTTTTTAAGGAATGGGCTAAATTCCTGTTGTGTGCTTCTAAGGATTACTGCACTAAAGCACGTTGTCTCGCTACGCTCGGCTCGAACCTTGTCTAAGCTTCTCATCCTCCCCCTCGGCGTATAATGAGATTTCAGCTTTCGCTTCAAGTTCATCAACAAAGAGAAGATGGTGGTGGGGGAAGGATTCGAACCTTCGAAGTCAGTGACGGCAGATTTACAGTCTGCTCCCTTTGGCCGCTCGGGAACCCCACCATGATATTCATGGATTTACTGATTTTTTAAGGAATGGGCTAAATTCCTGTTGTGTGCTTCTAAGGATTACTGCACTAAAGCACGTTGTCTCGCTACGCTCGGCTCGAACCTTGTCTAAGCTTCTCATCCTCCCCCTCGGCGTATAATGAGATTTCAGCTTTCGCTTCAAGTTCATCAACAAAGAGAAGATGGTGGTGGGGGAAGGATTCGAACCTTCGAAGTCAGTGACGGCAGATTTACAGTCTGCTCCCTTTGGCCGCTCGGGAACCCCACCATATTACATGGCTATTTAACTGGCCTTGCTTGCGAGAGCGCTGTCTCGGTAAGCGGGGCGCATCATATCAAATGAAGCGGATGTGTAAAGCATTGAAATGCAGAAAATGAATCGTTTGCCGTTTTTTTATTCTTGGCGGTGCATCCCTGAACGAAATGCACCGATTTATTGAGCGATTACAGAATAACGGTGCGATTGCCGTAGACGAAGACACGCTGCGCCAGTACCTGGTACAGCGCGCGGCTGAGCACATTTTTCTCGACGTCGCGGCCGGCGCGCATCATATCCTCGGCGGAGTAGGTGTGATCGACGTGGATCACGTCCTGCATGATGATTGGGCCTTCGTCGAGATTGTCGTTAACGTAGTGGGCGGTGGCGCCGATGATTTTCACGCCGCGCTCGTAGGCCTGGTGATAAGGACGCGCGCCGATAAACGCCGGCAGGAACGAATGGTGAATGTTGATCACCTGATTCGGATAATGTTGTACGAAGGCCGGCGTCAGTACGCGCATATATTTGGCCAGCACTACATAATCCGGCTGATATTGATCGATCCTGACCGTCATTTCGCGGTCGTGCTGTTCGCGCGTCAGGCCTTCGTGGCTCACCAGGTGGAAAGGAATGTCGAAACGCTCCACCAGCGATTGCAAGGTGTCGTGGTTGCCGATCACGGCGGCGATTTCAACGTCGAGACCGCCATAGGCGCTTTTCATCAATAGATCGCCCAGGCAGTGGGCCTCTTTGGTGACCAGCACCACGATGCGCCGGCGTCCGGTGCTGTGCAGCTCGCGCAGTGAACCTTCCGGCAGCGCGCTGTCCAGATCGGCCAGCAGCGTGTTGTCGTTGAAAATGCCTTCCAGCTCAGTGCGCATGAAGAAACGCCCGGTGCGGTGATCGACGAACTCATTGTTCTGGACGATATTGAGTTCGTGCTTGTAACAAATGTTGGTGATCTTGGCGATCAGCCCTTTGGCGTCCGGGCAGATGGTGCGTAACACTTTCCGTTGTACATTTTGGTGTGGCATGAGCTTGGGGATCCTGTCTGAACTGAATGGCCTGTCTGCGCAGGCATAAACGTGAAGCGCCGGCCGGCTAGCGCCCGCAGCACTTCTTATATTTTTTCCCAGAGCCGCAGGGGCAAATTGCATTTCTGCCGGGCTGGGGTTGGGTACCGTCGATATAATACCAACGTTGATCGCGGCGAAGGAAGCGTGAGCGCTCATGCATCGCCTTAGGGGCACCGCTGTCACCGTCGGTAAAACGGGCGATGAATTCGACGAAGCCCTCATCCGCTTCATGGCCGGCTTTCTCTTCCACGATCGTCAGGCCCAGCCATTCGGTGTTTTTAAAACTGTCGACGATGGCATTGCGCCACGCTTCGGCGCCGCAATCGGGGTGCCAGGTGGCGATCAGATAGTCGACGTTATGATTAACGTAGGCGGTGAAGCGTGAACGCATCAGCTGACCCGGGGTCGGCGCCGGCTGGCTGCCATTGATAAAAAGGGCGCAGCACGCGTTGTAGGTCAGTCCGCTGCCGCATGGGCATGATTCGGGCAAAATAACTCCTGAAAGACGAGGCAGAAAATGAATTTAGCGCATATGTTACCTAACAATATTCGTTGGTGACAATCTACCCTGAAAGCAGAGGCAACCCTTTACCGAGAGGATGGCGCTATGCGGCAAATCAAGATCGGACTGGCGCTGGGGGCAGGCTCGGCCAAAGGCTGGGCCCACATCGGCGTGATTAATGCGTTAAAGAAACTGGGGATTGAGGTCGATATCGTTGCGGGTTGCTCTGTCGGTGCGCTGGTGGGCGCGGCGTTCGCCAGCCATCGTTTGCCGGCGATGGAGCAGTGGGTGCGGTCGTTCAGCTATTGGGACGTGATCCGGTTGATGGATTTTTCCTGGCAGCGCGGCGGTTTGCTGCGCGGCGAACGCGTATTTAATGCCGTCGGGCAGCTGTTGAAGATCAATGACATCGCCGAGTGTGCGCTGAAGTTCGGCGCCGTGACGACCAACCTCAGCACCGGCCGCGAACTGTGGCTGACCGAGGGCGATATTCATCAGGCGGTGCGCGCTTCTTGCAGCATGCCCGGCCTGTTGGCGCCGGTGTGGGCCGACGGCTATTGGCTGGTGGATGGCGCGGTGGTGAATCCGGTACCGGTGTCGCTCTGCCGGGCGCTCGGCGCCGACATCGTCATCGCTGTCGATCTGCAGCATGACGCGCATCTGATGCAGCAGGACCTGTTCTCGGTACGCGGCGAGGACCAAAGTACGGATGATGCCCCCGCAGGCAATTGGCGCGGGCGTCTGCGAGAGCGGGTTGGCAGAATGCGGCAGCGCAAACCGACGACGGCGCCGACGGCGATGGAGATTATGGGCACGTCGATTCAAATGTTGGAAAATCGTTTGAAACGCACGCGGATGGCGAGCGATCCGCCGGACGTCTTGATCCAACCTTTCTGTCCGCAGATTTCGACGTTGGATTTCCATCGCGCCGAAGAGGCGATCGAGGCGGGGCTGCTGGCGGTGGAAAAACAACTGGATCGGTTGTTGCCGTTGATAAAAAATAGATAATTCTCGGTTCTCGGTTGGCAATGCACGGTCGGTCTGTTTCAGACGAGCATAAGTGACCTTTTTGAGCCACTATTACACTATGGAAAGGGACGAGGCTCGGCTGATGGCATTACCACTCACTCACAAGCGCATCTTGATCGTGGAGGACGAACAGGTGTTTCGTTCCGTGCTGGTCGGGTACTTGACCTCGCTGGGCGCAGAAACCGGCGAAGCGACCAACGGTTTACAGGCGCTGAGTGCCGTGGATGATTTCAAGCCGGATCTGATTCTGTGCGATCTCGCGATGCCGGAAATGGGCGGCATTGAATTTGTCGAGCACCTGCGCCTGCAGGGGGGGCAGATCCCGGTGCTGGTGATCTCGGCGACCGACAAGATGGCTGACATCGCCAAGGTATTGCGGCTGGGCGTGCAGGATGTGTTGCTGAAGCCGCTGACCGATCTGAATCGCCTGCGTGAAGCGGTGCTGGCGTGTTTATATCCCAATATGTTCACCTCCCAGGCCATTGAAGAGGTCGAGCTGTTTCAAGATTGGGATGCGTTGAGCAAAAATCCTTCCGAAGCGATTAAATTGCTTAAACAGCTGCAGCCGCCGGTACAACAGACCATTGCGCATTGCCGGATCAATTATCGGCAGTTGACCACGGGAGAGAATCCCGGCCTGGTATTGGATATCGCAGCGCTGTCAGAAAAGGATCTGGCGTTCTATTGTCTGGACGTCACCCGCGCCGGCGATAATGGCGTATTGGCGGCGTTGCTGTTGCGCGCATTATTTAATGGATTGCTGCAAGACCATCTGGCTAATCAACAACATCGCTTGCCGCAAATGTCGGCATTGTTAAAGCAGGTTAATCAATTATTGCGACAGGGGAAATTGGAGGGGCAATTCCCCCTGTTGCTGGGATATTATCACGCCGAAAATAAAAACCTGATTCTGGTTTCCGCCGGGCTGCACGCCAACGTCAATACCGGCGACAATCAAATTCAGCTGAGCAACGGCGTGCCGCTGGGTACGCTGGGCGCCACCTACATGAATCAGATCAGCCAACGCTGTACTGCCTGGCAATGTCAGGTATGGGGGAGCGGGGGCCGATTGCGGCTGATGCTCAGCGCTGAATAATCGGTGCCGAGTGGCGAGATCTTAAGCTATTCACTTATCGGTAATTAAACCGTTTATTTATTCCCCCGATTATCAGAGCGGGTAATAGTCCTAAATGTTTTCTATTTGTGTTCTGGCTAATGCTCGGCGCGCATAAGCTGGTATACTCCGAAGGTTTTTTTATATCGAGCCCAAGCTCATAAAATGAGCGCTTTAGCTTTAAGAGAGGAAATAATGCCTGCTGTAAATCGCAAAGTCAGAAAAGCCGTGATCCCGGTTGCAGGCTTGGGTACGCGGATGTTGCCGGCCACCAAAGCCATTCCAAAAGAAATGTTGCCGCTGGTTGATAAACCGCTGATCCAATACGTCGTCAATGAGTGCATTGCGGCAGGGATTAACGAGATTGTGCTGGTCACTCACTCCTCCAAGAACTCGATCGAAAACCATTTTGATACCAGTTTCGAGCTGGAAGCGATGCTGGAAAAACGCGTCAAGCGTCAATTGCTGGATGAAGTTCAGTCGATCTGCCCGAAAGGCGTTACCGTGATGCAAGTCCGTCAGGGGAACGCGAAAGGTTTGGGGCACGCAATCATGTGCGCTTACCCGATGGTGGGCGATGAGCCGGTCGCCGTGGTGTTGCCGGACGTGATCCTCGACGAATACAGCGCCGATCCGAAAAAAGACAATCTGCGCGAGATGTTGCAGCGCTTCGAAACCACCGGCGTCAGCCAGATCATGGTTGAACCCGTGCCGCATAAGGATGTCGGAAACTACGGCGTAGCCGACTGCAAGGGCGTCGATCTGCAGCCTGGTGAAAGCGCGCCGATGGTCAGCGTGGTCGAGAAGCCGTCACCGGATAAAGCGCCTTCCAACCTGGCGATCGTCGGTCGTTACGTGCTGTCCGCCGATATTTGGCCGCTGCTGGCGAAAACGCCTCCGGGCGCCGGCGATGAAATTCAGCTGACTGACAGCATCGAAATGTTGATGCAGCAGGAAACGGTGGAAGCGTATCACCTGAAAGGCGTGAGCCATGACTGCGGCAACAAGCTGGGTTATATGCAGGCGTTTGTAGAATACGGCATGCGTCATGCCAGCCTGGGCAAAGAATTTTCTCAGTGGCTGCAACAGGTTGTTGCCGCTGACAAGAAGTAATTGAATGATCTTTCGTCTTAATTTGAAAAACTAGGATTTTCACATGAAAGTAACAGTTTTTGGTATTGGCTATGTGGGTCTGGTGCAGGCCGCCGTGCTGGCTGAAGTCGGCCATGACGTGATGTGCATCGACGTCGACGAACGAAAAGTCGAAAACCTGAAAAAAGGTAATATCCCGATTTTTGAACCGGGTCTGACCCCGCTGGTGCAGCAAAACTATGAGGCCGGCCGCCTGCATTTCACCACCGATGCCAAAGCGGGCGTGGCGCACGGGAATATCCAGTTCATCGCCGTCGGTACGCCGCCGGATGAAGACGGTTCCGCCGACCTGAAATATGTCACTGCGGTGGCTCGCACCATTGCCGAGCACATGACCGATCGCAAAGTGGTGATCGACAAATCCACCGTACCGGTCGGTACGGCGGACAAGGTGCGCCAGGTGATGGCGGAAACGCTGGCGAAGCGCGGCAGCAATGTGCCGTTCGACGTGGTGTCTAACCCGGAATTCCTGAAGGAAGGCGCGGCGGTGGCAGACTGCATGCGTCCTGAGCGCATCGTCATCGGCACCGATAATAAAGATGTGATCGAACCTATTCGCGAGCTGTACGAACCGTTTAACCGCAATCACGATCGCATGATCATGATGGATATCCGCAGCGCGGAGCTGACCAAATACGCCGCTAACTGCATGCTGGCGACTAAAATCAGCTTTATGAACGAAATGTCCAATCTGGCGGAAATGCTGGGCGCAGATATCGAAAAAGTGCGTCAGGGCATCGGTTCCGACTCTCGCATCGGTTATCACTTCATCTACCCTGGCTGCGGTTACGGCGGCTCGTGCTTCCCGAAAGACGTGCAGGCGCTGATCCGCACGGCGGAGCAGATCGGTTACCAACCGAAGCTGCTGCAGGCGGTTGAGCAGGTCAACTACCAACAGAAAGACAAGCTGAACAGCTTTATCAAAGACTACTTCGGCAGCGATCTGAAGGGCAAAACCTTCGCGCTGTGGGGCCTGGCGTTCAAGCCGAATACCGATGACATGCGTGAAGCCTCCAGCCGCGTGCTGATGGAGCAACTGTGGGCCGCCGGCGCCACCGTTCAGGCTTACGATCCGGAAGCGATGAACGAAGTCCAACGCATCTATGGCCAACGTGATGACTTGAAGCTGATGGGTACCAAAGAGGCTGCGCTGCACGGCGCCGATGCTCTGGTGATCTGCACCGAATGGCAGAATTTCCGCGCACCGGACTTCGACGTGATCAAAAGTGAACTGAAGCAGCCGGTGATCTTCGATGGACGTAACCTGTACGATCCGGAGCGTTTGGAAAATCGCGGCTTTACCTACTACGCGATTGGCCGCGGCGCCTCGATTAAACCGGTTATTTAAGGAGTGGGCATGAAATTCCTGGTTACAGGCGCCGCAGGGTTTATTGGCTATCACGTTGCAGAGCGTTTGTTGACCGCCGGTCATCAGGTTGTCGGCATTGATAACCTGAACGACTATTATGACGTGGGCCTGAAAATGGCCCGTCTGGACAGACTGGCGGATAAGCCGGGATTCCGCTTTATTAAGCTGGATTTGGCCGATCGTGAAGGTATGGCGGCATTGTTTGCCGAGCATCAGTTCCAACGAGTCATTCATTTGGGAGCTCAGGCCGGCGTGCGTTATTCGTTGGTCAATCCGTTGGCTTATGCGGATGCTAACCTGATCGGCCATTTAAACGTTCTGGAAGGTTGCCGTCATAATAAAGTTGAGCATTTGCTCTATGCCTCTTCCAGTTCGGTATATGGCCTGAATCGCAAGCTGCCGTTTGCAACCGAAGATTCGGTTGATCATCCGGTATCACTGTATGCGGCAACTAAAAAGGCCAATGAGCTGATGTCGCACAGTTACTCCCATTTATACGGTCTCCCTACGACGGGGCTGCGCTTCTTTACCGTTTATGGTCCTTGGGGGCGTCCGGATATGGCGCTGTTCAAGTTTACCAAGGCTATATTGGCGGGGGAGAGCATCGATGTATATAACCACGGTGAAATGCACCGTGACTTTACTTACATCGATGATATCGCTGAGGCGATTGTACGGCTGCAGGCGGTTATTCCGCAGGCAGATCCGTCATGGACCGTTGAACAGGGATCGCCGGCGACCAGTTCCGCGCCGTATCATGTTTATAATATCGGCAATAACACGCCTGTTAAACTGATGGAATATATCCGTGCATTGGAGCTGGCATTGGGGGTGACTGCCCGTAAGAATATGCTGCCGATGCAACCTGGCGACGTGATGGATACCAGCGCGGATACGGAAGAGCTTTATCGTGACATCGGTTTTAAACCGGAAACCAGTGTTGAAGAGGGCGTAAAGCGCTTCGTTGACTGGTATAAGGCATTCTATCAGGTTCAATAATTGAACGTGGGTGTAAATGCGATAAAGGGGCCTTAGGGTCCCTTTTTTTCACTGAAATTTCATGCTAGAAGGAAAAGCGAATTAGGATATTTACTAAAAGGCGAGAGAGAGCGGGAGTCGAACGATAAGCTTTAAAATGAAAAGGCCCCCCGAAGGGAGCCTTTCAGATACGGACTGCGTCGCTATTACAGCAGGAAATCGTCCAGAGATTTACCTTGCTCTTCGATAGCTTTCTTGATCACCGCAGGAGTACGGCCTTGACCGGTCCAGGTTTTCAGTTCGCCGTTTTCGTCTTTATATTGGTATTTAGCCGGGCGTGCTGCGCGTTTTGCTTTACCAGCAGCCTTGTTGGCAGCCATAGTTTGCAGCAGTTCATTCGGGTCGATACCGTCAGCAATCAGCATTTCGCGGTATTGCTGCAGTTTACGAGTGCGTTCTTCGATTTCTGCTTGAGCCTGGCTGTCTTCTTCGCGACGTTCGTTCACAACAACTTCCAGTTTCTCGAGCATTTCTTCCAGCGTTTCCAGCGTGCATTCTCTTGCCTGGGCGCGCAGAGTGCGGATGTTGTTCAAAATCTTTAATGCTTCGCTCATTGTCCTAGTCTCAAATTATATTGGTGGGGGGCGTCTCGATAATAATAGAGTGCTCTTTTCTTTTCTGCAATAGCCAAATTGACATGAATACTCAAATTTACCTTTAAAGAAACCGTTAATCGGATCCGGACGACTAATAATAGGAAGGGCTGTTAACTATTACCCTCATCTTGCTTAAGCCAAAATTTCAGCAGACATGCTTTAAAAGATACGTGCCGCAAGGCTTTCCTCGATAAGTTATCGCCGCAATTTATATCAATATTACAATGAGTTCTGTGGGCTTAATCACGTCGTGGCACTGCAGACATTGTAAACAATAGGGGTATATTGGTAAAGATCACGTCAGGAAACGTCGGGGGGCTTGTGAAGGTGATTAAATGCCCGATATTGGCCGCAGTATAATAGCCAGAGCTGCCGTCACGGCTGCCGCGCCTGCGGTGGGTAAAGGGCGGCTGTGCATTAATGTGCGATAACCATTAGCAAGAATTAATAGTGATGACAGGCATACATTATCCTGTAAATAGCTGTAAAAAGAACATACCGACAGAACGATATGTTTCGCTTGAAAGCGCATTATTACGGCGAACGCAATATTCACTCGCTTTGGGCTGAGCCCGGGGCCGGGTTATGGTACACTTGCCGTCCTAATCAACATTTGAATATTTCTTATACCATCGGAGTTGCGGGGCCATGGCTCAACTTTATTTTTATTACTCTGCGATGAATGCCGGCAAGTCCACCGCGCTGCTACAGTCTTCATATAACTATCAAGAGCGTGGTATGCGCACGCTGGTGTTCACTGCGGAGATCGATCATCGCTTTGGCGTGGGCAAAGTCAGTTCGCGCATCGGCTTATCCTCGCAGGCCCAGCTTTATAACAATGACTCGATGTTGTACACCATGATTCAGCAAGAGCATCAGCAGCAGCCGGTGCACTGTGTGCTGCTGGACGAAAGCCAGTTCCTGACCAAAGCACAGGTTGAACAATTGTGCGACGTGGTGGATCAACTGGACATTCCCGTATTGTGTTACGGCTTGCGAACCGATTTTCTCGGCGAACTGTTTATCGGCAGCCAATATTTACTGGCCTGGGCCGATAAGCTGGTGGAATTGAAAACCATCTGCCACTGCGGGCGCAAAGCCAATATGGTGTTGCGGTTGGATGAGAATGGCAAGGCGATGCACGCCGGCGAGCAAGTGGTGATTGGCGGTAACGAGAGCTATGTCTCTGTCTGCCGCAAGCATTATAAAGAGGCGATTCACTCCCTGGAGTAGGGCCGAAAACGTCGCCAGGGCCGGCTGAGGCGCTTTGGCGGCGGGGTCAGAAAAACAGCGCGTCAGGCGCAATAAAAAACCCGCCGTTCGGCGGGTTTTTTCATCGGTTCACGGAACCGTTATTTCTTGGACTTTTTTACCGCAGCTTTGGCAGCTGCCGGTGCTGCCGCTTCCTCTTCTACCGTTTCACTGAATTCGCGGCCGTAGAAGGTATCCAGCATGATTTGCTTCAGTTCGGCAATCAGCGGATAGCGTGGGTTGGCGCCGGTGCACTGGTCGTCGAAAGCGTCTTCCGACAGCTTGTCGACCTTCGCCAGGAAGTCCGCTTCCTGCACGCCCGCCTCACGGATGGAGGTTGGGATGCCCAACTCTGTTTTCAGCTCATCCAGCCAGGCCAGCAGTTTCTCAATCTTCTGCGCGGTGCGGTCGCCCGGTGCGCTCAGGCCGAGGTGGTCAGCGATTTCAGCGTAGCGACGGCGCGCCTGAGGGCGGTCGTACTGGCTGAAGGCCGTCTGCTTGGTCGGGTTGTCGTTCGCGTTGTAGCGAATGACGTTGGAAATCAGCATCGCGTTGGCCAGGCCGTGCGGAATGTGGAACTCCGAACCCAGTTTGTGCGCCATGGAGTGACAAACCCCGAGGAAGGCGTTGGCGAAAGCGATACCGGCGATGGTGGCGGCGTTGTGCACGCGTTCACGGGCAACCGGGTTTTTCGCGCCTTCTTTGTAGCTGGCCGGCAGATACTCTTTCAACAGTTTCAGCGCCTGCAGCGCCTGGCCGTCGGAGTATTCGTTCGCCAGCACCGACACGTAAGCTTCCAGCGCGTGGGTCACCGCATCCAGGCCACCGAAGGCGCACAGGGATTTCGGCATGTTCATCACCAGGTTGGCGTCGACAATCGCCATGTCCGGGGTCAGCGCATAGTCGGCCAGCGGGTATTTCTGTCCGGTGGCGTCGTCGGTCACGACCGCGAACGGTGTGACTTCTGAACCGGTACCTGACGTGGTGGTGATGGCGATCATTTTCGCTTTCACGCCCATTTTCGGGAATTTGTAGATACGCTTGCGGATGTCCATGAAGCGCAGCGCCAGATCCTCGAAGTGGGTTTCAGGATGTTCGTACAGCACCCACATGATTTTCGCGGCGTCCATCGGCGAACCGCCGCCCAGCGCGATGATGACGTCCGGTTTGAAGGAGTTCATCTGCTCGGCGCCTTTACGCACGATGCTCAGCGTCGGATCGGCCTCTACTTCGAAGAACACTTCGGTTTCGATGCCGTGTGACTTCAGAACCTTGGTGATCTGGTCGGCATAGCCGTTGTTGAACAGGAAACGGTCGGTCACGATGAAGGCGCGTTTCGCCCCGTCGGTCGCCACTTCTTCCAGCGCGATAGGCAGCGAGCCACGGCGGAAGTAGATCGATTTCGGAAGTTTATGCCACAACATGTTTTCTGCTCGCTTCGCTACAGTTTTCTTGTTGATCAGGTGTTTAGGTCCGACGTTTTCAGAGATGGAGTTACCACCCCAGGAACCGCAACCCAGCGTCAGCGAAGGCGCGAGTTTAAAGTTGTACAGGTCGCCGATGCCGCCCTGAGAAGCCGGGGTGTTGATCAGGATGCGAGCCGTTTTCATTTTATCGCCGAAGTAGGCGACGCGAGCCGTTTGGTTATCCTGGTCTGTGTACAGGCAGGAGGTGTGGCCGATACCGCCCATGGCGACCAGTTTTTCGGCTTTGGAGACCGCGTCTTCGAAGTCTTTGGCGCGGTACATCGCCAGGGTAGGCGACAGTTTTTCATGCGCGAAAGGTTCGGTTTCGTCGACCAGTTTCACTTCACCGATCAGCACCTTGGTGTTGGCCGGCACTTTAATGCCTGCCATCTCGGCGATTTTCGGCGCGGATTGACCCACGATGGCCGCGTTCAGGCCGCCGTTTTTCAAAATGATGTCCTGCACCGCTTTCAGCTCTTTACCCTGCAGCAGGTAGCCGCCGTGGGAGGCGAAGCGTTCGCGCACCGCATCATAGACGGAGTCAACGACGATGACCGACTGCTCGGAGGCGCAGATGACGCCGCTGTCGAAGGTTTTGGACATCAGGATAGAGGCGACCACGCGTTTGATGTCTGCGGTTTCGTCTACTACCACCGGCGTATTACCGGCACCTACGCCGATCGCCGGTTTGCCTGAGCTGTAGGCGGCTTTCACCATGCCCGGGCCACCGGTGGCCAGGATCAGGTTGATGTCAGGGTGGTGCATCAGCTGGTTGGACAGCTCGACGGTAGGCTGATCGATCCAACCGATGATGTCTTTTGGCGCACCGGCGGCGATAGCGGCCTGCAGCACGATATCGGCGGCTTTGTTGGTGGCATTCTTCGCGCGCGGATGTGGCGAGAAGATGATGCCGTTGCGGGTTTTGAGGCTGATCAGCGCTTTGAAGATCGCGGTAGAAGTTGGGTTGGTGGTAGGGACGATACCGCAAATCAGGCCGATAGGTTCGGCGATGGTGATGGTACCGAAAGTGTCATCTTCAGACAGGATGCCACAGGTTTTTTCGTCTTTATAGGCGTTGTAGATGTACTCGGAAGCGAAGTGGTTTTTGATCACTTTGTCTTCGACGATACCCATTCCGGATTCTTCCACGGCCATTTTGGCCAACGGGATACGGGCATCAGCAGCGGCGAGGGCGGCAGCGCGGAAGATTTTGTCCACTTGCTCTTGAGTGAAGTTGGCATATTCGCGCTGGGCTTTTTTGACACGTGCGACAAGCTCGTTCAGTTCAGCGACATTCGTTACAGCCATAATGCTCTCCTGATAATGTTAAACTCTTTCAGTAAATAAGCCGTGCGAGCCACTAGTATAGTCATAACGCGGATAAACGGTGATTCGAATACCGGGGATTTCCCGCGTTATTTCTTCGCATGCTGCTGATTTGCTTAAAGAGCTTTACCCTACGCCAACCGGAGGGGCAGGCAGTGAGGAGAACGGAACCGGCGATGTGGCCACCTACTTTGTTCTACTCCCTGACTACGACTAAGAGCTTACCCACTGTTGGGTAGTTTATTTGTGATCTAAATCATGAAAAGTGCAAGCTGACACCTTTCAGCTTGCTGGTGTTGGGAATCATTCTTGATAACTGTGAGCGGTGACTCTTTTTTCAACATAAAAAATCAAAAGGCCATACATCACTTTAACAAAGGGCATTTGTTTCGTCTCATAACTTGCTGGCAGTCAAAAATGCTGCTCGGGCCGGATGGATTACCCGCGCCAATTCCATTACATTAGCGCGCATAGGCAGCACACCTTTTCATAGCGATTAATGCGGAGCCATCTGTGGGCCAATCTCTGTTGGATCTTTCCGGCTTTATCAAGTTCTTTGTCGGTCTGTTTGCGCTGGTCAACCCGGTCGGCATTTTGCCGGTGTTTATCAGCATGACCAGCTACCAGGCGGAAGCCGGGCGCAACAAAACCAACCTGACCGCCAACCTGTCGGTCGCCATCATTCTGTGGACGTCGTTGTTCCTGGGTGAAGGGATCTTGCGCATGTTCGGCATCTCTATCGATTCGTTTCGCATCGCCGGCGGTATTCTGGTGGTGACCATAGCCATGTCGATGATCAGCGGCAAGCTGGGGGAAGACAAACAGAACAAGCAGGAAAAATCGGAGAGCGCGATCCGCGAGAGCATCGGCGTGGTGCCGTTAGCGCTGCCGCTGATGGCGGGGCCGGGGGCCATCAGTTCCACCATCGTCTGGAGTTCCCGCTATCACAACTGGCAAAGCCTGCTCGGCTTCACGGTGGCGATCGCTTTGTTCGCATTTTGTTGCTGGCTGTTGTTCCGTGCCGCGCCGCTGTTGGTACGCTTGCTGGGGCAGACCGGCATTAACGTAATCACCCGTATCATGGGCCTGTTGCTGATGGCGCTTGGAATCGAATTTATCGTGACCGGCATTAAGGCGATATTCCCCGGTCTGTTGTGATAGCCGCGTTTAGCCGCGTCTCGCCTATTGGCGCGGCTAAAGTTAATTTTAAAATTTAAATTATTTATTAGTTCGCATTATTATAGTGCATGGAGTGAATAAAATTTAAGCCGTTGCACTCTTATGTTGCATAAATCTCATGTTGCTGCTCAAAAAAAACGCTAAGCATTATTTCAAACACTTTTCCTTCCCCATTTCTGCCATTTTTGCCCCCGTTCAACGGTCAAGCTGTTGTTAAATTAATCACATCATTCTGTGGGGCTTGTCTCACTTTCATCCAGGTGTTATTAGTGATTAACCGCCCCATTGGCAGGTGTTTGTTCTTTGAATGGCCAGATTGTTAACTGAATGTTTCTTTGTGTGGCGGTGAGATTGCACTAACGGTTTCAAATGAAATGGTTTTTGTTTTTTTATCTTTAAAATCAAAGTCATGAGATTGCCTTTACGCGGCCCCGATCTCAGGGGGCGGACGAGGCTTGGTGCGATAAAAGAGAATTGCTTAACATTTTCGTAAAATTTATTGGCTATGGAATTTGGCTTCTGCTAATTTCCGAGCAACTTTCCCGTGGTCAATTAACTGAAATGCGCCACAAAAACGGGAATGATTTTTGCTGGTATCCGTTTATTTAGAATTCTTATAAACACTTCACAAACTTCGATAAGCGATGCTTGTCGGTGAAAAGGAGCCTCGATTATGCAGCAAACCCTGAAGCGCACTTCTTTGACCTTGTTGATTAGCGGCGCGTTGAGCGTCGGCGCCGTAAATAGCAGTTTGGCGGCTGAGGTTCCAGCCGGCGTCCAATTGGCGCAGCAGCAGAATATTGTGATTAACAACGGCAGCGAAGTGGCTTCATTGGATCCGCATAAGGTCGAGGGGGTGCCGGAAAGCAATATCATTCTTAACCTGCTGGAAGGGCTGGTGAGCACCGACGCCAACGGGCATGTGGTGCCGGCGGCGGCGACCCGCTGGGAAAATCAGGATTATCGGCAGTGGACCTTCCACCTGCGCCCTGGCGCGGTGTGGAGTGACGGCAGCCCGGTGACCGCGCAAGACTTCGTCTACAGCTGGCAGCGTTTGGCCGATCCGAAAATCGCCTCGCCGTACGCCAGCTATCTGCAATACACCAAGGTCGAGAATATCGACGACATCCTGACCGGCAAAAAGAGCCCGCAGACGCTCGGCGTCAAGGCGTTGGACGACCAGACGCTGCAGGTGACCCTGAGCGAGCCGGTGCCGTATTTCATCAGCATGCTGAGTCACACGTCGCTCAAGCCGGTCAAGCGCGCGGTGGTGGAGAAATTTGGCGACAAATGGACGCTGCCCGCCAACTATGTCGGCAACGGCGCTTACCGCCTGAAAGAGTGGGTGGTGAACGAACGCATCGTACTGGTGCGCAGCCCGAGCTACTGGAATGACAAGCAGACGGTGATCAATCAGGCGACCTTCCTGCCGATCGCTTCGGAAGTCAGCGACGTCAACCGCTTCCGCAGTGGCGAGATCGACATCACCAACAGCGCCATCCCGCCGTATCTGTACGTCAAAATGAAACGCGAAGTGCCCGAGCAGCTGCACGTTAACCCTTATCTGTGCACCTTCTATTACGAGCTCAATAACCAGCGGGCGCCGTTCACCGATCCGCGCGTGCGCGCGGCGGTGAAAATGACGCTGGATCGCGACATCATCGCCAACAAGATCATGGGCCAGGGGCAGATCCCGGCCTACAGCTTTACGCCGACCTTCACGGAAGGCGCCAACTTCACTCAGCCGGCCTGGGCCGGCTGGAGCCAGGAACAGCGCAATGCCGAAGCCAAAAAACTGCTGGCGGAAGCGGGCTACAGCGACGCCAAACCGCTGAAATTCTCGCTGTTGTACAACACCTCCGATCAAAACAAACAGCAGGCGATCGCCGCCGCGTCGATGTGGAAGAAGAATCTCGGCGCCGACGTCACGCTGCGCAATCAGGAGTGGAAAACCTCGCTGGAAAGCCGCCATCAGGGGCAATACGACGTGGCGCGCGCCACCTGGTGCGGGGATTACAACGAACCGAGCGCCTTCCTGAATCTGGTGTTGTCCAACAGCAGCATCAATACCGTGTTTTATAAGAGCCCGGCGTTCGACGCCATCATGGCCGCGACGTTGAAGGCGCCGGATGAAGCTGCGCGCGCCGCGCTCTACCAGCAGGCGGAAGCGCAGCTGGATAAAGACTCCGCGTTGATCCCGGTTTATTACCGCGTCAGTGCGCGATTGATCAAACCGACGGTGGGCGGGTTCACCGGCAAAGATCCGCTGGACTATACCGACGTTAAGAATCTGTACATTATCAAGCAGTAAAAGGGGTATTCCTCGCGTCGAACCGCAGAGGAATATGGGGGAAGGCCGGCCGCCGCATTCGTTCCGCGGCGGCGGTAAAACAGAGTCCGCTAACGGGCAACGCAGGCTCCACGGAGAGCCTGTGATAATAAAAACTGGAGTCGATAAGCATGACCAACATCACGAAGAAAACTCTCATTGCCGCTGGCGTTATCGCCGCGCTGGGCATCACAGCAACCGCGGGCGCTTTCGCCGCTGACGTTCCTGCGGGCGTGCAGCTGGCCGACAAGCAAGAAATCGTCAAAAACAACGGTTCCGAAGTGCAGTCGCTGGATCCGCATAAAATCGAGGGCGTGCCGGAAAATAACGTCACCCGCGATCTGATGGAAGGCCTGGCGAACAACAGCCCGGACGGTTCTATCGTGCCAGGGGTTGCGGAAAGCTGGGATAACAAGGATTTCAAAGTCTGGACCTTCCACCTGCGTAAAGACGCCAAATGGTCCAACGGCAAGCCGGTGACGGCGCAAGATTTCGTCTACAGCTGGCAGCGCGTGGTCGATCCGAAAACCGCTTCGCCTTACGCCAGCTATCTGCAATACGCTCACGTAGAAAACGTCGATGACATCATCGCCGGCAAAAAAGACAAATCGACGCTGGGCGTGAAGGCCATCGACGACCACACCTTCCAGGTAACCTTGAGCGAGCCGGTGCCTTATCTGGTTGAAATGACCCCGCACTACGCCATGAAGCCGGTTTATAAAGACGCGGTGGAGAAGTTCGGCGAGAAGTGGACGCTGCCGGCCAACTACGTCAGCAACGGCGCCTATAAACTGAAAGACTGGATCGTCAACGAACGCATCGTGCTGGAGCGCAACCCGGAATATTGGGACAACGCCAAAACCATCATCAATAAAGTGACGTTCCTGCCTATTTCGTCGGAAGTGACCGACGTTAACCGCTACCGCACCGGTGAAATCGACATGACCTACAACAACATGCCGATCGAACTGTTCCAGAAGCTGAAGAAAGAGATCCCGAAAGAGGTGCACGTCGATCCTTATCTGTGCACCTATTACTACGAAATCAACAACCAGAAGGCGCCGTTCACCGATGCGCGCGTGCGTGAAGCGCTGAAGCTGGGCATGGACCGCGACATTATCGTCAACAAGGTGAAAAACCAGGGCGATCTGCCGGCCTACAGCTTTACGCCGCCATACACCGACGGCGCCAAGCTGACCCCGCCAGAGTGGTTCGGTTGGACGCAGGAAAAACGCAACGAAGTGGCGAAGAAACTGCTGGCGGACGCCGGCTACGGCCCGGGTAAACCGCTGACTTTCTCCCTGCTGTACAACACCTCCGACTTGCACAAGAAGCTGGCGATCGCCGCCGCCTCCATCTGGAAGAAAAACCTGGGCGTGGACGTGAAGCTGGTGAACCAGGAGTGGAAAACCTTCTTGGATACCCGCCATCAGGGTACCTATGACGTGGCGCGCGCCGGCTGGTGTGCCGATTACAACGAGCCGAGCTCGTTCCTGAACATGATGCTGTCCGACAGCAGCAGTAACACCCCGCACTACAAGAGCGCCGAGTTCGACAAGCTGATGGCGAACGTGTTGACCGCGAAGACCAAAGACGAGCGCGCCGATCTGTATCAGAAAGCGGAAGTTCAGCTGGATAAAGATTCCGCCATCGTTCCGCTGTATTACTACGTGAACGCCCGTTTGGTGAAACCTTACGTCGGTGGCTACACCGGCAAAGACCCGCTTGATAACGTGTACGACAAAAACCTGTACATCATCAAGCATTGATACGGTAAGAGCCGGCGGCGCAGCCGCCGGCCCATGTTGAGAATAATAAGCCGTCATCAGGCTGTCGCACAGGGTTAGGGCAATGCTTAAATTTATACTTCGTCGCTTGTTGGAAGCGATCCCGACACTATTTATCCTTATCACCATCTCATTCTTCATGATGCGTCTGGCGCCCGGCAGCCCCTTTACCGGGGAGCGCGCTTTGCCGCCGGAAGTCATGGCCAATATCGAAGCCAAATATCATTTGAACGATCCTATCTGGAAACAGTACGGTCATTATTTGGCGCAGCTTGCGCAGGGAGACTTCGGCCCATCCTTTAAATACAAGGACTATTCGGTCAACGATCTGGTCGCCAGCTCGTTCCCGGTTTCCGCCAAACTCGGCCTGGCCGCATTTTTGCTGGCGGTGGTGCTGGGCGTTAGCGCTGGCGTTATCGCCGCGCTGAATCAGAACACCAAATGGGACTATACGGTGATGGGGTTCGCCATGACCGGGGTGGTGATACCCAGTTTCGTGGTGGCGCCGCTGCTGGTGCTGATCTTCGCCATCACGCTGAAATGGCTGCCGGGCGGTGGCTGGAACGGCGGTGCGCCAAAGTTCATCATCTTGCCGATGGTGGCGCTGTCGCTGGCCTATATCGCCAGTATCGCCCGTATCACGCGCGGCTCGATGATCGAAGTGCTGCACTCCAACTTCATTCGCACCGCGCGCGCCAAAGGCTTGCCGATGCGCCGCATCATTTTCCGCCATGCGCTGAAGCCGGCGCTGTTACCGGTGCTGTCCTACATGGGCCCGGCCTTCGTCGGCATCATTACCGGTTCGATGGTGATCGAAACCATTTATGGTTTGCCGGGGATCGGCCAGCTGTTCGTTAACGGCGCGCTGAACCGCGATTACTCCCTGGTGCTGAGCCTGACCATTTTGGTGGGCGCCCTGACCATTCTGTTCAACGCGATCGTCGATGTGCTGTATGCGGTCATCGATCCGAAAATCCGTTATTAATCTGGAGCACGCGAATGATGTTGACTAAAAAGAACAGCGAAGCTCTGGAAAACTTCAGCGAGAAGCTGGAAGTGGAAGGGCGCAGCCTGTGGCAAGACGCGCGTCGGCGCTTTATGCACAACCGCGCGGCGGTCAGCAGCCTGTTCGTACTGGCGCTGATCACGCTGTTTGTGGTGCTGGCGCCGATGCTGTCGCAATTTGCCTATGACGATACCGACTGGGCGATGATGTCCGCGGTGCCGAGCTTCGAATCGGGGCACTATTTCGGCACCGACTCCTCCGGGCGCGATCTGCTGGTGCGCGTGGCGATCGGCGGGCGCATCTCGCTGATGGTCGGCGTGGCAGCGGCGCTGGTGGCGGTGATCGTCGGCACTCTGTACGGCGCGATGTCCGGCTATCTGGGCGGCAAGATCGATTCGGTGATGATGCGCTTGCTGGAGATCCTCAACTCCTTCCCGTTCATGTTTTTCGTGATCCTGCTGGTGACCTTCTTTGGCCAAAATATCCTGTTGATCTTCGTGGCGATCGGCATGGTGTCGTGGCTGGATATGGCGCGTATCGTGCGCGGCCAAACCCTCGGTTTGAAGCGTAAGGAGTTTATCGAAGCGGCGCTGGTGTGCGGCGTCTCCACGCGCAATATCGTGCTGCGGCATATCGTGCCGAACGTGCTCGGCGTGGTGGTGGTGTATGCGTCGCTGCTGGTGCCGAGCATGATCCTGTTCGAATCCTTCCTCAGCTTCCTGGGGCTGGGCACGCAAGAGCCGCTCAGCAGCTGGGGCGCCTTGCTCAGCGACGGCGCCAACTCAATGGAAGTTTCACCGTGGTTGCTGCTGTTCCCGGCGGGTTTCCTGGTTGTCACTCTGTTCTGTTTCAACTTTATCGGCGATGGCCTGCGTGACGCCCTCGACCCGAAAGATCGTTAAGGAGTGCAATCATGAGCACCATTGAACATCCTGAGTTGCAAACCGGCGTCGGCGTCAAAACCTCGCCGCTGCTGGACGTGAAAGATCTGCGCGTCACGTTCACGACCCCAGACGGCGACGTGACGGCGGTGAACGATCTGAACTTCGATCTGCGCGCCGGCGAAACGCTGGGCATCGTCGGTGAATCCGGTTCCGGCAAATCGCAGACCGCGTTCGCCCTGATGGGGCTGCTGGCCAGCAATGGCCGCATCGGCGGATCGGCCAAATTCAACGGCCGCGAAATCCTCAACCTGCCGGAAAATCAGCTCAACAAGCTGCGGGCAGAAGAGATTTCGATGATCTTCCAGGACCCGATGACCTCGCTTAACCCTTATATGCGCGTTGGCGAGCAGCTGATGGAAGTGCTGATGCTGCATAAGAAAATGAGCAAAAGCGAAGCCTTCGAAGAGTCGGTGCGCATGCTAGACGCGGTGAAAATGCCGGAGGCGCGCAAGCGCATGCGCATGTATCCGCACGAGTTTTCCGGCGGCATGCGCCAGCGCGTGATGATCGCCATGGCGCTGCTGTGCCGGCCGAAGCTGCTGATCGCCGACGAGCCGACCACCGCATTGGACGTGACCGTTCAGGCGCAGATTATGACATTGCTGAACGAGCTGAAGCGTGAGTTCAACACCGCCATCATCATGATTACCCACGATCTGGGCGTGGTGGCCGGCATCTGCAACAAGGTGCTGGTGATGTACGCCGGCCGCACCATGGAATACGGCAGCGCGCGTGAAGTGTTCTACCAGCCGAGCCACCCGTACTCTATCGGCCTGTTGAACGCGGTGCCGCGTCTCGACGCTGAAGGCGAGGCGTTGCTGACCATTCCCGGCAACCCGCCGAACCTGCTGCGGTTGCCGAAAGGCTGCCCGTTCCAGCCGCGCTGCCCGCATGCCATGGAACAGTGCGCGAGCGCTCCGCCGTTGGAGCAATTTGGGGAAGGGCGCCTGCGCGCCTGCTTTAAACCGGTGGAGGCGTTGGTATGACAGCGGTAACCGACAAGAAAGTGCTGCTCGAAGTGGCCGATCTGAAAGTGCACTTCGACATTCATGACGACAAGCAGTGGTTCTGGCAACCGCCGAAAACCCTGAAGGCGGTCGATGGCGTTACGCTGCGGCTGTTCGAGGGCGAGACCCTCGGCGTGGTCGGCGAATCCGGCTGCGGCAAATCCACCTTCGCGCGCGCCATCATCGGCCTGGTGAAGGCCACCAGCGGGCGCGTCGCCTGGTTGGGTAAAGATCTGCTGGGCATGAGCGACGCCGACTGGCGCAAAACCCGCAGCGATATTCAGATGATCTTCCAGGATCCGCTGGCTTCGCTCAACCCGCGCATGACCATCGGCGAGATCATCGCCGAGCCGCTGCGCACCTACTACCCGAAAATGCCGCGTCAGGAAGTGAAGGACAAGGTCAAGGCGATGATGCTGAAGGTCGGCCTGCTGCCTAACCTGATCAACCGTTATCCGCACGAGTTCTCCGGCGGCCAGTGCCAGCGCATCGGCATCGCGCGTGCGCTGATCCTCGAGCCGAAGCTGGTGATCTGCGACGAGCCGGTCTCCGCGCTGGACGTGTCGATTCAGGCGCAGGTGGTGAACCTGTTGCAGCAGCTGCAGCGCGAGATGGGCCTGTCGTTGATCTTTATCGCCCACGATTTGGCGGTGGTAAAGCACATTTCCGATCGCGTGCTGGTGATGTACCTGGGCCATGCGGTGGAGCTGGGCACCTATGACGAGGTGTACCACAATCCGCAGCACCCTTACACCAAGGCGTTGATGTCGGCGGTGCCGATCCCGGATCCGGACAAGGAGAAGGAAAAACAGATCCAGCTGCTGGAAGGGGAACTGCCTTCGCCGATCAACCCGCCGTCAGGCTGCGTGTTCCGTACCCGCTGCCCGATCGCCGGGCCGGAGTGCGCCAAAACGCGTCCGCTGCTGGAGGGCAGTTTCCGCCACGCGGTTTCCTGCCTGAAGGTCGACCCGCTGTAATGTGCCGTTAGCCGGCAACAAAAAGCCCCGCTGACTGAGCGGGGCTTTTTTTATCCGAGACGCCAGCGGCGAATCACTCTTTCCACAGAATGTGGCACAGCTTGTGGTCTTTCTCGCGGCAGATCAGCACGCGAGCGAACACGTCATTGATCGGCTCGCCGTCGCTGTCCGCCAGACCGATCACCACTTCGGCGAAGAAGTCCGGGTTCAGGTCGTAATCCACGTGCTCGCTCCAGTCTTCGGAGGGATCGTACAGTTCGGCGCCGCCGCGCTCTTCAAACTGCAGATTGAACAGCAGAATATCCGCCGGATCCAGATTGTCGCCGGCCAATTCAAGGAAGATATCGTAGGCCTGTTCCAGCGTTTCGTCTTCGGTAAGGCGGTTATTCAAATCCATAAAAAAATCCTGATAACAAATGATTTGGCGCTATTAAAGCACGCTCGCCGCGGCTTTTACAGCAGCGGGCTGAAAAAGTAGAACAGGCGCTCGACCAGGCGATGCCAGAACGGCCGCTTCAACCACTCTTTGGCGTTCAGCAGCTTGGAGCGGGCGATGTAATCTTCCTGCACGCAGGCCAGATCGCTGCCGAAGCCGTCGTCGTCGATCACCAGCGTGATTTCGAAGTTCAGCCACAGGCTGCGCATATCCAGATTGACGGTGCCGACCAGGCTGAGCTGGCCGTCCACCAGGACGCTTTTGGTATGCAGCAGGCCGCCTTCGAACTGATAGATTTTCACGCCGGCTTCCAGCAGCTCGGAGAAGAACGCCCGGCTGGCCCAGCGCACCATCATCGAATCGTTGTCGCGTGGCACGATGATGCTGACCTCGACGCCACGTAGGGCGGCGGTGCAGATGGCGTGCAGCAGATCGTCGCTCGGTACGAAATACGGCGTGGTCATGATCAGCTGCTCGCGCGCGGAATAGACCGCGGTCAACAGCGCCTGGTGGATCATCTCCTCGGGGAAGCCGGGGCCGGAGGCGATCACCTGAATGGTGTGGCCGCTCTCCTGCTCGAACGGCATGATGTTGACGTCCGGCGGCGGCGGCAGAATGCGCTTGCCGGTTTCAATTTCCCAGTCGCAGGCATAGACGATGCCCATGGTGGTGGCCACCGGGCCTTCCATGCGCGCCATCAGATCGATCCATTGGCCGACGCCCGCATCCTGCTTGAAGTAACGCGGGTCGACCATGTTCATGCTGCCGGTATAGGCGATGTAGTTGTCGATCAGCACCACCTTGCGGTGCTGGCGCAGATCCATGCGGCGCAGGAATACGCGCAGCAGATTGACCTTCAGCGCTTCGACCACTTCGATGCCGGCGTTGCGCATCATCGCCGGGTAGGGGCTGCGGAAGAATTGCAGGCTGCCGGCGGAATCCAGCATCAGGCGGCAGTGTACGCCGCGTCGGGCGGCGGCCATCAGCGACTCGGCCACTTGATCGACCAGGCCGCCGGGCTGCCAGATATAGAACACCATCTCGATGTTGTGGCGCGCCAGTTCGATGTCGCGGATCAACGCTTTGAGCGTGTCGTCGGTGGTGGTGAGCAGCTGCAGCTGGTTGCCCTTGACGCCGTCGATGCCCTGGCGGCGGTTGCACAGCTGGAACAGCGGCTCGGCGACCTCGCTATACTCGGTGGCGAAGATGCGGCGGCTCTCTTTCAATTCCTTCAGCCAGCGTGCGGTCGACGGCCACATGGCTTTGGCGCGCTCGGCCCGGCGTTTGCCCAGGTGCAGCTCGCCGAAGGATAAATAGGCTACGATGCCGAACAGCGGCAGAATATAGATAACCAGCAGCCAGGCCATGGCGGAGGGAACCGCACGGCGTTTCATCAAAATGCGCATCGTCACGCCGGCGATCAGCAGCCAGTAGCCGAACACCATGAGCCAACTGATTACGGTATAAAATGTTGTCATAAAGGCGAAAAATCCCGTTCGCAAACCACCAATGATGAGTGTACGCACAGATCGGTCAAGGCGAAACCTTTTATCGGCGCTTATGTTACATAAATATGATGAAGTTAAGGCACTTGCTGAAAATGAAAGGGCGGCTTTTGCCCGTGTGGCGTCCGCTGTGCCGCCGATAACGGCGACTTGGATCATGAGCCGAAAGGGCTATAATGCCCGCGGTTGGCATTAGACGAACGAGTGACGGAATTATGAGACGCAGTAGAAATGAAGTGGGCCGCTGGCGCATGTTGCGGCAGAGCCAACGCCGCCGGCATCGCTGGCTGGAGCGCCAGTCGTGCAGCAATCGCCATATCATCCGGGTGCGCCGCCGCCTGGACGATCAGCACCGGCGCGCGCTGCTGTTTGCGGTATCCTGCGAGTGGTAAAACGAAAACAGTCCCGTGAGGGACTGTTTTGTCATGGCGCCTGGGTTATTTGCCCAGATAGGCGTTGAGCATCCAGACCTGTTTTTCCTGTTCTTTGATGTAATCGCTCATCAGCGACGCGGTGCCTTCGTCGCCGGCATCGGCCGCCACCGTCAGCAGTTCGCGCTGCTGTTGCAGCAAGATTGAATACCCTTCCAACAGGCCGCGCAGCGTGCCTTTATCATCGGTCACGTTGGTGTGTTCCTTGATATCGGCGGTTTTCAGATAGTCGCTGTAAGCGTGACGCGGCTGCGAGCCCAGCGTCAGAATGCGTTCCGCCAGCTCATCCACCTTGGTCAGCAGATCGTTGTAAGTTTCTTCGAATTTTGCGTGCAGCTCAAAGAATTGCGGGCCGGTAATATTCCAGTGATAGCCGCGCACGTTCATATATAGCACCTGATAATTCGCCAACAGCGCATTCAGCGCTTCGGCGAGTTTTGCCGATTGTTTACTGTCGAGGCCGATATGGGTTTTCGCTGCTTTCTTCGCCGTTGCCATAATAATCTTCTCCTGATTATTCGTTCCAAGGATAGACAGAATTCATTTCCATAGCTGTTACAGTAACCGGATTTATCGCAGGGTTAAACACGATATCAGTCATCATTGCCATCGCTCAAACCGATGGCGATAAATCCGTCGAGCAAATTGCCGAATCAGTGTACGCAGGATCCGCAGGCGAAAAAAGCCGCTTTTATCGGTTACTTGCGCAGCGCCAGTTTTACCGCGCCGGCGCCCAGCGCCATCAACAGTGCGGCGGCGATCAACACCGTAATAAATGCGCGATCGAAGGCCAAACGCGCCAGCTGGGTCAGCTGCTGCGCGCGATCGGCCGCCATCCCGGCCGCCAGACGCAACGCTTCGTCGATGCTGTCGTAGGCCAAATCGCTGACCGGCAGTTCCGCCGGCAGCGCCAGACTGTGGCTGTAAACCGCCGTCATCAGCCCGCCGAGCAACGTTACGCCCAGCACGCCGCCCAGCTCATAGGAGACGTCCTCGATCGATGCGGCCATGCCGGATTTCTCCTCCGGCGCATTCAACATGATGGCGGTGGACGCGGCGGTGATCACGCCGCCGAGGCCAAAGCCCACCAACGCCAGGCTCACCAGCTGTGGCGCCATGCCGCTCTGGGACAGCAGGGCGAGGGCGGCGATGCCGAAAGCGGTCAGGGCGAAACCGCCGAGGATGATGCTGCGTTCGCCGTAGCGCGGCAACAGCAAACCGGCCATCGGCCCCGCCAACGCCGAAGCCAGCGGGATCGGCAAGATAAACAGCGCCGCCTGCAGCGGACTGAGGCCGAGCACCAGCTGCAAGCGTTGGCTGAGTACCAGCTCGACGCCGATCAGCGCCACCATCGACAGCAGCGCTACGCCGATGCCGCCGGCGAACAGCCGGTTGCGGAACAGGGAGAAATCGATCATCGGATTGGCGCTACGCTGCTGGCGGCGCACGAACATCGCCAGGAACAGCGCGCCGATCAGGGCCGCCGCGATCAAGGCGCCGATGTCTGGCGCCGGCTTGCTCAGCTCTTTCAGCGCGTAGATAGCGCCGACCAGGCCGATCATGATCTGTACCGAACCGACGATGTCAGAAGGGCGCGGGTTATCGCCGCCGCAGCGCGGGATCAGTTTCCACGCCAGCGGCCAGACCAGCAGCACCACCGGCACGTTGATCAGGAACACCGAACCCCACCAGAAATACTCCAGCAACAGGCCGCCGACCACCGGGCCGATGGCCGCGCCGCCGGAGGCCACCGAGGCCCAGATGCCGATCGCCAGCGCGCGCTCGCGTTCGTCGGTAAAGACGTGGCGCACGATGGACAGCGTGGCGGGCATCATCATCGCCGCGCCAACGGCGAGGAACACCCGTGCGGCGATCAGCCACTCGGCGGTTGGCGAGAAGGCGGCGCACAGCGAAGCGACGGCAAACACCGGCAGCCCGGCGAGAAACAGCCGCTTATGGCCGATGCGGTCGCTCAGCATCCCGGCACCGGGCAACAGTCCGGCCACCACCAACGGGTAGGCGTTGACGATCCACAGTTTCTGCGAGGCGCTGGCGTCCAACGCCTGGGTCAAGCGCGGCAGCGCGGTATATAACACCGTCATATCGATAACGATCAGGAAAAGGGCGCTGGCGATCAGGGCCAGGATCAGCCAGCGGTTCTTGGCGTACATAAGTCATTCATCCACTAAAGTGGGCGGCGCGAAGGCGCCGCCATTCCGGTAACCCTCCGGCGGCGCCGGGTGGTATACTGGTTGATAATATATATCCATACGTTCGTATTGAAAAGAAGGGTTTCTTAATGGGACGTCAACGCAGCATCGATCGCGATAAGGTTTTGGACACCGCCGAAGAGATCGTCGCCACTCAGGGCGCCGCCGGCTTGACCATCGACGCCGTCGCCAAAGCGATGGGGATCTCCAAGGGTGGGGTGCAGTATTGCTTCGGTAGCAAGGACGCCTTGATCGACGCCATGTTCGATCGCTGGGGCAGCGCCTATGAAGCGCTGTTCGCGGATATCGCCGGCGAGGACCCTTCGCCACAGACCGGCGTGCGGGCGCATATGTTGGCGACCCAAAGTTCGGATCAGACCGCCAGCGCCAAGGCTGCCGGGCTGATGGCGACGCTGATTCAAACGCCGGAGCATCTGGCGAGTACGCGCGAATGGTACCGCAGCCGCATCGCCGGACTCGATTTGGCGAGCGAAGAGGGCAAACGCGCGCGCCTGGCGTTTCTCGCCACCGAAGGCGCTTTTATGCTGCGTTATTTCGGTTTGATGGATATCGACCAGGCGGAGTGGGAAACGATGTTCGCCGATATGCAGGCGTTGATACTGGCGGACGGAGATAAATAACGAATGAATTAAGCGGCAGGTGTCAGCCTGCCGCAGGATAAGCCCGATTATTTATAGGCTATCGCATTGATGGTTTCGAAGGTGGTTTTGCCCTCGCGGCCAATAATGACGTAATACTTGCCGCCTTTTTCGTCCACCGCTTTCGACAGGCGCGCGTGATCGATCCCCACGGTGTCGTCGCCGTCTTGCGAAATGGTCACCGGACCAATCTCGGTATGTTTCGCCGCCTCTTCCCGGGTGATTTCAATCGCCGCCAGCGATGAGAAAGAGGTGAACGCCAGCAGTGCCAAGAGATATTTAGTTGCCTTCATAATTATTCCTTTTCGATTCGAAAATAAAAATGACCCGTAACTGCATCTGAACTACGGCTAAAGTGTAGATCAGCGGCGGCGGTTTGCTCTGCGGCGGCAATAATAAATCGCCGCTGACGGCTGCGCCTATCACACTGATAGTTAGTCAATGGGCAGCGGCAGGCGTATGTTTATCGAACAAGATATTCCCTCGAAGAACCTTTAAGCCAGCCACTCCGTGCTGGCTTTTTTTTGTTTACGTGCGGGCAGGCCCCCGGAGAGGGGGGCGAAGGGTTATTTACGGGCATCCAACAGCGATTGGGCATTCTCTGGGGTGACGACGGTCCACGGGATGTAGTAATGCTTCTGCGTGCCGCCTTCCCATTTCAGATCCTTGGCGTATTGTTTCCAGATATCCGACTGTGGTTGATAGCTTTCACCTTTCACGGCGCGCAATGCGACGTCGATGGAACCCTGCATCTGGCCTTTGGCGTCTTGCAGGATGGAGACCATTTCACCGGCCTGCACCGCATGAATCGCGTCGGAAACACCGTCCACGCCGGCGATCGCGAAGTCCTTCACATTCAGGCCGGCGCCTTTAATCGCTTCAATCGCGCCCAGCGCCATCTCGTCGTTCTGGCCAATCACGCCGTTGATTTTACCCCGATGTTTCTGCAGCCAGTTTTCCATCAGCGGCTGCGCTTCAGCGCGCGACCAGTTGGCCGTTTTGCGTTCAAGTACGGTGACCTGGCCGGCGCCGCACTCGGCAATCGCTTTGTCATTGCCCTTGCCGCGCTGGATCTCGCCGCTGCCGCCTTTCGGGCCTTCGATAATCACCACGTTCACCTTATGGTTCTTGCAGTCGAGTTTGTCCAGGACGGCTTTGGCCTCGAGATAGCCCCCCAGCTCATCGTTAGACACCACTTCAGAGGTCATCGCGTCCGTGTTCAGACGCGCGTTGGTGACCACCACCGGGATTTTGGCTTCGTTGGCATTGGTGACGATATCGATATTGGCCTCAAAATCCATGGGGTTGACGATAATGGCGTCGGCGCGCGTCTGGATCGCGGTGGCGGCCTGATCGTTTTGCACCGATGCATCATAGCGCCCATCGTAGAAGGTCAGCACGGCTTCGCCGCTTTTCACCGCCGGGTGTTCCTTGCCGAATCTTTCCATCAATTGCACGAATTCGGCTTTGTTGCCGTACATCAATACCGCGATTTTAACCGGGGCCGCCTGAGCAGCCGACAGGCTGCCGAACATCATGGCAGAGGCAAACAACGCTATCTTGGTCTTATTCATGGTTTTCTCCTGGTAGAGTTGGGTCTGATGTTATTAATCGCGCTGTTGCTTACGCGATGGGTCGAGCAAGACGGCAAGAACGATCAATGCGCCTTTGATAATTTGTTGGTAATACGATTGCACGCCAAGCAGATCGAGGCCGTTATTCATCACCCCGATGATCAGCACGCCGAAGAAGGTGCCGACCAGCGTACCGACGCCGCCCGCCATGCTGGTGCCGCCGATCACCACCGCGGCGATGGCGTCCAGCTCATAGCCTGCGCCGGCGTTGGTTTGCGCCGAACCGGTGCGCGCGGTGAGGATCAAACCGGCGATGCCGGCCAGCGCGCCGCACAGCGTATACACCAGTATCTTGATACGAGTGACGTTAATCCCTGAGGTGCGTGCGCTTTTCGGGTTGCCGCCGACGGCGTAGATGTAGCGCCCGAAGAGGGTTTTATTCAGCACCAGCCAGGCGAGGGCGAACAGCACGATGAAGATGATGACGGGCACAGGAACGCCGCCGACATAACCATTGCCCAACCAGCGGAAATCGCTGTTCAATTGCGAAACCGGATTGCCGTTGGTAGTCAGCATGGTTAAACCGCGCGCCGCAGAGAGCATGCCCATGGTGACGATAAAGGGTTGCAGCCGGTAGCGGGCTAACACGGTGCCGTTCACCAGGCCGCAGACGATGCCGATGCCCAGCGCCACAATCAGCGGTGCCATGACGGCGGTCGCGGTATCGCCGATAGCCAATCCGCTATTGTTGGTGGCGAAACGGGCGGCGACGATCCCGCTTAACGCCAACACCGAACCCACGGAGAGATCGACGCCGGCGGTGATGATGACGAAGGTCATGCCGATTGCCAGAATGCCGTTGATCGAGACCTGGCGCAGGACGATCAGGGTGTTTTCATTGCTGAGAAAATAATTGCTGCTCCAGGCCCCCTGGGCGACCTGATATTCGCCAATCAGCGCCACGGTCAGGCACAGGGCGAAAAAGGCGATGATAATGCCGTATTTGTGCATACGGCGCTTATTGCGGGTGAAAAATGACATTCCTGGTGATAAGGAGTGGGCGCTGCTCATTGTTATTCTCTCTCTGTTAAACCGCGAGTTTCATCAGTGCTGCCTGAGTCGCATGGGTTGCCGAAAGCTCGCCGGCCGACTGCCCGTCACGGAACACCAATATGCGATCGCTCATGCCTATGATTTCCGAAAGTTCGGAGGAAACCATGATGATCCCTTTGTTTTGCAAGGCGAATTCCGACATGAATCGATAGATCTCTTTTTTGGCGCCGACGTCGATGCCGCGCGTCGGCTCGTCGAGCAGCAAAACCTCCGGATCCAGCAGCGCCCAGCGGCCCAGCACCACTTTTTGCTGGTTGCCGCCGCTCAGGTTGCCCACCGGCTGCTCGCCGTCGTGGGTTTTAACGTTGAAGCGCTGGATCATGTCGCGGGTACGCGCTTGCTCCCGTTTCTCGCTGACAAATCCCATCCGGCTGATGTCGGCGAAAGAGGCGATATTGATGTTTTCGCTGACGGAGCGGCACAGCACCAGGCCGGTTTCCTTACGGTCTTCCGTTACATAGGCGATACCGCTGTCGATGGCTTCGCGCGGGGAGTGACGGCTCAGCGTTTTGTCGCCCAAGCGAATCGTGCCGCTGTCGGCATGCTGAACGCCGAAGATAAGATCGAGGAACTCGCTGCGGCCCGATCCCACCAGGCCGTAGATGCCCAGGATTTCGCCGTGCTTAAGCTGCAGGCTGATATCTTTGATCTTGTCGCGCCAACACAGGTTGTTAACTTCCAGCAACACCGCCTCGCCGGGTTGATTGAATTTGGCGAACTCGCTGTCGTACTCGCCGCCGATAATGTGTTCGATCAGCTGTTCACGGGTAATGTCGGCGATATAGCCTTCATGGATGTAGGCGCCATCGCGAAAAATGGTGTAGCTGTCCGCGATCTGGAAGATCTCTGACAAGCGGTGAGACACATAGATAATGCCTTTGCCTTTCGCCGCCAGTTGCTGCAGCGTCTGAAAGATTTTCTGCGCATCTTCTTCGCCAATCGCCGAGGTGGGCTCATCCATGATGATGATGTCGGCATTGGCATGCGACAGCGCCTTGGCGATCTCGACCAGCTGTTGCTCGGCGACGCTCAGATTGCGCATCTTTTCCCGGGCGTCGATCTTGAAATCCAGTTCATTGAGCAGGCTGGTCGTGCGCTGGTTGAGCGTCGCGAAGTCGACGAACCCCAGGCGCCTCGGCTCGCGGCCCAGCCAAATGTTCTCGGCCACCGTCAGGTCCGGGATCGCGCTCAACTCCTGTTGCACAATGGCGATGCCGGCGTTGAGGGCATCGCGGGGATGATCAAATTCGCAGCGTTGGCCATGGATAAAAATGTCGCCGCCATCGGGTTGAATAAAGCCCATCAGAATGCTGAGAAAGGTGGATTTACCCGCGCCGTTGCCGCCGCACAGGGCATGGATGGACCCGCGCCGCAGGCAAAACTCTGCATTTTTAAGCGCCACGACCGGGCCAAAGGCTTTCCTGACGCCGCTGACTTCCAGCAGGTAGGCGGGGGCTGACGTATGGGGATCTTGCGTCACAGTTGCACCTCCGGGTAGGTTCGTTGCAAACGCTGCAGGTACCGTTGATAAAGCGTCTCGTATTGCGTTTGTCGGTCGGCGTTTGGCGTCGCGCGCGTGGCTTCATCCAGTGAAACGAAGCGTTGGCACAGTTCAGCCAATAATTCGGCGGCGCTCTGGTTCGGGCGATCGGCCAACGATGTCGCCCACATCGCCTGAATGGCGCCGCCCAACGCGGCGGTCTCTTTGACTTTCAGACAGACCACCGGGCATCCCATCACGTCCGCGACGATTTGTCGCCAGGCGGCGCTGCGGGCGCCGCCGCCGGTGAGACGGATCTCGCGCGTTTCGATGCCCTGGCGGCGGAACAGCTCGATGCCATAGCGCAGGCCGTAGGTGGCGCTCTCTACTACGGCCAGGCAGAGGTTGGCACGGGTAAAATTGTCGCTATCCAGGTTATGCAGGCTGGCGCGCGCGTGGGGCAGCGGCGGAACGCGTTCGCCGTTGAAGAACGGCAGCATCTCGACGCCGCCGGCGCCCGGTGCGGCCTGCGCCAATAGGGCGTTGAAGCCGGCAAGATCTTCGTCCAGCAGCGTTTGCATCGCGGTGGTGGCCGAGGTGACATTCATGGTGCATATCAACGGCAACCACCCGTTGGTGCTGGAGCAGAAACCGGCAATCATGTCCGACTCCGCCACGACGGGCGCGGCGGACCAGGCGAATAGCGTGCCGGAAGTGCCCAGGCTCAGGGTGACGGCGCCGGCCTCGATGTTGCCGGCGCCGATGGCCGCCATCATATTGTCGCCGCCGCCGGTCGAGACCCTGGCGGTGGGGCTGAGGCCGAGCTTTTCCGCCGCGACAGGGCGCACTGTGCCGATGCAGCATTCCGCGCTTTTGAGCGGCGGCAGGGCTTGCCACAGGCGGCCGCTGTCGTCGATGAGATCGACGGCGGTTTTGCTCCAGCTGCGGGTGCGCACATCGAGCAGCCCGGTGCCGGAGGCGTCGCCGTATTCCGCCACGCGTTCCCCGGTCAGCCAGAAGTTTAAATAATCATGGGGCAGCAGCACGGTGTGCAGTTTTGCCCAGAGCGCCGGGTGGTGCGTCTTGAACCAAAGGATTTTCGACGCGGTGTAACCGGTGGCGACCCGCAGACCGAGTGTTTCCAGCGAGCCGTTGGCGCCGCCGAGCCGCTGCAGCAGCCGTTCGTTTTCCTCTGCGGTTTCGGTATCGCACCACAGCTTGACGCTGTGCAGCACGTTGCCTTGTGCGTCCAGCGGCACGAAGCCATGCTGCTGGCCCGAAACCCCCAACGCGTTAATCTCCCGTGCGTCGACGCCGGCGTTGGTCACCGCTTGTTGAAACGCGATGATCAGCGCGTCAACCCACCAGTCGGCCTCTTGTTCGCGCCGGCCGTTGGAATGGCTGATGAGGCGGTGAGGGGCGCTGCCCTCACCGAGGATCACGCCCTGTGCGCTGTCGACAATCACGACTTTCGTGCCTTGCGTACCGCAGTCTATGCCAGCATAGAGCGTCATAGGTTTACTCCATCTCCAGCATGATTTTGATGTCTGAGGCATGCCCCGCCGCCGCGCGTTCGAAGGCGGCCACGCTGTCGGAGAACTTGTAGGTCTGACTGATTAAAGGCTGGACGCGCAATTTGCCGCTGCTCAACAGCCGCAGCGTGCGCGGATACATGTTGGCGTAGCGGAAGATGGTCTTGAAGGTAATTTCCTTGGCCTGCGCCGCGACGATATCCATCGGCGCAGCGTCGATCGGCATGCCGACCAGCACCGCGGTCGCGCCCGGCGCCGCATGCTCAGCCAGCGTTGCGATAGCCGGTTTTGCGCCGCTGCATTCAAACACGACATCGGCGCCGTTGCCGCTGGTGAGCGCGGCCACTTTCCCCGCCAGGTCGCCGGTTTTGATATTGACGGCGTGCAACCCTTCGTAGCTGGCCGCCACCGCGAGTTTCTCGTCAAACAGGTCGCAAATAATGACGTCCGAACAGCCGCCCGCCAGTGCGGCAAGGGCCGTTACCACGCCGATCGGCCCGGCGCCGATCACCAGCGCGATGTCGCCGGGTTTAATCCCGGCTTTGGTGGCCGCTTGCATACCGATAGCCAAGGGCTCAACCATGGCGCCTTCAGCAAAACTGACGTTGTCCGGCAATTTGAACGTGAACGCGGCGGGGTGGATGACGGTTTCGCGCAGGCAGCCGTGCACCGGCGGCGTTGCCCAGAAGCGAACGGCCGGGTCAAGGTTGTAAATACCGGCGCGCGTTTGGGGCGAGTTGAGATCGGGAATGCCGGGCTCCATGCAAACGCGATCGCCGACGCTGAGGTGAGTGACATTTTCGCCAGTCGCAAGCACCACGCCGGAAGCTTCATGGCCGAGCACCATCGGGGCGTTAACCACGAACGGGCCAATGCGGCCATGCTGGTAATAGTGCACATCGCTGCCGCAGATACCTACGGAATGAATTTTAATCTGCACATCATCGGGCCCCAGCGCCTCGGCCAGCTGGACGTCCTCAATAGCGATTTGCCCCGCCTTGGCCAACACTAATGCTTTCATATTGCCTCCTGGTGAATCATTTTTATGGTAACGATATCATTTCAATGCGGCGATAGTGGGCCAAAGCGGGTGGTTAAACTGTGATCAATGTTGGAATTGCTCGACGAGAGTTAATTTTGCTGGGGGGTTGTTATTCAATATGGAGATGGCGGTCACAAAACCGGCGGGGCAATGACGGTTTTAATATCGGCGTGTTGATATCGATACCGTTACTTTGCAGGGAAAATGATGAACAAACAACAAAACGCCAAAGCCGCCACGCTGGAATATTTGCGCCAGGCGGACATTGTCCTGACGAAAGACGAGCAGCAACGTATTGAAATTGCAACCTTTGGTCTGGCTGACTATCCCGTGTCGGGATTGCAGCTGCTGACTTACGTCAACTCCCCCCGGTATTGTGCGAAAGAGTTGGTGCTCTTTCCGGGGCAGACCTGCCCAGAGCATTTGCATCCGCCTTTCGCCGGCACGCCCGGTAAGCAAGAGACTTTTCGTTGCCGTTGGGGGGAGGTATTTCTGTTTGTCGATGATGAAAACCTGACGCCCAACGATCGCGGCGGTGAGTTGGCATGTCGGGTGCCCGCAGGGGCGGAGCAGTGGTATACCTGCGATCGCTATATCCTTCTGCGGCCGGGTGAGCAATACACCATCGCCCCCAACACCCGGCACTGGTTTCAGGCGGGAAAGCAGGGCGCGGTGGTCTCCGAGTTCTCTTCCGAGAGCCGCGACGAGCTGGATATTTTTACCGATCCGCGCATTAACCGCCTTGCAGGCGTAAACCATTAGCGCCATGGGCAAAGTTCTGTCATGATGCCGAGAATGGTACAAAATGATATCTTCAAGCTAAGGAGCTGCATTTGGCAGTGGATCGAGGACGGAAAGCGACGCTGGCCAGCGTCGCCGCACAGGCGAATGTCAGCAAAATAACCGCTTCGCGGGCGTTTTCACAGCCGGACAAGGTCCATCCGGAAACGTTGAGGAGAATTCGCGAGACTGCCGCCGAACTCGGTTACGTGGTCAATGCCGCCGCGCGCAATCTGCGAGCGAAAAGCAGCAGAACCATCGGTATCGTCAATCCTGATATGGCCAACCCATTCTTTGGCGGCCTGACGCGCCTGATGACGCTCGAAGCGCAAAAAATGAGGTACGACACCCTGGTGTTCGACTCCTATGAGTCTCAGGAAAGCGAAGACAGAATCATCGACAAACTCATTGGCTACAACGTCGATGCGATCATTCTATCGGTCATTTCCAACGATCATTTGTACCAGCCTTCCTATCTGAAACGCTTGGAAACGCTCAATATCCCGGTGGTGCTGATCGATAGGGAATTGGACAGCCGCCATTGCAGCGGGGTGTATATCGATAACCTGGACTGCGGTCTCCAGGCGGGGCGTTGGCTGCTGGAACAGCAGGCGCAGCGGGTAGTGGTGGTCTCCGGGCCGGAGAATTCCAACGTGGCGCGTGACAGGGTCACTGGATTGCAAGCGGCTTTGCAAGGCAAAGTGGCGTCGCTGGAAGTGCTGTACGCCGATTTCTTTATGGATGTCGCCTGGCAAGAGACGAGCCGTTGGCTGGCCAACAACCGCGCCCCGGACTTTTTCGTCGGCTGCAACAACCAAATCTCCCTGGGCATCATCAAGGCCTGCATCGAACATCGGCTGCCGTTGATGCAGGAGGTGTCGCTGTTCAGCATCGATGAGGTTTCGCATGCCGGGATCTATGGTTTTCATTTCCCTTGCGTGTCGCATGATTTGCAGGAGATCGCCTGGCAGGCGTTGAATCTGGCGATTCGCCGCATTGCCGATCCTGAGATCAAGCCGGGCAAGGTGGTGGTGCGGGGCAAATTAGTCATCTGACGGCTGCCGCCTTTGTATGAGCGATAAATGCAACAGAAAGAGGCGGTACACCAGATAGACCGCTATGTTCGCGGGTCAAGAGCACAACATCCCTGCTATTGATGCAAGGTTCATCCACTCATAGAGTTACTTGGCTGTATATAAATACAGTAAAACTATGAGGATAACATGATGAATACTTGCCCTGATATCGCCACGCTACGAAACACTCTGCCTACCGCTGCAGGCGAATTGATCGCTGTGACTGCATACTACGGCGATTGGAACGTCAGCAATCGCCAGCCAACCGGTGGTGGCACCTTCGTCGCCAAAGCACAATCGACAGCGATGGATGACGGCGGTATGTTCATCCGCCCCAACGCCGGTTGGTTATGGGTACGCGTCCTGGATGTTGCCGGTACGGTGTCGCCCTATATGTTCGGTGCGAAAGGTGATGGTATTTCAGAGGATGCCGCTGCAATTCAGGCTGCTCACGACTATGCCAGTTCGCAGGCTGTCTCCAGCGGCTCACGCGTGTTGAAAAACGGTAATCTGCAGTTCGGTAGCGGGCAATTCAAATGCACGAAAACGCTGAACCTGGATTTGAAAACTGTTGATTACGATTTTTCCGGTGCGTTGCTGGATTTTAGCGCCATGACTCCGGGCGATAACGTCAAGCGGAAAGCCGCCATTCAATGGCAAAACAGCGCCGGATATACCCAAGGTAATCTCAGCGTGAAAAATCTGCGCATGATGGGACCTGGCCCCAATTCCTTTGTCGATGGCATGACGTTTTCTACTTCATTCTCGGCAAACTATGGACGCAATTCGTTGACCTTTATTGGCGGCGGTATCGAAGGTTTTGCTTATGGCATTACCGGCACCATCGATTTCTACTTTCTGCGTATGTACGGCTTTAGTTTCAATCACTGCGACATTTGCTACTACTTCCCGGACAATACTTTCAATTCCGGCGAAGAGATGAACTTCCACAGTTGCGTCTTCGGTCAGAGCAACTGTGGCGTGAAATTGATGGGAGGGTATAGTTATTTCTTCAACTGTTCCTTCGATTACATTTACGGTAAAAACGGGCCGCAAACCCCAACCAGTCATGTCGGAAAGTATATGCATATCGAGGGGGGGCAACATATTTTCCGTGATTGTCACGTTGAAGGTTATGGACCGCAAAATTACATCCTGAATATCCCGGATGCCAAAAGTTGCAAAGTCAACGTTATCGGCGGTCTGTTTACCTTCAAAGCCGGCGGCAGCCCAACGACCTATCCGACAACCTCCAATCCCTTCTATGTCGGCAGTCTGGCTAGGGTAGTCTTTGATAAGGTCAATATTGGCGAGATGCAGCAAGGCGGTGATGCTAACGTCAGCGGCTGGATTGATGGCACAGGTTCTGTCTCGCTGCACAACACGCAACTGCCCATTTCCTGGCCTTATCTGTTAACTCAGGTGCGAACCGATACCGCCGTACAGGACAATTGGCTGGATGGCACGACGTATAGCAACGGTAGCGACAAATGGACTGAGGAAGTTTGGGTTCTGCCGCCGGGAGGCGTTAATACGGTGCGTAAATCTCGCTACGGGTGGGGTACGACTAACAGCACCAATTTCAGCCTTATTCGCCAGGCCGGTTTCGTTTCATTGGGGCGCAACGCGGCCGCTGGTAATGGTGTGTTCCAGGCGGTGCTGGGAACCATCAGCCTGAAAGGTTACGGCAGCGTTATTCACCATGTTCGCGCCAACACTTACGCGGGTGATGGGCAACTCTGCCAGGTCAAAATCCTATGGGCGAAGCTGCGTGAATATGGTCCGCAACAAGACGTGGAACCCCAAATTCTCAAGCAGCAAACCGGTCACGTTTACACCTATCAATTTAGCGGCAATGAATCCGATCTGAAGAGCGTTATCATCCCAGGCCAAATGCAGGGTTATCCTACGCAGCCTCCCGCCTTCGAGCGAGCGCCGGACTGGGCTACGCACGCTTTCTTGCTTATTGACGTCACCGAAATGAAAAGCAACTTTGACCTGCGCATTACGGATGTTTACCTGCGACAGGTCTGACGCAGTTTCCTAACATTGACCGGTTCACGACATGTCGCACATCCCGTTATTACGGGGGGGTGCGACATGGAATGAGGACGGATCTTCAGTCCGCACCCAGCCCAAACAGCGCAGCCGCATTGCGATCCAAAATGGCGCTCGCTTCTTCCTCCGGCAATCCGGCACGCCGGATGTAGTCCACCGTGGTTTGAAACAGCTCGCCCGGCTGGAACGGAAAATCGGTGCCGAACAGCAGCCGCTCGGTGCCGAATGTCGCTGCTGCCGCTTGCAACGCAGGCACCTGATCGTGTCCTACCGTGTCGTACCACATGCGCAGGGCGGCGCGGCTCGGGGGTTCCGGCGTATCCGGCGCTTCCCACGCGACGGTTTGGTCGAGGCGTTCCAGCGTCATTGGCAGCAGGCCGCCCAGATGCGGAACGATGATTTTCATCTCCGGAAAGCGTAGAGGGATACCGTTGAGGATAAAGTGCATGGCGGCGATCGTGTCTTCGATCGGCGCACCGATCGACCAGGTCAAGGCGTAATCGGCGATCAGCGGCGAGTGCGCGCCGCGGCCGGCGGGATGAATGGCCAGCACGCTGCGGCGGCGGTTGAGTTCCTGATAGAGCGGCTCGAACAGCGGGTTGGCGATAGAGAGCCCGAGTATTGAGGTGGTGATGCAGGCGCCCAGCATGCCGAGCTGGGTCAAGGCTCTGTCCAGCTCGCGTAACGCAGCGTTGATGTGCGGCAGCGGCAAAGAAGCGATGGCCCGGAAGCGGGTGGGATAACGCGCTGCCAGCTCTGCATATTCATCGTTGATCCGGCGCGCGGCATCAACGGCCGCCTGTTCGTCTTCCAGGTGCGGCGACAGCGGCGTCGCCGACAAGATTTGCATGTCGATGCCGGCGCTGTCCAGCAGGGCGAAGCGGGCTGCCAGCTCGCGATCGCTGCGGCCGGCGCCCAATTGCCGATAGGCGGCGACTTCGTGCAGGCCATGAGATTGCAAAAGATCCAGATACTCTGTGCTCCACAGGTGAGCGTGAACATCGAGTCGCATCGGTCGATCTCCAGGAGTACGCGGCGATGCCGCGGGTTCAGAAGAGTATAGGCAGGCGGCGCTACAGCGCCCGAAGGGAAGGCATTTTTTCTACCGATGAGGGCGGACGAGAGCACACATTGATCCGGGAACGGTACGCCGCTCCCGGTCAGGTAATGAGGTCAGAATACCTGCTTGAACGGTTTCACCGTCACGTCGGCGTAGACGCCGGCGGCGATATAGGGATCCTGCTGCGCCCAGGCCTGGGCTTCCGCCAGCGAAGCGAACTCGGCGATCACCGTTGAACCGGTAAAGCCGGCGGCGCCGGGATCGTTGCTGTCGATGGCCGGGTTAGGGCCGGCGACCACCAGGCGGCCGGCGTCGCGCAGCGCCTGCAGGCGCGCCAGATGCGCCGGGCGCACCGCCAGGCGGTTTTCCAGCGAGTTGGGGACGTCTTGCGCGTAGATCAGATAAAGCATGTTTCACCTTTAAAATCATGGCTATAAAACGGTGCTATCAAGGTAGCGCAAAAGACGCGGCAGGGGAACGGCGCGCGGCGAATTTCCCGGCGGATTGGCGCTTATGCCTTGAAGCCGCTACTTTTTATTCGTATAGTGCGGCGCGCTTAAACTGATATGCCATTGAGGTGAGGATATGACGGAACTGGTAAGGGAAAAACTCGATTTGCCTGCGGGCAAAAGCAAACTGCTGCTGCATTCGTGCTGCGCGCCCTGTTCCGGCGAGGTGATGGAAGCGATCCAGGCGTCCGGGATCGAATACGCCATTTTCTTCTATAACCCCAACATTCACCCGCAAAAAGAGTATCTGTTGCGCAAAGAAGAGAATATCCGTTTCGCCGAGCAGCACGGGGTGCCGATTATCGATGCCGATTACGACACCGACAACTGGTTCGCTCGCGCCAAAGGGATGGAGCATGAGCCGGAGCGCGGCATTCGCTGCACCATGTGCTTCGATATGCGTTTCGAGCGCACGGCGCTGTATGCGCATGAGCATGGTTACGACACCATCTCCAGCTCGCTGGGTATCTCGCGCTGGAAGAACATGCAGCAGATCACCGACTGCGGCGTCCGGGCGGCGGAAAAGTATCCCGATCTGGTGTATTGGGATTACAACTGGCGCAAGAAGGGCGGTTCGTCGCGCATGATAGAGATCAGCAAACGCGAACGCTTCTATCAGCAGGAATACTGCGGCTGCGTCTATTCGCTGCGCGACACCAACCTGCATCGCAAAGCGCAGGGGCGGCCGCTGATTAAGCTGGGCGTGCTCTACTATGGCGATGAAGAATAACGCTTAATCACCGCAATCGACCCGCTACGGCGGGTTTTTTATTTTTAGCGCTCGGCCAAACGTTAATGAAGCGTGTTGATTCGGCGGTTAAAAAGCAACGGCCAGGTTAATATCCTTATGAGTTTGCTGGTTTTCGCTGCGGATACTGACGATTAAAGCGATAGTTTGCCTTTCGTTATTGAATATGATTGCTATTTGCATTTAAACTTGGCGAACCAGAGGAAACAGAATCATTATGCCGCTAAAAAAGATGTTCCTTAATCGCCGTATATCCGTGCCTTTTGTTTTGTCCGTAGGCTTGCACAGCGCCCTGGTGGCGGGGTTGCTTTACGCTTCGGTAAAGGAAGTGGTGGAGCTGCCGAAGCCAGAGGACGCGCCGATCAGCGTCATGATGGTCAACACCGCCGCGATGGCCGAACCGCCGCCACCGGCGCCGGCCGAGCCGGAACCGCCGCAGGTTGAACCTGAGCCGGAGCCAGAACCGGAACCCATTGTGGAGCCGCCGCCAAAGGCGATCGTGAAGCCGGAGCCGGTCAAGCCGAAACCGAAGCCTAAGCCAAAGCCGAAGGTAGAAAAACCGGTTAAATCGGAGCCGAAGAAAGTCGAGCCGCGCGAGCCGTCGCCGTTCAACAACGATTCGCCGGCCAAGCCGATCGACAAAGCGCCGGTGAAACAGGCGCCTGCCGCGCCGGTGCAGGGCAACTCGCGCGAGGTTGGGCCAAGGCCGATCAGCCGCGCTAACCCGCTCTATCCGCCGCGAGCCCAGGCTTTGCAGATCGAAGGTAATGTGCGGGTACAGTTCGATATCGACAGCGACGGCCGGGTGAGCAACGTGCGCATCCTGTCGGCGGAACCGCGCAATATGTTTGAGCGTGAAGTGAAGCAGGCGATGCGCAAATGGCGGTATGAAGCCAAGGAAGCGAAAGATCGCACCGTGACTATCCGCTTCAAGCTGAACGGCACGACCGAATTGAACTGAGTTCGGTCACCATCAAAGAAAAAAAGGGTCGCCTCGGCGACCCTTTTTGCATTTGCGGTATCTCCGCCGGCTTACTCTTCGAAGCCGACGCGGAAATTAATTTTACCGTCTGGCAACGCGCGCGAGTTGCCTTCCGCATCGACTGCCACATAGGTGAACACCGCTTCTGTCGCGCGATAGCGCTGACCGATCGGAGCGGAAGAGACTTTCTTTACCCACACTTCGATATTGATGGTGATCGAGCTGCGCCCGGTGCGGATGCAGTGCGCATAGCAGCAAACCACGTCGCCTACCGCCACCGGTTTCAGGAAGGTCATGCCGTCTACGCGTACGGTCACCACGCGCCCTTCGGCGATCTCTTTTGCCTGGATGGCGCCGCCGATATCCATTTGCGACATCAGCCAGCCGCCGAAGATATCGCCGTTGGCATTGGTATCAGCCGGCATCGCCAGCGTGCGCAGCACCAGCTCGCCGCTGGGTAAAGGTCGTTGTTGTGTCATAGCAGTCTGCTTTTAAAAGGAGGGAATCACTTCATACTGCCCGCGGCAAGCGCCGCAGGCATTAACAAATTTGTAACTATTTTTTCTGTTCTGCCGGCATGTGCCGGTAAATATAGATACCGCTAAGCAGGGTGAATACCAGCGTCAACACCGTCAGGCCAAAGACTTTGAAATTGACCCAGACGCTTTGCGGCAGCCAGAAAGCGACATAGATATTCGCCAGGCCGCAGGCCAGGAAGAAGACCGCCCAGGCCAGGTTGAGGTTGCTCCACACTTTGTCCGGCAGCGTCAGCTCTTTGCCCAGCATGCGTTGAACCAGCGGCTTTTTGAGCACCCACTGGCTGATCAGCAGCGCCAGCGCGAACAGCGCGTAAATCACCGTCACTTTCCACTTGATGAACAAATCGTTGTGGAACACCAGCGTCAGGGTGCCGAACACCAACACCATCAGGAAGGTGATCAGCGTCATCTTCTCAACCTTGCGGTATTTCACCCAGGTGAACACCAGCGCCAGTGCGGTGGCGACGATCAACGCGCCAGAGGCGACGTAAATGTCGTACAGTTTGTAAAAAGCGAAAAAGACAATCAACGGGAGAAAATCAAGAAACTGCTTCATAAATCAATCCATCATCTGTTCATCGGCCGACTATACCGGATTCAGCGGGCTCTGTGTACCGCCGGACGTTGCCGATTATCGGCGTTTGGCCGGCGGATTTCTGCCGCGAAAGCAGGAATTTGCATAAACTTACGCAAGAAAGCACGGTTGCATTGCCAGAGCCGGCCGCAGGTCGCATAGTAAGTGTCATAATAACCAGATAATTTACCGCGGAAAACAGCATGCAGTGGAAATCTCTCCAGGCCCTGACGCCTGGTTTGACGCATTTATTGGGGTATCAACGCGGTTGGCTCAAGCCGGATATTCGCGCCGGTCTTTCCGTTGCCGCCGTCGCCTTGCCGGTGGCCATCGCCTACGCCGAGCTGGCCGGCGTCAGCCCGGTAGTCGGGCTCTATTCCTGTATCTTGCCGATGGTGGCCTATGCGCTGTTCGGTTCGTCACGCCAGCTGATCGTCGGGCCCGACGCCGCCACCTGTGCGGTGATCGCCGCGGTGGTGACGCCGCTGGCGGCGGGCAATATGGAACGCCATTGGCAACTGACCATCATGATGACCGCCATGATGGGGGGATGGTGCCTGCTGGCCAGCCGGTTCAAGCTGGGGGCGTTGGCGGATCTGCTGTCGCGGCCGATCCTCAGCGGGCTGCTGAACGGCGTGGCGCTGACCATTATCGTCGATCAAATCGGCAAGGTGTTGGGGTTCACGGTGCATCAGGCGCAGCTGATCGAACGCATCTACGCGCTGCCGAGTAACCTGCTGCACAGCGATTGGCTGACGATGGCGGTGTCGCTGCTGACGTTGGTGACGCTGCTTGGATTCAAAAAATGGCGGCCTAACTGGCCGGCGCCGCTGTTCGCCATCGTGCTGGCGGCGTTCGTTACCTGGGCCGGCGGCTTGCAGCAGCATGGCGTGGTGACGGTGGGTGGCTTCAGCGGCGTGTTGCCGATCGTCCAGTGGCCGGACTTTCAGCCTGGTTTGCTGCGCGACATGGTGATCCCGGCGCTCAACCTGGCGGTGGTGAGCTTTGTCAGCATGATGCTTACTGCCCGCAGCTTCGCCGCCAAGAACGGTTATGAGGTCAACGCCGACGCCGAGTTTCGCGCGTTGGGGCTGGTGAATATCGTTTCGGCGCTGTCGCAAGGTTTCGCCATCAGCGGTGCGGACTCGCGCACCGCGGTGAATGACTCCAACGGTGGCAAGAGCCAGCTGGTGTCGATCATCGCCGCAGCGGTAATCGCCTTCGTCTTGCTGTTCCTGATGGCGCCGCTGCAGTTTATTCCGGTGGCGGGATTGGGCGTGGTGCTGATGTATGCGGCCTGGTCGCTGCTGGACATTCGCGGCATCTGGGTCTTGCGCCGTCGCAACGCTCAGGCTTTCCGCCTGGCGCTGTTTACCTTCCTCAGCGTGCTGCTGGTGGGGGTGATCAGCGGTATCGGCTTGGCGGTCTTGCTCGGATTGATGCAGTTTCTGCGCACCGTCTTCCGGCCGACGGAACAGCTGCTGGGGGTCAACGACGAAGGCATGATCCATTCCATGGGCAACAACAATGGCGTGAAGGCGGTGCCTGGCGTCATGATGTACCGCTTCAATTCGCCGCTAACCTATTTCAACGTGGCGTATTTTAAACGCCGCATCCTCAATTTGGTCGACGGCACGCCGTTCCAGCCGCGCTGGGTGGTGGTGGACGCGGTGGCCAGCTTTACCCATGCCGACATCAGCGTACTGGCGTCCATCGACGAACTGAAACGCGACCTATTGCAGCGTAACGTTAAGCTGGTACTGGCGGGGCGCCGCACCGAACTGACGCGCTGGTTCCGCATCAACCGATTGGGGCGTGACAAAGAGCTGATTTTGGTGCCGGACCTGTATCTGGCGCTGAAGCTGATTCAGAGTAAGGAGCAGGCGGAAGCCGCCACGGCGGGGTAAACAAAAAAAGGGGCGCGCCGAAGCGTGCCCCTTGGGTTTTGGTGGCGCCGGCCTTAGCCGCGCAGCAGCATATACAGACGGAACAGATAGATCAGCAGCAGGGCGGATACCAGGTTGCTCAACGCGGTCAACACTACGCTGGCGACGTTCGGCGTCAGCACCGACAGATGGCTCACCAGGAACAGCACCAGCAGCTTGGCCGCCAGCCACAGCATCATCGCCGGCACAATCACGCGCGCATTGGCGAAGGCCAGTTTGCTGCTCAACTTGAGCGAAGCGAACACGCCTTTTTTGTCGACGGAGGCGATCACCGGCGCCAGCGCGAAGGCGATCGCCATGATCACGCCCGGCACCACAAACAGCGTCAGGCCGAGCTGGATCAGCAGGGTGCAGATAAACAGCAGCAGCAACAGGCGAGGCAGATCGGGCGCCGAAGCGCCGAGCGCGCGCAGGGCGCTGGTGCGTTGCCCTTGCGACACCAGACGGATCAGCGTCAGCATCCCGCCGACCAGCAGCACGTTGCCGACCAGAGCGGAGAAGGTGGCGGCGGCCGACACTTTCAGCAGCACCATCTGCTGTTCCGGCGTCATCTGCTGGATCACTTCCTGAATGCCCATGCCGGTAGACGAGGCGAAATCGCTGGTGGTGGCCGCGAGCGTCGCCAACTGTTCGGCATCGGGGCTGAAGGCCTGATTCAGCAGCACGGAGATAAACGCCGTCAACAGCGCCAGCATCAGGATGCTGGCCAGTTGGTTGCGTAAAAAGTTAAAACTGTCACGGTACAAAGCGTTGGCCGTGATAGGCATGCAGACTCCTTGGCGTCGGGAAAACAGAGATAAATCAGTGGGTGATTGTACCCTGTTCCACGCCGCTGTGGCACCCCGCGAATTGCACTACGCCTATTTCTTCAACGATCGTCGTCTCAGGCAGCGAAAGCGGCAAGGGCACCGGCAACGGCGGCAGGCCGTAGCGTTCGCGAGCGCGATCGCAGGCTTCGTTGCGCAGGCCGTTTTCACCGGACTGATCGAACTCTCTGCACGGGCTGGGCCGATTGAGGTAGATCGAGCAGGACACGGCGGTGCCGATCTCGCCGTCCAATGCGGTACAGCGTGGGGACTTGCTGTTGGTCCCCTGCATGCAGCGTAGGAACGGGGTCAAAGGCTCCGTTAGGGAAAGAGGGACGGTGCCGCCGCCGTCTTCGGCTTCGGCCCAATAGAATGACACTCGAAAATAACCGCAGCATGCGCCGCAGCTGACACAGGGATTAAGGATTTCGCTCATCTTGATTGCCCGCCGACTCCTTACGGCACCAACCAAAACCAACACGGAAAACGAAATTACCTCAGCCGCATTTTTCTCCGCAACTGAAATTTGAACATGTAGATAATTTGCAACAAAATCGATTTTTTGATGCAGATCAATCCTTGATTTATTAAGCGGTTAGGTAACCTTGTTTTTAGTAGGATTTTAAATTTTTACACATAAGATGTGATCTCGATGGGATCACAAATACCCGAAAGTAGGTATATTCCTCCCCGAGAGATTAACCACACAAATGGAATGGATAATGAAAAAGACAACTCTGGTGGTATTGGCGACGATGATGGCGCCTATGTTGGCAAGTGCGCATCAGGCTGGTGATTTCCTGTTCCGCGCGGGTACCGCGACGGTACGCCCGAATGCGGGGTCGGACAACGTGCTGGGCTTAGGTTCGCTGGATGCGAAAAACAACACTCAGCTCGGCCTGACCTTCGGGTATATGGTGACGGACAACATTGGCGTTGAGCTGTTGGCCGCAACCCCGTTCCGCCACAAGGTGACGCTGGGCGGCACCGATCTGGCGACCGTTCACCAACTGCCGCCAACGCTGATGGCGCAATACTACTTCGGCGACAAGCAGGACAAACTGCGTCCTTACCTGGGCGTCGGCGTTAACTACACCACCTTCTTCGACGAGAAGTTCAACGACTACGGTAAAAGCGCCGGGTTGAGCAACCTCGATCTGAAAGACTCCTGGGGTGTGGCGGCGCAGGCCGGTCTGGATTACAACCTGGATGAACACTGGATGCTGAACATGTCGGTGTGGTGGATGAACATCGAAACCAAAACTCGCTTCAACGATGCGAATGGTGGGCACCACAGCTTCGATACGCGTCTGGATCCGTGGGTGTTCATGTTCGGGGCGGGTTACCGCTTCTGATCAAAGCCGTAAGCAGGGAGGCGCAAGGCCTCCCTGTCGGTATTATTTAAGCTGCATTACGTTGTCAACGGATTTCACGCCGGCAACGCCGCGAGTAACCTGCACCGCACGGTTGGCGTCATCGCTGGACGTCACGAAACCGCTCAGCTGAACGCGTCCTTTAAAGGTTTCCACGCTGATCTCGCGCGACTTAATGTTTTTATCCGCCAGCAGCGCCGATTTCACTTTGGTGGTGATCACCGTGTCATCGATATAGCCGCCCGTTCCCTCAGATTTTGCCGTCGGCGCGCAAGCGCTCACCGCGACCGCCACAACGGCTGCCATGCACAAGGCCGAAAGGGTTTTAAAAAGCTTCATAAATTACTCTCCATGCAATGTTATGGTTAAAACTCGCGACGGTGTATCGCCACTGCGAGCGCATTCCCCAAATCAAACGAAGAAATGCATAGCGAACAAAGTTCATTGTGAGACAAGACGGCGGTTTGTTCAAATTTTTGCGGTAAATAAATGGAACAAACTTTGAAGGGAAACAAGCTGTTAAAGCGAGCGCCGGCAGGGCGCTCGCCAAAGAGGATCATGCCCGGGTGGCGTGCTTCATCGCGCTGACGAAGGTCGCCAGTTTAGCCAGCATCTCCGCCGGGTTGGCATGGTGCTGTTCGATGATTTTGACGATGGCCGAGCCGGAGATCGCGCCGGCGGCGCCGGCCTGCAGCGCGGCCTTCACCTGCTCCGGTTCGGAGATGCCAAAGCCCTGCAGCGGCGGCGCGGCGTGGTACTCGCGCAGCTTGTTCACCAGATGATGCAGCGGCAGCTGCGCCCGGCTTTCGGTGCCGGTTACTCCGGCGCGCGACAGCAGGTAGGTATAGCCGCGGCCGTGCGAAGCGATTTCACGCAGCAGCTCGTCATCGGCGTTCGGTGGGCAGATGAAGATCGGCGCGATACCGTGGCGCGCGGCGGCGGCGCGGAACGGCGCAGACTCTTCAAACGGCACGTCGGCGACCAGCACCGAATCCACGCCCACTTCGGCGCAGCGTTGGTAAAACGCATCGATGCCTTTATGGAACACCAGATTGGCATACATCAGCAGGCCGATAGGAATGGTCGGGTGCTTTTGGCGGATGGCCGCCAGCATCTCGAAGCACTGGGTCGGGGTGACGCCGGCGGCGAAGGCGCGCAGCGTCGCGTTCTGGATCGTCGGCCCGTCCGCCAGGGGATCGGAGAAGGGGATGCCCAGCTCCAGCGCGTCTGCGCCGGCTTCAATCAGGGTGTCGATAATCTGCAGTGACAGCGCCGGGTTGGGATCGCCCAGCGTGACGAACGGGACGAATGCGCCTTCCTTGCTGCTTTCCAGACGCGTGAACAGTTGCTGATAACGTTCCATCAGATTTCTCCCCGTGCTTTCAAAATGTCGTGAACGGTAAATATGTCTTTGTCGCCGCGGCCGGACAGGTTGACCACCAGGATCTGCTCTTTCTGCGGCGTTTCACGGATCATTTTCAGCGCGTGCGCCAGGGCGTGCGAAGATTCCAGCGCCGGGATGATGCCTTCATGGCGCGACAGCGCCTTGAACGCTTCCAGCGCTTCGTCGTCGGTGATTGACACGTATTCTGCGCGGCCGATGCTGTTCAGGTAGGCGTGCTGTGGCCCGACGGACGGGAAGTCCAGCCCGGCGGAGATCGAATAGGACTCTTCAATCTGGCCTTCGTCGGTTTGCATCATCGGCGCTTTCATGCCGAAGTAGATGCCGACGTGGCCATGCTTGAGCGGCGCGCCGTGCTGACCGGTTTCGATGCCCAGACCGGCGGGTTCCACGCCGATCAGGCCCACTTCGGCGTCATCGATAAAATCGGCGAACATGCCGATGGCGTTGGAGCCGCCGCCGACGCAGGCGATGACCGCATCCGGCAGACGGCCTTCACGCTCCAGCACCTGCGCTTTGGTTTCTTCGCCGATCATGCGCTGGAATTCACGCACGATGGTGGGATACGGGTGCGGACCGGCGGCGGTGCCGAGCATATAGTGCGCGGTTTCATAGCTGCCGGACCAGTCGCGCAACGCTTCGTTGCAGGCGTCTTTCAGCGTGGCGGAGCCGCTGTGCACCGGGATCACTTCCGCACCCATCAGCCGCATGCGGAACACGTTCGGCGACTGGCGCTCGACGTCTTTGGCACCCATATAGATGCGGCATTTCAGGCCGAGCAACGCGCAGGCCAGCGCGGAGGCGACCCCGTGTTGACCGGCGCCGGTTTCCGCGATGATCTCGGTTTTGCCCATGCGTTTGGCCAGCAGGGCCTGGCCCAGCACCTGGTTGGTTTTGTGCGCGCCGCCGTGCAGCAGATCTTCACGCTTCAGATAGAGCTTGGTGTTGCTGCCGGCGGTGAGGTTTTTGCACAGCGTCAACGCCGTTGGGCGGCCCGCATAGTTCTTCAACAGATCGATAAATTCTGCCTGAAACGCCGGATCGCGCTGAGCGCTGACAAAGGCTTCTTCCAGTTGTTTCAAGGCCGGCATCAGAATTTGCGGCACGTATTGGCCACCAAATTCGCCGAAGTAGGGGTTAAGCAGCGTCATGAGAGTTCCCGTTATTATCCGTTATTAGTGTAGAGCCATATTCAGTAGGCGCGTAGGGTTTGGAAAACCGATGCCAGGCGCGCGGGATCTTTGATGCCCGGTTCGCTCTCCACGCCGGAGTTGAAGTCCAGACCGGCGCAGCCGAGCTTGGCCGCTTCAACGCAGTTGTCTGCGCGCAGGCCGCCCGCCAGCATGACGTTAGTCAGGTCTTCGCCTTGCAATACCGACCAGTCGAAGCGTTGGCCGGTGCCGCCTGCGCCGTTGTCCAGCAGATAGCGATCGACATGCTGCAGATCGCGCACCGGCACCCGATCTTTCACGCTCAGCGCTTTCCAGATGCGGCAATCGGCCGGCAAACGGGCGCGCAGGGCGCTGATATAGGCCTGGTCTTCCGCACCGTGCAGCTGAACCGCCTGCAAGCCGAGACGCTCAACGGTCAACGCCACGGTATCGACCTGGGCGTCGCAGAATACGCCGACGTACTTCAGCGGCGCGCCGGAGATCACTTCACGGGCGCGGGTGATATCCACATAGCGCGGTGAACGGCCGACGAAAATCAGCCCGCCGTAGATGGCGCCGGCCTGATAAGCGGCGGCGGCGTCCTGCGGGCGAGTCAGTCCGCACACTTTGTTGTCACCGAGGATCACGCGGCGCACGGCGGCGCGCAGATCGGGTTCCGACATCAACGCGCTGCCGATCAGGAAGCCGTTGGCGTAGTGGCTCAGCTCGCGAATCTGCCCGTAGTTGTTGATGCCCGATTCGCTGATCACCGTCACGCCGTGCGGCACGCGCGGCGCCAACTGACGGGTGCGGTTCAGGTCGATGCTCAGATCGCGCAGGTCGCGGTTATTGATGCCAACCACCCGCGCTTCCAGCGCGACCGCACGCTGCAGCTCTTCTTCACTGATCACTTCGGTCAGCACGCCCATATTGAGGCTGTGGGCCACCGCCGCCAGTTGGCGGTACTGTTCGTCGGTCAACACCGACAGCATCAGCAGGATGGCGTCGGCCTGATAGTAGCGCGCCAGGTAAATCTGATACGGATCGATGATAAAGTCTTTGCACAACACCGGCTGGCTGACGGTTTGACTGACCAGCGGCAGGAAGTCGAAGCTGCCCTGGAAGTATTTCTCGTCGGTCAACACCGAGATCGCCGAGGCGAAATCTTTATAGACCGAGGCGATCTCCACCGGATCAAAGTTCTCGCGAATCAGTCCCTTGGAAGGCGAGGCCTTCTTGCATTCGAGAATGAAAGCCGTCCGGGTGCCCTGCAGCGCGTGGTAGAAGCTGCGTTCGCTCGGTACGATGTCATTCTGAAAGCCGGCCAGGGGCTGTTGCTGTTGTCGCGCCGCGATCCATTGCGCTTTGTCGCGGACAATCTTGTGTAGCACGGTTTCCTGCATCATTTATCCTCTTGCCGCCAGTGCGATGACACGCTCATAGGCCTGCCCGCTGTTGATCATATCCAGTGCCTGCCGCGCATTTTGGCGCAGGTCTTCATGTCCGAATAACTTCAGAAGCAACGCGACGTTGGCCGCGACCGCCGCGGCGTGCGCCGGCTCGCCTTTACCTTGTAACAGCCGCGCCAAAATGTCACGGTTTTCTTCCGGCGTGCCGCCCAGCAAGGCTTCCAGCGGATAGGTTTCCAATCCGAAGGACTGCGGCGTGAGCTGGTAGCTGCTGATTTCGCCGTTGTTCAATTCCGCCACGTGCGTCGGGGCGTGGATCGCCACCTCGTCCATGCCGCCGCCGTGGACCACCGCCGCGCGCTGATAGCCCAGCACGCGCAGGGTTTCGGCGATCGGCAGCACCAGTTCCGGGCTGTAAACGCCGATCAGCGCCAGCGGCGGACGCGCCGGGTTGATCAGCGGGCCCAGCACGTTGAACAGCGTGCGGGTCTTCAGCTGCTGGCGCACCGGCATGGCGTGACGAAAGCCGGTGTGGTACTGCGGCGCGAACAGGAAGCACACGCCGAGATCGTCCAGCGCCTTGCGCGCTTCTTCCGCCGGCAGATCCAGGCGGATGCCGAACGCCGCCAGCAGATCCGAGGAGCCGGAGCGGCTGGAGACGCTGCGGTTGCCGTGCTTGGCGATCTTCGCGCCGCACGCCGCCGCCACGAAGGCGCTGGCGGTGGAAATATTGATGCTGTTGGTGCCGTCGCCGCCGGTGCCGACGATATCGGCGAACAGATAGTCAGGGCGCGGGAACGGCTGAGCGTCGTCCAGCAGCGCTTTGGCGGCGCCGGCGATCTCTTCCGGGCGTTCGCCGCGGACCTTCATGCTGATCAACGCCGCCGCCAGTTGGCTCGGCTCCAGTTCGCCGCGCACGATGGCGCTGAACAGCTGTTGGCTTTCCTGCTGGCTCATCGACTCGGCGCGGTACAGTTTCTCAAGAATAGGTTGCATCGTCGTGTTCCTTATATTACTTCGCCAGCGCCCAGGCCAGGGTCTGCTCAAGCAGGCGCGCGCCGTGGGTGGTCAGAATCGATTCCGGGTGGAACTGGAAGCCGCACACGCGGCGGCGGTCGTCGCGCACCGCCATCACCATCTCGCCGAAACGGGCGTTGACGGTGAGGTCGGCCGGGATGTTGCTGCCGACCAGCGAGTGGTAGCGCGCCACCGGCAGCGGATTGACCATGCCGGCGAACATGCCTTCACCGTCGTGAACGATCGCCGAGGCTTTGCCGTGCAGAATTTCACCCGCCTGGCCGACCTGGCCGCCGTAGGCTTCGACGATCGCCTGGTGGCCGAGACAGATGCCGATGATCGGCAGTTGGCCGCGCAGACGCTGCAGCAGTTCCGGCATGCAGCCCGCTTCGGAAGGGGCGCCGGGGCCGGGCGACAGCATCAGCACCGGCTGTTCCATCTGTTGCAGACGCTCGATGATCACCTCGGCGGCGATCTGATTACGGTAAATCACTACCTGGTGGCCACTGGCGCGCAGCTGATCGACCAGGTTGTAGGTAAAGGAATCGACGTTGTCGAGCAGCAGGATATCGGCCATCAGAACACCTCCTTGGCATGGTGCGCAGTGGCGATGGCGCGCAGCACGGCACGGGCTTTATTACGGGTTTCGTCGGCTTCCGCCTGCGGGATGGAATCCAGCACTACGCCGGCGCCGGCCTGCACGGTGGCGATGCCGTCTTCAACGTAGGCGGAGCGAATGACGATGCAGGTATCCAGATCGCCGGTGGCGGTGAAGTAGCCCACCGCGCCACCGTAGCTGCCGCGGCGCGTGCCTTCGGAGGCGGCGATCAGCTGCATCGCCCGTACTTTCGGCGCGCCGCTGAGGGTGCCCATGTTCATGCAGGCCTGGTAGGCGTGCAGCACGTCGAGATCGGCGCGCAGAGTGCCCACCACGCGGGAAACCAGATGCATGACGAACGAATAGCGGTCTACTTTGGTCAGGTCGGCCACGTAGCGGCTGCCGGCCTGGCAGATGCGCGCCAGATCGTTGCGCGCCAGATCGACCAGCATCAGGTGCTCGGCCAGCTCTTTGTGGTCGGTGCGCATTTCCAGCTCGATGCGGCTGTCGAGATCCAGATCCAACGAACCGTCGGCACGGCGACCGCGCGGGCGGGTGCCGGCGATCGGGTAGATTTCAATTTGGCGATTGCCCGCATCGTATTTCAGCGCGCTCTCCGGCGAAGCGCCGAACAGGGTGAAGTCATCATCCTGCATGAAGAACATGTACGGGCTGGGGTTGTTGTCTTTTAAGGTCTGGTAGGCCGCCAGCGGCGCCGGGCACGGCAGGGAGAAGCGGCGCGACGGCACCACCTGGAAAATCTCGCCGTGACGGATCGCTTCCTGCAGCTCGCTGACCACCGCGCCGTACTCTTCGTCGCTCTGGTTACAGCTCAGCTGCATGTTCTCCAGCTTTTGGTGCGGGATCGGCTGCGGGGTTTGTTGCAACTCGGCCTGCAGCTGTTCCAGACGCTGCTGCAGGCGCTGTGTCTCGCTCGCTTGTTCGCTGAAAACGCTGGCCTGCAGGCGGGCCGAGCCGCGCTGGTGATCCAGCACCAGCAGAGTTTCCGCCAGATAGAAGCAGAAGTCCGGGCAACGCTGATCCTGGCGCAGCGCCGGCAGGTTTTCGAAACCGGCGACCAGGTCATAGGCGAACAGGCCGCCCAGCATCACGGCTTCGCGCTCGTCCGCCGGAGAGTCGACCAGCGTCAGCAGCGTGCGCAGCGCGTCGAACACCGACAGTGAACGCAGGCGGGCGTCTTCGTCCTGCACCGCGTCGATCGTCGGGAAGGTCAGCTCGCGGCCGTTAGGGCGTGCCTGATTGCGCACCTCGGGCGGCAGCGCTTCGTCCAGCAGCGGCAGCAGCGCCGCGCCGTTGGCGGTCAGCGCCTGCACGCTGACGGTGTGGCCCAGCGCGGTGATGCGCAGCGCGCTGTCGATCACCAACAGGCTCTGCAGATTCTGTTTGCTGTTGATTTCCGCCGACTCCAGCAGCAGGGTGGCCGGCCGCGCGCCGCACAGCTGGTGGAAAATGGTGGTGGGGTCGCCCCGGTAGCTGGCTTGCGCCTTCAGCAGTGTCAGTTGTGGTTTAGTGTTCATCATCGGTGGTTCCAGTGAATTCTGTCCATAAAAAAGCCCGCATCAAGTGCGGGCTCAGGAAATCTGCATTGTCAGATGACAGCTATGCGCGATTACACCGCCCGCAAGAGGGAGGTACGCCACCAACCGTGAAGAGAAATGTATTTGTTCATTTGCAGACTCTCTCTGTTAACTCTCATCCGACACGGCCGTTGCCGTGAACTTGTGTACTAGTTAACTGGTTCGGCGAGGCAAAGTCAACCCTCTTTTTGCACAATGTTTTAGCGGTCAGCGTGAATTCTATTCATCCTCCGCCTGACGCCTACGGCTGGGGGGAAGAATAGATTTCCGTCCGGCCGCCGATCGCGGGTATGATAGAAAGCCAAGCCATTGCCGGATAGCCGTTTTGACAGACAGTAACCCTCAATCCACCGCTTTTACTCTGTACGATCTCCACAGCCACACGACCGCCTCCGATGGCTACCTGACGCCGACGCAGCTGGTGCAGCGCGCGGTTGAGATGCGCGTGGGCGTGCTGGCGATCACCGATCACGATACCACCGCCGGGCTGGCCGAGGCCGCCGCCGCCATTGCGGCACAGGCGTTGCCGTTACGCTTGGTCAACGGGGTGGAGATCTCGACGCTGTGGGAAAATCATGAGATCCATATCGTTGGGCTGGGCATGGACGTCGCGCACCCGGCGCTGGTGTCGCTGTTGGCGGCACAAACCGAACGCCGCAACCAACGGGCGCAAGAGATCGGCGTGCGGCTGGGTAAAGCGCGCATTCCCGACGCCTATGCCGGTGCCCAGCGGCTGGCGGGCGACGGCGCGGTAACCCGTGGTCATTTCGCCCGTTACCTGGTGGAGATCGGCGTGGCGGACAATATGGCGCAGGTGTTCAAGAAATACCTGGCCAAGGGCAAAACCGGCTATGTGCCGCCGCAGTGGTGTACAATAGAACAAGCCATTGATGCGATTCATCAATCGGGCGGCCAGGCGGTGATGGCGCATCCGGGCCGTTACGATCTGACCGCGAAGTGGTTGAAGCGTCTGTTGGCGCATTTCGCCGAACACGGCGGTGACGCCATGGAAGTGGCGCAGTGTCAGCAGGCGCCGCACGAGCGCACGCAGCTGGCCAAATACGCGCAGGATTACCGCCTGTTGGCCTCGCAAGGCTCTGATTTTCATCAGCCTTGTTCGTGGATCGAGCTGGGGCGCAAGCTATGGTTGCCGGGCGGCGTCGAGCCGGTGTGGCGCGATTGGCCGCAGTCGGGCGAGGCGGTCTGATTTTACGCGCGTGGCGACGCGCGCGGGCATCATTTTAGGAGCAAGTCATGAGTCAGCTTTTTTATATTCACCCAGACAACCCGCAGCCGCGCTTGATCAACCAGGCGGTAGAGGCGCTGCGCAAGGGTGGGGTGATCGTCTATCCCACCGATTCCGGCTATGCGCTGGGCTGCATGCTGGAAGAAAAGGCGGCGATGGAACGCATTTGCCGCATCCGCCAATTGGACGGCAACCACAACTTTACCTTGATGTGCCGCGATCTGTCCGAGTTGTCGACCTATGCGCACGTTGACAATACGGCGTTCCGCCTGATCAAAAACAATACGCCAGGCAACTACACCTTCATTCTGAAAGCGACCAAAGAAGTGCCGCGCCGCCTGATGAATGAAAAACGCAAAACCATCGGTCTGCGCGTGCCGTCGAACCCGATCGCACTGGCGCTGCTGGAGGCGTTGAACGAGCCGATGATGTCCACCACCCTGATGCTGCCGGGCAATGATTTTGCCGAGTCGGATCCGGAAGAGATCAACGATCACTTGGGTAAGGTGGTCGATCTGGTGATCCACGGCGGCTTCCTCGGCCAACAGCCGACTACGGTTATCGATCTGACCGAATCCTCGCCAGAAGTGGTGCGCGAAGGGGCGGGCGACGCGGCGCCTTTCCGCTGATGTAAATTGTTGCCACCTTGCCCATTATCTGAAAATCGGCCGAAACGACGCGACTTCGCGTGAAAGCCGCTATTCTTGAATACTTCAGAATTGATAATGGGCAGGATGCGCAACAATGATTAAACAGGTTTCTTTTTTAGCGGCCTTATTATTTTCCTCAATGGCAAATGCGGGTTTTTATTCAGGCAGCGCCTTGCTGTCGGAATCCGGCGGTTACGTAAAAAATAAAAGCGGCGAAGCCACCGTGGCGGAAGCGTTGAATGGCGGCATGTTTATGGGATACGTCGCCGGCGTATTCGATACCTATTCCATGCAGGGCAATCGCAATATCTGCCCGGCGGCCGGGATGAGCATTGGCGTAGCTGCCGACGCGGTAATGCAATATTTAAACGAACATCCTGAGCAGCTGCATTATTCCGCGCCGTCGGTGATTATGCTGGCGCTGACAGCTGCCTATCCCTGCGTGCGTCATTAATTTCTTATTCCAATTGGTGCGCATTTTTTCATAAGGTGCGCTCGAGTTCTTTTCCGCACGAACTTCAATAGATCAATGCCTGCTGCGCTGTCACCTTATCATCCCGAGAGTCCCCGAACGGGTCGGGGAGAGACGCGCAGGAGGTAACATGACCGTATTTCACAGCGCCAACGTGACGCTCGACTATCAGGATATCGGCTCAGGGCCGATAACGCTGGTGTTGCTGCCCGGCTGGTGTGAACCGAAAACCGTGTTCGAGCCGTTCATCGCTCTGGCGGCCGAGCGTTACCGGGTGATCAGCATCGATTGGCGCGGCCACGGCCTGTCGTCAAAAGCGGCGGAGATGTCGCTGACGGCGGACGATCTGCTGGAAGATGCGCGTCAGTTGTTGACGGCGCTGCATTTGGACAACGTGGTCACTCTGTCGGTGGCGCACGCCAGCTGGCTGGCGGTGGCGTTGGCCGAGGCGTTGCCACAGCGCGTGCGCGGCATGGTGTTTCTCGACTGGATCATGACGCCGCCGGAGCCGGCTTTCTTTACGGCGGTAAGCCGCATGCAGCAGCCGCAACAATGGCAGGCGGCGCGAGACGCCTTGTTTGACTTCTGGCAGGGAGGAGTCAACCATGTTGAGGTCAAACGCCACCTGGAGGTCGAGATGGCGCAGGAGGATTACCGGCTTTGGCGCGCCGCCGGCGTGGCCATCGAACAGGCCTATCGGCAATTCGGTTCGCCGCTGCAACGCCTGGCGGGGATGAGCGCGCCGCTGCCGTGCCGCCATATTTACTCGTTGGATCGCCGTGACGACTACCTGCGGCAGCAGCAGATGTTTGCCGCCGAGCAGCCGTTTTTCTCCGTGGTGCGTTTAGGCGAGGCGCGCACCCATCTCGGCATTCTGGAACGGCCTGACGCGGTGCTGTGGGCGGTGGAGGATTTTTTGGCGTATTGAACGCCGCCTGAGGGTGCCCCCGCCGATAAAGTGGGTTTCAACACCTTAGAAAGCCTGTATAATGCGCGGTTCGATCCTGATAAACGTATTATTACCGCTGTGGCGGTCAGCCGCGGCGGTTATCCCCCCGACGCCTGTGAAGGCGACATTAGAGGTTGCTCAATGAGCGAAAAGTTACAGAAAGTTTTAGCGCGCGCCGGGCATGGCTCGCGTCGTGAAATCGAAACCATGATTGAAGCCGGGCGCGTCAGCGTCGACGGCAAGGTCGCCAAACTGGGCGATCGCGTTGAAGTGACGCCGGCGATGAAAATTCGTCTGGACGGTCATGTCCTGTCGATCAAAGAATCCGAAGAGGTGGTTTGCCGCGTGCTGGCTTACTACAAGCCGGAAGGCGAGCTGTGTACCCGCAGCGATCCTGAAGGCCGCCCGACGGTGTTCGATCGCCTGCCGAAGCTGCGCGGTTCGCGCTGGGTGGCGGTAGGGCGGCTGGACGTCAACACCTCCGGTCTGCTGTTGTTCACCACCGATGGTGAACTGGCCAACCGTCTGATGCACCCGAGCCGCGAAGTGGAACGCGAGTACGCGGTACGTGTGTTCGGCCAGGTCGACGATGCGAAAGTGAAACAGCTGAGCAAGGGCGTGCAGCTGGAAGACGGCCCGGCCGCCTTCCGCACCATCAGCTTCCAGGGTGGTGAAGGTCTCAACCAGTGGTACAACGTGACCCTGACCGAAGGCCGTAACCGTGAAGTGCGCCGCCTGTGGGAAGCGGTGGGCGTGCAGGTAAGCCGTCTGATCCGCGTGCGCTACGGCGACATTGACCTGCCGAAAGGCCTGCCGCGCGGCGGTTGGGCTGAGCTGGACCTGGCGGCGATCAACTACCTGCGTGAGCTGGTTGAATTGAAACCGGAAACGGTCAGCAAGATGCCGGTCGAGCGTGAGCGCCGCCGCGTGAAGGCTAACCAGATCCGTCGCGCGGTCAAGCGTCACTCGCAGGTAGCCGGCAGCGGCCGCCGCAGTGCGCCGGGCAGCAAGCCGGGTAAACCGAGCAAGCCGAGCAAACGCAGTTAATCCCTCATTCTGGCCCCGTTCGGGGCCAGAACTTGGTGTTACCAATCGATCCCCTGTTGCGCCTTCACACCCGCGTCGAACGCGTGTTTCACCGGCCGCATCTCCGTGACCGTATCCGCCAGTTCCAGCAGATCGCGATGGCATCCGCGCCCGGTCAGGATCACCGTTTGGTGCGCAGGACGCCCCAGCAGCGCTGCCTTCAGCTCCTCCAGTTCCAGATAGCCGTAGGTCAGCATGTAGGTCACTTCGTCCAGCAACACCAGATCCAGGCTGCTGTCGGCCAGCATGCGCTTGCCGTGTTGCCACACCGCCTGGCAGGCGGCAGTATCGTCGGCCTTGTTCTGCGTTTCCCAGGTGAAGCCGGTGGCCATCACCTGAAACTCAACGCCGTGTTGCTGCAGCAGATTCTTTTCGCCATTGGGCCATTCGCCCTTGATGAACTGAATCACACCGGCGCGCATGCCGTGACCCACCGCACGAGTGACGGTGCCGAAAGCGGCGGTGCTCTTGCCCTTACCGTTGCCGGTAAACACCAGCAGCAGGCCGCGCGTTTCCTGCGCGGCGGCGATGCGCGCATCGACCTGTTCTTTCAGGCGTTGCTGGCGCTGTTGATGACGATCTTCCGCCATGAAAACCCTCCTTATTATTCGGCCGCGCCGGGTTTACGATTCGGCTGAGCGTCGAAGCTCATGCCAGTTTTGCGGCGGCTGTCTTCGCCCATCAGATACAGATACAGCGGCATGATGTCGGCCGGGGTTTTCAGCTTGTTCTTGTCTTCGTGCGGGAAGGCGGATGCGCGCATTTTGGTGCGAGTTCCCCCCGGATTGATGCAGTTTACCCGCAGATTGCGATTTTTGTATTCATCGGCCAACACCTGCATCATACCTTCGGTGGCGAACTTCGATACCGCATAGGCGCCCCAGTCGGCGCGGCCGGTGCGCCCGACGCTGGAGCTGGTGAACACCAGTGAACCGGCGTGGGATTTCAGCAGCAGCGGCAGCAGCGCCTGAGTCAGCATAAAGGTGGCGTTGACGTTAACCTGCATCACCTCTTGCCACATGGTCATCGACAGATCGGCCATCGGTGCGATGTCGCCGAGCAGGCCGGCGTTGTGCAGCACGCCGTCCAGCCGTGGGAGCTGGCGCGCCAGATCGTCGGCGATTTGCCGGCATTGCTCCGGCGTGGCGTGCAGCAAGTCCAGCGTCACTACCAGCGCCGGGGCGCCGCCCTGGGCCGCGATCTCTTGTTGAACCGCCTGCAGTTTGCTTTCGGTGCGCCCCAGCAGAACCAGCTGGGCGCCAAAACGTGCGTAGGTCAGCGCCGCTTCGCGGCCGATGCCGTCGCCGGCGCCGGTGACCAAAATGATACGTTGTTCGAGCAGATCTTGTTTGGGTTGGTAATGCACGATAAATCCTCGCCTGGGTGGCTGTTCTCCCGCTGATAATGGGGAGCAAGGGTGAAACGCGCGGCCGGGGCGGGAGCGAAGGCTCGACCGCCTGCGGGCCGCGCAGCGAATCTGTCTCATCGTATTGATGAATAATGGGTGTTATATGCCTTAATCCGTGCGCATTTTCAATGCGTAGCTGGCTGAAATGGCATTCTTTTGTAACAAAAGCGGTGCGGCGGTGGCTTGGTTCGGTGGCCAATCGTCCCCATAGTGACGTGCAGGACGCAACGAATTTTCATTTAGCCGCGACAGCAGCCGCCGTGGTTGGCTAAAATGGAAAGAAGCATACTAACAACCTGTAAATAAAGGCGGAATCTGTGGAGTTTATATCTGTTTATGGCCTGTTTCTGGCCAAGGTCGCCACGGTGGTGCTGGCCATCGCCGCGTTGGCCATACTGGCGGTCAGTTTGGGGCAACGCAAGAGCCGCCAAAAAGGGGAGCTGCAGCTGACCGATCTCGGCGAACAGTATCGCGAGATGCAACGCGATATGCGTCTGGCGCGCATGGATGCCGCCGAGCAGAAGGTGTGGCTGAAACAGTTCAAGAAGCAGACCAAGGCCGACGACAAGCTGAAAAAGCAGCGCGCCAAGTCCGGCGCGGTTGAAGTGAGCAAGCCGTGCCTGTATGTGCTGGACTTCAAGGGCAGCATGGACGCGCACGAGGTGACGTCGCTGCGGGAAGAGATCTCGGCGGTGCTGGCGGTAGCCACGGCGCAGGATGAGGTGCTGCTGCGTCTGGAAAGCCCGGGCGGGGTGGTGCACGGCTACGGTCTGGCGGCCTCGCAGCTGGAGCGCCTGCGCAAGGGCGGCATTCGCCTGACGGTGGCGGTGGATAAAGTGGCGGCCAGCGGCGGCTACATGATGGCCTGCGTCGCGGATCGCATCGTGGCAGCGCCGTTCGCCATCATCGGTTCCATCGGCGTGGTGGCGCAGATCCCTAACTTCCATCGCCTGTTGAAGAAGAACGACATCGATGTGGAGCTGCACACCGCCGGGCAGTTCAAACGCACGCTGACGCTGTTCGGTGAAAACACCGAGCAGGGGCGCGAGAAGTTCCGCGAAGATCTGAACGAAACGCATGAGTTGTTCAAGCGCTTCGTGCATGAGCAGCGCCCGTCGCTGGACATCGATAGCGTCGCCACCGGTGAGCACTGGTTCGGTTCGCAGGCTAAAGAGAAGGGATTGATCGACGCCATCGGCACCAGCGACGATTTGCTGATCGCCGAACTGGATAATCACGAGGTGGTCGCCGTGCGCTATGCGCGCCGCAAACGTCTGATGGATCGTTTCACCGGCAGCGCGGCGGAGAGCGTCGATCGCTTGCTGTTGCGTTGGTGGCAGCGTGGGGAAAAACCGCTGCTGTAACGGCGTGAGTGTATGGATCAACGGGGGCCTGGCGCCCCCGTTTTCATTTCTCAATCGACCAGATGGTATTTTTCCGAAAGCAGATGCGCCAAATGTTTAAACATATTAAATACGGCGGTGGTTTTGGCGGTGGGCAGCCCGTCGGCATCTAAAAAGTATTCGCCGCGGAAAACTAAAACGCCGTTTTTTTGTTCAACGTCGGTGGCGATCATGCCGTGCAGATAATCTTCGTGTTGGCGGATGATGTTATTTGCTTCCGCCAGCAGGGCCTCGCGGCCGATAGGTGCAGTATTTGTGTACATTTATTAGACTCCAAACAAAAAACGCTGCGCATATTCTAACGCCGGTTCGCTTTTATCCGCAAACCGACTAAGGTTTATTTGCCGTCTGGATGGCCATGGGTGGCCGCCGGTTGGCGAAATCGGTCTTTCCGTGCTAATTAGGTTGCGTGACGCTTTTTATCAGGTACAGTGTGGGATTTTGCGGCGTCGGGTGGAAGGTTTTGTTTACGCTATGAATAAAACTCGCACAGCCATACTTCTGGGGCATGAGTGAATAGCAGGCAGGATCAACAACTTGCGTTCAGGTTGAGCAGTTGGGCAGCCAAAAGAAAAAAATCTGTTGATCTCTTGCCAGACTGCCGCAATATAAAAAAGAGACACGAATTGCCGCGGCACGGCGAGATAAAAGACTTCTTTTTAGAAGAAATAAATTTAGGTAAAGGTAAATATGGGTAAAGCTCTCGTAATAGTTGAGTCCCCGGCAAAAGCCAAAACTATTAATAAATATTTAGGAAATGACTACGTGGTGAAGTCCAGCGTCGGTCATATCCGTGATTTGCCGACCAGTGGCTCAGCCAGCAAAAAGAGCGCTGACTCAACCGAAGACAAAGCCAAGAAAAAAGTTAAAAAAGATGAGAAGGCGGCGCTGGTAAATCGCATGGGCGTCGACCCTTACCACGGTTGGAAAGCGCATTACGAAATCCTGCCGGGTAAAGAAAAAGTGGTCGCTGAGTTAAAATCGTTGGCGGAAAACGCCGACCACATTTATCTCGCAACCGACCTTGACCGCGAAGGGGAAGCCATCGCCTGGCACCTGCGGGAAGTGATCGGTGGGGATGACAAACGCTTTAGCCGCGTGGTGTTTAACGAAATCACCAAAAACGCGATCCAACAGGCGTTCAAACAGCCGGGCGAGCTGAACATTGATCGCGTCAACGCGCAGCAGGCGCGCCGGTTTATGGACCGCGTGGTGGGCTATATGGTCTCGCCGCTGCTGTGGAAAAAAATCGCCCGCGGCCTGTCCGCCGGCCGCGTGCAGTCGGTGGCGGTACGCCTGGTGGTTGAGCGTGAGCGCGACATCAAGGCTTTCGTGCCGGAAGAGTACTGGGAGCTGCATGCCGATCTGCTGGCGAAGGGTGAAACCGCGCTGCAGATGGAAGTGACCCACGCGCACGACAAACCGTTCAAACCGGTCAACCGCGAGCAGACTCACGCCGCGGTCAAACTGCTGGAAAAAGCCCGCTACACGGTGCTGGATCGCGAAGACAAACCGACCAGCAGCAAGCCGGGCGCGCCTTTCATTACCTCCACGCTGCAACAGGCCGCCAGTACCCGCCTGAGCTTCGGCGTGAAGAAAACCATGATGATGGCGCAACGGCTGTATGAAGCCGGTCACATCACCTATATGCGTACCGACTCCACCAACCTGAGCCAGGACGCGCTCAACATGGTGCGTGGCTATATCGGCGACAACTTCGGCGACAAATACCTGCCTAAGGCGCCAAACCAGTACAGCAGCAAAGAGAATTCTCAGGAAGCGCACGAAGCGATCCGTCCTTCGGACGTGAACGTGCTCGCCGAGCAGCTGAAAGACATGGAAGCGGACGCGCAGAAGCTGTATCAGCTGATTTGGCGCCAGTTCGTCGCCTGTCAGATGACGCCGGCGCAATACGATTCCACCACGCTGACGGTGAAAGCCGGCGATTATCAGCTGCGCGCCAAGGGCCGCACGCTGCGCTTTGACGGTTGGACCAAGGTGATGCCGGCGCTGCGCAAGGGCGATGAAGATCGCACGCTGCCTTACGTCGAAATCGGCAGCGAACTGGATCTGCAGAAACTGATCCCGAGCCAGCACTTCACCAAGCCACCGGCGCGTTACAGCGAAGCTTCGCTGGTGAAAGAGCTGGAAAAACGCGGTATCGGCCGCCCGTCCACCTACGCCTCCATCATCTCGACCATTCAGGATCGTGGTTATGTGCGGGTGGAAAGCCGCCGCTTCTATGCCGAAAAAATGGGTGAGATCGTCACCGATCGTCTGGAAGAGAACTTCCGCGAGCTGATGAACTATGACTTCACCGCCCGCATGGAAGACGGCCTCGATGAGGTCGCCAACAACCAGGCCGAGTGGAAAGCGGTGCTGGACGAGTTCTTCGTCGACTTCAGCGAACAGCTGGAAACGGCGGAGAAGGATCCGGAAGAAGGCGGCATGCGGCCTAACCAGATGGTAATGACCAGCATCGACTGCCCGACCTGCGGCCGCAAGATGGGCATTCGCACCGCCAGCACCGGCGTGTTCCTCGGCTGTTCCGGCTATGCGCTGCCGCCGAAAGAGCGCTGCAAAACCACCATCAACCTGGTGCCGGAAGCGGAAGTGCTCAACATCCTTGAAGGCGACGACGCGGAAACCAACGCGCTGCGCGCCCGTCGCCGCTGCAAGAAATGCGGTACCGCGATGGACAGCTATCTGATCGATAACCAGCGTAAGCTGCACGTGTGCGGTAACAACCCGGCGTGCGACGGCTATGAGATCGAAGAGGGCGAGTTCCGCCTCAAAGGTTACGACGGTCCGGTCGTTGAGTGCGACAAGTGCGGTTCCGAAATGCACCTGAAAATGGGGCGTTTCGGCAAGTACATGGGCTGCACCAACGAGAACTGCAAAAACACCCGCAAGATCCTGCGTAACGGCGATGTTGCGCCGCCGAAGGAAGATCCGGTGCCGTTGCCGGAGCTGCCGTGCGAGAAGTCCGACGCCTATTTCGTGCTGCGTGACGGCGCGGCCGGCGTGTTCCTGGCGGCCAACACCTTCCCTAAATCGCGTGAAACCCGCGCGCCGCTGGTGGAAGAGCTGGCTCGCTTCAAGGATCGCCTGCCGGAGAAGCTGCGCTACCTGGCCGATGCGCCGGTGGCGGATGCCGAAGGCAATAAAACGCTGGTGCGTTTCAGCCGCAAAACCAAGCAGCAGTATGTCTCTTCCGAGAAAGACGGCAAGGCGACCGGCTGGTCCGCGTTTTACGTGGACGGCAAGTGGGTTGAAGGCAAGAAGTAAGGCCGCATTCCGCCTGCAAGAAGAAAAACCAGCCCTGGCGGCTGGTTTTTTTATTGGTGAAAAGAGGAGAACGGATCTATGCTTTGCTGCTTTTATCCCTCCACCGCCGCCGTTTCACGTTGATACCAATGCAAAATAATCGTTATCATAGTGTGACGCGGATCTATACTTGAAGCTGCAACGTGGTATAGTGGTTATATAAAAAGTTTTTTTATTATTAAAGCTTATTAACAACGGCGTTTTCTTCACCATCAGGGTAAAACACGGTGTTTATGGCTTGTGAGTTTCAGCATACCGGGGCGACACCGATATACCTGGCTGCGGGTAAGCCGCAGTGTTTAACCTAGGATGGTATAAGATATGAAATTGCAGCAGCTTCGTTACATTGTGGAAGTGGTTAACCACAACCTGAATGTCTCCTCAACGGCAGAAGGGCTCTATACCTCGCAACCCGGCATCAGTAAACAAGTGCGCATGCTCGAAGACGAGCTGGGCATCCAGATTTTCGCCCGCAGCGGCAAACACCTGACCCAGGTCACCCCGGCAGGCCAGGAAATCATTCGCATCGCGCGTGAAGTGCTGTCCAAGGTGGACGCCATTAAAGCCGTGGCCGGTGAACACACCTACCCGGACAAAGGCTCGCTGTACGTCGCCACCACGCATACTCAGGCACGCTATGCTTTGCCTAACGTGATCAAGGGCTTTATCGAGCGTTACCCGCGCGTCTCGCTGCACATGCATCAGGGCTCGCCGACGCAGATCGCCGAAGCGGTCTCCAAGGGCACCGCCGATTTCGCCATCGCCACCGAAGCGCTGCACCTGTACGACGATCTCATTATGTTGCCGTGCTATCACTGGAACCGTGCGGTAGTGGTGAAACCCGATCATCCTTTGGCGGGCAAAAGCAGCATCAGCATTGAAGAGTTGGCGGCTTATCCGATCGTCACTTACACCTTCGGTTTCACCGGCCGTTCGGAGCTGGATACCGCCTTCAACCGCGCCGGCCTGACGCCGCGCATCGTCTTTACCGCCACCGACGCCGACGTGATCAAAACCTACGTGCGCCTGGGATTGGGGGTAGGGGTTATCGCCAGCATGGCGGTGGATCCGGTGCAGGATCCGGACCTGGTGACGGTGGATGCGCGCGATATCTTCACTTACAGCACCACCAAGATTGGCTTCCGCCGCAGCACCTTCCTGCGCAGCTACATGTACGACTTCATTCAGCGCTTCGCGCCGCACCTGACGCGCGACGTGGTCGACAGCGCGGTGGCGCTGCGCTCCAATGAAGAGATCGAAGCCATGTTCAAAGACATCAAGCTGCCGATCAAATAATCCCCCGCGTTGACGACATCAAACCACACCCGGACAGGCCAGCGCCTTTCCGGGTTTTTTATGAGCAAGCGCCTGCGACATAAACCGCCCCATTCGCAAATTGCGCTAATCCAATCTTGACCAGGGGAACGCGCTGCGGTGCTCTTGCGCCAGACCAAAGTCCCTCTGCCATTTCCATTAAGTTTCTGAATAGCCCTCATTCTGCGTTGAGGCGGCCTGTGTCTTGCTGGTTAGGAATCCTCCGAAAATGAGGCGTTTTTGTTCTGGCAAAGAGTTTTTTTTCTCTCGGAAGTTAAAGTGATGCTAACCAATTGTCACCGGAGCCGCTTATCTCATGACCAGCCGTATCTCTGTCCAATTGCCCGTTGAGGGCCTGCTTTTTTGGAAGCTGGCGGGCCGTGAAGCCTTGTCCGAGCCGTTTGCGCTGACGCTGACCTTGCTGGGCCGCGATGCCCGTATTAATCGCAGCGAGCTGTTGGGGCAACCGGTCACGGTGACTCTGCCGACGGGGCTGCTGTCAGCGGATCGCCATATCAATGGCAAGGTGACCCGCGTGGCCGTCAGCGCCGTCGAGTTAAGTGGCACGCGTTATGCCGTGTATACGCTGACGGTGGAATCGGATCTATGGCCGATGAAGCGCGATCGCAATCTGCGCATCTTCCAGGGCCAGACGGTGCCGCAAACGGTGCGTGCTTTGCTCAGCGAATATCAGGTGAACGTAGAGGATAAACTCACCGGTCACTATCGGGTGTGGGATTACTGCGTTCAGTATCAGGAGAGCAGTCTCGACTTCATCAGCCGCCTCATGGAGCTGGAGGGGATCGTTTACCACTTTCGCCATGAGGCGGGCCGTCACACGTTGGTGCTGACGGATGCGGCAGGGCAGTATCAGCCGTTTAGCGGCTACGAGACGATTCCCTACCATCAGACTCCGTCTGGCGGCAGCACCCTCGAACAGGGCATCGGGCAATGGGCACCGGAAGACAGCGTGACGCCTGGCATTTACGGCCTGGACGACTATGACTTCCGCAAGCCGAACGCCTGGCTGTTCCAGGCACGCCAAAACCCGGCCTCGCCGATGCCGGGCAGCATCGACGTCTACGATTGGCCGGGCCGCTATGTCGAACACGCTGATGGGGAGTTCTACGCACGCGTGCGCCAGGAGCGCTGGCAGGTGGAACATCAACAGATACACGGCACCGCAACGGCGATTGGAGTGGCGCCGGGCTACACCTTTACCCTGATCAACGCCCCGTTTTTCAGCGATAACGGCGAATACCTGACGACGGCCGCCGATTACACGTTCTCCGAGAACCGCTACGCCAGCGGCGAAGAAGGCGAAACGGTACATCGCATCGACTTTACGGTTATCCCGGCCGCCACCGTTTTTCGCCCGCTGACGGTGACGCCGTGGCCGCGCACCTATGGCCCGCAAACGGCCAGGGTGGTAGGGCCCGCCGGCGAGAATATCTGGACGGACAAATACGGCCGGATAAAAGTGAAGTTTCACTGGGATCGCCGCGCCAAAGGGGATGACACCAGTTCGTGCTGGGTAAGGGTCTCGAGCGCTTGGGCGGGGCAAGGGTTCGGTTCGGTACAAATACCGCGCGTCGGGGATGAAGTGGTGGTGGACTTTATCAACGGCGATCCGGACCGGCCGATTGTCACCGGGCGCGTCTACAATGAAGCGAGCATGCCGCCGTGGGTGTTGCCGGCGGCGGCGACGCAAATGGGCTTTATGACCCGCAGTAAGGACGGCAGCCGGGACAATGCCAGCTATCTGTTTTTCGAAGATAAGGCGGGCAGCGAGGCTGTAGAGCTGCATTCCGAAAAGGATATGAAGGTTTCGGTGGAAAATGACCAGCAGGTCAATATCGACGGCAACCGGACGACAACTATCCTCAAGCAACAGCAAGACGAAGTGACGGGCAACGCCACCTTCCACTACAAAGGCCAGCGCACCACCACGGTGGATCAAAAAGAAACCGGCTATTTTAATGGCGGCGTCGCAACGGAGATCAAGGCGGGGCGGACGTTCGACATTAAAGACGGCGGCGACAAGGTTACGATCAAAGGCGACCGCACCAGCGATATCGACGGGAATGAAAGCCACCATGTCACCGGCAAACTGACCGAGACTCTGGATAAAGGGCGGGAGGTTAAGATCGGTGCCGGCGGCCATAAAGAGGACGTTACCGGCGGCGTCACACGCGAGATCAAAGGCGGCGTCAATGAATCGATCAAAGACGGCGTTACCACCAACATCAATAGCGGCGACTGGACGCAAAACGTCAACGCGGGAACCATTACGATTTACAGCCCGCATCAAATCAAGATTGTCAGCGGTGAAAAGATCAGCCTGGAAGCGCCGGAGTCCGTGTTCAATCCCAAGTTGCACAGCCTGACCGTGACCGCCTTCAGCGAAAGTATCACCGGCAACAGCGTATCGGCATCGGCGATAACCAGCAGCATCGTTGGCGTGTCCAACAGCCTGACAGGCTTGTCAAATTCTTATAAGCTGAAAGAGTTTTCAAAGACGGCGTTTAAAACGGAAACGAACGGTGTGGTGGTGAATATCGAGGTGACCAATATCAGCAACAGAACGCTGAATGTAACGAATAACTCGTTGTTTATAATTACATAAAATGGAGCAGCACACTTATGTCTCTGGCTGATATGTCGAAGTACTTCCTGTATGCGGGGATCGCCACCCCTGTCGTGATGGGTATTTTCTTTTACTGTATTTTTAAAAATAACGGCGGTAACTCGAGCGAGATGTCCGCGGTTAAAAACTATCTCAGCAAGGACAGCTGGCAAGGCGAGATTATCGCCTCGCGCCTCGAGTCCTGTCGGCAAACCAACACCCGATACGGTAATGATTTTTTCTTTGACGTCGATTTTTATCTGCCGGGCGACACCCGCCTTCACACCGCCAAAGCCCTGGTTCAACCTGGCCAGATGCATCTGCTGCACAAAGGGATGGGCATCCAGGTGAAGAAGGGCCGTAAGAATCAGCTGGCGGTGGTGGGCATGGATTTCCCCGCTGAACCATTGTAAACCTGCCTTTTCGTGCTAAAGCGCCGCATCGTTGCGGCGTTTTTGTTGGCGCGCTGTCTAACCCCTTGGCCGTGTTGATCCTTTCTTCCCGTTGATTGTTCCCGCCTATCGTTGTGTGCAAAACGTGTTGTTATCAAATCGTTAACTTATCTTTGTGGTATCTTTAAACAAGACCTCAGTAATTACCCTGTTTTACTCACAATAAGAAATGGAGGAGCTATGTCGTCCGATCTTCGTGAAACAAGTATGGATAAGCTGGTTGCGCTGAATAGCGAGTATTACTATTACAGTCTGCCGCTGGCAGCGAAGCAGCTGGGTGATATCGACCGGTTGCCAAAATCGATGAAAGTGCTGTTGGAGAACCTACTGCGCCATGTGGATGGTGACACCGTGCAGGTTGACGACCTCAAGGCCATCGTCGCCTGGCTGCAAACCGGCCATGCTGACCGTGAGATCGCCTACCGTCCTGCGCGCGTGCTGATGCAGGATTTTACCGGCGTCCCGGCGGTGGTCGATCTGGCGGCGATGCGCGAAGCGGTGCGGCGGCTGGGCGGCAACGTCGACCAGGTGAACCCGCTGTCGCCGGTGGATCTGGTGATTGACCACTCGGTCACCGTCGATGAATTCGGCGATGACAACGCCTTTGAAGACAACGTGCGTATCGAGATGCAGCGTAACCACGAGCGCTACACCTTCTTGCGTTGGGGGCAGAAAGCCTTCAACCGCTTCCGCGTGGTGCCGCCGGGCACCGGCATCTGTCACCAGGTTAACCTCGAATACCTTGGCCAAACGGTCTGGCACAGCGACGAAAGCGGCCGCCGCGTGGCCTATCCGGATACGCTGGTGGGCACCGACTCCCACACCACCATGATCAACGGCCTGGGCATCCTCGGTTGGGGCGTCGGCGGCATCGAAGCGGAAGCGGCGATGCTGGGCCAGCCGGTGTCGATGCTGATCCCCGACGTGGTCGGCTTCAAGCTGACCGGTAAGCTCAGAGAGGGGATTACCGCCACTGACCTGGTGCTGACCGTCACCCAAATGTTGCGCAAGCACGGCGTGGTCGGCAAGTTCGTCGAGTTCTACGGCGACGGCCTGGCCGATCTGCCGCTGGCGGACCGTGCGACCATCGCCAACATGTCGCCGGAATTCGGCGCCACCTGCGGCTTCTTCCCGGTGGATGACGTTACGCTCGGCTATATGAAACTCAGCGGCCGCAGCGCCGAACAAATCGCGCTGGTAGAGGCTTACGCCAAGGCGCAGGGCATGTGGCGCCATCCGGGTGATGAACCGGTCTTCACCAGCTCGCTGGCGCTGGACATGTCGACGGTGGAAGCCAGCCTCGCCGGACCGAAACGCCCGCAGGATCGCGTCGCGCTGCCGAATGTGCCGCAGGCGTTCAAGGCCGCTACCGAACTGGATATCGGTGGGCACAAGGCCAAGGCCGACAGCAAAACCTTTACGCTGGACGGGCAGCAGCACGAACTGCGCGACGGTGCGGTGGTGATCGCGGCGATCACCTCTTGCACCAACACCTCCAACCCGAGCGTGATGATGGCGGCCGGCCTGCTGGCGAAAAACGCCGTCAAGAAGGGGCTGCGCAGCAAGCCCTGGGTAAAAACCTCGCTGGCGCCGGGCTCCAAAGTGGTGACCGACTATTTCGACAGCGCCAAACTCACTGCCTATCTGGAAGAGTTGGGTTTCAACCTGGTGGGGTATGGCTGTACCACCTGCATCGGTAACTCGGGTCCGCTGCCGGATCCGATCGAACAGGCGATCAAAGAGGGCGATCTGACCGTGGGCGCGGTGCTGTCAGGCAACCGTAACTTCGAAGGGCGCATCCACCCGCTGGTGAAAACCAACTGGCTGGCCTCGCCGCCGCTGGTGGTGGCCTATGCGCTGGCGGGCAGCATGAAGATTGATCTGAGCAAAGAGCCGCTCGGCGAGGGCAACGACGGTCAACCTGTTTACCTGAAGGACATCTGGCCGAGCAGCCAGGACATCGCTCAGGCGGTGGAAGAGGTGCGCACCGAGATGTTCCACAAGGAATACGGCGAAGTGTTCGACGGCGACGCCAACTGGCAGGCGATCCAGGTGACCGGTTCGGCGACCTATCAGTGGCAGGAAGACTCGACCTATATCCGCCATCCGCCGTTCTTCAGCACCATGAAGGTGAAGCCGGATCCGGTGCAAGACATCAAGGATGCGCGCATTCTGGCGATACTGGCCGACTCGGTGACCACCGACCACATTTCGCCGGCGGGGAATATCAAGCGCGACAGCCCGGCGGGGCGTTATCTGAGCGAGCACGGCGTGGCACCGCAGGATTTCAACTCCTACGGTTCGCGCCGCGGCAACCATGAAGTGATGATGCGCGGCACTTTCGCCAATATCCGTATCCGCAACGAAATGGTGCCGGGCGTGGAGGGCGGTTATACCCGTCATATTCCGTCGCAGCAGCAGCTGTCTATCTACGACGCCGCGATGCAGTATCAGCAAGAGAAGGTGCCGCTGGCGGTGATTGCCGGTAAAGAGTACGGTTCCGGCTCTAGCCGTGACTGGGCGGCGAAAGGACCGCGCCTGCTGGGCGTGCGGGTGGTGATCGCCGAATCCTTCGAACGCATTCACCGCTCCAACCTGATCGGCATGGGCATTTTGCCGCTGGAGTTCCCACAGGGGGTGACGCGCAAAACGCTGGGGCTGACCGGGGACGAGCAGATCAGCGTCGGCGGCCTGCAACAGCTGCAGCCGGGCCAGACGGTGCCGGTGCACATCACCTATGCCGACGGGCGCAAGGCGGTGATTGACACCCGTTGCCGTATCGATACTGGCAATGAGCTGACCTACTACGAAAACGACGGTATCCTGCACTATGTGATCAGGAAGATGCTGTAAATCGAGCAATAAAAAGGGCGCCGCAAGGCGCCCTGATTGTTTCCGCCGCGGCGGCGATCACTTCTGGTCGAGCAAATGGCCCATTTTGGCGGCCTTGGTCGCCAGATAGTGTTCGTTCTTCGGGTTGCGGCCGACGATCAGCGGCACGCGTTCGCTGATGTTGATACCGGCTTCGGTCAGGATCTCGACCTTTTTCGGGTTGTTGGTCAGCAAACGCACCGCGTCGACGCCCAGCAGTTTGAACATGTCGGCGCACAGGGTGAAGTCGCGTTCGTCGGCGGCGAAGCCGAGCTGGTGGTTGGCTTCCACGGTGTCTGCGCCCTTATCCTGCAGGGCGTAGGCGCGGATCTTGTTCAACAGGCCGATGTTGCGGCCCTCCTGGCGATGATAAAGCAGGATGCCGCGGCCTTCTTCAGCGATCTGCTCCAGCGCGGCTTCCAGTTGAAAACCGCAGTCACAGCGCAGGCTGAATAAAGCGTCGCCGGTCAGACATTCGGAATGCACGCGTGCGAGCACCGGCGCTTCGCCGGAAATGTCACCGAATACCAGCGCCAGATGGTCATGCCCGGTCGCCAGTTCTTCGAATCCTACCATCAGGAAATCGCCCCAAGGTGTCGGCAGTTTTGCCTCTGCCACCCGTTTAAGCTGCATGTCACTCTCCACAAAAGCGTACGATTCAATCATTGTCGCGCATCCTAAGTCCGGTTCAGTACATTGACCAAGACTAAAACGTGCTACGCCGATCTCTATTTCGTTAATTATCGGCTATTTTGCCACAACTTCTTGCCGGGCGGTGCTCAGCAAACCAGCAGATGGCGTTTTCTGGCCACCTATTATTGCGATAGGTTGCCTATCTGTTTAATTTTTAGCGTGTTATCAATATTGCACTCTTGTTACACTGCTGCCTGATTCACGCAGAGGAAAATGGCAATGTATGAGATAGCAAAACGCACGGCGGGCGGCGCGCTGCTGTTGTTGTTGATGCCGCTGGCAGTCTGGGTATCCGGCTGGCACTGGCAACCCGGCGGCAATGAGCCGCTGCTCAAAGCGCTGTACTGGGTGACCGAAACCGTAACCTCGCCGTGGGGCATTCTGACCAGCGTTATCCTCTGCGGCTGGTTTTTGTGGTGTCTGCGCTTTCGGCTGAAGGCGGCCATCGGTTTGGCGATCCTGCTTTTCGCCGCGCTGGTGATCGGGCAGGGGGTGAAGTCGTTAATCAAGGATCGGGTGCAAGAACCGCGGCCGTTTGTAGTATGGCTGGAGCAAACCCACGGCGTGGACGGCAAATATTTTTATTCGCTGCACCGCAAAGAGCGCAGCGCGCTGGTGCGCGAGCAGCTGCAGGATCAAACTGTGGTGCCGAACTGGCTGCGCAAGCACTGGCAGTTTGAAACCGGCTTCGCGTTTCCGTCGGGGCACACCATGTTCGCCGCCACCTGGGCTCTGTTGGGAGTAGGGTTGCTGTGGCCGCGTCGCCATTATAAAACCGTCGCGCTGCTGATGGTGTGGGCAACGGGGGTGATGGGCAGCCGTCTGCTGCTGGGAATGCATTGGCCGCGCGATCTGGCGATGGCTACGCTGATCAGTTGGCTGCTGGTGGTGGTCACCTGCTGGCTGGCGCAGCGCTGGTTCGGCCCGCTGACGCCGCCGCCACAAGAGCAGCAGGAAATCGCGGCGCGCAAGCCGGAGCCGTGATGGTTATGTGACCATGTCACATGCAACGCGGCGCCCGATCGGCGCCGCATTAACCGCTTACATTTTCCCGCCATTGCAATCTGCGCCGCCGCCCCCATATCCTTATAAATTCGACGTTTTGAGAAGCTTTCTCATCAATTTGATCGCTAAAGCCGTTGACTGCCGAATATGCCAGCAGATATGTGGTTTTATCGTGCCGCAGGGTTTCCCTGCCGCAACGGGAAATGCTAACTTAAGGGTTAGGGACGCCACGTTTTGGCATCGTTCATCCGATTCACTCGGCATCGCGGGAAAGAATGTGAAATATTTGCTGATTTTTTTGTTGGTTCTGGTGATCTTCGTGATTTCCGTCACTCTGGGTGCGCATAACGATCAGGTGGTCAATTTTAACTATCTGGTCGCGCAGGGCGACTATCGCGTATCGACCCTGTTGGCCACGCTGTTTGGCGCCGGTTTCGTGCTCGGCTGGATCATTTGCGGCCTGTTTTACCTGCGCACGCGCATTGCGCTGGGCCGCGCCGAGCGCAAGATCAAAAGGCTGGAGCTGCAGCTCGAGCAGCCCGCTGAACCGGCGGCTCAGCCCGTTGTCAGCAAGGAATAATCCTCTATGTTAGAACTGCTGTTTCTGTTGCTGCCCGTGGCTGCCGCGTACGGTTGGTACATGGGGCGCAGAAGCGCTCAGCAGGACAAACAGCAAGAAGCCAACCGCCTGTCGCGTGAATACGTGGCAGGGGTGAACTTTCTGCTTTCCAACCAGCAGGACAAGGCGGTCGATCTGTTCCTCGATATGTTGAAAGAGGACAGCAACACCGTTGAGGCTCACCTGACGCTGGGCAACCTGTTCCGTTCGCGCGGCGAAGTCGACCGCGCTATCCGTATCCATCAGGCATTGATGGAAAGCGCCTCCCTGACCTTCGAACAACGTCTGTTGGCAGTACAGCAGCTGGGCCGCGATTATATGGCGGCCGGGCTGTACGATCGGGCGGAGGATATGTTCAGCCAGTTGACCGACGAAGCGGATTTTCGTGTCTCTGCGCTGCAGCAGCTGCTGGTGATCCATCAGGCCACCAGCGATTGGCAAAAAGCGATCGACGTGGCGGAAAAGCTGGTCAAGCTGGGCAAAGAGAAACAGCGCGTCGAAATTGCGCACTTCTATTGCGAGCTGGCGCTGCAGGCGATGGGCAGCGACGATCTCGATCGGGCGATGAGCCTGCTCAAGCGTGCGGACGCCGCCGACAAACAGTGTGCGCGCGTGTCCATCATGTTCGGGCGCATCTACATGGCGCAAAACGACTACGCCAAAGCGGCGGAATCGCTGCAGCGCGTATTGAGCCAGGATAAAGAGCTGGTCAGCGAGACGCTGCCGATGCTGCAGGAGTGCTACCGGCATCTGCCGGAACAGCAGCACAACTGGGCGGATTTCCTGAAACGCTGTGTGGAAGAGAACACCGGCGCCACCGCCGATCTGATGCTGGCCGAAATCATCGAGCAGCACGAAGGGCGCGACGTGGTGCAGGTCTATATCAACCGTCAGCTGCAGCGCCATCCCACCATGCGGGTGTTCTATCGGCTGATGGATTACCACCTGGCAGACGCTGAAGACGGCCGAGCGAAAGAGAGTCTACTGCTGTTGCGCGATATGGTCGGCGAGCAAATTCGCACCAAACCGCGTTACCGCTGCCACAAATGTGGCTTCACCGCGCACTCGCTCTATTGGCATTGCCCGTCGTGCCGCGCCTGGTCGTCGGTTAAACCGATCCGCGGTCTGGACGGGCAATAACGCGGCGGCGAGACAAAACAAAACGGGGCGATAAATCGCCCCGTTTTTTTATGTTCATCACTTACTTTTTCTTGCCGCCTTTGGCGCCGGTTTTCAACAGCTGACGCAGTTTCTTCAGCTCTTTCTGGCTCAGCGGCTGTTCAATCTCTTCTTCGGTGCTTTGATTGTCGATCTCGCCGTGGTGCAGCTCATCCGCTTTCTTGGTGGGTTTTTCAGCCTTGGCGGCGGGCTCGCTGAAGCTGCTTTCCAGGCGTTGGCACACTTCTACGCTCAACGAAAATTCGTTTTCAGCGGCGGCGGCGCGGATTTTTTCCTTCAGTTCCAGAGGAATTTTAATGGTAAGTGTCGATATCTCGCTCATTTTGAAAGCCTTTCTGCAGGAAGATGCCTTCAAGCTAAGCCACTGACGATCGGGTGTCTAGTGTGTAATAAAAATTTAATATTTCTGTAACAAAATGGGGCGGGGGAAATGCGGTTTTTTTCAGGCGGTAAACAGAGGCAGGGCCCGAACGGTCGGGCCCTGTACCGGAAACATTATTTGTAGATGATCGCGGTGCCGCTCAACATGTTGTTACCACCGGCGGAGATGATACGGTAGCTGCTGGCGCCCTGGGCATCGGCTTTAGCGGCCAGTTTTTTCTCCAGGCTGCTGAGGGTCGTTGCGTGACCTGCGGAAACGACGCCGGTGGCGGTCAGGTTATCGGCCTGCTGGCTGCTGATCGGTTCAGCGGCGAAGGTGGCGAAAGAGGTCAGTGCAATAGCGGCAGCGGCTGCAAAATATTTGATGGTTTTCATAGGTGACTCCAGTCTGTTTATTTAGGAAGGAAGCCGTTCGCTTCCGATGTGGTGAATAATAAAGCATCCGTGCCGATTGAAAATCTGATAATGCTGAGCAAGTCTTTCAAAATATCTGATTAACAATTTACGCATCTTTACGGCGTTTTACGCTGCGTAGTTTATTGCTGACGGGCGTTCGTTGACGCGCCATGACAAAGACGGGAGGTAACATGACAGAGCGTAGGTGCGCGCTGCGGCTGGGATTTCTGGTCCCCGGCATGTAGAATGCGGCGGTCAGTTTCGCGGGTGAGTCCCTGATTATGTCCATTTTACAGAAGGTAGAAGAAATGAAGTCTAAAAATAACACTAATAACAATGACTTAAAATCATCTCCAATCGTTGTGGCGTTAGATTACGCCGATAAGAACGCTGCGCTGGCGTTCGCCGACCGTATCGATCCGCAAGACTGCCGCTTGAAAGTGGGCAAAGAAATGTTCACGTTGTTTGGGCCGCAGCTGGTGCGCGATCTGCACGGGCGCGGCTTCGACGTGTTTCTCGACCTGAAATTCCACGATATTCCCAATACCACGGCGCATGCGGTGGCCGCAGCGGCGGAGCTGGGCGTTTGGATGGTTAACGTGCACGCCAGCGGCGGCGCGCGCATGATGACCGCCGCTAAAGAAGCACTGGTGCCTTACGGCGCGGATGCGCCGCTGCTGATCGCCGTTACGGTGCTGACCAGCATGGAAGCGGAAGACCTGCGCGGCATCGGCATCGAGACCAGCCCGGCGGAGCACGCCGAGCGCCTGGCGCGCCTGACCCGCGACTGCGGGCTGGACGGCGTGGTGTGTTCGGCGCACGAAGCGCAGCGCCTGAAGGCCGCCTGCGGGCAGGCTTTCCAACTGGTGACGCCGGGGATCCGCCCTGAAGGCAGCGCGGCGGGCGATCAGCGCCGCATCATGACGCCGGTGCAGGCGCAGGCCGCCGGCGTGGACTACATGGTGATTGGGCGTCCGATCACCCAATCTGCCGATCCGGCCGCGACGCTGCGCGCGATCCGCGCCTCTTTGGCCTGAGGAAGCGATGATGAATGACGATAACAGCCGTCTGGTGTATTCCACGGACACCGGTCGCATTAAGCAGGAAGAGGTTAAACCGCAACGCGCCAAGGGCGACGGCATCGTGCGCATCCAGCGTCAGACCAGCGGCCGCAAGGGGAAGGGCGTGTGCCTGATCGCCGGCGTCGATCTGGATGATGCCGCGCTCGACAAGCTGGCGGCGGAATTGAAAAAGAAATGCGGCTGCGGCGGTTCGGTGAAAGAAGGTGTCATCGAGATCCAGGGCGATAAGCGCGACCTGCTTAAACAGTTGCTGGAAGCCAAAGGCATGAAGGTGAAGCTGGCGGGCGGCTGAGGCGAATCGCCATGCCGCAGTGCAATGCCGCGGCATGGCTTGAGGTTGTTGCTGCCGGGGGTTAGCCCGTTAACGGCAAAAGAACCATAGACTTAAAGTAAAACAGACCTGAAATCATCGTTATTCTGGTTAATACGTCAAAGCGCAGATGCGCTTTTGCCAGCCTGTCGGCGGAAGACTATCGGTCAGGTTTATTTGCCAACCTGGTGACCGATGATACCCCCTACCGCAGCCCCACCCAGCGTGCCCAACGCGCTGCCGTTGGTCAGCACCGCACCGCCGACTGCACCGGCGCCGGCACCGATAGCGGTGTTGCGATCGCGTTTGGACATGTTGGAACATGCGCTGAGTGAAAACGCCAGAGTCAGAGCCAGAGCGGCGGTGGCGAAACGTTTATTGATAATCATCATAATGACTTCTCCTTAGCATTGGCTATATGGAAGTGCCCTGTAAGTATAGGCGTTAACCATAGATCAGGCCTGCCGTTGGTTCCCATACAGTATCGATATAAAAAATGGCATCTTTTGTTAACGGCCGAATAATTAGCAGGTTACGGCCCAAAAGTTACCGAAGCTGAGTATAGGTTTCTCGGGAAGGATAAACAGGTAAATAGTCTTAAAAACCCGCTGTGCAAGGGGAAAGGCGCGCGGTGTGGCCCGCGCGGCGCGATAGGTGCGGTGGCGGCCGCGTTACTCGTTGACCAACTCAAGCTGCACGCCCTGGCGTTTCAGCTGATGTTGATACTCCAGCGCCAAACGTGAATCGGTGATCACCCGGCTGATCTGTCCCGGCTGCGCCAGCGGGTTGGGTTGGATTTGGCCGAATTTGCTGGAGTCCGTCAGCACGATATTCTCCACGCCCTTGGTCAGCACTGCGCTGACCACATCGGCGCGCATCATGTCGCGGCCGGTAAAGCCGGTTTCGGCCTGAAAGCCGTCAATGCCGATAAATGCCTTGTTGAAATGCACCTGTTGAATGCACAGCCGCGTCAGCGGGCCGACCACGGTCTCGCTTTTCTTCTGGTACATGCCGCCCAGCACGATGACGTCGCAGTCGGTTTCTTTGAGCAGGTTGGCGATGTAATGGCTGACGGTGATAAGCGTAATGCGCTTGCGTTCGGCGATGTAGCGGGCCAGCAGGGCATTGGTGCTGCCGCTCTCGATAAAGATCGTCTCGCCGTCATTGACCTGCGCGGCGGCGTACTGCGCCAACCGCTGCTTGAGGGTGAAATTGGACATCATGCGGGCGTCGACGTCGTCGCTCTCTAACGCCACGGCAGAGCCGTGCACCCGTTTCAGATAACTGCGCTTTTCCAGCAGGTTGAGATCCTGCCGGATAGTGACTTCCGAGACGCCCGAGGCGCGCGCCAGTTCATTGACGCTGATCCGCCGGCGATCGTTAACCAACTGCAATATGGTCTGTTGTCGTAAATTCATATCGGCCTGATGATGCGGCCACCAAGGCGCGGCCGCTAAGAGTCAAAGGTTTAAAGAGTATGTTCTGTGCGCGCAATAATATCATCCTGCGCCTCAGGGGATAATGCGGTAAAGAAGGCGGAATAGCCAGCTACGCGAACCACTAAATCACGATATTGGTCAGGGTGTTGCTTCGCCGCCAGCAGCGTTTCGCGCGACACGATATTGTACTGCACATGCCAGCCTCGGTAGTTCTCGAAGAAGGTGCGCAACATCAGCATCAGCTTTTCCCGATCGCGCGGGTTGTCCAGCGTCGCCGGGTTCAGCTTTTGATTGAGCAGCACGCCGCCGAGGATCGCCTCGGTCGGCAACTTGGCGAGCGAATTGAACACCGCCGTCGGCCCCAGGTGATCGGTACCTGACGCTGGGCTGGCGCCTTCCGCCAGTGGCGTGTGCGCCTTGCGTCCATCGGGCGTGGCCGCAGTGGCGGCGCCGAAGGGCACGTTGGCCGAGATCGACGAAGTGCCGGCGTAGTAACCACCGCCGATCGGCCCGCGGCCGAAGCGGGTGTTGCGATACTGCTTCAGTTCTTCGATATAGGTTTGGTAGGCGCGCACCAGCAGCCGATCGACCTCGTCCACGTCGTTGCCGTATTTAGGCGCGGCGTTGAGCAGCCGCTGGCGCAGCTGTTCGCCATCCAGCCCGGCGAAGTCGTCGGCCAGCGCCGCCGCCAGCTGTTGCTGGCCGATCGCCCCCTGGTCAAACACCAGTTTGCGCACCGCCGCCAGGCTATTGCCCAGGTTGGCGATGCCGACCTGCAGGCCGGAAACCCAATCGTATTTGGCGCCACCTTGCTTGATGCTTTTACCGCGTTCGATGCAGTCATCCACCAGCGCGGAACAGAGGATATCGTGGGCATTCTCTTCCAGCACGCTGTCCACCACGCATTCGATCTCGATCGACTTGCGCGTGTAGTAGCGGATTTGCCGGTCCCAGGCGGCTAAGACCTGCTCGAAATCGGCGAAGTTTCCTTTGGATAGCGCCTGTGCCTGCGGCAGGAAGATCTGCCCGGAGGTCGCGTCGCGGCCCTGTTCCAGCGCCGCCAGCAGCACGCGGGCGAAGTTGATGAAGCTCATGCCGGTGCAGCGATAGCCCCATTTGCCGCCGACGGCGGTCTCGATGCAGCCGATGGCGGCGTAGTCGTAAGCGTCTTGTGGCTCAACCCCCAGCCTGATGAATTCGGGAATGACGATTTCGTCGTTGTTGAACGCCGGCATGCCGAAACCGCAGCGGATCACCTGCACGCAGGCGTCGAGGAAGTCGCCGCTCATCCCGGCATGGTAACGTACGCTGAGGTTGGGCTGGGTGGAGCGCAGGCGGCCGCAGGACTCGAGAATGGCGTAGGACAGCGGGTTGACCGCATCGCACGGCCGCCCGTCGATCAGCTTCTGTCCGCCGATGGTGACGTTCTGGTACAGCGGGCTGCCGGCGGAAGCCTTGGAATGCGAGCCGGAGCGGATCTTGTTGACCTCCAGCAGCTTCAGCCAGCAGCTGTGCAACAGCTCGATGGCGTCTTCCCGCGCCAGCTTTTGCTCCAGCTCCACGTCACGCCGATACCAGGGATAGAGGTATTGATCGAGGCGGCCGAAGGAAACCGAATGGCCGTTGGATTCGATCTGCAACGTCAGCTGGATGAAATAGCACAGCTGCAGCGCCTGCCAGAAGGTTTGCGGCGGGCGATGGGCGATCTGTTCACAGTTATCCGCGAGGGCCAGCAGTTCGGTGCGCCGCCAGTCGCGCGGTTCGTTTTGCGCCATGTCGCGCGCCAGGCGGGCGAAGCGCAGGATGTGCTCGCTCAGCGCCGCCAGCACGATGTCGATGGCGTTGAGAAACTGCGCTTTGTGCAGATCTTCCCACTCGGTCAGGTGCAGACGGCTGCGGCGCGCGTTCACTTTTTCACGCAGGCCGTCGAGACCTTTCTCCAGCAGCAGCGGGAAGTTAACCGCCAGGTGGGCGTCGCCGGAGGTCATGTTGCCCTCGGCCTTGATGATGCCGGTGGCCAGCAGCGCCTTTTGCTCGTCGGTGAACATGCCGTAGCAGCGATCCTGCACCGTTTGGCCGCGCCACCAGGGGCACAGGCGATGCAAAATCGCCTTGTTCTCTTCGCTGACCGAAAAACCGGCGCCCGGCCGGTCGGCTAGCTGGTCGATCTCGTTCTCTACCCAGCCGACGGTGTATTCGGGGAAGATCGGCGCGGCGCGCAGCTCGCTGGCCTGGTTGCCGACGATCAGCTCGTCGTTAGCGATCCAGATGGTGCGCTTCGCCAGATGGTTAGCCAGCGCCAGCGCGCGACGTACCGGCAGTGGCCGATCCTGATGCTGTTGATAGGCTTCGGTATAGTGCTGCGCACGCTCGGTGCACACCGGCGGTTTGACGATGTGAATCAGCGCTTTCTTGTGCGCCTGGATGCGGGCGCTTAGGGTGGTCAAATCCAACGTGGTCATGGCGTTATCCTCGCAAAATGGCGGTCAGGCCTTTGGCGCCGGCATAGGCTTCGGCGAAGGCCAGCAAATCCGGCGCGTCCAGCGGCGTGCGGGCGGCGCGGTAGGGCTCTCCGAGCAGGTGATACTTGTTGATGCCCAGCGTGTGGTACGGCAGAAAGTGGATCTCCGATACGCCGATCTCGTCGGCGGCGAAGTCGACGAGCGCGCGGACTGAGCGGCGATCGGCGTTGAAATCGGGGATCAGCGGCACGCGCACGGTCATCTGCACGCCATGCGCCGCCAGACGGCGGAAGTTGTTCAGTACCCGGCGGGCGGAGCCGCCGGTCCAGGTTCTGAAGCGCGCTTCGTCGGTGTGCTTGAGATCGGCCAACAGCAGGTCCAGCCACGGCAGCGAAGGGGTGATGTAACGCCACGGCACGTGCAGACAGGACTCGACGGCGGTGTGAATGCCGGCCTCGCGGCCGCGCCGCAGCAGCTCTGCCGCCACCTCCGGTTGCATAAAGGGTTCGCCGCCGGACAGCGTTAAACCGCCACCGGTACGCAGATAGAAAGGCTTATCCCGCATCACCTCGGCCATGATATCGTCGGGATTGATCGCGCTGCCGCACAGGCTGAGTGCGCCGGTCGGGCAGACGGTGGCCAGGGCCGCATAATCCTCGGCGTTGATGTGCTCGCGTTGCAGCGTCAGCGCGCCGTTCGAAGTGGGCTGCAGGCCTTGTGGGCAGCGCGCGGCGCACAGCGTGCAGCCGCTCAGACACAGGCGCTGGTCAAACAGCAGATCCGCATGGCGCGAGCGGCTTTCTGGATTCTGACACCAACGGCAGCTCAGCGGGCAGCCTTTTAAAAAGACCACGCTGCGAATGCCGGGGCCGTCATGGGTCGAATAGCGCTGCAGATTAAAGAACATGAGTCACCCGTTTGGCGTTGCTGAATCTTTCGCCATTAAAGATGTTTCGAATGAAAGTTGAATTGATTTTGGTCAAAGGTTGGCGGGGTTTTTACCCTATGATGATCAGAGTTTGAATCCGCCCACAGAACAAGACACAGGAGTCCGTGATGGAGCTTTATCTCGATACCGCCGATGTGACTGCGGTAAAACGCCTGGCGCGCATTCTGCCGTTGCACGGCGTCACCACCAACCCGAGCATCGTGGCGAAAGAAGGCAAGCCGATCTGGGAAGTGCTGCCCGCGCTGCGCGACGCCCTCGGCGGCACCGGCAAGCTGTTTGCGCAGGTGATGGCGACCGATGCAGAGCGTATGGTGGCTGAGGCGGCGCTGCTCAGCCAGCGTGTGCCGGGGCTGGTGGTGAAGATCCCGGTGACCGCCGAAGGATTGGCGGCGATCAAGAAACTCAAAACGATGTCCATCCCGACGCTGGGCACTGCGGTATACGGCGCCGGGCAGGGGCTGTTGGCGGCATTGGCCGGGGCGGAATATGTGGCGCCTTATGTCAACCGCGTGGATGCGCAGGGCGGCGACGGTATCGAAATGGTGCACGAGCTGCAGCAGCTGTTGAGCCTGCACGCGCCGTCGGCGCAGGTGCTGGCCGCCAGCTTCAAGACGCCGCGCCAGGCGTTGGAATGTCTGCTCGCGGGCTGTCAGGCCATCACGCTGCCGGTGGACGTGGCGGAGCAGTTCCTGAATGCGCCGGCCGTACAGGCCGCGGTCGAGAAGTTCGAGCAGGATTGGCAGGGGGCTTTCGGCAGCAGCCTGCTGAACTGATGGCCTGCGCCTATTCCTCGGTGCTCACACTATTATCGCTAAAGGGTGGCGGCTACGCGCCATCCTCCTTTCATTATCCATTATCGGCTTTCCTTTCACTTAATTGTCGCTGAACTGTTTATTTTCCGCATGATCTCTCTTTCGGGAAAAATCGATTGATTTTTGCCCTTATCGGCTCATAATTCGTCACTAAAGCAGTGTCATTACAATTATTTAAATTATTTATAATATTTCACTCATAAATTTATTGAAATAATAATGATGGGGAGCCAAGGATGCGCTCAAATTACGTTCGTGCTGTGCCTTGTTTTATTCGCTATGGTCTGTCGGGATTGTTGCTCGGCGCCGTGCCGTTTTTTTCCGCCTCTGCGGCTGAGGCTTTCAGCCAGGGCGCGGCGGCTATTGATGCCCGTGAGCAGCTGCGTCAGCAAGAGCGAGAACGCGCCCTGCAGAACCAAAACACCCCTCAGGCCGATGCGCGCGTGGCTGCCCCTGAGCGGGTGCTGCCCGATTATCCTCCTCACGAAAAACCCTGTTTTACCATCAACCGGTTGGTGCTCGTCGGCGAGTCGGCCGAACGCTTTCAGTGGGCGCTTGCGGCCGCCAACGATGCCAAAGGCCGTTGCCTGGGTGGGCGGGGGATCGTGCTCGCTATCAACAAGGTGCAAAATGCCATTTTGGCCAAAGGCTACGTCACAACTCGGGTGATGGCGCAGGAGCAGGATCTGACTCAGGGCACGTTGACACTGACGTTGCAACCCGGGCGTATTGGCGACGTCCGCTTTGATGAGCCGGTTTCCTGGCGTGGACGGTTGTGGAACGCCGTTCCGGCCTCGCGCGGCGATCTTCTTAACCTGCGCGATATCGAGCAGGGGCTGGAGAACTTCAGGCGGGTGCCCAGCGCCAATGCCGACATTAAAATCGTGCCCGGCACCCAGGAAGGCACCAGCGATCTGCAGGTCAACTGGCACGAGGGGCGCCCGGTGCGGCTCAGTCTGGGGTTGGACGACAGCGGCTCCAAAAGCACCGGGCGCTATCTTGGCTCGGCCACCCTGGCTATTGATGCCCCGTTTGCGCAAAATGACCTGTTCTACGCCAACATCGGCAAGGATTTATTCCAACACGGGCCGTTCGGCAACCGTTCGCATACGCTGAACTATTTCTTCCCGGTGGGATATTGGGCCTTCTCGGCCAACTATAACGACTACACCTACCATCAGAACATCCCCAACGCCAATGAGGTGCTGCGCTACAGCGGCAAGAGCGACAACTTTCAGTTGACCGTTTCCCGGTTGCTGTACCGCGACCAATCGCACAAGACCACGCTCAACCTGCGCGGCTATCGCAAGCACTCGACCAACTATGTGGAAGACATCGAAATGACCCAGCAAAAGAGGCGGACAGCGGGCTGGGAGATTGGACTGAACCAGCGCAGTTACCTCGGGCGCAATACGCTGGATGCGTCGGTAGCTTGGCGGCGCGGCACCGGCGCCCTGGGAGCGCTGCGCGCGCCGGAGGAAGCCAATCACAACGGCTCGGCGCGTACCGGCATCCTGCTCGGGGATGCGGGGTTCAACATGCCGTTCTCCTGGGGTGAGCAGCCCTGGCGGCTGTATACCAGCGTGCGCGGCCAGTGGAGCCCGAACGCGCTGACGCCGCAGGAGCGGATGGCCATTGCCGGGCGCTACACGGTGCGCGGTTTTGACGGCGAGCAGATGCTGTCTGGCGAAAAAGGCCTGGTCTGGCGTAACGACATCGCCTGGAATGTGTTTGCCCGCGGTCACGAACTCTATCTGGCCGCCGACTACGGGCGGGTGGACGGCCCGAATACGCGAGGCTTGCCGGGGCGGCAATTGGCGGGCAGCGCGCTTGGGGTGCGCGGCGCCTTGTGGGGGCGACTCAGCTATGACCTGTTCGCCGGCGTTCCTTTGTACAAGCCTGCGGGTTTCCACACCTCGGGTGCCACGGCCGGCTTCAGCGTTAACCTGGAAATCTGAACGCGGGCCAAGCGGTAGTGGCGGCTTGCCTGACGTTGACCGTAACGGATTGATATTGATCACGGATGTGACCCATGAATAAACATTGCTATCGCCTTATTTTCAGTCGCACTCACGGGGAACTGCGGGTGGTTTCCGAACTGGCCCGCAGCTGCAGCACCGAATCGGGGCAAAGCCGCAGTGCGTGCGCCCCCCGCCTGTGGGTGACGGTGCGGCGCTCAGTGTGGATGCTGGGGCTGACCTTGTTCGCCGGTCCGACGATGGCTGACGGCATTGTGGCGGACGGTGCCGCCAATCCTTCCCTGCGGCCGGAGGTTATCGCTACGCAAAATGGGCTGTCGCAGGTCAATATCACGGCCCCCAATCAGGCCGGGATATCGCATAACCAATATCAACAGTTCGATGTTGACGCCAAAGGCGCCATCCTCAATAACTCGGCGGTGATGACATCGACCCAGATGGCAGGGATGATCCAGGGCAACCCGAACCTCACCCCCAACGCCGCGCCGGCCAGAGTAATCCTCAACGAAGTCAACAGCAATAACCCCAGCCAACTGCGCGGCTTTTTGGAAGTGGCCGGCGGCAAGGCGCAGGTGATCGTGGCTAACCCGGCGGGGATCGTGTGCAACGGTTGCGGTACGATCAACGCCGGGCGCATGACGCTGACGACCGGCAAACCGCAGATGAACGCCGACGGCAGCATGGCAGGTTATCAGATCGAACGCGGCGTGGTGCGCGTTGAGGGCGGCGGCCTCAACGGCGATGCCCGTCACGATACCGAATATGTAGACATTATGGCACGCGCGGTCGAGATCAACGCCGGCGTTTGGGCCAAAGAGAGCGTGTCGGTGGTGGGCGGCCGCAACCGGGTGAGCGCAGACGGCAAAACGGTGACGACGCTGGCGGATGACGGCGGCGCCAGACCGGCGCTGGCAATAGACATGGGCCAGATGGGGGGCATGTACAGCGGCAGCATTCGCATGATCGGCACCGAGGCTGGCGTCGGCGTGCGCAACCAGAATGGGCAAGTGCAGGCAGGCAAAACGCTCACCGTCAGCAGCGAAGGCAAGCTCAGCTGGCGGTCTGATGCGCCGGATGCCGCCACGCAGTCCGGCGGCGACACCAAACTGGCGGCGAAAGGCGACATCGAGTATCGCGGCAAATTGCACAGCGGCGGTCAGTTGGCCGTGCAGAGCCGGGAGGGGACGTTGACGCAGTCCGGCACGCTGGCGGCGGCCGGGGATGTGCGGCTTGACGCCGCGCACGGCATTCAAAGCAGCGGCCATCTGCTGGCGGGGAGTAATGCCGACAGCACGCTGGTCCATGATGCCAATCTGCAGCTTGATAGCCAGGGCGACATTCGTGCCCGCGGCAGCTTACTGAGCAAAAAGGCGGTTAACGTCAGCGGGCGCCGCGTTGATCTCAGCGGTGCGCAGGTGGCGGCGGCCCATGCCTCGCTGGCGGCCCGGCAGGGCGGCGTGGCGTTGCGCCAATCGACCGTCGATAGCGGGGAGTTTACCGTGAACACCCCGGGTGATGTGGACGCCCGGCAGGCTCAGATCAAAACCGGGCGCTGGCAGGTTGATGCCAACAATGTGTTTGGCCAGGGGGCCGTCTGGTCCCAAACCGGCGGAGGCGAAAGTCGTTTCAGCCTGGGCGGTGAGCTGAATAACAGCGACGGTACCATTGAGAGCCGCCAGCTTGATCTCAAGGCGGCGGCGTTGATCAACCAGCGCGGCCGTCTGGTGGCGCTGGGCGACGCGGCGCAGCACTGGCGGATCGGCGGCCTGCTCGACAACAGCGACGGTGAATTGGGTGGCAACGGCGATCTGCGGCTGGATGCCGGCAGGCTTGATAACCAGGGCGGTAAGGTAACAACGCCGGGTCAGTTGGTGGTTCAGACGGGCGGTGCGATCAACAACGCCGGCGGCGGCCTGTTCGCCGGCCAGGCGCTGGAGCTCGAAGCGGGCGGCGAACTGAACAACCAGTCCGGAACGGTGGACGGCAGCCGGGTGCGGCTGACGGCGCAGCATCTGAATAACGCGCAAGGCAAGCTCGTCAGCCAGCGCAATCTCGATCTGACCGCCGGCCGCGTGGGCAACCGGGGCGGCCTTATCGGCGCAGGAGAGAAACTGGATCTTCACGCCGGTGACTGGGACAACCGCGGCGGTACGGTGCAAGGTGAAACGGCCGTTACGGCAACGGCAACTACCCTCAGCAACGACGGTGGCAAGCTGCTGTCCGGCCAAGCGTTAACGCTGAACACCATGGGGCCGGCGACTAACCGCGCGGGTGAAATCAGTGGCGCGGCGCTGATGGTGAACACCGGCCGGCTCGATAATACGCAGGGCAAGGTGATTGGCCTGCAGCGGCTTGAGCTGCACGCTCGTCAGGGATTGGACAATGCCCAGGGGCTGCTGGGTGCCGGCCAGACATTGACCGTGCGCACCGATGGCGCGCTGAATAACCGCCACGGCACGATCTCGGGGCACGGGCAAACCCACATAGCGGCTGGGAGTGTGCACAACGAGGCCGGAAAGGTGCTGGGCGGGCAACAACTGGTGCTGAACAGTGCGGCAGAGTTGGTGAACCGCGAGGGCGAAATCAGCGGGGAATCGCTCACGCTGGCGGCACAGCAGGTGGATAACGGCCAGGGCAAAGTGGTGGCTCGTCAGGGGCTGGAATTGACGACGCAACGGGAACTGAACAACGCGGCCGGCTGGCTTGAGGCCGGCAACGCCCTCGTCGTGCAGGCCGGCGGTGACTGGGATAACCGCGGTGGCGGCGCACAAGGCGGTCGGCAGGTTGCTGCCTCGGTGCGCACTCTCGACAATACCGGCGGCAGCCTGCAGTCCGGCGGCGATCTCCGTTTGGATGCCGCAGGCGATGTCCGCAATCAAACCGGTAAGCTGACCGCACAGCGATCGTTGGCGGTTAATGGCGGCGCCGCCAGCCTGTTTGACAACGACGGCGGGTCGTTGCAAAGCGGCGGCGATCTGTCGCTGCAGGGGGGCCAGTTGGCCAACCGCGCTGCGGGGGTGGTCTTCAGCGAGCAAGGGCTTGTCCTGAACCTGGCCGGCGGCTGGGATAACCAAGGGGGCACGTTTACCGGCAATGGGCGCACCGAGGTACGCGCCGCCGGCCTGAACAATGCCCAGGGGGCGATCAATGCGCTGGGCAGCCTGGATATGCAATTCACCGGCGCGCTGGATAACCGCCGGGGCAGGATTTTTAGCACGTTATCCCAGGTCCTCACGGCGCAAGACATGTTCAACGCCGAGGGCTGGATGGGCAGCCAGGGCGGCTGGCACGCCGTCAGCGGCGGTTTTGACAACGCGCAAGGCAGCGTACAAAGCCAGCAGGATGCGCAGCTGTCGGCGGGCTGGCTGAACAATGCCAAAGGGGGGCTGCAGTCGGCGGCGGATTTGGTGCTGCGCGTTGCGCAGGATGTCGATAACCGTGGCGGTAAGGTCTCGGCGCAGGGGGCACTTGCTGTTATGGGGGCCAAAGACGGCGAACACGCCGGCGCCATCAATAACGCCGGTGGTCAGTGGCTGGCTGGCGAGGGGCTGAGTATCGCCGCCCGTGCACTCGACAATACGCAGGGCGGGCTGCTCTACAGCCAGAAACAACAACGCCTTGCGCTGAGCGACGCGCTGAACAACCGCGATGGGAAAATGCAAAGTGGCGAGGCGCTTCAACTCGACGCGCAAACGCTGAACAATGTCGGCGGTCAGATCGAGGGCCAGCAACAGGTGGCGCTGCGTATTCTCGGCATGTTTGATAATACCGGCGGCGCGGTGCGCAGCAATGGTGAACAGCGGGTGTCGGCGGCTGGCATTGTGAACCGTCAGGGCATATTCAGCAGCCGGAGCGGCCTTGATCTGGCCACGGCGCGGCTGGACAATACCGGCGGCACGCTCATCAGCCAGGGAACGGGCGCCTACCGCATCGGTATGCTCAACAACCAACAGGGCAAGGTGCACAGCGGTGGGGCGCTCACGCTCGACGGCGCCCAGGTGAATAATCAGGGTGGGCAGCTGGTTTCGACCCAGCGGTTGACGCTCAGAGCTGCAGAGATAGACAACAGCGCTCAAGGAGCGCTGAGCAGCCAGGCGGTGTTGGAGGTGCAGACTGAGCGCCTGAACAACCGCGACGGCGGCCTGATCCTCGGCTCTGCCCAGACCGACATCGCTGCGCGCGACATCGACAACACTGCTGGGCGGCTTCAGAGCGTCGGTTCGCTCACGCTCACGAACGTGGCCTCTCTGGACAACCGCCAGGGGCAACTCCTCGCCAACGGCGATCTTGGCATTAACGCCGGCCTGTCGCCGGCCGATTCGCCGCTGGTATTGCTTAACCAGGGCGGGCGGCTGGAGAGCGCCGGCCAACTTACCCTGCATGCGCGCACGCTGGATAATCAACGCGGCGACTTGGTGGGATTGCAGGCGCTGAACCTGTCTGCGCAGCAGGACTATACCCGCCAGGCCGGCGAAACGATCAGCAGTAACGGCACGGTGACGTTCTCCCTGAACGGCGCCTTTATCAACCTGGTGGACTGGTTGCTGCCGGGCAATCTGGTGCTCAATGCGGCCAGCATCGCCAATCCGGCATCGCTGGTGGGCAAGACGCTACAGCTGACGACCGGAACGTTGCAAAACACCGGGCGTATTGAGGCTGACAGCATGACGCTGAACGTCGATACCCTGGACAACGCCGCAGCGCTGATGGGGGACGCAATCACCGTGCGTGGGCGTGTCATCGACAACCACGGTCAGTCTGCGGTGATGGCGGCGACCCAAAGCCTGACGTTGCAGGCCGGTGAACGCCTGACCAACCGGGATGGGGCACTGATCTACAGCGCCGACCGTCTGCAGCTGCACAGTGATGACCTGATTGAAAACCGGGCGAGCTTTATCGAAGCTGACGGTGACGCCACCGTCGAGGCTCGGCGTCTTGATAACCTGCGCGAAGGGCTGGTGATTGAGCGTGACGCCGAGAAGAGCGATTACAAATGGCATCGCTACAACTACTACTGGCGCACCTATGGTTCGGCGGTCAACCCCGATAAAAGCACCATGGCGCCAACCACCCAACAGCTGAGCTTCCAGGATGACGCGGCGGCCCAGAACAATCGCTACGGCACCCTGTTGGCTATTGATGCGGCGGGCAAACGCGCGCAGGTGCGGGTCAAGGACAATAAGGGCACACTTACCGACCTGTGGGTTAACTACCTGGCGCTCAAGCCGAATGCCGACGGCAGCTATGCCATGACGTTCTACGAAACGCGTGGGGGAAATCAGCTGGCAACCATCCCGACGCCTTATCAAAACGGTTTCCATTGGGAGCATGACTGGACGCAGGTGATGACGTGGGATCCCGAGAAGCATGTCGATATTGACAGCGCGCCGTTCGTCACCGATTACAACAACTTCCGCGAACGTACCGAGACCGGCACGCTGACGCGCGACAGGCTGGTCTCCGAGGGCATCGGCGCGCGTATTCTGGCGGGCGGCAATATGGTGCTGCGCATCACCGGGCAACTGCTTAATGACGCCAGCGTCATTACCGCCAACGGCAACCTGACGCAGGACGGCGGCGGCAGCCTGGCCAACCGTGGCTACTCGGTTAACGAACGGCGCCAGGCGGTTATCGTCGACCATTATGACAAGGACACGCATCACTGGTATCCAACGTTCAACCGAGACGAGACCACGGCGCTGGCGACCGTTGACGGCGTGATCACCGGCAGTGGCACGGTCACCATCAATGGGGCTCGCATCACTAACACCACGGTCAATCAGGCGCAAATCAGCCAACTTGAAGCGGCATTAAACGCCGTGGATGCCGAACGCGCCGAACTGGAACGCAATCCGCTGGGCTTTGCGGTAGAGGGCGCTGGTATCCAGAATGGTGACATGGCGCTGGCTCCGGGCGAGCAAATGACAAGACCGGGCGCCATGCCGTCTTCGCCGCTGGGGCGTCCGCTGTTGCCGTCTGAGCTGGCGCTAACGCAGTTACAGCATCTGGGCAATGTGGCTACCGCGATCCCCAATAACGCGTTGTTCAGCCAACCTACGGCGGCCGGCAGCCCGTTCCTGGTGGTGACCGACGAACGCTTTACCCGCCGCGAGAACTTCATCAGCAGCGACTATATGCTCGAACGTGTGGGCTATGATCCTGCGCAGGTTCATAAACGCCTTGGAGACGGTTTTTACGAACAGCGGCTGGTGCGCGAGCAGGTGCTGGCGCTGACCGGCAAGCCGTCTATCAGAGGTGAAGATGCGATGGCGCAGTACCAGCAACTGATGAACAACGGGGCGAAGGTGGCGCAGGACTTCCATCTGGTGCCGGGCGTGGCTTTGACGCCGGAACAGATTGCGGCGCTGCAGCAGGATATTGTCTGGCTGGTGAGCGAGACGGTGCAAACCGCCGAAGGCCCACAAACGGTGTGGGTGCCGGAAGTGTATCTGGCGCAGACCACGTTGCGCCTGACCGGCGATGGTGCGGTGATTGGCGGCGGTAGCCTGCAGCTCTCGGCAAACAGTGTCACCAATGCCGGCAATCTGTTTGCCGATAAGGCGCTAACCGTTGATGCCGGGCAGTTCCTGCATCAGGGCGGTGATATCAAGGCCGGCAGCATTGACGTGCGGGCAGAGAGTTTGACTTTGAGCACCAACCTGCAGGAGGCGCTGCGCCAGGCGACGATGAACGCCGGCGATATTCGTCTCAGCGGCGCCGATATCACCCTCTCGGGGGCTAAACTCGATGCGACCGACACGCTCAGCCTGAGCGCGCGCAACGACCTGACCATCACCACCGCCAAAAGCAGCCATATCGCCGACCTTGAGGTTATCTCGGGGGCAATGGGCAACCGCACCCGTGGCGGCACGGAAGCGGCAGGCTCCCGGATGGCGCGCGTGAGCGGCGAATGGCAGCAAGCACAGGGGAGCGAGCTTAACGCCGGCGGCAACCTTAACCTTTCGGCCGGACGGGACGTTACGTTCGCTGGCAGCCAGGCCAAGGCCGGCGGCAGCACCCGCGTACAGGCCGGCGGCGATATCACTATCAGGGCCGAGAACACCACCAATACCACGCATCTGGCTGCCAACAGCCGTACGTCATCAGTCAGCAACGATCGCCAGGAAGAGCGCCTGACATTAAGTGCACTCGGCGGCGACCAGGGCGTCACCCTGGTGGCGGGCAACCAACTGCTGGCCGAAGGCGCGCAGGTTGACAGTAAAGAAGGGCGTATTGGCATCAGCGCGCAGGACGTGACCATTAAAGACGCGCGCAGCCGCACGCAAGATCTGGACAGCGAAAACAAACGCGAGGGCAAAACCAAAAGCCATCGCATCGAACAAACCGAGCGCGAAATCAGCACCGGCAGCACCTTCAGCGGGCGCGATGGCGTGACGGTAGTCGGGCGAGAGGGCGACGTCACTATTACCGGCAGCACCCTGCACAGCGACCAGGGTGCCATCGCCCTGCAGGCGAAAAACGATGTCACCCTCAATACGGCTACCGAGCGAGAGTCGCGCTACAGTGAGGAGCGTTCGGAGAAAAAAGGCTTCCTGAAAAAAAGCAGCAGCCACAGCGTAGCGCGCGATGCCACCACGCGTGAGAAAGGCACGCTGCTGAGCGGCGACAGCGTCAGCGTCAGCGCCGGTAATGATCTGACGGTCACCGGCTCGGCCATTGCCGCCGACCGGGACGTGAACCTGCAGGCCGGCCGTAATGTCGATATCGGTGCGGCCACCGAGACCGACACACATTACCTGCTGGAAGAGAAGAAAAAGAGCGGCCTGCTGGGTAGCGGCGGCATCGGCTTCACGATAGGCAAGCAGTCGAGCAAACACGAAATCGACGAGAAAGCCACCACCCAGAGCCAAAGCGTCAGTACCGTCGGCAGCAGCCAGGGCAGCGTCAATATCACGGCGGGCAACCAACTGCACATTGGCGGTGCCGATCTGGTGGCGGGCAAGGATCTGGCCCTGACCGGCGACAGCGTGACTATCGATCCCGGCTACGATCAACGCACGCGCAAAGAAACCTTTGAGCAGAAGCAAAGCGGCCTGAGCGTGGCGCTGTCGGGCACCGTGGGCGGTGCACTCAACACCGCCGTCAGCTCGGCGCAACAGGCAAGAAAAGAGGGCGACGGGCGTCTGAACGCACTGCAAAACACCAAGGCGGCGCTGTCCGGCGTGCAGGCGGCACAGGCCGTTGAACTCGACAAACTCAACACAGATGCGGGGAAAGGCGCCACCAACACGGTGGGCATCAGCGCCTCTTACGGCAGTCAGTCGTCGAAGAGCGAAACCCGCACCGACAGCCGCCAGTCGCAGGGCAGCACGCTTACCGCCGGGCAAAACCTGTCGATAACGGCAACCGGTAAAAGTCACAACGCACAGAGTGGCGATATCACTATCACCGGCAGCCAATTGAAGGCGGGCAAAGACCTGTCGCTCGCTGCGGCGCGGGACATTACCCTGCAGTCGGCGCAGAACAGCGAAAGCACCGTCGGCAATAACAGCAGCAAAGGCGGCAACGTTGGCGTCGGCATCGGCGCAGGCTCGGGCGGCTATGGCATCAGCGTCTCGGCCGGCGTCAATGCCGGCAAGGGGCATGAGAGCGGCAACGGCCTGACGCATGCCGAAACCACCCTGGATGCGGGCAGCCATCTCAGCCTGACCAGCGGCCGCGACACCAAATTGAAAGGCGCGCAGGCCAGCGGCGAAAAGGTTACCGTCGACGTGGGCCGCAACCTGACGCTGCAAAGTGAACAGGATAGCGACCGCTATGATGCCAAACAGCAAAACGCCAGCGCGGGCGGCAGTTTCACCTTCGGCTCGATGACCGGCTCCGCCAACGTGAGTGCCAGCAAGGACAAGCTGCACAGCAACTTCGACTCGGTAAAAGAGCAGACCGGGCTGTTTGCCGGCAAAGGCGGGTATGACGTCAAGGTCAAAGAGCATACCCAGCTCGACGGCGCGGTGATAGCCAGCACGGCAGACAAAGAGAACAACCGCCTCGATACCGGCACGCTGGGCTGGAAGGACATCCACAACCAGGCGGACTACAGCGCGACGCACAGCGGCGGCAGCTTCAGCACCGGCGGGCCGGTGGGCAAAGAGCTGTTGACCAACACGGCCGGCGGCATGCTGTCGGGCGCCAACAACAGCGGGCACGCCGAGGGCACGACAAAAGCCGGGGTCAGTGAGGGAACGCTGATAGTCCGTGACACCGACAAACAGCAGCAGGATGTGGCGCAGCTAAACCGGGATACCGAACATGCCAACGACGGCAGCATCAGCCCGATATTCAACAAGGAGAAGGAGCAGAACCGGCTGAAGCAGGCGCAGCTTATCGGCGAGATTGGCGGCCAGACGATGGACGTCATCCGCACGCAGGGCGAGATTGCCGGGCTGAAGGCACAGAAAGACCCGGCGGCGCTGGCGCAGGCCAGGGAGCAGCTTGAGAAGAGCGGCAAACCGACGAACGATGCGGCGGTGATGAAGCAGGCGTACGACAACGCGATGCGGCAATACGGTACCGGCAGCGATCTGCAGAAGGCGGCGCAGGCGGTGACGGGAGCGCTGACGGCGCTGGCGGGCAATAACCTGGCGGGCGCGCTGGCGAGCGGTACTTCGCCGTACCTGGCGACGGAAATCAAGAAACGGGTCGGTGAAGACAACATCGCCGCCAACGCAATGGCGCATGCAGTGCTGGGTGCGGTAACGGCGCAGCTGAACAACCAGTCAGCCACCGCAGGGGGACTGGGCGCGGGCGGCGGGGAACTGGCGGCGCGCTACATTGCCGGCCAGCTGTACCCGGGCAAAACGGCGCAGCAGCTGAGCGAAAGCGAGAAACAGCAGGTCAGCGCGCTGAGCCAGTTGGCTGCAGGGCTTGCAGGCGGGTTGGCGACGGGAGATACTGCGGGAGCGGTGACGGGCGGGCAGGCCGGCAAGAATGCGGTGGAGAATAACTATCTGAGCGTTCAGGAGAAGACTGTGCTTGAGTTAGCGAAGCAGAAACTCCAGAACAGCAACGACCCGGCAGAGCGTGAGCAGGCGCAGCAGAAGATCAATGAACTGCGTGAAAAGGATATTGCCAGCGACAAGAAAGTGATCGAAGCTTGCGGCAATGGTGGCGCAGGCAGTGCCGCCTGTGCGAGTGCGAGACTGGAGGTTATTGCGGCCAAAAGTGAGTACGAAACCGGGCCGTACAACTCGAAGGTGAGCCAGCAATACGCGGATGCTTACGGCCAGATAGTAAACCTGCTGAATATCACCAGTGTTGATGCGCAGAATCAGCAGCAGATCCAAGACGCAATGATCAACTTCTTTATGACAACGAAAGGAGTTGATTACGCAACAGCCAAAGATTACACCGAGTTGAAGCAGGGAGCCGATATTATTATTGCTTCGGTTACCCCGATACTTGGTGCGGCAGCGGCGAAACAACTTGGCAAAATTGTTGATGCGAATGTGAAGGTCGTTGCGAAAGGAAATGTTGATGGTAATAAATTCAGTGATACTAACCAGGGAGTAAGACCACCATCATTAGCCGATATTAATAAGCCAACGCTTATCGATGGAAGGATTCAAGCCAAAATAGAAAAGCTTGGTAAAGATATGCCTAACGGAAATATGGCAACAGCGCATGCTGAAGTAGGGGTGATCCAACAGGCTTATGAAAAGGGTATGACTCTAGGTCGTGAGATGACTATGACTGTGTCAAAAGAGCCTGTATGTGGCTTCTGCCGTGGAGATGTAGCTGCAATGGCTGAAAAGTCTGGATTGAAATCACTCACTATATATGAAGAGCAGACAGGGAAAACTCTGTACTGGCAGCCTGGAATGAAATCTCTGAAGGTGAGGGAGTAACTATGATTTTTTTATCTAGCTGGACATTGAATGGCAAAGGTGGAAATAAAAAAACTTCCCAATGGGAGGACATCGCGCTTCTGTTAAAAGGGCTTAAAGATGAGGCTGGGACATTAACGCTTGATCGGATAAACACTGATAATACAGGTCCTGAAATGTTACAAGTCAGAACTGAAAAAGGTAATTATCTACTGATGTTGGGGGAAACAACAGAAGATGACTATGAGGTACGCTCTTACTGGGATAAAAGCCTGCCAGAGGAAAAGATAGATGTCTTGGGTGATTTTTGGTCAGCAAGACAGATAACAAAAGACTTCGATCTTGTTGTCAGGATCTTTAAGGAGTTCTTTGAGACTGGCAATGTATCAACGGATCTTCTGAACTAATACACTACCCCCCGGCCTTGGCCGGGTTACTACTCTTTACTTTTTAAAAGGTGATGGGCTCTGTTTTTCACCAGAGCAATTTTAAATGGCTGTTTTTTCGGTTGTATAGCAGGCTATGCGTTCACTCTTGCCACAATAGTGTTTAATCTGACATGTGGTGATGGATGTTTATAAGATCAGACATTATTGTCACACTATGAATGATGGAACAAAAAATGGAATGTATAAAATGTAAGGTTTTAGAAGCAAACAAAGAGTCAGGATTGTGTGGTGCCTGTGAAAATGAGGAGTTAAGTAAAATTAATGGACTATTGTATCTTCCTGCTCTGGGACTTATCTTAGGTGTTATTGGTGGTGCTATTGATCTTTACAGTTTTACCATTACTGCTTTCAATTATTTCAACGAAACTGGCTTTTTATCTTATTACGCTATGGGGCATTTGCGTTTCTGATATGTGGGTTAATTGTTTCCCTTTATGCAATTTGGTTTTTTTATAGACGCAAAAAGGGAACTCGAAAAGCTATGATCGCTTATTATGCAACAGGACTAATTATTGCTCTCTATTTTACTGTATTACCGGCTGTCATTTTTGATATGCAGCAGAGTTCAGATAATATCAGATTATTAGTAAGTGGGATATTGGGGGTTGTTATATGGATACCTTATTTTATTTTTTCCAAAAGAATTACTATGGTTTTTTGTCGGTAGCAATGTCTAATTAATGACGTCGCTGTGGAGAATAACTTCCTGAAGGTGGTTGTGCTATCGCTGCCCCATGTCGTAAAAAGAGCAGAGTGAAAAACAGAAATAAAGGTGTAAAGAATCCCGGCAAGTAGGCCGGGATTCTTGCATCTAAGCCCTAAAAACCTCCACTTTCCGGCGCGGTAACCGGAGCACTCCGTTCGCAATACTGAGTTCCAGTTGTTCCGCACGGGCAATGCCGGACTCGGTGATCCAATTGCCGCCGATGATTATCTCGCTGTTTCACCGTACCCAATCTACGCCTAGATCACAAAGATGCAGGGAAAGACGCCACCAACACGGTGGGCATCAGCCTCTTGGCCGGCATCGATGCCGGCAGGGGCTTGAGAACGATAACACGGGAATATATATACAGGAAGTTATCGAAACGGTAAGAGATAACGCCTCTTGCTTATAGGTGAAATCCACGCTTAGCCTCCCCGACAACGTCTGAATTATTGGAACATCTTATATTGCAGAAGGTTGTTTTCAATCAGATGCAAGCATTAGTATTCTGAACTTTCTGTCTAGGCAGTCATCTAGGTTGATGGTAAGGTAACCTTTCCAAACATTAATATGTCACGGCCACATGGTCGGCAGGCTAAAAATATTATTTTTGTTCGACAGTTATCGAGTTGGTGAATGTATTTAATTGTTATTATTCTACGGGTGTATTGTTATTTTCAGCTATGAGTGAGTGGCGATAACAATGTTGCATCGATGATTTTTTGTCACAAGAGCCGAAAAGATAAAGCGCTACGGAAACATCGTTCAGTTTTTCTCTGCCATTGAATCGTTGGCTATTCAACTTAATGGAGTCTGTTATGCATAAGGATTTGGAAATTTCCATTTCATCAGGGCGGTTTAGAAAAATAAGAGAGTGGAACAGGAGGCGAAATTATTACTTCAAAAAGGTAAGGCTGAATGTTAAGGTTTATATTGCAAAGCTTATCTGGGATAAACGTAGAAAAAATGTGATTGATATCAAGTCTGTCAAAACCGTATTGCTGTTGCGCAATGAAGGGACAATTGGCGATGTGGTGGTTTCGACGCCATTAGTAAAATGTCTTTATGAGTATGGTTATACGGTGGATTTATTGCTCACAAAATCGAGTAGCGCAGTGGTGAAATACAACCCCTATGTCAGGAATATCTATGAGGCAGATGATTGTAATAATGAGATGTTTTTGAAACGGTTTACTCATACAGTTGCAAAATCAACAGTTAAGATGTTAAGCGGGAATAATTATGATCTGGTTGTTGATCTTTGTTTGTTTGATACCCCGGTACATAGGATGATGCTTTTTCGCGATATAAACGCAAGGTTTGTTCTTGGTTTTAATAAATGGGATTGCATTAACCACTACAGCAAATCTATTTCATTTGACAATGGTAAGGAACATGTGACGAAAGCCATTGCTTTGATTGCCCATGCCGCAGGGCTCAATCTTACAAATCGCCGTGCCTATGACTTGCATATCCCAGATGAGATAACTTTTGAAGTGAGAGAGTATTTAAGCGGTTGGAAGGATAAAATCAAGATTGTCATTAATGTTTTTACCGGGAGTCCAGAGAGAAATCTATCCAGAGAGCAACTTGTTCGGCTTATTGATATGCTTAATGAAAAATCGTCAAGTATAAGTATAATTATTCTCGATCACCGAAAGGAACTGACTGTATCTCTACCAAGTAACGTTGTTATAAATCCATTTAATTCATTGCATCATGTCATGGCTTTGATCCGGGAGGTTGACGTGATTATATCTCCGGATACGTCGATTGTACATATTTCTGCTGCATGGAATAAATCATTAGTTTGCGTTTACAAGAACGTAACAGATAATAATGACCTGTGGGCGCCAGACTATGAAAATGCAAAGCAGATTATTGTTAATAGCAGAAAAATAGCTGATGTGGATAATGTTCCGGAGCTTATATTGCATGAAATCGGCCGAAGAGGCCTGTTAGGTAAGCAAGAGATAAAATAGCTTCGGCAGTCCGTTGAGCGGTGAGGTGGGGGCAAATGCCGCCGCAAACGCAACGTCTTCTGCTGGGGGGTAACGGCCCAGACCCCTAAGCAGTGCACTGCTCAAGGGGCCGGGCTTTTATCTTGACCTCGGACTTAGCCGCGGCCGATCTCCTCTCGCAGCGCGGCGCTGACTTCGTGAGCCGTCGGTTGTTCGGAACGCAGCGCCCGGCGGATGGCGAAGAAAGCGGCGATCAGCATGGTCACCGCTACCAGCATAAAGAACCCGCACAGCGCGGCGTTGATCTGGTTGCTGAACACGATGGTCTCCATGTCCTTCAGCGACTTGGCCGGCGCAATGATCGTGCCTTGCTCGATGCCGGTTGAGAATTTCTTCGCTTGCGCCAGGAAACCGATGCTCGGTTTCTCATGGAAGATCTTCTGCCAGCCGGCGGTCATCGAGGTGACGAACAGCCAGGCGGTCGGCAGAATGGTGACCCAGGCGTAGCGCTGCTTCTTCATCTTGAACAGCACCACGGTGCCGAGGATCAGCGCCATCGATGCCAGCATCTGGTTGCCGATGCCGAACAGCGGCCACAGGGTATTGATGCCGCCGAGCGGATCGACCACCCCCTGATACACGAAGAAGCCCCAGCCGGCCACCGCCACCGTGGTGCCCGCCAGGTTGCCGAACCAGGAGCGGTTGTTGGCCAGCTGCGGCACCGCCACGCCTACCAGATCCTGCACCATAAAGCGGCAGGCGCGGGTGCCGGCGTCGACGGCGGTCAGGATGAACAGCGCTTCGAACAGAATGGCGAAGTGGTACCAGAACGCCATCATCGCCCGGCTGTTGAACACCTCGCTGATGATGTGCGCCATGCCCACTGCGAATGTCGGGGCACCGCCTGCACGCGACAGTATTGAATTTTCACCCACCTCTTTGGCGATCAGCGCCAGCGTTTCCGGCGTGACGATAAAGCCCCAGCTGTTAATCACCTGTGAAGCATTTTCCACCGTGGTGCCGATCAGCGCCGCCGGTGAGTTCATGGCGAAGTAAACGCCCGGATCCAGCACCGAGGCGCAGATCAACGCCATGATGGCGACGAAAGACTCCATCAGCATGGCGCCGTAACCGATAAAGCGAATGTGGCTTTCGCGCTCCACCAGTTTGGGCGTGGTGCCGCTGGAAACCAGCGCGTGGAAGCCGGAAATGGCGCCACAGGCGATGGTGATGAACAGGAACGGGAACAGGGCGCCGGCGAACACCGGGCCGCTGCCGTCGATAAAGCGCGAAACCGCCGGCATTTTCATCTCCGGCATGGCGAAAACGATGCCGATGGCCAGACCAATGATGACGCCGATCTTCATAAAGGTCGAAAGGTAGTCGCGCGGCGCCAGCAGCAGCCACACCGGCAGCACCGAGGCGACGAAGCCGTAGATCACCAGCACCCAGGTCAGGGTGGTGCCGTGCAGCGTGAAGAACGGCCCCCAGTAGGGATCTTGCGCCACGTTGCCGCCGTAAATGATCGCCAGCAGCATCAGCACGAAGCCGATTACCGAGATTTCCGCGATCTTACCTGGGCGAATAAAACGCATGTAGACGCCCATGAACAGCGCGATAGGGATGGTGGCGGCGATGGTGAACAGCCCCCACGGGCTGTCGGCCAGCGCCTTCACCACCACCAGCGCCAGCGCCGACAGGATGATGATCATCACCCCCAGCGCGCCGAGCATGGTGATCACCCCGGCGAACGCCCCCAGCTCCTGTTTGGCCATCTCCCCCAGCGAACGCCCGTCGCGGCGGGTGGAGATAAACAGCACCAGGAAATCCTGCACCGCGCCGGCCAGCATGACGCCGACCAGGATCCAGATGGTTCCCGGCAGGAAGCCCATCTGCGCGGCCAGAATCGGCCCCACCAGCGGCCCGGCGCCGGCGATGGCGGCGAAGTGGTGGCCGAACAGCACCCATTTGTTGGTGGGCACATAGTCCAGGCCGTCGTTGTGACGTTCGGCCGGGGTTAGACGGCGGTCATCCAGTTCAAAAACCTTGTCGGCGATGAACCGGCTGTAGAAGCGGTAGGCGATGCTGTAGCAGGCGACGGCGGCGACCACCAGCCAGACGGCGTTGACGTGTTCGCCGCGGCTGAGCGCCAGCATGGCGAAGGCGAAAGCGCCGACCAACGCCACCAGCAGCCAGATAAGTCCGGACCTGATGTTTTTCATGAAACAACTCCTTGGCGTGCAGAGGTAAAAATCGACCTTGTTATTAGGAATGACGTTTTAACAGTAGAAGTTTTGCCGCCGAACCGTGGCAGGTCGGATGAGAAATGTGAAGCAAGTGGGGTTTTGGTGGAAAAACAACGTGATGAAACCCCATTGGTGCAGGCTGTCGTCGCAATGTAGCCCGGCAGCGTTTCCTGCTGCATTTTTAATTTTTATCTGGCGGATAATATCTAAACCCATCCCTTGCGCGATCCCTTTGGCATTATTTTTCTGTATTGCCGACGCGAGGGGTACCAATAAACGTTTTGCGTGATATATCTTGGCTCGCGCTTGAGGCGCCATTCATTTATTTCACAAATAATAAAGTCAATAAAAGGAATTAATAATGATAGATAAAGTCATTGCAGGATATTTACCGCAGCTCACGGCTATTCGTCATGATATTCACCAGCACCCGGAGCTTGGCTTCGAGGAGTTTCGTACCAGCGATTTGGTGGCGGATTATCTAAGTTCGTGGGGGTATGAGGTGCACCGCGGATTGGCGGGCACCGGCGTCGTCGGTACGCTGCGAGCGGGCGCCGGTGCGAAGCGTCTCGGGCTGCGCGCCGATATGGATGCGCTGCCGATCGAAGAAAACAACGGCAAATCCTGGAGCAGCAGCGTGCCCAACCGCATGCACGGTTGCGGCCACGATGGCCATACCACCATGTTGCTCGGCGCTGCGCGTTACCTGGCGCAAACCCGCCGCTTCAACGGCACGCTGCACCTGATCTTTCAGCCGGCGGAAGAGACGCTGGGCGGCGGCGCGTTGATGGTGGAGCAAGGGTTATTCGAACGCTTTCCCTGTGACGCCATCTTCGCCATGCACAACATGCCGGGTCTGCCTGTGGGCGAGTTTTTCTTCCGTCACGGCGCCTTTATGGCTTCGACGGACCAATTCGTCGTTACCGTGCAAGGCTGCGGTGGGCACGGCGCTATGCCGCATCTGACCGTCGATCCGGTGCTCGTGACCTCGCATATCGTCGTCGCGCTGCAAAGCATCGTCTCGCGTAATACCGATCCGCTGGAGGCGGCGGTGATCACCGTCGGCAGCATTAAGGCCGGTGAGGCTGCCAATGTGATCCCGGACAGCGCGGAAATGCGGCTTAGCGTGCGATCGCTGGGGCGCGAGTGGCGAACCGAGCTGTTAACGCGCATTCCTGCGCTGATTCAGGCGCAGGCGCAAAGCTTCGGTGCCACGGCAATCGTGAATCACATCAACGGCGCTCCGGTATTGGTCAACGATGAGGCCATGACGCGCTTCGCGCATCAGGTGGCGGAACAGCAGTTTGGCGCCGCGCGCGCGCACTACGGCGCTAAGCCGCTGATGGGCAGCGAAGATTTCACCTTTATGCTCGAGGCGCAGCCGCAGGGGTGTTATCTGCTGATCGGTAATGGCGACGGTGAAGGAAGCTGTATGGTGCATAACCCGGGATACGACTTTAACGATGAATGTCTGGCGGCGGGCAGCCATTATTGGGGAGCGCTGGTGGAAGCCTATTTAAAATAAACTCAAAGAATAATAACAGGGAAGGTCATAATGAGTGAAAATACGGTTGCGGCCCGGCAGGAAATAACGACGCGACCGAAAGTCGGCGGCAAGAAGGTGATATTCGCCGCCTCTTTCGGCAATGCGTTAGAGTTCTTCGATTTCGGTATTTATAATTTTTTCGTTATTTATATCAGCGTGCTGTTTTTCCCTCCCTCCAGCGATCCCAATTTGGCGCTGCTGCTGGCGTTCGCCACATTCGGTGTCAGTTTTATCATGCGGCCGTTGGGGGGCATTTTGATCGGCGCTTATGCCGATCGCTGCGGGCGAAAATCCGCGATGATTCTGACGATATCCCTGATGAGTCTGGGCACGGCGATGATCGGTTTTGCGCCGACCTATGCCAGCGCCGGCTATTGGGGCACGATCACGCTGGTGGCAGCGCGCCTGATCCAGGGCGTGGCGGCGGGCGGCGAGGTGGGTGCTTCCATGTCGATTCTGGTGGAATCGGCGCCGCCTGGCCGGCGAGGATTCTACTCCAGCTGGGCGCTGGCGACGCAGGGCATCGCCAGCGTGATCGGCGGCGTGACGGCGTTGGGGCTCAGCGGCTGGCTGCCGGTGCTCACGGGCGATCCACAGGCCATGGCCAGTTGGGGATGGCGCATTCCTTTCTTCATCGGCGTGGCGCTGGCGCCGCTCGGTTGCTGGCTGCGTCTCGGGCTGGAAAGCGACCGGCCGCCGGCGGAGCGTACCCATGAGGCGCCTGTACCACTGCGCAAACATTCCCGGGCGGTGATGCTCGGCGTGATGTTGACCATCGGCGCCACCGTCGCTACCTATATCTCGATGTACTATCTGGGCACCTTTGCGGTCAAGTATCTGGGGATGGCGCAGACCTACGGGTATGCGGCGATGCTGCTGGCCGGGATCATCACCTTCGCCGGCAGCCTGCTGGTCGGGCATTGGTGCGATCGCTACGGTCGCCTGCCGCTGATCCGCTGGGCGCGGATCGCCATTTTGTTGTTGGCGTTGCCGGTTTTCTGGCTGCTGACGGTGGCGCCGCATCCGGCGGTGTTGCTGAGCGTGGTGGCGTTGATGGTTGCGCTGACAACGTTAGGTTCTGTTCCGACGTTGTTGATGATCTCCGAGCTGTTTCCGCAGCGAGTGCGTGCGTTGGGGTTTGCGCTGGTTTATAGCCTCGGCGTCGCAATTTTCGGTGGCTTTGCCCAATACATCGCTTCCCAGTCGATCGTGCTCAGCGGTTCATTGTTGGCGCCCGCCGGCTATCTGATGCTGGCGACGCTAATCTCGCTGGCCGCGCTGCCGCTGTTGCGCGAAACCGGCGGCGATAAGTTGCAATAGCGGGTGCGAGGCAAAAAAAACGCCGGCGGTTTTCACCGCCGGCGCTTGACGCTTGTTACCGTACGCTATCCGGCCGTCAGGCCGCAGGGCGGGCGATCACGCTGCGGGTTTCCATGCGCACTTCGGCGATGGTGACCTGCAAGGTGTCGCTCTGGCGGTAAACCACTTCACCTTTGATCTGCACGGTGCCGGTTTCCTGGCTGCATTGCATTTCGTCACGCACCGCGTGAATAAACGGCGCCGGGATAAAGGCAACCGCGCCGTTGTCCAGCAGACGTACGCGCAGGCCGCCGCGGGTCACGTCGATGATCTCGGCGTTGAAACGGGTATCGGTACCGGCCTTGTCCTGCAGGAAGCGGGCGTACAGCCAGTCGCCGACGTCGCGTTCCGCCATGCGGTTCAGGCGGCGGCGTTCCGCCAGCTGCACCGTCACGTCATCCTGCGGTTTTTCCGCCGGCTGCTGGTTGATGATCGCCTTCAGCAGACGATGGTTGACCATGTCGCCGTATTTACGGATTGGCGATGTCCAGGTCGCGTAAGCCTCCAGCCCCAGACCGAAGTGCGGCCCCGGCGTGGTGCTGATCTCGGCGAAGGTCTGGAAGCGGCGGATGCGGCTGTCGAGGAACTGGGTCGGCTGCGCATCCAGATGGCGGCGCAGTTCGCAGAAACCGTCGAGGGTCAGCAGCTTCTCGGCTTCGGCTTCCACGCCGTTGGCCTGCAGCACGGTGACCGCTTGCTCGACCAGCGCAGGATCGAAACCGGTGTGCACGTTGTACACGCCGAAGCCCAGGCGATCGCGCAGCACGATGGCGGCGCAGACGTTGGCGGCGATCATGCATTCTTCAACGATGCGGTTGGCGCTGCGGCGCTGCTCGGTGACGATCTCCAGCACGTCGCCTTTTTCACCCAGTACGAAGCGGTAGTCCGGGCGATCTTTGAACACCAGCGCGTGCTGGTGGCGCCAGGCGTTGCGTGCGTCGCAAACGCGTTTCAGCAGGGTGACCTGTTGCGCGATGGCGTCGCTCGGCGGCTGCCAGCCGGCAATGCCTTCCAGCCAGTCGGAGACTTCGTCGTACACCAGCTTGGCTTTGGATTCGATCTCGGCGGCGAAGAACTGAATATCGTCGCCCAGCGCGCCGTCGGCGGCGATGGTCACGCGGCAGGCCAGCACCTGGCGGCGCTCGTTAGGGCGCAGCGAGCACAGGTTGTCCGACAGGTCGCGCGGCAGCATCGGGATGTTGAAGCCCGGCAGGTAGTTGGTGAAGGCGCGCACGCGGGCGATCTCATCCAGCTTGCTGCCTTGTTCAACGTAGGCGGTCGGATCGGCGATGGCGATGGTCAGCTGCAGCGAACCGTCGCCGTTGTCGGTCACGTACAGCGCATCGTCCATGTCTTCGGTGCTGGCGCTGTCGATGGTGACGAATTCGAGCGCGGTCAGGTCCTCACGGGCCAGCGCGGCGTTCGGCTCGCTGAGGGCCAGCATTTCCGGCGCCTCTTTCTCCAGATTGTGGCGCGCCAGCGTCACCCACCATGGGGCGAAATGGTCTTCACCCTCGGTGATGAAACGGGTCAGATCGGCGTTGAAGCCGCGATCGCCTTTCAGCGGATGACGGCGCATTTCCGCCACCGCCCAGTCGCCGGCCTGGAAGTTGTGGGTCAGTTCACGCACCGGGCGGCACGGAATCGCATCTTTCAGCAACGGATGATCGGGCACGATGGACAGGCGATCGTCGCGCTTTTGCACGCGGCCGACGAAGCGCGAGAGGAATGGCTCGACCAGGGTTTCCGGCTCGGCGATTTCACGTTCTTTCTCGGTGTGCAGGGTGGCGATAATGCGATCCCCGTGCATGACTTTCTTCATGTACGGCGGCGGAATGAAGTAGCTTTTTTGACCGTCTACTTCAAGAAAGCCAAAGCCTTTCTCAGTCCCTTTCACGACGCCTTCAACGCGCGGGGTCTGAGAGTGAAGTTGCTGTTTTAGCTGCGCCAGCAGCGGGTTATCTTGAAACATATCGTCCAGTGAATGGGTTGTGAGTGGCAAGATTTGCGGCTGACAGTTTTACGCGAATCACCCGCTGCGAGCAAGCCTAACGTCACGGAACCCCGCGTTGCCGCCCGTTTTTGCGCAAGATCGGTCAATCGAAGTGCGATAGATGAAAAACCCCGGCGCACAGGCCGGGGTGAAGGGTGGGTGACAATCAGTCCTGCAGCGGCATCGGCTGCAGGATTTCAATCCAGTAATCGTCCGGATCGCGAATGAACGCGACGTAGTTCATACGGCCTTCATGCAGGCGCTTCTGGAAGGTGACGCCGAGGCGCTCAAAACGCTCGCAGGCGGCGCGCACGTCCGGCACCGTGACGCACAGGTGGCCAAAGCCGCGCGGCTCGCCGTTGCCGTTGTGGTAGTGGAAATCCGCCTGATTTTCGGTGCCGTGGTTATGGGTCAGTTCGAGAATGCCCGGCTGGCTCAGCGCCCAGCGTTTGCGCTCGTCGTCATCCTGCGGGATCTGCTCGCGCGGGCTGCGCGTCAGGTAGCAGATGGTGAAGGCGGCTTCTTTAAACTCTTCCAGATAGACCAGGGTAAAGCCCAGCACGCGGGTGTAGAAATCCAGCGCTTTGGTCAGGTCTTTCACGCGGATCATGGTGTGGTTGAATACGTAACCGTCGGTTACCGCGTCGGGTTGGGCCGCCACGCCGGGCAGCGTCAATAAATCATTCAGTGGCATCAGTGATCCTCCTCAGGGTGTCGGCAGACTGTAGGTGAAATCGATGCTAATCTAAAGTGATTGTTTTTAACTAAAACACTTACTAAAAGTGAATGAAACATGAAGCTGAGCCAACTGAAGTTTTTCTGCACCGTGGTGGAACACAAAACCATCGCCGCCGCCGCCCGCGAGCTGCACTGCGTGCCTTCCAACGTCACGCTGCGGCTGCGCGAGCTGGAGGAGTCGTTGGGTGGCGAACTGTTTTTTCGCGACAAGAACCGGCTGTACGTCAATCCCAAAGGCCGGTTGTTCTACCAGCAGGCGCGCGACATCGTGGCGCAGGCGGAGCGCAGCAAGCAACTGTTCGCCGGCGAGTACCAGCACGGGCTGCTGAACCTCGGGGCGCTGGATTTTTCGCTGGTCAGCCATTTGCCGGCGCGTATCGCCCGGCTGCGCCGTTTACAGCCTCATCTGCAGATCAACGTGCTGAGCCGCGATTCATTGGTGTTGGAGCGCATGCTGATCGACAGCGATCTCGATCTGGCGATCAGCGATGGCCCGATTGAACATCCGCTGCTGGCCAGCCAAAAGGCGTTTGACGAACGGCTGGTGCTGCTGATGCCGGCCGGCGCCGGGCAACCCGACGCCGCTACCCTGGCGGCGCTGGAGTTTTACACCTTCAGCCGCGAATGCTCGTTCCGCCTGAAGGTCGATCACTGGCTCGCCTCGCGCGGGCTGAAGCCGCGTATGACGCTGGAAATGGAATCTTATGCCGCGATGGCGGCCTGCGTGCAGGCCGGTTGCGGCGTTGCCTGTGTGCCTAGCTCTTTGCTGCCGCAGATCTTGCCGGCGCCGGGGCTGAAGGTGGTGGAAATGGGCGAGGAGGGCGTGAGCGATCTCTACTTCGTCTGGCGCAGGCATCAGCTGTCTGACGAATTGCAGACCATCCTGGAGATATTGGCGCGCCCGGCGTGAACCGGGCGCGCGTTTTCAGGCAATACGCAGCGAAGGTTGCTGCTCGCTGCGGCGAATCACCACCGGGATTGACTTCGACGTCGGGGTGCCGGTGCCGTCGCCGAAGCTCGCCAGCGGCACCAGCGGGTTGGTTTCCGGATAGTAGGCCGCCAGGTTGCCACGCGGAATGTCGTAACTCACCAGCTTGAAGCCGTCCACCTTGCGCACCACGCCGTCGTTCCACAGGGTTTCTATCTCTACCCGTTCGCCATCCTGCAGGCCCAGCGCCGCCAGATCTTCCGGATGGATGAACAACACTTCGCGTTGGCCGTATACGCCGCGGTAACGGTCATCCAGGCCATAGATGGTGGTGTTGTACTGATCGTGCGAACGCAGGGTTTGCAGGGTAAACGGCGCTTGCTCGTCGCCCAGCTGCGGGAACAGGGTCGCCGGCAGCGCGGCGGCGCTGAATTCCGCCTTGCCGCTCGGCGTGGCGAAGCGCAGTTCGGCGGCGGCGTTGCCCAGGTAGAACCCGCCGGGCTGGTCGCAGCGCCGGTTGAAATCCTCGAAGCCGGGAATGGTGGCGGCGATATGATCGCGGATCAGCGAGTAGTCGTCGGCCAGTTCCAGCCAGTCCAGCTGTTGCGTGCCCAGTACCGCGTCGGCAATGCCGCAAACGATCGCGGTTTCCGAGCGTTGGGTATCCGCCAGCGGTTTGCCGATGCCTTCCGAAGCGTGAACCATGCTGAAAGAGTCTTCGACCGTGATGTACTGCGAGCCGCTGGCCTGCATATCCAACTCGGTGCGGCCCAGCGTTGGCAGGATCAGCGCGTCTTTGCCGGTCACCAGGTGGCTGCGGTTAAGTTTAGTGCTGATATGCACCGTCAAATCGCAGTTGCGCAGGGCGCGGGCGGTGCGCTCGGTGTCCGGCGCCGCAGCGGCCAGGTTGCCGCCCAGCGCGATCAGCACTTTCACTTCGCCGCGCAGCATCGCCTCGATCGCTTCTACCGTGTTGTGGCCCAGCGCGCGATTGGCGGTGAAGTTAAAGTGGCGTTCCAGGCTGTCGAGCAGTGCCTTCGGCGACTTCTCATCGATCCCCATGGTGCGGTTGCCCTGGACGTTGCTGTGGCCGCGCACCGGACACAGACCGGCGCCCGGCTTGCCCAGTTGCCCGAACAGCAGCTGCAGGTTGGTGATTTCGCGCACCGTCGCGATAGAGTGTTTATGCTGTGTCACGCCCATCGCCCAGGTGCAGATTACCCGCTCGGCGCCCTGGTAGGTGGCCGCCGCCTGGCGCAGTTGCGCTTCGCTCAGGCCTGACTGTGCGGTAATGGTCTGCCACTCGGTCGCGTCCACCTGCGCCAGGTAAGCCTCCACGCCGACGCTGTGCTGTTCGATAAACGCCAGGTCGAACAGGGCGGGTTCACCGGTGGCCAGACGCTGACGGTGGGTTTCCAGCAGCGCTTTCACCATGCCGCGCACCGCCGCCATATCGCCGCCCAGATTCGGTTGGTAATAGGACGAGCTGATCGGCGAGGACTTAGGCGTCAGCATCTGCACCGGATCCTGCGGATCGGCGAATCTTTCCAACCCGCGCTCGCGCAGGGTGTTGAAGCTGACGATGCGCGCGCCGCGCCGGGCGGCGTTTTTCAGGCTGTGCAGCATGCGCGGGTGGTTGGTGCCGGGGTTTTGGCCGAACACGAAGATGGCGTCGGCTTTTTCAAAGTCGTCGATGCGGATGGTGCCTTTACCGACGCCGATGCTCTGTTTCAGCCCAACGCCGCTCGCTTCATGACACATATTGGAGCAGTCGGGGAAATTGCTGGTGCCGAGCATGCGGCCGAACAGCTGATAAACGTACGACGCTTCGTTGCTGGCGCGGCCCGAGGTATACAGCTCGATCTGGTTCGGGTTGTCCATGCCGTTGATGTGTTTGGCGATCAGCGCCAGCGCGTCCGGCCAATGAATAGGTTCATAGTGGTCGGTTTCGGCGTTGTAACGCATCGGATGCGTGAGGCGCCCCTGATATTCGAGGAAATAATCGCTCTGCTGCTGCAGGGTGCTGACGCTGTGGGCGGCGAAGAATTCGGGCTCGACCGCGCTGCGCGTCGCTTCCCAACTGACCGCTTTGGCGCCGTTTTCGCAGAAGCTGAAGGTGCTGTGGTTGTCGTCGCCCCAGGCGCAACCGGGGCAGTCGAAGCCGCGTGCCTTGTTGACGCGCATCAGGTTGCGCATGTTTTTTAGCGTTTGTTTACTGTCGAGGACAAAGCGGGTGGTGGCTTCAAGCGAACCCCAGCCGCCCGCTGGGCCGGTATAAGGCTTGATTGACGGTTTGAATTTCATGGTGACACTTCGCAGGTGGTTGTAGCTAAAAAGTAAACGCTTTTTTATGCGTCTTGCGTATTTATGTCACAAGTTTAGGGGCGTTGCGGGGTGGCGTCTAATCGAATGGGGCAATGGCGGCATAGAGCATATCTATCGCGGGCGGGCGGTGACGTAAACAAATGGTTGCATAAAGACACCCGCTGCAAAAGAGTAATGGTTTCGTCTGAATGTGAATTAATGCAGTCTATCTCGCGGATTATATTGGTATTTTATTTAGCCTGCGGGCCTGAGGAACACAGCGTGAAGCGTTCAGTATCAGTGGTGATCGGCGGTATTTTACTGCCTTTGGCGGCGCAGGCGGCGGAAACGTCGCCCAATTTTCCCACCATGACCCCGCCGGCGATAGACGCCGCCTCTTACGTGTTGATGGATTACACCACCGGCCAGGTGTTGGCTGCCGGCAATGCCGACGAACGGCGCAACCCGGCCAGCCTGACCAAACTCATGACCGGGTTGGTGATCGACCACGCGCTCGATCAGCATAAAATTGGCCTCGACGATGTCGTCACCGTAGGGAAGGATGCCTGGGCGCAGGGCAACCCGGTGTTCAAAGGTTCCTCGCTGATGTTCCTGAAGCCGGGTGACAGGGTCACTGTTCGCGATCTCAGTCGCGGCATCATCATCGATTCCGGCAACGACGCCTGCGTGGCGATGGCGGACTACGTGGCGGGCAGCCAGGCCAACTTCGTCAAGCTGATGAACGAGAAGAGCGCGCAGCTGGGGTTGCAGAATACCCATTTTGAAACGGTGCATGGGCTGGATGCGCCGGGGCAGTTCACCACGGCCGGCGATCTGGCGGTGATTGCGCGCGCCATCATCATGAGCGAACCGGCGGAATACCACATGTACAGCGAGAAGTCGCTGACCTGGAACGGTATCACGCAGCAGAACCGTAACGGCCTGTTGTGGGACAAAACCCTGCACGTCGACGGTTTGAAAACCGGCCATACCGCCTCGGCCGGCTTCAACATCATCGCCTCCGCCACCGAAGGGGATCGACGCTTGATCGCCGTGGTGATGGGCGGCAAAAGCTCTAAAGGGCGTGAGGAGCAGGCGCGTAAGCTGTTGACTTGGGGGCTGCGCGACTTTGCCACCGTACACCTGTTCAGCGCCGGCCAGAGTCTGGGGGAAGAGCCGGTCTGGTACGGCGAGGATCACCGGTTACCGGTCGGTAGCGCGCAAGAGCAGTCGCTCAGCCTGCCAAAAAACGAAGCGGACAAGCTGAAGGCGCAGTACGTGATCAATACCGCGCGGCTGGAAGCGCCGATTGGCAAAGGGCAGACCGTCGGCGAGATCCGCATCAGCGACAATGGCCAGGTGGTGAAAACCCTGCCGCTGGTGGCGCTGCAGGCGGTGCCGCAGGGCGGCGTGTTCTCGCGCCTGGTGGATTACGTGAAGCTGAAGCTCTGACTCGCCGGGCGGGCGACGGCGCCCGGTGGTATACTGGTGCGAATGCCGATCATTGAGCCGCGCTATGGATATTAAACAACTGATTTATTTGTGCAATCTGGAACGAGAACGCCACTTCGGCCGCGCGGCGGAGGCTAGCTTCGTTAGCCAGCCGACGCTATCCATGCGACTGAAAAATCTGGAAAAAGAGCTGGGCGTTTCGCTGATTAACCGCGGCAACCATTTCGGCGGTTTTACCGCCGAAGGCGAGCGGGTGCTGGCGTGGGCGCGTGAGATCGTCTCGGTTTACCAGGGGCTGAAACTGGAGGTGGAGTCGCTCAAGCACGGCTTGCACGGCACGCTGCGCCTTGGCGTGGTGCCGCAGTGCAGTATCTCGGTATCGGAAATGCTCAAGGCGGTCAGCGAGCGTTACCCGCATCTCGATTACCGGCTGGCGGTGCTGAGCGCCGATCAGCTGCTGGAGGCGCTGACGGCGCATACCGTCGACATCGGCATCGGCTTTTTCGAGCTGTCGACCTTGAAGGAACTGCATTTCCAATCGCAACCGCTGGTGGAAACTGGCGTCGAGCTGGTGTTTCATCCGCAGCATTTTCCGAAGCTGGTGGGCGATGCGCCGTTGCCGCTGGAGGCGGTGGCCGCGTTACCGCTGTGCCTGGCCGAACCGACGCGTTACTTCCGTCGTTATCTCGATCAGCACTTCCGTGACGCCGGGTTGACGCTGCACCCGCGGCTGGAAACCGCTTCGATCTTCCAATTGCTCGAGGGCATTTTCGTCGGTTTGGGTTGCGGCTTGTTCCCGCGCGGCCAACTGCAATCACCGCTGATGCCGGCGTTGCAGCGGCGCCCGGTGGCCATCGGCGCCATGCCGCGTCATGCGGCGGTGGTGGTCGATATGGCGGAGCGCGCTACGCCGCTGGCGCAGAAGTTTTTCGACGCCGCCAGCGAGTGGCTGCGGCGGCAGAATATCTGAGGACAGGCTGTCTTGCGGCCGAGGGTAAGGCCGCAAGCGCTATTCAGTCGGAGACGGTGAAGGTTTCAGCATCGCCCAGCGTTTGGCGCAGGCGGTTTTCCCAGGCGTAAAGCGCGGTGGTAAGGATCACCTCCAGCGCCTGTGCCTGATCCAGGCCGCTGTTGAACAGCGGCTGCACGCTCTGCGGAGTGAACTTCTCCGGCGCGCGCGTCAAGTCGGCGGCGGTGCGCATCACCGCGCGTTTTACCGCGTCTTCGGTATACGCCAATCCCTGAGGCAGCCCGGCGAACAGCGCCTCGGCCAGTCCGTCGTCCTGCAGCTCTTGCGCCACCGTCGCCGCGCAGTAGCGGCTGCCGTTGATGCGCGAGACCGCCAGCGTCGCCAGCGCCTTCAGGCGGGCCGACAATCCATATCCTTCGGCATTGATGCCATTGAATACGCCGTTGCGTTCGCGCAGCGTGGCGGCGTCGTGGGCCAGCAGCAGGTAATAAGACTCGGCTCGCGCCTGCGGGTGGCTTTGATCCAGCACATCGAGCTGTTCGGCGGCGGCGTTTTCCGCGTCGATCGGCGGCAGGCGCGCAGTCCAATTCAGTTCCTCGGCGCTGAACGCGACGCCCTCGGCGTCTTCGACGTTAGGGAAACCGGGAACCACCACCGCCGGCCGGCCGGCCAACGCCGCGATGCCTGCCACCACGCGCGCCTGATAGCTGACAAAACCGATGACTTGCGAAAAGGTAACGATATCCGCCGGGCTCAGCCCGACGTCGCCAAGCTGTTGCAGCGCCTTGCGGCAAATCAGCGTGGGCTGGCTGGCAAGCTGACGGGCATATTGGGTGATCTGAGCGAGGCGGATATTGCTTTCCCGGGAGGCGTCCGGGCTATGCAGCGGGGCGAGGCGGGCGGCGTAGTGGCTACAAAGCGATTGCACCCCCGTCACCTGAGCGACGGTCAGGGCGGTGCTCAGGCGATCGTAGGGTGACAATGTCACGTAGCGCGATAGCGGCACATGGTCGGGAAACAGGGCATGGTAGCCGGCCAGCGAAGCGCTGAACACCCCGGAGCGGGCGCTGAGCGCATGGTTTAATGCTTCATCGGCAAAGGCGCCCAGCCCCAGCAGAAAACGATCGCGATGGGTGGCCGCCTGCGGCTCCAACGGCGCATCGCCGCGCACGCTGCTTTGGGTTTCGTGATACCACTGGGCGTTATGTTGTCGACGGAGTCGTTCCATAGGGTCAATCCTTAATCATGATCAACAGCCGCCGCTGCGCTGGCAGCGACGGCTGGACAAAGAGGCAACATGCCCGCAGGCGGGGCGAAAGGCGGATTTAGCGCAGCTCATCGCAGCACAGGGCGTGGCCGTAAACAGAGAAACCGGCGGCCAGGGTGAGCAGAAACTGCGTGAGGCGGCGATGGCGAATGCTGTTCATCAGTGCGATATCCTGTCGTATGAGAAGCGCAACGTAGGGGATATCCTCACCGATCGCCCTGGCGAGATAAAATAATGTTACGGACTAATCAATAACTGAAAGGAATAAAATATAAGGATATATAACAATAGTGTAATTTGTATGTGCGCTTTCTCGCTAAGCGGCAGGCGCGCGGCAATAAAAAACCCGCCGCAGCGGGTTTGGAAGTGAGGCCGTAACTCAGAAACGGCCGCCGTCGCGCCGCCAGGCGTCGGCGGTCAGCGCTTCGCCGAAGTGGCTGGCGATAAGCCGCTTGGTCAACTCGTGCAGCGGCGCCGCCAACACTTCGGCGGTGCTGCCGCGCTCGACGATTTCCCCTTCGTGCATCACCAGCACCTGGTCGCTGATGTGTTTCATCATGCCGAGGTGCTGGGTGACATAGATATAGGAAATACCGTGTTTTTCCTGCAATTCCAGCATCAGGTTGATGATTTGCGAGCGCATCGACATGTCCAGTGAGGCCAGCGCCTCATCGGCGACGATCACTTTAGGCTGCAGGATCAGCGCACGCGCCAGCGCGACGCGCTGTTTCTGCCCGGAAGCCAGCATGTGCGGGTAGTAGTAGGCGTGATCCGGCAGCATGCCGACCTGGCGCAGCGTCTGGTTGATGCGCTGCTCGCGCTCGGCGGGCTCAAGATCGGTGTTCAGCCGCAGCGGCGCGTCCAGCAGCTGGCCGATGCGTTGGCGCGGGTTGAGCGAGGTGCTCGGATCCTGAAAAATCATGCGAATGCGCTGGCTGCGGTAGCGATAGTCGCCGAATTCCAGCGGATGATCGTCGATCAACAGTTCGCCGGCGGTCGGCTCCACCATGCCGGAGAGCATCTTCGCCAGCGTGGATTTGCCGGAGCCGTTCTCGCCGATTACCGCCAGCGTCTGGCCTTCGCGCAGGGTAAAGCTGACCGATTTCACCGCCTCAACGTGCTGGCGGCGGAACAGCCCAGTGCGATAGCGGTAGGTTTTGCTCAGGTTGCGCACTTCCAACAGCGTTTCCATGTTATTGCTCCTCCATGTTCAGCGGGAAGTGGCAGGCGAAGAAGTGGTTCTTGACCGGGCGCAGGCGCGGCGTTTCGATACATTTCTTCTGCGCGTAGGGGCAACGCGGCCCCAGACGACAGCCGATCGGCAGGTGTTCCAACGAAGGAATGGCGCCCGGCAGCGTATTCAACCGGCTCTTGTGCGGCAGCGAGCGGCCGAAGTCCGGCATGGCGCGGATCAGTGCCTGGGTGTACGGGTGGTGCGGCGCCGCCAGCAGCTCTTCGCACTGGGCGCTTTCCACCGTTTGCCCGCAGTACAACACGTTTACCCGGTCGGCCCATTTGCTCATCATTTGCAGGTCGTGGCTGATCAGCAGAATGGTGGTGTTGTTGTTCTGATTGAGGCGCGCCAACAGCCGGAAAATCTGCGCCTGGGTGGTCGGCTCCATGGCGTTGGTCGGCTCATCGGCGATCAGCAGACGCGGCTGGTTGGCCAGCGCAATGGCGATCATCACTTTCTGGCATTCGCCTTCGGTCAGCTCGTACGGGAAGCTGCCCATGATGTCGTCGTGATCCTTGATGCCGACGCGGTGCAGCAATTCGATGGCGCGGCGTTTGCGCCAGTTGAAGCGCTGCCACCAGCGGCCCTTGTAGGTCCACCCTGGGATGGCTTGCGCCAGCTGGCGGCCAATGCTCTCGGAAGGATCGAGACAGGACTGCGGTTCCTGGAAGATCATCGACACGTTGTGGCCCACCAGCCTGCGCCGTTCGCGCGGGCTCAGCTGCAGCAGGTCGATGTCGTCAAAGCGGAAACGATCGGCGGTGACGCGCCAGTTGTCTTTGGTCACGCCGCAGATGGCTTTGGCGATCAGGCTCTTGCCGGAGCCTGATTCGCCCACCAGGCCGCGCACCTCGCCCTCGGTCAGCGTCATGCTGACGCGGTCGACCGCCTTGACCGGCCCTTCGGCGGTCATAAATTCAATCGTCAGATTGCGGATATCGAGTAACGGCATTATTCCACCCCGGCATTGATTGCGCGGCGCATACCGTCGCCCAACAGGTTGACCAGCAGCACGCTGACGAGGATGGCCGCGCCGGGCAGCATCACCGTCCAGGGTGCGACGTACACCAGCTCAAGCGAATCGCCGAGCATCGCTCCCCATTCCGGCGAAGGCAGCTGCGCGCCAAGATCGAGAAAGCCGAGCGCGGCGATATCCAGAATGGCCATCGACAGCGCGCGGGTGAATTCGGTCACCAGCACCGCCGCGATGTTCGGCATGACCGCGTACCACAGGATTTGCAGCGTGGAAGCGCCGTCGAGCCGCGCCGCCACCACGTACTCTTTCTCCAGTTCGTCGTGCACCGCGCTGTAGATGGTGCGCACCATGCGCGGCAACAAGGCGAGCCACACCGCCAGCATGGCGTGTTCGAGTTTGGGGCCGATAAACGCCACCACCACGATCGCCAACAGCAGAGACGGGATAGACAGCAGGGTATCGAGAATGTGGTTGAGCACCGCCGAGCGCAGCCCGTGAGTGACGCCGGCGAACACGCCGAGGATCACCCCGCAGAACGCCGCGGCCAGCGTCACCGCCAGCGCCGAGCCGAAGGTGGCGGCGGTGCCGGTCAACAGGCGGCTGAGGATGTCGCGCCCGAGATCGTCGGTACCGAGGAAGAACGACACATTGCCGTAACGCGACCAGGAAGGCGGCAGCAGCTGATAACCGAGGAACTGCTGATCCAGCGCGTAGGGCGCCAGCAGGCTGCCGAACAGCGACAGCAGCAGCAGGGCGATCACCCCGTAAAAACCGATCATCGCCAGCGCGTCGCCGTAGAAAATCCGCCAGGTGTAGCGCAGCGGGCTCGGCATCTTTTTTTCGCGGTATACGTTATCGAAGGGCATACCATTCCTTATGTTTCAGCGGGTTGGTTGCCGCACCCAGAATGTCGGCCAGGACGTTAATGGTGATCACCAGCGTGCCGACCACCATGACGCCGGCGGAGATCGCCGCATAGTCCTGCTGACGGATGGCGTTGATCAGCCAGCGGCCGAGGCCGGGCCAGCTGAAAACCACTTCGGTGATCATCGCCAGCGTCAGCATGGTGGAGAACTGCAGCCCCAGTTTGGGGATGATCGGCGGCAGCGCATTGTGCAACACGTGGCGGCGAATGATGGTGAAGCGCGACAGGCCGCGGGTGGCGGCGGCCTTGATGTAGTTTTGGCTCAGCACGTCGTCGGTGCTGATGCGCATCAGGCGCACCACTTCGGTGGTGGGCGCCACCGCCAGCGCGGCGATCGGCAGGATCATGTGGCGCAGCGCGCTGCCGATCATCTCGTTGCGGTACGGCGAATCCGACAGCCAGGCGTCGATCAGCGCGAAACCGGTGATCGGCTTCACCTGATACAGCAGGTCGAAACGGCCGGAAACCGGCAGCCAGCCCAGATGCAGCGAGAAGAACAACATCAGCAGCAGCGCCAGCCAGAACACCGGCATTGAGAAGCCCAGCAGCGCGAAGGTGCTGATGGCGGTGTCCTGCCACTTGCCGCGCAGCACGCCGGCGATGATGCCCAGCGGAATGCCGATAAACAGCGCCAGGGCGAAGGCCAGCAGGCACAGTTCCATGGTAGCCGGGAACACTTCGCGCAGCTGTTCGCTGATCGCCTGGCCGTTGATGCTGGAAACGCCGAAGTCCCAGTGCAGCAGGCTGACGAAGTAGAACTGATAGGCGTCCAGCAGGGCGGCGCCGTTCAACGGCGCGCGCGGCGTGAAATAGCTCAGGCTGAAGCTGACCAGCGTCAGGAAAAACAGCGTGATCAGCAGCAGCAGGATGCGGCGCAGGGTAAAGATAATCACTTTTTCACCTCCGGCGCGGATTCACGGTACACCCCGGCGAACGAGGCGTTGCCGAACGGACTCAGCACCAATCCCTTGATGTCGTAACGGTAGGCCTGCAGGCGCAGGGAAGAGGCCAGCGGCAGCACCGGCAACTGCTGCTCGAGAATTTTCTGCGCCTTGCGGTAGTTGTCGATGCGCTGAGACAGTTGCTGCGACAGCAGCGCGTTTTGCAGCACCTCGTCGAAGCCCGGGTCACACCAGTGAGCATAGTTGGTTTGCGAACGGATTGCCGCGCAGCTCAACAGCGGCCGGAAGAAGCTGTCCGGATCGTTGCTGTCGGTGGCCCAGCCGGTCAGGGTCAGGTCGTGGTTCATCTCCATCAGGCGCGCTTCCTGGAAGCGGCCTTCCACCGGTACGATGGTGACGTTGATGCCCACCTGGCCGAGATCGGCCTGGATCAGCTCGGCGGTCTTCAGCGGGCTCGGGTTATAAGATTGCGAGGCGGTCGGCACCCACAGCTTCAGGTTCAGCTGGCCGACGCCGGCCTGCCGCAGCATCTCGCGCGATTTGGCCGGATCGTACTCGGTGACGTGCGCGTCGTTGTCGTAAGCCCAGGAGGCGCGCGGCAGGATCGAGGCGGCGGTTTCCGCCGTGCCGTAATAGATCGACTGCATCAAGCGCTGATTGTTGATCGCCAGCGAGATCGCCTGGCGCACGTTGAGGTTGTCGAGCGGCGGTTTGCGGGTGTTGAACGCCAGATAGGCGATGTTCATCCCCGGGCGCAGCGTCAGGCGCAGGCGCGGATCGTCGCGCAGAATCGACAGCTGGCTGGCCGCCGGATAGGCCAGCACGTCGCACTCGCCGGTCAGCAACTTGGAGAGGCGGCCAGTGCCGCCGGCCCCCAGATCGATCACTACCTGCGGCATGCGCGGCAGGCCTTTCCAGTAGACGGCGTTACGCGCCAGACGAATATATTGCCCCGAGCGGTATTCGTTGAGCAGGAACGGGCCGCTGCCGACCGGCTCGCGGTCGATCAGCTCCTGATGGCCCTCGCGCGTCAGCACGTCGGCGTATTCGGCGGACAGCACCGGCGCGTAGTGGGTGGCCAGGTGCCACAGGAACGAGGCGTCCGGCGACTGCAGACGAATCTCCACCGTGTAGTCGTCGAGCTTTCTCACGCTCTGTACCGAATCGCCGAACTGCAGGCTGTCGAAATAGGGATATTCGCCGCCGTTAACGTCGTGATACGGGTGTTTCTGGTCAAATACGCGCGCGAAGCTGAACACCACGTCGTCGGCGTTCATCTTGCGGGTGGGCGTGAACCAGGCGGTGGTCTGGAACTGCACGTCTTTACGCAGATGGAAGCGATAGGTGGCCCCGTTGTCCAGCACTTCCCAGCTTTGCGCCAGTTCGGGGATCAGACGATAGGTGTACGGGTCGACGTCCAACAGGCGATCGTACAGCTGGGCGGCCAGAGTATCCACCGTCAGGCCGCTGCTGGCCATTTGCGGGTTGAAGGTATTCAGTATGCCGCTGACGCAATAGACAAAGCCGCTCTGGCGAATGTCCGGCAGCGGCGCCGCGACGGGCGCGGGCGGTGTGGTCGCGGCCAGGGCAGAGCCCGTCAGGCACAACGACAGTATCCAAAGGGGTAAACCACGCATAGAGGCTCATGGGTTTAATCAGCAATAGCGTTAGTGTATCGCACTCTGACCAGCAGCCCAATCCATTGAGCAAAATCGCTGAGTTTTCTGCTACTTGATTAAGCAAGGCGGTTCGCGACGTGAAAAAAAACTTATTTGATATGTTATAACATAACAAAATCGTGTTACCGTTCCCCGGCAAAGTCACAATAACGCAAGGGGATGTATGAACGAAGTTGCACTTCCACCACGCCGTTCGCTGCCAGACGCTCAGGCATGGCGCGGCGAAATGAGTGATGTCGGGCTCGATTGGGTCGGGATGCAAGGGATCGCACTGCCGCTGGAGCTGGCCGGCAAGCCACTGATGGCCAAAGTCGACGCCGGCATCAACCTGCGCGCCGAAGCAGCGGGCGAACGCGGTATTCACATGTCGCGGCTGTATCTGGCGCTGGACGAATTGACGCAGGGCGAACTGACGCCGCAGCGCATCGGCCGGACGCTGCAGGCCTTTCTGGATTCGCAGCCGGAGCACAGCGATCGCGCCAACCTGACGCTCAGCGGCGAGCTGTTGTTGTCGCGCCCGGCGCTGCTGTCGCCGCAGCGCGGCTGGAAAGCCTACCCGCTGCGCATCGAGGCGGCGCTGGCGAACACACTGACGCTGGCGCTGACCGTCGGCGTGCCTTACTCCTCCACCTGCCCGAGTTCGGCGGCGCTCAGCCGCCAGCTGGCGCAGCAACAGTTTCAGTTTGACTTTGAACAGGCGGCGGAGCGTGTCAGCCAACGGCAGGTGAGCGATTGGCTGCTGGAGCAGGGCATGCCGGCCACGCCACACAGCCAGCGCAGCTGGGCCTGGGTCACCGTGACGCCGGATAATGACCGGGCGTTCGAACCGGTAAAACTGATCGACCGCATCGAACACGCGCTGGGCACGCCGGTGCAAACGCTGGTGAAACGCCGCGATGAGCAGGCCTTCGCGCTGGCTAACGGCCAGAACCTGATGTTTTGCGAGGATGCGGCGCGGCGTCTGTATCGCATGCTGCGCAGCCAGTGCGACTACCGCGCCTTCTCGCTGCGCGTCGAACATCAGGAGAGCCTGCATGCCCACAATGCGGTGGCGAAGCTGAGCTGGCGGGGAGAGCAGCATGCTGCGTAAAAATCCCAGCGGCCATCTGCCGCAAGTCTCGCCGCTGGCCTACATCGATCCCACCGCCATTCTATGCGGCCGGGTGATCGTCGAAGACTTCGTCTACGTCGGCCCTTATGCGGTGATCCGTGCCGACGAGCTGAACGCCCGTGGCGACATGGAGCCGATCGTCATCGGCTCGCATTCCAATATTCAGGACGGCGTGGTGATCCACTCCAAAAGCGGGGCGGCGGTCACCATCGGCCGTTACAGCTCTATCGCCCACCGCGCCATCGTCCATGGCCCGTGTCGCATCGACGATCGGGTGTTTATCGGTTTCAACAGCGTGCTGTTCAACTGCCACATTCAGTCCGGCTGCGTAGTGCGTTACAACGCGGTGGTGGACGGCGTGACGCTGCCGGAAAACCGCTATATCCCGTCAACCGAGCGTGTGGGGCCGGACAGCGACCTGTCGCGTTATCGCCAGGTCGATCGCGGCGCGCTGCAATTCTCCGAAGAAGTGGCCGCCACCAACGTCGAATTGGTGCGCGGTTACCAGGCATTACGCAATGAATTTTAATGAGGTTCCCATGAAGCAACTTCCCGTGACCGTGCTTTCCGGCTTTCTCGGCGCCGGCAAGACCACGGTGCTGAACCATATCCTGAACAACCGGCAGGGCATGCGCGTGGCGGTGATCGTCAACGATATGAGCGAGGTGAACATCGACGCCGCGCTGGTGGAAAATGCAGTGCATCTCGATCGCCAGGAAGAGAAGCTGGTGGAGATGAGCAACGGCTGCATCTGCTGCACGCTGCGCGAAGATCTGCTGGTATCGGTGCGCGAGTTGGCGCAGGACGGGCGTTTCGATTACCTGCTGATCGAATCGAGCGGTATCTCCGAGCCGCTGCCGGTGGCGGAAACCTTTACCTTTGAGGACGAAAAGGGCGAAAGCCTGTCGCAGTTCGCCCGGCTGGATACCCTGGTGACGGTGGTCGACGGGGTGAATTTCATCCAGCAGTATCAACAGGCGCAAAGCTTGCAGGAGGCCGGCCAAAGTCTGGGCGAGGACGATCTGCGCAGCGTGGCGGATCTGCTGATTGAGCAAATTGAGTTCTGCGACGTGATTCTGGTCAGCAAGACCGATCTGTTGACGCAAACGCAGCAGGGCGAAGTGATGGCGCTGTTGGCCAGCCTGAATCCCGACGCCCGCATTGTGCCGATCGCGCCGGGAAAACTGCCGCTGGAGGCGGTGCTGAATACCGGCAGCTTCAGCTTTGAAAAGGCGCAGCAGGCACCCGGCTGGTTGAAAGAGCTGCGCGGCGAACACCTGCCGGAAACGGAAAACTACGGCATCAGCAGCTTTGTTTATCAGGCGCGGCGGCCTTTTGCGCCGGACAAGTTCTACCGGGTGATCAACGGCGATTGGGGCGGCGGCCAGCTGCTGCGCTCGAAAGGCTTTTTCTGGCTGGCGACGCGGCCGCGGCTGGCCGGGCAGTGGAGCCAGGCCGGCGGCATCGCCCACTATGGTCTGGCGGGCACCTTTTGGCGCGCCATTCCACAAGACAATTGGCCGCAGGATCCCGAAACGAGGGCGCATATTCAGGAAAAATGGGTGGAGCCGTTCGGCGACATGCGCCAGGAGCTGGTGTTTATCGGCCAGCATCTGCAGCAGGCGACGATCGCGCGTCTGCTGGACGATTGCCTGCTGAGCGACGACGAAATGGCCGCCGGCGTGGACTATTGGCTGGATATGGCGGACCCGTTCCCTGAGTGGTAATTGCGCAATCTTCGTGTGGTAATGAGAAAAATTCTCAACAAAGTGCTTTACAGACGATACTGATAACTATTATCATCGCCTGGCAGTTCACGGAAGGCCACAGTTTGCGGCTCTGATGTGGAAGGCACGACATTGCTCACATTGCTTCCAGTGTTTTTTTAAGCCAGCTCGGGTGCTGGCTTTTTTTTTGCCCACTATTCCTCATCCGCTTCGCCGTTTTGCAGTAGCGCATGTTTTTTCAGCATGCCGCGCAACTGGTGGTAGGTGAGCCCCAGCAGCTGCGCCGCCTTGCGTTGGTTGAACCGCCCTTGCTGCAACGCCGCTTCGATCAATGCCTTCTCCTGCTCCAACTGCCAATTTTTCAACTCCAGCGGCAGCGCCGGCAGCGCGCCGGCTCCTTCAAGCGGGAGCGCGACCGGCGGGGCCTCGCGCGGTGCAAACGGGTTGATCACGATCTCATCCAGCGGGTGGTCGCTGTCGCCGTGACGATAGACCGAGCGTTCAACCACGTTTTTCAGTTCGCGCACGTTGCCTGGCCAACCATAGCCGAGCAGCGTGTGCCTGGCGCGTTCGGTAAAGCCGGGAAACAGCGGCAGCGCCAGCTCGCGACACATTTGAATGGCGAAGTGTTCGGCCAGCAGCATGATATCGGGCCGGCGTTGGCGCAGCGGCGGCAGCTGCACCACGTCGAACGCCAGCCGATCCAGCAGATCGGCGCGGAACTTGCCCGCGGCTGCCAGCGCCGGCAGATCGTCGTTGGTGGCGCACACCAACCGCACATCGACCCGCAGCGGCTGGCTGCCGCCCACGCGCTCCAGCTGGCCGTATTCGATGACCCGCAGCAATTTCTCCTGCACCAACATCGGCGCGGTCGCCAGCTCATCCAGGAACAGCGTGCCGCCGTCGGCGCGCTCAAAGCGGCCCAGATGGCGTTTCTGCGCACCGGTAAAGGCGCCGGCCTCGTGGCCGAACAGCTCGGAGTCCAGCAGGTTTTCATTCAGTGCCGCGCAGTTGAGCGAGATGAATGGCCCTTGCCAACGGTTGGAGAGGTAGTGCAGGCGGTGGGCGATCAGCTCCTTGCCGGTGCCGCGCTCGCCGATCACCAGTACCGGTTTGTTCAACTTGGCGACCTGGGAGACTTGCTCCAACACTTCGACAAAGGCGTTTGCTTCGCCCAACAAATTCTCTGGCTGCTCGTTCATGATGAAACTCGCCAATGTTTGGTGAAAATAATCACTCTACAGCAAGCTCACAGAGAGTCAAAAATAAAATGTTGTGTTTTTTCAATCAAATAAAAGTTGGCACGGGTTTTGATTATATCTTTGGGCAAGCTGTACGACTTAACGCGGCGCTTCAGACGCCATCAGAACCAAGAGGAAGTGAATTATGGGTATTTTTTCTCGTTTTGCCGACATCGTGAACGCCAACATCAACACTCTGCTGGACAAGGCAGAAGATCCGCAAAAGCTGGTGCGGTTGATGATCCAAGAGATGGAAGACACGTTGGTCGAAGTTCGTTCCACGTCGGCGCGCGCGCTGGCGGAGAAAAAGCAGTTGCTGCGTCGCATCGAGCAGGGTGAAAACCAGGTTGGCGACTGGCAGGAAAAAGCCGAACTGGCGCTGCGTAAAGATAAAGAAGACTTGGCCCGCGCGGCGCTGATCGAAAAACAGAAGGTTGCCGATCTGATCGCCACGCTGACGCAGGAAGTGGCGACCGTAGAAGAAACGCTGGCGCGCATGAAGAGCGAAATCGGCGAGCTGGAAAACAAGCTGACCGAAACTCGCGCGCGGCAGCAGGCGCTGGCGCTGCGCCATCAGGCCGCGTCATCTTCGCGTGAAGTGCGCCGCCAGCTCGACAGCGGCAAGCTGGACGAGGCGATGGCGCGTTTCGAACAGTTCGAACGACGCATCGACCACATGGAAGCTGAAGCGGAAAGCATCAGCATCGGTAAAAAGAAGTCGCTGGAGCAAGAGTTTGCCGAGCTGAAAGCCGACGACGCCATCAGTGAGCAACTGGCGGCGCTGAAAGCCAAGATGAACCGCTCCGAGTAAGGCGAACCGCGGCCACACGCCGGAGGTGGCCGCTACCCAGGACCCGATAAGAAGGAATAACAATGAGTGCTTTATTACTTGCCATTCCGCTGACAATTTTCGTGCTGTTTGTCGCGCCGATTTGGCTTTGGCTGCATTACAGCAATCGGCAACAGACCGGCATCCAGCTGAGTCAGCAAGAAATGCAGCGCCTGGCGCAGCTGGCGGAAGACGCCAAACGCATGCGTGAACGCATTCAGGCGCTGGAAGAGATCCTCGATGCGGAACACCCGAACTGGAGACAGTCCTGATGAGCACAACGCTGGGCAGTAAAAAGCTTTACCGCGTTCCCGAAGAAGGCATGGTGAAAGGCGTCTGCGCCGGTTTGGCCCACTATTTCGACGTGCCGGTGCGCCTGATCCGCGTGATGGTGGTGCTGTCGCTGTTCTTCGGGCTGTTCTTCTTCACGCTGGTGGCCTATATCGCGCTGGTGTTCGTGTTGGACGAAGCGCCGGCCAGCCGTTTTGAAGGCGAGCATCAGAAGACGCCGCGCCAGCTGCTCGATCAGCTGGAGTATGAACTGGGCAGCGGCGAGCAGCAGCTGCGTCAGGTCGAGCGCTATGTGACGTCCGATACCTTCGGCGTACAGAGCCGTTTCCGCAAGCTGTAACCCTTCTTGCGATACCCGGCCTGCACAGGCCGGGCATCTGCGCCGCCGTTATCCCGTGAATGTAACCTTAATCGTCTTGTGCCGGAGGGCATTGTCATGAATAAAATCGATGTCGCAAACACCGCCAGAACGGGTGGATTTAAACGAGGAGCGGCGGCAATGTTGAAGACATTGGCTAAAGTCATCATCATAGCGTTATTGAACTATGGCCCGGCGGGCGCCGCCGGCTGGCTGTTGAAAACCGTCGGCCGCAAACCGGTGCGCTTCGTGCTGGCGCTGGTGCTGGAACCGCTGTTCCGTAAAGGCCTGAACAAGGCATTCGGGCGTTACGTCAAGGAGAGCAATGAAACGACTGCAAAATGAGTTAACCTCGCTGGTCAACCGCGGAATGGATCGCCATCTGCGCCTGGCGGTGACCGGCCTGAGCCGCAGCGGCAAAACCGCCTTTATCACCGCCTTCGTCAACCAACTGCTGCATGTGCACAGCGGCGCGCGCATGCCGCTGTTTTCACCGGTGCGCGAAGAGCGCCTGCTGGGCGTCAAACGCATCCCGCAGCGCGATCTCGGCATCCAGCGTTTCACCTATGACGAAGGGCTGGCGCAGCTTTACGGCACGCCGCCGGCCTGGCCTACGCCGACGCGCGGCGTCAGCGAAATCCGTCTGGCGCTGCGTTACCGCTCCAACGACTCGCTGCTGCGCCACTTCAAAGACACCTCGACGCTGTACCTGGAGATCGTCGATTATCCGGGTGAATGGTTGCTGGATCTGCCGATGCTCGAGCAGGATTACCTGGCCTGGTCGCGCCAGATGACCGGGCTGTTGCAGGGCGAACGCGCCGAATGGGCCAAGCCCTGGCTTGAACTGTGCAAGGCCTGCGATCCGCTGGCCCCGGCCGATGAAAACCGGCTGGCGGCGATCGCCCAGGCCTACACCGATTATCTGCTGCGCTGCAAAAGCGAAGGGCTGCACTTCATTCAGCCGGGGCGTTTCGTGCTGCCGGGCGATATGGCCGGCGCGCCGGCGCTGCAGTTTTTCCCGTGGCCCGATGTGGCCGCAGTCGGTGAATCGAAGCTGGCGCAGGCCGACAAACACACCAACATCGGCATGCTGCGTGCTCGCTTCAACTACTACTGCCAGTCGATCGTCAAAAACTTCTACAAAGAGCATTTCGTTCGTTTCGATCGGCAAATCGTGTTGGTCGACTGCCTGCAGCCGCTGAACAGCGGCCCGCAGGCGTTCAACGACATGCGCCTGGCGCTGACCCAACTGATGCAGAGCTTCCATTACGGCAAACGTACGTTGTTCCGTCGCCTGTTCTCGCCGACCATCGACAAACTGATGTTCGCCGCCACCAAGGCGGACCATATCACCGCCGAGCAGCACGCCAATCTGGTGTCGTTGCTGCAACAGCTGGTGCAAGAGGCGTGGCAGAACGCGGCGTTCGAGGGCATCAGCATGGATTGCGTCGGCCTGGCCTCGGTGCAGGCGACCGAGAGCGGCATCGTCGATCACCAGGGGCAGCGCATTCCGGCGTTGAAGGGTAACCGCCTGAGCGACGGTGCGCCGCTGACGGTGTTCCCCGGCGAAGTGCCGGCGCGCCTGCCGGGGCCGGCGTTCTGGCAGAGCCAGGGATTCCACTTCGATGAGTTTCGTCCGCGCGCCATGAGCGTGGACAGCCCGTTGCCGCACATCCGGCTGGATGCGGTGATGGAGTTTTTACTGGGAGACAAATTGCGATGAGCGAGCCGATAAAACCGCGTATCGATTTTGACGAGCCGCTGCAGCCGCCACAGGAGCCGGCGTTGCGCGCCGGCGTCGCTTTTGACGCCGAGCAGGCGGAAAGCTTCTTTCCGGCGGCGCCGGAGCTGCAGCAGGAAGAGGAAGAAGGGCGCGCCGAGGGCATCATCAACACTGCGCTAAAGCCGAAACGCAGCCTGTGGCGCAAAATGGTCACCGCCGGGCTGGCGCTGTTCGGCGTCAGCGTGGTGGCGCAGGGCGTGCAGTGGGTGCATACCGCCTGGGTGCAGCAGGACTGGATCGCCATGGGCGGCGGCGTAGCCGGCGGCCTGATCGTGTTCGCCGGCGTCGGTTCGGTAGTCACCGAGTGGCGGCGTTTGTATCGGCTGCGTCAGCGTGCGGAGGAGCGCGACGTGGCGCGCGAGCTGTTGCATAGCCACGGGCTGGGGCAAGGACGCGAATTCTGCGAGAAGCTGGCGCGCCAGGCCGGGCTGGATCAGGGGCATCCGGCGCTGCAGCGCTGGCAGGCGTCGCTGCATGAAACGCAGAACGATCGCGAAGTGGTGGAGCTGTACGCCAAACTGGTGCAGCCGGTGTTGGACAACCAGGCACGGCGCGAAATCAGCCGCTCCGCCGCCGAATCGACGCTGATGATCGCCGTCAGCCCGCTGGCGCTGGTGGACATGGCGTTCATCGCCTGGCGCAACATCCGCTTGATCAACCGCATCGCCGCGTTGTACGGCATCGAGCTGGGCTACTTCAGCCGCATCCGCCTGTTCCGACTGGTGTTGTTGAACATCGCCTTCGCCGGCGCCTCCGAGCTGGTGCGCGAAGTGGGGATGGACTGGATGTCGCAGGATCTGGCGGCGCGGCTGTCGGCGCGCGCGGCGCAGGGTATTGGCGCCGGGCTGTTGACCGCGCGGTTGGGCATCAAGGCGATGGAACTGTGCCGTCCGCTGCCGTGGCTGGAAGGGGAAAAACCGAAGCTCGGCGATTTCCGCAGCCAACTGATCGGCCAGTTGAAAGACACGTTGAAAAAAAACGACGGCAAGGCCAAATAACCTCGCTACGGCGCTCGCGAGAGCGCCGTTTTCTGAGCGGTACCGGCGCGGGACGTAATCAAGACTTGACGATAGTCGATCCCCCTGCGAATGCGTGATAAATATCTGCCATATTAATTCTTGTTGTGATAACTCTCTGTTTGATGGCTAAAATGACGCCGATGCTGTTATTCACTTGCGTTTAAAATCAGCAGCCACGGCAATAAATCAGAGTTCTGTCAACTTTTGCTGACAGATCGCTTCTACCGCCCGGTGTGAGGGAGTATCATCATCGTCAACGATCCCCGCACCTGCAGAGATAAGGCCAACACTGATGCGTTTGGAAGTATTTTGCGAAGACCGTCTCGGTCTCACTCGAGAATTACTCGATCTTTTGGTATCGCGCAGCATTGACCTGCGTGGCATCGAGATCGATCCCATCGGCCGCATTTACCTCAACTTCTCCCAGCTGGATTTCGATACTTTCCGCGCGCTGATGGCGGAGATCCGCCGCATCGCCGGCGTGACCGACGTGCGTACCGTCAGCTTTATGCCTTCCGAACGCGAACATCGCGCGCTGCGTGCGCTGTTGGAGTCGATGCCGGAACCGGTGTTCTCCATCGATATGAAAGGCAAGGTCGAGCTGGCCAACCCGGCGGCGCAGGCGTTGTTCAGCCTGAACGAAGACAAAATCCGCAACCAGACCGCCGGCGCGCTGATCGGCGGCTATAACTTCAGCCGCTGGCTGGAGAGCGAGCAGACGGCGCCGCACTCGGAACGGGTGGTGATCCGCAGCCAGGACTTCCTGATGGACATCACGCCTATCTATCTGGAAGACGAACAGCAGCAGCCGGCCGCGGTCGGCGCGGTGGTGATGTTGAAGTCCACCGCGCGCATGGGCCGCCAGCTGCAAAATTTGTCGGTGAACGACGATACCGAATTCGATCACATCGTCGCGGTGAGCGCCAAGATGCGCCATGTGCTGGAGCAGGCGCGCAAACTGGCGATGCTCGACGCGCCGCTGCTGATCGTCGGCGATACCGGTACCGGCAAGGATATTCTGGCCCGCGCCTGCCATCTGCGCAGCCCGCGCGGCAAACAGCCGTTCCTGGCGCTGAACTGCGCCGCGTTGCCGGATGACGTGGTGGAGAGCGAACTGTTCGGCCATGCGCCGGGCGCGTATCCCAATGCGCTGGAAGGCAAGAAGGGTTTCTTTGAGCAGGCTAACGGCGGCTCGGTGTTGCTGGATGAGATCGGCGAGATGTCGCCGCGCATGCAGACCAAACTGTTGCGCTTCCTCAACGACGGCACCTTCCGCCGCGTCGGCGAAGAGCATGAGGTGCATGTCGATGTGCGCGTGATCTGCGCCACCCAGAAAAACCTTACCGAGCTGGTGCAGCGCGGCGAATTCCGCGAAGATCTCTACTATCGCCTCAACGTATTGACCATCACTATCCCGCCGCTGCGCGAGCGTCCGCAGGACATCATGCCGCTGACCGAGCTGTTCGTGGCGCGCTTCGCCGACGAGCAGGGCGTAGCGCGGCCCAAGCTGGCGAGCGATCTGGGCGGTTTCCTCAGCAAATACGGCTGGCCGGGCAACGTGCGCCAGCTGAAAAACGCCATCTACCGCGCGCTGACGCAAACCGAAGGCTACGAGCTGCGGCCGCAGGATATCGTGCTGCCGGAGTTCGAGGTGGAGATGTCGCTGGGTGACGAGGTGTTGGACGGTTCGTTGGACGACATCAGCAAGCGTTTCGAGCGCTCGGTGCTGACGCGTCTGTATCGCACCTATCCCAGCACCCGCAAGCTGGCGAAACGGCTGGGCGTTTCCCATACCGCCATCGCCAACAAGCTGCGCGAGTATGGCCTGAGCAGCCGCAAGGGCGGCGCCGAAGGCGAAGAATAAAAAAGGCGCCTTGCGGCGCCTTTAACGTGTATCCAAAGCCGGCATCCGCCGGCTTTGTCATTTCAGCGCAGCCAGCGCCGCGTCGTAGTCTGGCTCGGTGGTGATTTCGTTCACCAGCTCGCTGTACAGCACGTTGTCCTGGCCATCCAGCACCACGACCGCACGCGCGGTCAGGCCCGCCAACGGACCTTCGGCGATTTCGACGCCGTACGCCTGCTTGAATTCGGCACCGCGCAGGGTGGACAGGGTGACCACGTTGCTCAGGCCTTCCGCGCCGCAGAAACGCGACTGCGCGAACGGCAGATCGGCGGAGATGCACAGTACCACGGTGTTATCCAGGCCGCTGGCCAACTGGTTGAATTTACGCACCGACGTCGCGCAGACACCGGTATCGATGCTTGGGAAGATGTTCAGGACTTTGCGTTTACCCGCGAAGCTGCTCAGCGCTACGTCTGACAGGTCTTTGGCAACCAGCGAGAAGGCCTTGGCCTGTTCGCCCTGCTGTGGCAGCTTGCCCGCTACGCCGACCGGATTGCCTTGAAAATGTACTGTCTGAGTCATTGCTAGATTCCTTTTACAGGTGTTTATACAAAGGGTATGAACCTGATGAAACGGTGCGCCGGTAACGGCAGTTAACATCAGGTTCACACCCTGGCGACAGTTTATGACAACCGGGGCGGATTGGATATCAAAGTTTGCTAAATAGTTGTATATATTAGGCTGTTCTATAAAACATCACCGGCGCATCCACCCGCCTGGATGCGCGGTTTTCGCTCAGGAGCCGTTATGAGAGACATGCGTTTTTACCCGGAAGCCTGGCCGCTGCATACCGCCTTCGTGATTGCGCGCGGCAGCCGCACCGAAGCCCGGGTGGTGGTGGTCGAAATCGAACAGCAGGAGGTGCGCGGCGTCGGTGAATGCACGCCGTATCCGCGCTATGGCGAGAGCGAGGAGTCGGTGATGGCGCAGCTGGCTGAGATGGCGCCGGCGATCGCGCAGGGCATGACCCGCGAGCAGCTGCTGACGCAGATGCCGGCGGGCGCCGCCCGCAACGCGCTGGACTCGGCGCTGTGGGATCTGGAGTGCAGGTTGCACGAACAGAGCCTGTGGCAGCGCAGCGGCGTGACGGCGCCGGCGCAGATTCGCATGGCGCAGACCGTCAGCATCGGCACGCCGGAGGCAATGGCCTTCGCCGCGCGCGAACTGGCGCGGCAGGGCGCCACGCTGCTGAAGATCAAACTCGACGCTCACTATATCAGCGAGCGGCTGGTGGCGATCCGCGCTGCGGTGCCGCAGGCGACGCTGATCGTCGACGCCAATGAATCCTGGCAGGCGGAAGGGCTGGCGGCGCGCTGCCAGTTGCTGGCCGATCTCGGCGTGGCGATGCTGGAGCAGCCGCTGCCTGCCGGTGACGACGCCGCGCTGGAGCACTTTATTCATCCGCTGCCGATCTGCGCCGACGAAAGCTGCCACACCCGCGCCGATCTGCCACAGCTGGCGCAGCGCTATCAGATGGTCAACATCAAACTGGACAAAACCGGCGGCTTGACCGAGGCGCTGGCGCTGGCGCAGGCCGCGCGCGAACAGGGGTTCGCCATCATGCTCGGCTGCATGTTGTGCACGTCGCGGGCGATATCCGCCGCCTTGCCGCTGGTGCCGGTGGCGCGCTTCGTCGATCTGGACGGCCCGACCTGGCTGGCGCGGGACGTCGAACCGGGCCTGGCGTTCGAATGCGGGGCGATCGTCGATATCGCCCCGTAGCGATTAATTCGGGTAGGTCAGCAGCTCGGTCATCGCGTCGATGTAGCGCTCGCTGGCGGCATCGGCGGAGATCGGCGGGAATTCGGCGGTGATGCACGGCAGCGACAGATCCGCGCACCAGCTGCCGAACGAACCGGGGGTTTCATAACCGACGCTGGTTACCAGCGGCAGTTCGAACTTGTGCGATAGCCAAACGCCGAGTCGCGAGCTGGCGGGATCTTCGATGCAGGCCAGCGGCTCATGGAACGACACCACCCAGTGCGGTTTCAGGCGATGAATAAGATGGCACAGCGCCTGGGTTTCCGGCTCGGAACCGGGGCGCCCGCCGGTGGAAAGCTTGACGTCACGCACCGGCGCCGCGCTGTTCCAGCGGTAGACGGTGTCGCCGGAGCGCCAGTTGGCGGCCGGGAAATTGCGGTTCAGATCGACGCCGTTGGCATTGGCGCGCAGCCCCAGCTGGCAGCCGTCGGGGTTGACCGCCAGCACCACATGGTGACGCAGCTGGGTCGGCGCGATGCTGCGCAGCGCACAGGACAGGGTTACGATGGCGGCGCTCTCATCGCCGTGGGTGCCGGCGATGATAAGCCCGGTCTCGGGGCCGCTGACCGCCGCCGGGAAATAGAGCAGCGGCGCGCCCAGCAGCGAGCTGCCGTAGTTCTCTCCTGCGACGGCCAACTGGCCACGTTCACTGCGCGGTCGATGTTCGGTCATGGTGTTGTCCCTGAGTTAAAGTTCGAGAGTCATTGTCATTTTATTCAGTGTATTACGCTTTGCGGCATCTTTCCCATCGCAATTGTGCGGCGTTTGCGCGATCTGTGACGCCGCGGCGGCGAAAACGCCAATTAAACCGCACCTGGCCTGAGGCTGTTGTTATACTAACGGCAGAGCTAAGCCAATCACCCGCAAGAGGATTTAACATGCCAGTAGCCAGAATCATCGCCAGCTATAGCGAAAATGAAAATGACACCATCACGCTGCTGTGCGGCGTGGACGCTGAAAACCAGATCCGCCAGGGGGAATGGTTCGGCGTGGTGAAAAACGACGACGGGCGCGGGGACGAATCGAACTATCCGTTCACCCTGCACATCGATTATCAGAAAGATGCCTTCTATCTCGACTACGGCTACGATGACGCCGACGCGCGTCAGCTGCAAAAAACCGATATCTCGGCCCGCCCGCTGGCCGAGAAAGGCTTTTTCACCGTATTCGATGAAGAAGAGGGTGAAGAGTTCAGCTACCGCATCAACAGCATCCACCTGTACGACTGACGGCCGCTGCTGTAAACACCACCCGTGCCGCCCTGCGCCGCACGGGTTTTTTATCGCCTGAATCGCACTTTTTGCAACTTCTCGGCCGCGGGCTCTAGGCCGGACGGATCTTGTGCTATATGATAAAAAATTCAGATGGTTAACGGGGGACAAATCACAATGACGGGAAAAAAAATGCAACGGGGTTTTCGTTTGGCGCTTTGCGCGGCGGCGATCGGCGCCTGTATGAGCAGCGCCATGGCGGCGCAGGTTCCCCCGGGCACCGCGCTGGCGGACAAACAGGAAATCGTGCGCCACATTAAAGACGAACCGGCCTCGCTCGATCCGATCAAAGCGGTGGGCTTGCCGGAGGCGCAGCTGGCGCGCGATCTGTTCGAAGGGTTGGTCAACCAGGACGCCACCGGGAAAGTGATCCCCGGCGTCGCCACCCGCTGGCAGACCAGCGATAACCAGACTTATATTTTCCATCTGCGCAAAGACGCGCGCTGGTCAAACGGTGACCCTGTCACTGCGAAGGATTTCGTCTACAGCTGGCAACGGCTGGTAGAGCCGAAAAACCTGTCGCCGTTCGCCTGGTTCGCCCAGCTGGCGGGGATCCAGAACGCCGAGCAGATCATCAGCGGCAAGCTGCCGGCCGATCGCTTGGGCGTGTCGGCGCCCGATGACTACACGCTGAAGGTGCAGCTGGATAAACCGGTGCCGTACTTCGTCAGCCTGACGGCCAATTTCAGCCTGTTCCCGGTGAATAAGGCGGTGGTGGAAAAATACGGCAACGACTGGACCAAGGTCGGCAATCTGGTGGGCAACGGCGCGTTCAAACTGCAGGAGCGGGTGGTGAACGAGAAGTTGGTGCTGACGCCTAATGACCATTACTGGGATCATGCGCGCACCGTGCTGACCAAAGTGACCTTCGTGCCGATCAATCAGGAATCCAACGCCACCAAGCGCTACCTGGCGGGCGACATCGACATCACCGAATCCTTCCCGAAAAATATGTATCAGAAGCTGCTGAAAGACATTCCGGGGCAGGTGTACACCCCGGATCAGCTCGGCACCTATTACTACGCGTTCAACACCCAGCGCGCGCCAACCAACGACGTGCGGGTGCGTCAGGCCTTGTCCTACGCCATCGATCGCAAGATTATCGCGGAAAAAGTGTTGGGCACCGGCGAAAAACCGGCCTACCACTTTACGCCGGACGTGACCGCCGGGTTCAAACCGGAAGCGAGCTTGCTGCAACAGCAATCGCAGGCGGAACTGGACGCACAGGCCAAGGCGTTGCTGCAGGCGGCCGGTTACGGCCCGAACAACCCGCTGAAGTTGACGCTGCTGTATAACACTTCGGAAAGCCACCAGAAGATCGCCATCGCCGTGGCCTCGATGTGGAAGAAAAAGCTGGGGATTGACGTCAAGCTGCAAAACCAGGAGTGGAAGACCTATATCGACAGCCGCAATACCGGCAATTTCGATGTGATCCGCGCCTCCTGGGTGGGGGATTATAACGAGGCGTCGACCTTCCTGTCGCTGTTGACCTCAACCCACAGCGGCAACATCGCCAAATTCAAGAGCGCGGACTATGACAAGCTGTTGGCGCAGGCGGGGCGGGAAACCAACCCGGCGGCGGTGACCGCCGATTACAACAAGATGGAACAGATCATTGCCGATCAGGCGCCGATCGCGCCGATATATCAATACACTAACGGCCGCCTGATCAAACCGTGGGTAAAAGGCTACCCGATCACCAATCCGGAAGACGTGGCCTACAGCCAGACGATGTATATCATCAAACACTGAACCGGTTTATTTATCGCCCCCGGCTAATGCGGGGGCTTTATTTTTTCGGCGCTGCAATGGCGAAGGTAATTAATTTTTCCACGCGATAAACCCCGTTTAATAATAAACAGGGCGGCTATCATCACATTATTGTTTCGCTATTTCAGAGTGCGGCTACGCTTATAGGCAGTCCCGCATGGCATCCACCACCACGCGGCCGCTCATATCGGTTTGAGTGATGCGGTAGCTGGTGGGGTAAGAGCGGCGGGTGCTGAAACGATCGTGAACGGAAACCTTGCCAATTTGCAGGCCGGCGGCGTTTTTCACGACAAACTCACTGATCTCTTCCTGGCCCTGGTTTTGCAAATGAATATTGCTGATTTTTTCCAACGTATCGCTGGCGTTTATTTTTAAATGGTCGCGTAACATAACTACCTCCTCGTAGTGAGAAAAGTATATGCCCCTAAAATTTGCGCTGAAACAGCTTTGTGTTGATTTATTATTATCATTTTGAATTAAAATTGATAGCAATATGTTAAGTCATAATAATAACGGCATTGCCAGCGCTTTATCGGCGATATTGTCTGATTTATCGGCGGTGGTTTATTTCATTGCCGTTATTATTAGTCTGCATTAATGGGAAAGAGCGCCGGCCTGGCCGCCGGAGCCGGAAAGACACAGGCGACGTTGTGCCCACAGCCGGGTACGATCGTTAACCGATGCGGTTTATCCGGAGCCAGATAACGTCGATCATAGTCAGCATAGGCCAGGGCGCGCTGCAGCCGATAGGGACCCTGTAGCTCGGCGGCGCAGGACTTGTCGAGTATCCGATAGTAGGCACCCGGTGCGGCGCCAGTATCATCGGCGGCGGCCAGATAGGTGATATCGGCGGCGGCGTAGCGCCGGCGGGCCGCGTCGGCGCTAAGCTGCAGGTGAGCGGGAAGCGTTTCCAGGCCGTATTTCCAGCGGTTGGCCTGTGGACACTGTCCGGCGTCCGCCGTTTGCCAGTGAAAACGGCACGTTTTTTCACTGGTGCAGTTCTCCCAGTTTGTCGGCTGGGGCCGCAGGCTGTCAAAATAGAGCCAGCTGCCGGGATCGGCCACCACATAGCGCACACGCACTCCGTCCGGCAGGTTGGCGAAGCCGACATAATGCTGCACGAACTGGGCGCCGGCGGAAAAACCGGCCAGGGTTATCGTCTGCAGCGACGGCCAGCGCCGGTGCAGATCGGCCAACAGCTTATCCATGGCGTTGAACGAACCGGTTTTCCCGCGATTATTCAAACCGCCTTCGATCCAGGAGCCACAGCGCCACAGGGCATCGCCGTCTTGTGGCCGGGGCAGGCCGGTGGAATGGCAGTGTGTGGCGAGTTTTTCCGGTACCTGGAACAGCGGGGCGGCCAGCAGGGTATCGCTTCCCGCTCCTGCTGCTTGCGCGGCGTCGATCGCCGCCTGCAGCGTTTTCGCGGCATCGCGCGGGTGACCGTGTATCACCACCAGTGCGCTTCGCGGCTGTGCGCTGTGCTCATGGGCGACATAGTAAGTGACATCGCCGGCCGCCGTCGTTACGTGAAAAGGCGTGGAGATGCGCCCCAGCGTCGGTTCTGCATGCAGCGGTTGGCTGGTGAACAGCGTGGCCGCTACCACGGTACTGAGCAGGCGGCGCAGAGCCGTCAGGATCGATGCAGAATGTATTGCGCCTGATTCAGTACTTCCCGCCATTTTTGCTCCTTTGTTTGCGCTGATGTTTCCTCGACTGAAGTATAGAGCACGCTTTTCGTTCGTTGTGCAAACTGGCGTTACAGCTTGGCCTTTGATCTCCAAGGCGTTAACGCTAGACTCAGCAACATAAGCAAGACTTGAGGGGATAAATGAATGGATGTGATTGAGGGGAGCGAGCTGCAGGTCGCCGATGCGGTTTACGCCTACCAGTTGGACGGTAAGGGGGGCGTAACGTCGATCGAGCAGGATGACAAGATTACCTGCGACGCACCGTGCTGGCTGCATCTTGATTACGCGCACCCGGCCAGCGCCGAATGGCTGAGCACCACACCGTTATTGCCGGACTCGGTGCGTGAAGCGCTCTCCGGCGAAAGCTCACGGCCGCGCGTCAGTCGCCAGGGCGAAGGCACCATGATCACCCTGCGCAGCATCAACTTCAACGCCAACTCGCGGCCGGATCAGCTGGTCACCATCCGCGTGTACATCACCGACAAACTGATTCTCTCCACCCGGCATCGCAAGGTCTATTCCATCGATCAGGTGGTGAACGATCTGCAAAGCGGCGCTGGGCCAACCAACAGCGGCAACTGGCTGGTGGAAATTTCCGATGCGTTGACCGATCACACCAGTGAATTCATCGAAGATCTGCACGACCGGATTATCGACCTGGAGGACGCATTGCTGGAGCAGCAGGTGCCGGAGCGCGGCCAGCTGGCATTGATCCGTAAACAGCTGATCGTGTTGCGTCGTTACATGGCGCCGCAGCGCGACGTCTTCGCGCGGCTGGCCAGCGACCGCCTGCCGTGGATGAGCGATGACGATCGCCGCCGCATGCAGGACATCGCCGATCGGCTGGGGCGGGGATTGGACGATCTGGACGGCAGCATCGCGCGCACCGCCATATTGTCCGACGAAATCACCACGGTGATGGCCGACGCGATGAACCGCCGCACTTACACCATGTCATTGTTAGCGATGGTATTTTTGCCCACCACCTTCCTGACCGGGCTGTTCGGCGTCAACCTGGGCGGCATCCCGGGCAACACGGCACCATTTGGTTTCGGTACGTTCTGCCTGATGCTGTTGGCGCTGGTAGGAGGCGTAGCCTGGTGGCTGAAGCGCAGCCGCTGGCTATAGGCAAAAATGATGAAAACCCGGTTAACATTGAGCAATATCAACATTTAGCCGGGGCAAATGGGGCATGATCTCTCTCGCAGGTGAATGCAACGTCAAGCGATGGGCGTTGCGCTCCATAATTGTCTTACTTTCTTATTTTTGAATTACTGCATAGCACATTTGATTCGTACAATGCCGGTTTAATCACCGGCATTTTTTTATTCCACTTTCTCGCTTCCTCAGGCCGCGCTTTCATCCCAGAAGCTGGCTTCAATCTTGTGCCCATCCAAATCACGGACAAAGCAGCCGTAGTAGGCCTCGCCGTAGTGCGGCCGCGAACCGGGCGCGCCTTCATCGACGGCGCCGGCCAGCAGCGCCTGGCGGTGGAACTCATCTACCTGTTGCTTGCTGGTGGCGAAAAAGCCGACGTGCGTGCCGTTGCCGAGCGAGGCGGGGTGGCCGTCGATCGGCACCTGCAACCAGAACTCCGGGTAGTCGCGGCCATAACCGATAGCGCCGGGATGCTCCAGCACGCGTCGGCAACCCAGGGCGGCCAGCGTGCGATCGTAAAAGGCGGCGGCGGCAGCGAAATCGTTGGTGCCAAGCGAGACGTGGGACAGGCAGGGGGTGATATTCATTGCGCGATCTCCATATGACTGTATAAATACACAGTATAGGGTAAAAACGGCATCGCCCAGTAAATTTTGCGCAAACTGTGAACAGGATCGAGATCGTCGAGAGAGAGAAATGTCGCCGCTTGCAGGGGGCAAGCGGCGAAGGGCGTTATTTGATTTCCAGCACGTTCAAACGCTCCGGCGCAGGCGCTGCGTCATCCGCGTCTTCCGGCTGCCAACCGACCGGCTGCATCGGAATGTCTTCACGATCGAAGGCCAAATCGCCGCCGTCCACCACGGCGCTACCGTGTTGGATGCCTTTGAAATCAAACAGGTTGATATCGCTCAGATGCGAAGGCACCACGTTTTGCATGGCGCTGAACATGGTTTCCAACCGGCCCGGGTAACGTTTGTCCCAGTCGCGCAGCATATCGCCGATGACCTGGCGCTGCAGGTTAGGCTGTGAGCCGCACAGGTTGCATGGGATGATCGGGAATTCTTTGGCGATCGAGAAACGCTCGATGTCTTTCTCGCGGCAATAGGCCAGCGGGCGAATGACCACGTGCTTGCCGTCGTCGCTCATGAGCTTGGGCGGCATGCCTTTCATCTTGCCGCCGTAGAACATATTGAGGAACAGCGTCTGCAGAATGTCGTCGCGGTGGTGACCCAGCGCGATCTTGGTGGCACCCAGCTCGGTGGCGGTGCGGTACAGAATACCGCGGCGCAGGCGCGAGCACAGTGAGCAGGTGGTTTTGCCTTCCGGGATCTTGTCTTTGACGATGCTGTAGGTGTTCTCTTCGACGATCTTGTACTCCACCCCCAGGCTTTCCAGGTAGGCGGGCAGAATATGCTCCGGGAAGCCGGGTTGCTTCTGATCGAGGTTTACCGCGATCAGCGAGAAGTTGACCGGCGCGCTCTGCTGCAGATTGCGCAGGATTTCCAGCATGGTGTAGCTGTCTTTGCCGCCGGACAGGCAGACCATGATGCGGTCGCCTTCTTCAATCATATTGAAATCGGCGATCGCTTCGCCCACGTTGCGGCGCAGGCGCTTTTGCAATTTGTTCAGGTTGTATTGCTCTTTTTGGCTAACGGATTGCTTTTCTGACATTTAAATCGTGCTCATTCTCAATGGGGGGCACTAGGGGCATGGCGTTTTAGACCGCAAGTTTACCATTCAACCGGTCGATTTTGATCATTATTCATCATCATGCATCCATACACCCGACGCGAGGCCTGTATGGTACGGATTGCGCGCAGGAATGCCAGCAGGTTTTATCGCTACGGCTTGCGTCAGCGGTAAAAAACAGGGCGCGAATCGCTCGCGCCCTGATGGGGTTACTCGGCGGCGGATTTTTCCGCCTTGCCGGCCAGCAGGCTGAGGAAGTCGTATTTCTCCTTCAGCTCTTTCTCCGCGGCCTGGTACAGCGCGCTGGCCACTTCCGGCTGCTGCGAGTTCAGGCGACGGAAGCGCTGCTCGTTCAGCAGTGTTTCAGCCAGGCTGCTGTTCGGCGGCCGGGAGTCCAGCGCCAATGCGGCCTTGCCCTCGGCGCTGCGGCGCGGATCGAAGCGGTACAGCGGCCAGAAGCCGGTGGCGGTCAGCTGTTTCATCTGATCGTGGCTGAGCGCCAGATCGTAGCCGTGCTCTTCGCACGGGCTGTAGGCGATGATCAGCGACGGCCCCGGATAGGCCTCGGCTTCCTGAATCGCTTTCACCGTTTGATTGAGCTGCGCCCCCAGCGAGATTTGCGCGACGTAGACATGGCCATACATCATCATGCTGACGCCCAGATCCTTGCGCGCCTTGCGTTTGCCGTGTTCGCCGAATTTGGTCACCGCGCCGAGCGGTGTGGCCTTCGACTGCTGGCCGCCGGTATTGGAGTAGCACTGGGTGTCGAGCACCAGCACGTTGACGTTCTCGGTCAGGCTGAGAACGTGATCCAAACCGCCAAAGCCGATGTCGTAGGCCCAGCCGTCACCGCCGATCAGCCAGATGGATTTATCCACCAGATAGTCGGCATCGGCCGCCAGCTGACGCGCGTCTGCGCCTTCAATACTCGCAAGTTGCGTGCGCAATTCGGCGATTTGCTTACGGCGCGGCTCCGGCGCCACGTCGGCCATCTGCAGAGCGTTGACCAACTGCTCCGGCAGCTGCTGCGCCAGCGCGTTCAGCAGGCGCAGCACCCGCGCGCGATGTTGATCGACCGTCAGGCGGAAGCCCAGGCCGAATTCGGCGTTGTCCTCGAACAGCGAGTTGGCCCACGCCGGCCCGCGCCCTTCGGCGTTGGTGGTATACGGCGTGGTCGGCAGGTTGCCGCCGTAAATTGACGAGCAGCCGGTGGCGTTGGCGATCAGCAAACGATCGCCGTAGAGCTGGGTCAACAGTTTGATGTACGGCGTTTCGCCGCAGCCGGAACAGGCGCCGGAGTACTCGAACAGCGGCGTGATCAGTTGCGAGGTGCGAATGTCGATGCGCTCCAGCTGCGCCGGATCGATTTCCGGCAGCTGCAGGAAGAAGTCGTAGTTGTCTTTTTCCGCCGTCAGATTATCGAGGCGCGAAGCCATGTTAATCGCCTTGATCTCCGGGTTCTGGCGATCTTTCGCCGGGCAGACCTCGACGCACAGGTTGCAGCCGGTACAATCTTCCGGTGCCACTTGCAGAACGTATTTTTGCCCGCGCATATCGCGCGCTTTCACATCCAGAGACTGCAGAGAAGCGGGCGCGTGTTCCATCTCGGCCGGCTGAACCACCTTGGCGCGAATGGCGGAGTGCGGGCAGGCGGCGACGCAGTGGTTGCACTGGGTACAGAGATCGGGCTGCCAGACCGGGATTTCTTCGGCGATGTTGCGCTTTTCCCACTGGGTGGTGCCCACCGGCCAGGTGCCATCCGGCGGGAAGGCGGAAACCGGCAGCGCATCACCCAGCCCGGCCAGCATCGCCGCGGTAACGGTTTTGACGAAGTCCGGGGCGGCGTCCGAGACCACCGGCGGGCGCATCGGGCTGCTGCCGTCGACCGGCTGCAGCGGAATTTCAATCAGCGCGCTGCGGGTGGCGCCCAGCGCCTGCCAGTTGCGCTCGACGATCTCCTGGCCCTTGCTGCTGTAGCTGCGGGCGATGGCGTCCTGCAGCTGTTGCAGCGCCACGTCGCTCGGCAAGATCTGCGTCAGATGGAAGAACGCCATCTGCATCACGGTGTTGATGCGTGCGCCGAGCCGGCATTCACGCGCCAGCTTGGCGGCGTTGATGATATAGAAACGCGCCTGGCGTTGGTGCAGCAGTGCCTGAACCTCCTGCGGCAGGCGCGACCAGACCTCGTCGGCGCCGTAAGGGGTATTGAGCAGGAAGGTGCCGCCGGGCTTCAGGCGTTCGACCATCTGGTACTTATCGATAAACTGCAGCTGGTGGCAGCCGACGAAGTCCGCGCGGCTGACCAGATAGGCCGAGTTGATCGGCTGCTCGCTGACGCGCAGGTGCGATACCGTCAGGCCGCCGGCCTTTTTGGAGTCGTAGACGAAATAGCCCTGGGCATACAGCGGCGTGGCGTTGCCGATGATTTTGATGTTGTTCTTGGTGGCCGAGACCGAGCCGTCGCTGCCTAAACCGTAGAACAGTGCTTCCAGCGAGGCGCGCTGCGGCAGGATTTCGTCGCTCAGCGGCAGCGAAAGGCCGGTGACATCATCGAAGATGCCGACGGTGAAACGCGGGCGCGGCTGCGGCTGCGCCAACTCGCGGAACACCGCCAGCGCACAGTCCGGGCCGAACTCTTTCGACGACAGCCCGTAACGGCCGCCGATCACCCGCGGCAGCGTGGCGCGCTCCCCCTGGCTGTAGGCTTCCGCCAGCGCGGTCATCACGTCCAGATACAGCGGTTCGGCCAGCGCGCCCGGTTCTTTGGTACGGTCGAGCACCGCGACGCTGCGCACGCTGTCGGGCAGCGCGCCGAGCAGGTGTTTGGCGGAGAACGGCCGGAACAGCCGAACTTTCAGCACGCCGACTTTCTCGCCGCGGGTCAGCAGGGTGTCGATCACTTCTTCGCAGGTGCCGGCGGCGGACCCCATCACCACCACCACGCGCTCGGCCTGCGGATGGCCGTAATAGTCGAACGGCCGATAGTGACGGCCGGTGAGGGCGGCGAAGGCTTCCATGGCCGCGATCACGTGCTGACCGGTGGCGTCATACCACGGGTTGGTGGCTTCGCGGGACTGGAAATAGGTATCCGGGTTGGCGGAAGTGCCGCGCACCACCGGATGATCCGGCGACAGCGCCCGGCTGCGGTGAGCATCGATCGCTCCCTGCGGCAGCATTTGCCGCAGCGTATCGTCGCTCAGCGGCACGATCTTGTTGATTTCGTGCGAGGTGCGGAACCCATCGAAGAAATGAATAAACGGCACGCGCGCGTTGAGAGTGGCGGCCTGCGAGATCAACGCGAAGTCCTGCGCTTCCTGCACGCTGCCGGCGCACAGCATGGCGCAGCCGGTCTGGCGTACCGCCATCACGTCCGAATGGTCGCCGAAGATCGACAGCGCGTGTGTAGCCACGGTGCGCGCGGCGACGTGCAGTACGAATGGCGTCAGCTCGCCGGCCAGTTTGTACAGCGTGGGGATCATCAGCAGCAGACCCTGCGATGAGGTGAACGAGGTCGACAGCGCACCGGTCTGCAAAGCGCCGTGCACGGTGGCGATCGCGCCGCCTTCCGACTGCATTTCCACCACCCGGGGGATATCGCCCCAGATATTTTGCCGGCCATCGCCGGACCAGGCGTCCGCCTGCTCAGCCATGGTAGAACTTGGCGTGATAGGGTAGATGGCAATCACTTCGTTGGTGCGATAGGCCACGGAAGCGACTGCATTATTACCATCTGTAGTTATCATCGACGTTACCTTTTCATTGCTCACAAAGCCGCGAAAGCACGCTTTCGCAGTAATGGAAAAAAGTCTAACAGAGGGTTTGAACGTGGCTTTATCGCATTTGTGTGGCGAGCGATAAATCGGCAATGCGGCCGGGGGCGGCTATTTTCCCTGTGGAGAAACGTCACGCCAATAAATTGTTTTCGCCGTTTAAAGACAATTTATTTCCGGCGGGTCATAATTGCCTATCGGTAAACTGACAGAAGAAAACCATGAGCGCATTTATGTATTTAGCGATGGCGATCGTCGCAGAAGTGATCGCCACCACCATGTTGAAAGCCTCCGAGGGTTTTACCCGCCTGTGGCCGTCGTTGCTGGTAGTGCTGGGCTACGGCGTGGCATTTTGGGGGCTGTCGATGGTGGTGAAAAGCATGCCGTTGGGCATCGTGTACGCGATCTGGTCGGGCATGGGGATCGTGCTGGTGTCGGTTGCTGCGGTATTCGTTTATCAGCAAAAATTGGATTGGCCGGCGATCGTCGGCATGGGATTAATTATTGCCGGCGTGCTGGTGATTAATTTACTGTCGAAAGCCTCGGTGCACTGAGTGTTATTTTGATGTAGAAAAAGCCGGCGTGACAGCGAGCCGCGCCGGTTGAAGAATTCAGCCATCATTCACTGAAAATAGTGGAATGCTAATTAGTTAGCGCCGTCAGCATAGACGTAAATATCGTTCTCTCCGGTAGCAAAAAATGCGCCGTCATGGCGAAAGCACGCGGGGCTAATTAATACCCATATCGCCGCTAAAAGCGGCGCAGCTGGCAGCGGTGACGTTATCACTTTCTGCCTGCCTCCGGGCCCAGACCGCGGGTGGCGCCGTCACGTTTGGCGCTTCGCGCCGCGGCGGAAATATTCTGCAAACAAAATAAATGTCCGGCCGGCGCAAAAAACGATAAATAATGGCCGGAATATATTTTCATTATTTATATATCGAGCTAGATTAAACAAGTTTGCATCAAAGATAGCGAAACGTGTCCGCCAAGTGACGCGCGTTATCAGCAATGGCGATTTTACACAGCGCAGTTCCGGGTTCAGGAGTGGGATAATGACGACATCAAAATGGCTGCTTGCCAGCGCCGTGCTGCTTTTAGCCGCCTGCAGCAGCAATAACGAAGAGCCAGTACAGCAGGGTAACAGTGCCAGAATCAATACGTTGCAGACCAGCGCCGGTTGCGCGGCGGTCGGCGGCGTCACCACCATCGCGCACAACTTGAACGGCGAAGCGCTGCGCATGTGCCAGATGCCGAACGGCAAACAGTGTGAGGAACGCACGCTGGGCCTGGGCAGCTGCGCCGGATAAGCCCGCGGCGCCTGACCCGGCGCGCAGGTCAATACACCCAGTCGCGCAGGGTATAAACCAGCGTGTGGCCGCTGCCGCTTAGCGTCAGCCGTTGGGCGTTTAGCGTCACGTCGGCGCCGTTTTCCAGCACGGCGCCGATGACGTGATCCCAGCGGTTGCGCTGCGCATCAGGGCACAGCTTGCGCGTCGTGGCCAGCGGTTTCACTGTCAGCACACCGTCGCGTAATTGCCCCTGCCCGAAGAAGCGGTTGCACATCGTGCCGGACACGTGCAGGTGCTCGCCGAACTCCAGATTGAGCAGGCCGCTGCCCGTTGGGGCTTTTGCCGCTTCACCATCCACGCTCTGCAACACGAAATTATGATGCAGCAGGTCGCCGGGCGTGACGGTCGCGTGCGGTTTCATATTGCACCCCGCTAAGGCCAACGCCGCCAGGGCGGTCGTCGTGACTTTTCTCATCGTCGCTCTCTCAAATAAACAGGGCGCCTTGGCGGCGCCCTGAGATCAGGTTCAGGCGTTCAACTGGTTCGGGCAGGTTTCGCCGCGATCCAACTGGCTGATGTTCTGCAGCGTGGTTTGCGAAATGCTGGTCAGCGCCTCTTCGGTCAGGAAGGCCTGATGGCCGGTGAACAGCACGTTATGGCAGGCCGACAGGCGGCGGAACACGTCATCCTGAATCACGTCGTTAGACTTGTCTTCAAAGAACAGGTCGCGCTCGTTCTCGTAGACATCCATCCCCAGCGCGCCGATTTTCTGTTGCTTCAGCGCGTCGATGGCGGCGGTCGAGTCAATCAGCGCGCCGCGGCTGGTGTTGATCACCATGACGCCGTTTTTCATCATCGCGAAAGCGTTGGCATTCAGCAGATGGTGGTTTTCCGGCGTCAGCGGGCAATGCAGGGTGATCACGTCGGACTGTGCGTACAGCGTTTTCAGATCGACATATTCTGCACCCAGCTCCAGCGCCTGTTCGCTCGGGAATGGATCGTAGGCCAGCAGCTTCATGCCGAAGCCTTTCAGAATGCGCATCGTCGCCACGCCGATTTTACCGGTGCCGATCACGCCGGCGGTGCGGTTGTGCATGTTAAAACCGATCAGCCCTTCCAGCGAGAAGTTGGCGTCGCGGGTGCGTTGATAGGCGCGGTGAATACGGCGGTTCAGGCACATCATCATGCCAATAGTGTGTTCCGCCACGGCCTCCGGCGAGTAGGCCGGCACGCGCACCACCTTGATGCCCAGTTCTTTGGCGGCGTCCAGATCGACGTTATTAAAGCCGGCGCAGCGCAGGGCGAGGATCTCGACCCCCAGCGCCGCCAGTTCTTCGAGCACTTCACGGCTGCCGTCGTCGTTGACGAAGATACACACCGCCTTGCACCCGGCGGCCGTTTTGGCGGTTTTTTTGCTGAGTAAAAAGTCGAAGAATTCCAGCTCATAGCCAAACTGCTGATTCACCAGTTCGAGATATTTACGGTCATACTGTTTGGTACTGTATATCGCCAATTTCATCGTGGTTTCTCCACCGTGATTTTGTGATCAATTTAACAGATTTTAGTAAATTCGACAATTGGTTAGCCATTTCCGACAGGGTCAAAATCGCCGCTGTCGGGCTGCGCTGGGGGCTTGGTACGGTGAAGGGAAGGCGACGGTGGTGGCGAGTGACAAAAAAATCCCCACGGGGGTGTGGGGAATGGCTTCTCTAGTACACAGTTAGCTAGCAGCTAAACTTTTATTAGAATGCTTGCAAGACTATTAATCATCAACGGTAACGACAATAACAAAAGTCTGAAAACTGTCTCATTCATGTGATGTATATGTAACGAAAATCTACAATCCCGCATACGTTTGCGCCAAAAGGGTGCAAATCGCCTCTGCGACCGCGCTCAGCTTCACCCTATGTCAAATTCGTGCCATCATTATTGTCAATTCAGGCATAGACTTAACGAATGCCTAACTCAGGAACGAAGCAATCATTTAATGACCAGGCGATTGAAAGTATTCATAGGGACGGTGGCGGGCGGCGCAATCCTGGTGCTGGCGTTGTGGCAAACCTTGCCGCGCTGGCTGCCGGGGGTGTTATCGCATTGGTTGCCGGCGGGAAGCCGACTGGAATTGCAGGGCGGATTGCATTGGCGCCAGGGCGGTCTGGCGTTGGCGGGGGCGCGTTTCAGCGCGCAAGATTGCCTGCTGGCCAACGTCGGGCCGACGCGACTGGCTTACCGGCAAGGCCGCTGGCAGCTGTCGAGCGATAAGGTCAGCGTCGATAGCGCCTGTTTGTCAAAACTGCCGGGCAGCGACGACAACAGCACGCCGCTGGCGCTCGACCAGCTGCAGCGGCAGCTGCCGCCGCTGGATCTCACGATTAACGATCTGACGCTCATTCCCTGGCAGCGCTATGCCGGCAAACTGCAGCTTACCTCCGGCACTGATGGGCAACGCCTGCATTATCAGGGGCCGAATCTCAGCGCCGAGGCGCAACTGGATGAAAAACAGCAGCTGACGTTGCAGAGCCTGACCGTCCTCCCGCCCAACAGTGCGCAACCGCTGCACCTCGCCGGCAAGATAACCATTCCGCTGGATCTGGCCAGCCTGCCGTCGCAGGGCGCGTTGCAGGGGGAAATGCAGACCGCCTATCTGGAAAAACCGGTGTTGCTGGACATGCGCTGGCAACAGCAGCAGGGCGTGTTGACGGTGAGCGAAAAAGGCGACGATCGGCCGCTGGCGGTGTTGCCGTGGGAAGTGACGCCGCAGCGCGTCAGCATCAAGCAGGGCGAGTGGCGCTGGCCGTACAGCGGGCAACCGTTGAACGGCGGCCTGAGCGTCGCGCTGCACGACTGGAGCAAAGGGCTGGATGAAACAGAGATCAGCGCGCGACTGAACGTGATCACCGCCGGCCACAATGGCAAGGGCAATGCGGTGCTGACCCTCGGGCCGGGCAAGGTAGGCTTGACCGACAGCGATCTGCGTTTCCAACTGACCGGCCAGGCCAATCTGGCCGACTTCTCCACCACGGCGTCGATCCCGGGTGTGATCGGCGGCAGCATTCTCAACCCGACGCTGGTGCTGCAGCCGGGCTCGCTGCTGCGCCTGTGGGGCAAAGTGTCCCCGGAAATGAAGCTGGACGAGGCGCGCTTGCCGCTGGCGGGGGTGAAAGTGACCGCCGCCGGTATCACCGGCCGTCTGCAGGCGATTTTGAGCGCCAGCGACAGTTACTGGGGGCGTTTCAAGCTGCACCTGGATGGCCAGGCACAGGATTTCTGGCCAGACAAGGGCGACTGGCAATGGCGTTACTGGGGTAATGGCCGTTTGCCGCCGCTGCAGGCCGCCTGGGACGTCGCCGGCAGCGGCCGCTGGCAGGACAGCGAGCTGGTGCTCGACAAGCTTTCCACCGGCTTCGATAAATTGAAGTACGGCCTGGTGACGGTCGCCGCGCCGCGCTTGAGCCTCAATCAGCCGCTGCGCTGGCAGCGTGATGAACAAAACCCGCAGTTCAACGGCGAATTACAACTGGCGGCGGATAAGGTCAGCTTCAGCGACGGCGGCCATCTACCGGCGCCGGTGCTGGCGCTGCAGCTGAACGGCCGTTCGCCGGACAGTTTCCAGCTGCAGGGCAAACTGCAGGCGCAGCAGATCGGGCCGATCGCGCTGCGCGGCCGTTGGGACGGCGAACGCCTGCGCGGTGAGGGCTGGTGGCCGAAACAGTCGCTGAAGGTCTTCCAGCCGCTGTTGCCGCCGGATCTTAATCTCACGCTGCGCGACGGCGAATTTTACGCCCAGTCGGCGTTCTCCGCCGCCCGCGAACAAGGGTTCGAGGCCGGTGGCCACTGGGTGGTGAAAAACGGCGGCATGTGGCTGAAAGACGGGGAGATGAGCGGCCTGGACTTCATCCTGTCGTACCGGTTCAAGCAGCATCAGTGGCAATTGGGGGCTAAACAGCCAGTGTCTCTGCGCATCAAGTCTTTCACCAACCTGTTCGAGATGCAGAACATTTCCGCCGATCTGCAGGGCACCTATCCTTACAGCGAAGGGCGGCCGCTGACGTTGAGCAACGTCGGCGTGGACATGCTCAACGGCCATATCAGCCTGTCGGCGCTGCGGTTGCCGCAGCATGACGCCGCGGTGCTGAAGCTGGACAAGGTCGATCTCAGCGCGTTGTTCACCGCCCTGAAACCCAAGCAGTTCGCGATGTCCGGCCGGGTCGACGGCGAGTTGCCGCTGTTCCTGAACCACCCGAAATGGCTGGTGCAAAACGGCTGGATCGCCAACGCCGGCACCCTGACGCTGCGGCTGGACAAAGACATGGCCGACGCCATCGGCAGCAATAACCTGGCGACCGGCGCGGCGATCGACTGGCTGCGCTACATGGAAATCAACCGTTCGCACGCCCGGGTCGATCTCGATAACCTGGGCGAGCTGACGCTGAGCGCGCGCATCGACGGCATCAACCCGCAGAAGAGCGCCAAGCGCGAGGTGATCCTGAATTATCGCCATCAGGAAAACGTGTTTCAGCTGTGGCGCAGTTTGCGCTTCGGCGACAATTTACAGGAGTGGCTGGAGCAGGCCCTCTCACAACCTGGGGAACAACAATGAAAATCATGAGTGTGTCGGCGCTGGCAGCGGTGCTGTGCGTTTCGCTGCTGAGCGGCTGCGTGCCGCGCATCGAGGTGGCGACGCCGAAGGATCCGATCACCATCAATATGAACGTCAAGATCGAGCATGAGATTCATATCAAGGTGGATAAGGACGTCGAAAACCTGCTGAAAACCCAAAGCGGTCTGTTCTAGGAGCCGACATGAAAAAACGTTATGTGTGGCTGGCTGGCGCCGCCTGGCTGTTCAGCAGCGTGGCGATGGCACTGACGCTGGATGAGGCGAAGCAGCAAGGGCGGGTGGGCGAAACCCTGAGCGGCTATATTGCGCCGGTGAAACAGGATGCGGAAACGCTGGCGCTGGTGAAGCGCATCAACGCCGGCCGCGCCGAGAAGTATCAGGAAGTGGCGGACGGCAACCATATCGCCGTCGACGAAGTGGCACGCATGGCCGGGCAGAAGCTGGTGACGCGTGCGCAGAGCGGCGAGTATGTGCGCGGCATCAACGGCCAGTGGCTGAAGAAATAAAAAAAAGCGCGCCGTCTGGCGCGCCAAGAGATACGGATAGATGATTATTATGAGGGTAGTGCAGGTTTGACAGGACTGACGTCTTGTCCGGCAGGGGCATGGCGCCCCTGCGCGGGATCTTAGGCGGCAACCACCTGAGACAGGGCCGCTTTGGCGTCTTCCTGGGCTTTGGTGGCCACTTCCGGGCCGTAGGCGATGCCTTCCGCGAAGACGAACTCCACGTCGGTGATGCCGATGAAGCCCAGGAACAGACGCAGGTAAGGTTCTACCAGGTCGGTTGGGGTGCCTTTATGGATACCACCGCGGCTGGTCAGGATCACGGCGCGTTTGTTTTTCACCAGGCCTTCCGGACCGTTTTCGGTGTAGCGGAAGGTTACGCCGGCGCGGGCAACCAGATCGAAATAGTTTTTCAGCTGGGTCGGGATGTTGAAGTTGTACATCGGGGCGGCAATCACGATGACGTCATTGGCCTGCAGCTCGGCGATCAGTTCGTCCGACAGCGCCAGCGCTTCTTGTTGACGCGGGGTCAACGGAGCATCGGAAGGACGCAGCGCGCCAACCAGTTCGCCGTCCAGCACCGGGATTGGCTGTGCGGCCAGATCGCGTACGGTGATGGTGTCGCCGCTGTGGGCGTTGCTCCATTGCTCTACGAAGAAATCGGCCAGTTGGTTAGACTGAGAGTAGGTCGCCAGGATGCTTGATTTCAGAACCAATACTTTGCTCATCGATAATTCCTTACGTTGTGACAGTGACATCAGGACTCAGCGTCCCTTGCATGAAGTACATGCTATTCACATTCCTCCGACAGTGATAGCGCAATATTTCGAGATCTTCGTTCGATTTTATTGAATGACATGCCGAGGCTTTGCTCGCGGAAGTAGGGCGAAAAAGCCGTTTGTGATACGCTGTGCGGCTAAAGCAAAAAAATCGCTAAAAAAACATTAAACCGTTGCTAAGCCTGGTCTTGGCCGCGATGAAACAAGGAACACCGAACGTGAAATCTCCGCTCGAGGCACTGCCGGCCCAACTGGGCGAGCTGATGCTCCGCGATCAACAACGCCTGCGTCGTCGCCTGCAGGGCGCACGAAAAATCAAAAATCCCGATGCCCAGCTGGCGGTCGCCGCCGAAGTCGAAAGCGACATCGCGGCGGCGCGGCAGAAAGTGCAGGCGCGCGCCGCGTCTTGCCCGCGCATTTCCTACCCGGAAAGCCTGCCGGTCAGTCAGAAAAAGCAGGACATTTTAAACGCTATCCGCGATCACCAGGTGGTGATCGTCGCCGGGGAGACCGGCTCGGGGAAAACCACCCAGTTGCCGAAGATCTGTCTGGAGCTGGGGCGTGGGGTGAAAGGGCTGATCGGCCACACCCAGCCGCGCCGCCTGGCAGCGCGCACCGTCGCCAACCGCATCGCCGACGAGCTGGAAACCCCGCTCGGCGGCAGCGTCGGTTACAAGGTGCGCTTCAACGATCAGGTGGGGGAAAACACCCTGGTCAAGCTGATGACCGACGGCATCTTGCTGGCGGAGATTCAGCAGGATCGCCTGCTGATGCAGTACGACACGCTGATCATCGATGAAGCGCACGAGCGCAGTCTTAACATCGACTTTATTCTCGGCTATCTGCGTGAACTGCTGCCGAAGCGCCCGGATCTCAAGGTGATCATCACCTCGGCGACCATCGATCCGCAGCGCTTCTCGCGCCACTTCAACAATGCGCCGATCATCGAGGTTTCCGGCCGCACTTACCCGGTGGAAGTGCGTTACCGCCCGGTGGTCGACGACGACGACGATACCGATCGCGACCAGCTGCAGGCGATTTTCGATGCGGTGGACGAGCTTGGGCGCGAAGGGCCGGGCGACATTCTGATCTTCATGAGCGGTGAGCGTGAAATTCGCGACACTGCCGATGCCCTGAACCGCCTCAATCTGCCACACACCGAGGTGCTGCCGCTGTATGCGCGCCTGTCGAACAGCGAGCAGAACCGGGTGTTCCAGTCGCACCACGGCCGCCGCATCGTGCTGGCCACCAACGTGGCGGAAACTTCGCTGACGGTGCCGGGCATCAAGTACGTCATCGATCCGGGCACCGCGCGCATCAGCCGCTACAGCTTCCGTACCAAGGTGCAGCGCCTGCCGATCGAGCCGGTGTCGCAGGCTTCCGCCAACCAGCGTAAAGGGCGTTGCGGCCGCGTGTCGGAAGGGGTGTGCATTCGCTTGTATTCCGAACAGGACTTCCTGTCGCGGCCGGCGTTTACCGATCCGGAGATCCTGCGCACCAACCTGGCGTCGGTCATTCTGCAGATGACCTCGCTGGGGCTGGGCGACATCGCCGCGTTTCCGTTCGTCGAAGCGCCGGACAAGCGCAACATTCAGGATGGCGTGCGCCTGCTGGAAGAGCTGGGGGCGATCACCACCGCCGACAACGGCCATTACCAGCTGACGCCGCAGGGCCGGCAGCTGGCGCAGTTGCCTATCGATCCGCGTCTGGCGCGCATGGTGCTGGAAGCGCAGAAGAGCGGCAGCGTGCGCGAGGTGATGATCATCACCGCCGCGCTGTCGATTCAGGATCCGCGTGAGCGTCCGATGGACAAGCAGCAGGCTTCGGATGAAAAACACCGTCGCTTTGCCGACAAAGACTCGGATTTCCTGGCGTTCGTCAATCTGTGGGATTATCTGCAGGAGCAGCAAAAAGCGAACTCTTCCAGCCAGTTCCGCCGGCTGTGCCGCAACGATTTCCTCAACTACCTGCGGGTGCGCGAGTGGCAGGATATCTATACCCAGCTGCGTCAGGTGGTGAAAGAACTGGGGCTGCCGATCAACAGCACGCCTTCCGACTACCGCAGCGTGCATACCGCGTTGCTGACCGGCCTGCTGTCGCATATCGGTCAGAAGGATGCGGACAAGCAGGAATACACCGGCGCGCGCAACGCCCGCTTCTCGATCTTCCCCGGCTCCGGCCTGTTCAAGAAGCCGCCGAAGTGGACCATGGTGGCCGAATTGGTGGAAACCAGCCGCCTGTGGGGGCGCATCGCCGCGCGCATCGAACCGGAATGGATCGAGCCGCTGGCTCAGCATCTGGTGAAGCACAGCTACAGCGAGCCGCATTGGTCGAAGTCGCAAGGGGCGGTGATGGCCAGCGAAAAGGTCACGCTGTTCGGTCTGCCGATCGTCGCGGCGCGCCAGGTCAACTATGGCTCCATCGATCCATTGCTGTGCCGTGAGCTGTTTATCCGCCATGCGCTGGTGGAGGGCGACTGGCAGACGCGCCATGCCTTCTTCCGTGAAAACCAAAAGCTGCGCGCCGAAGTGGAAGAGCTGGAGCATAAATCGCGCCGCCGCGACATTCTGGTGGACGACGAAACGCTGTTCGGCTTCTACGATCGCCGTATCCCCAACGATGTGGTCTCCGGCCGTCATTTCGACAGCTGGTGGAAGAGCGCGGCCAAACAGCAGCCGGATCTGCTGAACTTTGAAAAAGAGATGCTGATCAAGGATGGCGCCAACAAGATCAGCGCGCTGGACTACCCGAACTTCTGGCATCAGGGCAATCTCAAGCTGCGGCTGAGCTACCAGTTCGAACCGGGCACCGATGCCGATGGCGTGACGGTGCACATTCCGTTGCCGATCCTCAATCAGGTGGAGGAGCAGGGCTTCGAGTGGCAGATCCCCGGCATCCGCCGTGAGCTGGTGATCGCGCTGATCAAGTCGCTGCCGAAACCGGTGCGCCGCAACTTCGTGCCGGCACCGAACTACGCCGAAGCGTTCCTCGGCCGGGTTACGGCGCTGGAATTGCCGCTGCTGGACGCGTTGGAGCGCGAGCTGCGGCGCATGACTGGCGTGACCGTGTCACGTGATGACTGGCAGTGGGATCAGGTGCCCGATCACCTGAAAATGACTTTCCGCGTGGTGGGCGAGAAGAACCAGACGCTGCGTGAAGGCAAAGATTTGGCCGCTCTGCGCCTGCAGCTGAAAGAGAAGGTGCAGGAGACGCTGTCGGCGGTGGCCGATGACGGGCTGGAGCAGAGCAATCTGCATGTCTGGAGCTTTGGCCAACTGCCGGCGTTCTACGAGCAGAAGCGCGGCGGCTATTCGATGAAGGCCTACCCGGCGCTGGTGGATGAGAAGGACAGCGTGGCGATCCGTCTGTTCGACAGCGAAAGCGAGCAGCAACAGGCGATGTGGCATGGTACGCGCCGTCTGCTGCTGCTGAATATTCCTTCGCCGATTAAGTACCTGCATGAAAAGCTGCCGAACAAGGCCAAGCTGGGGCTTTATTTCAACCCGTACGGCAAGGTGCTGGAGCTGATCGACGACTGCATTTCGTGCGGCATCGACAAGCTGATCGCCGAACACGGTGGCCCGGTCTGGCAGGAAGAAGGCTTTGCGCGTTTGCAAGAGCAGATCCGTGCCGAGCTGAACGACACGGTGGTTGAGGTGGCCAAGCAGGTTGAGCAGATCCTGACGGCGGTCTTCAACATCAACAAGCGGCTGAAAGGCCGGGTGGACATGTCGTTGGCGCTGGCGCTGTCGGACATCAAGACCCAACTCGGCGGCCTGGTCTACCGCGGCTTCGTCACCGGCAACGGATGGAAACGCCTGCCGGACACGCTGCGTTACCTGCAGGCTATTGAGCGCCGGCTGGAGAAACTGGCTATCGATCCGCACCGCGATCGCGCGCAGATGCTGCGGGTGGAGCAGGTGCAGCAGGCATGGCAGCAGTGGCTGAACAAGCTGCCGCCGAAGCGGCAGCAGGAAGAAGAGGTGAAAGCGGTGCGCTGGATGATCGAGGAACTGCGCGTCAGCCTGTTCGCGCAGCAGCTGGGCACGCCTTACCCGATCTCCGACAAACGCATTCTGCAAACTATCGAGCAGCTTTCGGGCTAAACGCTGGCGCGCCGGTCGGCAAGCGGCCGGCGCGTTATCTGCCGTGCAAGAAAAACGGCGCTTTACGCGCCGCCGAGTAGGGATTATTTGCCTGCCGCCAGGGCGTCCAGGGCTTCGCGGATGCCGGGTACCGCCAGGGCTCGGTTATCGGCGCGATAGCGATCTTTCGCCGCCGGCGCCGAGCTTTGGATGGCGATAAGTTGCCAGCCGTCGGCGGTTTTCAGCAGCAGCGGCGAACCGCTGTCGCCCGGCAGGGTATCGCACTGGTGCGATAGCACGCCTTGTTGAGCCCAGCCGGTCACCTTGCAGTTTTGGTGGCTGTAGAGATCATCCAGATGATCTTCCGGGTAGCCTGCCTGGGTTATCAGCCGTTTGGCCTGTTTCAGCGCCTGGGTCAGCGCTTTGCTGTCGCCTTGCCACAGCGGCAGCGGCGCGATCGGCAGCGGCTTCTTGTCTTTCAGCCGGATCAGCGCAAAGTCATAGGCGGCGGCGGCGGGCGGCACGATCCAGCCGTCACCGTCCGGCTTCAGCTTTTTGCCCAGCTTGCTGTCGACCAGGGTCTCGATATTGTCGGTTTGATACTGCCACGATTTATCGCCCGCCACGAAGCGCAGAGCGACGGCCTTATCCAATTGCCCCGGCGGTGCCAGCACGCAGTGACCGGCGGTCAACGCCAGATGCGGGGAGATCAGCGTGGCGGTACACAGGTTGCCGCTGGCGGTTTCGACCTGGCCGATGGCCTGCCACGGCTGGGCGGCGGTATCCGTGACCTTGATTCGTTCATCTTTGCCAAAAAACAGGCGCGTTTGCTCGGCCTTGGACGGGCCGTCGGCGCGTGCCGCCTGGGAGGCAACGAATGGGAGTGAACACAGCAACAGTAAAACGGATATGCGCATAGATCTCTTGCCTGACAAATACGGATCATCCATAAACACACTGAATGCTAACTATAGACTGATTTAGCAGCCATGTGGATGGGCAATAATTGATTTTTCAATAATTTCCCGCCGGCGGCGCGGCAGGCTACAGATAAAAAAAGACGGCGATCAGTCCACAAAGGATCAGGGCGGTCAGAATGATCTCGAACAGGTAGCGGCGCAGCATCAATGAGAACCCCCCGATGAAAAAACACCCGGCGAACCGGGTGTCGTACACGTCAAGCCTGAAGCGGTGAGGGGACCCTCACGTCATTACGCTTTTTTGTGGCTGGCTTTCTTGTGGTGCTTTTTAGCCGCCTGGGCTTTTTGCGCTGGGGCTTTCTTGCCGGCTTTCTTGTGATGCTTTTTGGCCGCCTGAGCTTTCTGTACCGGGGCTTTCTTGCCGTGATGTTTCACCTGAGCTTTAGCCGGCGCAGCGGTGGCGGTGGTTGCGGTAGCCGCAGGTGCGGTGGTGGCCGCCTCGGCAGCGAAAGCTACAGAAGACAGACCCATTGCAGCGGCAACAACCAGAGCTAATACTTTTTTCATCGTAAAATCCTCAATATGACTTTTGGGTATCAACCCCACTGCGGGGCCGTTGAGATGATAGTAGGCAAACGGCGCGCGGCTTTCCGTGAGTGATTGGTTTCGGCTTGTAACCTAATGTACAGGGCAGCGGCGGCAGGGGGGATTGCTGCTATAATGACCGTCAGGCGCGATAAAAGGGATTTAAAATGAACGAGATAACGGTTCGTTGTGGCGTAACTGAACAGGGTGAGGTGCCGCTGGCCTATGAGGACTGGGGCGATGAGACGCATCCGCCGTTGCTGCTCATCATGGGCATCGGCGCGCAGCTTTTGCTGTGGCCTGACGATTTCTGCCGCGCCCTGGTGGCCAAGGGATTTCGGGTGATCCGTTACGACAACCGCGACGTCGGGCTTTCCGGCAAGACGCAGGGGCAGCGCACGCAGCCGTTGTGGCTGCTGATGTTGCGCGCCCAGCTCGGTTGGCAAACGCCGGTGCCTTATACCCTGGCGGATATGGCGGCGGACGCGGCGCATCTGCTCGATCATTTGCGTATTCCGCAGGCTCACGTGCTGGGCGCTTCGATGGGGGGAATGATCGCCCAGGTGCTGGCCGCCGACTACCCGCAGCGCGTCGCCTCGTTGTGTATCTTGTTCTCCAGCACCAACCAGCCGTTGTTGCCGCCGCCGGCGCCTTCGCTGCTGTGGCTATTGGTGCGCCGGCCCGCGGCGGAGATGACGCTGCAGCAGCGCCATGAGGGGATGAAAGCCTTTTTACGCGCGCTTGGCACCGCGATGTATCCGCCGGAGGAGGCGGAGCTGGATGCGCTGGTGAAGCGGTTGTTGAAGCGGGGTGTGGATCCGGAAGGCATGCAGCGGCAGCTTTCCGCGCTGCTCGGCAGCGGTGATCTGCGTCGTTACAGCCGACGCATCGCCGCGCCGACGCTGGTCATTCACGGCGACCGCGATCGGCTGGTGCGCAAGGCGGGCGGGGTGGCGATCGCCCGCGCAGTCGCCAACGCCGAATTACATATTATGCCGGGCATGGGGCATGACCTGCCCGTGTCGTTGAGGCCGCAACTGGCGGCGATGATCGCCCGTCATGCGCTGGGATGAAAGGCGGAGCGGTTTGGTGCTTTTTACTGTTTTAGTTACAACATACTCCTGGAGAGTAGCCACCCGACACTCTGCAGCCAGGGTGCTGTCGGCAAGAGTCGTGCGCTATGAAACACCATCAGGTCTAGCAGGGGGAAAATGGCGCGACCGTGGCCGCGCCAGGGGGGATTACAGGTAGCGGTTTTCCAAATGTTGACGGAAGTAGCGCGGGTTGAGCGCTTCGCCGGTTGCGTTGGCGATCAGCGTTTCGGTCGGGAAACGGCTGCCGTGGCGCCAGATGTTATGCTGCAACCAATGGAAAAGCGGCTGCAGATTGCCGGCGGCGATATCTTCACTCAGCGATGGCAGCGCCTGACGCACGCTGTGGAACAGCTGCGCAGCGTACATCGCGCCGAGCGTATAGGTCGGGAAGTAGCCGAAGGCGCCGTCGGTCCAATGGATATCCTGCATGCAGCCGTTGCGATAGTTGCCGATGGTGTCGAGGCCCAGATACGCGTGCATCTTTTCATTCCACAGCGCCGGAATGTCCTCCACTTCAATGTCGCCTTCGATCAGCGCCTTTTCAATTTCGTAGCGCAGGATGACGTGAGCGGGATAGCTCACCTCGTCGGCGTCGACGCGGATCAGGCCCGGTTTAACCCGCTGATTGAGGCGAATGAAGTTGGCTTCTTCCAGCGCCGGCTGCTCGCCAAACTGCGCGGTGACCAACGGACGCAAGATTTTCAGGAACTCATTGCCACGCGCCAGCTGCATTTCAAACAGCAGGCTCTGCGATTCGTGAATGGCGGTGGAACGGGCCAGAGCGACCGGCTGGCCGAGCAGATCGCGCGGCAGATTCTGTTCGTAACGGGCGTGGCCAGTCTCGTGCACGATGCCGAGCAGCGCGGTCAGAAACTCTTTGTCGTTGTAACGCGTGGTGATGCGCACATCTTCCGGCACGCCGCCGCAGAACGGGTGCGCGCTGACGTCGACGCGGCCATTGTCGAAGTTGAAGCCGAGCAGTTTCATCACGCTCAGGCTCAGCTGGCGTTGGGTGTCCACATTGAACGGGCCCTGCGGCGCCTGGCAGGGTTCGTTGGCCTGTTTGGCCACCACGCGCTGCAGCAGATCCGGCAGCCAGGTTTTCAAATCGCCGAAGATACGGTCAAGATCGCTGCTGCGCATGCCCGGCTCATACAGATTGAGCAGGGCGTCGTAACGGCTGGTGCCGGCCGCCTGCGCGCGGATTTGCGCTTCTTCGCGGCTGAGCTTGACCACTTCGCGCAGATTCTCGGCGAAGCCATCCCAGTCGTTGGCCGGGCGCTGGGCGCGCCAGGCGTGTTCGCAGCGCGCACCGGCCAGCGATTTGGCTTCGACCAGGGAGGCCGGCAGCAACACGGCGTCCTCATATTGGCGGCGCATCTCGCGCAGATTGGCGCGGTCGAGCTCGTCCAGCGTCTCTTGCTGCGCGCGATCCAACAGCGCGCCGGTGCTTTCCGCGGTTAAAATCTGGTGCTGCAGTACGCTCAGTTCGGCCAACGCTTCTGAACGCGCCTTGCTGCCGCCCGGCGGCATCATGGTTTGCATGTCCCAACCGGCGATGGCGGACAGGTGGCCGAAACGCGACAGCCGGCTAAAAAGCGCGCGCAGTTGATCGTAAGCAGACGTGTTGGAATGTGCAGATGTCATTATTATTCGGCTCCCAATTGATAATGGTCCGGCGGTATTACGCCAGATCGGCTTTTAAACTGAATGTCGGCTTCACCGGCCAGCAGAAGCGGAAGCTGGCGCCGCCGAGCGAACTGCCTTCAACGAACACCTGTCCCTGGTAGGCGACGGCGATGGAATGGACGATGGCCAACCCCAGCCCGCAGCCGCCGGTGGCGCGATCGCGGCTGGGATCGAGGCGGACGAAAGGCTCGAACACCCGTTCGCGCTCTTCCGGCGGAATGCCCGGCCCGTCGTCTTCGACTTGCAAACAGGCGAGATCGCCGTCAAACCACAGGCCAACGCGCAGGCGCTGCTCGGAATAGCGCAGCGCATTGTTGACCAGGTTGTCGAGCACGCGTTCCATCAGGCGCAGATCGACGCCGCCGAAGTCGCCGACGTGCGGAATATCGAGCTGGATGTCGCGTTCCTGATGAATAAGACGGATATCATCGACCTTGTCCTCGAGCCACTTTGGCAGATCGATGGGCTCGATGTTTAACGCAACTTGCGGGCGGTCCAGACGGGCATAGGTCAGCAGTTCGTCGATCAGCGATTCCAGCTGGCCGATATCGCGGTTCAGCGCCTGCTGTTCGCTTTCGGACAGGTTATCGCTCATCTCGAGCCGGTAACGCAGGCGGACCAGCGGCGTACGCAGCTCGTGAGCGATGCCGTCGATCAACTGTTTCTTGCTGGCGATCAGGGTGTTGACGTTGTCCGCCATCTGGTTGAATGCAACCCCAAGCCGGCTCAGGCTGGAAGTGGGATCGAAATGGGTGCGCTCATCCAGATGCCCGGCGCCGAGGCGTTGGGCGGCGTTTTCCAGCTTGAGCAGATCTTGCCAGTGCGGCCGCATCCACAGGAACACCGGCAGCGCCAGCGACATGCCGATAAACACCAGCAATACCAGATCCAGCAGGCGCATCTGATGCAGGTAGAACAGATAAGGAATCGGGCCGACGACCAGGACATAGTGGCTGCGCGGGATGCGCTGCATGAAGGTGTATTGATCGTCGAGGGCGATGATCTCCCCCAGCCGCAGCCGTTTTTTCAGATCTTCGCTCAGCTCCTGTTTGCCGAGCGGTTCGATATGCAGTTTGAACGACAGGTTGAGATCCAGCGTGGCGATGGTTTTGTTCCAGTCCTTCAGCGGGATTTCGCGCAGCTCGCTGCGCATCAGGTACAGCGAGCTTTTCATCAGATCGTCCATCGACTGGCGGCCGGCGCGCTCGGCGGTCACTTTGTACACCAGGCCGACCAGCATCGCCATCACCAGAAAACAGACGAACAGCAACAGGAAGAACTGGACGAAAAGTTTTCTCATTGTTGCACCGATGCCCAGGCGTTAGGGGCGAACAGATAACCCTTGTTGCGCACCGTTTTGATGCGGAACGGCTCCAGCGCGTTGTCGTACAGTTTGCGGCGCAGGCGGGAGATCGCCACGTCGATGCTGCGGTCCATACCGTCGTAGCTCACGCCGCGCAGGTTTTTCAGCAGCGCCTCGCGATCCATGATCTGCCCGGCATGGGTCGCCAGCTCCCACAGCAAATCGAAGTCCGAGGTGGACAGGGTGACGGTTTCTTCGCCGAGCGAGACCTGACGGTTGACCGGATCGATGCACAGCAATCCGAAATGCAGCGCGTTGTGTTGCGTGAGCGGCTGAACCGACTCTTCTTTCGGCTGCTGGCTGTGTTGGCGCAGGTGCAAACGCAGGCGCGCCAGCAATACCGCCGGCGGCGTGGTTTTCAGGATGTAGTCGTTGGCGCCCATCTCCAGCGACAGGATATGGTTCATGTCGCTGTCGAGCGAGGTGAGCAGCACGATTGGGCCGGGGAAAGTGGGGCGCAGATCGCGGCACAGCGTCATGCCGTCTTTGCCGGGCAGCATGATGTCCAGCAGCACCAGATCGGGTTGCTCGCGCTCGATGCGCGCCTGTGCGCTGTCGCCGCGCGGTTCGATCAGCACCTCGATATCGTGTTTGCCCAAATAGGCGGCAATCAGTTTGCCGACTTCCGGATCGTCTTCCACAAAAACAATTTTATGCATATGCCCGTGTTTTAATAAGAAAAGCGGATTTCAGCATAGCGCGGCCCGTGAAGATGCGCCATGCGGATCTTTAGCGCAGCGGCCGGCCGCCGTCGACGCCGTGAGTACGGCCGGTAACGTAGCGGCTTTCCAGCAGGTAGTTCACCAGATTGACCACTTCGCTCTCGCCCGGCGCCACCTTCATCAGCGATTTCGCCAGCGCCTGTTGGCGGTAGGCTTCATCGTCGCCCGGATTGAAAATGATCAGCGCCGGGGCGATGGCGTTGACCTTGACCTCCGGAGCCAGCTTGCGGGCGAACGAGCGGGTCATATTGTCCAGCGCGGCCTTGCTGGCGGCGTAGGCGATGTGCTTGTCGCTGCCTTTTTCCACCACGTAGTCGGTCAGATGGATAATGTCGGCGCCGGCCTGGCCCTGACCGGTCAGGCAGGGTTCGAGCAGTTGGTTGAGCAAATAGGGCGTGTAGACGTGAATTTGCAGCATCGCCGCCATCACCTGTTCCGGCGGCACTTCCGGCGATTCGGCTTGCCAGGCGCTGGCGTTGTGGATCACCGCGCGCAGCTTGGGCGCGACCTGCCGCACCTGGTCGGCGAAACGGTAGATGCCTTCATGGGTGGAAAAGTCGCCCTGAATGCAGCAGGCGCCCAAGGCTTGCAACTCGGTCATCGCCGGATATTCACTGCGATAGGCGATGATGACGGGAACGCCGCGCTGAAGAAACGCTCTGGCGAGCGCCAGCCCTATGCGCCGCGCGCCGCCGGTAATCAGCACCGGGGCGGAGTTGGGGTGTTCCATTGATTAAAGCTCCTGGACAGACTGGCAAACAATAGGGGAATTATGCCATCATACGGCGGAAAGTCGTTAAAGCTTCGCATGATTATCCATTTCTGGATGTAAGATCCCCAATGCATTTCAGGTTGCCGTCCGGCGGCGGCTTGAAAGACCACGGGTTAACACTGGCCATGAGAGGAATGAGGGGATGAACAGCAATCACCTTGCATCCATCGCGCGCAGTGAGAAAATCTGTTTCGACTACATGGATTTTCTGTCCGCATCGTGCAGGAAGCACTGGCGCTTTGTTGATGCTATTTATGGTGTGATGCCGATCTTCGGCATGGTGTTGAAATCGCGCGTGACCACGTCACAAACGCGCAAAGAGCAGTTGAAAGAGTTGGCGCTGCAGGTGGTGTCGACCCAGGTCAGCGATGAAACCAACATCGTTCGCCTGATTGACCTGGCGCAGCAGCAGGGCCTGGCGGTATTTGACATTCAGTTGCCTTATGCGCTGGAAACGCAACAGCTGGCGGCGATTCAGAAAGAGTGTGCGCAAGGCGTTGCGATCGCCCTGGTGGGTGAGCGCATGACCGTTACCCTTCCTCCTAAAAGCTGACCGGGCACATCGGCCCGGCCGCTCGCTCATGGTCAGGCCATTGGCACACCGCGATGCCCTGACCATGAGCGTGAAGTTTCACGCGGCGTGATGCCCGGCGGCTTCTAGAGTCGGGTTCCGGCATTGGGGCCGGAGCGCAGGGTATAAATACTGTCTATATGAATTAACACCGCGTATTTCGGCGGTTTCATCCCGTTTTTTTCTGCAAACGTCAGCGCATCGTCAAACGGCTTGCCCGTCTGGCACAGTTCGGGCGTGCCAACGAAGCGGTAACCGTCCAGCGCCTCGCGATCGATGACCACCACGGCCATTTTCGAGCCTTCCTTGATGTTTTGCAGCGTTTGGCCGCCGGTATTTTCGTTATAAATCAGCGTACGATCATCATAGAGGCGCAAAGAGCGCTTGGGGCCGATATCCGGCACGCCGTTTGGGCTGCTGGTCGCCTGCACAGGCAGCTGCTTAGCCAGCATCTTCTTCATCTCGTCATTCAATTCATTCATTTGCCGATCGCTCCTCATGTCAGCGTGACGTTTTTAATGCACGGTGGCGGAATGGCTGGCGGCAGACGCACAGACGCTGGTTTCCGGCAGCCGGTGTTCGCGCAGTAAGTGCAGGGTTTCAATCCTGAAGCGCAGCAGGTGCCGTTCGGCGATCTGCTGCATCTGTTCGCACAGCGAGGTATCGCCCAGCAGCCCTTCGACGGCGACTCGGGCCTGATGCACGTGCAGTTCGACGCCACGAAGGGGCTTTTGCCGCAGGCGCAGATGGGTGATGTTGTTGAATGTGACGATCAGCGCGGCAAGGGCAGATTCGAAGATATTGGGCGCTTCAAATCTGGCGGTATATTCCGCATTCAGCCAGGGTTTTTCGGCGATGATGGCCTGAGCGACCTCGAGCGCCTGTTGGTAGCTCGCCATCGCCTGGCGATCGTGCTGCTGATTAAACGCCGCGTTGCCCTCGGCGATCAGCGCTTCCCAGGTGGTAAATAAAGGTAATGCGTGCAGCAGTTTTTCAGCCATGAAATGCCTTCCATTTTCAGCCTGTCTTAACCCGCCTCCGACGCCTCTCGGCAGTGGGGCACTCGCGTCTTTACCGTTAATGCTTAGATGATAATGATAATTAATTGCATTTAAGATCGCAAGCGCGGCGCATGTCTGATGATGCAAAGGCAGAGGGAAAGAGGTAGAAGGGAAAGAGGCAATAATGCGGCTGACGGGCAGCCGCACTGGCAGGTCATCTTAATGCAGCATAAACCAGCCGGCAGGCAGCGTGGCCACCAGCAGCAAGAGGATGCTGCCTTTTTCCAGGCGGTTCAGCAGATTGATATCGCGATGGCCGCGGCGGGCATACATGAACACCAGCAGACCCGGCGCATACAGCAGCACCGACATCAGCAGGTGCATCAGCCCCGAAGCGTACAGCAGCCACAAACCATAGATGCAGGCGCCGGTGGCGGCGAAGATCAGGCGTTTGTCGCGGCGGCGGTACGCCACCTTAAACAGAAACGCGCCGACCAGGAAGTAAGGCACCAGGATCATTTCCGAAGCGATGGTCAACAGCGAGTTGTAGTTGCTGCCGGTCAGCCAGATCAACACCAGCGCCAGCTGTACGGCGATGTTGGTCAGCCACAGCGAAGAGGACGGGGCGTGATGGCGGTTCTGCTTGCCGAATACGCGTGGAAACGCACCGTGCTGCGCGGCCAGCAGCGGCACTTCCGCCGCCATGATGGTCCAGCTCAGGTAGGCGCCGCAAACGGAAATGATCAGACCGGCGGCAATGAGCACGTCTCCCCATGGGCCGATCAGTTCCACCATCAGCACCGCCATCGACGGGTTGCGCATTTCGGCCAGTTCGCTGCGCGGCACCACGCCCAGCGACAGCAGCGTGACCATCAGATACACCGCCAGCGCCGACAGTACCGCCAGCATGGTGGCGCGGCCCACGTCTTTTTTATTGCGGGCGCGGGCGGAAACCACCACGGCGCCTTCCACGCCGATAAACACCCACAGGGTGATCAGCATGGTGTCCTTGACCTGTTCCCATACCGGCTTGCCGAGGGCGACACCCTTGAAATCCAGCGTAAACACGTCCATTTTGAAGGCGATCGCCGCCAGAACGGCGAACATGCCCAGCGGCAGCAGCTTGGCGAGGGTGGCCGCCAGGTTGATGCTGGCGGCGGTTTGCACGCCGCGCAGCACCAGCGCGTGCACGATCCACAGCAGGGCGGATTCGGCGATCAGCGCCTGCCAGGTATTGCCGTCACCGAGAATAACGTCGCCGCCGCGATCGGTGAAAATACTCAGCGCCGCGAACACGATCACCAGATACGAAACGTTGGCGATCACGGCGCACAGCCAGTAGCCCCAGGCGGAGCAGAAGCCCATCAGCTCGCCGAACCCTTCTTTAGCGTAGGTGAAGATGCCGCCGTCCAGATCCGGACGCAGACGCGTAAGCAGCAGCATGGCGAAGGCCAAAAACAGAATGCCGACGCCGGTGATCCCCCAACCCAGCAACAGTGCGGCGGGGCTGGCGACCTGCGCCATATTTTGCGGCAGACTGAACACGCCGGCGCCCAGCATTGAGCTGAGCACCAAAGCGGTTAGCGCGGTAAGACCGAGTTTTTTTTCCAATGACGGATCCTGAACGCAGAATAAACAACTGGAAGGGAACTGCTTGGCGGCAACAATGTGTTAACAACCACTGCGCGAATAGACAATAGCCCTAAAAATTGGCGCAAATTCTACGGAGGGATGATTAGAGATGCAATGATTGAATATGCGGAATTTACAAAAAACTATTCAACGGTGGGCGAAAAGAGCGGCAATAAAAACGGGCAGCTCAAGGGCTGCCCGATGGTAAACCGAAAAGCGGGTTTTATTTGAACAGATCGGCGCTGACGGTCAGGTTGCCGCCGCTCTTGTTCTGCCACTGGCGAGTGACGTGGTAGTACTTGGCGCCTTTCTCGGCCGCGCGTTTCGCCACTTCGGTAGACACGTCGGTCATGCTGTTGAAGTGGCCGGTGAAGGTGACGGAATCGAACGGCACCATCTGCGCGGCGGTCACGTTGTTCACTTCCTGGATCTTGGTGCCGTTAGGCAGCGTGACGGTATAGCGCTGGCCGGTAGAGGACTGGGTTTCGAAGAAACGGCCCACGTCGCGGCTTGGCGAACCGGAAGACGCGACGCCAGGAATTTCGACTTTCGCGGCTTCGGCGCCACCGGCGGCCAGGGCGGCGCGGCCGGCGTCAGAGTCGGCCGGGATGGCGTCCGGGCTCTGCACACGGCGTTTCGGCGCATCGGCCTTATAGATGTACGCGGTGACGAACTGGTTGCCGCCGGAGTTGGCGTCAACCTGGCGCACGATAAAGAACGAGGCGGCGCCTTTTTTCTTCGCTTCTTTGGAGATGGCGTCGTTGATGTCCGGCTGGCTGCGGTAGAAGCCGCTGACGCTCACGGTATCGTAAGGCTCCAGCAGGTAGGCTTCATCTTTAGGCAGTTCATTCACGCCGTTAAATACGCGGTATTTTGGTGTTTTGCTCACTTCTGGCGCATCTTTATGATAAAGGTCTGCGGTGACGCGCCAGTTGCCGCCGTTGTTGCTGTTGTTGGTGTCCTGGATATAGAAGGAATCGGCACCCAGTTTGTCTGCACGGCGGGATACGGCGTCGACGGCTTCATTGATGGCATTGAAGCGGCCGGTAATCGTGATGCGATCAAACGGCTTCAGCGCCGCTGCTTTCTCAGGAGTTAACTCTTGCGCAGCTTGAGCAGACAGCGCGGTGAGTGATAACAAGGCTGACGCGATGATCGTGGTCTTCAGCTTCATAAAAAATCCTTTCGCCTAGCGCATTAACGTTTATAACGTACTGAACTGTTTAAGTGTAATTCAGCCGTCGATTATTACATGTAATTCTGAAAACTGTCTCAGCATTTTATGTTATCCCGTGCGACAAATCGCCGAAGGTGACGCGGGTCGCACGGATGGCGCCGCCGTCATAAGTTTCCATAATAACGGCTTTGGTGTCATTAATGTTAATTATTCACAAAATGATAACTTTTATGCTTTTGCGCCGCGTGCGGCCATAAATCGTTACGCCGGGCGTAAACCTCTTGTCACGCAGAATGTGCTGTTCTGTATGGATTTTTTCACTGTAAATTGCGATTTGTCATATCGCGTGCGGCGTTTTTATGTAAAAACAGGGCTGAATGCGTAAGCAATTATGGATCATCGACCTTATTTTCAGTAGGTTATAGTTGGCGCCTGAAATCAGTGCGAGCAAGTTAACGCAACGCTCGCCGGCGGCGCCGTGCTATGGGCAGGAAAATAATAAACATCATCCAAGACAGGTGAGAAGGGAACATTATGCGTATTGGTGTACCAAGAGAGCGGTTGGCCAATGAAGCCCGGGTCGCAGCCACGCCGAAAACGGTGGAACAACTGCTGAAGCTGGGTTTTACCGTCGCGATTGAACGCGGGGCGGGCAAACTGGCCAGTTTTGAGGACGTCGCCTATGAAGCCGCCGGCGCGGCGCTGGTCGACGAAAGCGAAGTGTGGCAGTCGGATCTGATCCTGAAAGTCAACGCGCCGCAAGACGACGAGATCGCCTTGATGCGTGAGGGCAGCACGCTGGTCAGCTTTATCTGGCCGGCGCAAAATCCCGAGCTGATGGCCAAGCTGGCGGCGCGCAACGTCACCGCGCTGGCGATGGACTCGGTACCGCGCATCTCGCGCGCCCAGTCGATGGATGCGCTGAGCTCGATGGCCAACATCGCCGGTTACCGCGCGATTGTCGAAGCGGCGCATGAGTTCGGCCGCTTCTTCACCGGTCAGATCACCGCCGCCGGCAAAGTGCCGCCGGCCAAGGTGATGATCATCGGCGCCGGCGTGGCCGGCCTGGCGGCGATCGGTGCCGCGGGCAGCCTCGGCGCCATCGTGCGCGCCTTCGACACCCGCCCGGAAGTGAAAGAGCAGGTGCAGAGCATGGGGGCGGAATTCCTCGAGCTGGATTTTGAAGAGGAAGCGGGCAGCGGTGACGGTTACGCCAAAGTGATGTCCGAAGCCTTCATCAAGGCCGAGATGGCGCTGTTCGCCGCGCAGGCGGCGGAGGTCGACATCATCGTCACCACCGCGCTGATCCCGGGCAAACCGGCACCGAAGCTGATCACCAAAGAGATGGTGGCGTCGATGAAGCCGGGCAGCGTGATCGTCGATCTGGCGGCGCAAACCGGCGGCAACTGCGAACTGACGGTGGCCGACACCATCACCGTGACCGACAACGGCGTGAAAATCATCGGCTATACCGACCTGCCGAGCCGCCTGCCGACGCAATCTTCGCAGCTGTACGGCACCAACCTGGTTAACCTGCTCAAGCTGCTGTCGAAAGAGAAAAACGGCGAGATTGACATCGATTTCGACGATACGGTGATCCGTGGCGTCACCGTGGTGCGCAGCGGTGAAATCACCTGGCCGGCGCCACCGATCCAGGTTTCCGCCCAGCCGAAAGCGGCACCCGCCGCCGCACCGGCCGCCAAACCTGAAGCCAAACCGACCTCGCCGTGGCTGAAGTACGGCCTGATGGCTCTGGCGATCCTGCTGTTCGGCTGGCTGGCGGACGCGGCGCCGAAAGAGTTCCTGTCGCACTTAACCGTGTTTGCGCTGGCCTGCGTGGTCGGTTACTACGTGGTCTGGAACGTCAGCCATGCGCTGCATACCCCGCTGATGTCGGTCACCAACGCGATCTCGGGGATTATCGTGGTCGGTGCGCTGCTGCAGATCGGGCATGGCGGCTGGGTGAGTTTCCTCTCCTTTATCGCCGTGCTGATCGCCAGCATCAATATTTTCGGTGGGTTCACCGTCACTCAGCGCATGCTGAAGATGTTCCGCAAGAACTAAGGGGTAGCAAATGTCTGGAGGATTGGTTACAGCTGCATACATTGTTGCCGCTATTTTGTTTATTTTCAGCCTGGCGGGCCTGTCGCGCCACGAAACGTCGAAACAGGGCAACCTGTTCGGCGTCGCCGGTATGGCGATTGCGCTGATCGCCACCATTCTCGGGCCGGATTCCGGCAACGTCGGCTGGATCATCATCGCCATGATCATCGGCGGCTCGATCGGCGTCTATCTGGCGAAAAAGGTCGAGATGACCGAAATGCCGGAACTGGTGGCGGTGCTGCACAGCTTCGTCGGCCTGGCCGCGGTGCTGGTCGGCTTCAACAGCTACCTGGATCACGGCGCGCCGATGGAGCCGGTGATGGCGAATATCCATCTGACCGAAGTGTTTCTCGGCATCTTTATCGGCGCCGTGACCTTTACCGGTTCGATCGTCGCTTTCGGCAAGCTGCGCGGCATCATCTCTTCCAAGCCGCTGATGCTGCCGAATCGCCACAAACTGAACCTGGCGGCGCTGGTGATCTCGTTCCTGTTGCTGGTGGCATTTGTGCGTACCGACAGCGTGGGCTGGCAGGTAGTGACGCTGCTGCTGATGACGGCGATCGCGCTGGCGTTCGGTTGGCATCTGGTGGCGTCGATCGGTGGTGCCGACATGCCGGTGGTGGTCTCGATGCTCAACTCCTACTCGGGGTGGGCCGCCGCCGCGGCGGGCTTCATGCTGAGCAACGATCTGCTGATCGTCACCGGCGCACTGGTGGGTTCTTCGGGGGCCATCCTGTCTTACATCATGTGTAAGGCGATGAACCGCTCGTTTATCAGCGTGATCGCCGGCGGTTTCGGTAGTGATGGTTCGTCTACCGGCGATGCCGAAGAGATGGGCGAATACCGCGAAACCACGGCGGAAGAGGTGGCCGAGCAGTTGAAGAACTCCACGTCGGTGATCATCACCCCAGGCTACGGCATGGCGGTGGCGCAGGCGCAATATCCGGTGGCGGAAATCACCGAGAAACTGCGCGCGCGGGGCGTGAAGGTGCGTTTCGGCATTCACCCGGTCGCGGGGCGTTTGCCGGGTCACATGAATGTGCTGCTGGCGGAAGCCAAGGTGCCGTACGACGTGGTGTTGGAGATGGATGAGATCAACGACGATTTCCCGGATACCGATACCGTGCTGGTGATCGGCGCCAACGACACGGTGAACCCGGCGGCGCTGGAAGATCCGCGCAGCCCGATCGCCGGCATGCCGGTATTGGAAGTGTGGAAAGCGCAGAACGTGATCGCGTTCAAACGCTCGATGAACACCGGCTATGCCGGCGTGCAGAACCCGCTGTTCTTCAAGGAGAATACCCAAATGCTGTTCGGCGACGCCAAAGACAGCGTGGAAGCGATTCTACGGGCGCTGCAGAAGTAATTGGGCAACCAAAAAAATGGGCCGCTAAGCGGCCCATTTTTTATGCGCGAAGCTTAATCTTCGTCGTCGTGTTCATCATCTTCATCCGCCTCGATCGGGCAGGTGAAGTTTTCCGGTTTAATCACCAGCAGATCGCATTTCAGATGGTCGATCACATGTTCCGCCGTGTTGCCGATAAAGGCGGCCGAAATGCCGGTGCGGCCCAGGGTGCCCAGAACCACCACGCCGGCCTGCAGGTGCTCGGCCAGATCGGGGATGACCTCTTCCGGCAGGCCTTTCTCCACGTGGGTGAACTCTTCCTTGATGCAGAATTTCTGCCGCAGCGCTTTCATGGCGATCAGATGCTGGCCACGAATGGCATCGTTGTAGACGCTGGGATCGAAATCGGGCAGCTCGATGGCGATGTTGATCGGGGTAACGGGGTAAGCGCCAACCAGATGAACCTCGGTCTGATTGACGTTTTGCGCCAGTTCGACGGTTTCTTGCACCAGTTTGATATTGAGCGGATCGTGATAGGGCTCTTCGCTGGCCAGGTTGACCGCCACCAGCGCTTTACCGCCTTCCGGCCAGGGCTGGTCTTTCACCATCCACACCGGACAAGGGCATTTGCGCAGCAGGTGCCAATCGGTGGGGGTGAAGATCACTGACTCCAGCCGGTCGTGCTGGTGCGCCATTTTCAGCAACAGGTCATGTTGGCCGGAAAGCACTTCCTGAATGATGGCTTCGAAGGGGCGGTTATGCCAGACCACTTTGATTTCGATCGGCACGCCGTCGTTGAGATAGAAACGGCACTGCTCGTTGATCCAGGCGGCGCGTTGGCTGATCACACCTTGCCGCATCGCCGTTCTTTCGTCCGGGGAGAGCAGGGTCGTCATTTCGTAAGAGAAGTCATAAATGGGCAGGAAGGCTTTGATGCGCCCACCATTCCTTTTCACCAGGTACACGGCGCGACGCAATGCCGGCTGATCGTCCTGATTGGGGTCAATAGCCACCAGAAGATTCTGATACTTCGCCATAGGGCCTCCTTACAGCTGAAATCAACAGTCTGTTAATTTACAGAGTAACCCAACATTGAAAAACAGAACAACAACAGAAGCGTGCCGGATCAACAATTTCGGTGAAATGTTGATCCGGCAGGGGGATCAGGCGTTGACGGTCACGTTGATGCGCGGCGTGCCGGCCAGCACCGACAGCGCGTCGGCGTTTTCGATGGTGATGTATTTGCCTTTCACGCTGAGGATTTCGCTTTTCTGGAAGCGGCCCAGCAGGCGGCTGATGGTTTCCACCGTCAGGCCAAGGTAGTTGCCGATGTCGCCGCGGGTCATGGTCAAACGGAACTCGCGCGGTGAGAAGCCGCGCTCCGCGAAGCGGCGCGACAGGTTATAAACGAACGCCGCCAGGCGCTCTTCGGCGTTTTTCTTCGACAGCAGCAGGATCATGTCCTGGTCGCCTTTGATCTCGCCGCTCATCAGCCGCATGATCTGCTGACGCAGGTTAGGCATTTTGCCGGACAGATCGTCGAGGGTCTCGAACGGGATCTCGCACACCATCGAGGTTTCCAGCGCCTGAGCGAAACTTGGGTGCTTCAGGCCGCCGATGGCGTCGAAGCCGACCAGGTCGCCCGCCAGATGGAAGCCGGTGATCTGCTCATCGCCTTGCTCGGTGATGGTGTAGCTTTTGATGGTCCCGGAACGGATCGCGTACAGCGATTTCAGCTCGTCGCCGGCCTTGAACAAAGTCTGGCCTTTCTGGATGGGCTTCTTTCTCTCGATAATGTTGTCGAGCTGGTCCAGCTCGTGGGCATTAAGGGTGAAAGGAATGCACAGCTGGCTGATGCTGCAGTCCTGGCAATGGATCGCACAACCACCAGACTGGATACGACGAATCACGCGTTTTTCCGGGATCATAGATTACGCTCATTCAATAATTGATATGAGTCAATTTTAACATCTTTTGCTGCAGCTGATAAGGGTGGCATTAGCATGAATAGGGGTATTGTGTGCGAATTTTGCGCACACATGCCGCCGATTATTCTGTATCACGCTGACGTCGCTAGATTTATTTGGCACTTATGCGCAACGTGCGGTTGCCTTTTCGGCGTCGCGAGGCGTGGCGATCGTCGTGGGGCGGTTCTGCTGCGCGCATCGGCGAATTTTAGCGGCGTGAATCAATCATCCTTTGACACATCTGCTGGCGAAAGCTTGTCGCATTCATCTGAATCCCAACCGCAAAGCCGCGCCACATCGGCGTTAAGCTGAAGGTCAGAAAGGCAGGTGAACCATCCTGTTCGGGAGTGGATGATGAAAAAGCGCATATTGTTGATGGCGGCCGCGGGGGTGTTGATGACGGCCAGCGCCGCCGCCTTCGCCCACGGCTATTACGGCCACGGTTACTACCGGCACGGTTACTACTATGGTGGGCCGCGCGTGGTGATTGGCGTGCCCTGGGGGCCACCGCCGCTCTACTATCCGCCGCCGCCGGTAGTGTATGTCACGCCGCCGCCGCCGCAGACCTATATCGAAAAGCCGCCGAGTTACGCTTACTACTGCCGCCGGCCGGCGGGCTATTACCCGCAGGTGCCGCGTTGTCCCGACGGTTGGATGAAAGTGGTGCCAGACGGTTCGTTATCCCGGTGATCCCAGGTGGTGCGTGATGAAACACTCTTTTGCTTTCCCGATAGTGGCGCTGGCCGGGCTGTTGGCCGGCTGCGTCTCTGCGCCTTCCGGGCCGGAGGTGACGGTATTGCCCGGCACGGGAAAAAGCTACGAACAGTTCAATCGCGATGAGGCGATTTGCCGCGGCTATGCGCAAAACAGCCTTGGCGGCGGCGCGCAAACGGCGGCCAATTCGGCGGCGGGCACCGCAGTGGCGGGCACGGCCGTCGGTGCGGCGGCGGGGGCGTTGATCGGCGCTGCATCCGGTCATGCCGGCCCCGGCGCGTTGGTCGGCGCCGGCGGTGGGTTGTTGGTCGGCAGCGCGATGGCCAACAACTCGGCCTGGCGCAGCAGCGGCGATCTGCAAGACAGCTACGATACCGTGTATACGCAATGCATGTACGCCAAAGGCAACAAGGTGCCGGTGGCCTATGGTTACGGTGACGCCAGCTCATCGCCGGTGCCGCCGGACTACTATCCCGCCGCCCCGGCGGATGGCGTGCCGCCGGATTATGTGCCGCGTTAGTGCGAGAGCAGATCCTGCGGCAGGTAACCTTCGTGTTGCAGCAGCCACTGTTTGCGCTGTACGCCGCCGGCATAGCCGGTCAACGCGCCCTGAGAGCCTATGACCCGGTGGCAGGGGACGACGATGCTGATCGGATTGGAACCGTTGGCCATGCCGACCGCGCGCGAAGCGGTCGGGCGACCGATGCGTTGCGCCAGCTGGCCGTAGGTCAGGATCTCGCCGCAGGGAATTTGGCGCAGCTGTTGCCACACGGTGCGTTGGAACTCGGTGCCGGCGGTCATCACCGGCAGCCGATCGATAATGCTCAGTTCCCCGGCGAAATAGCGCTGCATGGCGTCGGTCAACCCGCTTGGATCGCGCTGGGCGCGCAGAGTGAAGCGATCGGCGCGGTAATGCGTATTCAGCAGCTTCATCAGGCGCGCTTCGTGATCGGTCCAGTCAACCGCCCGCAGGCGCCCCTGTTCATCGGCAATCAACACCAGTTCTCCCACCGGCGTCGCGGTACGATCAATCAAAAAAGTCTGCATCTGGATCACTCCTCGGTTTAGTGAGGCGATTATTGCATGAAAGCGGAGGAAGCGATGGCGGATTTCGGACATGCTGATGGGCAACCCTGGAGTTGCCCGAATAGTCGGCTCACGGTAAGGCGGGTAGTCATTGTTCAGTAAATTTATAAAATAAATTTATAAGTCATTGGGGCGGGGCATGACTTGTTGATTATTCAATCAAGCATTAACTCTTTGGGGTTATTTATAGCTGATGGTCACGCGTTTCAAGTGTGGGTCGTTATTTACTATCTCGCTGGTGACAGCGGAAACTAATTCTTTTGGCATTTCTTTTAACGAAGAGGAAATATAACCGTTGCGGTTTTCCGTCACCTTACCGAAACAGTTGGAGATGAGTTGTTCATCCTGATGTTTGATGGTGCAGGCCGGCGTGGTGATGGCGCCGGTGAAGCGTACGACGCCGGAGGCGACCTGACTTCCGGGGAGCGCTTTTGCGTGCAGAGCGAAGGGCAGAATGACCAATGCGCTTAATACGGCTAAGTAATGGTTCATACGCTGTTCCTTTCAGAGTAAAAACACTGCCAATTAAAAACAAGCGTGCTTGTTTTTATCAAATAAGCTATTTCGCCTGGCGAAATAAAAACGAATGGGCAAAAATCCTACTGCCTGCATCCAATGAATTTGATAATAGGGAGGTAGGATGAGTAAAACCATGATTTGGATCATAGTGAAGGCCAGTTAATGATTTCTGGCGCGAGTGGGTGAAAAGGCTGTGATCGTTCTCTCAGGAAAGGCGGGAAGCGTGCGGCGTGTTCGCCCCCGCGTTGCGGCCGTATGAACCGGGGGCGATAGCGGGATTACAGCATGCCGCTGCTGCCGCAGATGCGGATCTTTTCCGCCACCACTTCTTTCATCGCCAGTTTGCCAGGGACGATGTATTTGCGCGGATCGTTGGCGTCCGGGTGCTGCGAAAAGTAGCTTTTTACCGCATCGGCGAAGGCAATTTTCAATTCGGTGGCGACGTTGACCTTACAGACGCCGAGCGAGATCGCTCGCTTGACCATCGCTTCCGGAATGCCGGAGGCGCCGTGCAGCACCAACGGCACGTCCACCTGCTCGCGGATCCGCGCCAGGCGCTCAAAATCCAGCTTGGGTTCGCCGTGGTACAGGCCGTGGGCGGAACCGATCGCCACCGCCAGTGAGTCGATGCCGGTGGCGGCAACAAACTCGCGCGCGGCGGCCGGATCGGTATAGAAGCTGTCCGCCGTATCGACGATCAAATCGTCTTCCTGCCCGCCCAGCCGGCCCAGCTCCGCCTCCACGCTGGCGCCGTAGCGGTGACACAGGGCGACCGCGGCGGCTACCTTGGCGATGTTCTGTTCGAACGGCAAGTGGGAGCCGTCGATCATCACCGAGCGAATGCCGCTTTTTACCTTGTGCTCAATGTCGTCCAGCTCTTCATGATGATCCAGGTGCAGCGCCAGCGGCAGATCGTAGCGGTGCGCGGCAGATTGGCAGATGCCGATCAGGTAGTCGGTGCCGGCATAGCTGAAGGTGCCGGGCGTGCCGGCCATGATTACCGGCGAGCGCAGTTCGGCGGCGGTCTCCGCCACCACCTGCACGGTTTCCAGATTGTGGACGTTAAACGCCGGCACGGCGTAACCCTGGCGCTGCGCCTTGAGCAGCATTTCTCGGTTGGCTATCAGATACATGGGATCTCCTTACAGCTCAGGGGAGGGAAAACGGTAAATCGTCACGCCTTTCACCACCCGGTTGACTTCACCGGTCGGGCACGGGTTGTCCGGGGTGAGCCCCAACGCCAGCGAACTCTCGAAGGCCAGCATCTGGGTGAACAGCAGATACGGGAACAGCAGCCAGATATCGTCTGCCGCGTTGTGCAGATTCAGCAGGGCATCGGATAGCGGTTGACGTTCGCCGGTCAATCCGACCAACTGCATCGCCAGCCCGTCGCGCTGCAGTTCGTTCCACAGGTCGCGGTCATACTGACGGGCGTAGTCGTCGTGCGAGAACATCAGCACCACCAATGTCTGGCCGTCGACCATAAATTTAGGGCCGTGGCGCAGACCGAGCGGCGAGTCGTAGCGTGTCACGATTCGCCCGGCGGTGAGCTCCAGCATCTTGAGCGAGGCCTCTTCGGCCAGGCCGGTGAAGCAGCTGCCGCCGAGGGTGATGTAGCGGCGGAAGCCGCTGGCAGCCAGTGCCTTTACCTGCGGCTGCAGCGTTTTGCACAGTTCACGGCAGCGCTGCACCATGGCGTGCAGCGGCGCCTGGGCGGCCTCAAGCGATATTGGGCCGAGCAGCAGCGCGGCGCTCAGCATCATGCAGCTGAAGCTGGAGGTCATGGCGAAGCTCTGATCGTTGGAGCCCTGCGGCATCACCAGCGAACAGACGTTATCGCGCCGATGCGCATACTGCGCCAGCCGGCTGTCCGGGTTGCACACCAGCATCAGGTGATAGCTTTCCGGCAGCAGCTGATCGGCCAGTTCCACCGTCGCCACGCTTTCCGGGCTGTTGCCCGAGCGGGCGAAGGACACCAGCAGCGTCGGCCGTTCAGGGTCGAGGAACTGCAGCGGGTTGGCGACGATATCGGTGGTGCCGTAGGCCACTACGTCGCGGCCGGTGCGTTCGCGCAGCCAGGGCGCCAGAGCCCGGCCGGCGAACGCCGAACTGCCGGCGCCGCACAGCACGATTTGCAGCCGAGGATTGGCCAACAGCGGCGCGAGGAACGGCTGCCACTGCGCCTGTTGATCCTGCAGCTGCCGGTGCAGCGCCGCCCACAGGTCCGGCTGCTGCCAAATCTCTGCGGCGGTGTGCCAGGCGTTGCGCTGCTTCAGCCAATCCGCCTCGTAAGAGAAATACGCATTCATGATGACAACTCCTTAAAAGCCTCGGTTAACGGTCGGCGATAATCACGTCGATCCCTAAATGGTGCAGCGCCTGCAGGTAGTGCGCCGGAATACGGCTGTCGGTGACCAGGCGGTGGATCTGGCCGACTTCGCGGATCATGCAAAAGCTTGTGCGGCCGAATTTGCTGGCGTCGGCGATGGCGATCACTTCGCGCGCCACTTCACACATCACCCGGTTGAGCTGCGCTTCGCCCGGATCCGGCGTAGTGATGCCGCCCGCCAGATCGAAACCGTCGACGCCGAGAAACAGTTTGTCGAAGCGGTACTGGCGCAGCTGCTGTTCAGCGGCGGGGCCGTACAACGACCAGGCTTTGCGGCGTACGCTGCCGCCGACCACCATCAGATCGATCTGCTCGTTGTTGGCCAGTTCGAAGGCGATATTCAGCGCGTTGGTCATCACCACCAGATCCTTTTTCCCCGCCAGCTGCGGCGCCATCTGGCTGGTGGTGGAGCCGGAGTCGAGGATGACGGCGTCGCCGTCTTCGATCAGCGCCGCCGCCGCGCAGGCGATGGCGTGTTTCACGTCGCGGTTGATGCGGCCCTTGTCCTGCAGCGGGCGGTCGAAGGCGAACTGTTTGTTCAACATGGCGCCGCCGTAGGCGCGCACCGCACAGCCGTGCTGTTCCAGCTGACGCAGATCGCTGCGGATGGTGACGCTGGACACCGAAAACTGCTGGCTGAGCTGCTCCACACGCACCGAGCCCTCGCGGCACAGCTGGTCGATAATTAATTCCCGGCGTTTTGCGGTATTGATCATTAACGCAGACTCCTGATTTACCTGTAGCCGTGCCCGTCCGCGGCTTAATAAGCCGCAGCGATGCTGACCGGAGCGCTTTCAGTTGTTCGTGGCGAATTACAGCAAACGAAACACTGAAATGCAATCGATTAATTTTAAAATATCTATATCTATCAGTTGGTTATATTTTATTTTGCTTTCGATTGAGCACTAACCGAAAGCGGGGTTAACGCAAAGTGAAAACGGCAAATTCGTTATTTTTCAGTCGACAATTCTCGGCGGTTATTCATTCGCTCCGTCGATGACGAAAGCCGCAGCGATCGTTCGGCAGCCGCCGGGCTTTCACTGTTTTTTTATGCTGCCGCGTGTAAAAGCGCCGCGCCGCGCACGCCGCTGCTGTCACCGTGCACCGGCGGGAACACCGCCGCGGGTTCCACGCCCGGCAGCAGCCAGCGCCGCATCGCCGGCGGCAGCAGCCGGTACAGCTCACCGACGTTCGACAGCCCGCCGCCAAGCACGAAGGCATCGACGTCCAACAGCAGCTGTAAGCCGGCCAGCGCGCTGGCCAGAATATCGACGTAGAGGGCCATCAGCTGCTGCGCGAGCGGATCACCGGCGCGGTAGCTGGCGACCAGCGACGGCACGTCGGCGGCCGGATGGGCAAAATGGCGGCTCAGCGCCAGCAGCCCGCTGCCGGAGACGTAGCGTTCAAAGCAGCCGGTCAGCCCGCAGTTGCAGCTGAACAGCGGCAGATCGTAACGTTGCGCCAGCTGGGCCGATATCGGCATATGGCCCCATTCGCCCGCCACGCCGTTGCGCCCTTTATGCAGTTGCCGGTTCACCACCAGGCCGCCGCCGGCGCCGGTGCCGATGATGGCGCCGAACACCAACGGCAGGTGCGCGGTTTGCGGCGTGCTGGCTTCCGACAGCGCGAAGCAGCGGCAGTCGTTCTCGATGGCGATAGGCCGCGCCAACGCCTGCGTCAGGTCATCCGCCAGGCAATGGCCGGTCAGGCAAGGCACGTTGACCGCTAACTGGCGGCGGCTGACGGGATCGGTGATCCCCGGTAAACCGATGCCGATGCTGCCGCGCGTATGCAGCTCGCGATCCGCCTGGTCAACCAGCCCGGCGATACAGGCCACGAACTCGCCGTAATCGCCGGTTGGGGTGCGCACCCGTTGGATCATCACCTGATTGAGCCGGCGATCGTATGCGGCCATTTCTATCTTGGTGCCGCCGATGTCGAAACCGTAATGCATCTCTCTCATCGCCATGCTTCAGGCTCCGTTCAGGGCGATCACCGCCGCTTCGCGGCGCGCGCGTTCGGCGGCGAACACCATCAGATGGCTCTCCAGCGCTTCCGTCGGGCCGGCCAGCACCTGGCTCGGATCGTTGGCGCGAATGGCCGCGATAAAGTGCTGCATCAGGTAGTAGTCGCCGCCGCCGTGCCCGGCCATGGCGTGCAGATCCTGGCCGGCGTCGGTGTCGTAATGCGTTTCGCCGTCGTCGAGGAACGAGGTGATGCGAATATGGCGGCCGTCGCCCTCCAGGCAGCCACGGCTACCGAAGATGCGGGTATGGCGATCTTCGTGGCGGGTAAAGGCTGTCATGGTGAACGACGCGGTGCGGCCGCCGGCGAACTGCATGTTGACCACCTGATGGTCGACCACATTATTGTCGCAGCGGTAGACGCAGCGGCCGTAAGGGCCGTCGCGCAGTGCCGCCCGCAGCGTCGTCTGGTCGGGTTCCGGCGTCAGCACCCGCAGAAAACCGGGCGTGGCCTTGTGGTCGTCGCCCAGATAGATGCGCTTGGCGGAATAGGGGCAGGACGCCTCTACCGCGCAATCCAGGCAGTTGTCCGCCGCGCCGGCCGGTTGGTTTTCCCGGCGGAAATGGCGCAGGTTGCCGAAGGAGCTGACTTGCTCACAGGGTTGCTCCATCACGTAGCGGATCCAGTCGATATCGTGGCAGGATTTCTGCAGCAGCATAAAAGCGGCCTGTTGATCGTTGCGCCAGTTGCCGCGCACGAAGGAGTGCGCCTGGTGCCAGTAGCCGACCGGTTCCAAGTGCTGCAGGCTGACGATATCGCCGATCGCGCCGTCGCGCAGCAACTGCTTGAGCTTCTGGGTATAGCGGGTATAGCGCAGCACGTGGCCGACCGAGAAGATCAGCTTTTGGCGCACCACCTCGGCGACGATGGCGCGGCACTCGTCGGCGTCCGGCGACAGCGGTTTTTCCAGCAGCATGGCGTAGCCCTGGCGGGCGAAGGCCAGCGCCGGCTCCAGATGCATCTGATCCTGGGTGCAGATCAGCACCGCGTCGGCCAGCTTGCCGGCGTCGGCGGCCTGGCGCCAGTCGGTGAAGACGTTTTCCGGCGCGATGGCATGCTGCGCCACGAACTGCTCGCGGTAAGCGTCGCGCGGTTCCGCTACCGCCACCACCTGCATCAAATCGGGATGCGCCAGCGCATAGCGCGAGTAGATCTCACCGCGCGCCCCGGCGCCGACCACCAGCACCCGCACCGGGCGATGGGCAAAGCTGTTGGGTTGTGTTGACGACATTGCTGGATACTCCGCTGTTGTTATTTGAGGTTTTGGCCGCTGAGCTCGTCGAACAAATGTGCGCGCGTCAGATCGAATGCCAGATGAATGTTTTCGCCGAGGCGCGGTTCCCAATCCGGCAGCGATGCCATGCGCAGCACGAAGCGCAGGTCGGCCAGTTCGCAGTGCAACAGCTCTTCGTTGCCCATGCGCTCGATAGTGACGATCTGCGCCGGGAAACAGTTGGCGCTGCCGGGCGTGCACAGCCGCAGGGACTCCGGCCGGATGCCGAGGCACACCCGCGCATGCGGGTAGTCCGCCAATTGCCGTTGCAGCGCAGGCGGCAGATCGAGCTGATGCTGCAGGCCGATGCGCAGCCGCACCGTTTGGCCGTCGCGCACGATCGCCAGATCGTGCAGGTTCATCGACGGGCTGCCGATAAACTCGGCGACGAAACGGTTGGCGGGGTGGTGATACAGGTTGATCGGTTTATCCACCTGCATGATGGCGCCGCGGTTCATCACGCAAATGCGGTCGCCCATGGTCATCGCTTCGACCTGATCGTGGGTGACGTACACCATGGTGGCAGCGGCGCCTTCCTGCTTCAGTTGATTGTGCAGTTCGATCAGCTGCACGCGCATCGACACCCGCAGCTTGGCATCGAGGTTGGACAGCGGCTCGTCAAACAGAAACACCTTGGGTTTACGCACGATGGCGCGGCCGACTGCCACCCGCTGACACTGGCCGCCGGAGAGCTGGCCCGGCTTGCGCTGCAGCAGGTTGGTGATCTCCAGTTTTTCCGCCGCGTCGCGCACCCGGCGGTCGATCTCGGCCTTGCTTTCTTTGCCGATCAGACCGAACGCCATGTTCTTGTACACCGTCATGTGCGGGTACAGCGCATAGTTCTGGAACACCATGGCGATGCCGCGATCCTTCGGCATGCTGTCGTTGACGCAGCGATCGTGGATCAGGATCTGCCCCTCGCTGACGCTCTCCAGCCCGGCGATCATCCGTAGCAGGGTGGATTTGGCGCAGCCTGACGGGCCGACGAACACCATAAATTCCCCGTCCTCGATGTCCAAATCAACGCCGTGCAGCGCGTGGAAACCGTTGGGGTAGACTTTTTTAACGCTGTTTAACTGAATTCCGGCCATGTCGTTTACCTTGTCTGCGCGTTAGCCTTTCACCCCGGCGCTGGCGATGCCCTGGATGAAATAGCGTTGGAAAATAATGAACAGCATCAGCATCGGGATCACCGCCATCAGCGCCCCGGCCATCAGCAACGGATATTCCACCCCGGCGCGGCTGGAGAGCGAGGCCAGCCCAACCGGCAGCGTCAGCATCTCGGTGGTGGTATTGACGATCAGCGGCCACATCAGGTTGTTCCAGCTCCACAGGCCGTTGATGATGATGCAGGCGATAATGCCCGGCCGGATCAGCGGCAGCATGATGCGCCAGAAGATGGCGAAGTAGCTGTAACCGTCGATCAAGGCCGCTTCTTCCATTTCCTTCGGCACCGCCAGAAAGAACTGGCGCAGTAGAAAGGTGGCGTAAACGCTGAAAATGCCCGGCAGCACCAACCCGGTGATGCTGTTGACCAACCCCAGCTTCTGCACCACCAGGAATTGCGGGATCAGAAACGCCTGACCAGGCACCATCAGGACCGATACGCACACCAGAAACACCGCATCCCGGCCGCGAAAATGCAGGCGTGAGAAGCCGTAGGCAGCCATGGTGGCGATCGCCATCTGCAAGGTGACGGTGAAGAAGGTCGCCAGCAGCGAGTTGAGATAAAAGCCGGCGAACGGGATTTCGTGCATCACCCGACCGTAGGCCTGCAGGCTGGGATGCGCCGGCAGCAGCGTCAGCGGGATCTGAATGCTCTCGGCCTGGGTTTTCAGCGAGGTCACCAGCATCCAGATAAAAGGCACCACCGAGGCCAGCGCCGCCAGCCCCATAAACAGGTACACCAGCGTTTTCTTGCTTGCGTTCATGTGCAGCTCCTCAGCTGACTTTCAGGCGCTTGCCGATCGCCATTTGAATCAGGGTGATCACCAGCGTGACGGCGAACAGCACCACGGTGATGGCGGAGGCATAACCTTTTTCCTGCAGGTAAAACGCGTACTTGTAAAACAGGTTGGTGACGGTCATCACGTCGTTCTCCACCAGTGCGCGGTCGAACATCAGGAACACCACGTCAAAGATTTGCAGGATCTCGATAAAGCTCATCACCGACACGAAGAACAGCGTCGGCACCATCATCGGCAGCGTGATGCAGAAGAAGCGGCGCAGGGTGCCGATACCGTCGAGATCCGCCGCTTCGTACAGCTGGCGCGGAATGCTTTGCAGCCCGGCCAGCAAAATGATGATCTTCAGCGCCAGCGACGACCAGATGATGATGATGGACACGCTGATGCGCACCACGTCCGGATCGGACAGCCAGGCGACCGGCGCGATGTGCAACAGGCTCAGCGCCTGGTTGATCAGGCCGAAATCCTTGTTGAACAGCCATTGCCACACCATGGCCACCGCCGCGGGCATGGTGACCGCCGGCAGGAACAGCAGGGTGCGCAGCAGGCCTTTGCCGCGGATATTCTGGTTGAGGCCAATCGCCAGCAGCAGCGACAGACTCAGGCTGATCGGCACGCAGACCACCACGTAAAACAGGGTGTTGGCGGCGGCGGTGTAAAAGTCGTCGTCTTCGAACAGGTTGAGATAGTTATCGACGCTGATGCTGCTCCAGCGCATGAATTGGTTGAGATCGGTAAAGCTGTAAAAGATGTTTTGCAAAAAGGGGATCAGGTAAAACACCGTCACCCCCATCAGCAGCGGCAGGATCATCACCCAGCCCCAGAAGCGTTCGGCACGTTCGAGCCGATTGAGCGCGGGGCGGGCGGTGCGCCGGGATGGTTTCAGGGTGACCGTAGCCGTTTCTGCCAGCGACATGTTGCCATTCCTCACCTATGACTTTCAGCAGGGTTCCACCGCAGCGCGCGCTCGGGGCAGCGCGCCGCGGCGGGGCGATTACTGCTCCATGACGCGCGCGATCTTCTTGACCGATTTGTCCATTTCCTGTTTGGCGTCCGCGCCCATAAAGATCTTCTTCAGGCTGGCGATCCACATGTTCTGCCATTTCGGCGTATTGGTGCCGGCGGTGGGATAAGCCTGGGTCACTTCCAGGGTCTGGATGTAAGGCGTGACGTCGACCTTTTGGATCTGCTGCGCCCAAACTTTGGCCGCCGTCTTGTTGGCCGGGATCACCACCTTGGCCAGCTCCGCCTGCGAGGCTTCGCTGCTCATGAAGGCGATATATTTCCAGGCGGCCTGTTTGTGGGCGCTTTTGGCCGACATGGCGAAGGCCAGGCTGTGTGCCACGCCGGACTGACGTTCAATTTTCGGCATCATCACCACGCCGATGTGATCGTTGATCAGCGGGTTATTGGCGAACGGCGCCGCCAGCCAGGAGCCGGCATAGACCATCGCGGCGCGGTTGGACTGGAAGATGTTCTCGGTTTTGACTTCGCTCATCTGCTGGGCGCTCGGCATCAGGCCGTCTTTCATCATGCCCTGCAGCTGCTGATAGACCCAGATGGACTTGTCGTTGGCGATGTCGGTAGGCTGGCCGTCCTTGGGCACGATGTGATTGCCGTTTTGGAACAGCAGGTTCATGTAGCTGTCCTGGCCGTCGATGCTGAGGTCCATCACCAGCGGGAAGGCGGCGCCTTTCAACCCGTTTTTCAGGGCGGTGGCCTTGCTCTTCAGATCGTCCCAGCTCCAGTCGCTGGTGGGGTAGCTGACGCCGGCCTGATCGAACAGTTTTTTGTTGTACCACACGGCGATGGAATCGACGTCGCGCGGGATGGCCATCTGTTGACCGTCGTACTGGTAGGCTTTCACCGAGCTGGCGACCACGTCGTCCAGCTTAAGGCCGCTCTCCTTAATATAAGGCGCCAGCGGCTCCATAATGCCGTTTTTGGCGTACTGCACAAAATAAGGCATATTAATCCAGAATATATCCGGCGCTACGCCGCCGGCGGCAGCGGAATCTAATTTAACGAAATATTGCGCCGAAGGGGTTAATTCTACTTCTATTTTTATATCCGGGTTGGCCTGTTCAAATCGCTTGGCGATCTCCTGTTCGGCGGGTAATTGATTCCTGTCCCAAACGGCATAGCGTAATGTTATTTTATCTGCTGCATGGAGCAGGGTGGGTAATAATAATGCGCTGGCAAGAATGGAGTGCGCCAGCAGGCGGCCGGTATTTTTTATCGGTGACATTGCTTTCCCCTCGGTGAGCGACGAATAACGTTTTTCGCAACGTAAATTCTTTCTATCCCTTAACTTTCAATGTGTCAATACACCCCCGAACGCCCAAAAATGGGGTATGTATGTTTCATTGTTGTTAAAATCGAAAGGCTTTTACGCCTAAGTGAAAGGTCGATCTGTTCACATTTCATTAACCTTGTGGCGGGTTTTTTCCCCGGTAGTGCGGCATTTAGCGGTCTTCGCAGGCATAGGAATAACTGATAACCCTTGCACCACAATGGGGATTAAAAACATTTTTATTGTGCAAGCTCCAGCTTCTTTCATTTTTGTGATGCAAATAAACAAAAAAATCTTCCCGCCGCCGTCAGAAGAGAGGGCAGGAACGTTTTTTATTACTGGCTATTGTTTGTGGCGATAAAAGGCGCTAGCCTGATTTTTACACCGATTATTCATGAGAAATAAAGAGGGCTGATTATTATGCGCCTGTCTCTGGTATTTACCCATAGTCTGGAAAAAGTATTTCATCGCCGCAGCATGCCATCCATTTCCGTAGAAAATCGGCTGAGCGGGCTGAATAACGAGGTGCTTTCCTGGCAGGCGGTATACTGTTTGCAAACGCCCGGTAACGAGACCCGCCATGAGCTGTGTTATCAACTTGACGGGCCGCTGGCGGATTATATCAGCGTGCGTCAGGTGCGATCGGTGCCGAGCGGATTTCCCTGTTATCGCGAGAGCGATGAAAATTACCTGACCACCGAACCGGGATTATTTCCCGATCCGCTGATGCCGCTGCCGCAACGGCGTTTTTTCGCCGCCTGCGGTTATTACGGCAGCTTATGGCTCACCCTGACGCCGCCGGCCGCCATGACACTGGCCGGCGATGTCCCGTTGACCCTGCGCCTGCTGGATGCGCAAAGCGGCGAGACACTGGCCGAAGCCGCACTGACGCTGCACTTGGTGCCGGCGGCGTTGCCGCCGCAAACCCTGTTGCATACCGAGTGGCTGCACACCGACTGTCTGGCGGATTACTACCGTCTGGCGGTGTTCAGCCCGGCGTACTGGCGCGCGGTGCGCAACTTTGTGCGCTGTGCGGTGCAGGCCGGCGTCAATATGCTGCTGACGCCGCTGTTTACGCCGCCGCTGGATACCGCCGTCGGCGGTGAACGCACCACGGTGCAGCTGGTGAAAGTGACGCGTTCGGTGCAGGGGTACGGCTTCGATTTCAGCCGTCTGGCGCAATGGGTGGCGCTGGCACAGGAAGAGGGCATCGAGCATTTCGAGATCGCGCCGCTGTTTACCCAGTGGGGCGCGGCGCATGCGCCGAAGATAGTGGTAGAAGATCAGGGCGAGACGCTGCCGCTGTTCGGCTGGCACACCGATGCGCAGGGCGAAGCGTATCAGCGTTTCCTGCACGCGCTGCTGCCGGCGTTGACCGCCTGGTTTCGCGAACGGGGGCTGGAACGGCAGGTGTGGTTCCACATTTCCGATGAACCGACGCTGGACAACCTGACGGCCTACCAGCGTGCCAGCGCCGCGCTGCGGCCGTTGCTGGGCGGTTTTCGCACCTTCGACGCGCTGTCGGATTTCGCGTTCTATCAGCAAGGCCTGGTGGAGACCCCAGTGGCGGCGACCGACCATATCGAACCCTTTATCGAACACCGGGTGCCCGGGCTGTGGGCCTATTATTGCTGCGTGCAGAAGACCGAGGTCGCCAATCGCTTCTTCGCTCAGCCTTCGGCGCGCAACCGCATATTGGGCGTGCAGCTGTATCTGTACCGCATCGCCGGCTTCCTGCACTGGGGATTCAACTTCTATAACAGCGCCCATTCGCGCGAGCGCATCAATCCGTACGCGGTGACCGACAGCGGCCACGCGTTTCCTTCCGGCGACCCGTTCGTGGTGTATCCGGGCGACGATCTGCAGCCGGTGGAGTCGCTGCGCCTGCAGGTGCTGCATCAGGGGCTGCAGGACATGCGCGCGCTGCAGCTGTTGGAGAGTTTGAGCGATCGGGCGGCGGTGGAGGCGCTGATCGAACGCGAGCTGGGCATGCGCATCACCTTCAAGCGTTATCCGCATCAGGCGGGGCCGCTGCTGCGCCTGCGCGAAGCGGTGAACCGCCGCATCGAAGCGCTTCTGGCGCCAATGTGAAGGCAAACGGGGGCGAAAATGCGTCTTTCGCTCCCAAATCGCCATTACTTTGCTATACCTGATAGTCGATGGATTCATTTTATTGTCATGTAACTGACATGTCAGGGTCACGGCTCTGGCTTAAGTTTGCAGCGACTACGTCAGGAGATAACGCGATGTTCAGCCTGGATTCTTTGTTGCAAGATGCATTTCCACACCGCAATACCCCTGCCTGGCAGCGCAGCCTGCTAAGAACCTTACTCTTCGAAAAAGAATTCAAACAGTTCGCCGCCGACTATCCCCACCTGAAAGGATTGGATCTGATCGAGCAGGTGGTGGACTACTTCAACCTCAGCTGCGAGCTGGTGGACGGCGATCTGGAAAACATCCCGAGCCAGGGGCCGGTGGTGCTCGTGGCCAACCATCCGATCGGCTCGCTCGACGGCCTGGTGCTGCTGCGCGCCGTTGCGGCGGTGCGCCCGGATGTGAAGGTGGTGGCCAGCCAACTGCTGACCTATATCGAACCGCTGCGCAACCTGTTCGTGCCGGTGGATAACGTCGCCTATAAAACCAGCCGCAAACAGATTGAAGGCATGCAGCAGCAGTTGGACAATCAGGGCGCGCTGATCCTGTTCCCGGCCGGTGAAGTGTCGCGCATGAGCCCGAAAGGCATCCGCGACGGCCACTGGCATACCGGTTTTCTGCGTCTGGCCGCCAAGGCGCGCGCGCCGATCGTGCCGATTCATATCAGTGCGCGCAACAGCAACCTGTTCTACTTTACTTCGCTGGTCTACCGGCCGCTGTCGACGCTGCTGCTGGTGCGCGAAATGTTCCAGCAGCGCGGCGGGCGCATCCGGATCCGCATCGGCGGCCGCGTGCCGTTCGCCAACTGGCACGACGGCCACACCAGCGCCAAGGATCTGGCGGAGCGCTTTCGCCGCCATGTGTACCGTTTGGGCCAGGGCAAGCCGGGGTTGTTCGCCAGCGAATCGCCGATTGCGCTGCCGGAAGATCGTCTGGAGCTGAAAAAGGCGCTGGCGAACTGCGAACGGCTGGGGGTGACGCCGGACGGTAAAACCATCTACCTCTATCGCCGCCATGATGAAGCGCGCACGCCGATCCTGCGGGAGCTGGGGCGTCTGCGTGAGATCGCTTTCCGCGCGGTGGGGGAAGGTTCCGGCCGCCGTCGCGATCTGGACAGCTACGATGACGATTACTACCACCTGGTGCTGTGGGATGAGGAAGAGCTGGAGATCGTCGGCGCCTATCGCTTTATCCCCACCGCCGAACAAATCGCGCGCAAGGGACTGGAAAGCATCTACAGCAACAGCCTGTTCCATTACGACCGAGATATGGAACCGATCCTGGCACAGGGCATTGAACTGGGGCGCAGCTTCATCCAGCCGGCCTATTGGGGCAAGCGCGGGCTGGACTATTTGTGGCTGGGCATCGGCGCCTATCTGTCGAAATACCCGCAGTACCGCTATCTGTTCGGGCCGGTGTCTATCTCCGGCGGCATGCCGCTGGCGGCGCGCGATCTGCTGATCGCCTTTTATCGGCTCTATTTCTCGCCGGATCACGCCTTCGCCCAGTCGCGTCGCCCTTATCCGGCCTCGCTGCCGCAGGTGCTGGCGCAGTTTGCCGGGGATAACTACCAGGAAGATCTGGTGCGGCTGAAGAGCCTGCTCAGCAACATCGGCTGTTCGATCCCGACGCTGTACAAACAGTACACCGAACTGTGCGAGCCGGGCGGGGTGCAGTTTATCGACTTCGGCACCGATCCGGCCTTCAACAACTGCATCGACGGGCTGGTGCTGGTGGATACCTCGCGGCTCAAGCCGTCGCGTTATCAACGTTACATTGCGGTGCATCAGCCGCAGGAAGCCGAGACGGCATGATCGGCGTCTGACTCATGCCTTTTTGATCTAAGCACGACCTTGGGGCCGGCGACGGGATAGCGCTACGATAAACGTTTTGCTTTCCACCGCCGGAGCCTTGCATGCCTCACTCGTTTATCCCGTCGCTATTGTCCGCCGATGAACCGCCCGCCGTCGCCATTGAAACCCCGCGCGGCGGCGCGCCTTTTTTACTGCTGTGCGATCACGCCGGCAAGGCGATACCGCAATCTCTCGGCGATCTCGGTTTGCCGCCGGGGGAGATCGAGCGCCATATCGGCTGGGATATCGGCGCGCTGAGCGTGTCGTGTCACCTGAGCCGCCAGCTGGACGCCACGCTGATTCATCAGCGTTACTCACGTTTGGTGATCGACTGCAACCGGGCGCCCGGCATCGCCAGCTCGATCCCGCATTTGTCTGAACTGACGCCGATCCCCGGCAACATCGGCATCGACGCCGAGCACGCGCTGGCGCGTGAGCGCGAGGTGTTTCTGCCGTATCACCGCGCCATCGACGATCATCTGGGGCAGCGCCGGCTGCGCGAACTGCCGACGGCGGTCATCGCCATGCACAGCTTCACGCCGGTGTTCAAGGGCGAGTCGCGCCCCTGGCAGGTAGGGCTGCTGTTTAACCGCTACCCGGAATTCGCGCATCTGCTGGCCGAACTGCTGCGCGAAGAAGGGGATCTGCAGGTGGGCATAAACCAACCCTATGCCATGACGGACGCCACCGATTACACCTTGCCGGTGCATGCGGAGCGCCGCGGCTTGCCTTATGTCGGCATCGAAATTCGCCAGGATCTGATCGCCGATGAACAGGGGCAACAGGCATGGGCGAAACGTTTCGCGCGCCTGTTGCCGCAGGCCTGGCAACGCTGGCAAATTTGACTTTAGGAATATTCCCAGAGATGATAACCGTAAGGAATACGTAAGACGTCATTAGAAAAAAAGTCAGGAGAGACGTGTGGAGCACAGCGATAACGGACTGTTTATCAAACGGGAGCGTTTTGAAGTTCTGGCGATTCTGCGTGAAATTTGCAAACAACGCACGCCGCTGCGCGTAGAAAATCAGCAGCACCGGTTTCAAAGTCTGTTATTGAGCGTCGGGCCGGACAATATCGTGTTTAGCGGTGAGGAAGCGGAAAGCGCCATCGACGGCGCCTGCACCATCGTGATTGAAAGCAACGACGCCAAGATCGAGTTTTCCGTCGGCCAGGCGGAGCTGACCGAACATCAGGGCGTACAGGCCTGTTCGACCCGGCTGCCGCAGGAGCTGGTCTATATCCAGCGCCGCCGTCAATTCCGCATCACTACGCCGCACTGGCGCCAATTCTTCTGCACCGGCGAGTACCCGGACGGCACGCCTTATGAGCTGCGGATCCACGATCTCTCCGCCGGCGGCGTCGGTTTGCGTTTCGACGGCCCGCTGCCGGATTTCTTCCAGCCTGGCCTGCAGCTCAAAAAAGCGGAGCTGGATCTGGGCAGCTACGGCAGCTTCAAGGTCAACATGGAGCTGGTGGTGGTCAACGACGATCAGGAAACTGACGACAACGACCAGGTGGTACGCTTCTCGCGCCTGTCATGCCGCTTCCTCAAGCTGGGGCTGGCGATGGAGCGCAAAATCCAGAGCGCGGTATTCGCTTTCGAGCTGGATTTCAACAAGAAGAAAAAGCGCTGACCCTCTCTTCCGGCGCGCCGGGCGGTATCCAGCCCGCCTGGCGCGCCGCCACTCTCTTTCCCTTCAGGGAACGTAAATGATCTCGAAGCTTGATGTCAGATCGCTGTAGAATTTTTTGCCGCCGTCGACATAAATAACCTGCAAATCGTAGCGGTAGACCAGCTTTTTGTCCGGATGAAGGATCAGTTCCAATACGGAAATCTTTACGTTGACCGATTGCGAAGGCTGTTCTTTATCCAGCTCAATGGTTTGGTTGTCGATGCTGACCAGCATGCGTTTGATCGGCCGCGGCCCGGTGGGATCGTAGGCGCCGCTGTCGCTGCGAAACTCAACGGTTTTATTGATGTCGGCCGGGGCGGATTGCTTGATGAAATCCGGCAACCTGTTCTGGTATTTGGCGTCCAGCGCCAGCATCACCAGCAGATTGTCCGGATTAAAGCCGGTGAACTGCACGGACAGGTAGCCTTTGAGCAGCGGGTTTTGCGGTGACCGATCAAACAGAGCATCCCAGATCAGGCCGAACTGGCTGGCAGGCAGCGTAAATGAATCCACGATGCCGCTTTGCAGGTTGATCAGTGCGTTTTTCTCCTCCGTCTTGCCGTCCGGCAGGCTCAATAGCAGCGTCAGAGTATCGGCGTTGGCGAACGGCGCCAGTTTGCCGCCCGGCTCCATTTGCGTGAACTGGGCGGTGGCGTCGCTGATGCGCGCTTGAATGACTTTGGGCGACAGGAAATAGTCGAAGGTCACCTCTACATCGTTGAGTGAGGTCGCGTTCGGCGCCGCCGTAAACGAGATCGACAGCATCGGTTTGTCGTCCTCGGTGGCGTTGGTTGCCAACAGGAAGCTATCCGGCAGGTAGTAAAGATAGTTTTTTCGCACATAGTCCTGGTAATAGTTGTACCACACTTGCCCGAAGGCCAGCGGAGTCAGGATCAGTTGCAGACTCGGCGGCGGCGGCAGGATGCCCTGATAGATATAGGGGTAGTAGTTCTCGGCGAAGTAGAAGACTTTCGGCGAAGTGATGGTGTTGAGCAGCCCGTTATCGGTGACGATGGCGACCACCAGCGTGGTTTGCGAGTCATAATCCGACAGCGCGCGCAGCAGCGCGTCACGCTGTTCCAGACGATCCAGATCGAGTTGCGCGCGGTAGCGGGTTGGCGGCGCGTCCAGCAACACCTGTTCGAAAATCATTTCTTCGACCTTGCCGAACGTGCTGAAGGTCAGAACCACGTAAGGCACCTGTGCGACCGGGCGGCTGAGCGCGAAATCTACCATCATGTGCCAATGGCTGCCGTCGCTGCTGGTGGCGATGCGATAGCGCGTCTCTCCCGAGACGATTTCGGTGCAGACATCGGCCTGCAATTCGTCGGCCAGTGGCACGGGCGCTGCGCGGTAACGCAGGCGGGGAGATTCGGCGTCGGGAAACTGTTCGCGCGCGTTGTCCAAAATAACTTTGTTCAGCGTCACCAGATCATTGAGAAAGATATTCATAGCGTTCCTCTTGGTAAGAAAGGCGTGCCAGATGTCTGAACTGGTTCAGGCAGGCGGAAGTCCAAAGAAAATGACCGTCGTGGCGGCGATAGAGCGGGGTTTCCGCGTTGGCCGGCGGCATCCGCCAAACCGCCAACGCCTCGATCGCCGGCGACAGCTGCGGCACCCCTTGCCGCTGGGCGTACTCCAGGGCGGTGAGCCACTCATGCGGATGGGCATAGTAGGGCGTTAGCGCATTGAGCCGATCGTAATCGCCGCCGCTCCAGCGCACCGCCTGATTGAGCATGCGAATAATGCGTGGGTAGGCCGGCGGAAGGCCGCCGTGCCTGGCGTTGAGCATATGGATCAAAATCAGCGCGTTGGTATTGACGCAGCAGTCCAGCTGGGTGATATCGCCATCGTCTTTCATCCAGCTGTGAAAGGCATAACATTCCGCCCATTGGTGCTGCGTCGTCGTTAACCGCCGTTCGACGCGCTGTACCTGGTAGGCCTGCATGTGCGCCAGCGTTTGTCGCGCGTGCGCTAATGAGCGGCGTCCAAATCGGTACAGCAATTCGGTGATGATGGCGGTGTCGTCGATGTCAGCATCGATCCGCTGGCCCGCCATCCAGCCGGGGTGCGCCGCAGCAGGCCAAAAGCTGAAATGATGGGGCCGCGTTTCGCACTCAAGCAGAAAATCGAGCGCCTTCTCGATATGCGGCGCGGTCTGGGCGGTGTAGTCCAGCGTGCGTAATACCTGAGCGGTGACAAACGCGTTTTCATCCCGGTGCCAACGGCCGTCCGGCGTTCTGACCTGCGCCGGAAAAGCGCCGCTGGCGGATTGCTGCGCGAGCAGATCCGCCAATCGCCACGGCGTGACGCCCGCAGGCGGGGGCAAGGTAGTGGGCACGGTCTCGAAATGGGTGTTTTGCGGGCTGAAAGTGCAGCTGATGCTTTCGTTGCCGAGCCGGTCGCTGGAGAAACCGACGACGTTATACTGCAGCGGGATCCGTTCGGCCACCGCCCGGTGCAGCAACGGCAGCGTTTGGTCGCCAGAGGCCAACAAGGCGCTGACGCCGTCGTAGACGCGGCGGTTATCGCCAAAGAAGCTGGCCGCCATGGTGAACAGCGTGACGTTTTCCAGGCGGCCGTTCGGCGCATACGCCAGGCTGAATCCGTAGGTGGTCGCGGGAAAGTCCCGCTGGGCAGAGGTTTGCCCCAGCGCGCGATCCAACAGCGGAAACAGCGCGCAGAATTCGTTTTCCCTGGAGAAAAGGCGCATGACGGTGCGGATATCGTCATGCGTTATCCGCGCGCTGTGCCACTGGTAATAGTATTCCTGCGGCGAGTCGGCTTGCTCCGGGTAATCACCGACCATCAGTAACGTCAGCCCCGCCGCGCGGCAGGCCTCGGCGGTTAGCGGCCCTTGCAAGCCGCCGGGGAGATCGGCTGCGCCGGCAGGGGTTTCGGAGTACACCTTGGTCTTAACCCCATCCGGCGTGTATTTGCGCCCCAGCCAGGAGCCGAAACGCAGCGGCTGGCCGTCGCGCTGTACGGTGGCCAGCCGCCGAGCGGGATCGGCGAGCGGCGCGGCGACGATCTCCTGACAGCGCTGCGCAAATGCCTCGGTGCCGCGCTGTTCCGCATAACGCGGCAAAAAAGGATCCAACGTGCAGGAAATCGCCCGCGGCCTGGCTGACGAGACGGTGAACTCCAGCGGGCTGCCGTTATAACCGAGCAGGCTGGAGGTAAACGCGGCGGATAAAAAACCGGACGCCATCTTCGCCTGGCCGAAGCGTGCGATGTCAGGGGCCAGCGTGGTTTCAAGGTAAGGGGCTTCCTTGCACAAAGCGCTGACCAGGGCGTTCCATGTCGCAGGTAACACGGCGTTGCGTTCGGCCATGGCGTTCACCTAAACCAGATTGGAGATGACGATGGCCGGCGGGTTCTCGCTGCCTTCGCGTTCGACGGTTTCGCCCCCGACCAGGAAGTAAATGAGCTTGTAAGCGATCGTCCAGGGTTTCTCCGTCAGGCAACGGTACTTGAAGGTTTGGCTATCGTGCTTATCGTAGGTGAACGGGTATTTCTTGCTCTTGCGGCTGCCTTTGTCATCCTGATAACTCAGCTCTACCAGCACCTGATTACAGTTGTCCCACGAGAACGTGCGATCGAGGAAAATGCTGATTTCGTTGAACGTCAGTACAGAGCCGGGATCCATATTCAGCAGGGTCGAGGCCGATCTGGATTGCGGCTGGTAGCTGCTGCTGCCTTCCCAGCCGGAGGCGGCGGCGGACTTGAAGGCGAATTCGCTGGTGATTTGGAACAGCTCGTTCTTGTCGCTGCTGCGGGCGATGCGCTTGGTCCAGGAGCCGTCATCGTTGGTGAACGGCGCGCCGGTGTAAACCTGGCCGTTGTAACGGATGCTGAACGTGGCCGCCTTGATGCCGTACTCTTCGAAGCTGTCCGGCCCCAATACGCTCAGGTCGAGCTGTTGGAAGAACGGATCGTTGACATTGACCTGAATGAAGTAAGGCGCGGTCTTCTGGGCATGCAGGATATCGCTGCCGATAAAGTTTTGCGGCACCGCAGACTGGCTAAGCGCTTTCGACGAGGTGTAGTTGAAGTTCAGGCTCTTGGTTTCTTCGATGCGCACCAGCTTGATCTCCAGCGAAGCGCTGGGGAACAGGCCGCCTTTGCCGGCTTCTTCGCCTTCTTTCTTGTCGCTGGCGATCAGCGAGTCCAGGATGGCGTCACTGGCGGATTTCGCCTGCGGGTTGCTGTCATCGTTCGGTTTGAGCGTGGCGCTGAAGAAGCTTTTCAGGATCTCCTCCTTGACGAACTGCAGCGCCCACTCTTTTTCTTTGGCCTCTTCGTCGCCCGGCATGCTTTCGGTGACCTTGATCACCAGTTTCTGATCCTGCTGCAGTTTTTTAATGACGCTGTCGAAGCCCAGCCAGAAACTGGCGGGCGTCTCCACCGGGATGGGGATGTTGGCGCCGAATTTCAGATCGAACTCTTTGTAGATGCTTTCGAACTGTGCGGTGACCTCGACCTTCAGCGCCGGCGTGATGCCGGTGAAACTGAGGTTATAGGCGACGGCGGCCGGCGCCTTGGCCTGGGTAAATGCGGCCTCGAGGATCACCGCCTGAGACGGCGTCAGTTTGGCGCTGAAGATGGCGCTGTTGTTACCGAACAGGCTTGGGCAAGGGGCGCTGATCAGCTCGCCGTTGGTGGCGCCCGCGTCGAGCACGAAGAAGTTCACCGTGCCTTTATCGTACGGCACCTGGGCCTTGCGGGCGTTTTTGGGATCAACTTTCAGTTTACGCAGGTAGTCGTTGAAGGCGCTGTTGAGCACCGCTTCGTCGATCGCCGTATTGACCTCGAAGTTGATGTACCCCCCTTGCGGGTCGCTGGCGTCGCCGGTGTATTTGATCAGCGAGAATACCGGTTCGCCCGACTTCTGCGCGATATGAATGTCCCCGGGCAGATACCAGAACTGGTTTTCGTCTGAATCGTCGGCGAAGAAGGTGATGTTGTTGATGGTGGCGGTTTTGGCTCTGAGTAATAACATGGCGTTTCCTTATTAACTGAGGTTGGCGAGGTCAATCGCGTTGGCGTCGGTCGAACACTGCACGTTTTCGGGCCGATCGCCGCCCGCGCCCGGCTGATAGGTAAACCAGATATCCAGATCGACGGTCAGCTGCGCCGGATCGAGCTGATCGGCGCTGAAACGTTGGGGGGCGGCGTCGGATTCGGTAAATTGAAACACCTGCTGTAAGGTCTCCGTCGGCGTGCAGGCGTAGCTGGCGGACACGATGACCATTTCCACCTGGCGCCAGTCCATGTCGGCCGACAGCGTCAGCTCGCGCTGGTGATAGAGGGTGGAGAACAGGTACACGTCCTGGCCGGTCGGCTCTTGCAGATCGGCGGAGAGATGTGGCGAGTTGACGGCGGCGCTGTAGGCTTTGTTCACCTCGAACTGATACTCGCCGGGCTCCGGCAGCATGACCGGGTAGTGGGCCCGCGGGGTGGCAGGGTCAAGCTGGAAGCTGCGCGACACGCTGCTGTTCGGCTGTTGCCGGTGGCGGTAGCGCAGCGTGACCAGCACGGATTGATAGCGCTGCCAGTCGAACTGCTGCGCCGCTTCGATCGCGAAATCATAACGGCCATAGAGCGACTCGATGTCGAGAAAGACCTCGCTCATCTCCGTCTGCAGGCTGCCGGAGCTGACCGAAGTCACGCCGCCTATCGACTGGTTGAAATACACGGTGAAGTCATACTCGACCGGCCACAGCATTTTTCCCGTTTTCGGGTCGATCAGACTGGGCTCCTTAAAGCGTTTGGGGCCGAGGTCGTCGCGGGTAAATTTCAGCTGGCGGCTGTTTAAGCCATAGCGCAACCGTGCCGTCACCAGCAGGATATTGGCATCCAGCGTCTCCGACAGCAGGCTGACTTGCACCTCGCGGTAGGCGAAAAAGTCATCCTGCAGGTCGCGTTTGACGATCGCGCTGTCGGCCTGATAGTCCGTGCCAGCGACCAGCTGGGCGAACAGGGCCTGCGGATAGAGCGAGCGCTGCACGACGGTGGTTTCGCTGATCTTGCCGCTGAGGCGGCGCTGGTCGATGTTCTCAATCGAGACTTGTTGCAGATAGAAACCGGCTTTGGGGCTGGTCTGCTGCGGTTCGTTGGCGATAACCGGCGTGAAGAACTGGCTGGTGAGGATTTGCGTCAGCTCGGCGGCGGCCTGCGCCAGATGGCCGTCGGGATCGGTATCCTTGACCTTGACGGTGACGATTTTTTCGCTGATCAACTGGGCCGAGGTCTGCTCGATGCCGACGGAAAAAATCAGCAGGTTAAAGCCGATAGCGCGCTGCAGATATCGATACACCTGGTCCCAGTTGGCTTCCAGTTCGAAGGTGGCCGGCGGCAGCTGCTGCAGATAGTCGATTTTGTAACTGACGGCGATCGGCGTCGAGGCCGGCGTGCGCATCAGGCTTGCCAGCAGCAGGATGTCATCGTCGTCGTTCAATTTGGCGGACAGATAACAGTATTGCTGGTCGCTCAGCGAGGTTTTGTTGGTCTGCCCGGGGATCAGACCGGGAATATTCAGCGTCGCGCTGCAGGCGATCGCCTGCAGCGGCAATAAGATCGCATCGCGCGGGATGTCCGGGCTGGCGTTGGCGGCGCGCTGCGCCGCCGCGGGCGTACTGGCCAGCTGAGTCTGCAGCGACAACGTGGCGTAGTAGAGATCGTCCGGTTGGTTGAGGTTTCTGAAAATTTGCAGTTGAACGTCGGGCCGATCGCCCTCGGCGACCTGCACGCTCGGCGCGGCGGCGCAGTAGTAATAGACGGGTCTATCCGGATCCGCCCGAATAAAACAGATGTCCTGCATGATTACCTGATCGTTCATGGCGGCAATCCCACGTCATCGGAGAGGGGGCCGGAGCAAGGCGGGCTTGCCCCGGCGGAATCGGCCGTCAGAAGGTCACGACCACGATGGTGCTGGCACCGGTGACCGGTTTGCCGACGGTTTTCTCCTGGTTATCACCGTAATAGACCGTGGCGGTGTAGCTGATCTCCACCTCGTTGCCTTGCTGCATCATGTTGAATGTCAGGTATTGGGTGAGCGACTTGGTATCGAACTCGGTTAACGCAATAGGCAGCGTTTGCGAGAAGTCCCATTTCGGGTAGTTCACCGTCATCTCGAAGGTGATCAGCGAGACGTCTTTTTGCGACGGTTTGAAGATGATGGTGTATTTCTGCTGTTTCGGCAGGGCGTTGGCGATCAGGATCTGATTGGCGCGCGTTTCGCCATAGCCGGGCAGCTGCGGGTTGGTTTCCACCCCCGGCGGCAGATAGGTCAGGCTGTCGCCGTCCAGCGCATAGTAGTCGGCTGAGTAATAGAGCGGCTTGTCCACGTTGGTGCCGATCGGATAAATAAACGGCACCGGTGGGTTTTTGTCGCTGACCACCTGGGTGTATTGCTTGAGCGGCACACTGTGCTCTTTGTCTTCATATTGGGTTTTGATGACCACCTGGCTGAAGACCGCCCAGCCCAGCGGATCGAGCAGGGTGGAGATATCGGCATAAACGATGCCGCTTTGCGCCGCGTTGATGGTGACCACCAGGTCGTCTTTGACCTGGATCTCGCCAGACTGGTAAGGCCTGGCCTGCATGCCGGTGAAGTTGACGGTGTAATGGTAATGGTAGGCGCGGCCGAGCTCGGGTTTGATAAACCACTTGTCGGTTTTTTTCGGCCCCGAATCTGTCGGGGTAAAGGTCAGCGTGCTCTTGAGATCGTTATCGTATATCGCGGTGACCACGATATTGGCGATGTCATACTTCGCCAGGTCTTCGGTGACGAAGAATTCCGGTTGAATGTACTGATAGAACGGGTCGTGGAGGTCGTACTCTTTGAAGTACTGATCCAAATCGGCTTCGCCGACGATTGAGCGTATCGACGGCAGCTGCGTTTGCGGGTAAATGGTGGAGGACACCACGGCGTTCTCTTCATACTCGCGGGTGAAGCTCTGCGTTTGCGAGATTTTGGACTCGAATTTGTCGAAACCGTCGGCGTCGTTCAGCAAATTGAGACTCATGTCGATGCCGGTTTGGCTGCTCAGGATCTGTTCGACCTGCTGTTGCCCCCAGTTCCGCAGACTCTCCTTCCATTTATCATAGGCGGCGGGTTCCATGCCCATCTCCGCCGCCGTCAGCCCGATCTGCACGTCTACCTTGATCGCCTCTTTGGAGTAAAACTCCTGCTCGATTTTTTTCTCGTCGGCTGACCAGGTGTGACGGTTGATGGTTTGCGCTACGGACTTGGCCTGCTCGCTGTTGTAGGTGACGATCACCTTGGCTGCCGACATGGAGGCATCCAGTGAGAGGTCGAAGCGCACGCCGACGCTGGAGTTTTTATCGGTGCCTTTCAGCACCTGCTCAAACAGCGTGGCGCCTTCCCCGGTCAGCGACAGGCTGAACACGGTATTGTTGTCGCCGAGGCCGGAGGGGGACAGCGGCGTTGGGATCTGGCGATAGAATTTATCGTTGCCGTCGAGGATCAGCATGGCCTGCGCCGAGGTGTAGCGCGGTTGCATCAGTTCGATTTTCGCGGCGTCCGCCGGCATCAGCTCTCTGAGGAACTGATCGTCGCCTTTGCTGCTGTCGTAGAGCGCGACAAACCGGTTGAGCTGTTCGTCGCTCAACCCGGTATTCTTCTGCGCCTGGTCCATCGCGGTCTTCTTGGCGTTGTTTTCCGGGTCGGCTTCATAGGCCTGTTTCGCCTTGATGTAGGCGACAATCAGCTGGGATTTTTTATCCAACGGCCCGTTTTGCTTGCCGAGGCCGTCATACAGCTGCAGGCGGATGCGGTCTTTCATTTCCGCATTCGGCTCCGGCAGCTGCACGGTGAATTGCGCGTAACCGCCTTGCGTATCTTCACTGCGGTATTTGTAGAACATGAAGCTGGGGGTGTCGGCGTCCCGTTTGGCAAACACCGGGATCTCCGGCACCACGTAGAAGATATCCTTGCTCTCGCTGTCGCCGTAGCAGGTGTATGCGTATTCCTTGACGCCCAAATATTCGGTGACGTCGATCTTTATCGATTGCTGCAAAGCGGTGGTTAACATAGGGCGGTCCTCTTGTTGGTATCACTTGGTGTATTGCAGTTTGATCGGGCCGGTGGTGGCCTGTAGCGGGCCGGAGTCGTAGTTTTTGGGGAATAGCGCCGCCGTTTTCCCTTGCCAGCGATAGTCCACCCGGCCGTTGAGGCCGGCGGCGTGGGCGTTGATCCACCAGTTGGCTTGCCATTGCGTGGCGGAAAAGGCGAAGGTGAAATTCTGTTTTTTGCCCTGGCCCGCCGGGATATAGCTGGCGCTGCCGGAGATCGTCTTGAATTCGGTTCTGAGATGCTCGGCGTCGAACAGCAGGCTGTAGAAACCCAAATCTTGCGGCGTCAGCGCGATGGCGTCCTGCCACGCCAGCCGGCTCTCGAAACTGGTGTAATCGGCGAATGTCACCTTGAGCGCGATGTCGCTCGCCGCCGTTGTGGTTTCCAGCGTCACCGGCGGAAAATTGGGCCACGCCATCGGGGTCAGCTGGTCCGCCCAGCGCAGCTCGATCGCCATGATATTGAAGCCTTTCGGCTCAAACCCCAGGCTGACGGTGCAGCGTTGAGGCTCGATGGGCTTGTCCGGTCTGCTGGGCTCAGGCAGGGGCGTGGCGGTAAAGGAGATGATGCCGTCGACCGGCAGTTGGCTCAGCAGCCCGGCGATGTCTCGTTGCTGTTCCAACAGGTAGCGCTGTGGCACGGTGTCGTCGTATTCGATTTGGTAATTCAGTTTGTTGGGGATCTGCTCCGGCGAGGAGATATTGCGCAGCGTGTTGGCGATCAGCAGCGAGGCGGTATTCACCAGCGCCTGGCGAACGCGTTCTTGCGTCTGCAGCGAAGGGGCGTTGTCGTACTCCGCTTGCAGAATGACGACGCCGGCGTCGATCTGCTGGTTCAGCAGTTTGGCGATCGCTTCAGGTTGGCGCGCCTGCTCGTTGAAGGCCAGGGTGACAAACGCCACCCAATCGGCCTGCAAACTGGCGCTGACGCGGCTGCCGACGCTGAAGCGGCTGCGGGTGAGAAAATAGACCTGATCTTGGGTGCCCTGGATGGCGCTGGCCAACCGGGCTGCCTCTTCATGGGTCAGCGCCATTTTGGACTGCTCGAATTCGACGCTGTAAGCGGCGGCGGCAGGCCGCTGTGCGAAGTGCAGCCACAGCGATTGCTGGATCTCTTCCTGCTCCAGGGTGATGGTTTGCGGCGCTGGGACGAAATGGCGGCGGATATAGTCCTCGATCGTCGCCCTGTCGACCGGCAGCTTCGGTGCAATGAAGGTCGCCAGGCCGCCGCCGGGGCTGGTCAGCAGATGCAACGAGCTGATCTTGCCGGCCGGCGTCTCCTGCACCACCTGCGGCGTATAGCTGCCGTAGGTGTAACAGCCGCTGGGGCGCGTTTGATCGTGAAACGCCAGCGCGCGGTCAAGAAGAAAGAAGTTTTGCAACGTACGTTGTGGATCCAATTCGTCGGTCATGGTGTATCACCCTTGATATCGATCGTTTGGTTGCCGGTCACATAGGGCGACCAGGAGCCTGCGGGGGGTTTATAACGAAAGCCGGCGGCGTAAATGGAGGTGACGTTCCATTTGTAGACGAAGCTCGGCTGCGAATGCGTGAAAGTGCGATCGCTGGTGCGCTCGCTATCCTGCGGCTGGAAGGTCAGCGTGGCGCTCAGCGACTGCGGCGGCAGCTGAACGGTGATCGTCGCCTGCTGCGCGCCAAACTGTGGGAAGCTGTAGGCGCCGATGGTGGCGCTTTGCGCGATCGGCGCAGGCAGAGAGACGGCACCGGTACCTGACAGCGAATAGGCCGTCACCTCGGCAAAGGTATTTTCATCCAGGACTGGCGCGCTGAAATAGGGCGCCGAGGCGGTTAACGCCAGCGTCTGACGCCAGTCGGCGGAGTGGTAAATGCCGCCAAGCCGGCTTTGCTGCGCGAACCCCGGGTCGATATTGAGCGTCAGGAATCGGCAGGGTAAGGCGGTATAGTCCAACAGCAGTTGGTCTTCTTCGCTTGGCTGTCGATCGCCCGGCAGCGTGCGATAGACGCCGTCATGCGGATAGTTCACGCGCAGCTGGTAAAAAAAGGGCTGCGCGTTTAGCGCGCTGTTGCGGAACTTGAACGTGAGCCAGGAGCGGTCGGGCTGCAGCGCCTGGGTTTGCGTTTGCTCGATGGGATAGAGATTGCCGGGCGGCACGGTCAGCTGTATATCGATCGAGACACCGGCCTGCAAGCCCAACGGATAAGCGTAAAAGACGTTGATCGCTCGCTCTCCCGACGGCAGCGGCGGAGTGGTGGTGCGATGGATGATGGTGTCGGGCGACACTTTGGCGATCTGCTGCGCGGCGGCGAACGGATCCAAAATAAAACAAAGCGGCCGCTGGGCCAGCGCGATCGCGGCCAGGTCAACACGAGTCCGCCCGCTGCTCGGTGGCGGTGTCAGACGGATTTGCGCGACGTTACTGGCGGCAGGGCCGGCATAAGGCGCACCGTACAGATTGTATAGCCGGTCGAGCAATGTCTGGCTGAACAGCAGATCGCTGGCGGGATCGTTCACCGGCAGCGGCGGACTGATTTCCAGCGGCAGGCGGGAGAGATTGCGGCTCAGGTAAATCGTCAACCCGTCGTAGGGAAACGCGATCCCGCCGTCATCCGTCGGGTGTGCGCCGTCCACTCCGGCCGCCAGCGCCAGGATAAGGGCGCGCGCATCGCACTCCGCCATATAGACCAGGCGCGGTGATACGCCTTCGACGAAGCCATCCATGCGCGCGTTGAAGCCCAGCGTGTCGTCGAGCAGGGTACGTTCGATCAGCTGCGTGCTCTGCGCATTGAGTAAAATGATAAATTGAATATCCTGCGCCGTATACCAGGTGGCGTCGTAATGCTGCCCGTACAGGTCGCTGTGATAATCGATAGGCACGTCAAACCCCAGGCTGCCTGGCAAAACGGGCAGGGCTTTCACCGCACAATCCGGGTACTGCTGTTTGAAGGCGTTCAGGCTCTGTTCGCCGGCGAACTGCAGCTGCGTGGTGAAATTCAGCCAGCCATACAGGCTTTCGGTGCTGTAGCTGCGGACGATATCCAACGAAAAGGCCAAGGGATCGGCGGCCAAAATGCTGAGCGCATCCGGGTATAAATAATATGCGTCGTCTTGCAAATAGGCGGCGACGAAGCGGTGATTATCAAAAATCATAATGTGTTGAAAGTCAGGACGGCCCTCATACATAATTTTATTTTCCCGTTCTGCTGTTCATATTGTGGAAATCCGTATGCCATTCGGCCGGCAGCGCCTGCAGGATATTCTGAGGGCGTTGATGATATTCATCCTCATAAAGATGCTGCACCAGTGCGTCGCCGACCAGCACGCCGTTAGCGTAAAAGGTATTGACGCTGCACTGTATTTTTTGCAAGGGCAGGTCGGCGCTCAATTGCAGGTTATAAACCTGCAGTTCACCGGATTTATTTAAAACGGCGGTGATTTCACACTCCCCGTGTAATGTTTTCAGGCGCATGCCCGTCGTTAATTCACGGGCTGTCAGTATGCCGTTTGCCGTGACGAAAGGGTGCCCCATACTGGCCGTGATGCCAAATAGTTGTCCGTCGTCGCCCTGCGCCGTTATCTCGATATAATTCTGCTCTTGCCCGGTGGTGATATTTTCAACCCTTCTCGGGTGATGGTTGCCACATAGCACAAAGTCGTTGGGTTCGATGGCATCGATGGTTTTTTCTGTGCCGTCCTGCAGAGTAATTAATGTGTCTGCCGCCAGGCAGCCGTAAATAATCTGCATCGGCTTGATTTGCACCGTGTTGAGCATGCGGCGATCGGGATCGATATCCTTGGGCGCATTGGTAATAAATGCGGCGATGCTGCGGCCTTCCACATTGAGCGTGATTTTAAAAACATAATAAACCTGTTCGCCGGATTCAAAATCTACGCGATTGAATTTTAGCCAATTGAGATCCCAGGAGATGTTATCGCCATTGATTCTGGTCGCCGGTGAGTTGAAGATATTATAACCGCCGAGTGGGGTAATGGGATCGCCGCCGGCGCGGGTGCGAATCAGATATATGGTGTTGGTGGCATTGACCGCCTGGCCGTTATTGAGGTCTATCTTGCCAAAATAAGTGATGTTGCCCTTGATGGGCACTTTAACCGTGCCGTCCTGATCGTAGCTGGTGCGATAATCGCAATCGCCGTCGTCGCGGGTCAGGCAGATCTTTATCATCTGCTGGTTATACAGATTTCTGGGGGAGTCATTGCGTATTTCTTTGGGATAGCTTTGCGTCGTGACGATTTCAGCGCCGTAAACGGTTTGCTGACCGACCGTTTGCGCAAAGGTGTAGATTACCGTGACCGGAAAATCGCCGCTGGTTTGGCTCTGTGGGTAATCGCCGCTGGCGCCGATGGTGCAGTCTGACGTGTAAACATAGTCGCTTTTATAGGACACATTGCCGACGTTATCGGCGCTGCCGTTAAACAGGCCAAGCGTCTGGGTGACATTGGTCGCCTTGACCGGCAGAGAACCGATGGCGTCGGTTTGGTAATGCCTGCCGTCAGTGGAGTCCAGCCTGACAATGCTGTAGACCGGTTGGACGCCGTTGCTGTCGGCCTCGCCCAGCCGGCCGGACACCTGCCTGGCGCTTTTTGTTTGCTGCCAGAGGCGGGTGAACTGCGGCGCCGCCGCTGGGGTAACGCCGGCCAGCTTGAGTTGGATATCATAAAATTGAACGAGAGTCGGATCACCAGGCTCAATCAGAAATACGCCGCTGTTTTCATACCGGTCGATAACGTTTTTTACGATGCGTTTCTCATCTGACGTATAATCTTTTGTGAGCATAATGTCGGCACCAATAAATTAATGGCGTTGCCAGGGGGGCACGCCACTTTTATGGCGTGCGCATCGCTTTCATTAGGGATTATTTGCAGGTTTCTTTGCAGTAAGCGTAAATAGCGCTTAGGCAATCTGAAGATAAATACTGTTCGAATTCCGCATCGGTGGGTTCAATATCGACATCCAACGTCATTGCGTAAAGTTCCTGGGCGAACATGTCTTTGGTGGCAGTGGGTTTGTTTTTAAAATAAGCTTTGATTTTACCTTTGCTGACTTTTCTAATCCAGGCGAACTCACCGCCAATGGCTACTTTCCCGGTAAAGGTGAAGTCTTTACTGGTATAAACGCTGATGTCATTGGGGTAAACCTGATATCTTACCACCTGTTCCACGCCGATATTCTGATTGGTTTCTTCCCAGGTTTCTCTTTTTATTACATTTAACGCAAAGTTTTTTCCATCGACCGGGCCGTCTTTAGCATCGGCAGTACCGCCAAATAACATCGGGCATCCTCTGGCAAAACCTTCATTCTTTAGGCCTAATAAAATAAAATCGGAATTGCCGACAGATTTTGGCGCGCTATCAAGAATGACGTATTTTTTAATAGCCATAGTCAGATCCTTATACGCTGGATGGTATAAAAAGGAGGTAGTGAATCGCTTTGTCGCCGCGTTTTACTCACATTCAACAATAGCAATGGCGCTTGAAAAATCAACACATACATAAAAATAAATTAAGTATTTATTTTTATGTGACAGATAATCAATAAAATCACGGCGTTGTAAAAAAGGGGTGAATAGTTTAAAAAATCAAAAAAACAGAATGTTTTTCGCGATTTTATTTTCTGTTTTTTTAATTTCAACAAATCAATACGTTGAGTGTGGTTATGGATTTTAATTATTCTAATCATTAGCTGTTTAATCTTTTATATATAGTGCACTAATTTATCATTACTGTGCGCATCATTGACGGGCAATAAATAAAGTGCGCAGCGGAATTATCGTCATGGTGAAAAGTCAAGACGGGAGAGGCGGGGCAGCAGGCTGCCCCTGTTCACGCGCTAGGTTAACGCCCGCAGGCTGCCGATCTCTTCCCAACCGAACTGCGCCGCTTCGGCCAGCACGTCGCACACTTCGCCGGCGGCGGCGACCACTGCCGCGCCGAGTTCGGCGCCGTGCAGCAGATGGCTGACCAGCAACGCGGTAAACAGATCGCCAGTGCCTTTGACCGCCGATTTGACCTTCGGATGGGTAAAGCACTGCGTTTCATTCCGGGTGACCAGCATCAATCCCACTTCGTCTTCGTGCTGCGCTACGCCCGGTGCGCTGGTGACCAGCACCCATTCGGTGGTGTCGTTCAACAATGCCTGCGCGGCGTGTTGCGTCTGCTCCCGGCTGTTCAGTCGCCGGCCGCACAGTTGCTCCAGTTCGAAACCGTTCGGCGTCAGGCCGTCGGCCAGCCGCAGAAACGGCGAGCGATAGCTGTTGACGATGCGTTCATCCACGTAGACCCCTTCACCGTAGTCGCCCATCACCGGATCGATATAGATTTTTATCTGCGGATTGAGGGCGCGCACCCGCTGCAGCCAGTTGGCCAGAATATGGCACTGCATAACGTCGCCCAGGTAGCCGACGATCACCGCCCGGCAGCGCTGCATCACGCCGCGGGCAATCAGATCTTCGAGGAAGCCGCCAAACCATTCGCCGGAGATGACGCCGCCGTGCGGTTTGCCGTAATAGGGCGGGCAGCCGAACAATACGCTGGGCACCTGCAGCGCCTCCAGCCCCTTTTTCAGCAGAGCGCGGTAGGCGATACCGTTGCCGACGCTGCCGTAAACCACCTGAGATTGTATGCTGATCGCGTCGATGGACGGTGACCGCAAGGGTGAAATCTGTTGCATGGGTTACATCCTGAGTTCGTTATTATCCAGCCAGCGTGCGAACACCTGCCGTGCGCGCTGTTCCAGCTGTGCGCCGTGGCGCGCCGCCTGTTCACGCAGGCTCTGGGGCGCGATGCCGGCCAGTTCCAGTTCGCAGGCATGGCCAATCAGCCAGCGTTCGAGATCGCGATGATCGGCTTCCAGGTGAAACTGCAGACCGAGCGCGAAGCCCTGATAGTCGAAGGCCTGATGCGGGCAAAGCGCCGTGCCAGCCAGGCAGCGGGCGCCGTCCGGGATCATGAACATATCGCCGTGCCAGTGCAGCACCGGCGTATCGGCCAGCGGCGCCAGTACCGAATCCTCCGTCGCCGCGGTCAGCGGGGCGAAGCCGATCTCTTTTACGCCGAGCGAGATCACCTCAGCGCCCAGCGCCTGGGCGATCACCTGCGCGCCGAGACACACTCCGAGGGTCGGTCGCCGCTGCGCCAGACGCTGTTTGACCAGCGTTAACTCATGATCGAGAAAGTCATAGCGCAGGGCGCCGGAAAAGTGCTGGGCGGCGCTGATCGGCCCGCCCAGCACCACCAACAGATCGGTTTCTTCATTATTGATAGCACGAATATCATCGCGGCCGGCATCGTAATAGTCGATCTGATAGCCGCGCAGCGACAGCAGAGAGCCGAGGATGCCCAGGTTTTCAAAATTGACGTGCCGAATGGCAACGGCTTTTTTCATTGTTTAACCTCGCTAGCCTGAGTGAACGGGGTCAGCGCCAGCGACTCGCCCAGCACAGTGATGCCCTGCGCGCCGCTCTGGTAGACGATGCGGCGCTCGCTGACCTGGCTGAGCCGCACCTGATAACCCTGCGCGGCCGGGAACAGCGCGCAGGCCTGCTCCAGCTGATCGGCTGCCCAGGGGGTGAACATCTGCAGGCGGGCGAAGGCTTTTCCTGCATACTGAATGTCGAGCACGTAATGTTTATCCATGGAACCCCTTACTTTTGTCCGCAGAAGCTGCTAATCTTGTTTGAGCTAGTACAAAAGGATTTATGTATGACTTCATTGTATGCAAAAGGCGGCGGCGCTGTCCAGATTGCCGAGCAGATCGCCGCACGCATCAAAGACGGCGTCTTGCGGCCGGGCGAGCTGTTGCCGCCGGTTCGCCAGCTGGCGGCGGAGCTGGAGGTCAATCCGAATACCGTCGCCAGCGCCTACGCCAGATTGCGCGACGCCGGTCTGGTGGCGACGCGCGGCCGGGCGGGGACGCTGGTGCTGGAGCCGCCGCTGGCGGCGGTGAGTTCGGCCTATACGCCACGTCAGGTGCCGGCGGGCATGTGCGATCTGGCCAGCGGCAACCTGGACGCCGCGCTGTTGCCGGCGCTGGCGCTGGGCGCGGCGGAGGTGTTCCCGCAGCAAAACGGCTATGACATCAGCGGTGATCTGCCGGTATTGACCGGTCTGGGGCGCGAATGGCTGAGCCGTCAGGGCGTCGAGCTGGGGGAGCCGGCGGTGTTTTCCGGCGCGCTGGACGCGATGGAAAAGGCGCTGCGCTGTCATGTCCAACCGGGAGCGGCGGTGTGGGTAGAAGATCCCTGCTGGCCGCCGCTATTGACGCTGCTGCGTCACCTGCGCCTGCGGCCGCTGCCGTTGGCGGTGGACGATCAGGGCTGTCGGCTGCCGGAAAGCGGCACCGCGGGCGCGGTGATCCTGACGCCGCGCGCCCACAATCCGACCGGCGCTTCGCTCTCGGCGCAGCGCGCCCAGCAGTGGCGGCGTTTTCTGAGCGACAACCCGCAGTGTTTGGCGATCGTCGACGATTTCTGGGGGCCGCTGTCGCACCAGCCGCTGCATCTGCCGTTCGACGACGATCGCGGTCTGTACGTGCTGTCGCTCAGCAAGTTTCTCAGCCCGGATCTGCGCATGGCGTTGGCCTGCGGCAACCCGACGTTGCTGCAGGCAATGCGCGCCGATCAGTACATCAGCGAACGCTGGGTTAGCCATATCTTGCAGCAGATTGCCGCCAGACTGTGGGGACAGGCGCTGCAGGAAGGGCAATTGCGGCGGGCGCAGCAGGCATATCAGGCCAGGCGGGATGAACTGGTCCGGCGGCTCAACGCGTTGAATCACACGGCGCTGGCGGTGGGCGAAGGGCTGCATCTGTGGTTGCCGGTGCGGTCGGAAACCGCCGCCGCGCAGCTGATGGCGCAGCGGGGGTGGCTGGTGCAGGGTGGGGAACCTTTCCGCCTGAAGAGCGATCCTGCGCTCCGCGTCAGTCTGGCCAATGTCACGCCGGCGCAGCTGGCGCCGCTGGCGCAGGATCTGTCCGAAGCCATGCGGGCGGGGGCGGCGATCAACTAGGCCGGCGTCAGGCTCTCTTCCGCCAACAGCTGCAGGGAGGCTAATCGAGCGGCCGGCTCGCCGATCGGCGTGTCGATGATGAACTCCTCCACGCCGTAGCGCTGCTGCAGCTGGGCCAGTTGCTGATGGACCTGCTGCGCCGTGCCGAGCAGGATATGGCTTTCTCGCGGCTCGATGCGGTAGTCGGCGGCGCCGGCCTGCTGCACGAAACTCTCCGCCTGCGCCAGGCTGCCGACGGTCACGCTCTGCTCACCGGTAACGTGGACGCGGTATTGTTGAATATCCGCCGCCAGCGCCGCGGCCTGTTCCGCACTGTGCGCCACGATCGCCGCCACGGCGAGCAACGCCTTGCGGCCGCCGCTCAGGGCGGTGTAATGTGTCAGCGCTTCGCGGATGTCCTGCGGATTGCCGTTTAGATGCGCGGCGAACACGAAAGCCCAGCCGGCTTCAGCCGCCAGCGTTGCGCTCTCTTTGCTGGCGCCGAGCAGAAAGCGCTGGGCGGCATGCGGCGGCAACGGCGTGGCGCTCAGCCCCGGTTCCGCGTCGTCGTTCAGGTAGGCGGTCAGCTGCGACAGCTGCTGCGGGAAGGCCGGTTTGTTTTGCCGGTCATGGGCGGCCTGCAGCGCCTGAGTGGCGAGCGGCAGCCCGCCGGGCGCTTTGCCCACCCCGAGATCGACGCGCCCCGGCGCCAGCGCCGCCAGCAGATTGAAATTTTCGGCCACCTTGTAAGCGCTGTAGTGCTGCAGCATCACGCCGCCGGAACCGATGCGGATGCGCGACGTCTGGCCGAGCAGGTAGCCGATCAGCACTTCCGGCGACGGGCAGGCGAGCTGCGGCGTGTTGTGGTGCTCCGCCAGCCAGAAGCGGCGATATCCCCAGCGTTCCGCCTGCTGCGCCAGATGCAGCGTGCGCGCCAGCGCCTGCGCGGCGCTTTCCCCGTCGGCGATCGGACTCTTTTCCAATATGCTCAAGGCATAAGCCATTTTCCCGCTCCTTTCCTCATCAGATATGCCTGACAAATACCATGCGGACGACGCGGGGCTTAATACTGATTGGCGATAGGATATTCCATTGATCCAAAACGAATTTGGATATGCGCAAAGCGGTAAAGCGCCATGGTGTTATCTCTCCAGCCAGGCCTTCAGGCGAATGGCGTCGCTGTAATGGCCGTAAGGCGAGCGTGCGCCGAGCAGGATCATCACAATCGGCTGCCCCTTGATGGTGGTGCGCATCACCAGACAGTGGCCCGCCTCGTTGGTAAACCCGGTTTTCTGCAGCTGAATCTTCCAGGCGGCGTTGTTGATCAGACCGTTGGAACTGCGATAGACCAGCTGGCCGCGGCCGGGAAAGACGACGCGCTGCCTGTCGGTGCTGAAACGGCGGATGGTCTGATAGCGATAGGCGTGGTTGACCATCTGCAGCAGATCGCGGGCGGTCGCGACATTGCGCGGCGTCAGCCCGGTCGGGTCGTAGAAGCGGGCGCGCTTCATGCCGATAGCGCGCGCTTTCTGGTTCATTTTCGCTACAAAGGCTCTGCGACCGCCGGGATAGTTGCGGCTCAGCGCCGCAGCGGCGCGGTTTTCCGAAGACATCAGGGCGATGTGCAGCATGTCGCGGCGGCTGAGCACCGAGCCGATGGTCAACCGCGAATGGGTTTTTTTCAGCAGATCGCGATCGGCAGGGGTGACTCTCATCCTGTTGCCCAGCGGGCGCTTGCTGTCCAGGGTGACCATCGCGGTCATCAGTTTAGTGAGCGAAGCAATGGGGAGGACGCGGTTAGGCTGTTTCTGATACAGCGTTTTCCCGGTGCGCTGATTGACGACCAGCACCGATTTGGCATGCAGCGCCAGCGGCGCGGCGGCGTGCGCGCTGGTCAGAACGGACAGCAGGCTGAACAGGACAGCGGCGCCGAAGCGCCGGGCGGGAAAGCGGAGAGAAAGGTTAAATAAGAGCATAACGGCGGCAATAATGACCCTAAGTGATTAAAAAATATCACAAGAGTCTGACCGGCAAATGTGAAGAAAATAGGGCGGTACTTATACAAACCGTCAACGAAAACTATAACAGCCCGCGTTGCTGCAGGGTAAAACGGGTGGCCTCATTCAGATCGTACTCCCCCAGGCGTTCGCGCGGCACCCAGGCGTAGTCGTCGAACTCATCGTTAATCGTCACTTCGCGGTTGGCGGCCTGGCAGTCGAAGACCAGGTAAATCATATAGATCTGTTCCTGGCTGCCGTCAGCGTAGGTTTTGATGCGCACGTCGTCGCGGAAGGTCCAGGGCGTGATGCGCTCGAGGATCAGCGCGGTGCCCAGCTCTTCGCTCACTTCGCGCCGCAGCGCCTGTTCTATCTGCTCACCTGGTTCGACGCCGCCGCCGGACAGCGCCCATTGGCCGGGAAATACGCCTTTGTGGGCGGCCATTTTACACAGCAGGAAGGCGTTATCGTTTTCAATCAGCGGGCAGACAATGATGCGTTGGCGCATGGAAGACTCCTGTCAAAAATCAAAAGGCGCAGGGTAGCAGGTTTGGCGGCGCAGGATAGAGGGGCCGATCGCGTTCTGCGCAACAGCAAAAATTTTTTGTTCCCTCGCGTTTAACGCCTTGATAAGGGAGTAATCTATCGGACTGGTTAATGGACTTAAAAGGGAACTTTATGAATTACCAAGTGGTGCCGTTTTGGTTTTACTCCGGCAAGGCTCTGCTGGCGGTGCTGGCCGCGATCGGATTGGGCGTGTGCGGCGTCAGTGCGGCGTTCTTCTATTGCCTGCTGCTCGCACTCGTCTGGCCGGTGGCCGTTTCGATGCGGTTACACCAGCTGGCGGAAAAGGGCGTGGCGATGAATCCCCGGCGGGCTTCGCAATGGATGGTCTATGTGCAAGGCATTCCGGTACAGGAAACCCGCCAGGTGTTAACCAACCCCTGTTTTGCGCTGGAAAACCGGATGCGGACCTTCTTTCTGTGCGCTTTCACCGCTAAAACCTTACTGCAGATGGCGCTGTTGCTGTTGTTGATCGCGCAGCTGGCGGCAACGGTTAATCTGTGGATCGCCTTGGCTGGCGTATTGTTCGGCGCCTGGCTGGTGTATAACACCGTCGACAGCATCCAGGCGCTGCGCAGCCTGGCCCGGCGCCAGTGGGTAAGCGAGCAGTGGGTGAGCGACAGCGGCTCTATCTGGCATCGGGCGGCGCTTATCGGCCGTAAAGGGCCGGCGGCGGCGCTGGAACGTCTGTTGGCGTGGTGAGAATGTGAGGGCGCAGGAGCAAGCGGGCGGGCTTGCTTTTGCGTTTTGTTCCTCAACCGGGCGTCAATCGATAGTGTTATTGAGTATCATTTGCAATCACTTCTGGTCAGGATGAAGAAGAAATTTTCACCTGTCACGGAGATGATAAAAAATGCCTAATGGAATAAAACCCTTTGTATTGATGATGCTTCTGTTGTTGTCGGCCTGCCATAGTGCGCCGGTCAGAGAGCCACCTCAAGACGCCGTAGCGACAACCCCTGTCGATCCGACCAAATCGCTATTCCCGCTGGGTAACTACTCGCAATCTGTCGATAAATGGATCCCCTATGGCCCGCAACGGCAGGTGCCCGTGATGGATGCCGCCGCGCAGCAGCGCCATTTCTCCGCCCTCAAATCCCACTATTTTGGCATGGGGCCGAATGATCAATCCCCCTGGAATCCGCATTACATCGCTTCCGTCCTGAACCGTGAAGCGCAAAGCCGCCGTGATGCCGCAATGGATAAATACCTGGGAAGTGAAAGTGTCTCCTGGGGGGAAAACTTCAGGACTCACACTGACCGCTGGAAACAGCAAGTCAGAGATAACGCGTCGGCCGACATGGATAAGGAGTTCCATCCTGCGGGCAGGGGCATTGCAGTCCGGGAAACGCTGGTCAGGATCCTGCCGACGGCCGATCCGGCTTATGACGATCCTCGCCTGGCTGGACAGGGTTATCCGTTTGATAATTTGCAGGATTCATCTATCCGTCCCGGTACGCCGGTATACGTTATTACGCAAAGCCGCGATAAACGCTGGAACTACGTCGCGTCGCCTACGGTGATCGGATGGGTGCATAGCGAAGACATCGCGGCGGTGGATCGGCAGTTTGTCACCGAATGGCTGGCGCTGGCGGAGAAAAATCTGGGGGCATTCATTAAACAGCCGGTCTCGGTGCAAGCCGGCGGCCAATTTTATTTTACGGCGCGCCACGGCACGATGTTGCCATTTTACCGGCATCGTCAGGGACATTTTGTCGTCGCCGTGCCGGTTCGCCGAGCGGATGGCCACGCACAGATGCGCCGGGTCGTTTTGCCGGCAGGGGAGTTTGCCGCCATGCCGTGGGAAATGACGCCTGAGCATCTTGCCACCCTGATGCAGTCGATGAACGGCAGGCCCTATGGTTGGGGGAACTCTAACTTCAATAATGACTGCTCCGCCGAACTGCGCAGCCTGTTGATGCCTTTTGGGATATTTCTTCCCAGAAATTCCGCCGCGCAGATACAGGCGGCAAACCGGGTGGTTGATCTTGCTCAAGCGAACACCCGTGACCGGTTGCGCTATCTCAAAGAGCACGGTAAGCCATTCATCACGCTGGTGTACATCCCTGGCCATATCATGCTGTATATTGGCAATGCGCTGGTTGACGGCCAGCTTGTGCCGATGACATACCAGAATATCTGGGGCTTGCGCCCGGCGGATTCAAAAAGCCGCAGCATTATCGGCGGCGCCGTATTTTTCCCGCTTCTGACTCGCTACCCGGAGGCGCCTGAATTGACCTCGCTGGCGGGTAAGGCGCAGTTCAAGCTGGGGTTTATTGAATAGCGCATGCTTTATCTGAAAAGCGACCGCGAATGCGGCCGCTTTTCAGGCGATGACGGGTCGGGTTTGCTAATGACCTAATCTGTCCGTGATGATTTTATAATGTTCATCCGTCAGGTTAGCGTAATTCCAAATAAATAATCCGCCAAGGTTAAAGTCCAGTATCTGATCGATGAAATAATGTAAATTCCAGTCGGTCAATCCTTTGGTCGTCAGGGCCAGAATGCACTTTTTATTCTCGGCGCCGTTTGCCAATGATTGCCTTAATGCCGGGATTACATTCGCGAGAATATCGTCATTGCTCCACATCGCCGCGGCATAACAGTAATGGATAAAGCGATCGCATTGGTCTGACCGAATGATTTTTTTGACTTTCTCGTTGAGCTTTTTGCCGCTTTCCGTATTGGGGTGGTTGTAAGAATAACCGGCAATAAAACCGAAGCTGGCCTCTTTTCGAGCCTCTTTTAGCCGTTTCATGGCTTCGATGACCCGCTCGGTGTTCATATTGCATTCGTCATCAAAATCGACGCCATCCCAGCCCCGGTCTACCGTGGCCGCGACGATCCGCAACACGTCATCCTCATTTGCCGGCTTTTGCTGCGGGGAGCATCCGCCGCCGCCATAAACCCAGAGCGTCTTTCCTTTGAAACCGGGAAGAGTATCGGGTTTATTTTGCTTTTCCGGGCTCCAGCCTGGATGAGCGGCTGTGCCTGTGGTCAATCCATCAAGGTTGGTCACCATGCCATACATCATGACATCGAACGCTTTGCGGGGCTGGCCAGTCAGAGACTGGCTCCATCCTCCGATAATAAACTTGTTCATTGTCGCTATCTCCTTATTGTTCGTGTTCCTTAAATGAATGTGTCTTGCATGATGGAGGGTATCAGTCGCTATATTCATTTCGCCATTGTGCCGGCGCTGAACGGGCCAGAAGTGAAAACTATTTTGAATGTAAATGACGTTTTTATGACGAAAATATTAATCATCAGGAACATTGAAAATCATTAACGTTGGCAGATAAAGATTGCTATAACAGCGGGTGACGTTTTGGGTTAACGGCAATAGGCAGGAAAGGGCGTGATGGCGCAAAGGTTAACGGAAAAGATGCACAAGCTGGATTTCGATGATGAAGTGACCGGGTTGATCTACGGCCACCTATTTCGCTCCGGCAAACCGCCGGCGCGTCTTAACTCGCAGCAGGTTTGTCAGGCCTATCAGACATTGCCGCCCGGCGACGGTTTTGTTTGGCTGCACCTGAATCTCAATCACGCGGCGGCGGAGAAGTGGCTGAAAAACCATTTCGCCATTTCCGATTTTTTCTTTCACGAAATTCGCCACGGATCCCACACCACACGCATTGAACGCCAGGGGGACGATCTGTTCGCCGTGCTCAACGACGTGATCTTTCACCCCGAGGACAGCAACCCGGAAACGGCGACGCTGTGGCTGTATTGCTGCCGCGGGCTGGTGGTGACCGTGCGTCACAAACCGGTGCGGCTGATCGAAAGGCTGCTTGGCCGCCTGACGACGCTGCAGCTGGCGTCGTCAACCGAACTGCTGGCGCATCTGCTGGAAGAGCAGGAGGAGGTGTTGGAGCAGGTGGTGCGGCAGGCCAACCAGTATGTCGATACCATCGAGGATCGTTTGCTGACTCACCGCGTCAAGCGCAACCGCACCGAGCTGGGGCGCATGCGCCGCATGCTGTTGCGCTTTCAGCGCCTGTTGGCGCCGGAGCCGGCTGCGTTGTTTCGCCTCTTGAACCGGCCACCGACTTGGCTGAGCCGTGAGGTGGTGCAGGATCTGCGGCAGTTCACCGAAGAGTTCACCGTGGTGTTGAACGATCTCGCCAGTTTGACCGAACGCATCCGGCTGCTGCAGGAAGAGCTGGGCGCCAAGCTGATGGAGCAGAATAACCGCACGCTCTATACCCTGACGGTGATCACCGTGCTGGCGCTGCCGATCAATATTGTCGCCGGTTTCTTCGGCATGAACGTCGGGGGGATCCCGCTGGCCAGCAATCACCACGGGTTTATCCTACTGGTGTTGCTGGTCGGCAGTTTCACGCTGATCGCCGGCTATCTGGCGTTCAGGCGCAGGGACGAGAGCTAATTACAGGCGGGCGCGGTACTCTTCTTCCAGCCGGGCATGGGTGCTCCAGAATGGTTGCGGCGCGCGATCGTGCAGGCGATCCAGCAGGATATCCAGATGGGTATGCCAGCCGCCGGCGACGCTGAGCATTTCGTCGCGGTTAGCCAACCGCCGGTGGGTCACCGTCAGCAGCACTGCGTTTCCTTGCTCCGTCAGTTCAAAGGTCACTTCGGAAGGACGCCCTTGATCCTGTTCCGCCCAGGTAAAGCTTAACAGGCGCGGCGGGAACAGGCAGGTGATGTGGCCGCGGTTGCTGACGCAGCCGCCGTGCTGTTTGTACTTGGCCGGCGGTTGTTCGTGCTCGCCCGCCAGATCGGAGTTGCGAAACTCCAGCTCCAGCGGCGCGCCGTTTTCCAACTTCATGGCACCGGCCGCCAGCCAGGTGGCGCGCTTGTCGGATTCGGTCAGGTAGGCCCACACCCGTTCGATGGGGCCGGGCAGCAGCCGCTGGATGCGCAGCGTGCCGGGTTCGATAATCATGCCGTAATCATTCATGGTTCACTCCTTGGGAGGAAGCTGTTCGGGCTGCTGCAGCGCTTGTTCGAGCGCATCCAGCCGTTCAGTCCAGAAATGTTCATAGGTTTGCAGCCATTGCATGGCCTGCGCCATAGGCTCGGGTTCGAGCCGGCAGATATGGTTTCTTCCCTGCACGGTGCGTTGCACCAGGCCCGCATGTTCCAGTGCTTTCACGTGCTTGGAGGCGCCGGCGAACGACATCTGCAACGGCGCGGCCAGTTCGCCGATGCTGCGCTCGCCGCCGGCCAGCGCGCGCAACATCGAGCGGCGGGTCGGATCGGCCAGCGCATGAAAAATGGCGTCCAGCTGAGAGGAAGATAATTCAACCATATGGTTGAATATAGAACAGGCAGGCTAATATTCAACCGTTTTGTTGAATATTTTTTGCCCCGGCGAAAAGCCGGGGCGAGGATCAGGCGCCGGCGTGCGCCAGCAGCGCGTTCAGCAAGACGTCGGCACCGGCGGCAGCCCAGGCGGGGGTGATGTCTTCCCGTTCGTTGTGGCTGATGCCGTCCACGCAGGGGATGAAAATCATGGCGGTCGGGGCGACGCGGTTAAGGTAACAGGCATCGTGGCCGGCGCCGGAAATCATGTCGCGATGGCGATAGCCCAACGCTTGCGCGGCGTGGCGTACGCTGTCGATGCAGCCCCGATCGAAAGCGATCGGAGGATACTGAAAGATGCGTTCGGCGCGAACGGTCAGGCCGCCGCCGTTGACGTGGTTTACCGCTGCCAGCAGGCGCTGCTCCATCTGCTCCAGGGTTGCTTCCTCTGGATGACGGAATTCGACGCTGAAAAAGACCCGGCCCGGCACCACGTTGCGTGAATTGGGGGTGATTTGCGCCATGCCCACCGTGGCGCGCGCGTCGGGCGCGAAATCCCAGCCGATACCGTTGACCGCCGTCACCAGCTCGGTGAAGCCCAGCAGGGCGTCGCGGCGGCGATCCATCGGCGTGGTGCCGGCATGGGCGCTGAAGCCGACGACTTCCAGCTCATACCAGCGCTGCCCTTGTGCGGCGGTCACGACGCCGATGTCGAGGTGCTCGGCTTCCAGAATCGGCCCCTGTTCGATGTGCAGCTCGAAGGCGGCGTGGATCGGTATGCCGCCCACCGGATGCTCACCGGCGTAGCCGATGCGTTCCAGCGCCTCGCCGAGGCTGACGCCATGCTCGTCGCGGCGCGACAGGCCGAACTCGAGATCGAATACCCCGGCGAACACCCCGGAGGCGATCATCGCCGGCGCGAAGCGCGCGCCTTCTTCGTTGGTCCAGTTGATCACTTCAATTGCGCGTTCGGTGACGATCTGCCGATCGTTAAGGCTGCGAATAACCTCCAACCCGGCCAGCACGCCGTAGATGCCGTCGAAACGACCACCGCGGGGCTGCGAGTCGCCGTGAGAACCGGTGACCACCGGTGCCAGCTCGGGCCGCGAGCCTTCGCGGCGCAGGAACATGTTGCCCATCCGATCGACGCGCACGCTGCAACCGGCCTCCAGCGCCCAGAGACGCAGCTGGTCGCGCGCCCGTCGGTCCTCTTCGCTGAGCGCCAGCCGGGTGACGCCGTTGTCGGCGATGGCGCCGAACTGTGCCATCGCGTGCAGGCTTTGCCACAGGCGCTCGCCGTTGACCCGATACGTCATTGTTCTTCTCCCGGCGTTTTGGCGGTGTAGCGGAAATCGCAGCAGGGAGCGCCGGACATGATGGTTTGACTGCGCTGCAGCTCGACTTCCGGGGCATAGCCGACGATAAACTGGCTGTCGCGCGCGCAGGAGAGCAGGTGGCCGATTTCCCCCAGCCCCATCTCGTGATACATCTCGGCGTAGCGGCAGCGGGTGACGTTATAGTCGAAGTGCTGTTCGTCCTGGTTGATCACATCGACGCGCAGCGCATCGTCTTTTTCCCACAGGTACTGCAAGGCGGCGAAGCTGCGCAGATCCGCGCCGTTCGGCTCCTGAGCGGCGAACTGCTTGCCCGCCGCGATGGCGGCATTCTCGATGGCTTCGCCGATCACCGCCTGAGCGCGCGCCTTGCCGATTTCACGCACCAGGATCTGGTAGATCGGTTTGATGATCTCCGCTTCGATTTTTCTGCGGGCCAAAATGCCCAATTCGTTGTTTGCACAGCTCATCGCCTTGCTCCTCTTGATTTATTGTGGTTTGGCGCCGCCCAACACGGTTTGCGGCTGCCATTTGCCGTCCACTACCCGGTACAGGGTGAAGCTCGGCTGTTGCAGGTTGCCCTGCGCATCGAAGGCAATGGCGCCGGTCACGCCCTGGTAATGTATGGCGCGCAGTTTCGGCAGGTAATCGGCCGGATTGGCCGAGCCGGCCTGTTCGATGGCGGCGATCAGCACCCGGGTGGCGTCGTAGGCGAAGGGCGCATGCAGTTCGATGTGGGTGTGGTAACGATCGCGGTAGGCTTGTTCAAACGCCTTGCCGCCCGGCATCTGTTCCAGCGGCAGCCCCGGCTCCAGCGCCACCACGCCTTCGCCTTCCCGCTGCGCTAGCGTCAGGAAGGTCTGGCTGACAAAGCCGCCGGCGCCCATCAGTTGCGCGTTCATGCCCAGCTGTTTCAGTTTGCGCGCCAGCGGCGCCGCCTGAGAGTCCACGCCGCCGAAGAAGATCAGATCGGCGTTTTTGCTGCGCACGGTGGTCAGCACGGCGCTGAAATCGACGGTCTTGTCGTCGACGTACTCGCGGGTGACCGGCTGCACGCCCTGGGCCTGCAGCGATTTGATGAACTCGTCCGCCAGGCCTTGGCCAAAGGCGGTGCGATCGTCGATCACCGCGATGCGCTGGGCTTTTAGCGTTTTCACCGCATACTGCCCGGCATAGTTGCCGCCGTCGTCGTCGTGGCCCATCACGCGAAAGCTGGTGTCAAAGCCTTGCTGCGTGTAGCCGTGGCCGGTGGCGACCGGTGCCACCTGGGCGATGCCGGCGTCGTGGTAGATGCGCGCCGCCGGAATGCTGGTGCCGGTGTTCCAGTGGCCGACCACGCCGGCCACGCCCTCGTCGACCAAACGCTGCGCCACGGCCACGGCGGTGCGCGGATCGGACTGATCGTCCTCGGACAGCAATTTGAAGGTGACCGATTTGCCGTTCAGCGTCGGTTTTTGCGCGTTGGCGTCGGCGATCGCCAGCCGCGCGCCGTTTTCGAGATCTTTGCCGATGCGGGCGGAAGGGCCGGTCAGCGGCCCGGCCAGGCCGATCAGCACGGTGTCGTCCGCCAGCGCCGGGAGGCTCAGGATCATCGTCACGGCGGCCAGCGCCAACGGCTTGATGCGAAAGTTCTGCTGCATGTCATACTCCTGGTGCGGTTAAAGGTAACAACGGTTATTCACCCAAATAGATCTGTTTGATTTTTTCATCGTCCAGCATCGCGGCGGAGCGGCCGCTGTGGCTCAGGCTGCCGCTGTCCAACACATAGGCGCGATCGGTAGACTCCAGCGCCAGGCGGGCATTTTGCTCGACCAGCAATAGCGTGACGCCGTCACGGGCCAACCGTTTGATGACCGAAAAAATGGCCTCCACCACAATCGGCGCCAGCCCCATCGACGGTTCGTCCAATATCAACAGGCGCGGGCGGCTGAGCAGCGCGCGGCCCATCGCCACCATCTGCTGCTCGCCGCCCGAAAGCAGCCCGGCCGGTTGATGCAGGCGCTCGTTCAGGCGCGGGAAGGTGGCGCATACCCGTTCGAAATCGTGCCGCACCGCCGGTTTGTCACGGCGCGCATAGGCGCCCAGCTGCAGGTTTTCTCGCACCGTCAGTCGGGTGAAAATGCCGCGACCTTCCGGCACCATCACCAGCCCCTGTTGCAGCAAACGGTGCGGCGGCACGCCGCGAATTGAACGGCCGTCGAACAGGATGTCGCCCTCGAACGGCTGCAGCCCGGTCAGCGCCCGCAGGCTGGAGGTCTTGCCCGCGCCGTTGGCGCCGATCAGCGTGACCTGTTCGCCGGCGTTGACCGTAAAATCGATGCCTTTGACCGCATGAATGCCACCGTAAGACACTTTGAGTCGTTTAACGCTCAGCAGGGCTTCAGACATGCGCGCCGCCTCCCAGATAGGCCTGAATGACCGCCGGTTCACGCCGCACCTGCGCCGGCTCGCCTTCGGCAATCGCTTTGCCGTAATCCAGCACCGTCAGGCGATCGCACAGGCCCATCACCAGCTTGACGTCGTGTTCGATCAACAGCAGCGTTTTGCCGCTGTCGCGAATGCGCAGCAGCAGCTCGCGCAGCGCCACTTTTTCTCCGGCGTTCATGCCGGCCGCCGGTTCGTCCAGCGCCAGCAGCCGGGGCTCGGTCGCCAGCGCGCGGGCGATCTCCAGACGGCGCTGGTGGCCGTAGGCGAGATCCCCGGCGCGGTAATGGGCGAATTGGCCGATGCCGACATACTCCAGCAGCGCATGGGACTTGTCGCGCACCGCCTGTTCTTCCTCCCTGGCGCGGCGGTGGCGGGCGATTGCCGCCCACAGGCCGTTGCGGGTGCGTACGTGGCAGCCGACCATTACGTTTTCCAGCACGCTCATTTCGTTGAACAGCCGCAGGTTCTGGAAGGTGCGGGCGATGCCGGCCTGCGCCACTTTATCGATCGCCTGGGGCCTGTAGCGCTGGCCCGACAGGCGAAATTCGCCCTCGTCGGCACGGTACAGGCCGGTGATAAGATTGAAGCAGGTGGTTTTACCGGCGCCGTTCGGCCCGATCAGGCCGTAGATCTCTCCCTGGCGGATGCTCATGCTGACGTCATCCACCGCCGTCAGGCCGCCGAAGCGTTTGCTGACGTGGTGTAAAGCGAGCAAAGGCGTCATGTGGCGTTTCCTCTTAGGTGGCGGGCCGGCCACAGGCCCGCCGGGCGATACAGCATCACCAGGATCAGCGCCAGGCCGTAAAACAGTTGGCGGATAATTTCCGGGTCGATCAGCACCTGACCGAACAGCGCCTGCTGCAGCGGCCCCATGCTGCTGCGCAGCAGCTCCGGCAGGGCGGCCAGCAGCAGCGCGCCCAGGATCACGCCGGGGATGTGTCCCATGCCGCCGAGCACCACCATCGCCAGCACGGCGATCGACTCTTGCAGGGTGAACGATTCCGGCGACACGAAGCCCTGAAACGCGGCGAACAGCGCGCCGGCCACGCCGCCGAAGGTGGCGCCGATGGCGAAGGCCAGCAGCTTGAAGTTGCGGGTGTTGATGCCCATCGCCCGCGCGGCGTCCTCGTCTTCGCGGATCGCCGTCCACGCGCGGCCAATGCGCGAGTTTTGCAACCGCAGGCTGATAAACAGGATCGCCAGCAGCAGCGCGGCGAACAGGTAGTAATAGAGGTACAGGCCGGAGAAACGCACGCCGAACCACTCATGCATGCCGGAAAACTTCAGGCCGAACAGGCTGACCGGGTCGATGCCGGAAATGCCTTTGGGGCCGTTGGTGAGGTTGACCGGTCGGTCGAGATTGCGCATCAAAATACGCACGATCTCGCCGAAACCGAGCGTGACGATCGCCAGATAGTCGCCGCGCAGCCGCAGCGTCGGCGCGCCGAGCAGAATGCCGCACGCCGCCGCCAGCAGCGCCGCCAGCGGGATCAGCCACAGCATCGACAGGTGCAGTCCGCCGGGGAACCACTGCAGCAGCAGCGGGAACTGCTGCGTCAGATGCGGTGACGACAGCAGCGCGGCCAGATAGGCGCCAACGGCGTAAAAAGCGATAAAGCCCATGTCCAGCAATCCGGTCATGCCCACCACGATGTTCAGCCCGAGCGCCAGCATCAGGTACAGCAGTGCGAAGTCGATGACGCGCACCCAGTAGTTGCCGCCGGCGGCGCCCGCTACCCAGGGTGCCAGCAGCAGGGCGAGAATGAACAGCGTGAGCCCCAGCCTGGCGCGCCGAGGCGTGGCCAGGGGAAGCGTGGAAGTTAAAACGGTCATCGTGATGTCCTTATGCGCGCGTGGCGATGCGTTCGCCCAACAGCCCGGAGGGGCGGAAGACCAGCACGGCGATCAGCACCAGAAACGCAAACACGTCCTGGTAGTTGCTGCCGAAGACGCCGCCGGTCAGCTCGCCGAGATAGCCGGTGCCCAGCGATTCGAACAGCCCCAGCAGCAAACCGCCGAGCATCGCGCCGCGCAGGTTGCCGATGCCGCCGAGCACGGCGGCGGTAAAGGCTTTGATGCCGGGCAAAAAGCCCATCGAGAAACCGGCGTTGCCGTAGTTGCTGGCCATCATGATGCCGGCTACCGCCGCCAGCGCGCCGCCGAGCGCAAAGGTCAGAACGATGATGCGGTCAGGACTGATGCCCATCAGGCCGGCGACCTGCGGGTTTTCCGCCGTGGCGCGCATGGCGCGGCCGAAACGGCTGTGTTCGACCAGCAGCCAGAGGCCGGCCATGACCGCCACGGCCACCGCCAGCGTGACGATCGCGGTGCCGGTGATCACCGCCGGCGCATGTTCGGCGCTGCCTGCGGTCAGGGCGATGGGCGTCATCGGCAACAGCTGCGGAAACATCAGGGGATTGCGTGACCAGATCAGCATCGCCAGGGTTTGCAGCAGCAGCGAGACGCCGATGCCGCTGATCAGCGGGGCCAGGCGCGGTGCAGTGCGCAACCGGCGATAGGCCAGACGTTCGATCGCCATCGAGGTAATGGCGCAGACGGACATGGCGAACAGGGCCGCCAGCAGCAGCGTGGCGTAGGGCGGTAACGCGGGGAAATGATGCTGCAGCACGCCGATCGCCGACAGCGCGCTGAGCGCGCCGATCATCAGCACGTCGCCGTGCGCGAAGTTGATGATGCGCAGGATGCCGTACACCATGGTGTAGCCGAGCGCGATCAGCGCATAGATGCTGCCGAGCATCAAACCGTTGACGGTCTGCTGTACCAGCGTATCCATAGGGAGAGTCCGGAGATAATGAGTCAGGAGGCTCACAGTAGAGAATTTAAAAAAATTGTAAAATACGGAAAAATACTTTCTTATACAAAAAACGAGTGATTTTAATGCGTTGATTTTTATTTATATTAAATAAACCCTTCTTCCGAATTTTCCATAAAACAATCGATATATGAAAAAAACAGAACAGTACGATGAGCCGTTGCCGATGCTGCCGAACGATCCGCCGCTGCGCGCCGTGCGGGCGTTCGAGGCCATCGCGCGCCTGGGCAGCATCAGCGCGGCGGCGAAGGAGCTGATGATTTCGCCCTCGGCGGTCAGCCATCAGCTGAAAACGCTGGAGGCATTCTTGCAGATGCCGTTGACCGAACGGCAGGGGCGCCATCTGGTGCTGCGCGGCGAGGGGCGGGAATATTACCGCTCGATCCGCTCGGCGTTTAACGTGCTGCGCCAGGCGACCGAACACGTGCGCGAGCAGTCCGCATCGCGGCAGGTCACCATCAGCCTGATCCCGCTGTTCGGCATGGGCTGGTTCATTCCGCGGCTGCGCGGCTTTCTGCGGGAAAATCCGGATATCGACATCAATGTGGTTTACGCCAACCACCGCAATTACCTGAGCGACGCCGCCGATCTGTCGATCCGCTTCGGGGTTGGGCAGTGGACCGGCTATCGCAGCGAAAAGCTGATGTCCGGCCAAATGGTGCCGGTGTGCAGCCGGGCATTCAGTAAACTGCACGGTTTGCTCGATACGCCGGATCAGCTGGCGACGCTGCCGCTGCTGCACGACGAGGAACGCAATACCTGGATGCAATGGTTTCAGCAGTCCGGCGTTAAACGCCCGCTGCGCAGCATAGGGCCGATGTTCGAAGACGGATTGCTGACGCTGGCGGCGGTGCAGGCGGGATTGGGGTGTGCATTGATGCGCGAGCCGTTAATTGCCCAGTATCTTGACAGCGGCGAGTTGATCAAAATGTTCGATCTGCCGATCGACGACGGCCGTGATTATTACCTGTGTGCTCGCCTGGATAGCGAACTGTCGCAGGAAGGCGAAAACCTGCGGCAGTGGCTGCGCCGCGAAGCCGAAGAGCGCCGGCTCGCTTAAAACTCGACGTCCTCCAGGCTGAAGAACGCCGTTTGATCGTTGTAGGAGAAGATCTCGCCGTAGCGGCCCCAGTTGATGACCGTATCCAGCGTCTCTTTGGCGGCGCTGTCCGACAGCGAGTCCTCCAGTTCCTGCTCGAAGCGCACGCGCGGCGCGCGATGACCCGGCCGTTCGTCCAACACGTTTTTGATCAGCGCGGCCAGCGGTACATAGCGCAGCAGATGCTCCGCGAACAGCACTTTGCGCGCCTGGACGTCGCCATCGGCGAAAGCGCGCGCCGGCGGCGTCAGGAAGATATCGCCCTCACGCACGTCGGCGAAACCCAGCGACTGCAGCACTTCGGCGATGGGGAACAGTTCATCCACCTCCAGATGCAGCGAAAGGGCGATCTCCGGCATGTCGGCGCGGCCGAAATAGGGCGCGGCGGCCAGCGTTTCGATCAGGCCGGCGATCAGGTTGGTGGAGACGTGCGGCAGCCATGTGCCGAGCTTCAACCCTTTTTTGACGTTGCCGTCATGTGGGCGGGCGGTCATCTTGGCGTACACATCGTCCACCAGACGGCGGAATTGCGGATCCAACCGGTTGCGCGGGTGACTGAACGGCACCTTGATTTCGGCGATCACCCGGCCGGGGTTGGACGAGAGCAACAGGATGCGATCGCACATGAAAACCGCCTCCTCGATATTGTGCGTGACGATCAGCACCGATTTGATCGGCATCCGTCCCTCGGTCCACAGGTCCAGCAGGTCGGTACGCAGCGTTTCGGCGGTCAATACGTCCAGCGCCGAGAACGGCTCATCCATCAGCAGCAGCGTCGGGTCCACCACCAACGCGCGCGCAAAGCCCACGCGTTGCCGCATGCCGCCGGAGAGTTCGCGCGGGTAGGCGTTTTCGAAGCCGTCCAGGCCGATCAGGTCGATGGCCGCCAGCGCCCGCTCGCGCCGTTCGGCAAGGGCGACGCCCAGCGCCTCCAGCCCGGCCTCGACGTTTTGCAGCACCGTAAGCCAGGGGAACAGCGCAAAGGTTTGAAATACCATGGCGACGCCTTGGGCGGGGCCGTTCAACGGCCGCCCCAAATAGTTCACCGCACCGGCGGTGGGGGTAACCAGGCCGGCGATGATGCGCAGCAGCGTCGATTTGCCTGAACCTGATCGGCCCAGCAGCCCGACGATCTCGCCCGCCCGCAGCGACAAATTGACGCCGTCGAGGATCAGCAGCTCGCCGTGCGCCTTGTCATAACCATGGCTGACCGCGTTGACCGCTAAAATTTCCTCGCCGGGCGTGCGGGCCGTCTGCGTTGGGTGAAGTTCTGACATCTGAACGGCTCCTTAATCGATGCGGAAGCGGGATTCTGCATAGGCGTAAAGCGGGCGCCACAGCAAGCGGTTGAACAGCGTGACGAACAACGACATCACGGCGATGCCTAAAATAATCTTGGGGAAATCGCCGGCGGTGGTGGTTTCGGCGATGTAAGCGCCCAGCCCGTGTGCTTTCACCTGGGTGCTGCCCCATTGAACGAGCTCGGCCACGATGCTGGCGTTCCAGGCGCCGCCTGAGGCGGTGATGGCGCCGGTGACGTAATAGGGGAAAATACCTGGCAGCATCACCTGGCGCCACCATTGCCAACCGCGAATATGGAAGTTGGCGGCGGCTTCGCGATAGTCGTTGGGCAGTGCGCTGGCGCCCGCCACCACGTTGAACAGGATGTACCACTGGGTGCCGAGCACGATCAGCGGCGACAGCCAGATATCGGGATTCAGTTGGAAATGTACGATGGTGATGACGAATACCGGGAACAGCAGGTTGGCCGGAAACGCAGCCAGAAACTGGGCTATCGGCTGGATTTTCCCGGCCAACGCCGGGCGCAGGCCGATCAGCACGCCGAGCGGCACCCAGATCAGCGATGACAGGGCGATCAGCACGGTCACGCGCAGCAGCGTGATCAACCCCAGCACCATCACCTGGCCCACGTCATTGAGCGTCACGCCGGTCTGCACATACAGAATGACGCGCCAGGCCACAGCAAGCGTCGCCAGGATCACGACGGCGCTCCAGCAGCGGTCGATAACGCGCGAGCGCCGTTGGCGTTTGACGGGGTCGGTGCGGCGCGGCGAGCGGGCGGGCAGGCTCAGTTTCAGGCGCGCGGTTTTAGCCAGCAACGCGCCCAGGGGCGTCAGCAGCAGATGGATCAGGCGCGTGCGGCGCATCAGATTCAACAGCCAGGAGGTCGGGGCGCTCGCCGAGCGGGTCGTTTCCATGCGGAATTTATCCGCCCATGCCACCAATGGCCGGAACAGCAGCTGGTCGTAGGCCAGGATCACCCCCGTCATGGTGAACAACACCCAGCCGATGGCGTGCAGATCCTTGCTGAGGATCGCCTGCGCGAGATAGGCGCCGATACCCGGCAATGTAAAGGTGTTGTTGCCGACGGTGATCGCTTCCGACGCCACGATAAAGAACCAGCCGCCGGACATCGACATCATCATGTTCCAGATAAGGCCCGGCATGGCGAACGGCGCGTCCAGCTTCCAGAAGCGTTGCCACGGGCTGAGATGGAAACCGCGCGCCACTTCTTGCAAATCGCGCGGCACGGTCCGCAGCGACTGATAGAAGCTGAAGGTCATGTTCCACGCCTGGCTGGTGAAGATGGCGAACATTGCCGCCAGCTCGACCCCCAGCACCCGGCCAGGGAACAGGGCGATGAAGAAGGTCACGGTGAAGGAGATGTAACCGAGCACCGGCACCGACTGCAGAATATCGAGGATCGGCACCAGCACTTTCTCGGCGCGCCGGCTCTTGGCCGCCAGGGTGCCGTAGACCAGCGAGAACGCCAACGCAGCCACCATCGCCACCAGCATGCGCAGCGTGGTGCGCAGGGCGTATTCCGGCAGGTTGGCGGGATCGAGCGATACCGCCTGCGTTTTCAGCGTCGCGAGCGGTTGCAGGGTTTGGTGCAGGCCGATAGCCATCATGGCGATCAGGCCGATGATCAGCGGAAAGGCGATGACGTCCCAGCCGTTGGGCAGCAGGCGCCGGGCGGAAACATGAGTGTTGAGCCGGACGTTCATTTCACTTCTCCCACGGCGCGCGCAAACAAGAAAGTGACAATCGCATAAGCACTATAGACCATCCTGCGGCGGCGTTTCTCAACCGTTGCTCACCGGCGGCGGTTTCTGCGCCGCAAACGCGCGATACTGTAACCCGTGAAGATGACGGTTAGGTTATGCTTATCCTGCCGGACGAGTGGCACGCCGGTAATAAAGTGACAATAATTTTAACTCTCGGCGCAACGCTAAGGAGCGAGCAGATGTCTGTCGGCAATGATACGGAAGGGGCGAACAAAAGCGGTCTGGCGCCGCTGGCGTTGGGCGCATTGGGCGTGGTGTTCGGCGATATCGGCACCAGCCCGCTGTACACCCTGAAAACCGTGCTGTTTCTCTCCGGCGATGCGCCTTCGGCGCCGGTGATCCTCGGCCTGCTGTCGCTGATTTTCTGGACTCTGGTGATCGTCACCTCGCTCAAATACGCCATGTTCGCCATGCGCATTGGCAACCGCGGTGAGGGCGGCATCATGGCGCTGATGTCGCTGCTGGTCAGCAAGCAGAAGTCCCGGCCGCTGGTGTTGTTCGCCGGCCTGTTCGGCGCGGCGCTGATTTACGGCGACGGCGCCATCACGCCGGCCATCTCGGTGCTCTCCGCCCTCGAGGGGCTGAACATCGTGCTGCCGGCGTCGCAGCCCTATATTCTGCCAGCGGCGGTGGTGATTTTACTCAGCCTGTTCGCCATTCAGCCGCTGGGCACCGCGCGCATCGGCCGCGTGTTCGGGCCGATCATGGCGCTGTGGTTCCTGTCGATCGCGGCGCTGGGCGTGTGGGGCATTGTTCAACACCCGGCGGTACTGTTGGCGCTGAATCCGCTGTACGGCATTCATTTTTTGTTCTCCAACGGGCTGACCAGTTTCCTGGTGCTGGGCGGCGTGTTTCTGTGCGTCACCGGTGCCGAGGCGTTGTACGCCGACATGGGGCATTTCGGCAAACGGCCGATTTGGCTGGCCTGGTTCGGCATCGTTTTTCCCAGTCTGTTGCTCAACTACGCCGGGCAGGCCGCGCTGATCCTGAGCGGCGCCGACGTCACGCAAAACATCTTCTTCCGTTTATGCCCGCCGGCGCTGCTGATCCCGCTGGTGATCCTGGCCACCCTGGCGACGATCATCGCCAGCCAGGCGATCATCAGCGGCGCATTTTCCATGACCCGACAGGCGATCCAACTGGGTTGGTTGCCGCGGCTGCGGGTTAAGCAAACTACCGAGGAGAGCTACGGGCAAATCTACATCGGCGCCATCAACTGGCTGCTGATGGTGGTGACGCTGTTCCTGACGGTGTTCTTCAAATCGTCGGACAATCTGGCCGCCGCCTACGGCATCGCCGTCTCGCTGACCATGATCATGACCACCGGCTTGCTGTTCGTCGCCATGCGCGAGGTGTGGCGCTGGGGGCTGCTCTCCAGCCTGTTGGTCGCGGGGTGTTTCTTCGTGGTCGATCTGAGTTTCCTGACGGCCAACCTGACCAAGGTGCTGCAGGGCGGTTATATCCCACTGCTGTTGGCGGCCGCGGTCTATACCGTGATGCTGATCTGGCATCGCGGGGTGTTGGCGGCCGCGCGCACTCTGGGCGAAACGATGGTACCGATAGAGGATTTCCTGGCGAAAATCCGCCGTGAATCCGTACCGCGCGTGCCGGGTACAGCGGTATTCCTGACCCGCAGCCTGCAGGGCACGCCGCCGGTAATGAAATGGCAGGTCAAGCGCAACGGTTCGCTGCACGCCAACGTGCTGGCGCTGACCATCGCCATCGTCAACGAGCCGCGGGTAGCGAATGCCGAACGCCTGGTGATGCGTGAGCTGGCACCGGGCTTTTGGTGCGGCGTGGCCAGCTATGGCTTTATGGAGCGGCCGAACATTCCGCAACTCTTGCAGCACGTCGAGGCGCAGAAATGCGGCCTGAACTTCGACGAAGCGACCTACTATCTCGGCCATGAAACCGTGGTGCGCCGCGAGGCGGATGACCGGCTACCGTCCTGGCAGCGCAATCTGTTCGCGCTGATGGTGCGCAACGGCATGCACGTCACGGACTATTACTACCTGCCCAGCGATCAGGTGGTGGAGATCAGCCGCCGGGTGCCGGTGTAGGGCGCGAAAAGGCATCGCTGCAATTGCGGCGTGCATCACACAACGCGGATTGCATTTCATTTCTGGCCGCCATAACCTGACAACAAACGGATTGTTACTGACCCGATCAGGCAAAACCTAACGGCTCCCCGGCATCGAATAGAACGGGAGGGCGGTTAGGTTTTTTTTTTGGAAAAAGGAGCAGGGAATGAAACTTGTCGTTGCTAATGATTATCAGGAAATGAGTGAGCTTGCCGCCGGCCTGCTGTTGAGTTATATGATGCGTCCGCAGCGCGTCAATCTGGCTATCACCGCCGGTTCGACGCCCAAACGGATGTATGAGCTGTTGGCCCCGCGCGTCAAGGGCCACGCGGAGTTCGCCAATGCGCATTACTATAATTTCGATGAAATTCCTTACGCCGGTCGGTCGGGCTACGGCGTCACCATGGAGAATCTCCATCGCCTGTTCTTCGGCCCGGCGGCGATCCCCGAGCGGCAACTGCACGTCTTGAATTCGGACAACTACCTCCAGCACGATCGACGTATCGCCGAGGATGGCGGGCTGGACGCGATCGTGATGGGCGTCGGCGCAGACGGCCACTACTGCGGCAATTTGCCGGGCACCACCGCCTTTGAAGACGGCGCCTGCCGGGTGCCGGTTTCCGCCAGGCCGGACCTGGCCGAAATCTTGCTGAAAGAAGTCGGCGGCCGCGCTGAATGGTTGCCCGATCATTACGTGACCCTGGGGCCGGCGAGCGTGATGGCCGCGAAAAAGCTGGTGCTGCTCGTCAACGGTTCACACAAAGCGGGCATCTTGCGGCGCATTATCTGCGGGCCGGTGGAGGCCGAGGTGCCTGCCAGCGTTTTGATGTTGCATCCGGACCTGCTGATTATCGCCGATCGTGAAGCGGCGACGCTGCTGCCGTAAGCGTCCGTCTGGCGCGTTTCGCCTCAGAACCAACGGTCATAACCTGCAACCAAAGCGTCTTTCCCTGCGGGGCGGGATCGGGCTAGAGTGCGTTTTTTCATGCACCCGGAGGATTCCGATGCTGTTCGATTTAAATCTGCAGGCCGCCGAACTGCCCGAGGCCTGGCGCTCAAGCGTGTTGGGCCGCGTCGGTGCGGCCAATATCAAAGTGCTGCGTATGGACGCGCGCAGCATTGAGGATGAAGTGCATGATTACAGCGAAGGATTGCTGGTGATCAGCGGCCACCTGCGGCTGCAGGTGGCGGGGGAAGAGGTGGTGGTGCGGGCCGGCCAGCTGTATCAGGCCGCGGCCGGCGTGCCGCACCGCGTGTTGCCGGGCAGCGCAGGCACGCTGGTGATTGTCGACCTGCCGGAGGATTAAGCGCCGTGTTTGGACTGGGGTTGCGCCAGAAATCTGACGACGCCCTGAAGAAAACGTTGTCTGCCGGCGTTATCTCTATCGAGATGGACAAAATGTGTCGCCTCAGGAATGACCAGCTTTTCGGCTAAAGGGGCATCTTTCATGATGGCGTCCATATCTTCAGGCCGGCTCCAAAAATCACGTTCTGAGCGAATAACCAACACGGGAACGGTGGTTAAGGCGGTTGCCGACCACTGTTTTTTGCCCATCGCCAGCTCAAAGCTGTCTGCCATGGCGCCTGTCGGCGCCCTGAAACTGTGTGGCGTTCTGCGCTGCGAGGTGTTATCCGATGCCAGTGCGGCATCGCCGTAAGCGCGTTTCACTGTTTCATCACGCCACTGTGTTTTATCCGCCACGGGTATGCTGCTATCCCAGGCGACAAACAGACTGTCCCGCGTGCTCAGGTTCCAGCCACCAAATTTGGCTGCGTTGAAATGTCCCGGATTTTGAGGATCATCCAGCGGCGATCCCTGGCCCAGCAGCGGATGGTGGGTGGCTCCGCCATAAAGCGTGTTATAGAGCACCAGTCGTTCCACATTCTGTGGGTATTGGGCCGCATAAGCGCCCGCCCAGTGTCCTCCCGTCGCCCATCCCAGGAGGTTAACGCGAGGGGCGCCGCTCCACGCCTGAATAGCCTGCACGGCGTGAGCGATATCGGTCACGGCATCCGCAGTGCGGATTAACGGCGCCGATTGGTCTGGAGGGCTATTCATCGCGGCCGGGCGGCTGGATAGTCCATACCCCCGCAGATCGAGGATGTACACACGAAAGCCTGCTAATGCCAGATCTGCTGCCAGAGAGCCGCCTTTGACAGGCAAATCAAAAGAGGCGAGGCCGGGAACCCGCGCGCCATGAATCAGCAGCACAGGCGGTTGCGGTATCTTGCCTTCAGATTTCAGGCGGACTTCCCTGACATGGAGTTGCCCTCCGTCCGCAAGCACAATGTACCTGTCTGTTCGCTTTATCGGCGCGGAGATTTCATTTTCTTTCGATACAGCCAGTGTGGGTGATGCCGACATCACAAGGAGGGTCAGCAACATATTTAGGCTTCGGTAAGTCAGTGACAACGATCTGAGTATGCTCATTGTTATTTCTGCTCCGCGAATATATACAGAAAGCATCTTCAGGCGGCCTTGCTAGTGTGTCTAATACTATCGTGAGGCTTTCTTAATACGTTTAAGGTATCGCGATATGCTCACCCTGCGTCAGCTTCGCCAGTTTCTTGCTGTTGCGGAGACCATGAATATCAGGAAAGCGGCAGAGCGCCTGCATATGGCTCAGCCGCCCCTTACCGCTGCGATCCGTCATATGGAAGAGGCGTTGGGCACCCGGCTTTTTGAACGAACCAATCGTATAACGGCGCTGACCCCGGCAGGCAAAGTGTTACAGAAAGAAGCGGTTGCGACGCTGATGCAGATGGAAAGGTCGATGTTGCTGACACGACGCGCCGGTCAGGGAATGACGGGGGCTTTGCGCATCGGTTTTGTAGCCTCCGCCGTCAGACATTTGCTTCCCGAAATGATCGCCCGTTTTCACTTTTCCTGTCCGGAGGTTGTCCTTGAACTGAAAGAAATGACCACCGCGCGGCAGGTCGTGAACCTATTGGAAGACACGCTTGACGTTGGCATTGCGGTTTTACCTGTTCCTGAATACGCCATACAAAAACTGTCCTGCCATCAATTTTTTAGCTGCCCGTTAATTGCCGTTTTGCCGAGTAAACATCCTGCCGGAACCCGCGGCACTCTGTCGCTTTCTGCTCTGGCCGGGGAGCCATGGGTATTGTTTCCGGAGCAGGAAGGGCCAGGTCTTTATCGCTCTATTATGAAGGCCTGTGAAGAGGCAGGATTTGTTCCTGATATTGTTCAGCGAGCCGTGCAGATGGAGACCCTCGTCGGCTTGGTTGCTTCGGGATTAGGAGTTAGCCTGGTCCCTGAATTCATGCAAAAAAGCGGTTGGGTAAACGTTTCTTTTTGCCGGCTCAGTGAAGGACAGATCCCGTATCAGGTTGCTTTGATTCATAAGCCGGAAAATACTAATCCTCACGTCGCAGATTTTGTCACAAACGCGGTTCCTTCACCGCCATTCGTGCCTACATAGAAGGCGCGCCTGAGGATCGATCAAACACGGCTATCCAAAGCCGTAAGCGCCACCGTGACCGCGGCCAACAACCGCGCTTGCGTGACGCCGTCACGGGCTTGAATCGACAAGCCGTGAAGGAAGACGGCGAAATAGTCCCCTAGGCTATCGGCGTCGGTGTCGGCCGGCAGTTCGCCGGTTTGCACCGCCTGGCGCAGCCGTTCGACGATTTGCTGCGTGCGCTGCAGCCGGTGCTCTGCCAGCCAGACTTTTAGCCCGTCGTTTTCTGCGCTGACGCTGGCGGCGGAGGAGACCACCATGCAGCCCTGCGGCAGATCCGGCCGGCTATAGAGCCGCACGGCATCTTCCAGCAGGCGTTTGATCGCCGGCCGAATGCCGCTTTCCTGCGTGAAGGCGCGATCGGCAAAGCCGCCTTCTGCGGTTTCGTAACTGGCGATCGCCTCGCGGAACAGCTGCTCTTTGGAACCAAACGCTTTGTAGATGCGGGCGGAAGCAATGCCCAGCTCCGCCACCAGATCCGACATCGAGGTGCCTTCGTAACCCTGCCGCCAGAATAAGTTTCGCGCCTTCAAGAGTGCCTGTTCGCGATCGAACTCGCGCGGTCTGCCTGCCATTCGCTGCTCCAATTTACCTGCCATTCAGCGACATAGGATCGCTTAAATCGGCGGGAATACCAATGCCTTTATAAATTTCGCTTGCGGTCGCCACGCTTTGCTCCTATTGTTTGTCAATCGACAACCAATAGGAGTTTACGATGAAAACCCTCAAAGGTCCAAGCCTGCATCTCGCGCAATTCAGCGATGACGCGGCGCCGTTCAACAGCCTGCCCGCCATTGCCGAGTGGGCGGCGCAGACCGGTTTTAGCGCGTTGCAGATCCCGGCCTGGGATCGGCGTTTATTCGACGTGGCCACCGCTGCGCAAAGCCAGACCTACTGCGACGATCTGACCGGCATGTTGGCGGAGCATGGGTTGGTGGTCAGCGAACTGACCAGCCATATTTTCGGTCAACTGATGGCGGTGCACCCGGCTTACGATGCGCTGTGCGACAGCTTCGCGCCGCCGGCGTTGCACGGCGATGCCAACGCGCGCAGCGAGTGGGCGCGGCAGCAAATGCTGTTGGCGGTAAAAGCCTCGGCGCGGCTCGGGCTCACTGAACTGGGCACTTTTTCCGGTTCGCTGGCCTGGCCCTATCTGTTCCCGTTCCCGCAGCGCCCGGCCGGGCTGATCGACACCGCGTTCGGCGAGCTGGCCAAACGCTGGCTGCCGGTGCTCAACGCCTGCGACGAGCAGGGCATCAACCTGTGCTACGAAATTCACCCGAGTGAAGATCTGCATGACGGCGTGACCTACGAGATGTTTCTGGAACGCGTCGGCCACCACCCACGTTGCCGGGTGCTGTTCGATCCGAGCCACATGGTGTTGCAACAGCTGAACTATCTGGAGTTTATCGATATTTATAAGGACGTTATCGGCATGTTCCACGTCAAGGACGCCGAGTTCAATCCGACCGGTCGGCAGGGCATTTACGGCGGCTATCAATCCTGGACCGATCGCGCCGGCCGCTTCCGCTCGCTGGGCGACGGCCAGGTCGATTTCAACGGCATATTTTCCCGGCTGACGCAGTACGGCTATCAGGGGTGGGCGACACTGGAGTGGGAGTGCTGCCTGAAAAACCCGCAGGACGGCGCGCGCGAAGGCGCGGCCTTCATTCGCGATCGCATCATCCATGTCACCGACAAAGTGTTCGATGACTTCGCCGGTGCGCCGGTCAACCCACAGCAGATCAATGCCTTGCTCGGCATTCGCTGAGCCTAACTCTTCAGGGAGTCACCCCATGAAACAACAAGAAAACGAGATCCTGTTGCAGGATCTCGGGGCGGAACACGTCTATACCCAGGTCAATGGCCAACGTATCCACTGCGTGATAGCCGGTGAAGGGCGGCCGGTGCTGCTGATCCCCGGCTGGCCGCAAACCTGGTACACCTGGCGCCATGTGATGCGTGCCCTGGCAGCGGCCGGTTTTCAGGCGATCGCCGTCGATCCGCCGGGCATCGGCGATTCGGACAGGCCCGTCGGCGGCTATGACACCGGCAGCGTCGGCGCGGCGTTGCACGCGATGATGGCGCAACTGGGCCATGAACGCTACCAACTGGTCGGCCACGACATCGGCATGTGGGTCGGTTATGCCATGGCGAGCGATTTCCCGCAGGCGGTGGAGCGCCTGGTGCTGACGGAGGCGGTAATCCCTGGCCTGGCGCCGCCGCCGCCGATTTTCGTTGCGCCGGAGGAGAACATCTTCCTGTGGCATTTCATGTTCAACCAGCTGGCGGATTTGCCGGAGACCCTGACCCAGGGGCGTGAACGGGAGTATCTCGGTTATATCTTCAACCGCTGGTCCTACCGGCGCGATCGGGTGGCGGCGGAGGTGTATATCGCCGCCTATTCGGCGCCGGGCGGATTGCGCGCCGGATTCGATTATTATCGCGCGATCCCGGAGACCGTTCGCCAGAACCGACTGCGCGCCGCCACGCCCTTGGCGATGCCGGTGCTGACCGTGGGGGCGGAGCACGCCACCGGTGACGCGCCGTTGACGACGTTGCAGGGCAATGCGTGCGATCTGCGGGGTGAAACGGTCGCCGGCTGCGGCCATTTCATCACCGAGGAGTGTCATGAGGCGTTTATCGCACTGATTACGCCGTTCCTGGCGGGAGAACAGCATGCCGCTTGATGAACGCATCGCCGCCTTTTTGACGGCATCGGCAGACGCACCGCCACCCGCTTCGCTGGCGGAAATGCGCGCGGCCACGGAAACCGGTTTGCGTCAGCTACAGGGCGAGGCGGAACCGAGTGGCGGGGTCAGGGATTTTACGATGGTTGCCACCGACGGACATCGGATTGCGCTGCGCGCTTATTTTCCTGCCGGGGAAAGGCACGCCGCTGCGCAGCCGGCGATGCTGTTCGCCCACGGCGGCGGCTGGTGCCTCGGTTCGCTGGCGCTGTACGATCGGCCCTGCCAGGCGCTGGCTAACGCCACCGGCCGGGTGATCCTGTCGGTCGATTATCGGCTGGCGCCGGAGTTTCCTTTTCCGCAGCCGCTGGAAGATGTCTATCAGGCGCTCTGTTGGGCTGCGCAACAGGCGCCGCAGTTAGGGATTGACGCTGAGCGCCTGGCGGTGGGCGGTGACAGCGCCGGGGGCAATCTGGCGGCAGCGGTTGCGCAGCTGGCGCGGGATCGTGGCGGCCCGCACATTGAACGTCAGCTGCTGCTGTATCCGGCGCTCAGCCGCGAGATGGCGACGACCAGCTATCGTGAGTTCGCCGAGGGGCACTTTCTGACGCGCGACGCGATGGTATTTTGTTGGCAGCAGTATCTGGCCCAGCGACGCGAACCCTACGGCGAACCGCTGCATGCCGCCACGCTGTGCGGGTTGCCGCCGGCCACCATCCTGAGCTGCGAATATGATCCGCTGCGCGATGAGGCCGAGCAGTATGCGCAGCGGCTGCGCGAGGCAGGCGTGCCGGTACGCTGCGAACGATTGCCGGGCCTGGTGCATGCCTGCATTCACATGCTGGGACTGACCCCGGCGGCACGACGGCTGTTCGAGCTGGCTTGCGAGTAAAAAGTTCACGCTAAGATGCGATGAACCATTCTTATCCCATTCGTTTGATGTTGCGTTATGAAAAGCAATAAAAATAGTGAGATAAGCAGGGTGTTGGGCGCCCTTGAAGACGCCGAACGCAGGCATAGCGCATTAGGAGAAACCGCCATGGACGGCGGTTTCAGGTGAGACAGGCAGGGACGCCTGTCGCAACCGGCCTCAATGCGGTATGGCGGAGAGAGGGAAGTTGGCAAAGCCAACCGTCTGATAGGGCAAAGGCGCGGGTTGCCAGGGGCCGCGCCTTCGGCCCCTGGCTCGGTCGAGGCGTATGAGCCTCATGGCGCATCTCACCTTTATCGACCGAAAACTGCACAAATACGTTCAGAAAAACGCTAACTAATCAGCATTACCCGCACTTATTCATCAGACACGCGATTAACGGCCGGCGACGGTGACGAAGCGGGTTTCCAGGTAGGACTCGATCGCTTCGCTGCCGCCTTCAGTGCCGTGGCCGGAGTCTTTCACGCCGCCAAACGGCGTTTCCGGCAGGCCGAAACCGATGTGGTTGATGCTCAGCATGCCGCTCTCCACGTCGCGCCCCAGCGCATTGACGGTGGCGATGTTGCGGCTGTAAGCGTAGGCGGCCAGCCCGTACGGCAGGCGGTTGGCTTCGGCGATCGCCTCGTCATAGGTGGCGAACGGACGCAGCAGGGCGACCGGGCCAAACGGCTCTTCCGACATGGCACGCGCGCTCAGCGGCACGTCGCGCAGCACCGTCGGCTCGAAGAAGTTGCCTTTGCCCGCCACGCGCTTGCCGCCGGTGCAAGCTTTCGCTCCGTGGGCGATGGCGTCCTGCACCAGCGCTTCGATATTGTCGACGCTGCGGCCCAGCACCATCGGTCCCATCGTTACGCCGTCTTCCAGCCCGTTGCCGAGTTTGAGTTCACGCACTGCGGCGGTGAATTTCTCCACGAAGGCCTCATAAACGCCTTGCTGGATCAGGAAACGGGTCGGGGCGATGCAGACCTGGCCGGCGTTGCGGAACTTCGACTGCGCCAGCTCTTTGGCTGCCGCGTCGAGATCGGCGTCGTCGAAGATCAGCACCGGCGCATGACCGCCCAGTTCCATGGTGGCCTTTTTCATATGCTGGCCGGCCAGCGCCGCCAGATGTTTGCCCACGCGGGTGGAGCCGGTGAAGGAGATCTTGCGAATGGTCGGATGCGGGATCAGGTATTCCGAGATTTCCGCCGGGGTGCCGTACACCAGCGCGATCACCCCGGCAGGAATACCGGCGTCGGCGAAGGCTTTAATCAGCTCAGCCGGGGAGGCCGGGGTTTCTTCCGGGCCTTTGACGATGATGGAACAACCCGCCGCCAGCGCGGCGGACAGCTTGCGCACGATCTGGTTGATCGGGAAGTTCCACGGCGTGAAGGCGGCCACCGGGCCGACCGGCAGCTTGAGGGTTTGCTGCTGCACGTCGCGGGCGCGGGACGGAATGATCTGCCCGTAGGTGCGGGTGGCTTCGCCGGCGAACCAGTCGATGACATCGGCGGCGTTGAGAATTTCAATTTTGGCCTGCGCCACCGGTTTGCCCTGTTCCTGCGTCATGATGGCGGCGATGGCGTTGGCGCGTTCGCGCAGCAGCGCAGCGGCTTTGCGCATCAGGTTGGCGCGCTGGTGCGCGGCGGTGTCGCGCCAGAGGTTAAATCCGCGCTCGGTGGCGGCCAGCGCCAGATCGAGATCCGCTGTGGCGGCGTGCGCCACTTGACCGATGACCTCGTCGGTGGCGGGGTTGGTGACCGGCAAGGTTTTCCCGGCCAGCGCGTTGCGCCATTGTCCGTCGATATACAGTTGAGTATCCGGATACATTGTTGCCTCTTGTTTGCGGAGTGTCAGGGGCCGATGAGCTTCGCGATGCGGCACGCCTGAATGGGACAGGGACCTTTAACCCTACGCCGAATGGCGGCGATCGTCCAGGCAAGGGGCACGAAAGGACCAGGGCAGCTACTCAATCGGCGATGTTTTGGCTATGCTGAGCAGATTGTCAGCACGGACGAGGAGGTCGGGTGCAAGGGGTTCCACAACAGTTTCCGTTCGAGAAGGATTGCGCGCAGTTTCGGCATTTGTCGCATCTGCCCGGCGTCGAACTCTATCAGGCGCACATTGAGCGCTATGCCTTCGAGCCGCATACCCATGACGCCTTCGCCATCGGCACCGTGGATACCGGAGCCGAGCGTTTCCGCTATCGCGGCGCGCAGCATTTGGCGGCGCCTGGGGCGTTGGTGCTGATGAACCCGGACGAGCTGCACACCGGCGAAGCCGAAACGCCGGGCGGTTGGTGTTACCGCATGCTCTATCTGGCGCCCGAGGCGCTGGAGCAGCTGTCCGGCGATCGGAGCCAGTGGTTTACCGATGCGGTGCGCCACGATCCGCGGGCGGCGCAGCGTCTGTCGGTCATTCTCGCCGCGCTGTGGCAAACCGAGGATCCGCTTACGCTCGACGGCCTGCTGCTGGAGGTGGTCGAGTTGCTGCAACCGCATATCCGCACCGGGCAACGACACAAAGCCGAGGCGGCGCACCGGTTCGATGTGGTGAAAAGCTACCTGCACGATAATTACGCCGAGGCCGTAACCCTCCACCAACTGGCCGATCTGGTCTCGCTCAGCCCCTACCATTTCCAGCGCAAGTTCAAGGCCGAATATCACGTCTCGCCGCAGCAGATGCTGATGGCGATCCGGCTGTCGCAGGCCAAACGCATGCTGGAGCGCGGCATGCCCGCCGCTCAGGTGGCGGCGGCGGCGGGGTTGACCGATCAGGCACATCTGACGCGCGCGTTCGCTAACCGTTACGGCGTCACGCCGGTGCGCTTCCAGAAACAGGTGAAATTGGGCTAAAACAGCAACCTGCTACAATCATTCCTCCCCGCGTTCTCGCTACTCTGCCGCTGTCTTGTCGGGCGGGTTGGCCGCACCGGCCGTTTGTCGGAGTCATTATGTTCATTGGCGTTGTATTTGCCCTGGCCGCCGGGCTGATGTGGGGCCTGATTTTCGTCGGCCCGCTGCTGGTGCCGGATTATCCCGCCGCGTTGCAGTCTACCGGGCGCTATCTGGCCTTTGGGCTGATCACCTTGCCGCTGGCCTGGTTCGATCGCCGTCGCCTGCGCAAGCTGCGGCGCCAGGATTGGCTGGAGGCGCTCAAGCTGACGGCCATCGGCAATCTGCTGTACTACCTGTGTTTGGCCAGCGCCATTCAGCGCACCGGCGCACCGGTCTCGACCATGATCATCGGCACTTTGCCGGTGGTGATCGCCATCTGCGCCAACCTGTTTTACGGCCGGCATGACGGGCGGCTGGCCTGGGGCAAGCTGGCGCCGGCGCTGCTGCTGATCGTCTGCGGGTTGGCGTGCGTGAACGTCGCCGAGTTGAGCAGCAACGCGCAAACGATCGACGGCTGGCGTTATCTCAGCGGCCTCGGGCTGGCGTTGCTGGCAGTAGCGTGCTGGACCTGGTTCCCGCTGCGGAATTCACGCTGGCTGCGGGAGAATCCGACGCAGCGGCCGGCCACCTGGGCCACGGCGCAGGGGCTGGCGACGTTGCCGCTGGCGCTGCTGGGCTATCTGGCGGTCTGCGGCCAGCTGGCGCTGAGCGAACCGGCGTTCGCCTTGCCGTTCGGCCCGCGCCCCGAGGTGTTTATTCCGCTGATGCTGATCATCGGCGTGTTCTGCTCCTGGCTGGGGGCGCTGTGCTGGAACGAAGCCAGCCAGCGGCTGCCGACGGTGTTGGTGGGGCCGCTCATTGTGTTCGAAATTTTGGCGGGGTTGGCCTATACCTTTCTGCTGCGCCAGACCTGGCCGCCGCTGCTGACGCTGGCCGGCATTGTCTGCCTGATCGCCGGCGTGGTGTACGCCATGCGCATCAAACCGCAGCCGATGGTGGTGGCGCTGGAGGAAAAGCAGGGGTGACGCCCGCCATGAAGGCGGGCGTGAGGATTAACGCTTGCTGTGGTGAATGATCTCTTCGGCCACGTTGCGCGGCGCTTCGGCGTAGTGGCTGAATTCCATGGTGTAGGTGGCACGGCCCTGCGACATCGAACGCAGGGTGGTCGAGTAACCGAACATCTCGGAAAGCGGCACCTTGGCGCGGATCTCCTTGCCGCCGCCGCCCGGGATCTCTTCCATGCCCTGCACCAGCCCACGGCGTGAGGAGAGGTCGCCCATCACGTTGCCGGCGTAATCCTCCGGCGTTTCCACCTCCACCGACATGATGGGTTCCAGGATCACCGGATCTGCCAGGCGGCAGGCTTCCTTGAAACCGAAGATCGCCGCCATGCGAAACGCCTGTTCCGACGAGTCGACGTCATGGTAAGAACCGAAGGTCAGGTGCACCTTGACGTCCACTACCTGGTAACCGGCCAGCACGCCGTTGTTCAGCGCCTCGAGCACGCCTTTTTTCACCGCCGGGATAAACTCGCCCGGAATGACGCCGCCCTTGATCTCATCGAAGAACTCGAAGCCCTTGCCGGGTTCGTTCGGCTCGACGGTCAGCACCACGTGGCCGTATTGCCCCTTGCCGCCGGACTGGCGCACGAACTTGCCTTCCACGTCGGCCACCCGTTTGCGGATGGTTTCGCGGTACGACACCTGCGGCTTGCCGGTGGTGGTCTCCACCCCGAATTCGCGGCGCATGCGATCGACGATAATCTCCAGGTGCAGCTCGCCCATGCCGTAGATGATGGTCTGGCCGGACTCTTCATCGGTGCGCACACGGAACGACGGATCCTCTGAAGAGAGGCGTTGCAGCGCGATGCCCATTTTCTCCTGGTCGCCCTTGGTCTTCGGCTCGATCGCCTGGGCGATCACCGGTTCAGGGAAGGTCATGCGCTCCAGCGTGATGATGGCGCCGGGATCGCACAGCGTATCGCCGGTGGTGACGTCCTTCAGGCCGACGCAGGCGGCGATGTCGCCGGCGTGCAGTTCGTCGATGTCCTTACGATCGTTGGCGTGCATCTGCACGATGCGACCGATACGCTCCTTTTTGCCCTTGATCGGGTTGTAAACGCTGCTGCCTTTGGCCAGCACCCCAGAGTAGACGCGCACGAAGGTCAGCTGGCCGACGAACGGATCGGTCATCAGTTTGAACGCCAGCGCCGAGAATTTCTCGTTGTCGTCGGCTTTGCGGGTGATGATTTCATCGTGTTCGCCGTGGCCTTCCATCGGCGGCACGTCGAGCGGCGAGGGCATCAGTTCGATCACCGCGTCCAGCATGCGCTGGACCCCTTTGTTGCGGAACGCCGAGCCGCACAGCATCGGCTGGATTTCACCGGCGACGGTGCGCACCCGCAGCCCGTGAACGATCTCCTCTTCACTCAGCGGCACCTGATTGAGGTATTTCTCCATCAATTCTTCCGAAGCTTCGGCGGCGGCCTCAATCATGTTTTCACGCCATTCCTGCGCCGAGTCGCGCAGGTCGGCCGGGATCTCTTCGAAGCTGAAGTTCATGCCCTGCGAGGCCTCGTCCCACAGAATGGCCTTCATCCGCACCAAATCCACCACGCCGCTGAAGTGATCTTCGGCGCCAATCGGGATAACGATCGGCACCGGGTTGGCTTTCAGGCGCTCGATCATCATTTTGCGCACGCGGAAAAAGTCCGCGCCGATGCGGTCCATCTTGTTAACGAACGCCAGCCGCGGCACTTTGTATTTGTTGGCCTGGCGCCAGACGGTTTCCGACTGCGGCTGCACGCCGCCCACCGAGTCGTAAACCATCACGGCGCCGTCCAGCACGCGCATCGAGCGCTCCACTTCAATGGTGAAATCGACGTGCCCGGGGGTGTCGATGATATTGATGCGGTGCTGCGGATAATTATGCTGCATGCCGTTCCAGAAGCAGGTCGTGGCCGCCGAGGTGATGGTGATGCCGCGTTCCTGTTCCTGCGCCATCCAGTCCATGGTCGCCGCGCCGTCATGCACTTCACCCAGCTTGTGGCTGACCCCGGTGTAAAACAGAATCCGCTCGGTGGTGGTGGTCTTGCCGGCATCGATGTGCGCGGAGATGCCGATATTGCGGTAACGTTCGATAGGGGTGGTGCGAGCCATAATCAACCTTTCTTAGCCGCGTGAAGGAGAGCGGCTTAAACAGCATGGATAATGGTGATAATCCTCATAGGGTTATCTGCCGGATCGCAGAGCCTTGCTCTGGTCACAAACTAATCGTAGTTGAAGGCGTTGGTTTTTTTAAGCGATGGCTGTGATAGATGAAAGTTTGCGCACAGGTGAAGAAAGGGCGAAAAAAAGGCCCGTAGCGGGCCTGTTGTCGAACGGCGCATTCGCCGCTTATTTGCGCCCCAGCAAGAAGCCGAAAACGATGCCGACCGCTGCCGCCACGGCCACGCCGGCCAGCGGGTTAGCTTCCACCTGGGTTCTTACGCTATCCGCTGCGTCTCGGGCGGCATAGCTGGCCTGGGAGGCGTATTTGCGCGCCGCGCCGCGCACCTGATGCTCCGGTGAATCGACGGCTTTGCCGAACGCCTCTTCTACCGCGCCTGCGGCTTGATTGGCTTTGTCTTCCGCTTTTCCAAACATGCTATTCTCCTGTTCCTTGTGAGTACAACGAACCTTAAGCCTAGCAGGTGAACGGCGTTTTTTGCAGCATGCTGTGCGTTATAAGAGCAATCCGAGCAGGGGAATATCTTGCCGGCCATACGGCGACGGCTTCACCCGCGCGGCTTTTTGTGTTCTATTGGCTAGCGGTTTAACCGGGTATCGTTAACCTTTGACCGATTCGTTGAGTTGAAAGGACTCCCCATGTCAGTACTGCGTATTCTGGCGCTGCTCGCCGCGGCCACCGCCACGTTGCCCGCCCAGGCCAAGCCTGCGGCTCACGGCGCGGCGGCCGAAAACGGCATCCGTTGGCAATCTTGTCTCAACAGCGGTTTTCAGCGTTGGTTCGATGAGCCGCCGACGCCGGGGCTGCGCTGTGGCTACCTCGAGGCGCCGCTGGCGTACGCCACGCCGCCCGCTCATGCGGCGCAGCCGGGGGAAGCGACCGTGCGTCTGGCGTTAACTCTGTTGCCGGCAACCGGGCCGAAAAAGGGCAGCCTGGTGGTGATCAGCGGCGGGCCGGGTCTACCGGGCATCAATCCTGATTTGGGCAACGACGCCCAGATCGCCAGACTGCGCAAATCCTACGATATCATCGGTTACGATCCGCGTGGCGTCGGTCAGTCGACGCCGAAAATATCTTGTCAGGTGGCCGAAGGCGACGAAACCCCGACGCCGGACGACAACGACGTGGCCGGCGCAGAGCATCAGACGCGCACCCTGATCGCCGCCTGTATCAAACAGACCGGCGCGGACGTGCTGCAACATATCGGCACCGACGAGGCGGTCAACGATCTGAACGTGATTCGCCACGCGCTGGGCGAGCCGGGGCTGACGGCGGTGGCGTACTCTTATGGCACCAAGGTGGCGGCGTTGTATGCCGAACGTTTCCCGAAGAAAACGCGCGCACTGGTGCTGGACGGCGTGGTAGACCTGGCGGAAGACGACTTCACCCAGCGCATGAACCAGGAGCGAGGCTTCCAGCAAAGCTTCCTGCGCTTCGCCGCCTACTGTGGTAAAACCGACAGCTGCCAGCTTGGCGGCGGCGCGAATCAGGCGCTGCAGCGCTATCACGCCCTGCTGCGCAAGCTGCACGATCAACCGTTCGTCACCGCTGCGGGCTATGAAATCTCCGCCGACGATGTGCTGACGGTCACGCGTTCGTTGCTGTTGTGGCCGGAACGCTGGCATGAGCTGGCGACCGTGCTGCGTCAGCTCGATGCCGGCATTGCCGGGCAGCAGGTTTCCGATCTGATCGACGAAAGTTACTCGCCGGACGCCGATGACGCCCTGAACGTCATTACCTGCGCCGACGTCGCCAACCCGACGGCCGATCCGCAGTTGTTGCGCCGACAGCGGCAAGAGATCAATACCGCCGCCCTGTATGCCCACTATCTGCCGCTGCACGAATATCCGCTGGAAATGTGCGATCTGTGGCCGTATCGCGGCAAAGATCGGCCGCACACGCCGGTGGCGTCCGCCGCGCTGCCGCCGCTGCTGTTTGTCGCCCAGCGTTACGATCCGACCACCCCGTACCGCAACGCCCAGGCGATGGCCGCGGCCTTCAAAAGCCCGTTAATCACCCGCGAGCGCGACGGCCATACGCTGGCGCTGAACGGCGTCGACAGCTGCGTCGATGAAAGCGTGGTGGATTATCTGCTGGCGCCGAAAAAGCCGCGCCGCGACAAGATTTGCCGCTGAGCGGGCCGGGCGTTAGCCCGGCCTTGGCGTGTCGTTTAAAACCGTATCTCTTCCGCCAGCGCCAACGTCACGAACGGCCCCGACAGGGTCTGGTTGTGATGCCGGATAATAGCTGCGGCGCCAAGCGTCGCCGTGTCCGAACAGCTATGGGCGTCGGCGGCCAGGACCATGTCAAATCCCAACTCCGCGCCGTGCCGGCAGGCGGTGTCTACGCAGTATTGCGTTTTCATGCCCGAAATCACCAACCGACCGATGCCGGCTTGCTTGAGCCGTTCCGCCAGGCCAGTCTGGTGAAAGCTGCTGGGGCGGGTTTTATCGATAAACCAGTCGGCCTGCACATCGGTTTGCAGAGCGGGGTGAACCTGCCACAGCGGGCTGTTTACGGCGATGGGCGATCCCGCCGGCCCCGTGTGACGAATAAACACCACGGGCGCGTTCGCCGCTCGCGCGGCGCGTATCAACGCATTGGTCTTTTCCAGCAGGCTTTCGGCGGCAAACGGCAGATCGTTCGGCGAGGCGAACAGACCGACTTGCATATCGATAACCAGCAGAGCGCTGCGTAGTGCAGGGATAGTTGGCATTTGTCTTCTCCGTCATGATATTGCCGGCATGCACGGAGAAGCGAAAACCCCGTCCATGGCTGGCGGGGCTTAGGGATACGTCGTTAGCTGATGCGCACCCGTGCAGCCCGCCATGGCGTGGCGGTTGCGGTGGTGGTGAGGACGTGCGCAATGCGATTCATAGCGTTGATAATGCGCGGCGGCGAGGGAAGCGTCAAGAGGCTTCCCCCTCGGTGTCAACCGGCAAAAATATGCGCCTGGCCCATCACGTTGAGATTGACCTGAGAACCGGGCTGCAGGCCTTCGCGGCTGACGGTTTTGATCTCGAGCTGTGCGCCGCCGGCGGCCATTTGCAGGTTGAGGGTGGAGACGAAGCCGGCAAAATCGATGCCGGTGATCACCGCCTGGCCGCGCTGCGCCGGATCGGACAAACCGATTTGAATCTGCTCCGGGCGCAGCATGATGCGCGCCGGGCCGCTGCGCTGGCGATCGTCGACGGCGATGCGGCCCAATGCGCAGTCGGCCCAGCCGTGCGCCAGTTCGGCGGTCAGCACCAGCGTTTCGCCGAGGAAGCTGGCGGTCGGTTCATCGACCGGGCGCAGATAGAGATCCTGCGGCGCGCCCACCTGCGCCAGCCGGCCGTTGCGCATCACCGCCACCTGATCGGCGAACGACAGCGCTTCGCTCTGATCGTGCGTGACCAGAATCGACGCTACGCCGGCTTCTGTCAGCAGCTCGGCCACCGCCTTGCGGGTGGCGGCGCGCAGGCCGGTATCCAGCGCTGAAAACGGCTCGTCCAGCAGCATCAACCGAGGTTGCTGCGACAGGGCGCGCGCCAGCGCAACTCGCTGCTGCTGCCCGCCGGACAGTTCATGCGGCCACAGGGCCGCCAGACGGCGATCCAGCGCCACCATGTCCATTAACGCCTCGATGCGATGCTGTTTCTCGCGTTTGCTGCCCTTGAGGCCAAAACCGATGTTGCCGGCGACGGTAAAGTGCGGGAACAGCGCGCCATCCTGCGGGACGAAGCCGATGCCGCGCAGATGCGCCGGCACCCAGCCGTCGCCGTTGCCCATGGCTTGCCCCTGCAGCAGGATTTGGCCGCCGTCCGGGATTTCAAAGCCGGCGATAATGCGCAGCAGGGTGGTTTTGCCGGAGCCGGATGGGCCGACGATCGCCGTGCGGCTGCCGGCGGCAACCTGCAGATCGATGTGTTCCAGTACCCTGATGGCGTTGTAAGATTTTTCGATACCGTGCAGTTCGAGCGTGCTCATAGTCCCGCCGTGCGTTTAGATTGAGAATAAAGAAGCCAGGTGAGCGGCAATGACAGCGCCACCATAATCAGCGCATAAGGCGCGGCGGCGACGTAGTCGATCTCGCTGGTCAGCGCCCAAAAGCCGGTGGCCAGCGTGCGGGTGCCGTTCGGCGCCAGCAGCAGCGTGGCGGTCAGTTCATTGGCGATCGCCAGGAACACCAGCGCCGCGCCCGCAGCGGCTCCCGGCGCCGCCAGCCGCAGCGTGGTACTCCACAGCGCCTGCGCCGGCGATTTGCCCAGGCTGCGCGCCACATTTTCCAATTCCACCGGCGCCTGTGCGATGCCGGCGCGCAGATTGATCAGCGCCCGCGGCATAAACATCAGCAGATACGCCAGCAGCAGGGTGATTTCGGTTTGGTAAATCGGCCGGAAGCTGTGAATGGTGATGGTCACCAGCGCCAGCGCCACCACGATGCCTGGCAGCGAACTGGTCACGTAGTTGCAGCCTTCCAGCACCCGGTACAGCCGGGCCGGATAGCGCACCGACAGCCAGGCCATCGGAATGGCGCACAGCGTAATCAGCAGCGCGCCGGCGGCGGAAAGCGACAGCGTTTGCCACAGTGCGGGCCACAGATCGGCGTTGCGCCACACCTCGAATCCGCCCAGCCACAGCCAGCGGGCCAGGGTGATGAAAGGCACGCCCAGCGCCAGCGCAGTCAGTGAGAAAGGCAGCAGCAGCGCCAGCGCGGCGAGTGGCGGCGAAAGGCGGCGCGGCGTTTGGCTGCGGGCGCTGCCGGAACCGACGCGGGCATAGCGTGCGCGGCCGCGGCTGAGCGCCTCAAGCAACAGCAGGCCCAAACAGCACAGCACCAATACGCCGGCCAGCATGTTGGCCGCTGGGCCGTTGAAGGTCGACTGGAATTGATCGAAGATCGCGGTGGTGAAGGTATCGAAACGGATCATGGCATACAGGCCATACTCCGCCAGCAGGTGCAGCGCGATCAGCAGGGAACCGCCCCAGACCGCCAGCTTCAGCTGAGGCAGCACCACGCGGAAAAACACCGCCAGCGGCCGTGATCCGAGCGAAGTGGCGACGTCTTCGATGCCGGGATCCAGGCGACGCAGCACCGCGGCGGCAGGCAGATAGATAAACGGGAAATAGGCGAGCACCGAGATGAACACCCCGGCACCCAGGCCATGCATCGACGGCACCAGGCTGATCCAGGCATAGCTTTGCACAAAGGCCGGCACCGCCAGCGGCGCGGTGGCCAATATCGCCCACAGACGGCGGCCCGGCAGCGAGGTGCGCTCGGTCAACCAGGCCAGTGCCACGCCGAGCACGGCGCAAATCGGCAGCGTCAACACCACCAACAGCAGGGTGTTCAACAGCAGTTCCGCCACGCGCGGGCGGAAAACCAGAGCTTTGACCGTTTGCCAGCCGGTTTCAAACGCCACGCCGATAACGAATCCCAGCGGCAACAGCGCTAGCAGCGACAGCAACACGGCGCTGGCGACCACGATCGGCCCTGGCCGCTGGTGACGAGGGACAGAAGAATAACGCCGCGCGGTCTGCGCGGCGTGGGTACTCAGGTTTGACATAACGATCAACAACTCTCGGTTTGCCGGCGGGCCTTACAGCAGGCCGGCTTCGGTCATCAGTTCGACAACTTTCTTGCTGTTCAGCTGCGCGGCGTCGACCTTCGGCGCGTCCAGCTCTTTCAGCGGCACCAGTTTCGGATTGGAGGCCGCGCCGACGCCCACGGCGTATTCGAAGGCGTTATTGGTGCGCAGGATCTCCTGGCCCTGTTTGCCGGTGATCCACTTGATAAACGCCTGAGCCTGCTGCTGATGCTTGCTGGAAGCCAGCACGCCGCCGCCGGAGATGCTGACGAACGCGCCCGGATCCTGGTGTTTGAAGTAGTACAGCTTGATGTTGTTGCTGTTTTCGCCGGTTTTGGCGCCGTCCACGAACGGGTAGTAGTGATAGATCACGCCGCTGTCGACCTGGCCGGCATTGACCGCTTTCATCACGGTGCTGTTGCCCTTATAGGCGGTGAAGTTGGTTTTCATCGCTTTCAGCCACTCCAGCGTCGCTTTCTCGCCTTTCAGCGCCAGCAGCGCGCTGACGATCGCCTGAAAATCGGCGCCCGACGGCGAAGCGGCCCAGCGGCCTTTCCATTCCGGCTTGGCCAGATCCAGCAGCGACTTAGGCAGCTGTGCGTCGGTCAGCTTGGCCGGGTTGTAGACAAATACGGTAGAGCGGGCGGCGATGCCGATCCAGCGGCCGTGGCTTGGGCGATATTGCGGTTCCACCTGGGCCAGCGTCGCGGCGTCCAACGGGGCGAACAGCTTGGCGTTGTCCACCAACACCATCGCCGGGGAGTTTTCCGTCAGGAAGACGTCGGCAGGCGAAGCGCTGCCTTCCTGCACCAGTTGATTGCCCAATTCGCTGTCGCCGCCGTTGCGCAGCGTCACCTTGATGCCGGTGTCTTTGGTAAAACCGTCGACCCAGGATTTCACCAGATTTTCATGCTGGGCGTTGTAAATAACGATGCCCTGGTCGGCGGAGGCCGCCTGAGCGCCGAAGGCCAGCATCATCGAGGAGGCGAGCAGGGCGACAGGGCCGAGAGATGAAATACGCAGCTTCATGCAGTTATCCTTTTTTAGCGTTCGAATGAGGAAAACGAATATCGCCTGGCAAGCGCAAGCAGCCCGATTTTAGCCAAGAACATCAATAATGATAGTGAAAACGATTCGTATTAAATTATTTTTGACGATCGCTCACAAAATGAATTGCCCTAAGGATAAGTTAAGTTTCGGCTGGAATAATCTGGATTGATTGCCCGCATTATTTTTCTGCCGATTCTCTCTATGTCTGTTCGACAATGCCCGTCCTCGTGCTGTTTCTCCGGTTTATCGCCGCTCTCTGGTTAATACCCCTTTGATAATGAAAGAAATTCAACACCGCTTTTGGTTATGACTCATAGCGATTAATGATTTAATTTATTCCACTACCTCATTGCATATTGAGCGCGATAAAACACTCATCAGGGATATCGACGTGAAATATTCATTCAATAGCAATAAATTGGCTGGTTTAATCTTCCTGGCTTTTAACGCGACGTTCGCTCAGGCCGCCGAGGTGCCGGCAGGCGCTAAACTGGCGCCGGTACAGGAACTGGTGCGCGCCAACGGGTATGAACCGGCGACGCTGGATCCGAACCTGGCCGAGAGCAACGTGGAGTTCTATATCTTCAACGATCTGTTCGAAGGTTTGCTGCGCGTCGGGAAAGACGGCGAAGCGATCCCGGCGCTGGCACAGAACTGGGAGCACCAGGGCAACGTCTGGACCTTCCATTTGCGGCCGCAGGCCAAATGGTCGAACGGCGATCCGGTGACCGCCGACGATTTCGTCTACAGCTGGCGGCGCCTCACCGATCCGAAAACCGCCTCGCCGTACGGCAGCTATCTGGCTTCGGCCTACGTGCTGAATGCCGCAGCGATCAACGCCGGCAGCAAACCGCCGAGCGAGCTGGGCGTCAAAGCGCTGGATGCGTACACTCTGCAGGTCACGCTGTCGGAGCCCAATTCCTATCTGCTCAAGCAACTGGTGCATTTCCCGGTTTTGCCGGTTAACCGCAAGGTGGTGGAGCAGTACGGCAAAAACTGGACGCAGCCGGCGCACTTTGTCGGTAACGGGGCGTTTCGCCTTAGTCAGTGGGTAGTGAACGAAAAGGTGGTGGTGGAACGTAACCCGCAGTATTGGGATAACGCCAATACCGTACTCAACAAGGTGACCTTTTTGCCGATCCAGGGCTTCCCTGAAGTGGCGCGTTTTCGCGCCGGTGAGGTTGAGTTGGGATATACCACGCCACCGGAGTTGTATCAGCAGCTGAAAAAAACGCTCGGCGAGCAGCAGTTGGTGACTTATCCGCTGCTTTCCACCAGTTATTTCGCTTTCAATAATCAGCAGGCGCCGTTTAACGATGTGCGAGTGCGCCAGGCGTTGAACCTGGGGCTGGATAAAGAGATCATCGCCGGTAAAGTGTTGGGATACGGCCAACAGCCGGCCTGGACTTTTACCCCTACCGGGGCGGGCGGCTATAGCCTGCAGGCCGGCAGCGCCGCCGGCTGGACGCCCGAGCAACGGCACGCCCAGGCGAAGCAATTGCTGACGGAGGCCGGTTTCAACGCCGAGAATCCGCTGCGCTTTACCGTGTTGTACAGCAATGACGCCACCATCAAGAAGATCGTCATCGCCGCCGCCGCTATGTGGAAAAAGAACCTCGGCGTGGAGGCCACCTTGCAAAGCCAGGAGCGTAAAGTGACGCTGGACAATATCAACCGTGGGCAGTACAGCGTGGCCTTTACTCGTTGGCTGGCGGATTATAACGATCCTTCCACCTTCCTGAACGTGTTCCGCTCCGACAGCAGCGAGAACAGCCCCAAATACCGCAATCCGCACTACGATCGCATTCTGCATCAGGCGACGGCGGCGCAGACGCCGCAGCAGGTGCAGCACAACTTCCAGCAGGCCGAAGCGGTGCTGGCCGCCGATACGCCGGTGGTGCCGGTGTACTATGAGGCTAACGCCACGCTCATCAAACCTTACGTGAAGGGGATAGACTTTACCCGCCAGGGCGCTTTATACGATAAAAACGTCTACATTCTCGAACACTGAAAAATAAAAAACGGCTGATTTATATCAGCCGTTTTTATAAATGGCCGTTTAATAACATTATCCTAAATACTCCATAAACAACGGGCGATCTTTTCTTCCCGCCGGATAAAACACCGCCTATACTGCGCCGGTAGTTTATATGCAGTATCTCGTTTGGCGAGGCTCCTATACAAACACAGGTTACTGATCTGACGACATCGAGAGATGCCCAAGGTTAAGACAGGCTTTATCGGATTAAGGTTCAGCCCAAAGTAACTTCCGAGCAACAACTCGGATACGTTGTATAGTGCTAAAACCTGGACGCGGAGATAGGCAGTCTGCACTCCCTCTGTGGTTACGCCCCTATGCGATTCGCTGTTGAAGTTCAAAACAGAAATAGGGACTGACAAAATGATTAAGTCACATCAACACTATTCTTCTCCGGCGCTGAGCGCGACTGAAACTCTCGACGAGACTTCGGTCGCCGGTTATATGAACGCCGATTTTATTACTGTTCCCGCGACGATGACGGTCACTCATGCCCGGGAATATTTACTTTCACAGCTTAAAACGGACGAAATTCCCACCCGGGTATTTATTACCGCGGACGATTATCATCTGCGCGGCACGCTGTCGGTGAAAAAACTGCTGCAGTGTGAAGAACAGGATAAAGCGGTCGGCGTGATGATGGATCACAGCTATTTCCAGGTTTCGCCCGACGATGACCGCAACGACGTTGCGCACCTGTTGGGCAAAGGGGGGCTGGACGTAGTGCCGGTGGTGGTCAACAACACGCTGGTCGGCGTGCTGGGAGAGCGTGAGATCGCCCGGCTGGTCGAAGATGAGAATACCGAGGATGCGCAGCGCCAGGGCGCGAGCCTGCCGCTGGACAAGCCTTACCTGGAGACCAGCCCGTGGGCGCTGTGGCGCAAACGTTCGGTGTGGTTGCTGATGCTGTTTGTTGCCGAGGCCTACACCGGCAACGTGCTGAAGGCGTTTGAAGATCAGCTCGAAGCGGCGATTGCGCTGGCGTTCTTCATCCCGCTGCTGATCGGCACCGGCGGCAACAGCGGCACCCAGATCACTTCGACGCTGGTGCGCGCCATGGCGCTGGGCGAGGTCAGCCTGCGCAATCTGGGCGCGGTGATCCGCAAAGAGGTCACGACCTCGCTGCTGATCGCCGTCACCATCGGCCTGGCGGCCTGGGTGCGTGCCTGGATCATGGGCGTCGGCATGGAGGTGACGCTGGTTGTCAGCCTGTCTCTGGTGGCGATCACCGTGTGGAGCGCCATTGTTTCGTCGATCATTCCGATGTTGCTGAAACGCCTCGGCATCGATCCGGCGGTGGTATCGGCGCCGTTTATCGCCACCTTTATCGACGGCACCGGCCTGATTATTTATTTCAAAATCGCCCAGCACGTTTTGGGTATTTAAACCGCGCCCGCCCGTAAAGGGCGGGAATGTGACAAACCTGAGGAGGACGTTAAACAACCATGGACACCGACCAACCCCGATATTTAACGCAAGGGGATTTTATCGACAACATTTAACCTGAGGACAACAAAATGGGAAACATGACTATTTTTATGGGATTCCTGGCAATGATCAGCTCGCTGGGCCTGTTGGCGGCCTATATGAGCACCAAATGGGATGATTGATGAACGCTAAAGATCCGCCTAGATGCATCCTCCCCGTAACCGCTATTTATTATGGGGAGGATTTAGCGGCGCGCTGAACGCGCAGCCTGATACAGGAGTTGATAATAATGACGATTCTTATTCTGGGATTACTCTACGCCATTTTAATGGTTTCGGTGGGCGTTAATGAGATTTATTTTTATTCCACCGGAAAATCCGAATTCCTCACTAGCCTCATGCTGACATTTTCTGGCAGTATGCTGCTGATCGCCTTTGTCTGGCAATTATCCTCTAAAGTAAAAAAATAAATCACCGTCCGAATGTGAGCAGCATAATGCAAAATGAAAAGCAGGCCGTAGCCAGAAACTCGATGATCGCCAGCGGGTTGCTGGCTACGGGCAAATTCGTCGCCGGTATTTTTACCGGCAGTATTGGCCTGATATCCGAAGGGATCCACTCTTTTACCGATTTTATCGCCACCAGCATTACCTGGCTGGCGGTGCGCATCAGCGATAAACCCGCCGATGACGATCACCACTTCGGCCACGGCAAGGTGGAAAACCTGGCGGCGCTGTTCGAGGTGTTGCTGTTGTTGGCTGCCGCCGGTTGGATCGTCTATGAGGCGGGCAGCAGTCTGCTTGGGCAGCCGCAAGAGATCGTCGCTGCGCCGGTGGTGATCGCCGTGCTGCTGATTTCCATCTGCGTCGATTTCTTCCGGGTGCGGGCGCTCAACCGCGTCGCCAAAGCCACCGACAGTGCGGCGCTGGAAGCGGATGCGCTGCATTTCTTTTCCGACATGCTCTCTTCCGGCGTGGTGCTGCTGGGGATGATCTTTGTTCTGCTGGGGTTTGGCCGTGCAGACGCCATCGCCGCGCTGATCGTCGCCGGTTTTATCTTCATCGCAGCGATTAAATTGGGTAAGCGTTCTTTCGACTCACTGATGGACGCCGCGCCAGCCGGCACTACCGAGGACATCCGCGCTACGCTGGACAGCTTCCCGGCAGTGTTGGCCTGCGACAGCGTACGCATTCGCAACGCCGGCGCGGTGCTGTTCGTCGAGATCACGGTGGCGGTGTGCCGCACCTTGCCGCTGGAGCGCATCAATGCGCTGAAGCAGGCGATTGTCGAACGGTTGCAGGAGCAGTACGCCAAGGCGGAATTCACCGTCATCGCGGTGCCCCAGACCCGTAGCGATGAAGATATGGCTACGCGCATCCGGACGATCGCCGCCAACCACGGCGCACAGGTGCAGAATGTGGCGTTGCAGCAGCTGCCGACGCGCATGGCGATCGGCATGGATTTGGCGGTGCCGGCCAACGCCAGCGTGGCGCAGGCGCATGACATCGCCACGGAGATAGAAGGGATCCTGCGTCAGGCGATCGGCGAAGACACCGAGATAGAGACCCATTTGGAACCGCAGACGCCGCACTGGCTGACCAGTGAGGATGTCGATGCGGCTGAGCTGGCCGATATCCGGCGGATCCTGCAGTCGGCGCTGGAGCAGGGGGAGATGGTGCAAGACGTTCATAACATCCGCGCGCGCAAGACCGACGGCGGCATCATCGTCAACTTCCACTGCCGGGTATCGCCGGCGGTGACCATCGCCGCCGCGCACGATGCGGTCGATCTGATCGAACGGCGGCTGCGCGCGCTTTATCCGGCCATCACGCGCGCGATAGGGCACGTCGAACCGATCAAACCCGGCGTTTGAATCAGCTCGGCCAGCTGCGGATAAAGCACCGGATTGGCCAACAGCAACGGGTTGCCGCGCCGCAGCCCGTTGTTGTTCATGAAGTTGTTCGCCACGCCGCCGGCTTCGCGCGTCAGCACCAGCCCAGGCAGGCTGTCCCAGGCGTTCATGTGCGGTTCGTAATAGCCCAGCAGCCGGCCGGCGGCCACCTGTGCGGTCATCAACGCGCCGGAACCGCTGCGCACAAACATGCCGCCCGCCTGCAGCAAACGGCAGATAAAACCGCTGAATTCCGCTGCCGAGGCGCGCGCTGAAATCCCAACGCCCAACACGCCGTCCGCGACGCTGCGCCCGGCATGCACGCCGATCGGTTCTCCGTTGAGGAAGGCGCCGCCGCCGAGACAAGCGCGAAACATTTCGCGGTGGTTGGGATCGTAGATCACACCGATCGTCGGCTCACCGTCGATTACCACGCCTATCGAGATGCACCAGGTATGTAACCCGTTCAGGAAGCAGGCAGTGCCGTCAATCGGATCGACCACCCAAATACAGGCGGCGTTATCACCGCTGCCGCCGCTCTCTTCACCGAGAAACCCATCGAGGGGAAACCGGCGGTTGATCATGCGGCGAATCAGCGCCTCGACGCGGCGGTCGGCTTCGCTGACCACATCCTGCAGACCCTGTTTAAAGTCAATTGCCAGGCTTTGTCGGCGCTGATAAAAGCTGAAGGCGAGATCGGCGGCAGCGCGGGCGATTTCACGCGCGAAGCGATAGCGCGCTTCGATATCCTGTGGGGAAAGTGCAGTCATGGCAGGCTCGATAGCAAAGAACGAATCGACTTACCCTGTCATAAAAGGATGAAGTTAATGTGTCGCTCAGCCCGGCGGGTAATAAAAACCCAGCTGTGTCATGGCGTCGGCAGAGGAAAGCGGCGCCGTTGTGGCCCCGGTTGGTATCACCGCTCGCCAAAACGCCAGCCCGCGGGGGTTATCTTGGCCGACCGACAGCGACCAGCCACCCGGATGCTGCGCAAACAAGGCGCGAGCGGCCTGTTGCCCAATTCCGGCGCGCCGCCAGGCGGGCCGGATGTAAAACTCGGCCATTTCGACGCTGGCGCTATCCAGGCGCCTGACCAGCGCAAAACCGGCCGTTTGCCGATCGCTCAAGATCAAATAAGGGTAGCGGCCGGCTTCACGCCAGTAGAGCGGCAGATAGGGGTAAGCCTCGTCGGCGCCCAGCTCGCGCAGGCAGTCAAGCAGCATGGCCGCCAACAGCGGCTGCTGCGCGCACGAGGCCGCTTCAAGTGCAAATGACATGTTGCTCTCCTTAAAAACAGGCCGCCGAGGCGGCCTGTCAGGGTCAGCCCAGCTGCAGCCGGGCGGTGAGGTCGGCAATCTCGCGGCGCCAGCGCGCCTGAAGCTCCGGTTTCTGGTGCTTCGGTTTACGCGCCAGGTCAGCCTCCAGCTTGCTTTCGAGGGCAAACAGGGCGGTCAACAGCGCTTCTTCGCCTTCCAGTCGCGCGTCTGGCGCCGGCGCGTTTGCGTTGGCCTCGTCCGCCGTCGGCAGCGCCGGCGTTTCGCCCGCCAGGCGCTGGTACACCGGCGCCAGATCGTGCCACTCCGTCAGTTTTTGCTGGTCGATCAGCCAAAAACGGTTGCAGCTCTGTTCAATCAGCATCCGGTCGTGGGTGACCAGCATGACGGCGCCGGGGAACTGGCGCAGCGTTTCCGCCAGCTCCTCTTTGCCCGCCATATCCAGATGGTTGGTGGGCTCATCCAGCAACAGCAGCGAATGGTTGGCCAACGTCAGGCCGACGAACAGCAACCGCGAACGCTCGCCGCCGCTCAGTGAACGGATCTGCTGAGAGTGGCGCAGGTAAGGGAAACCGGCGCCGATCAGCGCCATTTTTCGCTGTTCCTCGGTCAACGGCGCAAACTGCGCCAGCGCGTCGCTCAACGTGTCCTCATCGCGCAACTGCTGCAGGCTTTGATCGTAATAACCGATGCGCACCCGCGGGTGGAACAGCGCCGGGCGCAGCGTTTGTTGCTGATACTCGCGCCACAGCAGACGCAGCAGCGACGATTTGCCGCAGCCGTTGCGCCCGACGATGGCGATGCGATCGCCGCTTTTCACCCGCTGGTGTTCCAGGCTGAACAGCACCGGCGCATCCGGCGCCGGACGCACCGCCCAGTGAGGCAGCGCCAGCAGGCGATCGGCGTCCAGCGCCTCTCCCCACAGGCGCAGCCGCCACGGGCTGCCGGCGGTCAGGGTAGTCTGTTCTTCCTTCAACCGATCGACGCGCTTCTCCATTTGCTTGGCCTTGCGCGCCAGATCTTCGTTGTCGTAGACCTTGCCCCAGACCGCCAGCCGTTTGGCGCTTTTCTCTACCCGTTCGATCTCCTTTTGCTCGGCCTGGCGACGGTGCTCGTCCGCGGCATCCTGTTCCGCCAACGCAGCGCGCGCAGCGGAGCAGGGTAAGCGGAAGAACTGCAGCGTTTTGTCGCGCAGGATCCAGGTGCAGTTGGTCACCTGGTCGAGCAGATAGCGGTCGTGCGACACCAGCACGAAACTGCCGTTCCAGTTACGCAAGAACTGTTCCAGCCACAGTAACGTGGGCAGATCCAGGTGGTTGCTGGGTTCGTCGAGCAGCAGCAAATCGGGCTGGCGGATCAGCGCGCGGGCCAACAGCAGCCGGGTATGCTGGCCGCCGCTGAGGGTGCCGGCGTTCAACGTCCAGCTCGTTGGTTCAAACCCCATCTCGGCCAGCAGCGCTTCGCAGCGCCAGCGTTCGCTGAGGTGCTGGCTCGCAGGCAACCGGGCCAGAACCGCGTCCAGCAGGGTGCTGGCGTGCAGCTCAGGCGGCAGGTGCTGCTCGATGCGCGCCATCAAGCATTGGTGTGACAATGTCACCGTTCCGCTGTGTGCGGGCAGGGCACCGCTGAGGATTTGCAGCAGGGTACTTTTGCCGCAGCCGTTATCGCCGATCAAACCGATGCGATCGCCTTTTTTCAGGCTGAAGGAAATCTCGCTCAGCAGGGCGCCGAACGCGTTGTCGTAACCGACAGATTGTGCAGACAGTAATGTGCTCATTGCTTACTCAAGAGTTACAGGCATGACAATGCCTATCGTCAAACATCGCTGACGACAACCCGGTAAGCCGGAGGGAAGATCCTGGATTTTAGTAAGCTTCGCTCAAGCTGGGTTATCGCAGCACGATACCGGTAATGCTTGAGCGGCGACGATTACCAAAGAAGTGTGAGTGAAAAACCAATTCACACGTCAGCATAGTAAGTCTCCTTTTATTGGTTGCAGGTTAATCGGTGGCTGGAGTATAGAGCGCTTTGCGCCGCGCCGCCAGTGTAAAAGCGCCCGAATAATCAGCAGGCTAATGACCTCCGGGGCGCATGGCACACAATGGGAATAATTACTGTATTTCGGCCGACATGAAGCAGCTATTATAATTAGCGTTTATGGTTAAGCGACGGTTCATCCGCCGCCTGTTGGTCTGTCTATCAGATAATGATGCTGAGCACTGAATTTATGTTAAAGCCTCGCCCGTTCCTGCTGTTGTTGTTATTGCTGCTGGGTTTGCAGCTCACGCCGCTCGGCGCCGTCGCCGCCACCCAGGATGATCCCGCCGCCGAAAGCGCGCCCGATCCCGCCACGCAGCTGAAAGCCGCGCAAAAGCAGCTCGACAGCATGAAGCAGCTGGTTTCCAAAGCCACTACCGACACCCAGCTCAGCAAGCTGCGGTTGGCGACCGACGATCTGGTCGCCGGCATGGACAAACTGTCTACCGATCTGCAGCCGCTGCAGGAAAAGCTGCAGGCGCAGCTGGACGTTCTGGGGCCGGCACCGGTCGCCGGCGCGCTGCCGGAAACCCCGGCGGTCGCCCAGCAGCGCAATGCGCTGAACAACAGCAAGAAACAGCTCGACGATGCGGTAAAGCGCGCGCAGGCCATCAAGACCAGCGCATTCGACCTGGGGCAACAGATCAGCGATCTGCGCCGGGTAGCGTTTAAAACCCAACTGGCGCTGAATACCGGCAGTATTCTGGGCATCAAGTTCTGGGCGCCGGTGGTGCAGCCGTCAGCGGATGACGTGCAGCGGCTGGATCAGTTCAACACCGAGATGAAAGCGGCCTGGGACGCCAGCTGGCAGGAGGAGTGGCGTTACGGCACGCTGGCGCTGCTGGCGCTGGCGGTGATCGTCTGGTCCTGGGGGCGTTATTTCTCCGAGCGTTTCCTTGCCTGGGTCAGCATTCGCTTCTTGCCTGACGGCCGCCTGCGCCGCAGCTTCATGGCTATCGTCACCGTGGCGGTGACGGTGTTCACCACCTCGATCGCGTTGAACCTGCTGTATTACGTCTTCGTTCGCGTGCAGCCGCTGCCGGTGATGCTTGAAGATTTCGCCGAAGGCTTCAACCGTCTGGGGATCTTCTGCGCGATGATCGCCGGGCTGGGGCGCGCGGCGCTGTCGCTGAATCGTCCGTCGTGGCGTCTGGCTTCCATGGATAACGAGGTGGCCGCCGGGCTGCGCTACTTCTCGCCGCTGCTGGCCGGCCTGGCGCTGGCTTTCGGCACCGTGGAGCTGATCAACAACGTCGTCAGCGCCTCATTGGCCACCACCATCTTCGGCAACGGTCTGGTGGCGGGGCTGATCGGCATGGTGCTGCTGGCGGCGCCGCTGCGCGGCCAGCGCATTCGCCGCCGTCTGGAACAGCAGGGCGCGCACCTGGAAAAACGCACGCTGGTCGGCGGGCTGGTGCATATCGTCACCCTGGTGTGCTCGGTGGTGATCCTGTTTTCACTGCTGATCGGCTACATCGCCTTCGCTCGCTTCCTGACCTACCAGCTGATTTGGGTAGTGTTGGTGCTGATGGCGTTCTACTTCATGGTGTTGTTCGCCACCGACTTTTGCGCCGCGCTGTTTTCGCCGCAGACCGTCAGCGGCAAGATGCTGAAGAAAACGCTCAGCTTCAAGGATCGCCACCTGGAGCAGATGTCGATCATCACCACCGCGCTGGCCAAATGTTCACTGCTGCTGTTGATGATCGTCGCGTTGTTCAACGGTTCGTTCGGCAGCACCACGCCGGGTACGCTGATGGAGAAAATCGTCTCCATCCTGACCGGCGAAGGGTTGCAGCGTTTCAACATCGTGCCCGGCAACCTGCTCAACGCAGTGATCTGCCTGTCGATCGGCATCTACATTCTGCGCGCGGTACGGCGCTGGTTGGGTTCTGAACTGCTGCCGAAGACCATCTCGGACGTCGGCATTCGCGCCTCGCTGGTGACGCTGTTCAGCAATATCGGCTATGTGCTGGTGATTCTGATCACCCTGGCGGCACTGGGCATTCAGTGGAGCAACCTGGCGTGGATCGTCAGCGCCCTGTCGGTCGGTATCGGTTTCGGCTTGCAGGAGATCGTGAAGAACTTTATTTCCGGCCTGATCCTGCTGACCGAACGCCCGGTGAAGGTGGGGGATATGATCGGCATCGGCGGCGTGGAGGGCGACGTGCGTCGCATCAACGTGCGCGCCACCGAGATTCAGCTCAGCGACCGCTCCACCATGATCGTGCCCAACTCGCAGCTGATTTCGCAGAACGTGCGCAACGCCACCATGGGCAATGCGCAAGGGGTGGTGACCATCGCGCTGACGTTCCCGACCTCTATCGATCCGGAACAGGTGCGCAATATCTTGCTCAGCGCCTATAACGAGTATGAAACCATTCTGGAGACGCCGGCGCCTTATGTGCGCTTCAGTCAGTTGGGGCCGGACGGCATTATCCTGAGCGTGACCGGCTACGTGCCGAGCCCGCGCATGGTCGGCGCCACCAAGAGCGAACTGCTGTTCAACATCCTCAAGCTGCTGCGCGCCCAGGAAGTGAGCCTGTCCAGCCCGCAGGAGGTGGTATTCATGAAGCAGCAGGCGACGCGGTATCAGGCGAACGAAGAGGAGCACTCTTCGTAGTTCAACGTTAAGGCGGCGGGCCGTTCAGCGACGGCCCGCCGAACGCGGTTAATACATTGACGGCTCAACCGATTGCGAGCAGTCGCTGTTGGCGCCGGAGTTACTGCAGGTGTAGGGTTCATTCGGCGACGCCGGCGGCGCATTCGACGGGCCACCGCCGCCGCCGATACAACCGCTCAACATCAGCATCAAGAACACCAGCGTTATCTTTTTCATCTCACCGTCCTCCATTGCGATTCCTGATTTAAGTATATGTCGGGAAAGCGAACGGCACCGCTTTACGGTGCGATCTATACTCCTCTGATGCCGTTTCGCCGCACCACGTCGACGAACGAGGGGGAAAAATGCCAACCGACGACGATTTAACGCGTTTTGCCGCGCAAGGCGCGCCGGCATTGCCGCCCGGTGCCCGACAGGGGGATATCGAGCATGACGGCGCGCGTATCTGGTATGCCGCCTATGGCACCGAACCGACGGTGATCCTGTTGCACGGCGGCCTGGGCCACAGCGGCAACTGGGGCTATCAACTGCCGGCGCTGTTGGCTGCCGGCTATAACGTGCTGGTCATCGACAGCCGCGGCCACGGGCGCAGCACGCGCGACGCACGACCGTATCGTTACGATCGGATGGCCGATGACCTGTTGGCGGTGATGACGGCGCTGCGCATCCCGCGTGCCGCGTTGGTGGGATGGAGCGACGGTGCCTGTGTTGCGCTTATCGCTGCCCACCGGGCACCCGAGCGGGTGGCCGGCGTTTTTTTCTTCGGCTGCAATATGGACGCCAGCGGGGTTAAACCGCCGTCGTCCAGCCCGATCGTCGAACGTTGCTTTGCGCGCCATGCGCAAGACTATGCCGCCTTGTCACCGACGCCGGAAGATTTCGCTCCCTTCGTCGCCGCCGTAAGTCTGATGATGAGCAGCCAGCCGAACTATACCGCGCAGGATCTGGCGGCTATTCGCGTGTCGGTGACGGTGGTGCACAGCGAACACGATGAGTTTATCCGCGCCGAACATGCCGTCTACCTGAGCCACAGCATCCCCGGCGCTCGCCTGGTGACGCTGCCGGGCGTCAGCCACTTCGCGCCCCTGCAGCGGCCGGCGCTGTTCAACCGCGCGCTGCTGGATTTTCTCGCTGGTGCCTGTGTTTTCGGTAATAGTGGCAAGTGAAGAGCGATCGCATAGGAAATAAACCATTCTAGCCAATCGATGATTTCCATTTTAATGATATTTTTTCGATTGATTCTGCGGCGTTTGTAACTGTGGTTAAATGTGATAAAAATTAATAAAATATTCAACGAATCAATTAGTGGAATATTAAAGCATTCAATGAGTGCTAGGGGGAACTATTCTTGGTGTCGATGATTATTTACTCCTGAAAATGAACGTTGGATTAATTTCCTATAGCGGTGTGAAAATCCATGTGACAAGCATCATAATTTAATGACATTTAATTTTTTTTGCTGGTCGTACAGGGATAGTATGAAATTCAACCATTTTTGATGGTTGCAAACCTGAACAATTCAAGGAGAGAGTTCATGAAAAAAATTTTAAGTAGCCAACTCGATGCCGTATCTGGTGGGTGGCAGGACCGTGACGGTAGTGGGAAAAGATCGTCTGATAACGGTGGCTATGGTTCTACAAATAGTGGCAACAATAACGGAGGTGATCGTGGGCTTCAATCATTCTTGTCACAAAATAGCCCGTATGGAAGTGGTTCTGGTGCTAACGGCTTCTGGGGAAATGGTAATTCAATGGCTGCAGGAAATGGTTACGGCGGAAATGGTACTGGGCCGAGAGAGAGCAGAGAGTCAGGTACTAAGCGCTAATTAATAGATATAATCTTGGCACAGAAGTAAAATTCTGTGCTTTATAGGTGGCATGATGAATAGGTATATTGTCTTTATAAAAAGTGACAAGACAATAGTTATGACAAAGGAAATGGTCACACAAAAAGTTATTAAGGATATGAAGCAACAGGGATTCAGAAGGCATCATGTTGAAGTAGATGCTGAAAACGAAAGCGATGCGATTATCAAACTAAATAAAAGCAGTAATGATTACTTGGATTCACTGAGGGATTTTTCAGGCAATCTATTATTTTGCTCTGTTTGCATTATTATTATGGCCATAGTCTATCTTTTCAGTTAACTAATAAGATAATCAAATGGTATTATAACTAACTTTGCATGGAGGCCTAAATGATAGCGTTGAAAATGAAGTTGTCAACGATAGATAAATCATTAGTTCCAAATGTCCTGCATTTTTTATGGATTGGTGATTTAAATGAAGTAAAAGCGCATTACATTGAAATATGGCAAAAAACAAACAAAGATAAGGATGTGTTTTTTTGGTGCGACAGCGATTCTTCACTGTGCAAACTTCTCAATACTGCCATAATTGACTTCGTCAACACAAAAAGAGTTAAAGATAAGTTAGAGCTTGAATTGGAAATAAAAAATTCTGCTTTTAATTATATATACCCAAAGATAAAAGAAGGGTTTACATTTGATGACCTGGTTATTGAATTCTTAGACAAGAATAAAATTCCCTATCAGAGGATGGAGAAAAAAATCAAATGTTCATGGTTCGAAAAACGAGGCGTTATAAAAAAGAACATAGCGGATATTTTCTGTGCTGACCTTGATGATTTTATGAAATATTATTATTACGAAATCATATTGAGATGTAATCTTGCTGGTGCAAGCGACATTGTTAGGCTTTTAATTATCTATCAATATGGATGAGTGTATATAGACATTGATACACTCCCATGTACTAATGATATATATTGCAGCCTTAATAAATATATAGAAAAAGAAAGAATCATAGAGAGTGATTCATTTCTTCTGTTTAAAACAAAATTAATTTTAAACAAGATTGGCTTAGATGGTATTTTGACTAAAGATGCGGTTGGTTTCGATGCACAAGAGTTGAGTGTGGATGCTGACAGATTTGAAACAATAAATAGACTCATCAGACAAGATATTTCTAATTTTTCTTTAGATATGATCCCATCATTAGGGAATATGTATGTTTATAAGAATCTGCTCGCTCTGGGCACACTCAAGAGATTAAAGGGCGTCTATTTTAATAACTTCATGTCATCTCATAAAAGATCAAAGGCGATAAAAATAATCCTTATGGTCATGAAGAAAAGATATCGATTCTTAGAAAGAAATGACTGTATATTCAGTTGTTATACCGGTGGTGAAGCAGAGCTTTATCTGAGCAGGCTTCTAACGTGGAGAACTGAATTAATAACAAAAAATTATTGTGTAACTTCGGCTTTGACTGGGCCAGGATTGATTGTAGAGGTTTTATTAGGGCTGGCTTATGATATATTCAAAATTGAAAGTTCAGTAGAACCTTCCTACATCGCGGAATATATGCAGAACCCTGCTCATGGAATTGCATTACTTCAACACAATATAGATACTCCTGATGGAATTTATTCCGCATGGCGGAAATAATAAAATTGCATGGTAAAGTACGTTGTGTTTTGCATGTTATTTTCAAATGACGGATACTGATGATGTTTTGTCAAGAAACGTTCGACAGTCAGAAAATGAAATAGCGTGGCTGGGCATTGCTGTTGTTCGGCATTTGACGCTACATATTTTCTGAATGGGTGGTGCCCATTGCCGCGGATGCACCGATTGCGAGTATGTACGGCTCCGGCCGCAGACCTCAATGTGGCGCCGTGGCCTGCGCGTTGACGTTTGCTGTTCTATGCTGGAGGCGGGCATTTTTACATCATCGCAGAGGACATCATGAGCGAAAGCATCGTGGTCAGATCGCTGGAACAACGGGATTACGCCGCCTGGCTGGCGCTGTGGCAGGGGTATAACGCCTTTTACGGCCGGGAGGGGGCAACGGCGTTACCGGACGAGGTGACGCAAACCACCTGGCGGCGTTTTTTCGACGCCTACGAGCCGATGTACGCGCTAGTCGCCGAGCATCAGGGGCAGGTGGTTGGATTAACGCACTATCTTCTGCACCGCAGCACCATTCAGCTGCAGCCCAACTGCTATCTACAGGATCTGTTCACCGCAGAGGCGGTGCGCGGTAAAGGGGTGGCGAGGGCGCTGATCGCGGCGGTTTACGAGCGTGCGCAGCAGCTGGGGTTGCCGCGCGTCTATTGGAATACCCATGAAACCAACCAGACGGCGATGCTGCTGTATGACAAGGTGGCGGATCGTCCCGGATTTGTGATGTATCGCAAGGCGCTTTGACACCCGGTGAAATGAATACGGGCGCCAAACGGCGCCCGACAATCGGCAGGTTAAAAATCGACCGTCGCCTGCAGGCTCAGGCTGCGCGGTTCCCCCTCAATCACGCGTAAATTGCCGGCGCTGGAGGCATAATATTCGCGGTTGAACAGGTTTTTCACATTCAGCTTCAGCTGAGTATGTTTCCCCAACAGTTTGCTGTCCCAGGCGACAAACGCATCCGCCACGGTATAGGCCGGCATGGTGAAGCTGTTCTCCGGATCGCCGGCGCGGCGGCCGACGTAGCGTGCGCCGCCGCCAACGCGCACCTCGCCGGGCACCACCGGCAACGTCATGCGGTGGCTGAGGTACAGGCCGCCCATGTTGGTCGGGGCGTTGACCAGCCGATTGCCGACGTTGGCCGGGTTGAGATTGTCTTCAACGATTTCGGTCTTGTCGTAGCTGTAGTTGGCGGTGAGATCCCAGTTGCGCGCCACTTCGCCGTTCAACTCCAGTTCGACGCCGGTGGAGCGCGCTTTGGGAATGCTGCGGGTCACGCCGTTGATAAAGATCGACATATTGCTTTCATCGATGCGATAGAGCGCCAGCGTGGCGTCAAACGCCGGGGTGACTTGCCATTTGCCGCCCACTTCATAAGTGGTGCCGGTTTCCGGCGTGGCGACGTTGCCATTGTCGTCGATGGCGGTGGATGGCGTGAAGGAACGGCTGTAGTTGCCGTACAGCGACAGGCTCGGCGTCAACTTATACACCAGTCCCGCCTGCGGCAAGAACTGGTCATCTTTGTCATTGAGCGTATTTTTCGGCTGCCGGAAACCGTTGCTGTTGTTCTGATAATACGACTGATAGCGCGCGCCCAGCACCGCGATCCATCGCTCGGTGAGATGAATGCTGTCCTTGGCGTACAGAGAGCGGCTGAACAGCGTGGCGCGCAGATTGCTCGCCGCGTCGCTGTAGGTCGTACTGTCAGTGACAGGCGTTTCGCCATACGTCGGATCGTACATGTTGAAGGTCTTCGACACCTTGCCGCGATAGGAATACGCCTTATAGGTCTGGTTTTTCTCGTAGTCCACGCCCAGCAATAGGTCATGCTGCATGCCGAATACCTCTGGCGAGCCGGTCAGATCCCACGAGTAGTAGTGGGTCTGGTGATTAAAGCCTCGGTTGGCGTCGGCGCGGCGCGAAACGATGCCGGTCGTAGTGTCGACGGCGGTGGCGCGCACTTCGTTACTGTCGTAACGGCGCTGCAGCCACGCGTAGTTGACACGGGTGGTCCAGATCGGGTCCAGCGCGTATTCATAATGGGCGCTCAGGCGTTTGTTTTTGCCCCAGGCGCGGTTGGCGTAATCATCAAGCCGGCGGTTGTAGGGCACATCGACCGGTTTACCGTCGATAAATGCGGTGCCGCGATCGTAAGGAATGTCGTATTTATATTCACTGTAGGCGATGTTAAAGGAGGCTTTGTCGCCGAACCAACTGAGCGAGGGGGCGAGCAGCGTGTGTTCGTCGCTGCCGAAGTTGCGCCAGTAATCCGCGTGCTGACGTTCGGCGATCAGGCGAAAGGCGAAGCCGCCGCCCAGCGGGCCGGTGACATCGACACTGCCGCTGCCGCCGCCAAAGCTGTTGGTGGCGCCGCTGATGCGGGTGTTCCAGTCATACTGCGGTTTTTTACCAATCAGATTGATGATGCCGCCAGGGCTGAGGATACCGTAAAGCAGTGAAGCGGAGCCTTTCAGCACCTCGACGCGTTCGGTGGTGGCGTCCATGCTCAACCCCTGGTTGCTGCGTACGCCGTCGATGAACACCGAACCGTCGGAGTTGACCCCAAAACCGCGTTTGACAAAGCCGTCCTCGGTGCCGCCGAGTGTGTTGCCCTGGGTGACGCCGCTGACGAACTTCATCGCGTCATTGACGCTTTTGACCTGGAAGTCGTCAATCACCTGAGAGGTGACAACGCTGATCGATTGCGGCACCTCGGCGATCGGCGCTGCGGTTTTGCTGCCGGTCGAAGCGGTATCGGCGCTATAGCTGCCGGCAGGCAGCGGGGCGGCGGTTACTGTGATGGACTCCTCCGATTTAGCGTCGGTCACGGCGGCGATCGTCAGGGCGGGAAACAGGCCGGCAAACAGGGGCAGCGTACGCAGAATGGGATTTTTTTTGCTTTTGTAGGGGTGGCGAAGAACTGACTGGCGCATATCATTCCATGGTAAAATAATAAATAGTAACGATTATCATTATAATTATCATTTGATGAAATTAGATAGAGGAAGTTGGCGCCCTTCGCGCATTGCAAGATTTTATTTTGCCATCAGTGAAAAGCATGGCGGTTTTGCCGGTATAAATTCGCCGGATTGGCCACAAAGATCGAGGTGACGGCAGCGTTTCGGCAGTTTCTGCGTCTGGTAGCTGGTTGCCGTCAATATATTGATACACAAATATATTTTCCCTTGATGAATAAACAGATGCCCGCGCTGGCAAAACTGGCAATAATAGCCGGGTCGGCCGTGTGTGTTCTCCTTGTTCGACGGTTGTGACGCGAAAAGACTGTCACTTTACGCTAGCGAAAGTCTCTGGATCCAAGATGCAAACCATCCCGTTGTCCGATACCCGTAAAATCTGGCCCGCGACCCTCATCTTTTTGCTGGTGTTTGCGCTGTGCCTGCTGGGTATCGTGAGCCGTCCCGGCAGCTTTCTGGCGATATTCTGGCCGGTAAACGCCGTGCTGCTGGCCGTTTTGGTGCGCCGCCCGCAGTGGGCCACCTGCGCCGGCTGGGGCATGGCGGTGCTGGGCTATCTGGCGGCGGACCTGTTGACCGGCAGCTCGCTGGAAAAGGCGCTGCTGTTGAATGCCGCCAATCTTTCCGGCGTGGTGGCAGGGTATTGGCTGTTCATGCGGCTGTCGCCACCGGCGCGCATGTTGCAGCGCGGCGCCTCCAGCATGTATCTGTTCGGCATCTGCCTGGCCGCCGCTGCCGTCACCGGCGTGGCAGGCGCCGTCGCCTCTCAGTGGCTGTTCGGCAGACCCTATTTGACCTCCCTGGCGCTGTGGTTCTCGTCCGAATTCACCAATTACGTCACGCTGATGCCGTTCATTCTGGTGTTTCCCATCGATTGGCGACATCGCCTGCGCGCGGCTTGCGCCATGCTGATGCAGCGCAGCCAATGGCCGCAGGCGGGGCAAAAACTTGCGGTGTTGGCGCTGCTGGCGCTGGCGGCGGTTTGCAGCGTGCTGATCGGCGGGCCCGGCGCGGTGATCTTTCCAATGCCGGTGCTGCTGTGGCTGGCGATGTCCTTTTCACTGTTCAGCACCATGATCGCGGTGCTGGTTTACGTGCTGTGGTGCCATCTGGCGATCGATTTCGGGCTGTTGAGCACGACGCTCGATATGAAGGTGTTGCAGAACGCGGTGTCGATGCGTTTGGGCATTGCGCTGTTGGCGCTGGGGCCGATCGCCGTCGCCAGCATGAACTATGCGCGCAATGCGCTGTTGCGCACCCTGGAGCATGTGGCGAATCACGACGCCTTGACGCATGTGTTGACGCGCAATGCGTTTATGCAGCGCGGCGAACGGGTGATTGACCAAAAAGGCGAGCTGGTTTGCGTCATGATGCTCGATATCGACTATTTCAAATCGATTAATGACCGTTTCGGCCACGCCGGCGGCGATCAGGCGCTGATGGCTTTTACCCGCGCGATCGCCGCCGATCTGAGCGTCAATGATCTGTTTGGCCGCATGGGTGGCGAAGAGTTTGCCATCGTCTCGACGCTCGGCCAGCCTCAGCAGGGATTGCAGCTGGCCGAACGGCTGCGGCAACGCATCGAAGCGGAGTCGATCACCATGCCGGCCGGCCATCCGCTGCAGATCACCGTCAGCATCGGCATGGTGACCTGTACGGGCGGTTCCGGCCATAGCCTGGCGGATCTGCTGAAACTGGCGGATCTGGCGGTATACAAAGCAAAAAATGCCGGCCGCAACCGGGTCGCCACGCCTGAGTCTTACCCGCCGCCGGCCCCCGGCCGCTAACTTGCGATCCGCGCAGCGCCCCCGCCGTCTAAACTGGTAGGGGGTGCAGGCAACTCCGCCTGCGTTAAACCGACTGTCCTTAAACAGACAAGAGGATGCCAGGATGAAATACATCGACGGGTTTGTGGTGGCGGTGCCGGCCGCCAACAAGGAGGCGTATCACCGGTTGGCGGCTGCAACGGTGCCATTGTTCAAAGAGTTTGGCGCCACGCGCATCGTGGAGTGTTGGGGTGATGATGTGCCCGACGGCAAACTGACCGACTTTCGCGGCGCGGTGAAGGCGCAGGAAGGCGAAGTGGTGGTGTTCAGCTGGATCGAGTATCCCTCCAAGGCGGTGCGCGACGCCGCCAACGAGAAAATGATGAGCGATCCGCGCATGAAGGCGCTGGGCGAGATGCCGTTTGACGGCAAGCGCATGATCTTTGGCGGGTTCGCGCCAATCCTTGATGAGTGAAGGAGGCGCAGATGGCCAGAATTACGCAACATCTGTGGTTTGAAAAAGACATGGAGGCGGCGCTGAACTGCTATGTCGCGCTGATTCCCGGTTCGTCCGTGAACTGGTTTTCCGATCTGCCGGCGGATACGCCGAGCGGCCCGGCCGGCAGCGTGAAGCTGGCCTCCTTCACCCTGGGCGACCAGCGCTACGCGGCGATCGAAGCCGGGCCGCTGGATCCGTTCAACCACAGTTTCTCCGTGATGGTGGAGTGCGACGATCAGGCGGAGGTCGACCGGCTGTGGGATACGCTGAGCGAAGGCGGCGAGGCGGAGCAGTGCGGTTGGCTGCGCGATCGTTGGGGGCTGTGCTGGCAGATTGTGCCGCGGCGTCTGACGGAGTTGATGAACGACCCTGACGCCGCCCGCGTGCGGCGGGTGACGGAAGCGATGCTATTGATGGGCAAAATCGACATCGCCGGCCTGGAAGCGGCAGCGCGAGACTAGCGGCAAGATCGAGAAGGAGAGAACGGATGCACCGAGAGCGGCACAGTATTGAGCGCATCGGCTGGCTGCGGGCGGCGGTGCTCGGCGCCAACGACGGCATTGTCTCAACGGCCAGCCTGCTGCTGGGCGTGGCGGCGGCCAGCGCCTCGCATTCCGCGTTGATGATCGCCGGCGTCGCCGGGTGGGTGGCGGGCGCGATGTCGATGGCCACCGGCGAGTATGTGTCGGTATCGTCGCAGGCGGATACCGAAAAGGCTGCCCTGGCTGAGGAGCAGGCGGAGCTGCTTGAAGACTACCCGGGGGAGTTTCGTGAACTGACGTCAATCTACGTGCATCGCGGCCTGGATCCGGCGCTGGCCCGGCAGGTAGCGGAAAAGCTGATGGCGCACGATGCGCTGGAGGCGCATGCGCGCGACGAGCTGGGCATTTCCTCCGCCACGCGCGCCCGGCCGCTGCAGGCGGCGTTAGCGTCGGCGCTGAGTTTCTCCCTCGGCGCGCTGTTGCCGCTACTGGTGGCGCTGTGGGCGCCGCTCGACTGGACGCGGCCGGCGCTGGTGGTCTCGGCGCTGATTTCCCTCGGCGTGCTCGGCGGCATCGCCGCAAAAACCGGCGGGGCGCCGATCTTGCCGGGCGTCGCGCGCATCCTCATCTGGAGCGCCCTGGCGATGGCGGTCTCCTCCGGCGTCGGCATGTTGTTTGGCGTCGCCGCCGGGTAGCGCCGGGTTTGCATCAATCTGTTGCATCTCAAGAGCAGAATTTATCATTTGTCAGCCGCCGGCGTTCGCGGCATGGTGACGGCAATGCCAACTCAGTCAGGGACACTTATGCACCAATCACAGATTCAACCGTGGATCGCGCAGCATCCGCTGCTGCAACGCATGGTTGCTCTTGAGCCGATCACCTGGTTCAATCCGCGTGCGACCACGCTGGCCGCAGGGCTGCCTCATGTCGGGCTGAGCGCCGCCGACGTGGTCGAAGCCGAGCAGCGCCTGGCGCGCTTTGCGCCATATCTCGCCGCGGCCTTCCCGGAAACCCAGCCCACTGGCGGGATCATCGAATCCGAACTGGTGGCGATCCCCGCCATGCAGCTGGCGCTGGATCGCCGCTACGGGCAAACTCTGGGTGGGAAACTGCTGTTGAAAAAGGACAGTCATCTGCCGATCTCCGGTTCAATCAAGGCGCGCGGCGGCATCTATGAAGTGCTGACGCACGCGGAGAAGCTGGCGCTGGAGGCGGGGCTGCTGCAGACCGGTGATGACTACGCCCGGTTGTTTTCCGACGAGTTCCGTCAGTTCTTCAGCCAATACCGTATCGCCGTCGGATCGACGGGCAATCTGGGATTATCCATCGGCATCATCAGCGCCCGCCTGGGATTTGACGTCAGCGTGCACATGTCGGCGGATGCGCGGGCGTGGAAGAAGCAGAAGCTGCGCGACAACGGCGTGACGGTGGTGGAATACGCCGAAGATTACGGCGTGGCGGTGGAGCAGGGCCGCAAACAGGCGGCGAACGATCCGCGTTGTTTCTTTATCGACGATGAAAACTCGCAAACCCTGTTCCTCGGTTATGCGGTGGCCGGCGGCCGCCTGAAGCGGCAGTTCGCCGAACAGGGCATCGTGGTGGACGCGCAGCATCCGCTGTTCGTTTATCTGCCGTGCGGCGTCGGCGGCGGGCCGGGCGGCGTGGCGTTTGGCCTCAAGCTGGCGTTCGGCGATCACGTTCACTGCGTTTTCGCCGAGCCGACCCATTCGCCCTGCATGCTGCTCGGGGTTTACAGCGGGCTGCATGACGGGATTGCGGTGCAAGATCTCGGCATCGACAACCGCACAGCGGCGGACGGATTGGCGGTGGGGCGCGCCTCCGGCTTTGTCGGCCGGGCGATGGAACGCCTGCTGAGCGCGTTTTACACCCTGAGCGACGAGGAGATGTTCGCGTTGCTCGGGTTGTTGGATCGGCACGAACATATCCAGCTGGAGCCGTCCGCGCTGGCCGGCATGGCCGGGCCGTGGCGCATGGCGGCCAATGCGCAACCGCTGAGCGGGCAAGGCGTGAGCGCGGAGAGTCTGGCGCAGGCGACGCATCTGGTGTGGGCGACCGGCGGCGGCATGGTGCCGCCGGTGGAAATGGCGAAGTACCTCACCGCCGGGCAGACGGCGGAATAAGGCGCAATAAAAAAGGGGCGAACATCGCCCCTGATCGTCTGCCGCGCCGTTACAGCTGTTCGCCGTTGCTGGCGATGACCCGGCGGTACCAGTCGAAGCTCTTCTTGCGCGAGCGCTCAAGCGTACCGGTGCCGTCGTCGTGTTTATCGACGTAGATAAAGCCGTAGCGTTTGCTGTACTCACCGGTGGTGAACGACACGCAGTCGATGCAGCCCCAAGGGGTGTAGCCGATCAGATCCACGCCGTCTTCAATCACCGCTTTTTTCATCTCTTCGATGTGGGCGCGCAGATAGTCGATGCGATAGTCATCATTGATCTGGCCGTCCGCTTCCACCTTGTCGAAGGCGCCGAAGCCGTTTTCCACGATAAACAGCGGCTTCTGGTAGCGTTCATACAATACGTTCAGCGAGTAGCGCAGCCCGACCGGATCGATCTGCCAACCCCAGTCGGAGGCCTTGACGTGCGGGTTCGGCACATTGCCCGGGAAACCGAACATGCCGTCGCTGCCTTCCACCGCGTTGGCCTGCAGCGCGTTGCTCATGTAATAGCTGAAGCCGATGTAGTCGGTGCAGCCCTCGCGCAGGATCTGGGCGTCCTGCGGCTGCATCTCGATCTTCAGCCCTTTGCGTTCCCAGTCGCGCAGCAGATAGCTTGGGTAGTAGCCGCGCATCTGCACGTCGGTGTACAGATAGCGCTGGTGCATCGCCTCCACGGCGTACATCACGTCGTCCGGCTTGCAGGAATAAGGATAGAACGGCACGCAGGCCAGCATGCAGCCGATCTTGAACTCCGGGTTGATCTGATGGCCGAGTTTGACCACCTGCGCGCTGGCGACGAACTGGTGGTGCAACACCTGATACAGCGCCTGCTCCGGATTGTCTTCCTGGGTGTAATCCACGCCGGAACAGCAGTAGCCGAACAGCGGGTAGCGGTAGTTGCTCTGGTTGTTGATCTCGTTGAAGGTCATCCAGTACTTCACCTTCTCGCGGTAGCGGCGCATCACCACTTCGCTAAAGCGCACGAAAAACTCCACCACCCGGCGGTTTTTCCAGCCGCCGTAGGTTTTAACCAAATGGTAAGGCATTTCGAAGTGGGACAGGGTGATCACCGGCTGGATGCCGTATTTCAGCAGCTCATCGAAGAGATCGTCGTAAAACTGCAGGCCGGCTTCGTTCGGCGCCGTTTCGTCGCCGTTCGGGAAGATGCGCGTCCAGGCGATCGAGGTGCGGAAGCATTTGAACCCCATCTCGGCGAACAGCGCCACGTCTTGTTTGTAGCGGCCGTAGAAGTCCACCGCTTCATGGTTGGGGTAACGGTAGCCATCGAGCACCCCGTCGGTCATCACGCGATCGACGCCGTGCGAACCGCCGGACAGCACGTCGGCGATGCTTGGGCCTTTGCCGCCCCGATCCCAACCGCCTTCAACCTGGTGCGCGGCGACCGCGCCCCCCCACAGAAAATCCTTCGGCAACTGTTTCATCGTCAATGTCTCATCGGTTTATTTAATGAAGGGTAATCACGCTGCGTTGAGAATAGAGTACCAATACCGAAAGAAATGTCACGATATAACAAATCACCGTGAAAAGTGATTTGTCACAATAAAAAAACAGCCTGTTTTATTTTGCCGAATTAATATGCCCGAGCCGTTTACCGATGGTTTCAATAATGTAAAGCACGGGGATCTGCGTGGTAATATTATGATGGCCGCCGATCAAATGCTGCGGAACGTGGTAAGAGAGGTTAAAGTCCGCCAGCCGCGCCAGTGAAGAGGTTTCGTTGTTGGTGATGCTGATGATTTTGCAGTGGTGCAGGCTGAACTGGCTCGCCAACCGCAGGATCTCTTCGGTCTCGCCGGAGACCGACAGCATGATCGCCACCGCGTTTTTATACATATCGCTGTTGACCGGATAATAAGGATCGTCGATATGAGTGCTGAATTTCCCGACGTTGGAGAAGAAACGTGCGCCATATTTCCCCAATGCGCCTGACGTACTGATGCCGACGAAAATAATTCGCTCGGCGGCGGCGATATGCTGCACCGCCTGATCGATCAGCTGATTAAACTCTTCGTTGCTGACGCTTTTAAAAAAGCTGAGGATTTCGCCGATGCCGGAATCGATCGGCGGCGCGTCGCTTTGCTCGAGGTACAGTTTGAAACGGATGCGAAATTCCGAATAGCCGTCACAGCCCATTTTTTTGCAAAACCGCAGCACGGTGGTGGTGGACACGCCGGCGGCCTCCGCCAGCTCGCGGATGGTCATGTACATCACCTGATTTTTGTGTTTGCTGACGTAGTTATAAACCATCAGCTCCAGGGCGTTGAGCTCGGCGATTGCTTTATGGGTGAACATGAGTCGGTCCGGCGGCTGGAAACGGGAAGCTTATCTGCAGGTTAACATAGCAAAATTCACCGCCGCTGGCACTGCCGAAGCAAAAGAAAAGCCGCACCAGTCAGGGGCGGCCCAGAGTTCACGACGAACAAATTAAAGCAAAACGTTCCGGAAGACATGCCATGAAAACGCGTTTCATCACACAGTGTCAGCATAGGTCAGCTTATTCCGGCGGCAAAATGCCGGTTTTTGCTTTCCAAAGCTAAAGATTGGCAAAGTTACGGCGCCATATCCCTGGCGCGCGAACGTGCCAGCAGCGGCGGGGCCAGCAGATACAGGGCGGCGGCCAGCGCCCAGACCAGGCCGGGCCAGACATCGCGCGTGGCGGCGTACAGCGCCGTCGCTACCAGCGGCCCGGCGACGCCGATCAGGCTGCCCATGCTGGACAGTGTCCCCTGCAGCTCGCCCTGATGGTCGTCGTCCACCTTGTGCGCCATCAGCGCCTGCAGCGCGGGCAACGCCATGCCGCCCGCCGCAAACAACGGCAGCAGGACGAACGGCGCCCAGCCTCGCGTGGCGATCGACAGCAGCAGCATGCCCAGCGCGTCGGCGGCCAGGCCGATCAGCAGCGCCTTGCGCTCGCCGAGCCGTGCGACCAGCGGACCGACGGCAAAGGCCTGCGACAGTGCGTGGCAGGCGCCGTAACCGGCCAGCGACAGGCCCGCCAACATCATGCTCCAGCCGAAGCGATCCTGACCGTATAAAATCCACAGCGTAGCCGGCGCCTGAGAGGCCAGCGCCATGATCAGGTAAATGCCGGCCAGCGGCAGCAGGCCCGGCTTGCCGTGCAATCGCCGCAATGAAGAAAAGGGATTAAGCCGGATTTTCTCGGCGGTGCGGGAGCTGGGTTTACGCGATTCGGGCAACAGGAAAAACGCCAACGCCAGGTTGATGGCGTTCATCACCGCCGCCGCCAGGAAGGGGGCATGCAGATGCCATTCGCCCAGTGAGCCGCCGAGCAGCGGGCCGACGATAAAGCCGACGCCGAATACGGCACCCACCAGGCCGAAACGCCGCGCGCGTTGGCCGGCAGGGGTAATATCGGTGACATAGGCGGTGGCGACCGCCATGTTGGCGCCGGTGATGCCCGCCAGCAACCGGCCCAGATAGAGCCAGGCCAGCGTCGGCGCGAACGCCATCAGCAGGTAGTCGGCCGCCGCGCCAGCGAGCGAAATCAACAGCACCGGGCGCCGGCCGAAACGATCGCTCAGCGCGCCGAGGATTGGTGAAAACAGGAATTGCATCAACGCATAGGCCGCCAACAGAGCGCCGTAATGCACGCTGCCGGCATCGAGACCGCCCAGCGAGCGCAACAGCGCCGGCAGGATAGGCATGATCAGACCGATGCCCACCGCATCCAGCAGCACCGTCAACAAAATAACCAGCATAGGTTTTTTCAAAATCGTGACTCTAACAGTGATAGAGTAATGAGTATTCCACAGTTACCCTATCAGTGATAGAGAGATGAGCGAAAAAAATACCGCGGCGCGTTTAACGCGCGAAACCGTGCTGCGCGGGGCGCTGGAGCTGCTGAATGACATCGGCATCGACGCCCTGAGCACCCGCCGTCTGGCGCAACATCTGGGCGTACAATCGCCCACGCTTTATTGGCATTTCAAGAACAAGGCCGAGCTGCTGAAGGCGATGGCGGAAACCATCATGCTGGATCACCGTGAAGAGATGCCCGCTGACATGCCCTGGCGAGCCTGGGTCACCGCCAACGCGGTCAACTTTCGCCGCGCGTTGCTGGCTTACCGCGACGGTGCGCGCCTGCATGCCGGCACCCGTCCGCAGGAACCGCAGTTCGCGATCATCGAGGCCAAGGTGGCACTGTTGTGCCGGGCGGGATTTACGCCGGAACGCGCGGTTAACCTGCTGTTCGCCGTTGGCCGCTTCGTGGTGGGCTGGGTGCTGGAAGAACAGCAAATGCAGCCTGACGACGCGCTGAACGAGGCCGACCGTCGGCGTTACCCGCTGCTGTGCGAAGGCTGGGAAGGATTGCAGGAGAAGGGCGCAGACAGGCTGTTCGAGGCGGGCGTCAGGCTGCTGGTCGACGGTGCCGAAGCCGGATTGACGAACGACAATAATCACGGCGGGCAACCATAAAACCGGGCTTATCTATAGGAAATTTATAGAAAATACCCACTTTTCGTTAAAGCCGTCACGGCTACATTCCCTTAACATTATCAGGTCTTTTGACGATAATGATAAATATCTTGCCTGGCTGCTCATGGCAACGATGCTACGGATTAAATCCGTTAATTTGAGGGATAGTTTCACCATGGAAATCAATGTTAACGGCCGAGTGGTTCCACTCGGCGACGTCTCGCCCGATACGCCGCTGCTGTACGTGTTACGCAACGATCTGCAATTGAACGGCCCCAAATACGGCTGCGGCCTGGGGGAGTGCGGCGCCTGCACGGTGCTGCTCAACGGCGTCGCCGCACGTTCTTGCTCAATGCCGCTGTCCGCGGTAGGCAACCAATCGGTCACCACGCTGGAGGGCCTGGGAACATCGGAAGCGCTGCATCCGGTGCAGCAGGGATTTATCGATGAGCAGGCGGCGCAATGCGGCTACTGCGCCAACGGCATGATCATGACGCTGGTCGCGCTGTTCGAACGTGAACCCGAGGCGGACGAACAGGCAGTCAAGAAAGAGCTGGCCTATAACCTGTGCCGCTGCGGCACCCATCTTGAGATTTTGCGCGCCGCCGAACGTGCTCGCGAACTGCTGGCAGCGCGGAGGCAAGCATGAGCCGTCTCGAACTGACCCGTCGACAGCTGCTGCAGGCCGGCGGTGTGGTGATGGTCAGCAGCCTGCTGCCCGCATCGTTTAACGCCTTCGCCGCCGAACCCGCCTCAATGCCCGCCGATCTGCCGCTGGACAGGGTGGACAGCTTTATCAGCCTCACCGCCGACGGGCGGGTGACGGCATTCAACGGCCACGTCGATCTGGGCACCGGCATTCGCACCGCGCTGGCGCAGATCGTCGCCGATGAAATCTGCGTGCCGTTCGAGCAAGTGACGATGATCCTTGGCGATACGCAACGCACGCCGGATCAGGGGCCGACCATCGCCAGCGCCACCATTCAGGTGACGTCGGTGCCGCTGCGGCAGGCGGCGGCGCAGGTGCGCCACATGCTGACGGCGCTGGCGGCCAAGGCTTTCGAACTGCCGGCCGAACAGTTGACGGCGACGGCCGGCCACGTGTTTGTGACGCAACAGCCGGGGCGTTCGTTGAGCTATGCGCAACTGGCGAGCGGGCAGAATCTGCACGTCGCGTTGGATAAAAATGTTCAGCTGAACAGCGAACAACAGAACCGTTATGTCGGCCGCGCCGTCGCCCGGGTCGATATTCCGGCCAAAGTGAGCGGCGCGCTGACCTATGTGCACGATCTGCGCCTGCCCGGCATGTTGCATGGCCGGGTGGTGCGCCCACCTTATGTGGGCGCAGACAGCAGCGCGCCGCTGGGCGGCGGCCTGTTGTCAGTGGATGAAGGGTCGATCGCGCACCTGCCGGGCATCGTGAGACTGGTGGTGATCAACGATTTCATCGGCATCGTGGCCGAGCGCGAAGAGCAGGCGATCGCCGCCATGCGCCAGCTGAAAACCGAATGGAAATCCTGGGCCGGGTTGCCGGATCTGTCGCCTGAAGCGCTGCCCGCCGCGCTGGAGGCCAATCCGAAAAACGACCGCGTGCTGCGCGACGATGCGGGCACGGACGCCGCGCTGGCGGCACTGCATACCGAAGTGCGGGCAGACTATGTCTGGCCCTACCATCAGCACGCCTCGATCGGCCCTTCCTGCGCGGTCGCCGATGTTAAAGACGGGCGGGCGCAGGTGTGGTCTGGCACGCAAAATCCGCACGATCTGCGCAAAGACATCGCCAGGCTGCTCGAGCTGCCGTCCGAGCAGGTGCACATCACCCGCATGGAGGCCTCCGGTTGCTATGGCCGCAACTGCGCCGATGACGTTTCGGCGGACGCGGCCCTGCTGGCGCGGGCGACCGGTCGCCCGGTGCGGGTACAGCTGATGCGTGAACAGGAGTCCGGCTGGGAGCCGAAGGGCACCGGCCAGCTGATCCGGGTGCGCGGCGGTCTGGACGCGCAAAACCGGGTGGCGGCCTACGAGCTGAAAACCAGCTATCCCTCCAACAACGCCGTGACCCTGCCGCTGGTGTTAACCGGCAAAGTGGCCAACCGGGCCGATGTGCAGCAAATGGGCGATCGCACCGCCATTCCGCAATACGACTACCCGCACATGCGGGTGATTTGTCAGGACGCTGCGCCAATCGTGCGGGCATCGTGGATGCGCGGCGTATCGGCCTTGCCCAACGTGTTCGCTCACGAATCCTGGATCGACGAGCTGGCCTGGCGCGCCGGCGAGGATCCGATCGCCTTCCGCCTGCGTTATCTGAACGACCCGCGCGCGGTGGCCCTGATCGAGGCCCTGAAGCGGCAGGCGAACTGGCAAGACGGCCCGGCGCACCGGTCGCGCGCCGCCGGCGCCGAAGTGGTGAGCGGCCGCGGCTTCGCCTATGCGCGCTATTTCCACAGTAAATTCCCTGGCTTTGGCGCCGCCTGGGCGGCCTGGGTGTGCGATCTTCGCGTCAATCGCCTTTCCGGGCAGATCACGCTCGATAAAATCTTCGTGGCACACGACTGCGGTCGCATGATCAACCCGGCCGGGGTGCGCCATCAAGTGCATGGCAACATCATCCAGTCTGCCAGCCGGGTGTTGAAAGAGTTCGTGACCTTCAACGAGACGGGCGTGACGTCATTGGACTGGGGAGGGTATCCCATCCTGCGCTTTGACGAACTGCCGCAGATCGATATCCAACTGATCGACCGTCCGGACGAAGCGCCGATGGGCGCCGGAGAGTCTGCCTCGGTGCCGAGTGCGGCGGCGATTGGCAACGCACTGTTTGACGCGCTCGGCGTGCGCCTGCGCGAGGTGCCGTTCACGCCGGCACGCGTACTGGCCGCGCTGCGTGCTCAGGCCGGTCACTAACCCCGTCACGAACAAGGACAGCAACCATGAACAAGATGAAAAAGATCGCCGGATGGGGCGGCGCAACGGTGCTCGCCGTTGTGGTGGCCGGCGTTGTCGCCAGCTGGCAGCCGGAAATCGCGCCGCTTGCCGCCAATGCGACGCACAGCTTCAGCCAGGCGCAGATCGCGCGCGGCAAAACGCTGGCCGATCTCGGCGACTGCGCGGTGTGCCATACCCGCTCGGGCGGCGAGCGCAATACCGGCGGGCTGGCGATGGAGATCCCGTTCGGCACCATTTACACCACCAACATCACGCCGGACGTGGAAACCGGCATCGGCAGCTGGAGCTACGCGGCGTTTGAGCGCGCCATGCGGCACGGCGTCGATCGGCAGGGGCGCTATCTCTATCCGGCGTTTCCCTATACCGCCTTTACCCGCACCAGCGACGCCGATCTGCAGGCGCTGTACGCCTACCTGATGTCGCAGCCAGCGGTGAAATCTCGGCCGCCGGCCACCGATTTGCACTTCCCGTTCAATATTCGTCAGGGCATCTTCGCCTGGAACTGGCTGTTCCTGACGCCGGGCGCGATGAAGGAAGATCCTGCTCAGAGCGCCGACTGGAATCGCGGCGCTTATCTGGTCGAAGGGCTGGGGCACTGCAGCGCCTGCCATTCGCCGCGCAACGTGCTGTTCGGTGAGAAAACCGGCGCCGATCACCTGGCGGGCGGGGTGGCGGAAGGCTGGACAGCGCCGGCGTTGACCGCTCGCTCACCTGCGCCGCTCGTCTGGACGCAGCAGGATCTGGTCGATTTCATGCGCACCGGCTACTCGGCCAACCACGGCGTCGCCGCCGGCCCGATGGCGCCGGTGATCGAAGAAGGGCTGTCGCGCTTGCCGCAGGCCGATCTGCAGGCGATCGCCGTCTATCTGCGCAGCTATCATCCTGAAACGGCGTCGGGCTCCACGGCGGCAGCCTTGAACGCCCAGGCGGAGCGCCAGGTTGAGCCCTTGAACTCGCAAGGGGCGCGGCTGTTTTCCGGCGCCTGCATGGCTTGCCATGCGCAGGAGAAAGGCGCGCAGATGGCGGGGGTGCGGCCGTCTCTGGCGCTGAATACCAACCTGTACGCCGCCACGCCGGACAACGCCATTCGCGTGGTGCTGGATGGCATACAGCGGCCGGCCAACGCCGAACTGGGCTATATGCCGGGCTTCCGTTATAACCTGGATGACGCGCAGATCGCCATACTGCTCAACTACCTGCGGCAGCACTACGCCGGTCAGTCGCCGTGGCCTGACTTGAAGGCGGAGGTCGGCCGTTTGCGCGCCGAAACCGCGCAGAAATAGCCGCCGGGGGCTGGACAGCCGCGCCGGGTTGGCGACAATAGGCGTTTTCACATGGATAGAGGCAGTAAAATGAATACGTTAGATGCGATCCGCCAGCGCCGCGCCACCAAGCAGTTCGATACGCAGCACGCGATGACGTTCGAAGAGAAAAAAGCGTTGCTGACCATCGCGCTGCAGGGCGCGCCCAGCGCTTTCAACCTGCAGCATTGGCGCCCGCTGCTGATCGAAGATCGCGCGCAGCGCGAGAAAATTCGCGAGGCGGCGTGGGGGCAGGCGCAGGTGACCGACGCGTCGATGCTGGTCGTGCTGTGCGGCGATCTGTCGAGCTGGGAATCACAGGTAAAAAACGTCTGGGCCGAAGCGGCGGAGCCGGTACAGCAGTTTATGATCCCGGCCGTCGATCAGTACTATCGCGGCAAGCCGCAGGTGCAGCGCGACGAAGTCATGCGCAGCAGCGGCATTTTCGCCCAGACGCTGATGCTGGCGGCCAAGGCTCAAGGCTACGACTCTTGCCCGATGGACGGTTTTGATTTCGACGCCGTGGGTGAGATTATCAATAAACCGGCGCATTATCAGATCGCACTGATGGTCGCCATCGGCAAGGCGGCGGGGCAACCTTATCCGCGCATCGGCAAGCTGCCGTTCGACGAGGTGGTGAAAACCGACCGCTTCTGATCTGAGCGTTAAATAGCAAAAGGGAAGGCGCAAGCCTTCCCTTATTTTTTGCGACGCACAGTTCGTTCCAATAGCTGAAACGAATGCGCCGTTGCAGGCGGTGATGCCACATAGAACACTCCTTCTACCCTACACGGTATAAATAAATAACACCGTGCCTGGCACAAGGCGAATGCCTTATTGTGCATAGCTTGCCCGGCGAGCGGGATTAGCGATATTTGTTGACGTTGGCCACGGCGGAATCTAACGACGTTACCTTATATTTCCAATAGGTTATTTTATTGGCCTGTGCTGCGCCCACCGCACCGAAATAGGCTTGCCACGCCGTGCCGCTGGTCAACAAATCGGTAAACATCTGCCCCAGGTCGGTGACGTTCCACAGGGTACGGTAGCCTTTCACCGCAGAAGGTGCCGGCGGCGTATGCTGAACATAATCGCCAACCGAATACCGGTTCTCATAGGCCATAAATACGGTGTAGACCCGTCCGTGCGGCGCCGTATGCTGGTACCAGGGGATCACCACAAAATGGTGTACGGGAGGGCCGATCATAAAATGCCAAACGGCGGTTTCCGAGTTCGCCCCAGCAAAGCCCAGTGCGATATTGATATTCTTTTGCATATCACGGTTATTTTCGATCGTGGTTCCGGCTCCGCTGTCGTCTTGCGTTTTACCATAAACGGCCCGGCTCATTTGGGCGGGGACGCCCGGGCAATTGTTTATTGCCATCAGAAAACGATTGCTGACAATGGCATTAATTAATGTTTCACCGGTATTGCTCATATTGATATTTCTCCACACGCAAGATAAATAATCTAATTATTGGCAAGATTAATAATTAGCATGGATTAAATATACTGAATGACGGCGTCGATAATAAGGTTAGACAAAAATCGCCGTTGGCATTCGTTTATGTTCACTTATTTTCTGCATCACGATGACGGGTTCGGCTGCCGTTAATGAGGGGGCCAGGTCTGTGGGTGAATGGACGTTTATTGAACATCATGCCTGCCGCCGCGCCGAGAATGGCCAGCGTACCCAGCAGCTGCAGCAGGCTGAGGCGATGGCCGAACGCCGCCCAGTCCACCACGATCGCCACCGCCGGGTAGATAAACGACAGGGCGCCGACCAGAGAGGTGGGGATTTTCTGGATAGCGCCGTAGAGCAACGTGGACATAACCCCGGTATGCACCAGTCCGATAGTCGCCAGCAGCAGCCAATCGGTCGGTTCTGCGGGAAGGTGGGCCAGACCGGCGAACGGCGCCATCGCCAAGGCGCCGACGGTCAACTGAATCAACACGATCAGCTGCGGCGGCAGCGCGGCCAGCTGTTTGACGATCGCCGCCGCAATGGCGTACATCAGGGCCGCGCCCAGCGCCAGAGCCACGCCGAGCAGGTAATCACCGCTGTCGCCGCCGCTTTGCCGGCCGGTGACCATCAGCACCATCCCCGCAAACGCCAGCACAAGCCAGCCCAACTGATTGATCGTCAGCTTTTCGCCGAACAGCAACGCCCCCAGCGCCACCAACATGAACGGTTGCACATGGTAGGTGACGGTGGCGACGGCGATCGAAGCATGCGCATAGGCGGCAAACAGCAGCGTCCAATTGAGCACCAGCGCGATGCCGCCCAGGATGGCGAAGGCCAGCTGTCGCCGGTTGATCGCACCCTGTTTTAACTGGCCGAGCGCGGCGCAGGTGGCCAGCATCGCCATCGCGCCAAACGCGCAGCGCCAAAATACCACCGTGGCGGGCGGCTGCCCTAACACCAGCACCGGCCAACCGACGGTGCCAGAAATCATCATGGCGAGGATCATTTGTGCCGCGCCGCGCGTTTTCGCTTTCATGGGGTTTCCCTCGTCGCCTGACCGCGCTTGCGGTGAAACGGGTTAATCATTAAAATGAACAATCGAACATTATGATGAACACGGATGCGCTTGTTCGTCAAGTTGAACAAACGTTTTATATAGCGAACAGTGAGTGACAATCAGATGCAGAACATTACGCCTATCGGCCTGCTGTCGGCGGCGATCCGCCGCGAGCGGGAGCGGTTAAATCTGTCGGTGACCGAACTGGCAAAACGCGCGGGCATCGCCAAGTCCACGCTGTCGCAGCTCGAAGCCGGCAGCGGCAACCCCAGCCTGGAAACGCTGTGGGCGCTGGCGATGGCGCTGGACGTGCCGGTCAGCCGGTTGATTTCGCAGCCGAGCAGGCAGGTGCAAGTGATCCGCGCCCATGAGGGAACGCCGGCGCTGTCGGAGCAGGGCAACTACGCCGCCACGCTGTTGGCGACTTGCCCACCGGGGGCGCAACGCGATATTTATCGGCTGCGGGTGCAGCCCGGCGAAGTGAAACTCTCCCGGCCGCATCCCCCCGGCACCGTTGAGCATGTGATCATCAGCAGCGGGCGCGCGCGCCTGGGGCCGGCGGATCAGCCGCTGGAGCTGAGCGCCGGCGATTACATCAGCTACTCGGCTGATCGCGAACATGTATTCGAAGCGCTGGAACCGGAGACCACCGCCGTGATACTGATCGAACAGGGCTAACCCGGGCGTTGAAGGTCCGTTTATTGAAAATGATTCTCAATTATATTAGTGTGCCCGCCTGTTTTGACGCCGGGACGAGCGGGTAGCCCGGCGTCGCCGTTTATTGCCCTTCAAGGACCGAAGATGAAAATCGCTATTCCTTCCATACTGTTACTCGCCGGTTTGACGGCGACGCACCCGGCCACCGTGTTGGCGGTTGCCGCGCCTGCGGCGGCAGAGCAAGGCCAGAACGACACGGCCAACAATGATTTCAGCTTCGTGCGCTATCGCGCGGATTACCGCGTCAACGCCAACGCCACCAACGTGAAAACGGAAAGCTACGAGGTGCTGCTGAAGACCAAGGCGGCGATCGAGAAATTCAGCCAGATTCGCCTGAGCTACAGCGAAAAAATGGAAACGCTCGAGGTGGTCGCCGCCTATACGCTGACCGCCGACGGCCAACGCCACGATGTGGCACCCGACCGCATCTATACCCAGGAGAGCTACTCCAGCGCCACGGCGCCGCTGTACGCCGATCGCAAGGTGCGCGTCATCGTGTTTTCCAACCTGGCGCCGGGCTCACGCGTGGTGTATGAGCTGCGCCGCACGCAAAACACGCCGTATTTCCCCGACTATTTCGGCCTGTGGGAAACGTTCAGCGTCTTCGATCAGTTCGACGACGCCGAAGTGACCCTGCAGGCGCCGGCCAAGCTGCCGATGCATATTTTCACCCGCGGCGTGGCGGGTGGCGACCAGCCGCAGATCCGCGGCGGACAGGCGCACTGGCGCTGGCATTATTCGCGCAGCGCGCCGATGAAGGCGCAAAACTGGGCGGCGGACAGCTGGACCTTCAGTCCGACCATCATGGCCAGCACCTACCGCGATTGGCCGCAGTTGGCCAAGGCCTACCAGCTGAAGGCCGGCGCGGCGGCGAAGGTGACGCCGGGCATTCAGGCGCTGGCGGACAACATCACCGCCGGCATCAGCGATCGGCGCCAGCAGGCGGAGGCGCTCTATCGCTGGGTGGCGCAAAACATTCGCTATGTGGCGGTGTATCTGGGCAACGGTGGGCTGGAGCCGAATTCGGCGCAGAGCATTCTCGATAACCACTACGGCGACTGTAAGGATCACGTGGTGATCCTGGAAGCGTTGCTCGCCGCCAAGGGGATCGAAAGCTCGCCGGTGCTGATCGGCATGGACGAAGGCCCGATACTGCCTAAAGTGCCGCTGCTCAGCCGCTTTAATCACGCCATCACCTACGTGCCCGAGTTCAAACTGTACCTGGACTCCACCAACCCTTGGGCGCGGTTCGGCCAGCTGCCGGAAGGTGACCTGGGCGCGCCGGTGCTGCTGACGCGCGACGCCAAACTGGCGCGCACGCCGGGTAGCGACGAGCAACCGGTCAAGAGCGCGTTGAGCGTCGATTTCGTGTTCGACAAGGCCGGCAACCTGCAGGGGGAGACCGAGCGTCGGCTAAGCGAAGTGGAAGAGATTGACCTGCGGGGCTACTTCTCGCAGATCAACCGGCAGAACCGGGCACAGGCCGAAGCGTCAATCATGTCCGCATCCGGCATCGACGGCAGCGGCGAGGTGGCGATGAACAGCGATCCGCTGGATCTCAAGAAACAGTTCGGTTACCGCTTCCGCTTCAAGGCGGACGACTACGTCGATTTCGGCGTGGTGGGCGGCATGACCTTGCCCAATCCGCCCGGCGGCAAATCGTTCCGCACGCTGTATACCACCACGGCGGCGCCGGGCAACGAAACCCCGTTCTACTGCAGCGCGCAGCGTTACGACGAAACCTACCGCCTGCAGCTGCCGGCCAACGTGCCGATCATCGCCATTCCGCAAGACAGGCAGTTCCGCAATGCGGCGGGCGACTATCGCGTCGAGTGGCGCCGCGACGGGCAGCAGGTGATCGTCAATCACCGCCTGCAGGTAAACGCCATTCGCGGCAAGGAAGCGCTGTGCCAGGCGCAGGATTACCCGGCGTTCCGCGAGCTGTTCCAGCAGGTGCGGCGCGGTTTTCGCGGCCAGGTGGTGTACGGCGAGTTGGCCAACGGCAAATAAGCCGATGTCCGTAGCTGGATAAAAAAAGGCCCCCAGACAGACAAGAGTTTGGGGGCCGTAGCGCTCCCTCTAGGCGATATCGACCGCGCGCACCTCTTTGGATCTCAATTTCACCCGGATTGGCACCGATTTGTACGAAGGCGTGCCGCTTTCCTCATCGATGTAATGCAACGGCACCAGCACGTTGGCCTCCGGATAATAGGCGCCGACCGATCCGGCCGAGATGTTGTAGGCGATCACCGTGATGCCTTCCAGGCGTTGAGTGCAACCGGGCAACGCCGTTTCCAGGTCGACCACGTCGCCATGTTCCAACCCCAAACGTTGCAGATCGCTGTCATTCATGAACAGCACGTCGCGCCGGCCGAAAACCCCGCGGTAGCGATCGTCCAGAGCATAGATGGTGGTGTTGTACTGATCGTGGCTGCGCAGGGTGATCAGCCTCAGCGTATCTTGTTCCGCCGCAATCTGGTCTTCGTGCAGCCCGCTGAACACCGAAAACATCGCTTTGCCCGTCGCCGTCGGCCACTGGCGCTCGGTCGGTGGCAACGGCATGCGGAAACCGCCCGGTTGGCGAATGCGCGCGTTGTAATCGTCGAAGCCCGGTATGGTTTTTTCGATCAGATCGCGTATCACGTCGTAATCTTCGATCAGCTCATCCCAGGGCACCTTGCTGGCGGGCATCACCGCTTTGGCCATGCCGGCCACGATGGCGGGTTCCGAACGCAGCCATTCCGACGCTGGTTTTAATTTGCCGGACGACGCGTGCACCATCGACATCGAATCCTCCACCGTCACCGATTGCCGTCCGCCGGCCTGCAGGTCCAGCTCGGTACGGCCCAAGCAGGGCAGAATGAGGGTTTCTTTCGCCACCAACAGATGGCTGCGATTGAGTTTGGTGCCGATATGCACGCTTAACTCCAGCGCCTTCATCGCCGGGAAGCTCTGTTCGGGGTCCGGCAGCGCCACGGCGAAGTTGCCGCCCAGACAGATTAACGCCTTCGAAGCGCCGTCGATCATCGCCTGCATGCACTTCACGGCGTCGTGACCGTGGGCTTTGGGCGGCGTGAAGCCAAACACCGTTTCCAGCTTCGCCAAAAATTCGGCCGAGGGTTTTTCGGTGATGCCGACGGTGCGGTTGCCCTGCACGTTAGAGTGGCCGCGCAGCGGGCAAATACCGGCGCCCGGTTTGCCGATGTTGCCGCGCAGCAGCAGCAGGTCGGCGATCAGGCGCACGTTGGCCGTCCCTTTATTGTGCTGCGTAATGCCCATGCCGTAGGTGACAATGGTGGCGTTGGATTTTGCGTAGGCGGCGGCCACCTGTTCCAGATCCTGGCGCGCCAGGCCGCTCTCCGCCTCGATGGCTTCCCAGCGGGTGGCCGCCAGATCGGCGGCGAAAGCCGCAAACCCTTCCGTGTGCTGGGCGATGAAAGCGTGATCCACGGCATTGCCTTGTGTTTCATCCAGCTGCAGTAGCGCTTTGGCGATGCCTTTGAGCGCCGCGGCGTCGCCGCCGGCTTTAACCTGATAGTAGGTTGACGCGATAGGCGTCGAACTGTAGGTCGCCATTTCGATGACGTTTTGTGGATCGGTGAAGCGCTCGAGCGCCCGCTCGCGCAGCGGATTAAACACGATGATCGGCACCTTTTTACGCGCCAGCTCATGCAGCGTGCCCATCATGCGCGGGTGATTGGTGCCCGGATTGTGGCCGATGGAGATAACCAGCTCCGCGCTGTCAAAGTCGTCCAGCGAGACGGTGCCTTTGCCGATGCCGATCGACTGCGGCAGGCCAACGCTGGTCGGTTCATGGCACATGTTGGAGCAGTCGGGAAAGTTATTGCTGCCAAATTCGCGCGCAAACAGCTGGAACAGGTAGGCCGCCTCATTGGACGCCCGGCCGGAGGTATAAAATTCCACCTGTTCCGGCGGAAGCGTCTGCAAGATGGCGGCGATGCGTTGGAACGCCTCGTCCCAGGCCAGCGGGCGCAGGGTGTCCGTGCCGGCGTCATAAAACAGGGGCGTGGTCAGCCGGCCATAGTCTTCCAACTGGTAATCGGTTTTCTGCAGCAGTGACGCCACGGTATTTTGCGCCAGAAACTCGGGCGTCACCCGTTTGCTGGTCGCTTCCCAGGTCACGGCTTTGGCGCCGTTCTCGCAAAACTGGAAGGTGGAGCGATGTTCTTTATCCGGCCATGCGCATCCCGGGCAATCAAACCCGTCGGGTTGATTGGTGCGCATCAGCGTCACCGGCGCCTCGAAGGTATCCATCTGCGTGCGCACGGCGATGGCCGTCGCTTTCAGCGCGCCCCAACCGCCGGCGGGCCCATCGTAGGGATGAACACCGGGTACTGCTCGTCTTTTCGCCATTGTCGATTGCCTCCGATACCGCTTACGATAAATGCAGGTGATTGATTTACTATAAGTATTATTCTTATCGTCCAAGACGGAACGCAGGCGCCGGCGTGTTTAAACGCGGGCCTGTCGCTTCAGTATAGATGAGTGAAAAAGGGCGCAGCGGCAGTCTGTGCGGGGGAGTGGCGGCCCGTTGTGCCTGAGGCGGGCCGCCGGACGCGTTACTTTTTCACCACCAGGCCCACGCCGCGGCCGCGCGGATCTGAGGCGGTTTCCGGCGTGCGGCCATCGATGCGGATGACCTGAATATCGCCCATGTTCCAGCCCTGATCTTCCAGGGTGTAGCCCATGGCTTTCAGTTCGTCTGCCGGTTTGCCGGTCAGCGGCGCGAAACTGTCGTAGTACAGGGTGTCCTTCGGCAGCAGCTGATGGTGCACGCGCTGGGCGGCTACCGCCTGTGCCAGCGGCAGGTGGTAATCGTAGAGGTTATTGATCACCTGGAAGATCGAAGTGAAGATGCGCGAACCGCCCGGGGTGCCGATCACCAGGCTGACGTCGCCGTCGCGCGTGATGATGGTCGGGCTCATTGAGGAGAGCATGCGTTTGCCCGGCTCGATGGCGTTGGCGTCGCTGCCCACCACGCCAAAGGCATTGGCGACGCCCGGTTTGGCGCTGAAGTCATCCATCTCGTCGTTGAGCAGGAAGCCGGCGCCTTTGACCACCACGCCGCTGCCGAAGTCCCAGTTGAGCGTATAGGTGTTGCTGACGGCGTTGCCGGCGGCATCGACGATCGAGAAATGGGTGGTTTGGTGGGTTTCCAGCCCCGGCCGCACCTGCTCGGTCGGCGAGATCGCCGTCGGGTTGATCTCGGCGGCGCGTTTTTGCAGGTAGTCGGGTGCGATCAGCTGCGCTTCCGGCACTTTAGTGAAATCCGGATCGCCGAGGTAGTCAGCGCGATCGGCGAACACGCGTTTTTCGATCTCCGCCAGCAGGTGGATATAGCGCGCCGAGTTCAGCGGCACGCCCTTGAAGTCAGCGGCGCGATCTTCTTTTATCCCCAGCAGTTGCGCCAGCGCAATGCCGCCGGAGCTGGGCAGCGGGGCGGTATACACGGTGTTGCCGCGCCAGCTGATGCGCATCGGTTCACGCCATTTCACTCGATAATCGGCCAGATCCGCCGCGCCGATCAGCCCGTTGTCGCGCTGCATTTGCGCCACCAGCAGGCGGGCAGTTTCGCCGCGATAAAAATCGTCGGCGCCCGATTTGGCGATGCGCTCGAGAGTGGCAGCCAGCTCCGGCTGTTTGAACACCGTGCCGGGTTTCATGGCGCCGAAATAGTCGCCGAAGTTGGTTTTACCGGCGAACAGCTTGTTGGCATCTTCACGGTACTGATACTGCTGATCCGCCACCTGAAAACCTTGCCTGGCGTAACCGATCGCCGGCGTCAGCAGCTCGGCCCAGGGCAGTTTGCCGAAGCGTTTATGGGCTTCCCACAACCCCAGCACGGTGCCCGGCACGCCGGCGGCGCGGCTGCCCACCAGGCTGAGATTTTCGATCACTTCTCCTTTCTCGTTCAGATACATGGTCTTGCTGGCGGCCTTGGGCGCCACTTCGCGGTAGTCGAGAAAATAGGGCTTGCCGTCGACGTACAGCGTCATAAAGCCGCCGCCGCCGATATTGCCGGCTTCAGGGTAGGTCACCGCGAGGGTAAAGGCGGTGGCGACCGCCGCATCGACCGCGTTGCCGCCGGCCTGCAGAATTTGCGCGGCGACTTTTGCGCCATACTGATCCGGAGCGGCGACCGCGCCGGCGGTCAGATCGGCGGCAAAGGCGGCGGGAAGGGAGCAAACAAGGGTCACGCTCAGAGCTATCGTTTTCAATAAACCGGCAGACATAGGCAATCCTTTTAGCGATGTTCAGTTATCAGGTGAATTCAGCTAATTATTTCTGAAACAGCAGGTTAGCGCGTATTCTTTAGACTGTTGCGGCGCTTTATTGAAGGTAGCAGCGGTCAGGCGGCGGCGCCTGACCGGAATAGCGAATCGTGACGTGGCGCGTTATGCGCCGGCAGGCAGGGCCGACAACAGCCACTGGCAGAACTGGCGGGCGAGCGGGTTGTGTTCGCTGTCGCGGTGCAGCAGCCACGCCCAGTTGGCGCCGCGCACCCGCTGTTGGGTTAACGGTTGCAGCAGCCCGGCGTCGCGCGCGTGCTGCGCCAGCAGCTGGCTGACCAATGCGATGCCCAATCCCTGGCAAGCGGCGTCCAGCAGCAGGCCGGGATCGGAGAAGTTCAGCCCGCTATCGCGCTGACCGACGTGCGCGCCGCCCGCCACCGTCCAGTGGCTCCAGTCCATCTCGCGTTCGCCGTGCAGGGTGACGCGCTGCTCCGCCGTCAGCGTCAATAGGCTGGGATGGCAGGCGGGATAAAGCCGGTCGGTGCAGAGAACCTTAAAGGAGCAGTCCGCCTGCGCGCTGAGATCGTCGCGGATCGCCAGATCGACGCTGTCCGTCGCCATATCCGGCGGTTCGAAGCTGGTGAACAGCCACAGATCGACCTGCGGATGCCGCTGATTGAACTCGCCCAGCCGCGGCGTCAGCCAGTGACGGGCAAAGGCCGGGGTAGTGTTGACGATCAGCTGATTGGGTTTGCGGTACTGATCCAGACGGCGAATGCCGACGGCCAGCTGTTGCAGCATCACCTGCGCGGTGCTGAACAGATCCTGGCCGGCGTCGGTCAGCGTTACGCTGCGGCCGGTGCGAAAGAACAGCGGCTGTTCCAAAAATGCCTCAAGGCTGCGGATTTGCTGGCTGATCGCCGACTGGGTAAGGTGCAGCTCTTCGGCGGCCTGATGAAAACTGCCCAGACGCGCCGCCGCTTCAAAACCGCGCAGGGCGTTCAGAGGGGGCCAGTGTTTTAACATTATCGATAAGCCTGTCTAATCAGATATCCACTAAATATATCGTTTGTTGCGGCAGCCTGGGAAGACTAGCATGAGATTCAATTGCCGGAGAGTGAGATTCTCGGTTAACTATTTGAATTTAAATTAATTAAAAGAGGTTGTTTATGTCATCGCGTCGCACCTTCATCAAGCAGCTTTCGGCAGTGGCCGGCGTCGGCTTGACGGCATCGTTGGGCTTTCCATTACGCGGTCACGCACAAGCTGCGCTTAATCCGGCCTGGCGGATGCCCGACGAAGGGGAACCTCAGCTGCGGGCGTTTCTCGCCTTCGGCGCCCAGAAGGCCATCTGGGGCGGATTCACGGCGGATGTACAGGCGGCGCAAGGGCGCATCGCCCGTGCCATCGCCGAGTTTCAGCCGCTGACGGTATTTTGCCGCGCGCACGAACGGCAACTGGCGGAGGCCACCTGCGGCAGCCAGAACGTCAGCTATGTCGTCACCGAGCTGGATGACATCTGGATGCGTGACATTGGCGCCAATTTTGTCGTTAACGACGCCGGTGCGCTGGGCGCGGTGGATTTCAACTTCAACGGTTGGGGCAATAAACAGCGGCATGCCAAGGATGCGCGTCTGGCGGCGTTCGCCGCCAAAAAATACGGCGTCGCTCAACCGCGCCGCAGCGCGCTGGTGGGCGAAGGCGGCGGTATTGAGGTGGATGGGCGCGGCACCGGCATCATGACCGAGAGCAGTTGGGTGAATGCAAACCGTAATCCAGGCTGGAACCGCGATCGGGTGGAGCAGGAGCTGAAGGCGATGCTCGGCCTGCGTAAAATTATCTGGTTGCCGGGGATCAAAGGCCGGGACATTACCGACGCCCACGTCGATTTTTACGCTCGTTTCGTGCGGCCGGGCGTGGTGGTGGCCAACCTGGATACCGATCCGGATTCTTATGATCATGCGGTCACCCAGGCGCATCTGGCGATCCTCAAGCAGGCGACCGACGCCGACGGCCGCAAGCTGCAGGTGCATACGCTTTCGCCGCCGCTGGCGCCGCGCGACAGTCGTTTCAGCCGCAACAATCCCGATTTTGCGGCGGGCTACATCAATTACTTCGTCATCAACGGCGCGGTGATCGCCCCTGAGTTTGGCGATCCGCAGGCGGATAAAGCGGCGTTTGAACTGCTGACGGCGCTCTATCCGCAGCGCAAAGTGGTGCAGCTGGAGATCGACGCCATCGCCGCCGGCGGGGGCGGCATTCACTGTGTGACCAGCCAGTTGCCGAAACACGACGCGTGATAGGGCGTTGATTGACACGGTCGCCGGGAGGGAGTGCCCCGGCGTCCCGTTCAACCTATCCAACATGCGGACATCCTGTGGTATTCTCTCGGCCTGACTCCATTCAATTCGGAACATTGCGATGAGTAATGACGCGGATAACAGCGGCTCACAGGTAATTGCCCGGGCCGCCACCCTGTTACGGGCGCTGGAAATTCAACCGAAGGGCATGACCATCTCTCAATTGTCCCGGGAAACGGGGCTGCCGCGCACCACCGTACACCGTTTGGTCACCTCGCTTGAATCGCAACAGCTGCTCATCACCGGCAGCGGCGGCGTTCAATTAGGGCCGGCGCTCGCCCGTCTGGCGGCCTCCGCGCATACGGATGTGATCACCCTGGCAAGACCGGCGATGGAAACGCTGGGCCGTCGCACCCGTGAAACCGTCGATTTGTGCGTCTACCGCGGCAGCCACGCGGTATCGGTGGGCCAGTTTGTTTCCGATCAGGAACTTCGCGTCGTATCAGCCGTTGGCACCGCCTTTCCGTGCCACTGCACGGCGCATGGCAAAGCCATTCTGGCCGAGCTGCCTGACGCAAAAATTGCGGATCTGCTCGGCGGCCAGCCGGATGTCAGAACGGATAACACCCTCAGAACCGTCTCATCCATACTGGAGGATATTCGGGAGACCAGGATCCGTCGTTACGCCATCGATCGCGAAGAGCACGCTCGCGGCGTCTGCGGCGTCGGCGTTTACCTCAATATCGGCGTCAACGAGCTTTACGCCATATCCATTGCGGTTCCAGCCATGCGTTTCGAGGAAAAGTTTGACCATCTGCTCGGTTCGCTGATGCAGTGCAAAGCGGAAATCGAAGCGATGCTGGCATAACAAGCCGGGGCGTTTGGCCTGGCAGGCGCTGAACGCCGTGGCCAGCACGCCTCGCTCCCGGCGCTGCGTTGGCGAGGGAAGGCGGCGGTCAGCTGTTGCCGAACCGGGCATAAATCTCAGGCAGAAAACGGCCGAGCGAAGAGAACTCCGTCATATCGTGGACGGCCATTTCATAGGCAAAGCCTTCCAGCGACGCTTTCGTCATCCCCGCTTTTGCGATGTATTCGCGCGAGCGTTTTCCGCCGTCAGGGAACTTGTCGAATCTATCCCAGGATTCATGCGTGCCGATCCAGTAACGGTTGACCATTTCCATCCCTTGCGGCGTGTCGCGTCCGAGATGAATCATCAGCACCAGCGGCGTTGATTGCGCATCATAAGGCGTGATGATGCCGCTGGCGTTAAAGGTAAAGCGATGCTTTTTGAGCAACTCGCTCTCGACGCCGAAGCTTTCCGGCGCATTGAAATGGATAACGCCGTCCAGATAGTTATCGCCAATGTACTCGGTAATGTGGTTCGGGTTGCCGTACAGCCGCTCAGCGTAGGACAGACGGGTATCCGCCAGACGCTTGGGATCGACAACCGAGTTGTGGATATGAGCATGAGGGAACCACAGATAGTAGCGTTCGCTCTCGATCGGGTGCCAGCAGAACCACCACTTGAACATCTCCGTGGTCACGCCCGGAAAAATATGGCGGCTTTGCGCATAGGCGCAGGGGCCACCCTCCTCAACGACGGCGTAACCCGATACCGGAAACTCGTCAAAACGTTCCAATAGGGTTTTCAGGCCCGCTTTCGTGGGTTGAAGAATGTGTTCTTTTGCCAACGGCCCCTGTTCCAGCGCGCGGATCATCTCTACGGGCGCATCCAGATTGCTGTCGAAGAACTCGGCGTAGGGCTTGCCCTGAATGCCTTTCTCATTGATTTTCAGACGTTTCTGCATCGGCACCTGATAATAGGAAATCAATGATTTATCGAGCGAAGCGCCCGCATCAGTAAACGCGCCTTTCCGCGCCGCCGCCGGTAGGGCGGATGATGGTGCCGCGATAGCGGAAGACAACAGGGATTGAGAAAGCAAGGCGCCGCCAGCCAACAGCGGAATGCGCTTGATGATATTACGACGTGAAATTTCTTTACTCATGAGCGTCTCACTTAGATTGTCGCCGACTTAGAAACGGCGGGATGGAGTGTGGTTGATATCGATTTTTGAATATCCGAATAATGGACTTTATATCCGAATAATGGTCATTATTGTGTTGCCGGATGTGGGCGATGTCAACGCTCATTGAATGGCAAAGCGCATGGATTGCCAAAAAGCGCCTGCCAATCATTGCAGCGATCTAACCGCAACCGCAGGGGTTCGCCGAACGTTGCCAGGGCGGGATTGACATTCGGTTTACAGTTTGCGCGTTGACATGTTGAACGGAAGCCTCAAGAATATCGTCCGTATATTGGATGAATCATCCATCTAATGGATATTACAGTGAGGCGCTTTATGCGTGAATTAAGAAAAATGGCGGCGTTTACGCTCTTGGCCGTGGCCTGTCTGACGATCATGGTCGGTTGCGTGATCGTTCCTGGTTTGACGGAAATCGCGAATCAGTTGGGCACGCCTTCAGCGGCCAGTTGGTTGGTCACCGTGCCGTCGTTGGGCGTGGTGATATTTGGCCCCTTCGCCGGGCGTTTTATTGACAAGGCGGGCGCTTACGCCGCGCTCAGCTGGGGACTGTTGTTGTATGGCCTGCTTGGGGCGGGGGGGCTGTTGCTTCGCGGCTTTTGGCCGGTGATGCTCGACCGCCTGCTGCTTGGCGGCGCAACGGCGATCGTGATGTCAGCCGGCACCGGTCTGATTTCTGCTTTTTACAGCGGGCAGGCGCGTTTGAAAATGATCGCTTCGCAAGGCATGTCGATCGAGCTGGGCGGCGTCATCTTTCTGTTTATCGGCGGGCTGTTGGCGACGCTCGGCTGGCGGTGGCCCTTCCTGTTGTATCTTGTCGCCTGGGTGTTGCTGGCGATGCAGTGGCTGTTTGTGCCCAAACGCCAGCCTGATGTGGGCGAATCAGACAGCGTTCAGCGCGGTGATGCCAGTTCCACCGGCGCCGGCAGCTTAACAACGGTCTATTTTTCCGCAGTGCTTTCCATGATCTGCTTCTTCACCGGGATCATTGTCATCCCGCAGCATTTCCACCACATGAATATCGGGGCGGCGCAAACGGGATACTTCCTGTCGTTTATCTCGCTTATCGCCGTTTTCGCCGCCGCGCTGATGCCCAGGCTGGTGGCTTTAATCAGAGAAAATGGCGCGCTTGGCGCGGCGTTTGTCTGCTATGCCGCAGCGCATCTGATCTTCGCCTCTGCGCACGGGACTGCGGCATTTGTTGCCGGCGGTATTCTGATGGGATGCGGGTTCGGCTTCTCGGTGCCGTTGGTTAATCATATGACCGTAGAACGAAGTCACCCCCGCACCCGGGGGCGAAATCTGGCCTATTTATCGATGGCGATATTCTCCGGCCAGTTCTTGTCATCCTTTATGGCGTTCATTCCCGGCAGCTCATCCGCCGTTTTCCTGGGGGCGGCAGGCATCAGCATCGCCACGGTTTTGGCGCTGACGCTGGCGCGCAGATTAGGGTAAATCAACCACGCTGCGCGTTTTTCAGCCCGAAAAGATTTTACGCTATCCTTACGCAACCCTTTCAGAAGCGAATTCCGGCATTCGATATATTGAGAATAATCATTCTCAATAGGATCGTATTGCCATGCAGAGGAAAATGCTTTTGGTGCTCGGGCTGTCGCTGCTGCTGGCCGCCTGCGACGGACAAAACGCCGGCGCACCGGCGGGAGCGGGCGGTGAGCAGGAGGTCGGCGTCGTCACGCTGCGCGGCCAGCCAGTGACCCTGAGCAGCGAGCTGACCGGCCGAGTCAACGCCACCATGACCTCCGACGTGCGGCCGCAGGTTGACGGCATCATCAAACAGCGGTTGTTCACCGAGGGGGCGGAGGTGAAGGCCGGGCAAGTGTTGTATCAAATTGACCCCGCCAGCTATCAGGCCAGCTACGATCAGGCCTCAGCCCAGCTGAAAAACGCCCAGGCGACGGTGCAATCCACCCGGCTCAAATCGCAGCGCTATGCGGCGCTGGTGAAAGAAAACGGCGTTTCCAAACAGGACGCGGACGACGCCAAAGCCGCGTATCTGCAGGCCGTGGCGTCGGTGGCGCAGTATCAGGCGGTGCTGGAAACGGCGCGCATCAATCTCGGCTATACCCAGGTGCGTGCGCCCATCACCGGGCGCATCGGCATTTCGTCGGTGACGCCGGGCGCGTTGGTGACCGCCGGCCAAAGCGATGCGTTGACCACCATCCGCGCGCTGGATCCGATCTATGTCGACCTTACCCAGTCCAGCGCCCAGTTGCTCAAACTGCGTCGCCAGCAGGCCGCTCTGCAGCGCGGGGCGGTGACGCCGGTCGCCATCAAACTGGAGGACGGCTCGCCTTATGCCCATGCCGGCAAACTGGAGCTGACCGAGGTGGCGGTGGATGAGGCCACCGGCTCGGTCACGCTGCGCGCCGTGTTCCCCAACCCCGAGCATGAGCTGCTGCCGGGCATGTATGTGCACGCCACGGTGGACAACGGCGTCGACCCCAAAGCCATTCTGGCGCCGCAGCAGGGTATCACCCGTAACGCCAAGGGCGAAGCCACCGCGTTGGTGGTGGACGAGCAAAACAAAGTGGCGCAGCGCACCGTTGTCGCCGAGCGGGTGGTGGGCAGCAACTGGCTGATTGGCAGCGGGCTGAACGAGGGCGATCGCCTGATCGTCGAAGGCACCAGCAAGGTGACGATCGGCGCGGCGGTGAAACCGGTCGCCGTCTCGGTCGACAAAGCCCAAAGCGGGGAGCAGTAATATGGCGCAGTTCTTTATCCGCCGCCCGGTGTTCGCCTGGGTGATCGCCATCATCATCATGCTGTGCGGCCTGATGTCGATCAATTCGTTGCCCATCTCGCAGTACCCGGACGTGTCACCGCCGCAGATCTCCATCTCCGCCACCTATCCGGGGGCGGACGCGGAAACGCTGGAAAACAGCGTCACCCAGGTGATAGAGCAGCAGCTCACCGGCCTGGACGGTCTGCTGTATTTTTCATCGACCAGCAGCTCCAGCGGCTCGGTCAGCATCAACGTCACCTTTGATCAGGGTACCGATCCGGATATCGCGCAGGTGCAGGTGCAAAACAAGGTGCAGCAGGCGGAGAGCCGCCTGCCGAGCGCGGTCACCGCCCAGGGCGTGACGGTCAAGAAATCCCAGAGCAGCTTCCTGCTGATCGTCGGGCTGTATGACGAGAGCGACAAGGCGACGATGGCCGACATTTCCGACTACCTGGTCAGCAACCTGCAGGATCCGCTGTCGCGCATCGAGGGCGTGGGGGACGTGCAGGTGTTCGGCTCGGAATATGCGATGCGCATCTGGCTGGATCCAACCAGGCTGGCGGCCTATGCGCTGATGCCGTCCGACGTGCAGACGGCGATCGAGGCGCAAAACACCCAGGTATCCGCCGGTAAAATCGGCGATCTGCCGGCCGCCGCCGATCAGCAGTTGACCGCCACGGTGAAGGCGCAGTCGCGGCTGCAAACGCCGGAACAGTTCCGCAATATCATCCTGAAAAGCGACAGCAGCGGCGCGCTGGTGCGCTTGGGCGACGTGGCGCGGGTTGAGCTCGGCAATGAAGACTATTCAGCCAGCGCGCACCTCAACGGTCACCCGGCGGCGGGGATCGCGGTCAAGCTGGCAGCGGGCGCCAACGCGCTCAATACCGCCAAACTGGTGAAGGCCAAAGTGGCGGAATACCAAAGCGCGATGCCGCACGGTTATAAGGTGGCCTACCCGAAAGACAGCACCGACTTCATCAACATCTCGATCGAGGAGGTGGTGAAAACGCTGTTCGAGGCGGTGGTCCTGGTGGTGGTGGTGATGTTCGTGTTCCTGCAAAACCTGCGCACCACGCTGATCCCAACCATCACCGTGCCGGTGGTGTTGCTGGGCACCTTCGGCGTGCTGGCGGCGTTCGGCTACTCGATCAATACCCTGACGCTGTTCGGCATGGTGTTGGCGATCGGGCTGTTGGTGGACGACGCCATCGTGGTGGTGGAAAACGTCGAACGCGTGATGCGCGAAGACAAGCTGCCGCCGCGCGAGGCGACGGAGAAATCGATGCGCGAGATCACCGGCGCGCTGGTCGGCATCGCGCTGGTGCTGTCGGCGGAGTTCCTGCCGATGGCGTTCTTCGGCGGTTCAACCGGAGTGATCTACCGTCAGTTCTCGATCACCGTCGTCTCCTCGATGGTGCTGTCGGTCGTGCTGGCGTTGACGCTGGCGCCGGCGCTGTGCGCCACGTTGCTAAAAGCGTCGCATGAAGAACAGACCGACAAAGGGCTGCTGGGTAAATTCAACCGCGGTTATAACCGGCTGCAGGAGAAGTACGCCGATAAGGTCGGCAGGGTGATCCACCGGCCGACGCGCTACCTGCTGCTGTACGGCCTGCTGCTGATCGCCGCCGCCGTGATGTACCTGCGCCTGCCGACCGGCTTTCTGCCCAATGAGGATCAGGGTTCGGTCATGGTGCAGTACACCTTGCCGGCCGGCGCGACCAACGCCCGCACCTCGGCGGTGAGCGAGGCGGTCACCGCCTATTTCCTCGAACAGGAAAAGGCCAACGTCAGCACCATTTTCACCATCAACGGCTTCGGTTTCAGCGGCAGCGGGCAAAACGCCGGCATAGCGTTCGTCAGCCTCAAAGACTGGAGCCAACGCGGCGGCAGCGAAAACACCGCCGACGCCATCGCCAAGCGCGCCATGGCGCATTTCGCCTCGCTGCGCGACGCCCAGGTGTTCTCCATGAGCCCGCCGGCGATCGACGGCTTCGGCCAGTCCGACGGCTTTACCTTCGAGCTGCAGGCCAAAGGGGCGACCACCCGCGCCGAACTGCAGGCGATGCGCGATCAGATCGTCGCCGCCGCCGCCGGCAATCCGTCGCTGTTGGCGGTGCGCGCCAACACCTTGCCGGACACGCCGCAGCTGCAGGTGGAGATCGACAGCGGCAAACTGCAGGCGCTCGGCCTGAGCGCCGGCGACGTCAACAGCACGCTCAGCAGCGCGTTCGGCAGCACCTACGTCAACGACTTTATCGATCGCAACCGGGTGAAAAAGGTCTATATGCAGGGCGACGTAGCGTATCGCGCCAAGCCGGAAGATCTCGACAAATGGTTTGTGCGCGGCACCAACGCGGCGGGCGACAGCAGCATGACGCCGTTCTCCGCTTTTGCTTCCTCACACTGGATCTACGGCCCGGAAAACCTGTCGCGCTATAACGGGCTGTCGTCGTTCGAGATCACCGGACAGGGCGCCGCCGGCGTCAGCTCCGGCACGGCGATGAGCGAGATGGAAAAACTGGCGGCGAAATTCTCCGCCGGCAGCAGCTATTCCTGGAGCGGGCTCTCCTATCAGGAGCGACTGACCAGCGGCCAGGCGTCGTCGCTGTACGCCATTTCGCTCATCGTGGTGTTCCTGTGCCTGGCGGCGCTGTATGAGAGCTGGTCGATTCCGTTTGCGGTGATGTTGGTGGTGCCGATGGGCATCGTCGGTTCGCTGCTGGCGATCACGCTGCGCGGGCTGGAAAACGATATCTACTTCCAGGTGGCGCTGCTCACCATCGTCGGTTTGTCGGCGAAAAACGCCATTTTGATCGTCGAGTTCGCCGAAGAGATGCACCAGCGCGGTGAAACGCTGATTGGCGCGGCGATCCACGCGGCGCGCATGCGTCTGCGGCCGATCCTGATGACCTCGCTGGCGTTTACCGCCGGGGTGCTGCCGCTGGCGGTATCCAGCGGTGCCGGGGCCAACAGCCGCATCGCCATCGGTACCGGCATTATCGGCGGCACCATTACCGCGACCCTATTGGCCATCTTTTTCGTCCCGCTGTTTTATGTGCTGGTGCGCCGCATGTTTAGCCGCCGCGCCGCCAGCCGGCCGCCACAGGCAGGAGAATAACGTGTTGCAACGAGTCATGATGTTAACTTTACCGCTGCTGTTGGCAGGCTGTATTTCGCTGGATCCTGATTATCAGCGGCCGACGGCGCCGATAGCGGCCACGCTGCCGCAGGGCGAGGCCGCCGGCAAGCAGGCGCTGAGCTATCCGGACGTCGCCTGGCGCGACTATGTGCAGGACGCCAGGCTGCGGCAGGTGGTGGCGATGGGGCTGAACAGCAGCCGCGATCTGCGCGAGGCGATCGCCAATATCGCGTCGGCGCGTGCGCTGTACGGCGAGCAGCGGGCGGCGCTGTTGCCGACGATCAACGCCACCGCCGACGGCAGCCGCGGGCGTTCGCTGACCGGCAACGGCAATGCCACGGCCATCAGCCAGAGTTACGAAGCGCAGGCCGGCGTCAGCGCCTTTGAACTGGATCTGTTCGGCAAAAACGCCAGCCTGTCGCGGGCGGCGTTCGAAACCTATCTGGCTAACTCCGAAGCGGCGAAAAGCACCCGCCTGACGCTGATCGCCGATATCGTCACCGACTGGGTGGCGGTGGCGGCCGAGCGCAGCAATCTGGCGGTGGCGCAGCAGACGATGGAAAGCGCCAAACGATCGCTGGAGGTGACGCGCAAGAACCAACAACACGGCATCTCGTCGCTGGTCGACGTGGCGTCGGCGGAGACCGTCTATCAACAGGCGCGCGCCGACGCCGCCAGTTACGCCACCAGCGCCGCACAGGCGAAAAACGCCCTGGATCTGGCGGTGGGGCAAAGCGTGCCGGAAAACCTGCTGCCGGGCGGCATCGACGCGCTGGGCGGGATCATGCGCGATCTGCCGTCCGGCATCTCTTCGCAGGTATTGCTGCAGCGGCCGGACGTACTGCAGGCCGAGCACAACCTGAAGTCCGCCAACGCCAATATCGGTTCGGCCCGCGCGGCGTTCTTCCCCTCGATCAGCCTGACCGCCAGCGGCGGCGTGGGCAGCGGTGAGCTCTCGTCGCTGTTCAGCCACGGGGCGGGCGTCTGGTCGTTTGCGCCGAGCATCAGCCTGCCGATCTTCAGCGGCGGCTACAACACTTCGCAGCTGAACTACAGCAAAGCGCAGAGAGATCTGTATGTCGCCACCTATGAGAAGGCGGTGCAGACGGCGTTTCAGGAAACCGTCGATGCGTTGGCGCGCAAGGCAACGCTGCAGGAACAGCTGGCGGCGCAAAACGGCTATGTCACGGCGGCGCAGCAATATTATCGTCTCGCCGAACTGCGCTACCGTCAGGGCGTGGACAGCTATCTGACCTTGCTGGACGCGCAGCGCACGCTGTATACCGCGCAGCAGTCGCTGATCGCCGCACAGCAGACTGCGTACGACAATCAGGCCACCCTGTATAAAGTGCTGGGCGGCGGCATCGCCGCCGAACGGCAGGGGGACGGCGTCATCGCCGACAAGACCACGCTCAGCCGCTAGCCCTCGGCGTGCGTTTTACTGCCGGAAAACGTAAAGAAACAGAAAACCCGCCCGGCGTCCCGAACTCGCCGCGGCGGGCAGAGTCAGACAGAAGAACGCATTTACCCCTATTAACACCGGCTCGAGGTCGTCATGACAGAAGACATTCAGCAACAGGTCATCACGCTAATCGCCGCATTCAACGCGCCAGGGCGGCTGAAGAAGGGCGTGACAATCACCCCGGAAACCGAGATCAACACCGCGCTCCACCTGTCGTTCAGCGATTCCAACACGCTGATGCGCCGCTACTTCGACACCTTCGGCGTCGACAGCAGCAACTATAACCACGAGCTTTATTTCCAGCCGCCGAGCAATACCGGGCGCTGGTTCTCGCCCTCCGCCTGCAAAGAACACACCCGGCCGCTGTGCGTGTCTATGCTGGTGCGCTCCGCGCGCGCCAAACGCTGGCTGTACGATATCCATTTCCTTATCGAGCAGCTCCGCTAGCGCTGCGTCACTGTTGCAGCAGCTCGGCAAACTTCGCCAACCACTGCGGATGCGCCGGCCAGGCCGGGGCGGTGACCAGGTTGCCGTCGACGTGCGCCTGATCGATACCGATCTCGGCATAATGGCCGCCGCCAAGCCGCACCTCCGGCGCGCAGGCCGGATAGGCGCTGCAGGTGCGGCCTTTCAACACGCCGGCCGCCGCCAGCAGCTGCGGGCCATGGCAAACGGCGGCGATCGGTTTTTTCGCGGCGTCAAACGCCTGCACCAACGCGATCACCTCGGGATTCAAACGCAGGTACTCCGGCGCCCGGCCGCCGGGGATCAGCAGTGCGTCGTAGCGTTCTTCTTTAGCGGCGGCAAAGTCGGCATTGAGGGTAAAGCGATGGCCGGGTTTTTCGCTGTAGGTTTGCGCGCCGTCGAAGTCGTGGATCGCCGTCTGGATGTAGTCACCGACGGCTTTGCCGGGACACACGGCATCCACCTGATGGCCGATCATCTGCAGCGCCTGAAACGGCACCATGGTTTCATAATCTTCGGCGTAGTCGCCGACCAGCATCAGGATCTTTTTCTTGCTCATGATCACAACTCCTGCAGGATGGGGATTGCCTAAGGTATAGCCCAGCGCCCCTGGGAATGCGAACCGCGAAACGCCTATCTATACTCGTGATACTGCGGCATTTTTAACCGCCGCCATTACCCCAGGGAGGAACCCCGATGCTGAATTTGGCAACCTTGCTTGAAGAGAGTGCGCGCACCTGGCCGGAACGGCCGGCGGTGATTCAGGACGATATCCCGCTCAGCTATCGGGCGCTGAACGAGATGGCTAACCGCGTGGCGAATCTGCTGGTCGCGCGCGGCGTGCAGCCCGGTGAACGGGTGGCGTTGGCCTGCAGTAACCGCCCGGAGTTTGCGGCGATCTATTACGGCATTCTCAAAAGCGGCGCGGTAGTGGTGCCGCTCAATATTTTGCTCAAAAGCGCCGAATTCGATTATTACCTGGCGGATTCCGCCGCCGTGGCGCTGTTTTGCTTTGAGGGCCACAGCGGACTGCCGCTGGGGGAAGAGGCGCTGCATGCCGCGGCGCAGGCGAAGGCCTGCCGCGAGGTGTTTATCATCGGCGATCGACTGCCGCTCGAGGGGGAACGTTTCAGTGCGGCGATCGCCCCGCAGGCCAGCGAGTTCGCTTCGGCGGCGACGGCGGAAAACGACACGGCGGTGGTGCTGTACACCAGCGGCACCACCGGTCGCGCCAAAGGGGCGGAGCTGACCCACGCCAACCTGGTGTTCAATGCGCTGGGATCGGTGCGGCTGTTTGACGGTTCGGAAACGCGCCCCGATCGCCATCTGGTCACGTTGCCGCTGTTTCATACCTTCGGTTCGTCGGTGCAGATGAACGCCGGTTTCGCCTCCGCGGCCACGCTGGTGCTGGTCGAGCGTTTCGACGCCGCGCAGACCATCGCGCTGATGCAGCGGCACGGGATTACGTTCTTCGCCGGCGTGCCGACCATGTACTGGGCGCTGCTGAATGCGCTCGACGAGCATACGGATATCGAACGCCTGCGCAGCACGCTGCGCATGGCGGTGTCCGGCGGCGCCAGTCTGCCGGTGCAAATTCTGGAGGATTTTTCGCGCCGTTTCGGCATCGATATTCACGAAGGCTACGGGCTATCGGAAACCAGCCCGGTCGCCACCTTCAACCATCCGCATCGGGTGACCAAGCCCGGTTCCATCGGCCAGCCGATCTGGGGCGTGGAGGTGCGTTTGCTGGACGCCGTCGGGCGGCCGATCGACGGTGTCGACCAGGTGGGGGAGATTGCCGTGCGTGGCCATAACATCATGAAGGGGTATCTGAATCGGCCGGAGGCGACGGCGGAAGTGCTGGAGAACGGCTGGTTCCGCACCGGCGATCTGGCGCGCCGCGACGCCGACGGCTTCTATTTTATCGTCGATCGGGCCAAGGACATGATCATTCGCGGCGGCTTCAACGTCTATCCGCGCGAGATTGAAGAGGCGTTGATTCGCCATCCGGCGGTGTCGTTGGTGGCGGTGATCGGCGTAGAGCATCCGTCGCTGGGCGAAGAGATCAAAGCGGTGGTGGTGCTGAAGGAGAGCGAGGAGCCGGTCGAGGAGGAGACGCTGATCGCCTGGAGCAAGGAGAGGCTGGCGGCGTACAAATATCCGCGCATCATTGAATTCGTCGAACGTTTGCCGATGACCAGCACCGGTAAGGTATTGAAGCGCTGTTTGCGTTGAGGAAAATCCGGCCTGCCGAAGCAGGCCGGGAAACGGGCATCAACCAGGGTAGATGCCGCGCTCTTTACGTGCGGTCAGGATGCGCTCACAAGCCACGATGTAAGCGGCGGTGCGCAGGCTGCACTCTTTCTCTTCAGCCTTGTTCCAGACATGAACCATCGCGTCGGTCATGATCTTGTCCATGCGCTCGTTGATTTCGGACTCGCTCCAGAAGTAGCTCGCCATGTCCTGCACCCACTCGAAGTAACTGACCGTTACGCCGCCGGCGTTACAGATAACGTCAGGCACCACGGTGATGTTACGGGAGCGCAGAATGTCGTCCGCATCCGGGAAGGTCGGGCCGTTAGCACCTTCCAGCACCAGCTTGGCGCTGAGGATTTCGGCGCGCTGGCGGGTGATTTGGCCTTCCAACGCGGCCGGGATCAGGATGTCCATGTCAACCGACCAGAACGCTTCGCTTTCGATCTCGCTGGCGCCAGGGAAACCGGCGATCTGCTTGTGCTTGGCCTGATATTCGGTCAGCGCGGTCAGGTCGATGCCGTTGGCGTTGAACAGGGTGGCGGAGTGGTCCTGGATGGTGACGACGCGAGCGCCGACGCCGACGAACAGACGCGCCGCTTCGCTGCCCACGTTACCGAAGCCTTGTACCGCCACTTTGGCGCCTTCGATCTGCACGCCCAGACGCTTGGCCACTTCGCTGCCGGTGACGAACACGCCGCGGCCGGTCGCTTTCTCACGGCCCAGAGAGCCGCCGAGGTGGATTGGCTTGCCGGTGACCACGCCGGTGATGGTGGTGCCGTGGTTCATGGAGTAGGTGTCCATCATCCAGGCCATCACTTTGGCGTTGGTGCCGACGTCCGGCGCAGGAATGTCTTTCTGTGGCCCAATGATGAAGCCGATTTCGCTGGTGTAGCGGCGGGTCAGTCGCTCCAGTTCACCTTCAGACAGTTTGAACGGGTCGACGCGGATGCCGCCCTTGGCGCCGCCGTACGGCAGGTTGACTGCGGCACACTTGATGGTCATCCAGGCGGACAGGGCCATCACTTCGTTCAGATCGACGTCAGGGTGGAAGCGGATACCGCCTTTACCCGGCCCACGCGACAGGTTGTGCTGTACGCGGAAGCCTTCGAAGTGGCGGATGGTGCCATCGTCCATCTGCAGCGGGATATCGACAATCAAAGCGCGCTTAGGGTGACGCAGCGTATCAACCCAGCGTGACAGCTCGCCGAGGTAAGGGGCGACGCGATCGATTTGTTGCAGATATGTAGCCCAAGCGGTGGTGCTGCTGTCTGAAGCGTAGGATAGCTTTTCCATAACCAACCTTTATATATTAGAGGTATTTATTTCGTTTAACCGTGGATTAGCAAGCGCATAACACTTTGCGACGCTTAATTTACCACTAATTATGCCGGTTGTTAGCCCCTCGCTCATCGGGCCAGCGGACGGTTTTTCGCCGCCCGCCGAGCATAAATGAATAGTTAATTACTTTTATTCGGCAGTGAGCGTGAACATGCATACTTTATGCATATAAAACGCATAAAAAGCCTTTTTATCTATTTTTCAGAAGCTTGAATGTGATCAAAAAGTTTCATTTTATTTAACTGCCATGTTGACAATGGCATTTCCCCTCGCCAGAGTTAAATTAATGTTAAAACGGCTCCGGCGTCGTTTTTTTGTTGCACAAGGGAAAGCATAACCATTTGATATTTTAGAGTTTACCCACCACGCTCGGGCTTTGTACGCCAAACGTGGGCGATACGACGGCTCACGCGAGCATTTTCCAGGCATCCATTATTATTACCTCCCTGTCACAACGGGGCGGGCAGCGTTTGGTCTGAATTTTTTTGCCGGTTAGAGCGCCCTCGGGCGTTTCATTCCTGCTGCAACCGCACATCGGTTGCTTAATCGCCTTAACGACGGACAGGTAACACCATGACAAAAAACCACTGCGATCGGCTGAGCCCAGGTTCAGCCGAGGGGCCTCACTGTGCCCAAACCCTGCAGCGCGGACTGAGTGCGCGCCACATTCAACTGATTTCGATCGGCGGCGCCATCGGCACCGGGCTGTTTATGGGCTCCGGTAAGACCATCGCGCTGTCGGGCACCTCCATCGTGCTGACTTACGCCATCGTCGGCTTTTTCATGTTTATGGTGATGAGAGCGATGGGGGAGCTGCTGCTCACCCGGCTCGATTACCGCTCGTTCGCCGATTTCGTCTCGGAATACCTGGGGCCGCGCGCCAGCTTTTTTCTCGGTTGGTCCTACTGGCTGAGCTGGGTGGTGACCTGCATCGCCGACGTGGTGGTGTGCGGCGGCTATGTGCAATATTGGCTGCCGAACGTTTCGCCCTGGCTACCGGCGCTGTTGACGCTGGGGTTCCTGTGTCTGTTCAACATGCTGTCGGTCAAGATGTTCGGCGAGGCCGAATTCTGGTTCGCCATGATCAAGGTGGTGGCGATCGTCGCGCTGATCGCCACCGGCGCCTGGATGGTGTTCAGCGGCTGGACCTCGCCGGATGGCGTGACCGCATCGCTGCATAACGTCACCGATCCCGCCATTTTCATGCCGCACGGCATCTTCGGTTTCTTCGCCGGTTTCCAGATCGCCATTTTCTCCTGCACCGGCATCGAACTGCTGGGCACGATGTCGGCGGAGACCAAAAACCCCGAGAAGGTGCTGCCGAAGGCGATCAACGCCATCCCGGCGCGCATCATCGTCTTCTACGTGTGCTCGATGCTGACCATTATCGCCGTTACCTCGTGGAGCCATATCTCACCGGACAGCAGCCCGTTCGTGATGCTGTTCGATCAGGCGGGGCTGCCGGCCGCCGCCGCGATAATCAACTTTGTGGTGCTGACTTCGGCGATGTCCTCGGCCAACAGCGGGGTCTATTCCAGCACCCGCATGCTGTACAGCCTGTCGATGGAAAAGCACGCCCACGGCCAGTTCCGCATTCTGTCGCGCACCACCGCCATTCCGATCCGCAGCCTGCTGTTTTCCTGCTTCTGCATGGTGGCCGGCACCTTGCTGCTGGTGCTGGTGCCGAACGTGATGACGCTGTTCACCATCGTCTCCACCGTGGCGGCGATCCTGGTGGTTTACAGCTGGGGCATGATTTTGGTCGCCTATCTGGTGTATCGCCAGAAACGACCGGAACTGCATGCCGCTTCCCACTTCAAAATGCCGGGCGGGGTCGTGATGGCCTGGCTGACGCTGGCGTTCTTCGCCTTTACGCTGGTGCTGATGGTGTTCGATCGCGATACGCTGATCGCGCTGTGCAGCATGCCACTCTGGTTTACCGCGCTTGGCCTGGTCTGGCGTTATCGGGTGCGCGACAGTCTGGCGCGCGAGAGCTACGTGTTTTATCAGCACGGCGCCGAGGCGGAATAACCGGCGAAGCAGGCGCGGCCGCCGCCGGCCCACTCGGCAAGCGGCGGCAACTGCGGTATGCTAAGCGGCTGAACAGCAAACCAAACCGGGCTATACGGAGACACCCCAGCGTGCCGAACACTTCTTCTCAACTCGAACTTTTGCGGTCGGTCGCCGACGGCATCGCGGCGCTGTTTTTCCCGAATGCGGAAGTGGTGATCCACGATTTGACCACCAACAAGATAGCCTATCTGGCGAACAACCTGTCGAAACGCAAGCCGGGCGATGACGCCGGGCTGGAGGACTTCACGCTCGACGACGACGTCAGCGTGACCGGCCCCTATGAAAAGCTGAACTGGGACGGCAAAAAGATGCGTTCGGTGAGCATTGCCGCGCGCGACGAGCAGGGCAACCCCAGCTATCTGCTGTGCATCAACCTGAGCACCGCGATGTTCGAGGATGCCCGCAACGCGCTGGATATGTTTTTATCGGTCACGCGATTGCAGCCGCAGCCGCAACAGCTGTTCAAAGACGACTGGCAGGAGAAGATCAACACCTTCCTGCATGACTGGCTGCGGCGTGAGAACGCTGCGCTCGGCGCGCTGAGCCGCGAGCAGAAGCGTCGCCTGGTCAGCGATCTCTATCATCAGGGGGCGTTCAAGGCTAAAAGCGCGGCGGATTACATCGCCAACGTGCTGTCGATGGGGCGCGCCACGGTGTACAAACATCTGCGGGAATTGAAGCAGGAGTAAAGGCGGCGAGAAAGCGGGAAAGGGGCGGCGATGGCCGCCCCTTGTCGTTACCAGCGGTAGTTGACCGAAGCGATAATGCTGCGGCCGCTGCCGTAGAAGCAGGCGTACTCGCCGCTGCACGATGAAACATATTTCTTGTCCGTCAGGTTCTGCACGTTGAGCTGGAGCGCCGCGCCGCGCAGCGCCGACGAAGCCTGACCGAGGTCATACTTCACCATGGCGTCGTACAGCGTGTAGTGCGGCACGTCGTACTGGCCGGTGGCGTCGGCCGGCGCATCGCCGATGTAGCGCACGCCGCTGCCGACGGTCAGGCCGTTCAGCGCACCGCTCAGGAAGCTGTAGCTGCCCCAGGCGGATGCCGCATGGCGCGGGATGCCCGCCGGGCTGTGGCCGATTTCATCCGCCGAATTGGAGTCTTTGGTCACCACGTCGGTGTAGGTATAGGCGGCGGTCAGCTTGATCTCCGGCGTCGGCTGAGCGTGCACTTCCGCCTCGATCCCCTTGGATTTCACTTCGCCAATCTGCTCGTAGGCGGAGGTGAGACGGTTATAGGACGCCACGTTGCGTTGGGTAATATCGAACCAGGAAAGGGTCAACAGCGTGTTGCCGCCCGGGATCTGGTACTTCACGCCCACCTCGGTTTGCTTGCCGGTGGTCGGCTTGAGCGGGTCGGCGCCCGGCGCGCTCGGATACAGGTTAGGATCGAACGAGGTGCTATAGCTGACGTACGGCGAAATGCCGTTATCGAAGGCGTAAAGCAATCCCGCGCGGCCGGTAAATTGCGCATCGTTGTAGGTCTGCTCTTTACCGCCGACGGTGCGATCGCGGGTGTTGACCTGCGACCAGTCCTGGCGGCCGGACAGCAGCAGGTTCCAGTCATTCCACTCCAGCTGGTCCTGCAGATACACCCCGACCTGATTCAGCGTTTTCAAGTCGCTGGAAGCCAGCGTCAGCGCGCTGCCGTCAATGCTGCTATGCGTCGGGTTAGCCCAGTCGATCGGGTAGTCGTTGCCGCGATCGCGATACATCTTCGAATCGATATGGCTGTAACGATAATCCAGTCCGCCCAGCACGGTGTGTTTCACTTCGCCGGTATCGAACAGGCCCTTCAGCTGGTTATCCACGCCAAACTCGTTGGTCATCTGCGTTTCATGCTGCGCCATGCGGGTGACGGTGTGGTCGTTGACCTTCGAGTTTACGTTATAAACCAGATATTTATAGTCTTCATCACGGTGGGTGAAGCGCAGGTTCTGGGTAAACGACAGCGCATCGTTGAAGTTATGTTCGAGGCTGTAACCGATCGACGCCTGCTCGCGCCGCGATTTGTTGAAGCTGGGCTCGCTGACGTTGAAATCGTAAGGCACGTAGCCCGCGCTGGTCGGGAACAGCGTGCCGGCGCGCGGCAGGAAGTTGCGCGACCCGGCTTTCGGGTCGTTCTGGTAGCTGGTCAGCAGCGTAAAGCTGGTGTCTTCGTTCGGCAGCCAGGTGAAGGCCGGGGCGATGGCCACCCGTTGCTGCTTGCTGTCTTTGACGAACTCATGTTCGGTTCTGGCGATGCCGTTCAGGCGGTAGAACAGGGTGTTGTCGTCGTTGAGCTTGCCGCCGAAATCGAACGCCGTTTCTGCCAGATGGCGGTTGCCGGTGCTGAATTTAACTTCGTGAATGCTCTGGGCGGTAGGGCGCTTGCTGGTCATCACTACCACGCCGCCGGGGCTGACCTGACCGTACAGCACGCCGGCCGGGCCGTGCACCATCTCCACGCGCTCCAGCAGCCAGGGATCGATCTGCCCGGCGCCGCCGTTTTGGCTCGAGAGGCCAAAGTGCAGGCCGTCGAGCAGCTTGGGCGCATAGCGGAAGCCACGGCTGATCACTTCGTCATTGCGGTTGGAGTTGCCGCGGTAGGTGGTGATTACCCCGCTGGTGTAGTTCAGCGCGTCGGCGACCGACGCCGGTTCCTGGTCGTTCATTTGTTCGCGCGTGACCACGGAGATGGACTGCGGCGTCTTGCGCAGCGGGACGGCGGTTTTGGTGCCGGCGGCGCTCTCTTTGGCGACGATCCCTTTGACCGGCGCGGTCACGCTGTTTTGCGCGTCGGCGGTCACCAAAATCGTCTCGTCCGCCGCGGCCGACGCGCTTTGCGCGAAGGGCAGTAAAGCCAGCGCCGATCCCAGCAACAAACGCCTGGCGGACATCGCCTCGGCATTTTTGTTGTCCATCCCTTTGTTTTTAATCTTCATTATCTCTCCTGAATACCTGCTTTTGTGTGTCATGCCACCCTGATAAACCCCGAAATGCCGACGAGCGTGCTTTGCCTCATCAACGCGGAAGCGTCGTGTTTGCACGACGGTAAAAATCCGACAAATAGTATTGAAAATGATAATGAGTATCAATACGATTGTCAGGTTTTGTAAAAATCACTCATGTTATGTAAGGGGCGCTATGGAGTTTTTGCCGGAAAAGAGGCCAGACAACGGTCATGAGGGATTGGCGGCGCAATGGCTGCGTGAAGAGACGGCAGGGCAGCCCGCATGGTGGCAGAAGGTTGCCGCTCACGGCACGCCCATCGTCGAGCCGTACGACGACAGCCACGTCAAAATGACCTGGCTATGGCGCGACCCTGCCGGCGATGAGCAGCGCTCGTCGATACGTCGCGTCTATGCCGATATCAACGGCATTACCGATCACCACAGCACGTCTCCCAGCAGCCTGACCCGGCTCCCCGGCACCGACGTTTGGTACGGCGCGGCCGTTATCGATCGCCGCTGGCGCGGCGGCTACAGCCTGATCCCCATCACCGACCGGGAGCTTCCCCCGGTATTCAGCGACGAAGAAACGCTGCGCGATCGCCAGCAGCGCGCTTGGTGGGTCTCTTTGTTCCCGCTGGCGATCGCCGATCCGCTGAATCGCCTCTCGCTGGGGCCTTCGCATCGCCCGCGCCCGGTTTCCCTGGCCCAGGGGCCGGATGCCGACGACCAAAGCGCCTGGCAGGCCGCCGATCGGCCGCTGGAACAGACGCGGCTGCAGCTTTTGCAGTGGCGCAGCGAACGGCTGGGCACCCAACGGCGCGTCTGGCTGTATGCCAGCGGCGACGCCGAGGTGAAAGCGGAGCGTCCACTGGTGCTGCTGCTCGATGGCCAAAACTGGATCGAGAGGCACGCGCTGTTGCCGGTGATCGAGAACGAGACCGCAAAAGGGCAGCTACCGCCGGCATGTTGGCTGCTGATCGATGCGATCGATGGCGAACACCGGGAAAACGAACTGCCTTGCAACGCCGCTTTCTGGCAGGCGGTAATCGACGAACTGTTGCCGCAGGCGCAGCGGCGCGAACCCTTCAGCGAGGCGGGCGCGCGCACCGTGGTCGCCGGCCAGAGCTACGGCGGGCTGGCGGCGCTGTACGCCGGCCTGCACTGGCCAGAACGCTTCGGCCACGTGCTGAGCCAGTCCGGCTCTTTCTGGTGGCCCACGGTGCAATTCGTTACCCAGTTCGAAAAGCGCCACGAGCTGGAGGAAGGCTGGCTGATACGTCAGGTTCGGCAACGCCGCGCGGCGGCGCCCACGCTCACCGTGCTCCAGCAAGCCGGCGATCGCGAGGCGGACATCGAATTCGTCAATCGCCAGATGCACGAGGCGCTGACGGCGGCGGGGCACCGCGCCGATTATCGCGTGTTTTCCGGCGGCCACGATGCGCTGTGCTGGCGCGGCGGCCTGGTGGACGGCGTGCGCCAACTGCTTTGCGCGATGAAATAACCCACACATGTTGACAGACAGGTAAGGCAAATGACTCAGGAACAACAAAACCCGTTCGATGACGAAAGTCTCCGTTTCTCCGTATTGATCAATGCGCAGCAGCAGTATTCGCTGTGGCCGCAGTTTGCCGATACGCCGCCGGGGTGGCGCGTGCTGATGGGGCCGGCGGCGCGCGGTGAATGCATCGACTACATCGAAACGCACTGGCAGGACATGCGGCCGGCGTCGTTGAAAGCGACGGATGCGCAGCGTTAATCGCGCAGCAACCACATCGCTACATTCCGTTTGAGGAAAAGGACAGACACCATGTCAGAAACGCTTTCATTGCCGGATACTCAGGTCGAGTACCGGGATTATCCACTGGTTGCGGCACAACCGGGGATCTGGATCGCCGATCAAATCGCGCTGCGTCGCAACAGCTTCGCCGTGGCGCATTACACCGAACTGCATGGCGATATCGATCGTCCGGCGCTGGAACGCGCGATCCGTCAGGGGCTGGCGGAAGCGGATACGGTTCAGGCGCGGTTCTTTGAGGCGCAGGACGGCCAGCCGGCACAACGCTTACCGCTCAGTGCGGATCCCGCGCGCGTGCAGGCGCCGGAGTGGTTCGATTTCAGCGCGCGGCCGGACGCCGAACAGGCGGCGCTGTCGCTGATGCACGACGATCTGGCTCAGGAATTGCCCGCGGACGGCGAGCGACCGCTCTATCGCCATGCGCTGATCCGTATCAGCGCCGATCGCTGGTTCTGGTACCAGCGTTTTCATCACCTGACCCTGGACGGTTTCAGCTTCGAGGCCATCACGCGCCGGATCGCCGACATCTATCGCACGCTGCGCCACGGGCTGTCGCCGGCGGCCTCGCCATTTACGCCGTTCGGCCAGGTGGTGGAAGAGTTTCAGCAATGGCAAACCTCGCCGGCGCGCCAGCGGGCGGCCGAATTCTGGCGACAGCATCTGCGCGATCTGCCGTCGCCGCTGTCATTATCGACGGAAAGCCGCGAGGTTGAACCGGGCGCCCGGCCGCTTAAACAGGCATTGGTGCTGCCTGAGTCGCTGTTCGACGCCGCATTGCGCATCGACGCGCTGCAGTCGCTGCAACCGGCCGATATCGTCACGGCCGCATTGGCGATATACCTGGCGCGCATGAGCGGTGAAACCCGCTTTTCAGTCGGTTTTCCTTTCATGCGCCGCATGGGTTCACAAGCGCTGGCGGCGGCCGGCCCAGTGGTTAACGTGCTGCCGCTGCTGCTGAACGTGACGCCGGAGATGTCGCTGGCGGAGGTCTGCCAGTCGACCGCAGCGGAAATCAAACAGGCGCGCCGCCATCAACGCTATGAAGCGGAGCAGATCAAACGCGACCTCGGCCTGGTCGGCGGCCATCAAGAGCTGTACGGCCCGGTGATTAACGTCAAGGTTTACCACAGCGCCTTGTCCTTCGACGGTCAGGCGGCCGTTACCCATACGCTGGCGATGGGGCCGGTCGATGATCTGGAGTTTGAGATCGGTTTTCGCAACGGCGTGCTGACGCTGTCGTTGGTGGCCAACCCGGCCAAATACTCGCCGCGTACATTACACTGTCACGCAGAGCGCATCGGCCATTGGCTGCAGCAGCTGGCGCGGCAACCGCAGCAACCGATCGGACAGCTGGCGTTAATCAGCGAAGGGGAACGGCGTCAACTCGCGGCCTGGGGGCGCGGCGCTGAACTGACGCCGCCGGCGGGCATGATCTCGATCATGGACGCTTTCCAGCGTCAGGTTGAGCGGCAGCCCGAGGCGTTGGCGGTGGTCTGCGGCGATGTGCGACTCAGCTACCATCAGCTCTGCGAACGGGTGATGCAACTGGGGCGTGTGCTGATCGAAAGCGGCATCGGCGCCGAAGACGTGGTGGCCATCGGCATTCCGCGTTCGGTAGACACGCTGGTTGCGCTGTTCGGCGTGCTGGCCAGCGGCGCGGCCTATATGCCGCTCGATCTGGACTATCCGCGTGAACGCCTGACGCTGATGTGCGACGACGCGCGGCCGGTGATGTTGCTGACCCACCGCGCCACGCAGGTAAACATGCCGGATCTGCCGCAGGTGCTGTGCCTGGACGACGCATCGTGCCTGGCGCGCTGCGCGGCCGCCGAAGCCACGCCGATAACGGACGAAGAGCGGCGTGCGCCGCTGAATGAAGCGCATCTCGCCTACATGATTTACACCTCCGGTTCGACCGGCAAACCCAAGGGCGTGATGTCCACCCACCGCGGGCTGCTGAACCTGTTCTTGTCGCATCAGGCCTCGCTGTTTGGCCCGGCGATTGAAAAATTCGAGATCCGCCACGCGCGGCGTCTGCGCGCCGGCCATACCGCCTCGTTCTCTTTCGATTCCTCCTGGGAACCGCTGTTCTGCATGATGATGGGCAGCGAACTGGTCATCTTCGATGAGGAGCTGCGCCGCGATCCCTGGGCGCTGCTCGAACAAACCCAAAAGACGCCGATCGATCTGCTGGACATCACGCCGTCGTTCTTCTCGCAGTTGGTGGACTGCGGTCTGCTGAAGGGACAGTTCCCGCTGCCGTCGTTCGTGATGATCGGCGGTGAGGCGGCGACGCCGACGCTGTGGAACCTGATGCAACAGCATCCGGAGGTGGAGATCCACAACTATTACGGCCCGTCCGAATACACCGTCGATACCCTCGGCGCGCCGGTCACGGCCGCCGATCAGCCGGTGATCGGTCGCCCCCTCGCCAATACCTCCGTCTGGCTGCTCGACAGCCGCCTGCAGCCGGTGCCGATCGGCGCGGCGGGCGAGCTGTACATTTCCGGCAAGGGCATCGCGCGCGGTTACCTGCGGCGCCCGGATCTGACGGCGGCGCGCTTTGTCGCCAACCCGTTCGTCGACGGCGAGGTGATGTACCGCAGCGGCGATCTGATGCGCTGGAGCGCGGAGGGGCAGCTGGTGTTCATTGGCCGTACCGATCACCAAATCAAGGTGCGCGGTTTCCGCGTCGAGCTGGGTGAGGTGGAAAGCGCGCTGGCCGCCTTGCCGGACGTGGGGCGGGCGGTGGTGATCGCCGAGCCGATCGGCGCCACCTATCGCCTGATCGGCTACTGTTCGGTGCAGGATGACGCCCGCCGCGCCTCGCCGGCGCTGCAAAGCGAACTGCTGGGGCAGTTGGCGCAACGGCTGCCGGATTATATGGTGCCGGCGATCCTGGTGGTGATGCCGGAGCTGCCGCTCAACGTCAACGGCAAGATTGACCGTCAGGCGCTGCCCAAACCGCAGGAGACGCTGGCGCAAAGCATTCGCGAGCCGGCCACCGAGCAGGAAAGGCTGATTTGCCACGCCATGGCGCAGCTGTTGGACATGGATCGCGTCGGCGCCGACGACGATTTCTTCGCGCTCGGCGGTGACAGCATTTCGGCGATGGGGCTCGGCACCGCCCTGCGGCGCAAAGGCTATCTGCTGCGCCCGCGCGAAATCTTCGCGCTGCACACCCCGGCCCGCATGGCGCAGGCGCTGCAGCCGCTGGCCGCCGACTCTCAGGCCCCTCGCAGCGTGCAGCAAGGCCCGATCGACGGGCTGCCGATCCTGCACTGGTTTGCCGAGACGGGCGAGCTCCATCGTCGCTTCGCGCACGGCGTTTTCCTGCGCGTGCCTGCCGAGCTGCAACCGGAACAGCTGCGCTATGCGTTGGAACAGCTGCGCGCGGCGCACCCGACGCTGGGCGCGCGGATCCGCGATGGCCAGTTGGTGGTTGAAACCGCCGCCGCCGGTGAACTGATGCAGGTTGATACCGTATCCGGTGAGCTGGAACTAGCGGCGGAGCAGGCGTTTGATGCCGCGCTTGGCCATCTCGATCCGGCGGCCGGCGCCATGATGCAGGCGAGGTTGTTGCAACGGAATGGCGAGAGCCTCGGGTTGGTGCTGGCGATTCACCACCTGGTGGTCGACGGCGTTTCCTGGCGCATCCTGCTCGACGAGCTGAGGCAGGTGGCCAACGGCGCCATGCAGGGGCAGCCGATTACGCTGCCGCCGGAAGAGACTTCGCTCTATGAATGGTCCGCGCGTTTACGGGCCGACGCTGAACGCCGGGAAACCGAGCTGCCGTTCTGGCGACGGATGCTGGCGGACGGCACACCGCGTTTGGGGCGCCGCGCGCTGGATCCGCAGACCGATCGCACCGGCGACGTGTCGGAAAAACGCACGCTGCTCGACAGCCGGTTGACCGCCGCGCTGCTCGGCACATTGCCGCAGGATTATCGCGCCCAGGTTGAAGAGATCATGCTGTGCGCGCTGGCGCTGGCCTGCCGCCGCCGTTTCCAGGCCGCTTCGCTGCGTTTCTCTCTGGAGTCGCACGGCCGCGCCGAACTGGACGACGGCCTCGATCTGGCGCGCACCGTCGGCTGGCTGACGGCGGAGTATCCGCTGTGCATCGAGCTGCATGACGCCGAGCACCACGAGGCCGTGCGCGCGGTGAAGCGGGTGACGCGAGCGGTGGCCGATCGCGGCGTCGGTTACGGCCAGCTGCGCTATCTGCATCCGCAGCGTGACGAACTGGCGGCGCTGGCGCAGCGCAACGCGCCGGAGATCCTGTTCAACTACCTCGGGCGCTTCAGCCAGGATGAGGGGCACTGGACGCCGCAACGCAGTCAGACTTGCTTCCGCGATGCCTTCGCCGTGGCGCAGGATGCGCAGCAGGCGCTGTCGTATGGCCTGGAAGTGAATATCTTTGTCGAAGAGCGGCGCGACGGCGCCTGCCTGGCGATCAACTGGAGCTGGCTGGAGGGGATTTTCAGCGAGAGCGACATTGCGGAATTGCATAACGGCATCGAGCAAGCGGTGCGCGCACTGTGCGAATTTGCCGAGCGCCATCCCGAACGGGCTGCAGCGACGTTGGTGGCGGCCGAGATCGCACAGCCGAACGTCGACGATGAGGCGCTGCGCGCCTGGGAGCGCGAATATGGACCGTTGACCGCCGCGCTGCCGCTGTTGCCGTTGCAACACGGCCTGCTGTTCCATGCGCAGACGGCGCAGCAGGGCGGCAGCTATAACTCGCTGACGCGCCTGAGCCTCTGCGGCGAACTGGACGCTCATCACCTTCAGCAGGCGCTGGATGCGGTGATTCGCCGCCATCCGCAGCTGGCCGCCCGATTCAACCGCGAGGGCGAGCCGTTGCAGCTGATTCCACAGCTCAGTCAACGGGCAACCCATTGGCCGCTATACAGTCACGCACTGCCGCCGCTGTCCGCCGAACAAGAGGCGCAGGCGCTGCATGAACTGGAGCAGGAAGAACTGCGGCGCGATCTGTTTAATCAGCCGGGCGCAATGCTGCACGCGCGGCTGGTCAAACACGGCGACAGTGAACGCTACACGCTGTTCCTTAATGCGCATCACCTGATCGTCGACGGCTGGTCGACGCCGGTGGTGCTCAACGATCTGATGCTCGCATTGCGCGAGGGGGAATCGGCGCTGCCGCCGCTGCGCTCGAACTATGCCGATATCGTTCGCCGCCTTACCGCACGGGATGCCGACGCCTCGCGCCGCATCTGGCGCGAAACGCTGCTGGATGTGCGGCCGACATTGTTGTTCGGTGAAGCGCAGGACGATCGCGTGCACGAGCTGGAAATGACGCTGCCGCCGGCGGAGGAAAGGCGTTTGCTGACCCTCTGCCGCGAACGCGGGTTGACGCTCAATACCCTGATGCAGGGCATCTGGGCGTTGCAGCTGGCCAGCGCTTGCGGCCATCAGGACGTGGTGTTCGGCTCGCCGGTTTCCGGCCGCTTTGGCCAGATCGATGGGGTGGAAGAGCACGTCGGTCTGTTCAGCAATACGCTGCCGGTGCGGGTGTGTCTGCAGCACGATCGTTCGTTGACGGAACAACTGATCGAGCTGCAACACCGGCAGATTGAACTGCTGGAGCACGACGATTTGGGGCTGGGGGAGATCCAGCACCTGGCCGGGGCGGGTACGCTGTTCGATACGCTGTTGGTGGTGGAAAACTACCCGGACAACGACGAACTACTGGGCGGCGCAGGTGCGCTGCGCTGCGACGCCATCCGCAACAAAGGCTACACCCACTATCCGCTGACGCTGCTGGTACTGCCGGGCGAGCGTTTGCGCCTGCTGCTGGAATGCCGCTCTTCGGTGCCGCAGCCTGAACGCTTCGCCGCGCGGCTGATGGCGCTGCTGCAACAGTGGATAGCGCAGCCGGATCTGCCTCTGCCGCGTTGGCAACTGCAAACGCCGCAGGAACAGGCGCTGATTGCCGCGGTCAACCGCACCGGTCAGGCGGTGGCGGACACCACCTTGCATCGGGCGATCGCCGATCAGGCGCGGCGCACGCCGGAACGCATCGCGCTGCAGGATGCCGGGCACAGCCTCAGCTACCGTGACATGCAGCGCCAGGCCGCACTGTTGGCCGAACGGTTGACGGCGGCCGGCATTCAGCCGGGCGATATCGTCGCGGTGGCGTTGCCGCGATCGGTGCGCCTCAGCCTGGCGCTGACGGCGATTGTGCAGACCGGCGCCGCCTGGCTGCCGCTGGATACCGGTTACCCGGACGAGCGGCTGGCCTACATGGTGGAAGACGCCAAACCGCGGCTGATTATCACCGAAAGCGCGTTGGACGCCCGCTTTGCCGCACTGGCGCCGACGTTGCTGTTCGATGCGCTGGACGACAGCGGCCGCGAACCTGCGCCGCGCCCATCGGCGGGGAACGGCGATTATCCCGCCTACGTGCTGTATACCTCCGGCTCTACCGGGCGGCCGAAAGGCGTGGTGGTGAACCACCGGGCGATCGTTAACCGCCTGTTCTGGATGCAGCATGAGTATTCGCTCGATGCGCAGGATGTGGTATTGCAGAAAACGCCGTGCAGCTTCGACGTTTCCGTCTGGGAGTTCTTCTGGCCGCTGATGGTCGGCGCCCGGCTGGTGATGGCGCCGCCGGAGGCGCACCGCGATCCGCAGGCGCTGACGACGTTGATCGACGACTATGGCGTGACTACGCTGCATTTCGTTCCGTCCATGTTGGCTATCTGGGTGGAGGCGCTGAACGAACGTGCACCGCAACGCGCCGCCGCCAGCCTGAAACGCGTGTTCTGCAGCGGCGAGGCGCTGTCGTGTGAACTGGCTTCCCGCTATCAGGCGTTAGTCGCCGCGCCGTTGCATAACCTGTACGGCCCGACTGAGGCGGCGGTCGATGTCACCTACCAACCGGCGTCCGGTGCGGCCCTGGCGGCGGTGAGCGGCGCCGGCGTGCCGATCGGCAAACCGGTCTGGAACACTCAACTGAGCATTCTCGACGCCATGCTGCGGCCGGTGCCCGTCGGCTGCGCCGGCGATCTCTACCTGCGCGGCATTCAGCTGGCCGATGGCTATCTGCATCGGCCGGGACTGACGGCGCAGCGGTTTGTCGCCGATCCCGCCGGCAATGGCGCCCGCATGTATCGCACCGGCGATATCGCCCGCTGGCTGGAAGACGGCAGCGTCGAGTATTTGGGCCGCAGCGACGATCAGCTGAAGATCCGCGGCCAGCGCATCGAGCTGGGTGAAATCGAGCAGGCGCTGCTGGCACAGCCGGGTGTCGCGCAGGCGGCGGTACACGCCATCGAACTGGGCGAGGGCGCGACGGGGCTCGGCGGCGCCGATATGCGGCAGTTGGTCGCCTGGCTGATCGCCCAACCGGGCGTGACGCTGGATACCGGCGTGCTGCATCAGGCGCTGGAGGCGCGTTTGCCGGCGCATATGATGCCGGTCAGCTATGTCATGACCGACAGTTTCCCGCTCAGCGCCAGCGGCAAGCTGGATCGCAAGGCGTTGCCGCGGCCGCAGCTGACCCCGCAGAGCGGTCGCGCGCCGCACAGCGACAGCGAGCGCCTGCTGGCGGCGCTGTTCGGGGAACTGCTGGGGCGCGAGACGGTGTATGCCGACGACGACTTCTTCGCACTGGGCGGCCATTCGTTGCTGGCGATGCGCCTGGCGGCTGAGCTGCGGCGGCGCGTTACCCGGCCGTTGAGCGTCGGGCAGATCATGTTCGCCCGCAGCCTGGAGAAGATGGCGCACCTGCTCGATGATGCGCAGGCGGCCAACTCGGCCGAAAGCCGCGGCGTCGGCGAGTGTCTGCAGCTGCGGACCGGCCAAGGCCCGGCGCTGTTCTGTCTGCATCCGGCTTCCGGTTTCGCCTGGCAGTATTCGGGGCTGAGCCGTTATCTGCCGGGGAACTATCCGATTATCGGCCTGCAGTCGCCAAGGCCGGATGGTGCCATCGCCACCTGCGAGGATATCGAGCAGATGGTCGATCGTCATCTCGCCACTCTGCGCCGCATGCAGCCGCAGGGGCCGTATTACCTGCTGGGCTATTCGCTTGGCGGCACGCTGGCGCATTCGATGGCCGCGCGTCTGCAGCAGCAGGGCGAAGAGGTGGCGTTCCTCGGCATGCTGGATACCTATCCGCCGGAAGGTCAGGATTGGACAGGCCCCAGCGAAGAGGAGGCGCAGAAAGAGGTGGCGCAGGAGCAGGCAGAGTTTATGGCGGAAGATCATGGCGATCCGGCGCTGATGGCGGAGAAGGCGGCGATGTTCGACAGCATTGTCGCCAACTACCGCGATGCGGTGCGCATTCTGTCTCAGGCGCGCAGTCGGCGTTTCCACGGTACGGCGACGCTGTTTGTCGCCGACCGGACGCTGCCGCCAGAGATGGATATCAACGCCGTGTGGGCGCCGTATCTGGATGGTCTGATCTGCCATCACCAAGGCTGCGAGCACGCCGACATCCTGTCGCCGGCCTCGCTGGAGTCGCTCGGGCCGCTATTGCATGAGTTGCTGACGCGGCGCTACGGGTTGGTATAACGCAACCGGGCCGGGCGCGTGCGTACCGGCCCGTACTAAAACATCAAATGCAGGACATTATGGCCAGACCTTCTTTTTTTCTTGATTTCAGTTTGCTGAGAAGCAATGCGCATTTTCGCGCGATTTTCTGCGCCCGCATGCTGTCGGTGTTTTCCCTCGGCATGTTGGCGGTGGGGGTGCCGATTCAGATCCAGGCCATGACCGGCTCCACGTTGCAGGTGGGGGTCGCGGTGGCGCTGGACGGCGTAGGCATGTTTATCGGCCTGATGCTGGGCGGCGTGCTTGCCGATCGCTACGATCGCCGCAAGCTGATCCTGTTTGCACGCGGCACCTGCGGGCTGGGCTTTGTCGCCCTGAGTCTGAACGCCTTCGCCCCGGCGCCGTCGCTGTGGGCGCTCTATCTGCTGGCGGCCTGGGACGGATTCTTCGGCGCGCTCGGCATGACGGCGCTGATGGCGGTGATCCCGCTGCTGGTCGGGCGTGAGAACCTGGCGGCGGCGGGGGCCTTGAGCATGGTGACGGTGCGCATCGGCGCTATTCTGGCGCCGGCGCTGGGCGGGATTATCATCGTGTTCGGCGGCGTGGGGCTGGCGTTCGCCGTGGCGGCGGCCGGGACGCTGGGCACCCTGGTTCCGCTGGTGCGCTTGCCGACGCTGTTGCCGCAGCATCAGGAACCGGAACACCCGCTGCGCGCGCTCGCCAGCGGTTTCCAGTTTGTCTGGCGCAATAAGGTGGTCGGTTCGGTGGTGTTGCTGGGGATGCTGATGAGCATCGTCGGCGCCGTCAGGGTGCTGTTTCCGGCGCTGGCGCAGGACGCTTACCACGTCGGCGCGTCCTCTATCGGCCTGATGTACTCTGCGGTGCCGCTGGGGGCGATGCTGGGCGCGCTGACCAGCGGTTGGGTGGGGCGATACGCTCGTCCCGGCGTACTGATTCTGGTCGCCGCCATCGTCGCGTTTACCGCTATCGCTTCGCTGGGGCTGTTCAGCCACCTGGCGCCGGCGCTGCTGGCGCTGGTGTGTTACGGCTACGCCAATGCCATCGCTTCGCTCCTGCAGTTCATGCTGATCCAGAGCAACACGCCGGATCATCTGTTGGGCAGGGTCAACAGCCTCGGCACCGCCCAGGACGTAACCGGCGATTCGATCGGCGCCTTAGGGCTCGGCGTACTGGGCAGAGTGTTCACCCCGTTGATGAGCGTGCTGTCGTTTGGCGCATTCGCCGCTGTGCTCGGCGTGCTGGTGGCCTTCAGCGTGCGTACGCTGCGCCAGTGCCGGCCGGCGGACGCGTTGGTCGAGCACGATGAGCCCGCTGCGGCAACCTCAGCGGCGGCGGACAACTAACCCCTCACGGCGCCGGCTGTTCCGGCCGGTGCCGTTCTCCCCACTGGCACATCATGTCGATCACCGGGATCAGCGAACGCCCGCGCTCGGACAGGCTGTACTCCACCTTGGGCGGGATCTGCGGATACTCCTTTCTCACCACCAGGCGGTCTTTTTCCAGCTCTTTCAACGTCGAACTCAGCGTTTTGTACGAAATGGTGCCGATGCAGCGCTGCAGTTCGTTGAAGCGCAATACCGGCTTATACAGCGCCAGCCAATAAAGAATAATCATTTTGTATTTGCCGTTGATCACCGACAGGGTGTAGCCATAGCCGGTGTCTTCAAGGCTGATGCCCGTTGGGCTGCAGCGGGATTCGGCGGTCATTTTATACTCTCTCCGGGGTAAGTATGTGTCGTGAGTGTGCGTATTTTACATTCTGCCAGCATACCCTAAGATGCGTCGAAACACCTGTCTGGAGAAATCAGTATGAAAACGTTAGTGGTAGTGACCCATCCCGATATGGCGAATTCGGTGGTGAACAAGCGTTGGCTGGAGGAACTGCGGCGCTATCCGGCGCGCTATACCGTGCACGAACTGCATCAGGCCTATCCGGACTGGCGGATCGACGTCGCCAGGGAACAGCAGCTGATTGAAGCGCATGACAACATCGTGCTGCAGTTTCCGATTTACTGGTTCAGCAGCCCGCCGCTGCTGAAAAAATGGCTGGACGACGTGCTCACCTACGGCTGGGCCTACGGTTCCCGCAGCGGTTACAAGATGCAAAACAAGAAGCTGGCGCTGGCGGTCACGGCGGGCGTGCGCGCAGAAGATTATGCGCGCGCAGGGCGCTATCGCTACTCGCTGGAGGAAATCTTTCGGCCGTTTGAAGTGACCGCTGGTTACGTGCGGGCCGACTATGCCTCGTTCTTCGCCTTTTACGGCAAAGAGACGGCTTCGGACGGGGCGACAGAACAGGTTCAGCAGCATGAGCTGGACAGCAGCGCACAGGGCTACCAGGCATTTCTCGCCGCCCTGAATTAACGATACTCCCCGGATGCGCCTGATAGTGCTGTTGCGAATGTCCGGGGAGGATTATGATTAGCGGATCCTTTGACTCGCCGGTGATAACCCCATGCCTTCGGCCGAAACGTTCATTGCTTTTCTGATTGCGCTTACCCTCCTGGAACTGTCACCCGGACCGGACATGATGCTCACCCTGGCCAGAGGCATCGGCCAAGGCCGCCGCATCGCGCTGCTCAATGTTTTCGGCATGGTTTTTGTCGCTGGCATGGTGCAGGTTTCCATGCTGGTGCTCGGTCTCGCCACGCTGCTGCATACTTATCCGCTGGCGTTGGACGTGTTGCGTTGGGTGGGAGCGGCCTATTTGGTTTGGCTGGGGATAAAAATGCTGAAGGTAAGCCGTCAGCCTGTCGATGCGGTATTGAAACCCCGGACGATGACCGGGCGGCAGGCGGTGAAAGAAGGGGCGATTAACAGCCTGACCAACCCTAAATCGCTGCTGTTCATGTTTGCTTTCCTGCCGCAGTTTGTTAACCCTGAAATCGGGCCGGTTTGGGTGCAATTGCTCGTTTTGGGCTCCATTCAGAAACTGGCCGGGATCCTTTCGCTGGGCTCTGTCGCCATGGCCGCCGGCACCGTGGGGCAATGGCTCGCCCGTAATCCCCGTTGGTTGGTGTGGCAGCAGAGATTTACGGGCGTGGTGATGATGGGATTGGGCGCCAAACTCCTGCTTGGGGGCGGTGCCGCGTCAGCGCCGCGATAATGGCGCGGCTCGCGCTATTTCAGGTGAATGCTAAAGCCGCGTTGCCCCGGCGCAAGGGGGTCCTTTAACGTCAGCTGCGGGATCAGATAGTCCCCGGCATTCTGTCGCCGAAATGGGATTGGATCGGCGTTCCACAGATTATCCAGCCGCTGCCCGAGCCGCTCGCACAGATCGGCGAAGCGCGTCTCGTCGGTCTTTCCGGCGCGGTAGGTGACGAACGGCGGCAACACCTCGAAGCCCGGGTAATGCAGCATGCCGTGCTGGATCGGAAACAGGATATCGTCGATCGGCCCGTTGATGCCGCGCGGGGCGTAATGGGATTCCCACCCGCCGGCGCTGACGATCAGCATGGCTCGTTTGCCCGCCAACATCCCTTCGCCGTAACGGTCGCCCCAATGCGTATCGGAATGCTCACCAACGCCGTAGGCAAAACCATAGGCATAGACGCGATCGACCCAACCTTTCAGGATCGCCGGCATCGAGAACCACCACAGCGGAAACTGCAGCAGCACCGCGTCCGCCCAGCGCAGCTTTTGTTGCTCCCGTTCGATGTCGGCGCTCTGCACGCCGCTGGCGTACGCACGCTTCGAATCCAGCGAAGGATCGAAACGGGGCCCTGAAGCACCTTCCTGGCTGTCCTCGGCGTCGATCGCCGCTTTCCAGCGCATGGCGTACAGATCGGAAACCTGCACCTGATGGCCGGCCTGCGTCAGGCGTTCAACGGCGAAGTTTTTCAGTGAGCCAGTCAGCGACTGCGGCTCCGGGTGGGCGTAAACAATCAACACATTCATAACAGCTCTCCTTGGTGTGAGAGCTGCAGGTTAGGGCGTTAGTAGGTATATTAGAAATGAATTACCGTTATCCCAGGTATAACTATGAATAATTTAAGGCGACTGGATCTCAACCTGCTGGTGACGCTCGACGCGTTGCTGGCGGAGCACAACGTGACGCGCGCGGCGCAGCGGCTCAATTTCTCCCAACCGGCGGTCAGCGTGCATCTCGCCAAACTGCGGGCGATCTTTGACGATCCGCTGCTGCTGCCTGGCCCGCGCGGCATGCGTCCGACCGCCAGAGCGGAGCAGCTGCGGGAACCGTTACGCCAGGCATTGGCGGCGCTCGAGTTGGCGGTAACGCCGGCCACGCCTTTCGATCCTGCCGTGGCGACCGATACCTGGCGCGTTGCCGCCTTCGACTATGGCGAATCCACCATCGTGCTGCCGGCGCTACAGGGTTTGCGAACCGCGGCGCCCGGCACCCGACTGGCGGTGCTGGAAATCGCGCCGGCACGTCTCGCCAAACTGGCGGAACAGGGAGGGATCGATCTGGCGTTTCACACCCGCGAAGGCGCGCCGCCCGGTCTGCGTCAGCGCACGCTGTTCAGTGAACGCTATGTGCTGGTGGGCAGAGTCGGCCACCCCAATCTGCATGAAAACCTGACGCTGGCGCAATTTTGCGAACTGGAGCAGGTGATGGTCTCGCCGGACGGCGGCGGCTTCTACGGCATGACCGATCGGGCGCTGGCGGACGTGGGGCTGACGCGGCGCGTGGTGCTTTCGGTGCCGCATTTTCTGTTCGTTATCTCCGTACTGACGCAATCCGATTTGGTGGCGATGTTGCCTGAGCGGCTGGTGCGCAACCAGCCTCTATTGCAGCAGATCACGCCGCCGCTGGCGGTGCCGGGCTTTGAAATGACCATGCTGTGGCACGAACGATCGCATAGAGATCCCGCTCACCGGTGGCTGCGGGATCATATCCTGCGTTCCGTGTGAGCGGCTTGACAGATTAAACGGAAAAGCGCTTTTTAATTCTGTCGACCGGCGTGCCATCGCTGAGCGGCACCTGCAGCAAACGATCGTAATCGCGAAAGCCCATTTTTTGATAATAGGCGAGGCCGCCGACGTTATCCGCCCGAATGGTGGCGTTGATGTGCTTGAAACCGTGCGACTTCGCCGCCGCTAACGTTGCGGGAAACAGCGCGCTGCCGACGCCACGCACCTTCGGCGACAGGCGAGAGAAGGTGGCAATATCTGCGGTATCGGACGGCAGGGCATCGTCAACGCTCAGCGACTGGAAGCCCACCAACAGTCCATCCACCTCCGCGACCTGGCAACTCAGCGCATTGTCGCCGCTGATGAACCATTCGCTGAATTCGGCTGGGGTGAGGGGCGTTTCTATCGCGGTCGTGCCACCGGCGCTGATCACCTCATTCAATAACTGCGTCAGCGCTTCAGCATCTTGCGGGGTTATCGTTCTGATCTTCATTGCGTTGCTATCTCCTCCACAGGGGTTTCAGGCGTAATGAATCTGCTGGAACCATCGAAAGAAGATAGACGCAGGCGTCCGGCAATGAAATACCGGAACGTGCGGGACAAAAAACAGCGCGGGAAATTACATGAACAGGAAGCGGTCGGCCAACGGAACGCCGCGCTCGAGGCGTGGTGGCAGCGCGTCGTCGCGATCGTCAGGCTGGGCAGCCTGTGGCGCGACATCTTCGGCTTTTTCAATCATCAGCTCGCCGAGCAGGGCCAGAAAACGAGTGAGCTTTTGCATATTCCCTCCGGATCGGTGATTAGGTTAAGCGTGATACTAATCGCCGCTTAACCGGATGGGAAAAACTTAAAACTCATATCCTAAGAACCGGATCGCATATCGCGTGACCGGGCGACGGTTGCCCATCGCCCGGTGAACGGCTTAGAAGGTGACGTTAACCTTGGCCCACAGGGTGCGGCCCGGTTCATTCACCGCGCTGTTGGCCGAATACCCGAAGGCGCTGTTGCCCGCCAGGTTGAGGTGCTCGCTGTAGGTCTTGTTCAGGATGTTATCCAGACCGGCGCTCAGCTTGACGTTCTTATTCAGCTTGTAGGCGGCGTTGGCGGACAGCACGCCGAAGCCGGCGCTATCGGCAAAGTCTTTGCCCACCACGTTGCCTTCGTTGATCGCCACGCGGTGCTGGCTGCTGACCAGACGCCACAGGCCGGTGCCGCTCCAGTCGCCGTACTCGTAGGTCAGGCCCAGGCGCGCTTCCAGCGGCGGGATCTGCGGCAGCGGGCGGCCGTCGCTAGTGTTTTTACCCCAGGAGTAGGCCAGGCTGGCGTCGGTTTTCCAGTGTTCGCTCAGCTGGTAGCCCATGCCCATTTCACCGCCCATAATGTTGGCGTTGACGTTATCGGCCTGGCTGAGGCGCGCGTTGTGCGGATCGTATTTGAACAGGATGAAATCATCGACCCGGCCCAGGTAAGCGGAGACCCAACCGTTGAAGCGCTTGCCGTTGTACTGCGCGCCAATATCGAGTTGCGTGGTTTTCTCGCTCTTGACGCTGGCGAACGGATCTTTGCTGCCGTTCGGACCCAGCTTCGGCGAGAACAGCTCCCAGTAATCCGGGAAACGTTCGGTATAACCGACGCCGGCATACAGCATCAGCGGCAGATCGGCCAGCGTATGCTCAAGGCGCATAAAGCCGCTCGGCAGCGTATCTGAACGTTCCACATCGTTGCCATTGCGGAAGTTCTCCACCAGGGTGCGGTCGAGACGCGCGCCGCCGATCAGCTTATCCTGCTCGCTGGTGGACCAGGTCAGTTCGCTGAAGGCGCCGTAGCTGTTGAACTGGGCGTCTTTTTCCCAGCTGCCGCGGCTCATGCTGCGATGGGTGTTGGTCTGGGTGTCCATACCGCTTTCAAGCTTCACGTCCTGCCACTGCCAGGTACCCATCACGCGGCCGCCGACGGTGCGGCGATCGAGCTGCATCGTCATGCCGGAAGACATCATATGCCCGCCGTGGCCGCCCATGCTCATGCCGCCATGCCCCCCGTGGCCGCCCATGCCGCCGCTGCCCGGCGAGCGCAGAGTCACGTTGTCCATCACGTGGTTGGCGTAGTTGTAGTAGACCTGCGCTTCAAGCTTATCCAGCACCTCGCCGATGTTGGATTTTTCCACCCGCATGCCCAGGCTTTCGCGCTTGAACTGCGAACCGTCCATGCTGCGGCCGGCATAGCGCGCTTCGCCGTTGCCGCGGCCCATGGTCACTTCCAGCAGCGTATCGTTGTCCGGCGTCCAGCCGAGCGCCAGATCGCCGTTCCACTTGTCCCAGCGCGACGGCACGCGCGTATTGGTGCCGTCCTGATAGTCGTTGGAACGGGATTTGTTGGCCATCACCCGCAGATAACCTTGTTCGGCGCCGAGGCTGGCGTCGATATTCTCATCCCAGCGGCCGTTGGAACCGGTCAGCACGCTGGCGTTGCCCTTGATGCCCGGCTTGTCGAAGCGCGGGCGTTCACGCTCGAAACGCACCGTGCCCGCCGACGATCCCGGCCCCCACAGCACCGTCTGCGGCCCTTTGGTGATGGTCAACAGATCGAAACTTTCCGGCGAGATATAAGAGGTGGGCGCATCCATCCGCGACGGGCAGGCGCCCAACATTTCCGAACCGTCGGTGAGGATCTTCAGCCGCGAACCGAACATGCCGCGGAACACCGGATCGCCGTTGGTCCCACCGTTGCGGATCTGCGAAAAGCCGGGGATGGTTTTCAGGTAATCCGAGCCGTCGCTGGCCGGCACCGGCTGGCGCGGTGTTTTCGGCGAGGTGACGATGGTCAGCGGTGAGTAGAGCGGCGCGCTGACGGTGATCACATCGGCATCATTAGTCTGGACCTCGGCAGGGTGTTGGTGCGCCTGCGCCGCGTGGCCGGCCAGCAGAAACAGCGGCATGGCGGTAGTGATAGCGCGGGTAACGGCATTCTTTTTATACGTCGGTTTAAACATCATCTTTCCTTAAGCTAACTCTTTTCCGTGCTTGGCCGAGGGATTATTCAGGCGTGGGGCGGCCTGGCAAAAATCACCATCGGGAAATACGGGGGTTAATTCCATCAACATGGAAATAACCGGGCTAATAATGTCGTCTCGATGCATAACCATTGGGCGAATTAATTCCGCCGCGTTGAAGCGATCAACGGCTAATACGGAGAACGGCAATAGGCTTATTTTAAAATCTGAGGAAAGAGACGGGGGGCGCGCGCGGCTGTAATTCGGTGTGAACAACGTGGGCAAACAGGGGAACGAGATAGTGGATCGGCGGCGGCCGCGAGGCCAGCGACTGGGACCAGAACAGCGGGGCATGGCTCACGTCCAGCAGCGGCGCGTGCAGCAACAGCACGCAGTAGCCGCAGGCGCTGTCGTCCATCATCATCGCCATGTTGTGGTGGCCGCCGCCGTGCTGCATCTGCGGCGGCGCGGCTTTTTCAGGTTCAGGCGGCGGCGAGTGCATCCCGTGATGCATCGGCATCTCCATGCCGCAGTCCGCCATGACGGTCGTTCCAGCACTTCCGGCGCGCACATGCTCCAGGGATCGCGAGACCACCGGCGCAATGAACAGCATCAGAATGGCAAACATCCCTAACCAGGCAGCGGCCCGATTTCGCGATGCAGAGGGCTGAATTAACGACACAATCAACCTAAAAAAAGGGTTAACACAGGGTAGGGAATTGTACTGGTTTATGTCGAAATGTTAAAACCTTTTATTTCTGGTCAATGGTCTGTTGATGAATATATTATCGAATGAGCGCTTTAATTCTGACCAGCGGCTATTTTTTTGCGCCAATAACGTGACGGGGACAATATTAATGACGGAAAAACTGGCGAGCACCATTATCCCGCTTTATGACGAACATGCTGCCGCCTGGGAACGCCTCAGGCCCACCACGCTGTTTGAACGGCCGTGGCTCGACCGCTTTTTGCAGCTGGCCCCGGCCAATGCCCGGCTGCTGGATCTCGGCTGCGGCAATGGTACGCCGATCGCCGCCTATTTTATCGATCAAGGGTATCGGGTGACCGGCATCGACAGCTCCCAGGCGATGATTGCGCGCTGCCGGCAACGTTTTCCGCAGCAAGAATGGCGGCAGACGGATATGCGCCAGCTGGATTTGGCGGTCAGGTTCGACGGCCTGCTGGCCTGGGACAGTTTCTTTCATCTGGCGCGCGACGATCAGCGCCGCATGTTTCCGCTGTTCAGACGGCATGCCAATCCGCATGCCGCACTGATGTTCACCAGCGGCCCTGCAGACGGCGTGGCGATCGGCAGCTTCGAAGGCCAGCCGTTGTTTCACGCCAGCCTGGCGCCGGAAGAGTATAGGCGCTTATTGCAGGAGAACGGCTTCCGCGTGGTCGACCATATCGTGGAAGATCCCGCCTGCGGGGGGAGAACGGTGTGGCTGGCGCAGGTTGATGAGTGACGATGTAACGGTCGGGTTCGCCTGAACCCGACCGTTAACCTTATTTGGCGCTGACGCGCCAAACGGTATTGCCGACGTCATCCGCAACCAGCAAAGCGCCGGTCTTATCGACAGCCAACCCCACCGGGGCGCCATAGAGTTCCTTCTCGTCGTCGGAGACAAAGCCGGTGACCACCGCTTTGAGCTTGCCAACCGGCTTGCCTTGTTCAAACGCCACATAGCTGACCCGGTAGCCGTTCAGCGGCGATCGATCCCAACTGCCGTGTTCGCTGATAAAGGCGCCGCCGCGATAGTCGGCCGGCAAAGCGCTCGCGGTGTAGAACAGCAGCCCCAGCGGCGCGACGTGCGAGCTGAGCGCGTAGTCCGGCTTGATGGCTTTCGCCACAAGATCCGGCCGCGCCGGCTGCACCCGCCGATCGACATGCTGACCAAAGTAACTGTAAGGCCAGCCGTAGAAGCCGCCGTCCTGCACCGAGGTCAGGTAGTCCGGCACCAGATCGGCGCCGATCTCGTCACGCTCGTTGACGATAGCCCACAGCTTGCCGCTGTGCGGCTCCCACTGCAGCCCGGTCGGGTTGCGCAGGCCGCTGGCAAAAATGCGGCTGGCGCCGGAGGCGGTGTCGACTTCCAGCACGGCGGCGCGCCGGTACTCTACGGCCAGGCCGTTCTCGGTGATGTTGCTGTTGGAACCCACCCCGACATACAGCTTCTTCCCGTCTGGGCTGGCCAACAGCGCCTTGGTCCAGTGGTGATTGATGGTGTCCGGCAGGTCGGCCAGCTCTTTACCCGCATCGCTGATGCGCGTCTCACCCGGCTGATAGGCGTACTGCATGATGTTGCCGGTGTTGGCCACGTACAGCGTGTTGCCAATCAGCTGGACGCCGAATGGGGAATCGAGCCCCTCGAGGAAAACATGCTTTTCCCAACTGCCGTCGGCAGTGGGGCGTAGCAGGGTGATGCGGTTGCCGCCTTTGCCGCCTTTACCGGATTGGCCTTTCACCAGGCCGGCGATCAGTTGCTTGGTCGTGCTTACCGCTTCGGTGCCCGGCCCGTTGGCTTCCACTACCAACACATCGCCGTTGGGCAGGGTAAGCAACTGGCGCGGATGCAGTAAACCGTCCGCCACCTTTTCGATTTTCAAGCCTTCGGCCACTTTCGGCATCTGGTTCTGTTGCCAGCCCACGCCCTTAGGCACCTGCATCGGCGGGATCAGGAAGTTTTGCGCCGCCGGCAACGTCGGATCCGGGCCCATTTGTTGCTCTGGCGAAATGACGGCGCTGTTATCACAACCTGCCAGTGCCAAAACGGCAGCCAGAGAGAGCGCCAGGGATGATAGCTTCATGAAAACCTCCTTATTTTGCACGGGCAGCAAGGGCCAGCAGAATATTAGCCAGGCTCAGCAGCGCGACCACGATGGCAGACAGCACCACACCTTGCGGCACCACGGCATACGCATCACGGCTATGCACGAAAGCGTTGACGATGGCGAGAACGATGGCGATCAGATTCAACCAGAAGTGGAGTTTGACCGATGCTCCCAGCCGGCGGCTGCTGCCGAACCACACCTGCACCAGGTTAATCAGCCGGGGAATAATGGCAAAAACCAGGCCGATGGCGATCAGCCAACCGGCACCATTGACCCACTGAATATTCGCCGTGTAGGCATAGATAATGTCGAAAATCAGCGCCGCAGTGAAAAATCCGTAGGGTATCGGGTTGAGCCATTCATAGACGGCCACCGCAGCCGCTGAAGGCCTTGCTGTCGTTTGCGTGGTCATTCAGGTATCTCCATGAAAAATGATGAGTAAAAAGGGCATTGACCTCTTAAAGCTTTGTTCAGATTCAGCGATTTGAACAATTTTGATTCTCATTTTTAGCATGCGATGTTAAAACCGAAACCATCACTTCGGCATTATCAATGGGTTAGCATTACCAGGAGGAAGGGCATGAGCATAGAACGCGTTCAGCGATTTCTGACCGAGCACGCACCGGAAGCGACGGTAACGGTGTTGGCAAAGAACACCGCGACGGTGGCGCTGGCGGCGGAAGCCTTTGGCGTTGAGAGTGGGCAGATCGCCAAGACGCTGTCGTTTCGCGTGAACGACGGCGTGGTGCTGTTGGTGATGGCGGGAACCGCCCGGATCGACAACAAAAAGTACAAGCAATACTTCGGCGTAAAGGCGCGCATGCTGCCGGCAGAGGAGGTGGAGGCGCTGACCGGCTATCCGCCCGGCGGCGTTTGCCCCTTTGCCGCGCTGGAATCGGTCAGAATTTACTGCGATCGCAGCCTGCGTGCTTACGATGAAGTGCTTCCGGCAGGCGGTAGCGATAATTCAGGCGTGAGAATTGCGCCACAACGGCTCGCCAGCATCACCGGAGCAGAGTGGATTGACGTGACAGGGTAACGCTAAGTGACGACGTCACATTTGTGTTATGTTAAATAGAGATGGTAGCTACTTAGTTAATGTGCTGTTTTAACTGAAAAAATCACTAATCCAGCGAGATATGGCAAACCGCCTCGATATTATGGCCATCCGGGGCGATCACAAATGCCGCATAGTAGTGAGCATGGTATTGGGGCCGCAAACCGGGCGCGCCGTTGTCTTTGCCGCCGGCGTTTAACGCGGCATGGTAGAACGCATCGACCTGTTCACGGCTGCTGGCGGCAAATGCCAGGTGCAGATGCGCCGGTTTTTCATCGGTCTGAAACAGACATAAGGAAACGTTACCTCGATCGGGACACATTTCAACGCCGTAAGCGGGTTCACCTTCGGCCACGACTTTTACGCCCAGCGGCACCAGCGCATTGAGGAAAAACGCTTTGCTGAGGGTGAAGTCGCTAACGCCAAATTTCACATGGTCAAACATGGAAATGCTCCTGGGGGATGCAGAAAATGTCCCATTCAGTATAGCCAGCGCCGTGATTGGTGGAGGAAGCGGTGCAAACAACACCAATGCGCATTTAACATGCAAATAGTGCCCGTTTAGGAGACGCGTTTGGGAGAAATCTGCAGCATCGTAGCTGCCGAATTTTCTCAGATTTCACGTAGCGCGATCAAAAAAGCAGGGGGTTCCTGGCCAATGCCGGCAGGTATACGCCATTGAAAATTATGCCCGGTCATCATTAATGAAGTGGACAATGGCAGCGTGCATCAGCACGGTCGAGGCTTATGATCCGCAGCGAGTGGAGCGTTATAAAGGTGAAGCGCTGAAACTACGCGAGATACTGGCTGGCGAGAACGGCAACGTCGCGTGGCGAGAACGGGATTGCCGGCAGGCGTTACGACATCAAGGGAAACGACAATCGCACGCATCACGTGCATGTATTTACTGCGGGAAGTGAACAGGCGATCAGACATTTGGCGTTCAGAGATTATCTGCGCAAGCATCATGGTGTTGCTCAGCAATACGCGGAGACTGCGGAAGCCTGTAGATAAAAACCAGAGGCCTATGGCCGGCTGAAAAACGAATTTGTTCAAAGGCATGAGCAGCTGGTGCGGACTTGGTTGGCCGCAGGAGAAACCCCATGAATCAGGCCTGGACGCCAGAATCCCTGTATCCTTACCTTGGTGCGCATAATGTATATTATGTTAAATGGAATTACTGGGTACGCACCGGGGTTATCCTGCCCGTCCTTTCTCACCTCACCTTCAAGGCTTATCAGACTGATATCCTTTTTTATGTTTAAGCCCATCTATCGACACATCTCAGTTTCATCATCTCAGTTTAGCCCTTAGTCGGCGTACCTTGATGAAAGCGCATCTGCCAACCCGCCTTTTCCGTCAGGAGCCAAATCGATGAGCGTTCGGTGCAACGAACGACGCGGCCCTGCGCGTCACGCTGAAAACTTTTATACGTCAGCAACACGGCGCCTTCACTGATTTTCGCCAGCTTAAAGCCTGCGGCGAAAATCGGCGGATAATCCGTTTCCATCTCCAGCGCCGCAACGGTTTGGCATTTGTCATAACGTAGGCCTGAACGACCAATCTCTTCAAAGTCTTCATGCAACAATGCCGCAACACGCTGCGGATCGCGGCGCACCGTTGACTGGTGCAGTTCAACTTCAAGCGTCTGGAATAGACTCAGCAACACTGCAGAATGGGTCAAAATACCCTCCTTTTTTGATCGCGCTACGTGAAATCTGAGAAAAATTGCGACCCATGGTAACGCAGAAAAATGCATGCGGGTCCGCCTTTATTTAACGTTCAGCTGACAGCCCCGACAGAAAAATACCTGTTTCAACCCTATTGATTGCCTGCACTTCACCCCTTGTGTCTCGTAAACACAAAAATACGACTCGTGACATCAAGAACACGGGGCCGCTGATAAGTATACTTTTAACCTATTAAACAATAAGGAGCATAAATAATGCGCATTGCTATACATGACTCTCTTGGCCAGCCAGAGCAAGTTATTCGTATCGAACAAACCTCTCGCCCGAAGCCAAAAGCCGGCGAAGTGTTGTTGCAGATGGTTCTCTCACCGATTCACAACCATGACCTGATGCAAATTTCTGGTACCTACGGCATCAAACCGGAGTTACCTGCCCGAGCAGGAACCGAAGCTCTCGGCCGTGTTATCGAGGTTGGCGCAGATGTGAAGCACTTGAAAGTTGGCCAGCGCGTAGCCGTATCGGGGGCCATCGGCACTTGGGCCGACGCTTTTGTCGCACCCGCCGCCACACTCTTGCCGGTTCCGGATGATATCAGTGATGAACTGGCGGCCCAATTACTCGTTATGCCATCAAGCGCAACCGTTGTGTTAGATGACCTGGGCGTTAAAAGCGGTCAATGGATGATCTTGAGTGCCGCCGCGGGAGCCGTAGGCAAGAACCTTGCGCTATTGGCGGCCTCTCGCCAGATCCGGGTTATTGGTCTGGTCAATCAAGAGCATCAGGTGCAAGAGCTAAAAGAACTCGGCGTTGACGTGGTTGAAAATACGGAAATAGAGGGTTGGCAATCGCGCATAAAGGCGGCGTTAAACGGGGAGCCACTGCTCTTTGGGCTGGACTCTGTGGCGGGAAAGCTCACCGGGGAAATGTTGAGCATCATGAATGATAATGCCACGCTGGTCGTGTTTGGCGCCATGAGCAATCAACCGCTATATATTGACTATCAGGATGTCATTTTCAAACAAGCCATCATTCGCGGTTTCTGGGGGTTGCGGAAATTCGCTGCGTTGAGCGACGAATACCGATCACGAATGATCTCAGAGATTATAACGTTGGCCCAAAAAGATGGGTTGAATCTGCCAGTAGCCGCTGTCTATGACCTTGGCGATATTGCAAAAGCCATCGGCACCAAGCATGCGCCAGGTAAAGTGTTACTGCGCGGCAGCGATATTGAGCGCTAATCTGATGCGGTCGATCGAGTGATGCGACCGCCCTATCTGGAGATACACAATGAAAATAGATATTTGGTCTGATGTCATCTGTCCATTTTGTTATATCGGTAAGCGGAAATTGGAAGCCGCTTTAGAGCAAACAGGTATCCAGGCAGAGATCGAATGGCACAGTTTTGAACTAAGCCCAGATTCTCCTCGCTATCACGGGGTCTCTCTGCCGGAAACGATGAGCCAGATGTATGGGATCAGCCGGGAACGGGCTTTGGCGATCTTGAAACACGAGGAGCAGGAAGCCAGCCGTATGGGGCTGGACTTCCAGTGGGAGATTGCCAAGCCAGGCAATACATTTGATGTCCATCGCTTGATCCATTTGGCAAAGTTTTATGAATTAGGAGACAAAGCCAAAGAAAGATTTTTGAAGGCTTATTTCACAGAGGGACAAGACATCGGCGATCAACAGGTCCTTCGGGCGCTAGCGCTCGAGATCGGTTTGCCCGCAGATAAGATCGATGACGTACTGGAGAATAATCTTTTTGCTGATGAAGTGCGCTTTGATGAGTGGGATGCCCGTAATCGTGGCATCCGTGGCGTGCCCTACTTTGTTATCAACGATAGCGCTACGGTGTCTGGCGCCCGTGAAGTTAATGAGTTTATCAATGTGCTGCGTGACCAAGTGGCTCTGCTGGCCTCACAAGCGGAGACAGGAATATGCAATGGCGGATTTTGTGAAATCAAGAAATAATGACGTCACTCTTACCGTACGCTGAGGTGCAAAGATGATGGTACGTTCTACCGGCATGAAAGGTTATTCCAGCCTCATGAAAGACCTTGGCGTCGACCCATTGCCACTGCTTTACAAACATGGTTTACCCGAGGATTTAGGCGAAGTCGATGACGCGCTGGTGCCGTTGATTCCCGTGATGCAACTCATGGAAGATAGCGCATCTGCCTCACAGCATTTTGATCTTGGCCTGAGGCTCGCCGCACAGCAAGATATTGATATTGTTGGTCCTCTTGCTCTGGCTATACGCCATTCAGCAAATGTATATGAAGCAATGTATACGTCTTCACAATATATGTATGTGCATAGCACCGCGATTCATCTTGGCCTGGTTGAACCAAGCCCACTCATTCCCGATTCTGTTGAAGTGCGTATTGAGATCGGCGTGCCTAATGCACCTATGTTTCGGCAAACTATCGACCAATGTCTGGGCAGAATGCACCATATGCTCAAGTCTTTTGCCAAAGAAAATTATCAGTTACTGGCGATAACCTTCCCTTATGAAGGGAAACCGGATTACGGCGCCTATCAGCGTTTTTTTGGCCGAGCGGTCATTTATCCTGAGCACGAATACATTGGGCTACACGTATCGCCGAAAACCTTGAGCAGCAAAATCGATAATATTAACCCGGCATTGAAACGCATTGCCCTGGAATATCTACAGATGCACTACGGCAACCCGGAATTATCGATGGTGAGTCGTGTCCGTCGAGCCCTGCATTGCACGATAGGAACATCCGGTGGAAGCAAGTCTTCAATTGCGGAGTTGCTGTTTTTACACCCACGGACAATGCAACGAAAATTGGCCGAAGAAAACGCGACTTTTGACCTGATCCGTGATGAAGTCCGCCAGGAAATCGCATTTCGTTTTCTCACGCAAACCCGTATGCCGCTGTCACAGTTGGCACCTTTGCTCGGTTTTGCCGATCAATCGGTCCTTACGGTTTCATCCAGACGCTGGTTTGGTATGCCGCCCTCCAAAGTCAGGGCGATGAATTCAGCGACCAATGGATAAGGATATAATATGCATAGAGCCGAAGTGGTCAGGGTAATGTTGGCCTGGATTGAGGAAAATATCTCTGGCAGGCTCACGTTAGATGAAGTTACTTGCCGATCCGGGTACTCAAAATGGCATTTTCAGCGGATATTTAGAGAGGAGACCGGGAAGATTCTCGGGCAATATCTTCGTGAGCGACGTCTCACTCATACAGCATTTGAATTAAGGCTGTCAAAAAAATCAATCACTGACATTGCGTGGGATCACGGGTTTGATTCGGTGCAAGCATTCACCCGCTCGTTTAAGCGTCAATTCCAGGTGACCCCTGCCGTTTACAGGAAAACCCCCTCCTGGCCCTATAATGGGATGTGCCCACCAATACGTCTCGAGTTAATTAATGTACCGCCGATGAATATCGTGCTACAGCAAGAGATACGGCTTCTGGGGCGATTTAACTATTACTCTTACCCCAGGTGTCGTATTGATGATGGGCAGTTGCAGCTATGGATGAAATACTGGGTTAATTTTATTTCAGCGCTGACCAGCCGGCCTAAAAACCTCGTCGGATTGCTAAACTATCACGCAGGCGAGAAAAAAATAGACTCCGTTGACTTTAGTTACGTCACCTGCGTAAAGGGTGACGAACAAGGCGATGAATATCCCGATCTCCATGCCATTAACATTCCTGGCGGCATGTACGCTTGCTTCTATTATAAGGGTGTGGCCGAGAAGCTTAATGAATTCATTTGCCATATTTACGATACATGGCTGCCGTTGAAGGGACTCAATCGTTTAAATGGGTATGATGTCATCAAATATTCAATCGATGAGTCACCAACCAGCGCCTATGACATGAAAAACATTGAGATTGAATACTGCATTCCAATATAGGCAGAGGCTCTCACGCCCGTCTTCCCCTCAGCTATTTTTCACATGCGACCGCCGAACTCGCAATTCCCCATGCCGCCAGGCGCCGTCCGCCGTGGCGCGATTGTCGATCAGGCGATTCAAGGCCTCTTCGACCAGCCGGTCGATGCGTTGGCTATAGCTGGTCAGCGCCCAATTGGCAGAGCCGGCTTCGTCGATATCGTCGAAACCTACCACGGCTATGGCTGACGATGGCGCCGTTTGCCTGATGGCTTCGAGCGCCCCCAAGGCCAGCACGTCGTTCTCGCAGAACAGCGCCGCAACCCGCTCGCTTTCCGGCGTGGCCTGCAGGTATTCGCTCATCAACTGAAAACCGCGCTGGCGATCGTAGTGGCCGGCAGTGAGTACCCTATCCAGCTGAAAACCGGCAGCGAGCAGCTTGTCGCGGTAGCCTTCCATACGCAGTAAATGGCTGCTTTGCGTGTCCGGCCCCTTCATGTAGCCAAAGCGCCGGTGGCCTTGCTCAATCAGCAGCGCGGCGATCTCTTCGCCGGCGCGGTAGCCGTCGATATTGACCACATCAATGTGTTCACTTTCCGTATTGCGACACACCTGCACCAGCGGGATCTGATGCAGATCTTGCGCGATTGCCACCCACTCTTTGGTTAACACGGTCGCCAGGAACAGAATGCCATCGACCTGCAGCTGATCGGCCATCGCCATCACCGCCCGGTAATTTTCTCCGGCGGTGATGTTCAGCAGCAGCGCCATGTAGCCGCGGGTTTGCAACTGTCTGGTCACCATATCAAGCATCATCATCGAATGTGGATTCTTCATCTCGTCGATGGCCACGCCGATGATGTGCGTGCGTTTTTGCGACAGGCTACGTGCCAGCAGGTTCGGCCGATAACCCAGCTCGGCCGCCGCCGCCAGCACGCTTTCACGCGCGCTGTCCGAGATCGACGCGCCGGGCGTAAAGGCGCGTGATACCGTCCATTTGGAAACGCCGGCCTTTTCGGCAACGTCGCTGGCGGTGGCTTTGTGGTGTTTCATCATGATTGTGTCGATCCCTGCTTCGGTGAAGTCAAACTATATCCTGTTCGCTCAGATCCCCTAAGCGCCCGTCGACATGCCTGCTGCAATTATGTGCTGTTTTTGCACCCGATTGCAATTCGTTGTGCAACCGGGTGCAAAATGTAAACGGTTTGTGATCGTCTACGCTGTTTTCACCTTTCCCCTATTGACCAAATTTTATCCATCATTGACATTCACGGTGGCATTCAGAGACTCATCGCCCTTTTGTCTTCTGTTTTGCACCCGGTTGCAAAGACACTGTTTTTACACAACACCTCTCTTCTCAACAGGATACCGTAATGAAAAAAACCAGACTGCTGTTGATGTTAGCCTGCTCGCTGTTCGTCGGAACCACCCAGGCCAAGACCTGGCAGGTCGGCGTCGCGCTGGCCAATTTCGATCTCAACTTCGTCTCTATCCTGCGCAGCCAAATGGCGCGTGAATTGGCTGCGCAGCAGTTGCAAGGCCAGTTCGTCGATGCCAAAGGCGATGTCGCCTTGCAGGTGCAGCAGGTAGAGGATCTGATCAACCAGGGCGTAAACGCCATTATCCTCAACCCGGTCGATACGCAAGGCGTCCAGCCGATGATGGCGGCCGCCCAACGTGCCGCGATCCCCCTCATTTTCGTCAACCGCAAACCGGAAGTGCCGCTGGTCGGTGCGACGGCCTACGTCGGTTCTGATTCGGCGCTCAGCGGCCGCCTGCAGATGGAGGCTCTGGCGAAAAAAATGAACTATCGCGGCAACGTGGCGATCCTGATGGGCGCCCTCTCCAACGAAGAAACTCGTGAACGCACCCGTGCGGTGGAAGCGGTGATCGCCAAGCACAAAGATCTGAAAGTAGTAGAGAAACAGACCGCCAAATGGCAGCGCAATGAAGCGGTCGACGTGGTCTCCGGCTGGTTGCTGAACGGCGCGCCGATCGATGCGATCGCCGCCAACAACGACGAAATGGCCATCGGTGCAATCATGGCGCTGAAGCAGGCCAAAAAGAACGGCGTGCTGGTTGCCGGCATTGATGGCACACCCGACGGCCTGCAATTTATCAAGAACGGCGACATGGCAGTGACCATTTTCCAGGATGCCAAAGCCCAGGCGATCGGCGCGGTGCAAGTGACCCGAGCGATGTTGGATCGCGCTAAAACCGAGCCTTACAACTGGGTGCCTTATGCCACCGTGACGGGAGAAAACTACCCGCAATTTGCACAGATGAACCAGAAATAAATCGTTGCCACTCTCTTTTTCAACTCATTTTGCACCCGAGTGCAAAACACAATCTCAGGAGTCAGCATGTTAAATGGTGAAAGAAGCATCCCTCGCCCGCTGCGTTGGGCGATGATCGGCGGTGGCCGCCTCAGCCAGGTGGGCTACAAACACCGTTCCGGCGCCCTGCGCGATAATACCGCCTTTCGGCTGGTCGCCGGTGCCTTTGATATCGACGCGGTGCGCGGTCGTGAGTTCGGCGTTAATCTCGGCGTGCCCGCCGAACGCTGTTATGACGACTACCAGCAGCTGCTGGAGCAGGAGGCTAACCGCGAAGATGGCGTTGAGGTGGTGACCATCGCCACCCCCAACGGCACCCACTATGAAATCACGCGCGCCGCGCTGAATGCCGGCCTGCATGTCATCTGCGAAAAACCGCTGTTCTTCTCCACGGCGCAGGCGAAAGAAATCAAGGCGCTGGCGGCGGAGAAAAGCCTGATCGTCGGCGTAACCTACGGCTTCTCCGGCCATCCGCTGCTGATGCAGATGCGCGCCATGATCGCGAACGGCGACATCGGCGAAGTGCGCATGGTCGAATTGCAGTATACCCACGGCTTCAACGCCAACGAGAGCGCAGACAAGTTCGAGGCGCAAAAGTGGCGCGTTGACCCGAAAATCGCCGGCCCTTCTTTTGTGCTGGGCGACATCTCCACCCACACCTTTTACATTTCGCAGCTGGTGATGCCCGACATGAAGATCGCCTCCCTGCTGTGCGATCGCCAGAGTTTTATCCCTTCTCGCGCCCCGCTGGAAGACAACGCCATGGTGCTGATGCACTACCAAAACGGCGCCGTTGGCCGCATGTGGGCATCTGCCATCAACGCCGGCGCGATGGACAGCCAAAGCATCCGCGTGGTGGGCTCGCTCGCCAGCCTGCAATGGAGCGACGCTACACCCGGTGAATTGCGTTACGAGATCCAGGGGCGCCCCAATCAGACGCTACACCACGGCATGCCCTATCTGGACGACAGCGCGCTGGCCGAGGAACGGCTCGGCGCATTGCATACCGAAGGGCTGGCCGAGTCCTGGGCCAATATCTACCTCAAGTTCGCCATCGCCATCAGCGCCAGCCAGCGTGGCGATCGGCAAACGCTGGCAACGCTGATCTATCCGGATATCGATGCCGGATTAGAAGGCGTGCGCTGGATTGAAAACTGCGTTCGCTCCGCCGACAACGGCGCCACCTGGGTTAATTACCAATAAGGAAAGCATCATGAAACTTTCATTCTGTACCGACAGCCTGGGCCATTTGCCCTTCGAGCCCATGCTGGACCGGTTGCTGGAACTGGGGGTGCTCGGCGTGGAAATGACCACCGGCGGCTGGTCTCCGGCCCCCCATCTGGATGCCGACGATCTGCTGGCTAACCCGGCCAAACGCCGGCAGCTGCAGCAGGCGCTGGCCAGCCGCGGCATGGAAATCGCCGCACTCAATGTCTCCGGCAACCCGCTGGATCCGGGCGAGCTGGGGCGGCGCCATCTGCGACAAACCGACAATACGCTGGAGCTGGCAGGCCTGTTGGGGGTAAAAAAGATCGTCATGATGAGCGGGCTGCCGCCGGCCAGCCCGCATGACACCATCCCCAACTGGATCACCTATACCGTCAGTTGGCCGCCCACGGTAAAAAACTGTCTGGACTATCAATGGAATGAGGTGGCGATCCCCTATTGGCGCACACTGGTCGACAAAGCCAGGGAGTGTGGCGTCGAACGGTTCGCGCTGGAGAACTTCAGCGCCATGCTGGTGTGGAACCCGCAAACGCTGTTCCGGCTGCGCGACGCGGTCGGCCCGATGGTAGGCCTGAACCTCGATCCCAGCCACCTGATCTGGATGGGGGCAGATCCCATCGCGGTAGCCCGCGCCCTCGGCCCCGCCATTCACCATGTGCACGGCAAAGACGTGCGCCTTGAGCGCGGCATCGTCGAGGTTAACGGGCTGTTGGAGACCAAACCAATCGACGACGTGGCCGGTCGGGCCTGGAATTACGTCGCCGTCGGCTGCGGGCGGGATCTGCAGTGGTGGAAGGAGTTCTTCTCGGTGGTGCGCATGACGGGCTATAACGACTGGGTGTCGCTGGAGATGGAAGACCTGACCATGTCGGTCGATGCCGGGATCGCCTCCTCCGTTCAGGCGCTGCAACAGACGATCAGCAGGTAACCCCAGGCGCAGCGGTTGCGGCCGCTGCGCCAGATTCATCCTGTGTTGCACCGTTACGGGGTTATCGCCAACTTAATCACGCCATCGCGCTTTTCAGAGAACAGGTGGTAAGCCTCGGCAATATTCTCCAGCTGAAAACGATGCGTCACGAACGGTGTGAGATCCAAACCGCCATGCTGGATAACGTTCATCATTCTGCGCATCCGCTCCTTACCGCCAGGGCACAGAGCCGTACGAATCGTATGATCGCCCAGCCCATAGGCGAACGCCTCGACAGGCAATTGAATATCGTCGCTATAGACGCCGAGGCTGGACAGTGTCCCGCCAGGTTTTAAGACACGCAGCGCTTGATTAAAGGTGGCTTGCGTCCCCAAACACTCGATGCTGGCGTCCACACCACGCCCCGCCGTAATCTTGAATATTTCATCAATCACATCGGTTTCCTTGTAATTCAGCATGACGTTTGCCCCCATCTTTCCCGCCATCATCAGCTTTTCGGGAGAACTGCTGATGGCAATAATCAGGCTGGCGCCCTGCAGGCGAGCGCCCGCAGTGGCGCATAAACCGATCGGCCCCTGGGCGAAGATGGCCACCGTATCACCAATTTTAATGTTGGCATTTTCCGCGCCTTTAAAACCGGTAGACATCACATCCGGGCACATCAGCACCTGTTCATCCGTCAGACCGTCCGGTATGAGCGCCAAATTGGCTTCAGCATCAGGCACCAGTACATATTCAGCCTGGGTACCGTCGATAACATTGCCGAAGCGCCAACCCGCCGTGGCTTTATATCCATGGCAAGGACATTCCGGCAAGTAGGCGCCATCCTGGGCGGGAAATCCATCCTGGCAGGCATAGGACGTAAAAGAGGGGCAAATGGCACCGGCCAACGCCCGCTGCCCTTCTTTAAAGCCTTTAACATTGCTCCCGAGCTTTTCTATAATCCCAACCGGCTCATGCCCCACGGTCAGTCCGTGAGGCACGGCATATTCACCCTTAAGAATATGAATATCGGTACCGCAGATTGTCGTCGTGGTTATTTTGAGCAAAGCATCGTTGGGGCCAGGAGAAGGAATCGGTTTTTCAATGAGTTCTATTCTCCCCCTTTCGATAAAGGCGGCGGCTTTCATCATGCGCATGGTGGAAGATCCTTTGGTTTTTGTCGAGGCAATTACAAGAAATAATAATCTAATTGGTTATTTTTTCTATTTTAATGCCCTGTGAAACAATTGTTGTCTCCAATGATTTCAATGGTAAAGTAAAATAATAGATATAATTAACCAAAGAATTAACCCCACCCCGAAAAACTATTTACCCTCATATTTTCGAATAGAGTATTAGCTTAAGAAAAGAATGATTAATACCCTAGCGAAAGCTGCATGATTTCTCTTTCTAAATACCCTGTGCTAAGCGAAAATATGCGTTATCTGATTGATAGAACATGCAGGAAACGCCATGTCACGATTCACCCTCATCTCGCTGAGCCTGGCACTTGCCGGTTGCGCGCCATTGCAACCTGATGGCTGTGAAAAAGCCAGTGCGGTGAACGATTGCGTCTATGCCTGGCGTGCAGGCAGCAATGTTCCAATGGCAAAGCAACCGCCTAACCTGGGATGCGACGGACAAGTCTTTTATGAGCGGCCATACTATTCCGCCTCTGCGAAGGCTGAAAAACGTGAAGGCGAAGTGAGCGCAACGTTTGATGTTGATGATAAGGGTAAAGCCAGAAATATCGTGCTAACGGGCACACCGGAATTCTATCGCGACACCAAAAGCGCTATCGCACGCAGCTGCTGGGTACCAGGCAGCGTTAATGAAACAGTGTTGTTTACTTTTAAACTCTCTGGTGATGCTGAAGCCAACCGATAAGCGCAGGATTGGTTCCCTTGCAACGGTTGGCTCAACGGGCGGCGGCGGCATTCACCGCCGTTACAGCATCCACTCGATCGGCAGCCAGCCGGCCACGGTGAGAACGATGCGTTTTACCCAGCCGGCGCCGGGCTCTTGCTGGTGTACCTCGGTGTGGCCGTCTTCGAAGGCTTCGTTCCACACCATTTTGCCCTCGGGTGTCAATGCCGGCCGATAGGCGGCGTACTCGAGCGGGCCATCAAACAGTTGGCGGGTGTCGGCCGCCAACGTCGGGCTGTCGATCAAAAAGCCCATTTCGCAGTTCAGGTGCGCCGAGCGCGGGTCAAAATTGAACGAGCCGATAAACACCCGTTTATCGTCGATGGCGAAGGTTTTCGCGTGCAGCGCCGCGCCGGACAGCCCCAGCGGTTTGAGCTCCTTGCGCCCCGTCGGTTGGCCGGCGCGCAGCTTCAGCTCGAACAGTTCCACGCCCGCCTGCAGCAGATCGCGGCGGTATTTGGCGTAGCCGGCATGGACCACCAGCACGTCGGTGGTGTTCATCGCGTTGGTCAGCACGCGTATGGATTTCCCCTGCCTGGCAAGCGATTCAAAGAAGGCCGCCCCTTCCCGCCCCGGTACGAAATAGGCGGAAACCAGCTCCAACTGCTGGTTGACGCCACCGATGATCTTACCGAGCTGCGTCACCATCAAACGATCGTGCGCGGCCTTGCCCAGACCTTTCGCCGGATCGTCGGCCACCAGCTGCACCGTCGTGAATTCAGGCTGTACGGCGCCATCGCGGAAGCGCACCGCGCTGGTTTCCAACTGCACCGCCAGCTTGCGGGCGCGTTCGCTGCTTTCGGTCGCGGCGGCCTGCGTCAGGAATGCCGAGAGGTTGCCTTTGCCCTTGATAATCTGCTCAACGCCAAACACCGAGGCGCTGTTCCAGTAGCGGTCGAAGACCTCGGCGGTCTCCGCCACCACGCTGCCCGCGCTCAACACGTCGAGATCGAGGAAATAGTTTTCGTCGCCGACCTGAAAATATTCGTCGCCGATGTTGCGGCCACCGATGATCGCCACGGCGCCGTCGACGATGAAAGACTTGTTATGCATGCGCCGGTTCATGCGCATAAAGTCAAAGGCGTAGCCTGCCAGCTTCGGCGTGCGCACCGTTGACGGGTTGAACAGGCGGATCTCGACGTTTTCCTGGGCGTTCAACGCCGCCAGAGTCTCGTCCATGGCGACGCCGTTATCGTCCAACAGCAGACGCACGCGCACGCCGCGTTGAGCCGCGTCATACAAGGTTTTCAGCAGGATCTGCCCGGAGGTGTCGTTATGCCAGATATAGTACTGAGCGTCGATCGACCTTTCCGCCATCCGCGCCAGCGCCAGGCGGCTGGCGAACGCATCGTGCCCGCTGACCAGCGGCACCACGCCGCTCAGGCCCGGATGTGCCGCCATCAGTTCGGCGGCCCGAGCCGGCAGTTGGGCAGCGGGATCCGCCGGCAATGCCGCCTGTGGCGGACGCTGGGAAATATCAGGCAAACGAAAGATGGCTCTTGCCGCAATAATGGCGATCGTCACGGCAAGAATCAGATACAGGACAACTTTTATCACGGGAAGCGGCCTCGGCGGTTGACTGCTTTGCTTTATACGTCATTAGGTTGCTTCAATCCATAGGAGAAGCGCGCGATGCGAACGGCTATAGCGTAAAGCGCGAAGGCGAAACGCCAAACAGTTTTTTGAACGCCACTGAATAGGCGCTGTGGCTCTCGTAGCCGCTTTCGAAAGCGGCATGGATGATCGAGTTGCCCGCCAGCAACAGCGGAATCGACGACAGCAGCCGCAAGCGCTGTTTCCACTGGCCGAAGGTGATGCCGGTTTGTTGAGTGAAGTGACGCTGAAAGGTTTTCGCACTGATCGACAATGAATCCGCCCAGATCTCAATGCCGCGATCGTCGGCCGGCGTGATGACCAACTGCCGGCAAATCTCGGCCATTCTCGCCTCCATCGGCCAGGGAAGATGCAGCGCCAGCTGCGGCTGCAGGCTCAGCTCCTCCAGGAACAAGGCTCTGAGCAGCGCGTGGCGTTTAGTCTCCTCGCCCTCTGGCGCCAACGTCGCCAGCTGGGCGATCAGCTCGCGCAGCAGCGGTGACACCTGCAAGACGCCATCGCGCAACGGCAACCGCTCAGCGGTAAATTCATCGACAAAAATCCCGTAAACGCAAATGTTACTCTGCATGACCAGTTGATGTTCTACCCCCGGCCGCAGCCAGACTGCGGTGGTAGGCGGCACGATCCAACGCCCGCAGCTCGCCTCGACCGCCATCACGCCCTGTTGCGAATAGAGCAAATGGCAGCGTTTATGCGAGTGGTAAGGAATGACAAAGCCCGCCGGATAGTGTTTCACCAGCCCCGTCACCTCGAACGCGGAGTTTTCGTGGCCGCTGAGGTCGATGCGTTTTATTTCGGCGTTGTCGACGTCGAATCCCATGGTCGTTTGTCCCTTTTGATAACGCGAATGTCTTTTATTTGATAGAGAGGTCGCATGATCCTCCATATAGTGACGTTCTCGCAAGCCACACCAGGGGCCTTATGCGAAGAAACACACTATTTACACCAACATTTCATCGTTCTGCGTAAAACGGAGGCGATGACGTTGCGCAGGCGCTGCGCAATGGCGGCACGTTGCGGGGGCGACGTGGCCGAAAGTGATGGAAAGGGAAAGCGCGGTGGCATAAGTCAGGAGGTGTACGCATCAATCAGCAGACAGCTCAGCCTGGGGGGCGGCTCAACGCTGAATGGATATGGAGAGCGCCTAGGCTCTCCTCTATCCATTGCCGTTATCCCATCAACGGGCCAGTTCGGCGCCGTCCAGTTCGGAAATCGCCAGACAAATCACTTCCGTAATAGCCTGCACCGTATAGGCGGTATTGGCGGGAATAATTAACATTTCATGAGGTTGCAGCGTCTGATCGTCAACCTTCATCTCACCGCTCAACACCATCAGCTTCACCCACCCCGGATGAAAGCGCGCCGGTTGTCGGCTGCCCGCATCCAGCTTCAGCAACGCCGTATGGCCAGGCGTCTCCCGTTTCAAAATATGAAAGTGCACCCCATCGTAAGGCATGTTTTCGTAATGCAGTGACGCCAGTGTTCTCTTATGCATGGTAAGTGTCCTCGTGACCTGTGAGTAGCTGCTCCGCCTTCGGTCGCCGTAAAAACGATTGGCGGCTGTCCCTACCGAAAGCACCGGCTCGCAGCCTCTTGGCGAACGGATTAACTGTCGTACTTGCAGCGGCCAGCGGCCGTCGCGTCATGCCTAACCTGCCTCAGGCATGCTACTAAATATATAAGAGCCTCGCCGACCGCGCAAAAAACTGCAGCGACGTTGAGCGCATTACGACGCTAATCCGTAATGGGAGAGTGCGATAACAATCGTGATTTTGTCTCATTCATCTGATGATGCTCGCGCCTCACGCCAAAGCAGCCAGGCCGCCAGACAGGCTACCCCGCCGCCGCCGGCCAACACGGCATAAGACGTGCTCCAGCTCTGGGTGGCATCCATCACGACGCCAAAGGATAAGGGGGCGAAGGAACCGATGCCGAATCCCAACAGCGATCGCCAACCCATCACGCTGCCGAGCTGCTGCGGCGGCACATTGTCCGCCATGGCGGCCGACAGCACGCCAGAGTCGCCGAGGATAAAGAAACTGCCCAGGCTGACCACCAGCAGCGTCCAGCCCGGTCCCCAGCTCGCCGACCACCCCATCAGCAGCGATCCCAGCGCACCGGCGGCGCCCATAAACATCAGCACCGACGCGCGATTGAAATAGTCGGAAACGGTGCCGACAATCAACGTGGCGAGCATGCCCGCCAGGTGGATCGCCGCCGCAACGATCAAGCCGGCGCTCAGCGGATCCAGAGGGAAACCGCTCAATGCTTCACTGACCAGGCTTGGCGCCCAGGCCCAGTTGCCGAGCAGCTCCCAACTATGGGCGATATACCCGATCAGCAACAGCAGGGTCACATAGGTGATGCCATAGCGCTCACGCTTCGTCTTCCTTCCCATGGTGTGCGGGCGCGGCTCCTGATAGCTGGACAAGGCCAACGAACCGGCTAGCGCCCCCAGCAATGCGCCGGCGGCACACAGGGAGAAGGCCACGCCGGATCCCCAGCGCATGGCGCTCCAGCCGGCGATGAAAACCGACAGGAAATATCCCAACGAACTGGCCGCCAGGACCAGGCCGATGGCATACCCGCGTCGCGCCGGGCCGTTCATTCCCATCGCCAACAGCAGCGCCGGCGTATAGGCCCCGCCCTGCGTCAGGCCGACGAAAGCCATCAATATCAACGCGCCGACATACGAATGAGCAAAGGCGGCAAACAACGCCAACGCCACGGCGCCCAGCCAGGAGAACAGCAGATAAACCCGGCGCGCGCCCAACGAATCGCACCACCAGGAAGCCACCAGCAACGCCAGGGCGTTAGTGAGGCTGAACACCGTCTGCACCGTGCCGGCGGAGGCGGCGTCGAGCTGCCACTCGTTTCGGACGGTCGGCAACGCGCCGGCGAACATCATGGTGCCCAGACAGAGGCCCGCCCGGCTCACGCAAAGCAGATAGAAAGCCCGCATTCAGTGCCGCCCCTCAGCCCATCGATAGGTGAGGATGACTCGACTAACACGGATAACAGACGGGACAACGCTTAACATGGCACGCTCGGCAACGCGGGAAGGATGCGCCATAATAGTGAGCAAAATCAACGGCTGACAAACGATCTTTCGTCCCTCATTTGGTTGAGCTAAACTCAACCTATGAAAAAAGTCCACTCCCTGCCGCACCTGTCCGCATTCGAAGCCGCCGCCCGTCTTGGCAGCTTCAGCGCCGCTGCGGATGAGCTGTTTCTCACCACGGGCGCAATTAGCCGTCATATTCGCAGCCTGGAAGAACAGCTGGGAATCAAGCTGTTTTATCGCGGGCATAAGTCCGTGCGGCTGACGCAGGCCGGCGAGAACTTTTCCCGTTCCGCCTCCCGGGTGATAAGCGAATTGTTTGCCGCGGAAAGCGCGCTGAAAGAGAGTGCCGGCCTGCCGCGGCTAGTGGTGCACAGCCTGCCGACGTTCACCATGCACTGGCTGATGCCGAAGCTGGCGGCGTTCAATGACATTCATCCGGGAGTGGCCATTGATATCACCACCGGCATCGGCGCCATCGATCGCAATACGCCGTTTGACGTGGCGATCCGGCGCGATCCCGCGCACTTCTCTGGGTTGAAAGCGATTCCTTTCCTGCAGGAAGACAGCCTGCTGGTCTGCAGTCAGAGCTATTTGCATGCCATGCCGGTCATTGCGCCGGGCAATCTCGCCGGCCATACCGCCATTCGCATCCGCGCCCGTGAGGATTTATGGCGCAGTTGGCTGAATGCTTACCCGACAGCGCTGGACGCCTCACCGCCGCCGCTCACACTCGATCATACCTTCGCCGCCATTCAGGCAGCCGAGGACGGCCTGGGGCTGGCCGTCGTGCCTTACCTGTTCTGCGCCAAGCACCTGGCGGCCGGCCGGCTGGTCTCGCCGTTCCCGACGCTGACCATCAGAACCGGCGTCTATTCCCTGCTGCTGCGCGATCGGGACGATGAGGTGGTGAGGAAATTCGCCGTCTGGCTGCAGAGTTTTCAGACCTAGCCCGGGTTTGCCAATCTTTCAGACGCCTTGATGTTCGCAAGCATCTCATGCGTAAAATCGCCGAACCAGGCAAAAACGCGATCGACATGCGCAATGCAACGTTGCCTGACGGCATCGGTCAATGTCGTCTCGGCCAGATCATCCTGCCCCTGATGCTGGGCATGGCCGGTCTCCAGCGCTAAATGAAATTCGCCGCAATAACGCAGTTCAACGCCGGTTGCCTGCTGAATTCGGTTGGCCAGCGGTGTCGTCAACCCAAACAGCACGTTGCCGGTTGCTTCGATGGCCTCAATCACCACGATCCGCTCCAGCCCGCTGAGGCTGCTTATCAGCGCGCACAGCCGATAGGTCAATAGCCGATTCTCCCGAGTGCCGTCGCTCCATAGCCCTTCCAAATGTGCGGCCAGCGTAGCGGAGCGGTTGTATCCGAGTTTGTGCAGATCCTCGAGGTACCACGGCCAGTGATGGTCATCTTCATAGGTGTGCGCATTGACTTTACGTTGATAACTATCGATAGATGGCGTTTCGTCACGCAGCACGAACTTATTCAGATCGGAAAAAGCCATAATAAAAAACGCGATGTGCGGCAGAAATGCCAACCGCTCCTGCGGCGTGCGCCGTTCATCGCGCAGAAACTCAAATAGCGGAAGTTGGGCGTAGCTCTCTTTATTTCTCTCGATATGCTGCAAAACTGTTTTCATATAAACCTCATTGATTTAAAAGTGATTAAATCGGTTTATCATCAAGTTTCAGCTTTAAAGGAATAACTACGAGGCGGGAAACTGTTTCAGTATAGTTGTTTTTACTCGCCTAATAGGATAAATAGCATATTACTTGCCGGGTTAAATAATCGCCTGTTTGATTATTTAACCCGGCGCTCAATAATTTTATTTATATTAGCGTGCCGAGAATGCCGCCATAGTGGCATTTCACCCGTGAAGCGCTAACCCTTTGATCGCTTTGTCCACTGCTTTTTTTGGCCCGCGTAGCGCCAACCCAACCAAATCCAGATTATCCGCGTCCTCAGCGAGAAAAACCTGTCGGTTGGCTTCATCGTGTCCGGTCGAAAACATGGCGTGCACATAGGGGATCAGCGTCAATTCCCGCTCCAGCCCTTTGCGATGCACATTTTGCAAACCCGGCAGATCTGCGGCAAAAATCAGCATCGGCTGCCCAGAAATGCCACCGTAGCGTCTGCCTTGCGCATCCACGTAGCACTCGCCGATGATTTCCGGAGCGGCGGCGGCGATGCCCGTCGCCAGAAAGGCCACCACATTCAACCGCTGCCAGGTCTGCAGATCGTCACGCACGATAAACGCTATCTTGGTATCAAACATATTTCGCTCTACTCCGTTGTGCTCTTAAAAGCACATCATCGAAGATCGGCGAGTCAGCGGTATAGAACGTTTGTGCACTGGCGCTGATAAGCCGCCGGCGATAAACGATAGGCACGCTGGAACCAGCGGCCCAAATGGCTCTGATCGGCAAATCCCACCTGCATGGCGACCTGCGCCGGTTCTTTCCCCTGCGCCAGCAACAACCGCGCGGCTCGCAGCCTCAACCGAACCAAATAAGCATGCGGCGACTGGCCGAAAGCCCGAGTAAATTGACGAGTCAGACGGAAACGGTCCAGACCACACTGAAGCGCCAGGTCATCCAGACTGGGATTATCCGCCATATGCGCATGCAGATAGTCCCGTAGACGATTCATCTCAATCATAGCGTCATCGCATTGGGGACTCGATATGACGCGAATATGCCGCGCCAAAAGCGTCAGTAGATGGTCCAGGCTCTGATCGCGCGCCAGCCGCCCTTCACCATGATGAAGGGCAAAAAAGGCCTGCTGAATCGCGGACGCCAGAATCGGATCCTCCGTCAGCGTGCTGTGGAACGCGCCTTCCAATACCGAGGCGTCGCCCAATCCGCGGCGGTTCATCGCCGCGGATACCCAATGCTGGGGCAAATAGAGCATCGCATAGGTAAACCCTTCGGCCTGCGGCGCATGACCATCGTGCACCGCACCCGGCTCGATCAGTATGGCGCGCCCCGGCCGGCTGGTATGCAGCGAGCGGTGGCAATTGAAACGCTGCAAGCCCTGCTGCGTAACGCCCACCAGCATTTCATCATGATCGTGAGGATCGTAGGCATGCCCCTGAAAGTGGGCGTTAACGCTCTCAATGCCGGTCTCGTCATCACGCCGCAGTTCCAACCAGTCTTCATGTTGATGATTTGACGCCATGCAATAAATCCGGAGTACTGGCCACAGGAAAAGAACAAACAGCTTACCTCGAGACGGTCATCATTTCACGTTCACAACTCGCAGATGGCGTAAGTACCCTTTCCGGCCAATTTCGCCTGATACATCGCGCCGTCGGCACGGGCCAACAGCATCTCCTCCGTCACGTCATTGTGCGAGGAAATCGCTGCACCCAGGCTGGCGGACAGGCTCACGGTCTGCGGCCCGATCTGCGAAATATCGGCCAGGCGCGCCAACACGTTTTCACAAAACTCGCTGACCTCGCGCCGCGGATCCGCCAACGGCCACAGGATCACCGTGAACTCGTCGCCGGCCAGGCGCGAAACGCTATGGCGTTCGCCGGCGCAGGCGCTGAGCAACCTGGCGAACGTCTTCAGGATCAGATCGCCGAAGTCATGGCCATGGTTGTCATTGAGGGCTTTAAAACCATCGAGATCGATGAATACCAGCGCCATCTGCCGCTGTTCGCAACAGGCCTGCAATGTGCCGGACAACCGACGCAGAAAGGCGCGGCGATTGGTCAACCCGGTCAGCATGTCGTGTGTGGCATCGTACTCCAGCCGTTGCTGCAGGCGTTTCAACTCGGTAATGTCCATGGAAAGAATGTAAAACCCCTGAGCGTCACACGGCACCAGCGTGGTGTGGATCATCAACAGGCCCCGTTGGGTCTGGAGCTCATTTTCGAAGCTCACCATTTCCCCCACCAACGCTCTGTCTATCATCGGTTTCGCTATCTGATAAACGTTCTCCCCCATAAAATCGCGCACCGTCATCCCCCTGAGGCGGCTCTCTTCCAGGCCAAACCAGGTTTTATAGGCGCTGTTGGCAAACAGGTAGCGTTCATTAGCGTCGATTTGGCTGATTAAGGCCGGCATGTTGTCAGTGATAGCGCGCAGGCGCTCCTTCTCCGTGCTGAGCTGGTATTCGGCAAGCACCCGAGTCTCAATCTCCTCGTTGAGCTTCTTGACCACGACGTTAAGCTCGCGCGTGCGAATTTCAACGCGTTGTTCCAGCTCGTGCTGTAGCGCAAACAGATCGGCCTCTGCCGCCTTGCGCTCGCTGATATCGACGATAACCGAGATGAAATGATCCGGTTTACCGTTCGGCAGCCGGTTTAACGCCACCGTCAGCTGCACCCATACGATCGAACCATCGGCGCGAAAATAGCGTTTCTCCAGTGAATAGGTACTGATCTCGTTTCTCAGCAGCTGCTGCAGTTTTTCCAGGTCGGTATTGAGATCGAGCGGATAGGTAATGTCCTGAAAGGTGCGATCCATCAGTTCGCGCTCAGAATAGTGCAGCATTTCGCAGATGCGCGGATTGACCCGCAGCCAGTATCCCTGCAGCGAGACCAGCGCCATCCCCACCGCCGCCTGGGCGAAGGTCTGTTCGAACAAGGCTTCCGAGCGCTGCAGGTTGGACTTCAGGTTTTCGGTATAGACGTGGCGTTCAATGCTCTGCAGGTACTCCTCGACCACGGCAGCGAAATCGTGCAGGTCGGCCACCTGTTCCTGGGAAAACGGCTGCGGCTGGCTGTCGATAATGCACAGGGTACCGAGCGGCAAACCGTCGAGCGACAACAGCGGCTGCCCAACGTAAAAGCCGATTCGCGGCCCGCCGATCACCAGCGGGTTATCGAAAAATCGCGGATCGTTGGCGGTGTCGGGCACCACCAGCGCTTCACGTTGCAAGATGGCATGGCCGCAAAACGAGATATTGCGCGGCGTTTCCCGGGCATCCAGACCGTAGCGCGATAGAAACCATTGGCGATCCCGGTCGATCAGTGACACCAGCGCAATGGTGACGCCGAAATATTTCGCCGCCAGCCGTGTAATACGATCCAGTTTTTCCACCGAGTTCGAATCCAGCACGTTCAGCGAATTCAATACCGACAGGCGTTCGGCTTCGTTTTCGGGGAAGCAGGGTTCGAGCATGTTGTCTCCCATTGGGTCTCAGACAGATCCGGCGCATCCGGCCGGCGTGAGTCAGTTCAGCGTATCCGCCGGTTAAGCGGTAAATATCCTTGCCCATCATGGACTCACTCAGTATCAATCCGATTGCGCATTCTCGCCAGCTTTGCCGGGCGTTGCGTTTGCCGCCGCGCTGCGCTACAGTCATTCGCAAGGTGATGGTGTTCCACCTTTCCCAACCGCCGGTTCCCTCGAACCGGATGATGACGCCTGATATACAACTTCGCTTTATTTTTTAGGCAGGTATGTCAGGAGTCGCTATGGATCAAATGTCATGTTTTACCCGTCTTCCCTCCCAGCCCGATGCCGTCGAGCGCGAGAGGCCCCTGTACGTTTTCGGCCATAAAAATCCCGACAGCGACAGCATCTGCAGCTCGCTGGTGGTCGCCGACTGGCTCAATCATCTCGGCAAGCCGGCCGTGGCTTTCCGCCTCGGCGAGCTGACGCCTGAAACTCGCTACATCCTGGCCGCCGCCGGCGTGCAAGCCCCCCCGCTGCTGCAAGACGATCTCCGCGATCGTCAAGTCTGGCTGGTCGATTTTACCGACGCCGAGCAAGGCCCGGCCTCATTGCCGCACAGCGACGTGGTCGGCGTTATCGATCATCACCGGCTGGGCACGTTGATCACCCGCAACCCGCCCGATGTCTGGATCCGCGCCGTCGGCTGCTGCGCCACCGTCATTCTGCAAATCCTGACGGTGGAAAGGCCGATGCCGCTTTCCGCCGCCCAGGCCACGCTGCTGCTGGGCGCTATCCTGAGCGATACCGTCGCGCTCAGCGCCCCGACCACCACCGAGCTGGATCGGTTGGCCGCCGAACGGTTAAGCGCAATTGCTCACGTCGACTATGACGCCTTCACCGCCGGCCTGATCGCCGCCAAGACCGACCTTTCGGGGCAATCCGCGCCGCAGTTGCTGCACCGTGACGCCAAGCATTACCGCATCCAGAGCGTCTCGCTGCTGCTGTCGCAGATCGAAGTGCGGGCAATGAGCGACATCGAGCCGCTGCTGCCCGCGCTGCAACAGGCGCTTGAACACGCGAAGCAGGAGGCCGGGCTGGAGATGGCCGCACTGCTGGTTACCGACATCACGCTTGGCCGCTCCACCCTTTACTTTTCGTCGAACCGGGTGCTCGACGCCCGTCAGGTATCACTGCCCGGCATGACGAGCCGGAAAAAAGAGGTTTTACCGTGGTTAACCCGCCAGATTGCTAACGCAGGGAGATAAGTCATGCCACTCTACCAACACGCTTTACTGCTGGTGCAGGACGAACGCGACGGCCGGCTGTTGTTGCGCCATGCCGAACGCCTTAATCAACAGATGAATACGCGCATTACCGTGGCGCACATCAGCGCCGACTACGCCGAACTGGATTACCTCAGCGATTCGCTGACCAAAGATCGTCAGTCCAGCGAGGTGATCGCCGCCAAAGCTATGCTCAGCCGTCTGGTGGAGGACAGCGCAGTCCCGCTGGAGGTGCGGTCGATCGTCAGCATCCATCGCTTCAAAGACGTCGAGGCTCTGATTGCTCGTGAAGGCGTCGATCTGCTGCTGCTCGGCCACCAGAACCGTCCGTTTGGCGTCTATGCCTCCTTCGGCTTCGAGTTTATTAACCACTTGTCCATCGACGTGCTGATAAAACACGTTCCCACTCCCTAGAAACGAGGTGACTCCCCATGAGCTATGAGATTGAAAGCGTAACCGCCAGAGAGATCCTGGATTCGCGCGGCAACCCGACTGTCGAAGTCGAAATGAGCGCGGCAGGCGCCGTGGCACGAGCTTCTGTGCCTTCCGGGGCCAGCACCGGTTCGCGCGAGGCGGTGGAACATCGCGACGGCGATCCGCGCCGTTTCGGCGGCAAAGGCGTGCTGGAAGCGGTGCAAAGCGTCAAAACGGCGATCAATGAGGCGCTGCGCGGGGTGGATGTGCGCCAACAACAGGAGATAGACCGCCGGCTGATCGCGCTGGACGGCAGCGAGAACAAAAGCCGCCTGGGCGCCAACGCCCTGCTCGGCGTTTCTCTGGCCGCCGCCCGCCTGGCGGCGCAGTTGTCGCAGCTGCCGCTGTATCGTTATCTGGGCGGCATCGGCGCCAACCTGCTGCCGGTGCCCTGCATGAATATCATCAACGGCGGCGTGCATGCCCGCTGGCAAGGGGCGGATTTTCAGGAGTTTATGATAGCCCCCTTGGGCGCGCCGTCGCTGCGCGAGGCCGTGCGCTGGGGCAGCGAAGTCTATCAGACACTGCGCCAAATTCTATTGGACAAAGGCCTGTCGGTCGGCGTCGGTGACGAAGGCGGTTTCGCGCCGGCGGTCGCCTCTAACCGGCAACCGTTGGAGCTGATCGTGCAGGCGATAGAAAAAGCCGGTTACCGGCCGGGAGAAGATATCGCCATTTGCATGGATCCGGCCTCGAGTGAATTCTACGCCAACGGCAAATACCGTCTGCGCAGCGAGAACCTTGAGCTGGACGCCGCCCAAATGACGGCCTATTACCAACGGTTGGTGCAGGACTTCCCCATCGTGCTGATTGAAGACGGCTTGGCCGAGGACGATTGGGCCGGCTGGCGTCTGCTCAGCGACGCCCTGGGCGATCAGGTGGAGCTGGTCGGCGACGATCTGTTCGTCACCAACGTCAAATACATCCAGCGCGGGATTGATGAACGCCTGGCCAACGCGGCGCTGATCAAGCTGAACCAGATTGGCACGCTGAGCGAAACCTTCGCCGCCGTGCAGCTTTGCCAGGCGAACGGCTGGGGCACCTTTATCTCGCACCGCAGCGGCGAAACCGTCGACAGCTTTATCGCCGATATGACGGTCGCGATGCGAGCCGGCCATCTGAAAACCGGCGCGCCGAGCCGCGGCGAACGCATCGAAAAATACAATCAGCTGATGCGCATCGAAGATCAGCTTGGTGCCGTCGCCGAGTATGCCGGCCGATCGGCCTTCAAACGGCGTTAAGATTTGCAGGCCGGCAACGCGCCGGCCCGCTTTTCATCTTTTGCGCGGCACAGCCAGGCCACGCCGGACTGCAACAAGGTCAGCCGGGTCGCCAGCAACGCTTCTCGCTGCTCATTCAGCGTCGCCATCATCCGTTCGATTTCCGCCAAACGGGCATCGACGCCCTGTATCAGCCCCTCCTCATAAGCACTGCCCTGCAGCGCCAATACCCCGCGAATCGCCTGCAGCGAAAACCCCAGATTCTGGCCGATTTGGATCAGGTGCAGCCGCTCCAGCGCGCTTTCGCTATACACCCGGTAGCCGTTGACGCCACGCACCGCTTTCGGCAACAGCCCCTGCTGCTCGTAGTAACGTATCGCCGAGGTGGCCATCCCGACGCGCTCCGCCAATTCTCCGATCTTCATGCCCTATTGACCTTAAAGTTAACTTTAAACCTAGTATAACGCCATTCCCCTTGCGACAGGAGCGCAAACCCGATGTTTACCCCACTGACTTTGCCCAACGGCAGCCGCTTGACCAACCGTCTGGCTAAAGCGGCGATGGAAGAGAATCTGGCCGACCGGAACCAACTGCCCGGCCTCGCGCTGTGGCGTTTATATCGCTATTGGGCCGAGGGCGGCGCCGGTTTGATCATCACCGGCAACGTGATGATCGACGGCCGTGCCATGACCGGCCCCGGTGGCGTGGTGCTGGAACAGGATACGCCGCTTGCGCCGTTCGAAACCTGGGCCAAGGCCGCGCGCCAGGGCGGCGCGCAGGTGTGGATGCAGCTCAACCACCCGGGGCGTCAGGTGATGGCGAACATGGGTGGCAACGCGTGGGCGCCCTCCGCTATCCCACTGGCGATGGGCAAGCACAGCAAACTGTTCGCCCAGCCGCAGGCCATGAATGAAGCGCAGATCGCCGAGGTCATCGCGCGCTTCGCCGCCAGCGCACACGCCGCCGAACAGGCCGGCTTTACCGGCGTTGAGATCCACGCGGCGCACGGCTACCTGATTTCTCAATTTCTGTCGCCGCTGACCAACCAGCGCAGCGACCGCTGGGGCGGCGAACTGGCAAACCGCGCCCGCCTGTTGCTGGAGGTGGTGCGCGCGGTGCGCACGCGGGTTTCACCGGGCTTTTGCGTAGCGGTCAAACTGAACTCCGCCGATTTTCAGCGCGGCGGGTTTTCCGCAGACGATGCCCGGCAGGTCGTGTTGATGTTGAACGATCTGCCGGTCGATTTGATCGAACTGTCCGGCGGTAGCTATGAAAGCCCGGCGATGCAAGGCGAAACGGCGGACGGCCGCACCCTGGCGCGCGAAGCCTATTTTCTGACCTTCGCCCGCGATCTCGCTGCCGTGGCCCGCATGCCGGTGATGACCACCGGTGGCATCGCCCGCCCGTCGGTGGCGCAACAGGTGCTGGACAGCGGCGTCGCGGTGGCCGGCATCGCCACCGCCATGGCGGAAGTGCCCGATCTGCCGCGGCGCTGGCAAACCGGCGCCGCCCCTCATGCGTTGCCCGCGCCGGTTACCTGGCGAAATAAAACGATGGCGGCGCTCGCCCGCATGGCGTTGGTCAAACGCCGCATGCGGGCGCTGAGTGACAATCGGCCACGCAGCGTGCGCTACTCCCCGCTGTTCACGCTGATCGTCGATCGGTGGCGCACCCGCCGCATCCTGCAGCGCTACCACGCCTGGTTACGGCAACGTTAACAACAACGGCGCCGGCCAATAGGCCGGCGCTGCGTAAAAATCACNGCCGCATCCTGCAGCGCTACCACGCCTGGTTACGGCAACGTTAACAACAACGGCGCCGGCCAATTGGCCGGCGCTGCGTAAAAATCACGCTTTTTTGATCGCGCTACGTGAAATCTGAGAGAAATCACCAATCTGGATGCTGCGATTTTAACGGTTGGCCATTTATATTCATCACAATTTTTGTGTATATAAACGCTATAGGACTTAAGGTGGTGAATAGGTAAAAATAAGCCGCTATTTTCTATTTATGTTATTAGCCGGAAATTTACCTTAATTATAAATGCATTAAAGAAACCGTCAGGTTGGCGGCGGAACGGTTTTTCACGCCATGTTAACAATATGTTGTTTTTTGCCGGCAAAACCAACGGTCAATAAATCAACAACATATTGATGAGCCTAAGAAAAAACTAAACAATTCAAAACAAAATCGGCTATTGAGTCCCAGGCGAAAAAGCCATATATTGGTCGCGCTTTTCACAAGGCAGTTACTTTTCTAATTCATTAATTCAATCGTAGCGTGTTGAGACCTTCGGTTGTAGGAGAGATATGATGACGGATAAAGTCCGTATTGATACTTTAGTTGCAAACTCATTAAACGGAAACAATGAAACCTATTTGGCGCGCCAAGCCGAATTTGAGTCGAATGTTAGGAGTTATCCGCGCAAATTGCCGTTGGCAATTGCGAAAGCCCAGGGCGTTTGGATCACTGATGTTGAGAATAATCAATATCTTGATTGCCTGGCCGGGGCGGGAACGTTGGCTCTTGGACATAATCACCCCGACGTCCTGCAAAGCATCCAAAATGTCATTACCAGCGGCTTGCCGTTACATACTCTCGATCTCACGACCCCGTTAAAAGATCGTTTCTCCGATTACCTGCTTTCTCTGTTGCCGGGCGAAGGCAAAGAGTATTGCCTGCAGTTCTGCGGCCCGTCCGGCGCCGATGCGGTTGAAGCCGCGCTGAAGCTGGCGAAAAAGCACACCGGCCGCTCCGGCGTGATCAGCTTCTCCGGCGGCTATCATGGCATGACCCACGGCGCGCTGTCGGTCACCGGCAACCTGTCGCCGAAAGCGGCGATCAACGGCATGATGCCGGAAGTGCAATTCATGCCTTATCCGCATGAATACCGTTGCCCGCTGGGCATCGGCGGCGAAGCCGGCGTCAAAGCGCTGACCTACTACTTCGACAACCTGATCAACGACGTGGAAAGCGGCGTGCGTAAGCCGGCGGCGGTGATCCTGGAAGCCGTTCAGGGCGAAGGCGGCGTTAACCCGGCGCCGGCCGAGTGGCTGCAGCGCATCCGCAAAGTGACGCGTGAACACGGCATTCTGCTGATCATCGACGAAGTTCAGGCCGGTTTCGCCCGTACGGGCAAGCTGTTCGCCTTCGAACACGCAGGCATCGAGCCGGACATCATCGTGATGTCGAAAGCGGTCGGCGGCGGCCTGCCGCTCGCGGTGCTGGGCATCAAGAAAGAGTTCGACGCCTGGGAACCGGGTCACCACACCGGCACCTTCCGCGGCAACCAGTTGGCGATGGCCACCGGCCTGACCACCCTGCAATACCTGAAAGAGCACAAGGTCGCCGACAAAGTGGCCGCTCAGGGCGAATGGCTGAAAGGCAAACTGGCGGATCTGCAGAAACGTTATCCGGTGATCGGTCACGTCCGCGGTCTTGGCCTGATGATCGGCATCGAGATCGTCAAGCCGAACGAAGTGCAGGATCACATGGGCTGCTACCCGGCCGACGGCGAGCTGTCTGCGCTGCTGCAGAAAAAATGCTTCGAATCCGGTTTGATCCTGGAGCGCGGTGGGCGTAACGGCTGCGTGCTGCGTCTGCTGCCTTCACTGCTGATCACCAATGATGAGCTGGGTATTTTCCTGGATAAATTTGAGCAGGCGCTGTTGGCCGCCGGCGTCAAGCCAGTCTGATTGGAGCGAATGACCGCGATGTCCAAGTTAAACCCGATTCTGGCTTCCTCGGCGCACAGCGCCGAGGCTTATCGCCAGGCGATCGCGCAAAGCAGTGAAGCCGTCGTGCAGTGGCTGCAGCAACCCGAGATGTATCAGGGCAAAAGCGTTGCCGAACTGCGCGAGCGCATCAAGCTCGACTTCACCCCGCAAGGCCTGGGCAACCAGGCGGCGATCGAGCGCGCCATCGAGTACTTTTTGAAAGACAGCCTGTCGGTGCACCACCCGCAGTGCGTGGCGCACCTGCACTGCCCGAGCCTGGTGATAAGCCAGGCCGCCGAAGTGCTGATCAACGCCACCAACCAGAGCATGGACTCCTGGGATCAGAGCCCGTCGGCCACGCTGATCGAAATGAAGCTGATCGAGTGGCTGCGCGACCAGGTCGGTTACTCGTCCGGCGACGCCGGGGTGTTCACCAGCGGCGGCACGCAAAGCAACCTGATGGGGCTGATGCTGGCGCGCGACGCGTTCTTTGCGCGTCAGGGCCACTCCGTGCAGCAGGACGGCCTGGTGGGCGATCTGCGCAAGCTGAAGGTGTTCTGCTCTGAAAACGCCCACTTCTCGGTGCAGAAGAACATGGCGCTGATGGGCCTCGGCTATCAGTCAGTCACCTTGGTGAAAACCGATCGCTTCGCCCGCATGGACGTGAACGATCTGGCGGAAAAACTGGCGCTAGCTAAAGCCAACGGTGAGCAGGTGATGGCGATTGTCGCCACCGCCGGCACCACCGACGCCGGCGCGATCGACCCGCTGCGCGAAATCGCGCGGCTGGCGGCAGAGCAGCAGATCTGGGTACACGTGGATGCGGCCTGGGGCGGCGCGCTGCTGCTCTCCGAGCAGTATCGCCACTACCTGGACGGCCTGGAGCTGGTGGATTCCATCACCCTAGACTTCCACAAGCAGTTCTTCCAGACCATCAGCTGCGGCGCCTTCCTGCTGAAAGACGCGCGCCATTATGAGCTGATGCGTTACCAGGCGGCTTACCTGAACTCCGAGTTCGACGAGGCGCAAGGTGTGCCGAACCTGGTTTCCAAATCGCTGCAAACCACCCGCCGCTTCGATGCGTTGAAGCTGTGGATGGGGCTGGAAGCGCTGGGGCAGAAGCAATACGCCGAGATCATCGATCATGGCGTCACGCTGGCACAACAGGTGGCGCGTTACATCGCCGATCAGGAGTCGCTGGAACTGGTGATGCAGCCGCAGCTGGCCAGCGTGCTGTTCCGCTACCGCCCTGCGCAGCTGGCGGCGAAGGGCGACGCGGCCGTCGCGTTGTTCAACCAGCGCATCGGTGACGCCCTGCTGGAATCAGGCCGCGCCAACGTCGGCGTAACCGAGTCCGATGGCGTGACTTGCCTGAAGATGACGTTGCTGAACCCGATCGTCACGCTGGAAGACATCAAGCTGTTGCTGGCGCTGGTCGAGAAAACCGCACAGCAGCTGTCGGCGTAACCCTCCGCCACTGCGCATTAAAAGCCGATAACTGCCCAGGTTATCGGCTTTTTTATCGCCCATCAGATAGCAAGTGACGCAGCGCTTACGCTGATATACTGCATCAAACGTCTTCTCCCATGTTCAGCACGACAGGATACGCACGCATGACCGACCCTGACTTTAACCTGCTGATCGCCCTCGATGCGCTGCTGACGACGGGCAGCGTGGCAGGCGCGGCACGCCGCCTCGGTTTAAGCGCCTCGGCGATGAGCCGCACCCTCAGCCGACTGCGCACGACCACCGGCGATCCCTTGCTGGTGCGCGCCGGCCGCCATATGGTGCTGACGCCCTATGCCGAGACGCTGCGCGAGCGGGCGCGAAACGCGACATTCGAGGCCCGTGCGGTGCTGCGGCCGGCGCCAGGCGAGCTGAACCCCGCCATGCTCGATCGCACCTTCACGCTGCGCGCCAACGATGGTTTCGTCGAGGCCTTCGGCCCGGCGCTGATCGCCGCCGCCGCCGAACAGGCGCCGCGGGTGCGACTGCGCTTTGCGCCCAAGCCGGAGAAGAGCGACCGCCCCCTGCGCGAAGGCCGGATCGATCTGGAGATTGGCGTGCTGGGCGAGATGGGCCCGGAAATCCGCCTGCAGGCGCTGTTTCGCGATCGCTTTGTCGGCGTGATGAGAACATCACACCCGCTGGCGCAACAGCCGGAGATCGGCGCCGCCGACTACGCCGCCTGTGGCCACGTGGTGGCCTCGCGCAGCGGGCGTATCCTCGGGCCGGTAGACGCCGCGTTGGCGGAGCTGGGGCTGGCGCGCCATATCGCCGCCGTGGTGCCGAGCTTTCCGGCCGCGCTGGCGGTGGCGCAGGCCTCGAACCTGCTGGCGCTGCTGCCCGCTTCCTTTTTGCAGGCCCAACCGGCCGACGGCCCGCTGCGCATGTTCGAACTGCCGGTAAAAACGCCGCCTATCACCGTCTCGCAAATGTGGCACCCGCGCCTGGAGGCCGAGGCGGATCACCGCTGGCTGCGGCAGCTGGTGTTGGCCGTCTGCCGCCAGAGAGCAGATCAATAAAATGCATGCCGAACAATAAGACCTTAATCAGTTTCGCACTAATGCTGACTTAGGTGTCAGTGGTGAGTTCTCAGATATATACTCCCACTCAATACGCAATACTTTCAATTTTGAAATCATGTCATCATCTTGCAGCCCTGATTTTTTTGAACGGAGGTTCTCGAGCTGCCGTCTTAATTTCCCATAACAGCTCGCGGCCGAACGATGCAACTCGGCTTTCTCAGCAAAGCGGCCGAACGACACGATGCCCGACAATGCCGCTGACAGCACGCTGATGAAAAATAGCGTGAGTTTTAACCCACCTTCGGCCTGCAGAAAAAAACATGACGTCACAATCGTTGAGCTAAAAATCAATAAATAGCCTGTATAATCAGCTCTCTGATACAACCTTTCCGAACACACATAGTGCCCCGTTTGAGCATTGCATAATCTTGTGTACCAATCCGCCATCAAAGCATCCATGTCCTTATATTTCTCAATCCCAGAATCGCTCACAATTCACTCCAAATAAGCTGCGGTAGATAAAATAACAATAAGAAATTATTCCAATAAAAATGGAATGCGTGCAAAGATTTCCGCTTATAATAAGCGCTTTAGGCTAAAATTTATTTTGCCAAAAGTAAAATTGACGTCAAGCGCCCACCTCCATTATCTGTTATTTTATAAGTGTTTTACTTAATTGAATAATGTGAAAACTTGCCAGGTATTGCGCAATAATACAACATAGCGTTCATGATGCCTGATTCAGTGAAACGCCCATGACGCTTCCCCCTCTCTGGCCGGTGTTCGACGGCCATAACGATCTGCTGCTCAACCTGTGGTTGCAGCACGACGACGATCCGGTCGCCGCCTTTTATTCCCGCGTTACGCCAGGCCACCTCGATTTTTCCCGCATGCGGCGCGGCGGATTCTGCGGCGGGCTGTTCGCGGTGTTTATTCCCCCGGTCAGCTATATCGCCCAGATACGCAACCAAACGCTGGACGCGGCGCAGGCCGCCTTCGATCCGCTGGCAATTGCCGAACGGCAGATAGCTATCATGTATCAGCTGGAACAGGCCTCTCAGGGGCGGCTGCGCATCTGCCGCACCGCCTCCGAAATAGAACAGTGCCGTTTCAACCGGCAAATCGCTGTGGTGCTGCATATCGAAGGCGCGGGTATGATCGATGCGGAGCTGACGCAGCTGGAAGCCTTCTACCGGCTGGGCGTGCGCAGCATCGGGCCGTTCTGGAATCTGCCGAACGCCTTCGGTACCGGCGTCAGCGGGCCGTTCCCCGGATCACCCGATACCGGCCCCGGCCTGACGCCGGCCGGCGAGGCGCTGATCCGTGCCTGCAACCGCCGCCGCATCATGATCGACGTCTCGCACATGAATGAGAAAACCTTCTGGCAAACCGCCGCGTTGAGCCGCGCCCCGCTGGTCGCCACCCACTCCAACGCCCATGCCCTCTGCCCGCAGCCGCGCAACCTGACCGACGCGCAGCTGGACGCCATCGCTCACAGCGGCGGGATGGTCGGCGTCAATTTCGGCACCGCCTTTCTACGGGCGGACGGAAAGCGTGACAGTGCAACGACTGACTTCACAGAAATTGTTAAACACGTTGAGTATTTGATCGCTAAACTTGGTGAAGATCGCGTGGGATTTGGTTCTGATTTTGACGGGGTCAACGTACCGCAACCGTTGGAGGACGTCGGCGGCCTGCCGCGCCTGACGCAAGCGCTGGCGCAGGCCGGGTTCGATAACCGGCTGCTGGAAAAGCTGACCTGGCGCAACTGGCTGAGCGTACTCTCCGCCACCTGGGGTGAATAACCCGGTTACGCTTTAAAGGTTGCGATCAACGTCACATTTCGTCAACATTGGACCAGCCTAATGCGAATCTTTCTCATTGGCTTCGAACTATCACGATGCATGCAAAGGAGTACCGCTATGACTACCTGGACTAAACCTGAGTTTGTTGACCTGCGTCTGGGGCTGGAAGTGACACTGTACATTTCCAACCGTTAATCGCCCGTCTGCCCGCCTTTCGCGCGGGCATTTCTTTCCCTTTTCTTCTGGTTTAGACATGCAGATAAAAGTTCTCGGCTCGGCGGCGGGCGGCGGCTTTCCCCAGTGGAATTGCAACTGCGACAACTGCCGCGGCGTTCGTGACCACAGCATCACCGCCACGCGCCGCACGCAGTCCTCCATCGCCGTCAGCGATGACGGTAAAAACTGGGTGCTGTGCAACGTTTCCCCGGACATTTGCCATCAACTGCTGGCTTCGCCCGAATTGAACAATCCCGACGTGCTGCGCGGCACCGGTATCGGCGCGATCGTGCTGACCGACAGCCAGATCGATCACAGCGCGGGCTTGCTCAATTTGCGTGAGGGGTGCCCGCACCACGTCTGGTGCACGCCTGAAGTGCATGACGATCTCAGCACCGGCTTCCCGGTGTTTCCCATGCTCTCCCACTGGAACGGCGGGTTGATTCACCACCCGGTAACGCCCGGTGAACCGTTCCACACGGCGGTCTGCCCGAACGTACGCTTTACCGCCATTCCATTGCTCAGCAACGCACCGCCCTATTCGCCGTACCGCGATCGCCCGCTGCCGGGCCACAATGTGGCGTTGTTCATCGAAGATATCGCGCGCGGGGTCGGCCTGCTGTATGCGCCGGGCCTCGGTGAACCGGACGAAGCACTGATGCCCTGGCTGCGCCGCGCCGACTGCCTGCTGATCGACGGCACGCTGTGGCGCGACAATGAGCTGGCCAACGCCGGCGTGGGGCGCAACACCGGCAAGGATATGGGGCACCTGGCGCTAGCGGAAGAGCACGGGCTGGCGGCCCTGCTCAGCGCCTTGCCCGCCAAACGCAAGATCCTGATCCACATTAACAATACCAACCCGATCCTCAATGAAGACTCGGCAGAGCGGCAAAGTCTGACCGCCGCCGGCATCGAAGTGAGCTGGGACGGCATGAACATCGAACTGTAGGGAATCGCCATGACGCAACCACTCCCACTGACTCCGCAGGAATTTGAAGCGGCGCTGCGCGCCAAAGGCGCTTATTACCACATTCACCACCCGTACCACATCGCGATGCACAACGGCGAAGCGACCCGCGAGCAGATCCAGGGCTGGGTGGCCAACCGCTTCTACTACCAGACCAGCATTCCGATCAAGGATGCGGCGATCATGACCAACTGTCCGCAGCCGGAAACCCGCCGTAAATGGGTGCAGCGCATCCTGGATCACGACGGCTACGGCGGCAGCGAAGGCGGCATCGAAGCCTGGCTGCGTCTGGGCGAGGCCGTCGGGCTGCAGCGCGACGCCCTGCTTTCTGAACAGCTGGTGCTGCCGGGCGTGCGCTTTGCGGTGGATGCCTACGTCAATTTTGCGCGCCGCGCCTGCTGGCAAGAAGCGGCCTGCAGCTCGCTGACCGAACTGTTCGCGCCGCAGATCCACCAGTCGCGCCTCGACAGCTGGCCGCAGCACTACCCGTGGATCGACGCCGCCGGCTACGACTATTTCCGCAGCCGCCTCGGCCAGGCCAATCGCGATGTGGAACACGGTCTGGCGCTGGCGCTGGACTATTGCGATACCGTCGAAAAGCAGCAGCGCATGTTGGAAATCCTGCAGTTCAAGCTGGATATTTTATGGAGCATGCTGGACGCCATGAGCATGGCCTATACCCTGAACCGCCCGCCTTACCACAGCGTGACCGCCGCGCGGGTATGGCACAACCAGAGGCTGGTGTAATGACGCCGAATCCTGAACACACCCCGGTCTTCCGCCGCGGCTACCGCCTGCAATGGGAGCAGGTGCAAAATAGCCACGTGATCCTCTATCCGGAGGGCATGGCCAAACTGAACGACAGCGCCGCCGCCATTTTACAGCTGGTCGACGGCCACACCACGCTGAACGGCATCATCGCGCAGTTGAACGCCCGCTTCCCCGGCGCCGAGGGGTTGGCGGATGACGTGCTGGAGTTTTTCCAGCGCGCCTACGAACAAAAATGGGTGACCTTCCGTGACTGAGCCACGCGCGCCGACGGTCAATCCGCCGCTCTGGCTGCTGGCGGAGCTCACCTATCGCTGCCCGCTGCAGTGTCCTTACTGCTCCAACCCGCTCGATTTTGCCGCACAGGAAAAAGAGCTGACGACCGAACAATGGATCGCGGTGTTTCGCCAGGCGCGGGCGATGGGCAGCGTACAACTCGGTTTCTCCGGCGGCGAGCCGTTGGTGCGTAAAGACCTGCCTGAACTTATCGCCGCCGCGCGCGATCTCGGCTTCTACACCAACCTGATCACCTCCGGCATCGGCCTGACCGAGAAGAAACTGCAAACCTTCGCCGACGCCGGTCTGGACCATATCCAGATCAGTTTTCAGGCCAGCGACGAAACGCTGAACGCCGCGCTGGCGGGCTCCGCCAAGGCGTTCCAGCAAAAGCTGGCAATGGCCAGGGCGGTCAAGGCGCTCGGCTACCCGATGGTGCTCAACTTCGTGTTGCATCGCCATAACATCGGCCAGATCGATCGCATTATCGAACTGGCGATCCAGCTGGATGCCGACGACGTCGAGCTGGCGACCTGCCAGTTCTACGGCTGGGCGCATCTGAATCGCGAGGGCCTGTTGCCGACCCGCGAGCAGATCGCCGACGCTGAAGCGGTGGTGAAACGCTATCGCGAACGCATGGCCGCCGACGGTAAGCTGGCTAACCTGCTGTTCGTCACGCCGGATTATTACGAGGAGCGTCCCAAAGGTTGCATGGGCGGCTGGGGGGCGATCTTCATGAGCGTGACGCCGGAAGGCATGGCGTTACCCTGTCACAGCGCCCGTCAGCTGCCGATCGCATTCCCGTCGGTGCTGGAGCACGATCTGCAGCATATCTGGTACCACTCGTTCGGCTTTAACCGCTATCGCGGCTATGACTGGATGCCGGAGCCCTGCCGCTCCTGTTCGGAGAAAGAGAAGGACTACGGCGGTTGCCGCTGCCAGGCGTTCATGTTGACGGGCAACGCCGACAACGCCGATCCGGTGTGCGGCAAATCGCCGCACCATGGCACCATCCTGGCGGCGCGTGAAGCGGCGAATCGCTCGCAGGTCGGTATCGATCAGCTGCGTTTTCGTAATCAGACCAACTCCCGTTTGATCTTCAAGGGCTGACCATGACACTCGCCGCTGCCTCGTGGCAGCTCGCCAACGGTTTGGCCGTCAAGGCGATAAGCACCCCTGCCGCCGAGGCCGCCGCCGCGCTGGTGCGCATTGAAGCGGGCAGCTTTCAGGCGCCGGCCGCCTGGCCGGGCCTGGCGCATCTGCTGGAGCACCTGCTGTTTCGCGGCAGCGTGAATTTCAGCGCGCTGGATGGCCTGATGGGCTGGGCGCCGTCGGTCGGCGGCCGGTTAAACGCCACGACCCTGGCCACGCAAACCGCATTCTTCTTTGAGGTGGGCGCTGACCACCTGGCTGAAGGGTGGGCTCGGCTGAGCGATATGCTGGCCGCCCCGCAGTTGACGGCGGAGGCGATCGCTCAGGAGATCGAGATTATCGACGCCGAATACCGCTTACTGCGCGCCGATGTTGAAACCCGCTGCGAAGCGGCGCAGCGGCAAATGTTCAGCGGCCTTGACGCGTTGCACCGCTTTCACATCGGCAGCCGCGCCGCTTTCGGCAGCGATATTTCCGCACTGCAGCAGGCGCTGCGCCAGTTTCACCGTCAGTACTACCGAGCGCCAAACATGACGCTGTGGCTGCAAGGCCCGCAATCGCTGGAACAGTTGCATGCGCTGGCGCAGCGCTGCGCCAGCCGTTTGCCGCCGGACGCTGCCGCCCCGCGCCAACCATCGCCGCCGCTGACCGCCGTGGCGGATTACGCTCTGCATCTCCCCGGCGTGCCGCAGCTGAGGCTGGTCTTTTCCCTGCCGGCCCCCCGCTCACGCGGCTGGCTGCGGCGACTGGAGCGTCTGCTGCAGGATGAAGCCCCTGGCGGGCTGTTGGCCCGGCTGCGCGCTCACGCGTGGTGCGACGCCGCGCGGCTGGATTATTCCCGCTGCGGCGAAAACAGCGCCCTGCTGAGTTTTATCTTCACCGTCAATCAGGGGACAGCCGTTGAAGCCGCCCGTATCGAAAGCGCCCTGTTGGCGTGGCTGCAGGCGCTGCGTTCGCTGACGCCGGCGCAGCTCGAACATTTCGGGCAGCTGGCAAATCGCGACTTTCAGCGTTTGGCGCCGCTCGAACAACTGCGCGCCAGAGCGTTTGGGCTGCCGCCGACTGAGCCGAACGACGATTGGCCACGGCATATTTCGGCGCTGATGAGCGCGCCGCGTCGCCGGCTAGCCGTGTGGCCCGATAATGGCGGCGAAACGCGCGAAATTCAGGGGCTGCCGCTGGCGCTCACCCCTTTCGCCTGCGCCGCGCTGACGCCCGCAACGGAACCTTTCCGCTTTTTCTCCTCCTCCGCGGCGTTGCCGATCCCGAACTTGCCAGCCGGCCAGGCGCCACTGCGGCATCTGCACCCCGAGGCGGCGCAACCGGTGTTGCTGCTGCGCCCCTCACCGTCCAGCGCATTCAGCGAGCAGCAAGCCTATGGTTTACAGGCGGCGCTGCGCACCGGGGCGGCGGAGCTCGCGCATCGGGAGGGGCATTTAAGCTTCACGCGCCATCAGGGCCTGTGGTTGCTGCAGTTGGCGGGCAGCGAGGCGCTGATCGGTCACGGCCTGAACGTCGTGAACCGCGCGCTGGCGGCCTTGCCGCCGGCCATCCTCGATGGAGCAGAAAGAAACCTGCGCCTCGCCCAGTCGGAACAACAAAACGCCGTCGCCATTCGCCGCCTGCTGGCCCAATTGCCGGCGACGTTGTGCGGGCCGGCAGCGGCGCCGCCGCAATGGCATGCCGCCTTAATCGGCGGCGATGGCGAGTTGCGGCGGCGGCTGTCGCATTTGCTGTACGACTTTCCCTATTCCGTGACCGCCGAGCCGCAGAGGCCGCCCCCTTCGCTTCATCGCCCCGTCACGCTGACGGAAAGCGGCACCGAACACGCCTTGCTACGGTTTTACCCGCTGCAGAGCGATGCAGCCGAAGGCCGCTGGGCGCTGCGCGTGCTGGCCCAACTTTACGCGCCGCGCTATTTTCAGCGGCTGCGCGTGGAGCGCAACATCGGTTACGTGGTGCAATGCGCCTTTCACCGCAGCGCCGATGTCGAAGGCCTGCTGTTTGCGCTGCAATCCCCGACATTCACCGTTGAACAGCTGCAGCAGTTAACTGACGAATTCTTGCTGCAGATGCGTCATGAGCTGGCGCAGCTTGGCGCTGACGAACTGGAACAGGCGCAGCAGGCGCTGCGGCAAAGTGTGCAATGCCTCAGCGCCGAGCCGTTGCAGCGCGCCCGGGAAATCGCCCTGGAACATCGCGAGGTGGTCGCCGCCGCTACGTCCCTCACGCTGGCGCAATTGCGCGATTGGCAGCAGCGTTTGCTTTCCTCTGATTGATTTACCCAGCGGCGAACACCGGCCGGGGGGAATATGCCGCGCAGAAAGCACCACCTCATGCCAAAGAAGGTTTCAACGCCGTCTGGACGCAAAAAAAGCCCCCATCGTCACGATGAGGGCTGAATAAAGCGAAGCATGTTAACTGCGATCAGAAGCGCCAGGTCAGACCGGCGTTGACGCTGTTGTCCTGGTGGTTGGACGACAGCTGCCCGCCGTAGCCAAGGGACAGGACGGCGTTTTTGTTAACCGCTACATCCACGCCCGCTTTCAGGACCGCACCATCGCGAGACACAGGCACGCTGTTCACGTCGAACGCCGCATCAGTGCGTTTGAACATCAGCTGCGTTTTACGCTCCAGCTTGCCGTACTGGTGCTGCCAGCCCAGCTCGCCGCGCAGAGCGATCGCCACGCTGTCGGCTTGCCACTGGGTGTCGGCGCGCAGACCCAGCGTCGAAGCGGTGGCGGACTGACTTTGTTTGTCGCCGCGCAGCGCTCCCGCCCCGCCTTGCTCGGTGATCCCCTCGTTACGGTAATGGGTGTACGCCAGGTTGGCGAACGGCTCAAGGTTGACCGCATCGCTCGTCCAATCGTAACCACTTTCGATGAACAGCTGACCGGTGCGCGCGTTATACTTGGCCTTCTCGCGATCCGACTGCGCGCCATAGTTCACCGAGCGCGAGGTGTCGATGCGATGCCAGGTATAAGTGCCCCCCGCCCGCAGCGCCACTGCGCCGAAGCGTTTATCGCCGTACAGCCCCAGATGATAGTTGTCGCTGTGTGCGTCTGACTGATAACCGCCATCCAACGAGGTGCGGGTATACCCGGTCATCACCCCTAACCGACCGTCGTCGAACAGTTCGCTGTCCAGCCCCAGCAGCACGCCGTAAGTGGACGTCTGGTAACCGGTGGCGTTGTCGTTGCCGGAAGCATGCCCCCAGCTGCCCAGCAGTTTCGCCCAGGCGCCGTTGTCATCCGCTTTAATATCGGTAGCGACGCGGCGGCCTTCCGCCTGGCGCAAGCGCTCGGTGGCGGTATCGCGCAGGTAACGGCTTTCGTTGATCTGGGCGGAAGCCATATCCGCGTGGATCTGGCCAGACAGCTGACGGGTCGCCTGCTGCAGATCTCGGGCTGAGGTGAAGCCGAGGAAGCTTTCATAGACCGGATGGCCGGCCACGATGCTCGCCTCTTCGCTCACGGCTTGCGCCTCGCCCCCATCGCTTTGCAGCAGGTTGGCCGCTTCAGCCGCAGAGATCGTCACGCCGCGCTGGGCCGTTGTCGTGACCGGTTCCGTCGCGTTGAGCGTCTCCACCGCACGAGCTACCGCTTTCTCGTTCTCGGTGCTGGCCAGGCTGTCAAAACGGGCGGCGGTGCGCGTGATGCCAAGGCCGACGTCATTGCCCTGATAATCCAGCGCGACATTCACGAACGGGTACGACGGGTTGGCGTTTTCAAATCGACCGGTCACTCCGTCCGTCGTGGTCAGGATGGTGTATTTGTTGCCCAGCAGACTCTGCGCCTCATTCTGCGACAGCAGGTTTTGGCTGCGCTCCAGGCTGACGTTCACACTGCCGCCGTTGAGGAAAGCGCGTCGCGCGGCGATCTTATCGCTGCGGCCTTTGTCCGCCACTTCCACGTTATACTGCGAACCGCGATCGAAGACGGCGTCATTCACCACGTGCAGCGTGCCAATGCCGTTGCCCGGCGCGACGCTGCCGCCGTGACCAGCTCGGAAGGCATTCACGCTGCCGCTGCCGGCCAGCGTGCCGCCGTTTTCGATATAGACGTTGGATACCACCGAGCCGTTGATTGCCAGCGCGCCCTGTTTCACCCAGGTATCACCGCGATAGGTATTGTTCCCCGCCAGTTCCAGCGTACCGGCGCCGATTTTGGTCAACCCGCCGTGGCCGGTGATGTCATTGCTCCACGAATCGAAATCGCACTCGCGCGACGTGCAGCGGCGCTCAACCGTGGTGCCGGATTCAACGGTATTGCCGAGGCCGGGAATATTTACCACGAATTGTTTTTCGCTATAGGAGCCCGGCACATAATATTCCTGTGGAATATCCTCCTTGGTGATAAACATTTTCGGCCCGTTGATCGCATCGCGTAAATTGACGCGCCCCCAGCCGAACAAATTATCAATACCGGGCACGCCTAAATCGGTGGCGGTAGTTTTGATCACGGCGGATATTTGATCGGCGCTCATATAAGGGAAGCGTTGCATCAATACGGCGGCGACACCGCTGACATGCGGCGCGGCCATTGAGGTGCCGGATTTGAAGCCGTAATTTTGATTAACCGACAGCTCGCCTTTATTGTAAGCATCACGATTAACGGCGCCGCCGGTATTAGACTCCAACCGGCCGACCGTGCTGTATATATCGGAGCCTGGCGCGGAAACGCAGTAGCTCGCCGTTTGACCGCAGCTGGTCGAAGAGACGCTTAAGTTGTTTTCGTCGCTCAGGTTGGTCACGATCAGGTAATTGTTCAACACGTCCGGGAAGGCATAAGGCAGTGACTTTTGCGCTTCGGGAATGTTGTAATTGTTGTAATTGCCTGCCGAGAAGACGATCAGCTTACCGTGCCTGGCCGCGCGCAGCAGCGCCGACATGGAGCTATGCGCACCGGTAGGCACCGGCTGTTGGCTGCCCCATTCCACGCTGGACTTGCTGCGCATCATTTCGCCGATCACATCGCCTTTAACGAACGCCACATAGTCCGGTCTGCCGTTAGGCAACCAGATGATGTCACCCTTGGCATCTCGCCGAATGTCCGGCGCAATCCCCCAGCTGTTGCTGATGATGCGCGCCGCGCTCTGAATCAGCTCTTCACGGCCGTTGCGATTACCGTAATCATTCAATTTGGTGCCGATAATATCCGCGTCGAAAGCGACGCCGTGCATGCCTGCGCCATCTCTTTTAGCCGCGGCAATACCGGCTACGTGCGTGCCGTGATCGCCGAAAGACATATTATCTAGTTTATCGTATGAGAAATTATAACTGCCGTTATCCAGACGCGTCAGTTTACCGGCGAATTCAGAATGGGAAAGAATGGCATTATCGATAATACCGATAGTGACGCCTTTACCGGTATAGCCTCTGGCATAGGCATATTCGGCGGAAATCGCCGCAAGCCCCCATTGACGATTAAACTCGGCGGTTTTCCAACTGTCAGGCACGCCCAACCGGCCGGGATCCTGATAAGCGGCAAGAGAAGAATGAATGGATAAGCCATAACAACCCAGAAAAACGCAATACGCTAACTTCAATCTTTTATTAAGTATCATTTTACGCTCCATGTTTATTTATACCCAGAAGAAAACTTACGTTTTAACCGCCCTGCGACCTCTCTCGATCGTGAAACGACAGATAACGCATGCAGGCCCGACGCGGGCCGCATGAACAGACATGCTGAGTGATGCAGATGGCGCTGGCAGACAAAGGAATGTCGCCGCGCCGGGCGCCTATGGCGCAGACGTCTAAAGAGGAGGCGAATGTACGCTTGCCGGCGCCGTTGCGCCGGAATGGCCCGGCCATCGGGACCGGGCCTGGGGATCAGGCTGTAGATGCATTTCGTTTTATCATCCAGTTTTTCTAATGCTTTTCATTCGCGAGGCTATCTTATACGTAAGCAAAGTGTCAACAGATGAAACAAAACATTTCTTGATTTGTATCATGACTTTTCTGCTAAACCCCGGCCAACGGCGCTGCGACTACCGCTGGAGAGTGCATAAAATGGCGGTTATTGCCGCCATAAGTGAGATTTTTGTCAGTGAAGGCGCATAGAGCCGGCAGAACAGCCGGTGGGAGAGCATAAAAACGCCTGAACATTTCATCAAATAGAAACATCAAGATTGATTAATTTTTATGGCAATATCCGATCGTGGTCGGATCACTTATTTTTCGTCGCAATATAAGGGCTGCTTATAAATAACAGGAATATTCCTAATGCGTTCGCGCGGGATGTATTCCATGCTAGCGGGCTGATTTTTAGCCGTGCCCGCTGGCTATTCCCATTTTCATTGGCAAAACTATATTGAAAGAGGCTCTGCTATAGAGCGAGAATATGGGTAATTTTCCGAGGAAATACCGCATGACCCTGTTGCCCAAGCAGACCAATAACAAAAATCCGATTGATCTCTATGGCGAAATCGTAGACGACTTGCCCGGTCTGATTTGCTTCGGCAACCGCCTTGGCGGCTACTTTAATAAACAGTGGCGCGACTATACCGGCGCAAACGCCGGCGAGCACGGCGCCGCCGACTGGCTCGATGCCCTGCATCCCGACGATCGCGATCGGATGGCCGCGCAATGGCGCCAGGCGATCGTCGCCCTCTCCTCGTTCGCCGGCGAAGCTCGCCTGTGCGATCGCCACGGCATCTACCGTTGGTTCATGCTGGCGTTCAATGCCCGCCAGGATGGCATGGCGTTAGAGCCCAGCTGGTACCTCGCCGCCACCGATATTCATCTGCAAATGCTGCAGCGCCAGCAAAACGTTCAGGCGCTCTCCATCCAGCAAGACATGCTGGACGCCAGCCTCGACTGTATCAAAGTGATCAATAACGACGGGACGCTGCGCCACATGAACCGGTCCGGCAGCCTGGCGCTCGGTCTTGACCCGGCGCAAAAAGAGTTCGGCATGTCCTGGCTGGGGTTGCTGTCGCCCGAAATCCGCCGCCGTGGCCGCAAGGCGCTGCGCAGCGTCAGAGCGGGTAAAAATGCGCGCTTCACGGGATTGAGCGTGACGCCGCAGGGCAAAAAACAGCACTGGGACAATATTCTCACCCCGGTCAGCGACGAACACGGCGCGGTGGCCGAGATCTTGTGCGTCTCGCGCGACGTAACCTCGCAGCGCGTGATGGAGCAGCGTCTGTTGCTCGCCAGCGAGTATGACGAATTGACCGGCCTGCCCAACCGGCGTCTGTTCAAGAAAAAACTGAAGCAAGAGATGAAACGCGCCCTGCACGGCGGCAAGTCGCTCGGGCTGATGCTGTTGGACCTTGACCATTTCAAGCTGGTGAACGACACACTGGGCCACGCGGCAGGTGACCATCTGCTGCGGGTGCTGGGTAAAAGGCTCAGCGCCTGCATGAATACCCACTCGTTCGTCTCGCGTCTCGGCGGCGACGAATTCGCCGTGGTGATAAGCGACGTCGAAAACGAGCAGGACATTTTTCGCATCGCCAACAAATTTCTGTTGCAGCTGGAGACGCCGATCACCCACGGCGGCAAAACGCTGCATTGCGGCATGAGCATCGGCGGCGCTATCTATCCCAAAGACGCCCGCGACGCTTCAGAGCTGATGAAATGCGCCGATACCGCGCTGTATGAGTTGAAGGACGGCGGCCGCGGCGGCGTTTATATGTTCGATCGCAAGATGATGGACAAAGCCAGCGCGCGCGCCAGCCAACTCAACTACGCGCGTCAGATCGTGCGCGACAACTGCATCCGCCCCAACTATCAGCCGAAGGTCTGCCTGACCGACGGCAGCATTGTCGGCTTCGAAGCGCTGCTGCGCTGGCATTGCCCGATCAACGGCGTGCAGTTGCCGGCGACGGTGAGCGAGGCATTCAACGACTACGAGCTGGCGACCAAAATCAGCGAAGCCATGCAGCTGAAGGTGTTCGCCGATATCGCCCGTTGGCGCGCAGCCGGCGTGGCGGTGCGGCCGGTTTCGCTGAACGTGTCGCCGATCGAATTTTTACGCGACAATTATGCCGAAACCTTCCTGCAGCGCCTGCTGAAATTCCATATTCCCCATCACCTGATCGAACTGGAAGTGACCGAACACGCGTTCAACAAACACGGGTCGAAATACGTGCTGCGCGCGCTGCAAATGCTCAAGGAAATGGGCATCCGCATCGCGTTGGACGACTTCGGCACCGGCCACTCCTCCTTCAGCCATATCATGGACTACCCGTTGGACTGCATTAAGCTGGATTGCGACTTCGTTCAACGCATGAACACCGAACCGGCGATCCTGGCGATCGTGGAAAGCATCGGCATCCTCGGTCAAAAGCTGTCGATCGACATCATCGCCGAGGGGGTGGAAACCGAACAGCAGCGCCAGACGCTGTGCGAAGCCGGTTTCCATATCGGCCAGGGTTTTCTGTTCAGCCGTGCGGTGGACCCCCAGCGGGTGCCGGCGCTGCTGCAGGGGATGCCGCAGCCCGTGGGCGGCCGTTAAACGCCCTGCCGTTTGTCATGCGGCGCGATCTTCATGCCGATAAGCGTTACCACGCAGACGATCGCCCCGGCATAGAAGGTGGACGCGGAACCGAACAGTTCCCACAGGGTTCCGGCCCCGAGACTCGCCAGCAGCAATGCCACGCCGCCGATCAGATTGAACATGCCGAACGCGGTGCCGCGCAGGTGCGCCGGCGCAGTGTGCGCCACCATCGCCGCCAACAGTCCCTGCGTCATGCCCATGTGCACGCCCCACAGCGCCACGCCAAACAGCACGCCCGCCCAATGATCGCTCAGCGCCAATACCAGGTCGGCGGCGATCAGCACCAGCAGCCCGGCTTTCAGCAATCCTTCATGGCTCATGCGGTCGGACAATTTACCGAACGGATAGGCCGAACAGGCGTAGACCAGATTCATGGCGACCATCACCAGCGGGATCAACGCCAGCGGCGTGCCGCCCTGCTGCGCCTTCAACACCAGGAACGCTTCACTGAAACGCGCCAGCGTAAAGATCGCGCCGATGCTCACCACCCACCAATAGCTGCGCCCCAACAGCCGCAGGTTGGCGCGGGTAATCGGGTTGGTGCGCTTGTGGGTTATCGCGGCGGCCGGCTCTTTCAGGCCGAAAAACAGCAGCGCAATCGCCAGCGCCGCCGGGATCGCCGCCACCCAGAAGATGGCGCGAAAATCGTTGTGCCACAGCAGCATCAGGCCAACGGCCAGCAGCGGCCCTAAAAAGGCGCCGACGGTATCCAGCGACTGGCGCAGCCCGAAAGCCGCGCCGCGAATTTCCGGCGGCGTCACGTCGGCCACCAGGGCATCGCGCGGCGCCCCGCGGATGCCTTTGCCCACGCGATCCAGCAGGCGCGCGCTCATCACCATGCCGGACGACGACGCGATGGCGAAAAACGGTTTGCTGATGGCGCCCAGCCCGTAGCCCAGCAGCGCCAGCCCCTTGCGTTTGCCGAGGTAATCGCTGAGCACGCCGGAGAACACCTTGACGATCAACGCCGTCGCCTCCGCCAGCCCTTCGATCAACCCGATGACGATCACGCTGGCACCGAGCGTCGTCGCCATAAACAGCGGCAACAGGCTATGGATCATCTCCGAGGAAACGTCCATCAGCAGGCTCACGCCACCCAATACCCACACGCCGCGCGGTATGCGGCCCAACGTAGCGAAACGCGATGACATGGTGCATCCTCGATCGATTCAGCGCCGCCAGAGGCGCCTCATGATTTTTCCAAGATTGGTTAGTTGATTTTGTTCGTTCACAGATCTGCCGCCTTTAGAGATAGTGCAACGACCGTGTGACACCCATAATAATGAAGGTAATTAACATAATGATATATAGCAAAAAGATGATAGTGATTGCAGCGCTGCTGAGTTTTTCCGCCGCCGCCGCACCAGGCGTGGATCTCGTCGCCAACGAAACGCCGATCCACACGGTGAAGAGCGCCGAAGCCGTGGCCAAAATCCCCGCCGGCTTCCGGTTCGTGGAACCCGGCACGCTGACAGTCGCCATTTCTCTGCTGGGCAGCGGCCCGCCGTTCGGCCTGTACGCTCGCGACAATAAAACGGTGATTGGCAGCGAGGCGGACATTGCGCGCCTGGTGGCCGACGGTTTGGGGTTGAAACTCAAGCTGGTGCCCACCTCGTGGGAAGACTGGCCGCTGGGGGTGGCCTCTGGCAAATATGACGCCGCGGTTTACAACATCACCGTGACCAACGAACGCAAGACCAAATTCGATTTCGCCACCTATCGGCAGGATACGCTGGGTTTCTACGTCAAATCCGACAGTAAAATCACCCAGATCAAAACCGCGCCGGATATCGCCGGTAAAAAGATCATCGTCGACTCCGGCACCAATCAGGAAGCGGTGCTGCTGGCCTGGGACAAAGAGAACCGCGCCAAGGGGCTCGCGCCGCTGCAGCCGGTGTATGTCACCGACAAGGCCGCCTCCACGCTGGCTATTCAGTCCGGCCGCGCCGACGCCACCTTCGGGCCCAACGTTTCCGGCGCTTATCAGGCGCGGCTGACCGGCAAAACCCGGCTGGTGGGCATCGTGCCCGGCGGCTGGCCGAAGACCGCCAACATCGCCGTCACGCTGAAGAAAGGCAACGGCCTGGTGGACGCGGTGCAGGCTTCGCTCAACAGCGCCATCGCCAACGGCAGCTATCTGCAGGTATTGGATCGCTGGGCGGAGAGCGACGAGAAAATCGCCCATTCGCAGATTAACCCGCCGGGGCTGGGGGATTGAGAGAGCAACAGGCCCCGCGCAGCGGGGCCTTATCGCCGCTCAATCGCGCCGCCTTATTCCGCCGCCGTTTTCTGCCTCCCCAGCTTGCGGTACAGCGTGCTGCGTGAAACGCCGAGCGCCTTCGCCGCCCGGCTGAGATTGCCGCCCGCCCTGTCGATCGCCGCCTGCAGCGCCCCCAGATCGGTATCGGCGTTCTCTTGCCGCGGCGCCAGCACAGCGATGGACTGAGGAAGATCGTCCAGGGTCAGCACTGCGTGATCGTCCGCCAGCGCCAGCAGCACTTTGAGCGTACTCAGCAATTGCCGCACGTTGCCCGGCCACGGATAGCGCGCCAGCATCGCCAGCGCCTCCGGCAACAGCCGAATGCCGCGCCGCTCGCCGCCCAGCTCTCGCCACAGCTGCAGAATGAAGGTCTCCAATTGCGCTCGCTCTCTGAGCGGCGGGATGCGCAGGCTGTATTCCTGGATGCGATACAGCAAATCCTCGCGAAACGCCCCTGCCTGCACCAGCCGGTGCAGATCGTGGTGGGTGGCGCAGACCAGCGCGAAATCGACCGGATAGGCGCTGCGGCTGCCGAGCGGCGTGACGGTTTTTTCCTGCAGTACCCGCAGCAGGCGCGTTTGCAGGCCCGCCGGCATGTCGCCGATCTCATCGAGGAACAGCACGCCGCCGTCCGCCTCGCGGATCTTGCCGATATAACCTTTAGGGTTAGCGCCGGTAAACGCCCCCGGCGCATAGCCAAACAGCTCGGACTCGATCAGCGGTTCAGGCAGCGCCGCGCAATTGATCGCCACAAAGTTGCCGTTGCGCCAGCGGCTCTCCTGGAACAGGCGGCGGCTGAAGTGCTCTTTGCCGCAGCCGGTTTCGCCGGTCACGCACAAGGCGAGGCCGGCGTTGAGAATGCGCAACGCCTTCTGATGTTGTTCGTCGGCTCTTTCCTCCGGCGGCACCGAACGCAGGGCGCTGACGCGGCGCTGCGGCGCCTCGAGCAGCGAATAATAATGCCGTTGATTGCCGGCCAGCGTCTGACGCGGCGCGCCGGCGGGCTGCCGTAACAGCTCGGGGAACAGCTGGGCGAACTCAAACGAGCCAAAGGCCGCCGGCGAGAGTTGAAACTCCATCATCGCCAGCCGATTGGCGGCGACCAGCACTTCGTCGTGAAACACCAGCAACAGCTCCTGCGCGCTGCCCAGGCGACCGGCATCGGCGTGCAGGCGCAGCGTCCAGTGGCGATCGGCGATCGCGCTTCTGACCCAACGGTGTTCGATATGCCGCACCGCCTGCATGATCAGGCGCTGCGCGTCAGGATACGGACGCTGGGCGGGCGCGGAGAGATCCAGTATGCCGGCAATGCGGCCATCCGGACGATAGATCGGCGCGGCGGTGCAGTTCAACCCGGCATTTTGGTTGAGAAAATGCTGGTCGCCGCGCACTTCGCAGAAATCGCCCAGCGCCAGCGCGGTACCGATGGCGTTGGTGCCCCGCTCCGCTTCTCCCCACTGGTTGCCCGGCGCCAGCGCAAAGCGCGACGCTTTGTGCAGAAAGTCGGTATTACCGCAGGTTTCCAGCACCAGCCCGTCGGCGTCGGCGATCACTACGATGGCGGGTTGGCGCGTAATTTTCGCACCCAGCTGCTCGATCAGCGGCTGCACCCGCTGCGGTACCCAATCGTTGCGGCTGCGCAGCTCTTCAAGCAATCCGGCTTTGATAAACGGGATATGTTGATCGGTGCGCGTCAAGCCATAACCCTGGCTGCGTTGCCAGGATTCCGCCAACGGCTGGGTCAGCAAGCTGGCGCCCTCTGCGGGCAAGCGGTCGTCAGGCAACATGCGTTTCTCCCCCGTTCGCGAGTGTTGCAAACTTGTATCATAAATGTGTATCAGGCGTTGCGACACGGGACACAAAAAATCATCGGCGACGGCGACGCCGCGCGATTCGCCAAGCGGCATGAATTTCTAATTCCATAATAAACAATCACTTTTAATAAGCACCCTTGCCCTTCATCAATCTGGCACGGGGCGTGCTTCTCTGTGCGGCGGCGACATGCCGCACTCACAGGCGCAGCGCAATAGCGCCGGTTATCATCTGCAGAGAGGTGCTTCACATGAAATATGTCCACCCCGGTTTGCCTGGCTCGCTGGTTTCGTTCCGCAAACGCTATGGCAACTACATTGGCGGCAAATTTGTCGAACCGGTATCCGGCAACTACTTCACCAACACCTCGCCGGTGACCGGCCAGCCGATCGCCGAATTCCCGCGTTCCGACGCCAAAGACATTGAGCTGGCGCTCGACGCGGCGCATGCGGCGGCGGACGCCTGGGGCAAAACCAGCGTGCAGGAACGTTCCAACGTGCTGCTGGCGATCGCCGATCGCATCGAATCGCGGTTGGAGATGCTGGCGCTGACCGAAACCTGGGACAACGGCAAACCGATCCGCGAAACCCTGAACGCCGATCTGCCGCTGGCGGTCGATCATTTCCGCTACTTCGCCGGCTGCCTGCGCGCGCAGGAAGGCACCGCAGCGGAAATCGACCAAAACACCGTGGCCTACCATATCTATGAACCGCTGGGCGTGGTCGGCCAGATCATTCCATGGAACTTCCCGCTGTTGATGGCTGCCTGGAAACTGGCGCCGGCGCTGGCGGGCGGTAACTGTGTGGTGCTGAAACCGGCGGAACAGACGCCGCTCGGCATCAGCGTGTTGATGGAAGAGATCGGCGATCTGCTGCCGCCGGGCGTACTTAACGTGGTGCAAGGCTTCGGCGCCGAGGCCGGCGAAGCGCTGGCGCGCAGCAAACGCATCGAAAAAATCGCCTTCACCGGTTCCACGCCGGTCGGCCGTCACATCCTCGCCTGTGCGGCGGAGAACATTATCCCCAGTACCGTCGAGCTGGGCGGCAAATCGCCGAATATCTATTTTGAAGACATCATGCAGGCGGAACCGGAGTTTATCGACAAGGCGGTTGAGGGGCTGGTGCTGGGCTTCTTCAACCAGGGTGAGGTTTGCACCTGCCCTTCACGGGCGTTGATTCAGGAATCCATCTACCCGCAGTTTATGGAGAAAGTGCTGGCGCGCATCGCCGCCATCCGCCAGGGCGATCCCTTCGACACCGAGACCATGATCGGCGCCCAGGCGTCCAAGCAGCAGTACGACAAGATCCTGTCCTATATCGACATCGCTAAAAACGAGGGAGGCAAAATCGTGGTGGGCGGCGAACCCGCCCAGCGTGGCGACGAAGTGCAAAACGGTTTCTATCTGCAGCCAACGCTGATTACCGGCAACAACAGCATGCGTTTCTTCCGCGAGGAAATCTTCGGGCCGGTGATTGGCGTCACCACCTTCAAGGATGAGGCCGAAGCCCTGGCGCTGGCCAACGATACCGAGTTTGGACTGGGCGCCGGGTTGTGGACCCGCGACATCAACCGCGCCTACCGCATGGGACGCGCGATCAAGGCCGGCCGCGTATGGACCAACTGCTACCACCTGTATCCAGCGCACGCCGCTTTCGGCGGCTACAAGAACTCCGGCATCGGACGCGAAACCCACAAGGCGGCGCTGTCGCACTATCAACAGGTGAAAAACCTGCTGGTCAGCTACGACGCCAAACCGCTGGGTTTGTTCTGACTCGCGGTAACAACAACAAGGCCACCCGCAGGTGGCCTTTTTTTCACGCAGTGGATGACGCGGGTTATTTCGTCATGCCGAGATCGATCACCATGCGCCCGCGAATGGTGCCGGCTTTCATCTCGTCGAAGATGGCGTTGATATCGCCCAGCGGCCGCTTGGTCACTTTCGGCGTCACCTTGCCTTCGGCAGCGAACTGGAACGCCTCTTTCAGGTCTTCGCGCGTGCCCACCAGCGAGCCGACCACCTGAATGCCGTCCAGCACCAGGCGCGGAATGCTCAGATCCATGCTCTCCGGCGGCAGCCCCACCGCCACCACTTTACCGCCGGCACGCACCGCATTGACCGCCGAGTTGAAGGCGGCTTTCGCCACCGCTGTCACTACCGCCGCGTGAGCGCCGCCGGTTTGCTGCTGAATGATCTCTTCCGCATTTTGCGTTTTGGAGTTGATGGTCAGATCGGCGCCGATCTGTTTAGCGAACTCCAGCTGGCCGTCGTTGACGTCGATGGCGATCACTTTGGCGTTAAACACGTTCTTGGCGTACTGCAGCGCCAGGTTGCCCAGCCCGCCCAGGCCATAGATGGCGATCCACTGCCCCGGTTTGATATCGGAAATTTTCACCGCTTTGTAGGTGGTGACACCGGCGCAGGTGATGCTGCTGGCGGCGAAAGAATCGAGCCCGTCCGGCACTTTCACCGCGTAGTCCGCCACCACGATGCACTCTTCCGCCATGCCGCCGTCAACGCTGTAGCCGGCGTTTTTCACCGAACGGCACAGGGTCTCGTTGCCGCTGACGCAATATTCACAATGGCCGCAACCCTGGTAAAACCAGGCGACGCTGGCGCGGTCACCCACTTTTAACGAGGTGACGCCCTCACCGACGGCGGAGACCACGCCGATGCCTTCATGCCCCAACGTAATGCCCGGCACCTCGCCGAAATCGCCGTTTTTCACGTGCAAATCGGTGTGGCACACCCCGCAACACTCCATTTTCAACGCCGCTTCGCCGTGCTTGAGCGGACGCAGCACTTTATCCTTAATATCTACGGTATGGTTTTTCGTCACTACGGCAGCTTTCATGGTGTTTTCCTTAGCAGAGTGGGAAGTACATTGTTAATGTAGTGACTGTATTCGGTGAGGGCAAGCACCGCGTGTTTTGTGTAAAAACAAATAATTAAATATGAATCAGGATGATTATTTCATAAAAAACAATTAACAGACGGCGCGATCCCAGGCGAATGTTCTGCCTGTTCGGCGGCGCCGTCATGGCCTGATTCAGCCCTTAAAGCGATTCACCGGGATTTTGAGATAGTGCTGCCCATCGTCTTCGCAGTCGGGCAGCACGCCGCCGCGGATGTTGACCTGCAGCGCCATCAGCATGAGTTCCGGATGCGGCAGCGTGGCGTCCCGCTGCTTTCTTTGCGCAATAAATCGGGACTTATCCATATTGACCACCCAGGGATTGTTCTCGCGCTGCTCTCTCACCGTGCTTTCCCAGCGGACCTCACGCCCCGCCGGGCGGTAATCATGGCCGGTAAACAGCCGGGTATCCGCAGGCAGGCTCAGAATCCGCTGCAATGAATCCCATAAGACTTCCGCATTGCCGCCGGGGAAATCGGCCCTTGCGGTGCCGCTGTCCGGCATGAAGAACGTATCGTGGATAAAGGCCGCATCCGCAATGTAATAAGTGACCGACGCCAGAGTGTGCCCGGGAGACAGCAAGACTTCAGCGCGCAGGTTGCCGATAAAAAAGACGTCTCCATCCGCGAACAGCGCATCCCAGACGGTATTGGCCGCAGGCAGGTCTTTTAAATTGTAGATCTCTTCCCACAGCCCCTGAACGGCGGCAATTTTTTCGCCGATGCCGGTGAAGGCGCCGGTTTTCTGTGCCAGCCAGGTGGCGGCGGAGAAGTGGTCGGCATGCGGATGGGTATCCAATACCCAGGCGACGCCCCACCCCCGTTGCTGAATAAAATCCAGGATCTTGCGGGCCTGCTGGTGCGATACCGTTCCCGAGCGGCGGTCAAAATCCAGCACCGGATCGATGATCGCACAGCGGCGCGCTGCGGGATCGGCGACGACATACTGCAGGCTGCCGCTTTCCGGCTCATAAAACGCGTGCACTTCCGCGTGAGGCTGAACGACCTGATGCCGACCATACCAGCCCAGCGCCTTATCGGCATCGGCGCCATACTCTGCGCACTGGCTGCGAAATTGCGCTTCGTCTATCTGGCCTTCGCGCAGCGCATACAGCAGGGAAAGGCAGGCAGAACGCGCTCCGCTCCTGCAATGCGCCAAGGTCTTCTCACCCCGCCGCAACAGGTAATGGAAGGTATAAACAGTCTCCCAGGTCAGCGTGTCGAACGTGTAAGGCAGATAGACGTAGCCCATTCCCCATTGCTCAGCCAACGCTTTCTCTTGTTGATGGTTAAGGTACTCTCCCGGCTCTTCATCTGGTCGATTGTTGACGATAAACCGATAGCCTTGTTGATGCAGGATAGCGAAATCATTCGCTGCGGGCGCCCCCGAAAAGGAGAGCTGATGATGGTAAGTACGGATGTGCATATTTTTTCCTTTTGTTTTATAGGCTTTTAAAAAGCATATAAAGGGCCAGCACCAGCAACATGCCGGCATAGAGCACACGGATAATGTCCTCGCGTTTTTTCAGGCGCTCGGTGAGCGTCACTCCCACGACGCCCCCCAGAACGCCGCCGACAATGAGCCAGCAGGTAATGGCCAACGACACCTTGCCGGACATGGCATAGCTTGCGCTTGTCGATAATCCCATGGCGGAAACCACGACCAGTGAGGTCGCCACCGCTTCAACCAGCGAAAAGCGGAAGAACCAGAGCAGAGCCGGCACCACCAAAAATCCGCCGCCGATGCCCAAAAAACCGGCCACCGCGCCCAGCGCCAGCACGCTGGGCCACACGATGGCGGGATGAAATGTCGGATGGGAGGACGGTAATCCGTTGCCTGCCCGATGATTTCTTTTCAGCGTCAATCCGGCGACAACCAGCATCAGCAAAGAGAAAGGCAGGGTTAAATGGTGCCCGTCCGTCATTTTTCCCACCTGAGAGCCCACCAGCGTTCCCACCACCGCCACCAGCGAAACGGTAACGCCGGTCTGCCACCGGACGTTTCCTTTGGCGGCATGAACAAAAAGATTGATCAGCGCGCTAATGGCAACGGACATGGCACTGGTGCCTATAACCAAGTGGGTATCCGGGATTTTCACCATATACAGCAGCAAGGGCACGCAGACGATGGATCCGCCTCCCCCGGTCAGAGCCAGGAGAAATCCGACTATTCCCCCGGTTATCACCAACAGCGTCAGGGTATAAAAAGTAAAATGGAAAAAATCCAATGCATTAATTCCCTTTCGATATTTATGGCATTTATTAACGATCAGTTTGCGTTGATTGTCAAATAGCTTATTACATTTAGCTATTACATATAGCAAAATCGAATATGTCATTTTTAATATAACCATAAGTTCTATAAATTATCTTTAAATCTGAGCCGCAACCCCCTACTTTCTTATGAAAGGAGACCTGCATGAAACCAGAAAAAATAAACACCCTGAAGAAAGTTGTTGTTATTGGCGGTGGTTCATCTGGCATCGGCGTCATCGCAAGCATAAGGAAGCGAGTTAAAGATGCGGATATAACTGTCGTTGAACCCAATGACTGTCATTATTACCAGCCGGCATGGACCCTGGTGGGCGGCGGGCTCTTTGATATAAGTAAAACGCAGCGCGCCATGCGCGATGTGATTCCCTCTGGCGTCTCATGGCTCCAGGACAGCGTTGTCAGGGTTGACCCCGATGAAAAATATATCGAGACCCGTCAGGGGAAACGCGTAAGCTATGATTTCCTTATTGTTGCCTGCGGCCTTGTTTTACGTTGGGATAAAATAGAAGGCCTTGAAGAGACGTTAGGGCTTAACGGCGTCACCTCTAATTATCGTTTTGATCTTGCAGAATACACCTGGAAACTTGTCCGGGAGATGCAAGGCGGCAAGGCGATATTTTCTCAACCCACGCTTCCCATAAAATGCGCCGGTGCGCCGCAAAAAGCCTTATATCTTTCATGCGATCATTGGCGGCGGCAAGGCGTTCTGAATAATATTAACGTCAATTTCTGCCTTGCGGGCACGGCGGTTTTCGGTGTGCCGCAATTTGTTCCTCCGCTGACCGATTATTTGAAAAAATACCGCGCACAGGTCAATTTTCGGCATAATTTAGTGCGCGTCGATGGGAAACGTCGGCAGGCGATCTTTGCTCTGGACAGTGATAGTGATGAAGAAGATAAACGCGAGGTCACACTGCCCTTCGACATGCTCCACGTTGTGCCGCCTCAGTCCGCACCGGCGTTTATTGCCCAAAGCGGCCTGTCTGACGGATCCGGTTGGTGCGACGTGGATAAGTTCACTCTGCAGCATAAGCGCTGGCAGACGATTTTTGCCGTTGGCGACTGTTGCGCCACGCCCAACGCCAAAACCCTGGCTGCGGCTCGCAAACAGGTGGTGGTGGTCGCCGAGAACATCGCGGCGCTGATTAACGGCGCTCCGCCCACGGCGCATTACGATGGCTATGGCTCGTGCCCATTGACGGTAGAAAAAGGCAAGGTTGTGCTGGCTGAGTTTGGTTACGACAGTAAATTGCTCCCCACCTTTCCCCTGCTCGACAACACCCAACCCAGCCGCATGGCATGGTGGCTGAAAGCCTGGTTTTTACCCCGATTTTATTGGGCGGGCATGCTGCGTGGGGTCGAATGGCTCGCCAAAAGCAAGCCATAGCGCCCGAGGGTCTGAGGCCGCCGCCGTTATCCGCGCCTGGCGGCCTCAGCAGGCGCTTGACTATTTGGCGCGACAAAGCCACCATCGCTTGCGAGCCATCGGGCTGATTGCAAGCCGCTTCCACTAACCGGTCGATCAATGATGAAAAACGCCCCCGCCGTTACGATTCACTACTGTTCACAATGCAATTGGCTGCTGCGCGCCGGCTGGATGGCGCAAGAGCTGCTCAATACCTTCGGCGACGATCTCGCCTCCGTCACCCTGATGCCGGGCACCGGCGGGGTCTATCAAATCAGCGTCGATGGCGTGGTGATTTGGGATCGCAAGATTGACGGCGGTTTCCCCGATGCGGCACAGCTGAAACAGCGGCTGCGCGATCACAGTTTCCCCGAGCGTTCTCTCGGCCACAGCGACGGTAAAAAAGCCCGGCACTGACGGCGTTGCCGGCAGTTGGCCCGATCCCATCGCTTATTGTCCGGCAGGCGACTCACCGGCGCACAGCGCGGTTGCCTATACTGGCGCCAACTTAATCGCCGCGCCTTGCGGCTCGCCCGGAGCCACCGATGAAACTGACGCAAATTCGCAATGCCACCCAGCTGCTCGACTACGCTGGCAAAACGTTCCTGATCGACCCCTTTCTGGCGCCGCGCGGCGCTTATCCAGGGCTGGAAGGCACGCTTAACGCCCATCTGCGCAACCCGCTGGTCGATCTGCCGGTAGACGTCGGCAGCCTGCTGCTGGCCGATGCCGTGCTGGTCACCCATACCCACCCCGACCATTGGGACGAGGCTGCCCAGCGCCTGTTGCCCAAGGACACGCCGATCTTTGCGCAGCACAAACAAGACGCCGAGCTGATCCGTTCGGCCGGTTTTCTTCACGTGCGGATATTGCAAGCGCAGACGACGTTCCACGGGATAACCTTGCATAAAACCGGCGGTCAACACGGTAGCGATTCCGCCTATGCTGACGCGCAACTGGCGTCTATCCTCGGCGAAGTGTGCGGGATCGTGTTCTCGCATCCGGCGGAACCTCGCGTCTATTTGGCCGGCGACACCGTTTGGCGTCAGCAGGTGGACGAAGCATTGCGCGTTTTCGCGCCGGACGTCATTATTCTGAATGTCGGCGATGCGCAAATTCCCGGTATCGGCAGCATTATCATGGGAAAAGAAGACGTGTTGCACGCACATCGGGCCATGCCGAACGCCATCATCGTGGCCTCTCACCTGGAAGCCGTGAATCACTGCACCCTCAGCCGCGAGACGCTGCGCCGATTTATCGCGGAGCAGGCGTTAACCCCCTGGGTCCGCGTGCCGGAAGATGGCGAGGCTTACCAACTGTAATCAGAGAGACGTTATGTCCATACCCTCCGTATCCCTTATTGCGACGCCCGGTTTCAGCCCGTTTCATTTTTCGGTGCCCTGCATCATTTTCGGCGAGATGTTAGCCGACGAACCGCTGTTCGATCTGAGAGTCTGCGGGCTGCGTGCGGGGACCATTCGTTCCGAGCTCGGCATGTCGCTGGAGGTGCCCGACGATCTGACGGCGTTGCAGCGGGCGGACATCATCGTCATCCCCTTCTGGCCGCATCCGGAAGAACGCCCCGAGGCGGCGCTGATCGACGCCCTAAAAGACGCGCATCGGCGCGGCGCGCAGATCGTCGGGCTCTGTCTGGGCACCTATGTTCTGGCGTATGCCGGTCTGCTCGACCATCGCCGCGCCGCCACTCACTGGGAAAACGAAGCGGATTTTTCGGCGCGTTTTCCTCTGGTGCGGCTGGATGCCAACGCGCTTTATGTCAGCGACGAGCGGCTGATCACTTCCGCCGGCACCGCCGCCGGCCTGGATTGCTGTTTGCACGTAGTCAGGCAGCATTACGGCAGCGCCATCGCCAATCGGCTGGCCAGACGGATGGTGATCCCGCCGCACCGGGATGGCGGACAGGCGCAATTCATCGCTCGCCCGCTGCCGGCCAGCACTCAGGATCAACGCATCAATCGCTTGCTGGCTCACCTGCGCGAACATTTGGCCCAGCCGCACGATCTCGATGCGCTGGCCCGCTTTACCGCGATGAGCCGCCGTTCGTTCACCCGACATTTTCAGCAGGCGACCGGCATGAGCGTCGGCGAGTGGCTCAATGCAGAGCGTCTGTTGTACAGCCAGGAACTGCTGGAAAATACGCGCCACCCGATCGCTGCCGTCGCCGCGTTGGCGGGTTTTCAATCCGACGTCTCGTTCCGCCAACGATTTAAGCAACGCTTTGCCGTCAACCCCCGCGAATGGCGCAAAACCTTCCAGCCCCCTGGCGGCTAAGCGCTTGATTTCGGCCGGGTCTCCTGCGCTATACTGAGCGCCCTTTTGACCACACTCAGATAATGTTATGGAACGCTTGTTAGAAAATGCGATGTACGCCTCTCGCTGGCTGCTGGCGCCGGTGTATTTTGGCCTGTCGCTTACCCTGGTCGCTCTGTCGATCAAGTTTTTTCAGGAAATTCTCCACGTCCTGCCAAATATTTTTGCCGTTACCGAAGCCGATCTGGTGCTGACCTTGCTGTCGCTGATCGACATGGCGTTGGTCGGCGGCCTGTTGGTGATGGTGATGTTCTCCGGCTATGAAAACTTCGTCTCGCAGCTGGATATCAGCGAAGGGAAAGAGAAACTGAGCTGGCTGGGCAAAATGGACGCCACGTCGCTGAAAAACAAAGTCGCCGCGTCTATCGTCGCCATCTCCTCCATCCATTTGCTGCGGGTGTTTATGGATGCCAAGAACGTACCGGACAACAAACTGTTGTGGTATGTGATCATCCACCTCACCTTCGTGCTCTCCGCTTTCGTGATGGGCTACCTGGACAAGGTGACCCGCTCCAAGCACTAAGCTCGCCGCGACACCCGATCGTCAGGATCGGGTGCCTCTCCCACGCCTAACTCCCCCTGCGCGCCGCCGTCTGTTTTTTCACCTGGCACATCTGATGATAATTTTATTATAATGTCATTACACTCATAATGAACTGAACGCCGGCATCGCACCGGTTTCGCCGCAGACAGGATCACGCACTCCCATGCCATTGAATGGTCAACCCCTGCAATTCAACGATATTCAGGCGATTTTGCCTCATCGCTATCCCTGTCTGTTGGTCGATCGCGTGCTGCCCGCCGGTACCTGCATCGCCGAAGGGCGGCTGAGCGCCATCAAGAACATCACCGCCAATGAGCCGACGTTCTGGAGCGGCCACGCGCATTTCGCCGGTTTTCCCGGCGTGCTGTTGGTGGAAGCGCTGGCGCAAAGCACCGGTCTGTTGGCGCATTACTATCTCGGGGCGCTCAATGAAGGGGAACATTACTACTTCGCCGCCATTCAGCGGGCGCGGTTTTATCGCGCCGCCCGTCCCGGCGACCAGGTGTTGATGGAGGTCGCTTTCGTGCGCCGGCGCGGGGCGATCGCCCGCTTCACCGGCCGCGCCAGCATCGATGGCCGGCGCATTTGCACCGCCGATTTCATGTGCGCCCGTAAATAGGCCGCTTGCCAAAGGAGCCCTGCGAATACCATGTCTCTGGTTGACAGCTTACTCAGAACCCTCGATTTCTCCCCGCGCGGTCAGGTGATCGCCCGCGAAGCCGACGCCTGGGGCGAAATCATCGTTTCCGATCACAAGGACTACCGCACGCTGCGGTTTGACGGCATCTGCGAACAAAGCAAGATGAGCCTCAGCAACCCCGCGCAGCCGATCCACAACTACATCAAAGCGATGCTGATGGCGGTGGCCTGGCAGCCGCCGGCATCGGCGCTGATTCTGGGCCTGGGAGGCGGCAGCCTGCTGCGTGCGCTGCATGCCCTCGATCCGGCGATGCGTCTGGACGTGGTCGAGCTGCGCGCCGCGGTGATCGCCGTCGCGCGCCGCTACTTTACGCTGCCGGCCACCGACACCATCAGCCTGCGCACCGCCGACGCCATGGACTTCGTACGCCCGCCCGCCGAGGCGCGCTACGATCTGATCTTTTCCGATCTCTATTCGGCGTTCGCCATGGATCCGCAGCAAGGCAGTCAGACATTTCTGGAGAACTGCGCCGCGCGGCTGAACGACGGGGGCTGGCTGGTGCTGAATTACCACGACCTGCCCGACGAAAACAGCCTGCTGTATCACAGCCTGCATCGGGTATTCAACACCGTGCTGTTTTGCGTCGCCCCCAGCGGCAACGTGATCATTTACGCTACGCCGGCCCGTGTGACGCTGCCGCTGAGCACGCTGCGCACGCTGGCCGCCGGCAGCGGCGAGTTGTTCAACTGCGAGCTCGGCTACCTGTCGCGCAAAATAGAGCGGCTGCATTTCCGCTGAACGCGGGCGGCGGCGCGCTCTGGCTGGCCGCTTCGCCCACATGGTATTATCATTCAGTTATCATTCTCTGGAGGATCCTGATGGAAAAGAAAACGGCGCGGCTGACGGTGCTGATTGACCCGGACAAAAAGAAAGCCCTGGAAGAACTCTGTCTGCAGCAGGACGTTACCCCTTCCCAAGTGGTGCGCCAGCTGATCCGCGATTATCTGCAAAAGCATCAGGTGGATTATCCCAGCCAGCCGACGCACGCCAATCCCCGCGTCGAGAGCAATTGATCGGCGCCGGCTCCGCAAACCGTGAAGCGCGTTCGCCCCTGCGCGTGTCCTTAATCCGAATCCTCCGCTGCGGCCTGTCCATCCTGCGATATCGCTGCTACTGTTCTATGCCTTCACACTCTCTTTTCGGAAAGGAAGCGCCATGTTCAGCCATATTACCGTCGGCGTCAGCGATCTGGACGCCGCCGCCGCGTTCTACGACGCTATTTTGTTGCCGCTGGGATTACAACGGCGGGAAGTGACGCCGGACGGCGGCCCCGCCGCTCGCTGCTGGGTGATGCCGGGCCAGACACTGCCGCGTTTCTATGCCTACCAGCCCTTCGACCGGCAGCCCGCCAGCGCCGGCAACGGCAGCATGCTGGCCTTTCTCGCCGCCGATGAAGTGGCGGTCAAACGCGCCTACGCCGCCGGCCTGTTGGCAGGCGGCAGCAGTGAAGGCGAACCCGGCGAGCGCGCGCACTACGGCAAAGGCTATTTCGGCGCTTACCTGCGCGATCCCGACGGCAACAAGGTTCATTTGGTTTACCGGGGAGATCTCGCCTGATGAAATGTTCGGTTTACATCGCCACCAGCGTAGACGGATTCATTGCCGGTGCGGACGGCGACATCGACTGGCTGCTGCGTCCCGAATACGCAGTGTCGTTGCTCAACGGGTTGAGCTATGAGGCGTTTATCGCCGACGTCGACGCGCTGGTGATGGGACGCCATACCTATGAAAAAGTCCGCGCCTTTCCCGAATGGCCCTATGGCGAACTGCCGGTGGTGGTGCTGTCGACGCAGCCGCCCGCGCCGCAAGAAGCAGGCCACGTTCGCTGGATGAATGGCGAACCGGCGGCCATCGTCGCGCAGTTGGCCAGCCAAGGCTGCCGTCATCTGTATATCGACGGCGGCCAGACCGTGCAGCGCTTTCTGCAGGCCGGATTGATCGACGAATTAACCATCACGCGCGTGCCGCTGCTGCTGGGCGGCGGCATTCCTTTGTTCGGCGCCGATGCCCCTGAGCAGCGTCTGCGCTTGCTCGCCGTTACACAATCGGACAACGGTTTCGTACAAGAGCGCTATGCCGTTCAGCGCGCGTCATAACGCAGCGTCAATCGGCGGCCACCGAGGGCGATGAGCAACGCCGCCAACGCCAACAGCGCCGCCGCACCATAGGTCACCTGCATACCGTAAGCGGCCGCGGCGGCGGCGCCCGCCACCCGTTGCGAAGCCAGATAAAACAGCGCCCCCATCGCCGAAGCGCCGGTGATCGCGCCGAGGTTGCGCGCCAGGTTCACCATGCCGGCGATCAGTCCGCGCCGTTCAGGAAACAGATCCTTCATCAGCGCCGTGTTGTTGGCCACCTGGAACAGCGCATAGCCGGCGGTCAACAGCGCGATCGGCGCAACATAGCCAAGCACGCCCCAACGGCCCAGCAACGAGAGCAATGCCGCCCCGGCGGCCACCGCCGCCAGCCCAAACTGAGCGATGCGTTGCGATCCGAAGCGATCCACCAGATAGCCGGCCGGAATGCCGGTCAGAATGGCCACCGCCGGCCCCGCCGACATCACCAGCCCGACCTGCGCGGCGCTTAGGCCCAGCGCCCGCGACAGATAGAACGGTCCGACCACCAGCGTGGCGGTCATCACCGTCATCACCAACGCACTGGCCGCCAGCCCCGCCGTCAAGGCCGGATGGCGGAACATCGTCGGCGCCAACAGCGGCGATGCGGCGCGGCGCTCCACGCGGATAAACAGCGCCCCCGCCAGCAAAGCGCCCAACATCAACGCCAGATTGAGCGCGCTGAAATTGCCGCGCCCGAGGGTCATCGCCAGCGAGTAACAGAGCAATGCGCCGCCCAGCAGCAACGTGCCGGCGCGATCGAAAGGTTCCGGGCGCGCAGTCGTCCGTGGCCCATCCGGCAAGCAGCGCCAGACGAGCCACAACGCCAGCAGGCCCAGCGGCAGGTTGATCAGGAACATCGCCCGCCAGCCAAAACCGGCGATCAGCGCGCCGCCCAACGACGGGCCCAACGCGGTGCCCACCGCCGACATGGTGCCGAGCAGCCCCATCGCGCGGCCGATTTTTTCCGCGCCCAGCGCCTCGCCCACGAGCGCCATGGCGATTGACATCATCACAGCGCCTCCCAGCCCCTGCGCTATGCGCGCCGCCAACAACAGCCAAAGCTGCGGAGCCAACGCGCAAGCCAGCGAAGCGGCGGTAAACAGCGCGATGCCCGCCAGCAGCAGGCGCCGGCGATTGCGGCTGTCGCCCAAGCGGCCGATGCCGATGATGCAGGTGGTGACGGCCAGCAGATAGCAGAGCAGCACCCACTGCACGGCCTGGAACGAGGCATGAAACGCGGCGGCGAGCACCGGCAGCCCGACGTTGGCGATGCTGATGCCGAGCGACGACAGCAGCATGCTCAGAGAAAGTGCGGCCAGTATGCCGCGGACGCCCTGCGGCGAAGGATGGGATAACATGATAAAGACTCCTGACATAGACTGAGGGTTAGCCTATGTCAGGGTCTGGAATGGCGGAAGACGCACGATATGCACTGTATCAATGCATCTGACGCCTTATCTGGCGCAACGCCTTTACCAGGCGGCGATCTCCGCCGCAGTGAGCGGCAGCGTTTGAGTGACGCCGGTTTCCGCCGCCAGGGTGGCCGCCTCGAGCACCGCCATCACCGCCAGCGCCTGCGACGCGGTAACCGGGTTGGCGCCGGTGCCGCGCAGCGCATCGCGCACCTGGAAGTAATATTGGCGCTGATCGCCATCCGGCGTCGGCAGCGTGCGCGCCGGCTCCGTGCCGATAAACAGGCTCATCGCGTCGTCGTCTTTGCCCCACTCCGCCGAGCCCGGCGTCACGCCGGCCAGCAGCTGGCTCTCCTGCCCGTCGGCGCGCGCCTTGACCACGCTGCCCTTATCGCCGTGCACGGTAAAGCGTGAAACGCCGCCCGCCACCAGCATGCTGCCGTGCAGGATCACGCGGTGCGTCGGGTAGTTCAACACCACATGGGCCCAGTCATTGACCTGCGCGTTGGCGCGCAGCGTGGCGATGTTGGCCTGCACGCTGTGCGGCAATCCGAACAGCTGCAGCGCCTGATCGACCATGTGCGGCCCCAAATCGAACCACAGCCCGCTGCCGGGCAGGTTCTGTTCGCGCCAGCGCACCCGCACTTCTGGGCGGTAGCGATCGATGTGCGACTCAAAATGCGTTACCTTGCCGAGCAGCCCCTGCTCGATCACCTGTTTCACCCCGAGGAAATCGCTGTCCCAGCGGCGGTTCTGGAATACCGACAGCAGGCGGCCATGCTGCTCCGCCGCCGCGATCAGCGTGCGCGCCTCCGCCAGGTCCAGCGTAAACGGCTTATCCACCACCACATGCTTTCCCGCTTCCAGCGCGGCCAGCGCCAGCGGCGCATGGGTGGCGTTCGGCGAAGCAATCACCACCAGATCGACCTCCGGCAGGCGGATCGCCTCGAGCGGATCGGCGATCACGCGCGCATGCGGCAGGTCGGCGTGAACTTTGGCGGCGTCGCGCGAAGCCACCACGCTGAGTTCCAGCCCCGGCACGGCGTTGATCAGCGGCGCGTGAAACGCCTTGCCGACAAAGCCGTAGCCAATCAGCGCCACCTGCAACGGTTGAGCGTTATCGTTCATCAGTGTTCTCCTCTAGCGGTCGTCGGCGACGACACAAAGTTCAATCATTGATTGCTCGTCCAGGTTGTCCCACGGGCGATCGGTAAACAGGCGTTGGATCTGCGCCAGATCCGCAACGTGATGCGGTTCGCAGCGATCCAGCTTCATATGGTCGGCCACCAGCCAGCGCTCACCGCTGTTGGCCAGCATGGCGCGTTTGACCTCGGCATCGGCCTCTTCGCCGGCGCTCAGCCCCAGCTGAGCATGCACCGCGCAGGCGCCCAGCAAGGCGATGTCCGCGCGATAGCGCGCCAGCAACGCCAACGTGGCGCTGCCGGCGAACAGCCGTTGACGCGCATCCCACTGACCGCCCAGCAGGATCAGTTGGATCTCCGGCCTGTCGCTCAGGCACTGCGCGATATCCAGCGAGGCGGTGATCACCGTGGCCGGGCCGCGCAACGCTTGCGCCACCGCCAGCAGCGTACTGCCCGCATCCAGCATCAGAGTGCTGCCGGGCGGGATCTGTGCGGCCACCGCGCGGCCGAGCCGCTGTTTGATCTGCGGCAACAGCGCCGCGCGCGCCTGGCGCGGCATGCCGGACGGTTCAAGCGCGATCGCCCCGCCGTGATGTTTTTGCGCCAACCCCTGCCGCTCGAGATCGGCCAGATCGCGGCGCACGGTATCGACGGAAACGCCGATGGCGTTGGCCAATTCCGCTACCGCCGCCTGCCCGCGTTCGCTGAGCAAATCCAGTAAATGTCGTTGTCGCGCCGCTTTGTGCATGGTTTATCCCGCAATAAAAAGCATTAAACAGCAATATACAGCAAAAAACGGCATCAGAGAAGACGCATTGGCGCGCACAGGAGATCAAACATCTTTTCGCCGCCTGGACAATGATGGAGGCAGAACGCATAACAACCAGGAGAAATGATGAGCATCGATCTGACGTTTGAAAACCTGAACGCGCGCGCCGTGCAATACAACGCCCGCGCTTCGGTCGAGGATTTTGACGCCTGCATGGCGGAATACGCCGCGCTGGCCCAGCGCGCCAAAGCGCAGACGCCGGGCATTTATGACCTGCGCTACGGCATGGGCGCCGCCGAACGCCTCGATCTGTTCCCGGCCAGCATTCAGCCCGCCCCGCTGCTGATCTTTATTCATGGCGGTTACTGGCATTCGCAGCGCAAAGAGGAAGCCTGTTCGATGGCCGCCGCGTTTGCCCGCCGCGGCGTGGCGGTCGCTACGTTGGAATACACGCTGGCGCCGGAAGCGACGCTGGCGGAGATCGTGCATGAGGTACGCAGCGCCGTCGCCTGGCTTTATCATCACGGGGCACCATTCGGCATCGATCCGGCGCGCATTTTCGTCAGCGGCAGTTCGGCCGGCGGGCATCTGTGCGGCATGCTGATCGCCGACGGCTGGCAGCAACGCTATCGTCTGCCGCCCGATGCGATCAAAGGCGCGTTGGCGCTGAGCGGCTTATACGATCTGCGCCCGCTGTGCGATATCTATATCAACGACTGGCTGCACCTGACGCCCGAGCAGGCGCACACCCTCAGCCCGCTGTTTCTGCTGCCGCCGAAAGGCCATGCGCCGCAGATCCTGCTCGACGTCGGCCAGCGGGAAACTCAAGGGTTTAAAAACCAGACGCAGGCCTATTATGACGCTTGCCTGGCGCATGGTCTCGACGTCCAGCTGCTGGCAGACCGCCACTGCAATCACTTTACGTTGGTCAACGAGCTCGCCGATGCGGAAAGCGCGATGTTCCGGCAAGTGATGGCGATGATCGACGGCGCGCGAGGGTAGTTTGGCGCTGCAACCACAGCCTGGCGGCGATCGTCATCACCGCCAGTGCGGCAAACGCGGTTCCACACAGCAGGCTGCCCTGTAACCCCCAAGCGGCGATAAACCAGCCGCCCGCCAGCGAACCCAGCGCCACACCCAGATTGATAAAGGCGATATACAGCCCGGTGACGAACGCCGGCGCCTGTGGCGCTTCGGAGGTCAGCCAGATCTGGGTCACAATCAAACCGCTGGTGTGCGCCGCCCCCCAATACAGACAAAGTGCCGTCATCGAACCAAGGTTCGTGCTGCCGTAGCGATACAGCAGCGCATAAGCCGCAATCAAGGCTACCGGATGCAGCAGCACCGTCACTGCACGGCGGCGGCCCAACCCCTTGCCGGCCAACAGGTTGCCTGCAACGCCACCCACGCCGAATGCCACCAGAAGAAAGGCGATGGCGCCACCGCTGAAGCCGATTTCACGGCTGAGATATTCAGCCGCGTAGGCATAGACCGCAAACATGGCGGCAAATATCAGCACGCAGGTGCTTATATTTAGCCACAGCGTCCCGCTGCGCAGCACCATCAGCTGTTTGCCATAACTGAGGCGTTGAACGGCGACGTCCGGCAAACGCACCAGTAACCCCGCCGCCGCCAGGAGGTTCACCCACGCGCAAAACCGGAACGATGCTTCATAGCTGAACTGTTCAGCGATCCATTGCGTCAGCGGTATGCCCAACACCATGCCCATGCTGGTGCCGATAAACGCATAGGCGGTTGCTTTGGTGGCCTGATGCGGTGGATAAAGCGCTGCGGCCGCCACCATGGCCAGCGAAAAATAGACAGGATGGAATAACGCCGGCAAAATGCGCAGCAGCATAAGCATGGCAAAGCTGTCCGCCTGAGCGGACAACGCGCTGGCCGCCGCAAATACCGTTAATGTAATCAGCAGCGTGCGTTTACGATTGAATCGCGACGCCAGCAGCACCAACAGCGGCCCGAGCAACGCAATGGTCAAGGCGAAGACCCCAACCAGCCAGCCGGCCTGCGCCGTGGAAATGCCATACCGCGCGATGATCTGCGGCAAGATGCCCACCACGCCGAACTCGATGCAATAAACGCCAAACAGCCCCAGCGCAATGAAGAAAATCGGCGGTATCAAGCCCATCACATCCCCCCCGTCGCGGCATAAACCGCCTGACAAATCTCGCCGACAAAGGCGCCGGACATGCCTTCCAGCGCCGTATTGGTAAACGCCACCACGCTGAGCTGCCGGGTGGGATCGACAAACCACGAATGCCCATAGGTTCCCCCCATCCGCCAGGTGCCAACGGACTCCGGCGTTTGTGCGGCGACGGGATCTTTCAGCACGGTAATGCCCAGGCCGAAGCCGCGCCCCGGCCAAAACGGCATCGGCAGATCGCCGATTTGGTTGCTGGTGAATGCCGTCACCCAATCGGGCGGCAGCACCTGCCCGCCGCCTTGGCGCAACGTTTCCAGCAAGCGCAGGAAATCTTCGGCCGACCCGACCATGCCGGCGCCGCCCGAAGCGTATGCCTGCGGATCCAGCGCACGCGCCGGCGACAGATGAAACCCGGCGCTGCCCGCGAAAAACGGTAAATGGTCCGGCTGGTGCAAGCGGCGCGGTTCGCCGGGATGATCGGCGTAAGACGCCGCCAAACGCGCGGGATCCGCCGCCAGGAAATCGGTATCCGTCATCGCCAACGGCCTGGTCACCCATTTTTTGACCGCCTGCGCCAGCGGCAAGCCGCTCGCCTGTTCAATTGCCGCGCCCAGCACATCGGTCGCGATGGAGTAACGCCACTCCGCGCCGGGCGGGGCCAGCAAAGGTGCGCAGGCAATACGCCGCACGTTTTCCTGCAGGCTGACAGACGCCTCATCCATGCCATCGGAGATGCCCAATTGAGCGTAGAATCCCCCTTCCGGCTGAAAAAAGCGGTAACTTAATCCGGCGGTGTGAGTCATTAAATGCCGTAGCGTTATCAGCGGTAGAGTGCCATCCGCCAGCCGCGGACAAAAATTCGGCAGCCAGCGGGTGATGGGATCGTCCAACTGCATGTCGCCCTGCGCCATCAGCGCCAGCGCCGCCGTGGACACGATCGGTTTGGACACCGAAGCCAGACGAAATAGCGTATTGCACGCCATCGGCTTGCCGGCTTCGCGATCCGCCATGCCCGCCGCGCGGCGATAAATGATCTCACCACCCTGCGCTACCAGGACCACTGCGCCAACCAGCCGTTTCTCCGCCAAGGCGCGGTCGACAGCCCGATCTATCACGCCAACGCTCTGCCCGTATTCACTCATTTCCATTGCTCCAGGTCGCCAATCACTGTGGTAGTTACCGAGCATAGAGCCTGGTGATTTATGGAAAAACAGGCTAGATTTCCCTTAATAACGGACACTAACGTCCGCAATAGGATGCCCTATGGATAACTTAGCCGGCGTGAGCGCTTTCGTGCAGGCCGCTGAAACTCTCAGTTTCGTTGACGCCGGCCGCATGCTCGGCATCTCGGCATCAGCGGTGGGAAAAAGCATCGCCCGTTTGGAGAACAGGCTGGGGGTGCGCCTGTTTCACCGCAGCACGCGCAGCATGACGTTGACCGCCGAGGGCCGGCGCTTTCTGCAACGGTGTCAACGCATTCTGGGGGAGATGGCGGCGGCAGAACGGGAAATCAGTGATGCGCATAGCACGCCGCGCGGCAAACTGCGGGTCAGCCTGCCGCTGGTGGGAGGGCTGTTAAATCCGGTGTTGGCAGAATTTGTCCGAAACTATCCCGATATTGAGCTGGAAGCCGATTTCTCCGATCGACGGGTCGATGTCGTAGAAGAGGGTTTTGACGCAGTGATCCGGGTCGGCGAGACCGAAGATTCACGACTGATGAGCCGCCAGCTGGGCTCGTTTCATCTGCTGCTGGTGGCCGCGCCAGATTACCTGCACCGCGTCGGGATCCCACATCAACCGGCAGATCTGCAAGGGCACGCCGGCCTGCTGTACAAATTCCCCTCTACCGGCAAAGTGGAGCCCTGGCCGCTCGAAGGATGGGACAAGCTGCTTGCCGATCAACTGGCGACCCGCGTGGTGTGCAACACCGTCGATACCTTGCTCTATCTGGCGGAAAGCGGCCAGGGCATCGCCTGTTTGCCGGATTTTGCCGTGAAGCGCGCACTGGAACAGCGGCGATTGCAGCAGATATTGCGCGAGCATTGTCACCACAGCGGCAGCTTCAAAGTCCTGTGGCCTTCCAGCAAGCATCTGACGCCGAAACTCCGCGTGTTTATCGATACGCTAAGCGCTCGACTTTTTCAGGATTAGGTGGGTATTTACGCGACCGGTCAATCATCGAGTAAAGGAAATGCGAGGGAGACGGAGGGCGATAACCGCCCCCTGACATGCGGGCTCAGCCGTTTTTGCGGCCGATAGCGGAAAAGACGTTAAACACTTCACCCAAGCCGTAAATCGCGCCGAGCAGTACGGCCACCATTACCGGCACCAGGACCACCACGGTGGCCAAGCTTTCAAGCATTTCTAACATCGTTCTCTCCTGGTTTTTAAGCACAGCGAATCTGCGCCGGAAGAAAAGGTTTCCGGCTAATCGGTTGATTATCGTGGGGAGGCAGTCTAAAACGTGAGCTACATCACACTTGATGCGAGCTAATGTAACTTACACAATTACATTAACGCAATGCAAAAAATGCTCTGTGCGGCAAAGGGATTGGCGTGGATTTTTTATTGCGTATCTGCTTGATATTGCGGCGAACAGGGGGCGAAAGGATAGCCGGCGCGCCGCTCGACCTGCCCGGCCATTTCGGCGATGCTGGTCTGCGCCAGGCTGGCTTCCAGCGCATGCCCCACGCGCGCGAACTCTTGCTCCAGCACCGGGGTAATGGCGTGGCCGATATAGCACGCATCGTTAGGCCGGGCGCGGTGCAGCATGAAATAGGGTTGATCCTCCACCGCGCGATACACGTCCAGCAGCGAGATCGCTTCCGCCGGCCGCGCCAGCAGCGCCCCGCCGCCTTGCCCCATTTGTGAATAGGTCAGCCCCGCTTCCGCCAGCGCGCCGAGGATGCGCCGCACCACCGTCGGATTGGTGTTGACGCTGCGGGCAATGTCTTCGGAACGCACCGTCTGGCCGCGACACAGCGTGATGTTGGTCAGGATATGGATGGCAACGGCAAATCGCGTAGAGGTAGACACCTTGACACCTGCTCAGAGTTTCGTTTATGTCGGATTAAAACATAAGGAAAGCGTATCAATTTCCGGTAATACACATAATGAGTAGGGATTAGCGGAATGTCAACCAGCCCCCGCCCGGCGGCGACGGCGGCTCAGGCTTCGGTACGGATCTCCGCCACTTTATCGGCATAAAATGCCAGATGATCCTTGATCGCCACCACGGCGTTGTAAGGCATTTCATAACTCCAGGCCGTATTGTTCCCCTGCGGGCCGTTCAGCGCGAGGTCGAAATAACTGCAGTCGCCCTTATAAGGGCAGTAGCTAACGCGATGGTTTTTCTGCAGCAGCGCCATCTTCACATCCTCACGCGGAAAGTAAAACACCGGCGGATAGTTGGCTTCCCGTAAAATGAGTGCGTTGCGGCTGTCGGCCAGGATTTGGCCGGCGGCGTGCACCACGACCCGCATGGGATGGCGAGTTAACGTAATCGGATGATCCGGCCCGGGAATTTTCACCGGCTTGCCGGATGCGGAAACGAGATCGGACATGGCGGCCTCCACAACGTGCGCCCCGTCCCCACGAGGCGTCTTCTCAGTATAGACCCGCGGTTTCGCCGGCGGCCGCACATTCGGCGAGCAAACGCTTTTCGCCGCCGCAAAATTAAGAATTTTTACCTGTTCGATTTTCTTACGGAGGAATACATTCATCCCAACTTCTACCGGCGGCTTAATCGGATTATTTTTAATCCATTAATCCGCCAATTTACCAGGAACTCATTATGAATATTAAACGTGCCGCGGGTGTGTTGGTGGTGGTGATGGCAACGCTTTCCGTTACCGCATGTGGGCATATGTCCAATCGCGATCGCAACACGGCGATCGGCGCGGGGGTCGGCGCCGTCGGCGGCGCGGTATTGACCGACGGCAGCACGCTGGGCACACTCGGCGGCGCAGCGCTGGGTGGCATTATCGGCCACCAGACCAGCCGTTAATCATTCCGTTAAAAATATCTCAGCAGGCCGGCGCTTTGTTAATTCACGCGCGCCGGCCTGCTTTATTTATCCCGATGAACGTCCTTCGGAAGGAACAATAATAAATAACGTTAAGCGCAGCTTTATTATTAATTAACCTGCACCAGAGGTATTTATTGCGCAGGCAGCCTGAAGCGCGCCATCGCTTTTTCCAATCGTTCCGACTCCCCCTGCAGCAACTGCGAAGCCTCGGTCACCGCGTTCACCACGCTGCCGGTTTGCCGCGCCACCTGATTCAGCGCGGTGATGCGCGCCGTCACGTCCTGAATGCTCTCCCCCTGATTGAGCGACGCCAGCGAAATTTCCCCCATCAGCGCACTGCACTTGTTCACCAGACTGATAATCTGCCGCAGGTTGCCCGTCAACAGATCCACCGCCTGCGATCCCCGATCGATTTGCTGCAATGAGCGGCCGATCAACTGCTGAATATCGCGCGTCGAATGGCTGCTTTTCTGCGCCAGCAGGCCCACTTCCTTAGCCACGATGGCGAAACCGCGGCCGTGAACGCCGGCGTGCGCGGCCTCGATCGCCGCATTCAGCGCCAGAATATTGGTCTGAAACGCCACGCTGTCGATCAATGCCACAATGCCGCGCATCTCAGCCGATTGGTCGACGATCCCTTGCATCGAGACATTGACGGTTTGCATCATCTGCTCACCGGCGCCGGCGCACTGGCGGGCCTGTTCAGTGCGTTCACTGGCCTGCCGCGCGTATTGGCCATTTTCTTCCACCCGCGCCGCCAGCTGCTGCACGTGCTCGGTCGCCAAGTGCAATTCGCCGTCCTGCTTCGCCGACTGTGCCGTCAGCTGTCGATTGCCGTCCGCCAGCCGCCCGACGCCATTCAGGATCCCGCTCGCCGCGTCGCGCACCTCGCTCACCAAGCGCTGCAGGCCGCCTTGCATGTGGCCGATGCTGGTTTGCAGTTGACGCATCTCGCGGTTAACCGCCCTTTCAGGCAGCAGCGGCCGCGAAAGATCGCCGGCGGCCAGCACGTTGAGGTGCGCGATCGCCCGCTGCAGCGGCGCGATCACCCAACGGGAGACGGCGAACCACACCCCAACGGCGATCAGCGCCAACGCGGCCAGCGCGCCGAGCGCAAAGGTCTTGGCCTGCTCCAGCGCCGCCAATTGCCGCACGTTGACGTCATCGCCGCGCCGTTCGTTCAGCGCCTGATAAGCGAGATACTTCTCGTTGAAATCCGCCTGAAACGCCTGGATCGGCACGGCGAAAAACGCCTCGATGCCGCTGCTGCCTTGCAGCCCTTGCGCCTGCTCTTTCAGGCCGTCATAAAACAGACGATAGCCGTCTTTCAGGGCCGCCGCCGCCGGCGCATCCACGCTCAAACGTTCGAACTGGGCGAAGGCCTGCTCGGAAGCCTGCAGCGCCGCCAACGACTCATCCAGCAGGCTGTGCCAACTGCCGTCTGAGCCGGTGGCTTGGTCCTGCAGATAATAGATACCCGCACGGTTCAGGCTGTCGCTGGCCGTCAACAGCGACAGCCTGGCACGATCCATCGCCGCCTGCTGGCGATGCAACGCGTCGCCCGTCACCAGGTTAACCTTGGCATCACGCAGAATATTGGAAATAAATACGGTGGAAAACAATTGCAGCAGAGAAAATAGCGCAATAACGCAAATTACGCCGCTTAATAATCCCATGCTTTTGCCGAAGCCAAACGCGCGCGGCAGCGCCGTCGCAGGTTTTACCCTGCGGCCAAGTGTCAGTTTTATGTTCATGATTTTTAGTCAGTAATACCAGGATGCCGCGAGTCTAACGGGCATTGATGACACTAATATTTCAGTCTGCTCTGCGCCGCCCCTCACCAAGAAAAATGGCAAAATCGGTGGTATGGCACACCAACGTTTATTTTTATTACTTGACTTGTTTAATCGCAGATTTATAGTTTCCCCATTAAATAAGAAACAAAGTTTCATATATTAACCGGAAGTGAATTTAATATATTAAACGTGCAATAAAATCGTCTCAAATATAAAACAAACGAGCACCAACGCCTTATTTTCAGGTAAAACCCGCTCGTCTTAATAAAGACCAAACATTCATCAGGGGCCGGACATGCACAAGATCACCCTTTGTTTTTTGCTTGTTTCACCAGTGAGTTATGCGGCAACCTCCGCATTAGCCAACGACACGGCCGCCACCGCGGCGCCGGTCAAAAAAAGTCGTCCGGCATTTCCCCATATTCATTGGCAAAGCGATGACAATAAAAAGAGTATCGATATCGGCGGCGCACTGCGCGCCAATTATCGTTATGAAGACTGGCACAGCAGCAATTATCGGCATCCGCCACATTTACGCTTTGACGCCTTTCGCATCGACGCCGCCGGTCAGGTAAACGACGCATTTTTCGATAGCGGATTCTGGTTTCAGGATCGGCGCAAATACGCCATCGACCGCGCCTATGTCGGCTATCACCTGTCTGAGCGTTCCGCCGTGCAGCTTGGCGCGCCGTTCAAACCCTTCGGCCTGATGCCCTACCCGCAGTTCGGTTGGTCGTACGGCATTCCGTTTTACCTCGGCTTCGGCGTCAACACCGGGCTGGGCGCCAAATACCAATATCAACAGGGCGATTGGGCCTTCGACGCCGCCTACTACCCACGCATGATGCCGGCCGGCGTGCGTTACGCCCCCGACGTCGCCAGCTACGACGATCTGAAGAACACCAACTTTGCCTCGCAGCACCTGCAGCGCAACGAAAAACGCGATCAGCTGAACCTGCGGCTGACGCACGCTTTCCACCCGGGCGGCTGGGATAACGAGCTCGGCGGTTCGCTGGCGGCCTCGCGGCTTTACAACCAGGCGACCGGCGATGACGGCAGCTTCTGGGCGGCCGGCCTGCACACGCTGGTGAATCGAGATGCCTGGCATCTGTCCGGCCAGGTGATCCGCTACGGTTATGACGCCAAAGGCCCGGCCGGAGCCAACAATTCGGTGATCCTGATGGGCGGCAACGGCCTGACGCCGGCCTATCTGATCCCCTCGCAGGCCACCACCGCCGCCATTAACCTGGCGCGCGACGTCGAGGTGCCCTGGGGTCCGGTGAAAAAACTGCGGTTCTACAACGACTACAGCGTGCTCTGGAAAGATAAGCGCGGCGGCTCCAACTCCAAAATGAATACGCTCGGGGTGCAGGTGTTCGCCATGCCGGTGATGCTGTGGGTGGATCTGACCTGGGCGCAAAACGCCAACCCGTGGGGTGGCGTGGAAAACGCCACCGGCTGGACCGGTACCCAGTCCTCCGGCAGCAATAAATGGTATTTTCGCACCAACGTAAACATCGGTTACTACTTCTGAGCGCAGCGGGATCTACACTGAAGTATCGCCGTCAACCGGAGAAATCACGATGCTGAGCGCGCAGACGCTGCATGTCGCCATCAACCGCCCCTGTGACGAGGTATACGCCTTTCTCAGCCGGCCGGAAAACTTCCCATTGTGGGCCAAAGGGTTAGCCAACAGTTTGCGGCAGGAAGGTGAAGACTGGATGGCGGATACCCCGCAGGGGCGGATCCGCATTCGCTTCAGCGCGCCGAACGCCTTCGGCGTGCTGGATCATTGGGTGACGCTGCCGGACGGCGGCGTGGTCTACGTGCCGCTGCGCGCGCTCGCCAACCGACAAGGCACCGAGGTGATCTTCACCCTGTTCCGCCAGCCGGGCATGGACGACGCGCAGTTCGCCCACGACGCCGGGCTGGTGAACGCCGATCTGCAGGCGTTGAAGCACCTGCTGGAATCGCGTTAACCCGCGGGTTAGCTCTTGACCGACGACACCACGTTGAGCGGCTGGGCGTCCGGCAGGATATTCATGTGCTCCAGCACCTGGGCCATGATCTTGCCGAACACCGGCCCGGCCACCGAACCGCCGAAGTGTTTGCCGGCTTTCGGGTTGTTGACCATCACCACCAGCGCCACCTGCGGATCGCTGGCCGGCGCCACGCCGGCGGTATAGTTGATATACCCGCCGTCGTATTTGCCGCTCGGGCCCATTTTCTCGGCGGTGCCGGTTTTGATCGCCAGCCGATAACCCGGCACCGCGGCGTTCACCCCGCTGCCGCCCGGCAAGGCGTCGCTCTCCATCATATGCACCACGGTTTTCACCGTATCGGCCGGCAGAATACGTTGCCCCATCACCGGCGGCGTCACCTTGGTGATCGACAGCGGCCGATAAACGCCGAAGGCGCCGATAGCGGCATACTCGCGCGCCATCTGCAGCGGCGTCACGCGCAGGCCATAGCCGAAGGAGAAGGTGGCGCGTTCGATATCCGCCCAGCGTTCGCGATGCTGCGGCAGGTAGCCGCTGCTCTCGTTGCCGATGCCGAGCTCGGTCGGTCGTCCCAGGCCAAAGCTGCGGTAGACCGCCGGCAGCACCGTGGCGGGCAACGCCAACGCAATGTGCGATACCGCGATGTCGCTCGATTTTTGCAGCACGCCGGTGATGGTCAACTTCGACCAGTGGCCGACGTCTTTGATCAGGTGACCGTTCACCCGATACGGCGTGGTGTCCAGCACGGTATCCGGCCGGATCAGCTTATGCTCCAGCCCCACCATCACCACCACCGGTTTCACCGTCGAACCCGGCTCGAAGCTGTCGCTGCTGCACACGTTGCGAATATCCTTCGCCGGGGTGCTGCCATAGTTGTTCGGGTTGAACGACGGGTAACTGGCCATGCCGAGGATCTCGCCGGTGTCGATCTTGACCAGCACCGCACAGCCGGAGTCGGCCTGGTTAGCCACCACGCCGTCGCGGATCTGCGCATAGAGCACGTACTGGATAAATTTGTCGATGCTGAGCGTCACATTCGGCGGCGGCACCGGATCCACGCTTTTAAGCACGCCGATCACCGCGCCGCTGCCGTCCTTCTGGTAGACCCGCAGGCCGTTTTTACCCTGCAGCAGCGGGTTGAAGCCCAGCTCGATGCCCTCCAGCCCCTGATTGTCCTGGCCGACGATGCCGATCAGCCCGGCGGCGTCCTGGCCCATCGGATAAAAGCGGCTGAAATCCTGCTCGGTGCTGACGCCGGTCAGGTGCAGTTTACTGATGTAGGCGGCGTTATCGTCCTCCACCTTGCGCGCCAGGTAAACGAAACGCTTGCGCGCGTTGCTCTGGATCAGGTGCTGGATGTCCGCCAGCGGGATCTTCAGCACGTTGGCCATGCTCTGCCAGCGCTCGTTGCTAGTGTCGGTCTGGGTATCGAGAATGTGTTTCGGATCCAGCACGATGTCTTTGGACGACACGCTGACCGCCAGCGCTTCATCGTTGCGATCGGTGATCATGGCGCGGTTGGTCGGCACCACCTGGGTACGGATCGAGCGCTGATCAGCCTGGTCCGCCAACTGCTGGTGTTCCAACAGCTGCAGATAGCCGACCCGGAACGCCAACAGAAAAAAACAGACCAGCATGCCGGCGCAAATCCAGCCGAAACGAACTGTGGAATAGGTTTTACCGCTCTTTTTGGTCGATGGCGCCACTGTTGTGTTAACCCTGCGTTTTTATTCGGTTTATGGTGTTATTTCAGTCTACATTGCCGGAAATGGTCAGGAGATTGCAGTTTGTAAGAAAGTAAAAACAAACCGCATCACCGTTGCACATCCGCACTGTCGTTTAACTGCGGTTTACTTTGCGCCGGGTCGCCGGACTGCGGCGCGTTGGCCGGGTCGAAAATGTGGTCGAGGATCGCGCGCGCGGTCGGCCCCGCCACCACGCCGTCGCCGCCGCCGTTTTCCAGGATCAGCGCCATTGCCACCCGCGGGTTTTTATACGGGGCGAACAACGTATAGAAGATGTGATCGCGCAGCCGCACCGGGATCATTTTGGCGTTGTAGGTTTGGTTTTGCTTCAGGCTGAACACCTGCGAGGTGCCGGATTTGGCGGCGATCTGGTAAGGCGCGGTATGGAACAGCTTGTAACCGGTGCCGTTCGGCAGGTTGGCCATGCCGTACATGCCGTTGCGCACGATGCCCCAGTAAGGCGAGTTGGGATCGCCAATCTGCGCCGCTTGCGCCGGCGGCTGGTAGCGCGTCACGCGGTTGCCCTGCTGCAGCGAATAAAGCAGATGCGGCGTTTTCACCTGGCCGTTGTTGAGCAGCGTGGTCAGCGCTTTCACCATCTGGATCGGCGTCGCCACCCAATACCCCTGGCCGATGCCCACCGAGACCGTATCCCCCTGATACCAGCCCTTTTTGTGCACCTTCAGCTTCCAGTCGCGGCTCGGCAGCACGCCGCGGTACTCTTCGTTCAGATCGATGCCGGTCGACTGGCCGTAACCGAACTGGCTCAGCCAGTGGTGAATGCGATCGATGCCCATCTCATAGGCCACCTGATAAAAGAAGGTGTCGGCGGATTCCTCGATCGCTTTGGTCACGTTGAGCATGCCGTGGCCGGTTTTCAGCCAGTCGCGGTAGCGCCGCTCGGTGCCGGGCAGCGTCCAGGTCGGCGCGCCGAAAAAGGTGGTGGTGGGCGTGATCACTCCGGCGAACAGCGCCGAAACGGCCATGTAGGGCTTCACCGTGGAAGCCGGCGGATACAACCCCTGGGTGACGCGGTTGATCAGCGGCAAATCCGGGTTGTGCAGCAGCGCTTTATAGGCCTGGTAGCCGATGCCTTTGACGAAGGGGTTGGGATCGTAACTGGGGCTGGAGACCATCGCCAGGATACCGCCGTCGCGCGGGTCTTCCACCACCACCGCGGCGCGTTGCCCCTTCAGCACCGATTCGATGTACTGTTGCAGCGGCAGATCCAGCGTCAGATAGATGTTTTTGCCGGCCTGCGGCGGCTGCTCCTTCAGCAAGCGGATCACGCGCCCGTGGTTATCCACCTCCACCTCCTGATAACCTGTGGTGCCGTGCAGTTCGGACTCGTAATAGGCTTCGATGCCCTGTTTGCCGATATTGCGGTCGGCGGCGTAGTTCTCGCTCAGGCCGGCCTTGTCCAGGCGCTTGAGATCGCTGTCGTTGATCTTCGACACATAGCCCAGCACGTGCGCCAGCTGGGCGCCATAAGGATACTCACGCTGCTGATAGGTATCGATAGTCACCCCGTCGAAACGGTATTGGTTAACGGCGAAGCGCGCCACCTCGGTGTCGTTCAGCCCCGCCTTCAGCGTGACCGGTTTGTAGCGGCTGTTGTGGTGCATATCGTCGCGAAACGCACTGATGTCTTCCGGCGTCAGATCGACGACCGGCGTCAACGCCCGCAACAGCGCCGCCATGTCGGCGACTTTGCTGGGCGTGACTTCGATACGATACAGTGTCACGTTTCGCACCAGCGGAATGCCGTTGCGATCGAAGATCAGCCCGCGGCTGGGCGCGATCGGCAGCATCTTGATGTCATTTTGATTGGAGCGCGTCTGGTAAAAGCCGTGCTGGCGAATTTGCAGCCGGTAGAGGTTGACGATCAGCGCGCCGAAACAGACGACGACCAGCGCCAGCGCCACGGCCGCCCGGCGGATGAACAGCCTCTCTTCCGCAGAGTGGTCGCGAATTTTTTCTTTTAACAGGGCCATGCGGTGCCGGTACCTTTTGCGTCACATTTCCCCGCAAAATCAGGGAACTGAAAAGCCGGCAAGCATAGCGTTATCGGGCGCGCCGCCCCATGAAAAGGTTGCTAATGAAATGGCATAACTGTTTCAGCATATTGGAATGTTACCGGCGGCGATTTTTTCACCGCGCTCCCCATTGAGCCGCCGTTCACCCCAATGCTACAATGTGACCCAAATCACATTATTCCCGTTATTCCCCTCCGCATCTCCCTGTCGGCGCCCTGCCGGATGCGGCTTTTGTTACATAGGATCGAGTTCGATGAGTACCATTGCCACCGGTTTAATCATGATGCGCTGGGAGTTGCTGAGCGCCGTGATGATGTTCTTCGCCAGCCAGTTAAACGTCGTTTGCCGTAAAACCAGCCGCAATGGCATGGCGTTCATGTTCAGCAGCCTGGGCCTGTTTACCGCCTGCTGGTTCGTGATGGGGCTGATGGGCATCCATCTCACGCTGGAAGCCTTCACCCAATTCTGGTCGTCGGCTTGGGATCGCTACGTGGACGTGGTCAGCACCATGCCGGTCGATTGGCCGATGCCATAACCTCGCCGCACGGGCGGCCCGGCGATTATTCCGCGTCCGTTGGCGGCGCCGCCGCCAGCCGCGCCATCAACGCCCCCGCTTCGATCAGCTGCGCCTGTTCTTGCTCCGTTAAACAGCTTTCCATCGCCGCCAGCAACCACGCCTCGCGCCGGGTGCGGCTTTGCTGCAGCAGACCCAGCCCGGCAGGGGTCAAGCGCACCCGCACCCGGCGTTTGTCTTCGGCATCCGGCGTGCGCACCAGCAGCCCGTCGGCCTCCAGCTCCCGCAGTGCGGCCGCCAGGTTAGAGGAACGCATACGCTCCGACTCCGCCAGCAGCGACGGCGTCGCCTCGCCGCCATGGCGATCGATAGCTCCCAGCAGCATCAGCTGGGCCCAGGATTTTTCGTCGCTGCGCGATTCGCGCCGCAAACGGCGCACCAGCGACATTAACTGCGTGCGCAACAGCGTCACGTCTTCAGGATGATCTTTTTTCATTGGCATCAATAGATAACGATAGATTTGTCCGTACTTTCACACCGAGACCGGGTACGGTCAACCGAAATTGGCGGCCGAAATATGCCAGCTCGCTATTGGCGGGTGCCGGCGTTGAGCGGCAACACCGCGTGCACCACCAAAGCGAACAGCAGACCGACGCCACCGCCCAGCAACACATTGACCACCCTTTCTGCGGCGATCGACGGCGCTCTTCCGGCAATCACCAACGCGCAGGCGATGCAGGCGCAACGGGCGCCAAACCCCAAGGTATAACGATGAAAAGACACCAAGGTGAGCATCGTCACCACGCTCAGCAGTTCATAACCCACATTGCCATGCGGCATAAGGCTACCCAGCAAAATACCGATGGGCACCCCCAGCAATGCGCCTGACGCACGCTGGCGGAGTTTGTTGCGTGTACCGGCCATATCGCCGCTGATCACGCTGACGGCTGACCAGATCACCCATTGCCCGTAATCGATGTGTTGCCACTCAACGATCGCCGCCGACAGTGCAACGGCACAACTTACGGCGAGCAAAGCCTCGCCGCAGGCCACGCGAGCGCCAAGCTCATCGCTGCGACGCAGCTGGAGATAATAATGCAGGCGGTCACTCGTCGACAGCCACGCTAGCCGCCGATGCTCTGCCAGTGCAAGCATCAGCACCGGCAAGACGGCTGCCCCCAGAAAAGGGAGTAGCGCCCAGCCGCATTGGGCTAATGGCGCGCCGGCGCCACCTTCAGCGGTTTCACACGCCAGATAAAGAGCCGGAATAAAAATAAAATTCCCCAGGGATCGCAGCTTGCCGCCGAACGCGGAGATCCCAACCGCCGCCGCCGCTGCCAACACGCACGCCAAAATGAAGATTACCGGCGTGTGCATGGCGCACAGCAGCGCCATAAAGAGCAGCAGCAATGCCGCCGCATGTAGCGCCACGCCGAGCGGCGCCAGTTCAAGGCGCTCGCAAACGACAAACAGCGATATGGTGACCACCGAAGCCTTCAGCCAGTTGGCATTGCCTGTCGCCAGGCTCAGGACCAGCAACGGCGCCAACACCCATGCTCCCCGTCGCAGCTGACGCCAGGCAATTTCTTCACGCAACGGCTTCACAATGCGCTCAGCTGTTCCAGCGTGACGATATCGGCAATAGTGGCAAGCGTTTCCATCGAGATTCGGTGCTCTTCCGCCGTGGCCGCCGCGCAAGCCTCTTCCAGTATCAGCACCTGATAATCGCGATCGTGCGCGTCGCGCGCCGTCGCCTGTACCGCCCAGGTGCTGCTGACCCCACAGATCACCAACCGTTCAATGCGGCGGGCGCGCAGCGTCGCATCCAGATTGGTGCCATAAAACGCGCTGACGCGCGGTTTTACGATGGTTAACTCCCCCAAATCAGACGCTAAATCAGGATGAAAATCCGTGCCCGGCTGGCCCAGTGCGATAGCGCCAAATTGATGCGCCAGCCCAAACATCCGCGAGTATTTAGGTTGATCGACATAGCCGGCCGCGAAACCGACTTTAACCAGTATGCGCAGCCAATCCTTGCGCTGCGCGAGAGACAATGCGCTATTTGCCCGCGCGATAGCATCGCGCTCAATGACCTGCTGCGCCGAGCGCGCAATTTTTCCTTCCGGGTGGGAGATATCCACGATGTAGTCCAGAGCGATCAGTGCGGTATTCATAGAAAGCGTCTCCTTGCCGCCGACACGGCGAAATGGGTAGAGAGAGTGTGGCGCCGCCGGATTGTTGAGCGGCTTGGTGGAGTAGCTTAAAATAAATACCTATGATAATATAGCTATTAATTTATAGCGAAATGTAACAACGCCGCCGACGAGCTTTACGTTTTCTCACGCATTTCCCCCGCGCCGGCCAGTTCGCGGTGTTATTATTATCTTGCTTAACAAATCCCTCCAAATTCAAAGTGGTACGACAAGTCGATGGAAGCGTGGAAAGTCAATCTGATCTCGGTCTGGCTCGGGTGTTTCTTCACCGGGCTGGCGATGAGCCAAATCCTCCCTTTTCTGCCGCTGTACGTCGAACAGCTCGGCGTCAGCGATCATCAATCCCTCAGCCTGTGGTCCGGGCTGGTGTTCAGCGGCACCTTTTTGGTCTCGGCGGTGGTGTCGCCGCTGTGGGGCAGCCTCGCCGACCGCAAAGGCCGCAAGCTGATGCTGCTGCGAGCCTCGCTGGGCATGGCGATCGTCATCGCCCTGCAGGGGCTGGCCACCAACGTCTGGCAGCTGTTCGCGCTGCGCGCCCTGATGGGGCTGACGTCCGGCTATATTCCCAACGCCATGGCGCTGGTCGCCTCGCAGGCGCCGCGCGATAAAAGCGGTTGGGCGCTGGGCACGCTCTCTACCGGGCAGATCTCCGGCGTGATCGCCGGGCCGCTGCTGGGCGGGCTGATGGCCGATCATCTGGGGCTGCGGGTGGTGTTTTTCGTCACCGCCGGGCTGATGTTCGTCAGCTTCCTGGTGACGCTGTTCCTGATTAAGGAGAGGCGCATCACGGTGAAAAAAGCGGATCAGCTGAGCGGCAAGGCGGTATTCCGTTCACTGCCTTATCCGACGCTGATCGTCACGCTGTTCGTTTGTACCCTGATGATCCAGCTGGCTAACTCGTCCATCAGCCCGATCCTGACGCTGTTCATCCGCGAGCTGTCGGGCGACGTCAGCAATATCGCCTTTGTCAGCGGCATGATCGCCGCCGTGCCCGGCATTGCGGCGCTGATCTCGGCGCCACGCCTCGGGCGGCTCGGCGATCGCATCGGCACCGCGCGCATCCTGATCGCCGCGTTGCTGTTCACCACCGGCCTGTTCGCCGTGATGGCCTGGGTGAATACCCCGCTGCAGCTGGGCATTCTGCGCTTCCTGCTGGGGTTCGCCGACGGCGCGCTGATGCCGGCGGTGCAGGCGCTGCTGCTGAAGTATTCCTCCGATCAGGTGACCGGGCGCATCTTCGGCTATAACCAATCCTTTATGTACCTGGGCAACGTGGTCGGCCCGCTGCTGGGATCGGGCATTTCGGCGATGATGGGGTTCCGTTGGGTGTTCGCCGTCACGGCGGTATTGGTGCTTTGCAATGCGCTGCAGCTGCGGCATCAGTTCAAAAAAGTGGAGAATCAACGCGCGGGATAACGGGGAATGCGGGGAAACGCCTCAAGCAGTGGTGGGACAATGACGCCCATCAACCGTGCCACCACTGCCAAAGGCGGCCGTAGCCTACTCGACGCGGCGGTCATTTCCTATTTATGTAAGTAAATAAAGTGTTACGGGCATGTAGAGGGCCGCCGCAGCGGCCCTTGCGGATCAGAACATGGTATTGTCGTTGGCCGATTTTTCCGGCACATCCTGATTGACGTCCCAATGCTCGGTGATTTTACCCTGATCGTTCACCCGATAAATATCCACGCTGGCGGTGCCGCGATCCTGCGGGTTATTTTGGTATTTGACGTGAACATAGACCAGATCGCCATTGACCGCGCTGCGGTAGATTTTGGCGCTGTACTGCGGATTGTCTTTAAAGGTCTGGCTGAAGAAATCCAGGAACGGCTTGATGCCGTCGCCGACAAACGGGTTATGCTGCTTGTAGTTCTCCACAATCAGCTTTTGCGCCACGCTGATATCGTGACGGTTGAAGAAGCCTGCGTACAGGTCTTCCACCACCTTCAACTTTTGCTGGGCATGATGATAACCGCCCTTGCCGGCCGACTTGTAAGACGCCGCCTGATCCGTTGACAGCGCCGGGTAACTCGCCAGCAAACCGCCGACGATCGCACAGGTGATCAATGCCTTTTTCATAACTGCTCCTTATTTTCCTGAGTGACCTACGATTTTCAGCTGCCCTTTCAGATGGGTGAAGCTGCCGTCCTTGGCGGCGATGTTGGTGTACACCTCGCCACGCTCAAAGTCCTCGACATGCGTCACGTTGTCGCCGGACTGCGGTTCATGCCAATAGACCATATAGACCTTCGGCCGAATCTCCACCGCGGTGTACTGCACGGTATCGGTGATGCCCTGCGACGCTTCGCCGATACCGGTGAAGGTCATGGTCTTGTCATCGGTAAAATCCAGCTTGAAGGCGAAATCGCCGAAGGTCACCTGCACCACTTTACCGACCGCAATAAACTGCCCGTGTTTTTCCGTCATCGTCGCCACCTTACTGTTAGTCAGGGAGGGTTGCGCCGCCGCAGCGGCAGGCAATGCCAGGGGGAAAGTCAGGGCTATCGCCAACGCGATGCCCGTTCGCTTCACTGTTTTCATCGTTCCTTCTCCTTTCCATGGTTGAAAACGAGAATCATTATTATTTCTTAACGGTTGGCGGAAATATAAGAATAATCTCTATTCCCATCAGGCACCTGGTGGCAAAAAAAGCGGGCGAAAAATCGCCGTAAAATGGCATGGCAATAGCGCATTCTGGCCATTGGTTTTTACGCAATGAACGGGATTACTGCTTTCAGGAAGGGAAACCACTCGGGGATTTGATGGGTCTATAGCGCAGATCGCTTTAAGCTAATGCGTATTTGTTCTTAAGCCGCCCACCGCCGGAAAATGGCGGCGAATGGCGTGGCGTTTAACGCAGCCAGGGCGTATAGGTAACGCCAACCAGCAACCCTTCAGGGCTGAGCAAACGGGTAACGCTCTGGCCCCACGGCTCTTCGCGATTGGCGACCAGCAGCCGATAACCTCGGTCGATCAGCCCCTGGGTGGCGGCCGCCATGTCGGCCACGTCAAACTCGATCCATGCCTGCGGCACCGTGAGATCCGCCGGCCAGCGATCGTCGCCAAAGCAGGACTGCGCCGCCTGCGCCAGCGGCCACAGGGCGAAATGCTTCACGCCGTCCAGCGCGCCCGGCTCCGACAGCAGATAGGTTTCGTTGCCCGGCATCGGTTTGAGCGGCAGCCCCAGCGTCTCGACATAAAACGCCTTGCTCTCGCCGCTCTCACGCGCGATCGGCCCGAATCCGGCGACAAACAACACGCCCTGCCCGGCAAATTGTTGATCCATGCTGCTCTCCCTTCCGATTAACGCCCCTGCCGCACCTGCAGCGGAGCAAATCCATAGGCCGCCTTGAAGCGGTTGCTGAAATGGCTGGCGGAACTGAAGCCGCACGCCAGCGCAATCTCGGTGATCGGCTGTTGGCTGTGGCGCAACAGCTGTTCCGCCCGTTGCAGCCGCGCGCGCATCACGAACTGATGTGGCGCCAGGCCGGTTGAATGTTTGAACATGCGGGCAAAATGGTATTCGCTCAACCCGGCCTGCGCCGCCAGATCGGCCAGCAACAAAGGCCGATCGAGGTGACTTGCGATATATTCCCGCACCCGCTTGGCCACTGCGGGTGCCAGGCCGCCGCGCGCCGGCGGCAGCTTCCACTGCAGCTGGCTGTAGCGCTGGATCAGATGCGACATCAGCAGGTTCGACGCGCTGCTGAGCGCCAGCAAATTGGCGCTGTCACGCCAGTCGCAGTTGAGCAAAAACTGGCGATACAGCAGCGTGATCTGCGGATCTTCGCCGAAGCTGCGCTGCTCCACGTTGATCGCCGCCGGGCTGCGATCCCAGGTCTGCTCCGCCAACTGCCGCAGATGGTCATCGGTGCAGTACAGATGCACGAATGACAGATCGCTGCGCACATCCCAGGTGGAAGCGTACTGGCGCGGCATGATGCAGAAGCGATCCGGCCCGCCGCCGTTGCGCCAGCCGCCCGGCACCTGCTGGTAGCACTCGTAGCCGTCGGCGACGTACAGACTCAGGGTATGGTGATCGGCGCTTTCCTGCGTGACGCGATCGTTGCAGTTGGACCAGGCGGCCAGCTCCACGCCGGTACCCAGCAGCACGCTGCCGTGCAACCGCGCCTTGTGTTCGCGCAGTGTTTCAAACGCCTGATAGTTGGACATCGCCGGCCCCGTTGTTCGACATGCCGACAGTGTAAAGAGTGGCGCCTCGGCATGCCAGCCGCCGCCCCGCGCTTTTACCAAAAAAAGCGCAAGAATATGCAACTGGGCGCAAAGCGCTGCAAGCGCCGCCGCGCGCCAAAGCGGATACTGCGCTATCGGTTTTTTCGGAGTAAAGAACATGAATGCGCTGTTGTACCTCGCCGTGGTGCTGATTTGGGGCACCACCTGGATAGCGATTACCCTGCAACAGGAAGGCCCGGTGGCCATTTCCGTGTCGATCGCTTATCGCTTCGCCATTTCCGCTGCGGTGATGTTCGCCGTGCTGTTGTTAACACGCCGCCTGCGCCGCATCGCCCCGCGCGATCATCTGTTCTGCGTGCTGCAGGGCTGCTGCGTGTTCGGCTTCAACTTCTTCTGCTTTTACCACGCAGCGGCTTATATCAGCAGCGGGCTGGAATCGGTGATCTTTTCGATGGCGGTGCTGTTCAACGCCCTCAACAGCCTGCTGTTTTTCCGCCAGCGCCCCAGCCCCAACCTGCTGCCGGCGGCGCTGCTGGGTTTGACCGGCATCGTGGCGCTGTTCTGGCAAGATCTGGCCGCCACCCGCATGGCGCCGGAGCTGCTTAAAGGCATCGGCCTGAGCGCGCTCGGCACCTACGGCTTCTCGCTGGGCAACATGATCAGCACGCGCCATCAGCGCCGTGGGCTGGATATCTTTTCCACCAACACCTACGCCATGACCTACGGCGCGATGCTGATGGCATTGATCGCCCTGGCGCAGGGCGCATCGTTCCAGATGGAATACAGCAGCCGCTACATCGGCTCCCTGCTGTATCTGGCGATCTTCGGATCGGTGATCGCCTTCGCCGCTTACTTCAGCCTGCTCGGCCGCATCGGCGCCGGCGCGGCGGCCTACAGCACCCTGCTGTTCCCACTGGTGGCGCTGACCATCTCAACGATTTACGAAGGCTACCAGTGGCATTTCAACGCCGTGCTGGGCCTGTGCCTGATCCTGTTGGGTAACCTGGTGATGTTCGCCAAACCGGGGCTGAAATGGCGACGGGCGGGTATCTCAAAACAAAACTCAACCCTTTGAAGTCATTGCAAATATCGTTATCATCAGGTTTTGTTGATAACGGATGATGGCAAATGCTCAGAAGTGATGATGTGACACCCCGCGCCTACCAACAGGTGGACGTTTTTACCCGCACGCCGCTGCAGGGCAACCCCGTGGCGGTCGTGCTGGAGGCCGAGGGGTTGAGCAGCGCACAGATGCTGGCACTGGCTCGCTGGACCAACCTTTCGGAAACCACCTTTGTGCTTAAACCGACGCACCCGGCAGCGGATTATAAGGTGCGCATTTTCACCACCGAAAAAGAGCTGCCCTTCGCCGGCCACCCGACGCTGGGCACCGCCCACGCCCTGCTGGAAGCCGGATTGACGCCTAAACGCCCTGGAACGGTGATGCAGGAATGCGGCGTCGGTCTGGTGGCGGTCAATATCCTGCCGGAAGGCACATTGGCGTTCGCCGCGCCCGAAGTAGAGTTCCGCCCAATGGCGGCCGAAGAAACCGAACGGTTAACGGCCGCTTTACGGCCTGCAGTGATTGCAGCAGGCACCCCGCCGGTGATTGCCGAGATGGGCATTCGCTGGTTGATGGTGCGCCTGCCGGACGCGAAGTCCTGCCTGGCGGTGGCGCCGGATCAGGCCACGATTAAACTGCTGCAAACGGCTTGCGATGTGGATGGCGTGGTGGTTTATGGCGCCAGCTCCGCAACCGAGCCGGCCGATTACGAAATGCGCGCGTTTATGGTGGAATGCGGCGTTTTGATTGAAGATCCGGTAACCGGCAGCGCCAACGCCTGCCTGGCGCGCTTGCTGCAGGCCAGCCGCTTCCCCGACGGCGGCCGGACTGCACAGGGCTACCAGGTGCGCCAGGGCACCCAACTTAATCGAGATGGCCGCGTGAGCGTGCGCTTTATTGACGGCGAACCCTGGATCGGCGGGCACTGCCGCACCCTGATTAATGGCACGGTGGGTATTTAGTTTTGGGGGAGGAAAAAGAGAATGGTGAGCATCTTTTGGGAACGTCAATTAGCAACTATCAAAGCCTATGTTTAGCTGCTCTTCATTGCATAGGTCAACAAACTGCTGAGAGACAATTATCCTTTCACAATAGATGCTATCCCTGGCAATAAAGAACCCCCTATCACACTTGTAAGCAGGCACATCAATGAGCTTGCTTCCATCTTCAAGTTCTCTGAACGTCGAGGCTTCCTCATCAATAACTGGAAAATAATTATTCACTTTACACAGAAACATCGTTTCAGTTACGTTTTCTACCGCACATTTATAGAACAACATTTCAGACGAAACCTTGAGTTCAAATACAGCCTTCGCTCTTTTTGAAAAGATTGGAATTCCGATACTGGCAGGAAAATAGTCATGCAAATTAAAAATGTCGCTACTCAAAGCGCTTGGCACTTTCCCTTTTTACCGTGAGTAGGATAGGAACTTACCATCACCTTCATTCCAAATAAAAAAGCTGGACAATCTTGATTTCGGATCGGGAAAACAAATCAAGTTATCGTCAAATGTAAAGCTACTGAAAGTATAGAAGTTCATGTCACTCCATTCAACCTAATTTAACGATGTTGCATTTTATTTTCTTTCTTGCTAAGCGCTCTTTGATTAGAGAAAAAATAGCATCCCAATCTCCACCTCCCAATCCTGCACCAATCATAGGCAATTGTATACTAAGCCTTTCCTTTGATGCATAATCAGAAACCAGACTTAGGCATTCTTTAAGTGCTTCATATAAAACATACTGAGCATTATCATCTTTATTTTTCTTTAGTCCATCCTGAGCCAACATATTTGCAACATATATCCGCTCATTTTCGTTCACACAGATGAATTGTACATTCCCGAGAGAAAAATCCTTTTTTTCAGAGAACCACTTTAAATATTCTTCCGTTACTGCTGGATAGCGTTTTGATAGAGGAACAACAAAGCCTTTTCCCCACTCTCCCTTATTATTCACAATATGAATGATCACTTTTGATTTTGACAAAGGAATAGATGCATCACCAGAACTAAAACTGACATAATCATTCAAAACATCAGGAGTGATTGTCTTATCCCATTCACTTTCAAATTCAAGACTAGTTATCAACTTTGACTCAGAAAGATCAAGCTCACTTTTCTTACCATCATAAAGTAAAAAACCTATATCTTCGTGCCAATCTTCCAAGGATGAGGATGAATAATACAAATCATTTATTATAGTTATTTGTCTTGTTGCAACATCGCCATTAAACTCAGTATAGATCCTCCCTTCACCTGAAATGAGTTCACATGTGCCTTTATAATAACTCTTATTGGATTCCACAGTTCTTTCCTCCTCCCACGACAGATGGAATAAGTTACTTCTGACAATCAATCACCATGTTACTTACAATAACCCTCTAATTTTCAATGCCACTATAAAAAAATTCAAAGCTTCAATTAACCACTAGCATTCAATAATATCGAAATCCTTTGAACTATGAAATAAGAAAACCGAAAAAATTAATTACATCCAAGTGACAAAATGACACCGTCCTTATCTGTTACGACGGTCAAGGCATTATCGACTGTATATGAATTTCGCTCACTCCCGTCAGGTAGGAAGCGGCTTTTAATCTTAACGCTAAATCTGGAGTGCATCTCATTAATATATAATGAAATATTTTCATTTAGAGCGACATTCCCCATGGAAACACCTGACACAGTCCTAGCGTTAAAATCAATCATGTTAGACACCGTATTATCAAATGATTTATCAATGTGTACGGATGGATATTTCAAAATTACCAAGCCTGCTCGCTTGGATATTTCTCCTTATAAATATCACCCCAGAGATTTTATCGACCCATTCGAGCCACCATTATACTTAGATGGCTCTCAATTGAACAACCTATTAGTGCGGAATCATTTGAAAATTAAATGGCTAGCAATTTTCGCACATGCATGTCATTACTAGGCATATATGGTGGATAACGTTCTGAATCTTTATCAGAAACATTTTCACTATTCCCATACATATCTACTTTCTTTCTATTCCCTAAAGCACCATATACAAAATAGGTGTTTTCGAATTTTTTAGCCTGCCCTTCCTGATGCCCTATAATTCTCCACTCACCAGAGATTTTCTTATCAAACAGACTATATGCATCCAAAATTATTGGGTGTGACCCAATTTGTGGATTAGAGAACAGATCATCTGGCACCTTCGGCTCTTTCGAGAACGTATCAAATATTTCTGCCGAGTGACCAATGCTAACCTTAGATATAATCCGCCCAAAACCATACTTTTCATCCGTTAGCTTAAAGCAGAATACATCGCCCGGTTTAATAAACCTGAGCATTGTCCTTGGTTTCTTTTCCCAACCCCAAAATTCGAGTTTATTCATCAACATTTACCCCCTAACCTTTTCTTATTTCCATAAGCATCTTTAAATGCTGCTGCGCGAGGATCTGTACGGCCATGATCGAATGAATTGTATTTATTTCCTCTATTGGTCGAAGATATTTCCTCACCTATAACGCCAGTGCGGGTTTTATATTTCTCTATATAATACTGCTCATAACCACGGGCTTGACCATACTTCACGTTTTCATCTAAAGGAATCATACCCGTATTGCCACCTAAACGACCAGTATCTAAATGCTCTGCTGAACGTCTAGGTAAATCATTGGTGATACCAACATAGTATGGGTCGCCAATTGGCATGCCATTCACATCTAAATTATATAAGCCATACACATGATAACCAGAAGCATCAATTGCCGTTAACCCAAACGGATCCACCCACATCAGCGGGTTCGGCGCATACTGATACAGGTTCAACCCACCACGCAACCCTATCGGATCCTGCGTGGTGAAACGCCCCACCTCGGGTTCGTAGTAGCGGAACAGGTTGTAGTGCAGGCCGCTTTCGTCGTCCTGATATTGCCCGGCGTAGCGCAGTGGCTGCTGATATTGCGCGCCCTGTCGCTTCGCCGCGCCGGCTACCGTCTGGCCCTGCAGCTTGCCGAAGGTGTCGTATTGCCCGGACCAGCACAGGTTGCCCGCTGCGTCGGTCACTTCCAGCGGCGCGCTGTTCAGATCGGTGTGATACCAGTAAATATCCGCCGAGCTGCTGTCGCCCGCCTGCTCCAGCGCCGCCAGCGGGCTCCACGGGCTGGCCGGATCATAGCTCCAGCTGCGGCGGCTGCCGTCGTCGCGCTGCTCCTGCAGCAACCGGTAGCCCTGCCAAAGGAAACGGGTCGTCTGTTCGGTTTTGCCCCTGTAGCGCACCGTTTTGCGGCTGCGGCGGCCCAGCGCATCGTAATGGTACTGCGCGTCGAACTCGCCCTGCGGGCCGCGGCCGTGCGCCTGCACCAGCCGGTTGTCGGCGTCGTAGCGGTAGTGCTGTTCGTACAGGCCGTTACGCCGGCTGATCAGGTTGCCCCAGGCGTCGTAACGATAAAACAGTTTTTGCCAGTGCGTCAGGCGGTTGTTGGCGATCGGCGCCAGTGGCAGGTGCGCGTCGATGTCACTCTGCGGGCTGCGCTCGCCCAGCAGGTTATCCGCCAGATCGTACACCAGCCGTGCGCCCGGTTTGCCCTGATTGGGTTCGCGGTGTTGCAGCAGGCGGCCTTCGGCGTCGTAACCGTAATGCACTTCGCCGCGCAGCGCGTCGCTCACCCCGGCCAGCTCGCCGCGGCCGGTGTAACGATAGGCGCGCCACAGCACGCCGTCTTCCGGCCGGGTCAGTTTATCGTGGCCGAAGGCGCTGCTCTGCCAGCTGCGGCGGCCCATGGCGTCGTAACGCCGCTGCTGCTGCAGCGCGCCCTGGCTGCGGCCGGTTTCCCGGTGCAGGCGATCGCGGGTGAATTCGCTCACCACCTGCTGGTTGAATTTGATGGCGCTGGCGTGGCCGGAGCCGTAATACAGCCACTGCAGGCGATCGCCCTGCGGCAGGGTCAGCGCCTGCAGGTTGGCCAGCGCATCCCATTGGTATTGCAGCTCGCCGTTCACGCCCTGCTCGCCGAGCAGTCGCCCGGCGGCGTCATAGCGCATCTGCACGCTGTCCGGCTCGATGCCCAGCGCCGCGCCGCTCGCCGTCGGCAGGCGGTTCAGCTCTTGCAGCCGCCCCATGGCGTCGAAGCGGTAATGCCATTCCGCGCTGGCGTTGCCGCGCCAGACCAGCTGCCCCGCCTCGTCGAAGCGGAAGCGCTGTTCGCGCTGCGTCAGCTCGCCTGCGCTGCCCGGCTGGCCGACCTCCCGGTGCTCCTCCAGCAGCCCGGCCGCGCCGTAGCGATAATAGTGGCGGGTGTCGTCCGGGCGCTCTTCGGCCAGCACGCGGCCGACTGCGTCATAGCTGAAGCGATATTCGCCGCCGTTGCCGTTCTCCAGCCGCGTCAGCCAGCCCTGCGGGCTGTAGTGATAGCGCCGGGTGCGGTTGATGCGATCGGTGATGCTGACCGGCAGCCCCAGGGCGTTGTACTGCCAGCGGGTCAGGCTGCCCAACGCATCCTGATGCTCGGCTAACTGGCCGTGCGCATTCCAGTTAAAGCGTTCTTCGCCACCGTCCGGGTGGATCAGGGTGTGCAGGCGCCCGCCGTTATCCCATCGGTAATGGGTCTGATGGCCTTCGGCATCGGTCTGCGTCGTCAGTTGCCCCAGCGCATCGTAGGTATAAGCCGTTACGCTGCCGGAACAGTCGGTGTAGCGCGTCAGCTGGCCGCGGGCATCCCACTCCAGCTTCACTTCCCCGCCCAGCGCGTCGATCACACTAGCGGGCAGGCTCTCTTCGTCATCCGGATATCGGTACAGCGTGGCGTTGCCCAGCGCATCGACATAGCGCGTCGGGCGCCCCAGCGTGTCCCAGTGCTGCGCTTCGCTGCTGCCGTCCGGGTACGCGACGGCGAACAGCCGGCCGCTGTTGCGCGAATATTGATAGCGCGTCACGCGGCCAAGCGGATCGGTCTCCGACAGCAGGCGGCCGTAAGGATCCCATTCGCTCTGGCGCTGCGCGCCGCCGGGCAGCAGCACGCTGCACAGCTCGCCGCGTTGGTAGATAAAACCGTAGCGGCGCTGGTCGAAATCGGTGTACTGCGCCACGTTGTCGTCGTCATCCAGCCGCCACTCCGCCCGTTTGCCGTCGCCGCGCACTGCGCTGCGGCGCCCGCCGGCGAAGTCGTAACCGAACTCAAGGGATTCCCCGGCGCTGTTGCGGTAGGCCGTCACGCGCGGCACGCCGTCGATCTCTTGCCATTGGTATTCGTTCAGCAGCCCGGCGGCGTCCTGGTGGCTGATCATTAGGCCGTCGCGCCAGCCAAAGCGCCGCGTCACCTCACCGACGCGGTTGCTCACCGTCGTCAACTGGCCCTGCTCATCGTAACCGTAGCGCGCCAACGTTCGTTCACCGTCGGCGGTTTGCAGCGCCACTTCGCGCAGGCGGCCCTGTGCATAGCGGCACATCAGGCGCTGCCCGGCGCTGTCCACCAGTTCGCTCAGCAGCCCCTCGTCGTCGTAGAACAGCGAGGTGGCGTTGCCGATGGCGTCGGTGATCATACTGAGCCGGCTCGGCTGGTCGCCCGCCAGCGGCGGGTAGTGGAAAATCTGTTCGCCGACGTCAAACAGCTGCCAGCTGCCGTCGTCGTTGTGCATCAGCCAGCATTTTTCGGCTTCGCAGTAGGTTTTATGCCCGCGCGGCACCTGCGGGAAAGCGACGAAGTCGCCGGAAGGCGCACGCCACACCAGGCCGTCCTGATACGGCTGCAGGCTGCTCTCCCAGAACAGGTTCCAGCCGCGGCCCAGTACGCCGTCGCCGGGGTTGCCGCTGCGCCAATAGCGTTGCCAGGCGACCGGCAGCCGCGAAGGCAGCACGAAATCGAGATCGTCTTCGCCGTCGAGGAATTTTTGGCCGCTCACGATATCCACCGGCCGGGCGATAATGCCCACGGCAGCGGTGGCGGTCATCAGCGTGCCGGCGCGGCAGGCGATGCGCGCCAGTTTGTTGATGCCGGGCAGCTTGCCCAGCAGTTTGCCCAATGCCCCCAGCTTACCGGCAGCGCCGCCCACACCGCCCACCAGGCCGGCGAACAGCAGCGTCAGATCGGAAACCTTATACAGCCAATCCGGCACTTCGGGCTTGATCGGCAAGGTGGTGACGGTGCCGCCGCCAATAAACACGTTGGGCGAGCCTTCCATCACCTGCGCGTCGCAGTTGGTTTTGTCCCCCACGCGCGAGGCGGGCTGGCCGTTGATGCTGACCTTATCGGAGCCCTGCGCCATTTGCATGCTCGGGCCGTCGTCGCTGCAGGCTACCTGGCTGTTGGTGGCGAGCGCGGCGGGTTTGCCGTTGATGAAAACGTTGGGGGAGCCGGTGACAATATTGCCTTTGGGGGTCAGGCTACCGGCACCGGCATCGGCAATGCCGTCGCGCGCCGCGGTGGCCGCCTCCCCGGTGAGATACCCCACCGCCAGGCTGGCGCCGATGAGCAGCACGCCGACGCCGATACAGGAAGCCGCCAGGCCGGCGACGAACAGCGCCCCCGCTGCCACCGCGCCTGCGGCGGCGATCAGGCCGCCGACAATCGTGCCGGCAATCATGCCGGCCAGGGCATGGGAATGCCCGATAATATCGCCGACGCGAGCCGCTTCGGTCATCGTAAGGTCCTTTTACGTGAAGAGTTCATCGTTATGCCGCCCGGTAGCTGCTCAACACTTGCAGCAGCAGCGCGTCGTCTTGCGGCGTCAGCTTGCGCGCCATCGCCAGGGTGAACACCAGCACCCGGCCCTCCGCCAGCGCGAACACCGCCTGGTTTTGCCAGATGCGTTTGCCGTCGCGCAGGTAGCTGGCGCGCACCCATTCACCGGCGGCCAGCCCATCGCCCAGCGTCGCCGGTTCGCGGCTTTTGAACGCCCAGCCTTTCAGCCCCTGAGCCAGCGCATCGAGCTGGCGGGTGACGTAGCTTTCCAGGTTCTCCGCCGGCTGCAGCGCATCGCGGGAAATATTGATTGAGGGGGAGACGTCATCGCCGGCCAGCAGTACGTTGACGGTGCGATCGGCATAACCTTCCGGCAAAGCGACGCTGCCTTCGCTGAAAGCGCAGCGGGATAAAGCGGACATGCGAGGATCCTTTTGCATAAATAATGCTTAAGCATCGCATAACTTAGCCTTGAAATAAAACCATCAGAGGCCATCAATGTTGCGCGGCGTGACCGCGTTCACTGTGAAAAAGGCCCTGGCCGGAACCTTGCCTGGAATCAAGTCGTCACATTACAGAATTATCTGAATCCACCGGCGCGCCGACGCCCTGATTGTGGCTATACTCGGCTATCGCCCTTTTCAGGAGATCAGGATGTTGAGATTAACCCGCAGCGCGCTGCTGTGCGCCGCGCTGGCCGCGTTTACCGCCGCCGCCGAAACGCCGAAGTTCGGCCCGGAACTGCAGGGCTTCCACTACCCCTATCCGTTGCTGCAGTTCAGCTTCGCCTCGCAGGGGCAGACATTAAAGATGGGCTATATGGACGTGCCGCCGGAAGGCGCCGCCAACGGCCGCACCGCGCTGCTGCTGCACGGTAAAAACTTCTGCGCCGCTACCTGGCAGGACACCATCAAGGCGCTGAGCAAGGCCGGTTATCGCGTCATCGCGCCGGATCAGATCGGCTTTTGTTCCTCCACCAAGCCGGCGCATTACCAGTACAGCTTTCAGCAGCTGGCGCAAAATACCCACGGGCTGCTGCAGAATCTTAAAATCAGCAACGCCATCGTCATCGGCCACTCTACCGGCGGCATGCTGGCCACGCGTTACAGCCTGATGTACCCGCAGGCGGTGGAACGGCTGGTGATGGTCAACCCGATCGGGCTGGAGGACTGGAAGGCGAAAGGCGTACCGTGGCGCAGCGTCGATCAATGGTTCGAGCGCGAGCTGAACACCACCGCCGAGGGCATCCGCAACTATGAGCAACGTACCTATTACGGCGGCCGCTGGAAGCCGGAGTACGATCGCTGGGTGGATATGCTGGCCGGGCTGAACAACGGGCCGGGCCACCGCCTGGTGGCGTGGAACTCGGCGCTGATCTACGACATGATCTTCACCCAGCCGGTGTATTACGAGTTCAAGGATCTGCAAACGCCCACCACCTTGATGATCGGCACCGCCGACACCACCGCCATCGGCAGCGATATCGCCCCGCCGGCGATCAAGGCCGCGATCGGGCATTATGACGTGTTAGGCAAACAGGCGGCGAAACTGATCCCGCACGCCACGCTGATCGAGTTCGACGGGCTCGGCCATGCGCCGCAGATGGAGGAGCCGGAGCGTTTCCATCAGGCGCTGCTCAAGGCGCTGCAACCCTGAGCGCCCGGTTGGCGCAGCCGCCGCGCGGCGGCTAAACTTTCAGCTGGCACTCAACGGCAGGAGACAGCCATGCGACAGATTATTGCCAGCGCCTTCGTCAGCCTTGACGGCGTGATGCAGGCGCCGGGCGGGCAGGAGGAAGACCGCAGCGGCGGCTTTCGCTTCGGCGGCTGGACCGCCCCCTACTGGGATGACGCCGTCGCGGAAACGATGGGCGATCTTTTCTCGGCGCCTTTTGACTTGCTGCTCGGGCGGCGCACCTACGATATTTTCGCCGGCTACTGGCCGCAGATCACCGACGAGGCCGACCCGTTTTCGGCCGATATCGCCCGCACGTTCAATCAGGCCACCAAGTACGTCGCCACTCATCACGGCGAGACGCTGGCGTGGCAGAACAGCCAATGGCTGGGGCGGGACATCATCGCCCGGCTGCGCGAGCTGAAACGCGGTCAGGGGCCGGTGCTGCTGGTGCAGGGCAGCAGCACCCTGATGCAACAGCTGCTGGCCAACGACCTGGTGGACGAACTGCGCCTGCTCACCTACCCGGTGCTGCTCGGCGCAGGCAAGCGGCTGTTCGATGAAAACGCTGCGCCGACGGCCTTTACGCTGGCCCAATCGGTGGTCTCACCCGGCGGCGTGATCGTGGCCCACTACCGCCGCGCCGGCGAGGTGACCACCGGCGACTTCACGGTGGAAAGCGCAGTGGCCCAGTCGTAAAAAAAGGGCCGTTCGGCCCTTTTCTCTTTCCCCTTCATCACCCTCAGGCAAACAGAATATCGCTCTGCTCCACCTGCCCGACCACGTGGATCTTGAAGTCGGCGGCGTAGCTGTTGCTGTGGGTGTTCATCAACAGATCGGTGGTGCCGTTAAGGGCGTCGAAGTTGAGTTGGATTTCGCCTTTCTGGCCGCTGAAGGCGCTGCCGCTGTCGATAAAGCGCAGCTCGCTCAGGCTATTGTTGAAACGCAGGCCGGAGAGGTCGATCTTGTCGATGCCGTGCTCGAAGTCTTCAATCACGTCGAACGCCGCCACCGTGGACTCTTTGGCGCTGAGATAGACGAAATAGTCAGTGAAGTTATTGGCGTCTTTGCCGCCCCACAGATGATCCGCCCCCAGCCCACCGTACAGGATATCGGAACCGGCGTTGCCCGCCAGCAGATTGTCCTGATCGTTGCCGATGATCACATCACGCCCGCTGCCGCCGATGGCGTTCTCGATGATCGCCCCGCGTGCGATGGCGACGTTCTGCGTGCCGCCGCCGACGCTGGAAAACGCGCCGTCGTTCAGGTTGATCATCTGCTGCTGGCTGTAGCCGGAGAAGTCCAGCGTGTCGTTGCCGCCGGCGTCCCACACCGCGAAGTTGACCGGTTTGCCGTTGTCCGCCGTGGCGGTCAGGAAATCGCGCCCGGTGTTGGAGTTGAAGCCATACACCGTGTCGCCGGTGCGGGTGTTCATGTTGGCGCCGTACAATTTTTGGATCGCGGCGATGTCATCCACCATCGGCCCATAGCCGTATACCCCTTTGGTGTCGGCGCCGGTATAACCGGCGTTGAAATAGCTCATGATCGAGTATTGCAGCGAATCCTGATAATAAGCCGCATCGTTCTGGTAACTCGGGTTGCCCAGCGACGCGTCATAAGATCCCGGGTGCGCCAGCCCCAGGGCATGGCCCAGCTCGTGGGTGAAGGTCTGGCTGCTGAAGTCGCCGCTAACCGGTGCCTTATGGGTGGCGAAGTTCTTGTTGAACCATACCGTGCCGGCGAAGGCGTTATCGCTGCCCGCTTTGGAGCTCGGCGGGTAATAGGCGTAAGCGTTGATGGCATTCGGGCCGCTGCCGGCGGCGGTGCTGCCGTCGGCGCGCTGGGTGAAGTAAGCGAAGGTAATATCCGCGCGGTGGTTGATGTCGGTGGACGCCGCCGCAGTAAAGGTTACGTTCGCCACATCGGCCCAGGCCTGCATCGATTTCAGCGCCTGAGCCTGCGCCGCCAGGGTCAGCGGCTGCAGCCCCTTGTCACCGTCGCCGGTCTGGCCGATGCGGTTCAGCGCGCTCTGCGTCAGAAAGGAATAGGTCAGCGCCACCGGCTGGTGATACACCTGATCGCCGTTGTGCGTCAGGCCCGGTCGCGTCAGCTGATCGGCAGCGCGATCGAAGCTGAAGTTATCGCGGATTTTGCCCAGGTTGTTGATGGCTGCTCCGCCGCGCTGGTTACTGTACAGGTTGGCGTTATCCAGCGTAAACAGCGCGCCGTACCCTAACCCATCATAGAGGCTGCCGGGTCGGTGATAGTAAAACTGATAGTTATGATCGTTGGGGGATGTGGCGGACAGGCTGGTGAACTCATCGTCATCTTGCAAAATGTCGTTGTGGCGACTGCTCATTGCATTCTCCTTTTACACAGTAGGAATCCACTCGCTTTGTAAGACTATTCATCAGTCGTTCTAATCTAAGCCATGGCTTAGGATTGACCAGTATAGTCATTACCCCCGACGGCGCGAGCCCACGCCGCCGCGCATCATCGCGCCGGGCGTTAAGGCGGAAATAATCATAACGATTTGTATTAGCGCGGTATTAATGAGAAAGATAAGCGTATCAGTGGGCTAATGACTCGTCTTTATAGGCATGGTATCGCCGGTTAGATCAGAATTATCGAGGATTAAAAAACCTAATCCTTGCCTCATCATCCCGCTGGGAACGTGCTAAGGTGTGAACGGACAGCCGAAAGGAGTGACCCGATGCCAACCCATTTCCTTATGCGCGCCTTGCGCCGCGCCAGCCTGACAGGAGTCGTTATGAGCGTATTGTGCAGCAGTGCCCTGGGCAGTTCACTGCCGTTGTTGGAACCCGCCGCGCTGAAGGGCGACTGGCAGCTCGCCGCCATCGGCGACGGTAAAACCGTCTGCGAGGTGCAGCTGAGCGACGAAGCGGTAGCCAACACCAACGCTTTCCGCTTCACCGCCTCCGCCCAGTGCCTGCAGCCGTTAGCACTGCACGCGCTGCCGGTCGCCTGGCGGCCGACGCCGGACGGCATGACGCTGACCGACGCCGAAGGGAGCATGGTGGCGTTTCTGGCCCTGACCGCGCCGAAGCGCTATGAGCTGATCGACCGCAACGGCCCTTCGCGCTTTGTGCTGATCCCGCGCTAATCCCTCAGGCGAACAGCAAGCCGAGCAGCGCGCCGCCCGCCAGCACCCACAGCGGATGGAGGCGCTTGCTCATGCTCAATCCCGTCGCCAGCGCCACGATCGCCGCCAACCGCCAATTGGGCGCGGAAGCCTCGGCGATCAAAAGGCCGCTGGCCGCCACCAACCCCACGGTGAGCGGCACCAGCCCGGCCTGCACGATGCGGCGCCACGGGCGATCCTTAAAGCGCCGCCAGGCGCCCATCACCAGCAGCGTGACGATGGAAGACGGCCCGAATTTGGCGACCGAAGATACCAGCAGCCCCGCCCAACCCGCCACATGCCAGCCAACCAGCGGCACGATCATCATGTTCGGCCCCGGCGCGGCCTGCGCCATGGCGAACAGCGCGCTGAACTCCTGGGCGCTCATCCACTGATGCACCTCCACCACCTGCCGCTGCATCTCCGGCAGAATGGTCATGCCACCGCCGAACGCCAGCAGAGAGAGCTCGGTGAAGATCAGCGCCAACGCAATCAACACCCCGCTCATGACGGCCACCGCCACATCAGCAAAATGCTCAGCGGCGCCAGCACCAGCATGGTCGGCAGCAGCGGCAGCCGCAGCCAGGCGATGGCGATCAAGGCCAGCGCCACAATCGCCAGCGCCGCCCACTTGCCGCGCAGCGGCAGCAGCATCTTAATCCCGGTCGAGAGCAGTAACCCGGCGGCGGCGGCGGCCAGACCGGCGAACACATGTTGAACGTGGGGATCGTTTTGGAAACGGGCATAGACCACGCCCAGTCCCACCACGATCGCCGTCGGCGCGCTGATCAGGCCCAGCAAAGCGCACAGCGCGCCGCGCAGCCCGCGAAACTCCATCCCCACCGCCACCGACAGGTTGATCACATTGCCGCCGGGCAGAAACTGGCACAGCCCGAGCAGCTCGGTGAACTGTTCGCCGCTCAGCCAGCGCCGGCGCTCCACCAACATGCTGCGTGCCAGCGGCAACACGCCGCCAAAGCCGATCAGCCCCAGCCACAGAAAGCCTAAAAACAGCTCCGCGTTGCCCGGCGCTGCCGCCGGGTGCGTTTTTAACGTATTGATATCTGACATGACATTGCCGTTCCACATCGCTTGTTTTGATGTCTGGTATCATGCGCGCCGCCGTGCCATGATGTCTAATGCATTCCAGAACAACTAAAGATACCTTTGAGGTATGGCTATGATCGAACTGCGTCGCCTGCGGGCGTTCGTCACCGTGGTGGAAGAAGGCAACATCACTCGCGCCGCCGAGCGGCTGTTTATCCAGCAGCCGCCGCTCACCCGCCTGTTGCAGGGGCTTGAAGACGAACTGGGCGTGAAATTGTTGCAGCGCCTGCCGCGCGGCGTGCGCGTCACCGAAGCGGGCAGCGTGTTGTTCGAGGAAGCCCGCGCCCTGTTGGCGCGCGCCGAGCGCCTGAGCGAAGCGGTCCAGCGCGCCGCCCGTGGCGAGCAGGGCCACATCGCCATCGGTTTCACCAGCTCCGCCGCGCTGCACCCGTTCGTACCCAATCTGCTACGCCGCTACCGCGACATCTTGCCGGGCATCACCACCCAGCTGGAAGAGGCCGGCAGCGGCGAGCTGATGGAGGCGTTGCTCGAACAACGCCTCGATGCCGCCTTCGTGCGTTCGCCGGCCAGCGGCATTCCCGGCCTGAGCGTGGAACCGGTGCTCAGCGAACCGATGATCGTCGCCCTGCCGCTGGGCCACCGGCTGGCGCAAGAGACGCAGCAGCCGCTGCCGCTGGCCGAACTGGCCCACGAGGCCTTTATTCTCTATCGCCGCCCGGCCGGCCAGGGGCTGTACGACGCCATCCTGGCCGCCTGCCACCGAGCCGGCTTCAGCCCGCGCATCGTGCAGGAAGCGCCGCGCCTGCCGGCCACCCTCAGCCTGGTCGGCGCCGGGCTGGGGCTGTCAGTGGTGCCCGGCTCAATGCGGCGGCTGGGCGGCGACGGCATCGTCTACCGCCCCCTCGCCGAAGAAGCGCAGCTCAGCGCCCCGCTTTACCTGGCGCTGCGCCGCAGCCCGGCTTCGCCGATCGTCGAGCGCTTTCGTCAGCTGGTGCTGGAGACCGTGGGGCAGTCATAACAAATAGCCCGAACGGCCAATAAAAAATGACGTTCGTTTATTATCTATTTAAACCTATCGGCGATTAAATTTAATTCCTATTAATGACTATTCAACTTCCGATGAATTAATTAAACCCGCACTCACTTAGTAACAAACGCAAACAAATAAGCGCCTACCTAATAAACGCCAGCCGCTAGGATTTAAGGGTCACAGCAAAATCCCGCCGATGACAAAAACCATTTCAATGGCGATCGCGCCTTCCCTGTCGCCTGCCTCTGCAGGCGCACGGTTTTATATTGGAGAAAATGCTATGCTATCGCGTCGTGATATATTGAAAGTCTCCGCCGTCAGTGCGGCCGCCGCCGGCATGATCGGCGGCATCGCCAAAAATGCCGCTGCCGACGACCATCGCAATATCGTGCCCCCCAGCAGCTACCAGCCACCTGCCGATGCCCAGCATCTCTATAAATACAAATTCACCGACAGCAAAAAACGCAGCCTGCCCAGCGGCTGGGCGCGCGAAGCCACCGTCGAGCAGTTTCCGATCTCCGAGGGCGTGGCCGGCGTCGACATGACGCTGGAGCCGGGCGGCGTGCGCGAACTGCACTGGCACGCCATCGCTGCCGAATGGGCGTTCATGCTGGAAGGCCATGCGCGCATCACCATCCTCGATCCTGAAGGAAAATGTGAGGTGGCGGATTTCGGCCCCGGCGACGTGTGGTATTTCCCGAAAGGTTACGGCCATTCCATTCAGGCGTTGGCGGACGGCGCGCATTTTATTCTGGCGTTCGATAACGGCCACTTCTCCGAATTCGGCACCTTCAGCATCACCGATTGGGTGGCGCATATGCCGAAAGAGGTGTTGGAAAAAAGCGTCGACATGCCGGCGGCGGTATTTTCCAAGGCCAAACAGGGCGAGGCTTATATTGTCGGCGGCGCCGTTCCGCCCGCCTTGCCATTACCGAAAAACGACGGCGGATTAAATAACGCCCCGCTGACCCACCGCTATGAATTAATGAAGCAAAAACCGTTCTTTGAAAATGACGCCGGCAGCGTGCATTTGGTGTCGTCGAAAGAATTCCCCATCTCCACCACCATGACCGGCATCATCGAGATCGTGAAACCCGGCGCGATCCGGGAATTGCACTGGCACCCCAATGCCAACGAATGGCAATACTATATTTCCGGCAAAGGCCGCATGACGGTGTTCAGCTCGCACGGCCACGCGCAGACGGAAGAGTACGCACCTTCAGACGTCGGCTACGTGCCGCAGGGCTTCGGCCATTACATCGAGAACATCGGCGATGAGGATTTGAAGGTACTGATCGTGATGGACAACGGTATCTATCAGGACATTTCGTTGTCCGACTGGCTGGCGAAAACCCCGGCCTACCTGCTGGCGGACAACTTCAATAACCAGGTTGAAGACTGGCAGGATCGGCCGAAAGACAAACGGGTGATGTCGCGGCGCAGCCGCTGACGCCACGGCGAGGGAGAAACCTCCCTCGCCCTCCGGCCCGCCGCTTACAGCGTCGCTTTAAAGAACGGCACCAGCTTCTCCAGCGCCTGAGCTACCGGCTCCGGTTTGTCGTAGAGATCGTAATGTGACCAGCCTTCTACCACCACCAGCTCTTTGTGCTGCGACTTGGCGCGGCGCACAATCTCATAGCCGTCGCGCAGCGCGCCGAACAGGCCGGGTTTGCTGCCGACAATTACCAACAGCGGCTGGGTCAGCAGCACTTCCGCCAGGTGGAACGCGTCCCAGCCCACGGCTACCGCGTTATGGGAATACAGCGTCTTGTTTACACCGTTCGGCTTCTCGCCGCGCGCCGTACGGTAGTATTCCGTCGCCTCGCGCAGATCGATATCGGCGCCGTCTTGTTGCGCCGCCTCAACGCTCGGGTACAGGCCCACATCCACACGCAACGCCGCGCCGCGCGCCTCTGCGGTGCGCTGCCGGGCAATATCCTCCAGGAAAGCCACAGGATCGCCATTGGCCAACACGCCCTCGCGCATCACCCGGCCATAGTTGGCGCCGGTAATGGTCGCCACCGCTTTGATGCGCCGCTCGGTCATCGAAGCATTGATGGCGTAACCGCCGCCGCCGCAGATGCCGAGCACGCCGATACGCTGGTCGTCAACGTAGTCCAACGTCACCAGATAATCGGTCACGACGCGAAAATCTTCCACGCGCTGGGCGGGATCTTCGATAAAGCGCGGTTCGCCGCCGCTCTCGCCCTGGAAGCTGGCGTCGAACGCGATGACCACAAAGCCGGCTTTCGCCAGCGCCGCCCCATAGACAGTGCCCGAGGTCTGCTCTTTACAGCTGCCAATTGGATGGGCGCTGATGATCGCCGGGTACTTTTTCCGCTCGTCGAAATCCGGCGGGAAGTGGATATCCGCCGCGATGTCCCAATACTGACGTTTGATTTTGACCGTTTTCATCATGAGTTCCTCACAGGGTTGCTGGCTCGGGAAACGCGCTCGGCATCGCTTCCGCTGGGATAACGCTCACTTTATACGCCGTATTGTTCTTTGATAAGCCCATAGAATGGACTACAGTGTTAAGCTGTAATTTACAATACGGGCATCTCGATGGATCCTTCCCTGCTTCCTTCACTGGCGTGGTTCGCGCATATCGCGCAGCACCGCAGCTTTACCAAAGCGGCGGCCCAAATGGGCGTTTCCCGCGCCGCGCTGTCGCAAAACCTGAAGGCGTTGGAAAAACAGCTGAACGTCAAGCTGCTCTACCGCACCACCCGCGATATGTCGCTCACCGAGGAAGGGCAACGCCTGCTGGAAGCCCTGACGCCCGCCCTTAGCACGATCGAGCACGCCGTCGGCACGCTGGAAGAGAGCCGCCATGAACCGGCGGGGCTGCTGCGGATAAACACTTCGCGCACGGCCGCCAAGCACTTTATCGAACCGCATATCGGCGAATTCCTGATGCGCTACCCCAGGCTGAAGCTTGAACTGGTGATGGACGACGGCATGGCCAGCATCATTTCCGAAGGTTACGACGCCGGCATTCGGCTGGGTGAAAGCCTCGCCGAGCATATGGTGGCGATCCCCATCACGCCACAGGTGGCGCTGGCGGCGGTGGCCACGCCGCAGTACCTCAGCCGTTACGGCACGCCCGCCACGCCGGCGGATCTGGTCAACCACAACTGCATCGCTTTTCGCCACGCAACCAGCGGCGCCATTTATCAATGGGAGTTTTCCACCGTCGAGCGGCACGCGCGCCATACCTTTTCCGTCGAACCGAAAGGCAGCGTGATCACCAACGACGACGACGGCATGATCCGCGCCGCATTACAGCACGTCGGCATTATTCAGCACTTTGATTTCGCCGTGAAAGCGATGGTGGAACGCGGTGAGTTAGTGCGGATACTGCAGGCCTGGTCGCAGCCCTTCCCCGGCTTCTATCTGTACATTCCCTCCCGTGAGCACATGTCTTCCAAGGTCAGGGCGCTGCTGGACTTTCTGGTCGAGAAGCGCGCAGGCTAATCCGGCCCGCGCGCCTTTTCACTTTATTGTTTATGCGGCTCCGCTGGCAGCGATAACAGCTTCGCGAGCAGCAACTCCGACATATTAAGCTCGGTGCTTAACACCACATGGCAGTTGGCATCGCGCTGCGGCGGATAGTTCATATATCGCCCCCGCATGTCACACAGGGTTTGCCCGCGGCCTGGCCCGTCAGAATCATCGATCGTCACCTTCACGTTAGGCGCAAGGCAGGCGCCGATACCCTGCACCGCCAACACCGCCGCCACCGGATCGTGCAGCGCACAGGCTTTGCGGCCGTAGGTATTGATATAAAACTGGATATACCGTTCCAGCATTCGCCCTATCGCCTGCGCAAATCGGCTCTCCGCCGACAGCAGTTTGAGCCGATCCGCCTCTTCGAACGTATGCGACATAGTGACATCCAGCGGCACCATGACGATATTCTTCATCGCCTTAAAGACGATGGCCGCCGCCTCCGGATCGCAGGCAATATTCGCCTCCGCAACGGGCGTTCGGTTGCCGGGCGCCAGCGCCGCGCCGCCCATAATTGTCAGCGTGCCGATCAGCTCCGCCAATGCGGGCTCAAGCTGCAACGCTTTGGCGATGTTGGTCAGCGGGCCGGTCGCCAAGATATCCAGCTCCCCTGGGTGCGTCTTAGCTAACTTAACCAGCAGTTCGGGGGCCGACAGCGGCGCCAGTTTGGCGTCTGAGGCTTCCAGCGCGATATCGCCAATGCCGTTGTCACCGTGTATATGCTGCACATCGCAAAGATATGCATGGCGCAGGTAATCTCGTTCCCCTACGGCGACGGGGATCGCGGGAAAACCGGCCAGGCGGGCGAGCTCCAGCGTATTTCTGGCCCCGGCATCAGCGGCGACGTTGCCGCAAACCGTGCCGATCGCCAGAATATCCACTTTGTCACTTTCAGCGAGCAAATAGCCCAGAGCCATCGCATCATCAATGCCGGTATCGCAATCAAAATATAATTTTATTTTCTTCTCGTTCACCGCTTGTCTCCATTTTCTGTATTAAGAGAAGCAACCCAAGAATCCATTTTCTTCCGATACGTCATTTTTGCCTCGTCACTGGCGAAACTGGCAGCCAAAGAATTGAGGGCCACATCGACGATGTCATGGGGGGAAAATTCAAATTCGTCCTGACAGATGAGGTATTCATCCACCAGCGTGGTTTGTAATAGTACCGGGTCGTCGGTATTGATGGTCGTGATGACCCCGGCGTCACGCAGCCGGCGCAGCGGATGTTCTGCGTAGCGGGGATAGACGCCAAGTTTGATATTCGAGGTCAGGCATACGCCGATAGGGATCCGTCGTTCAGCCAACAGCGCCACGACAGCCGGGTCATCTATCGCCCGCACGCCGTGATCGATGCGATCGGCCCCCAACAGCAGGATGGCATCGCGCACGCCCTCTGCGCCGCTCGACTCTCCGGCATGCACGGTTCGCTTCAACCCGGCCCTGCCCGCCCGGGCGAAAGCCTGCGCGAAACGCGTACCGCTGCCTTTGGTGGCGGCCTCATTGCCATCGATGGACAGCGCGACCACTCTGGGGTGCCGCAGCGCGGTTAAAAAATCCACCAGCTCACTGGCTTCGGCGGCCGTTTGCTGGCGGAGCAAACTGACGCACAGCCCAACGGACGCCAATCCATCCTCTTCAGCCGCGCGCAAACCGGCGTCAATCGCGTCGATCATCTCACCGAGCCTGCCGCGCCACGCTTTCCAATGGGTCGGGTTGAAAATAAGATCGGCGTACAGTCCGCCATTCTGCGACAGCCGTTGCGCATAGGAGTAGCTTAACTGCGCCAGGCGTTCGCGGCTGCTCACCAGGCCACAGGACCAGTCGAGGAACGCGAGAAAATCGGCAAGCCCGTTAAAATTCAGTAGTTCGTCCTGCTCTCTGGGCATCGGTATCCCTGAGGATAACGCCCAGACCGCGAGCTGTTCCGGATCAAAACAGCCCTCCAGATGCACATGCACTTCCGCCTTCGGCAGAGAAACCATCTGCGCTCGGCAGAGCTTGGTTTGGTTTACATTCCATTCCATAAAATGATTCTCAATGGTTATTTATGCGGGCCAACGAGCCAAGCTTTCGCGAACCCTGAGTGGCGAAATCGGTGCCAAGGCTCCGTTGAAGGGGGAGTGAATGCGGTAAAAAACGCGGTGAAACGGGGGAATGATTTAGGGTAAGCATCGCAATATGTTAATCCTGTAATGAGTTAGACGGCGGGCCATCTAAGAATTCATCAACAGGTCAGTAACCTATGCGTGAGGCTACCGGTGAAGGCGGATATTGCTCTCTTCACTGGTGCCGGCACAGCATCACCCCATCCTCACTGCGACGCCGGTATCCGGGGCGCCGGCAAAAAACGATGGGGCCGTTCTCTTACCTGAACATATGTAGAACATGTGCGTGTCAGAACCAGATTGCTCGCCGGGCCGCCGTTATTATGCGGCAATTGCCAACGCTCATCGTCTAAACACGCCGCCAAGTTTATGGAAAGCCAGGGGGCTTTGTAAAGCCATTCCCCCATCACGCCTTTCTCAACAACAGCGCCCACAGCGCCAGCGCGGCAAAGGCGATATATATCGCCATAAAAAGGGCAATAGCGGCCAGCAAGGCGCTCAATACCCCTATGTTATCCGCCAGCCAACCTGCGGCCGGCGGCGTGATATTGAACAAATAGACGATAAAGTAAAACTTCGATACCGCGTTCCATCCCGGCGCCGCGAGTGAGAGCTTGTTGACCAGAATAGCGCCGCCCACAAAAACCGCGCCATACGAGAAGCCGGACAGCGCCAGGCTCACCGCCGCACCGGCCACAGAACCGCTCTCGAGCGCCATGGTCATCATGACCATGGAGAAAACCTGCGCAATCAGCCCCAACACTAAAGAAAATTCAGGCTGAAGAAAACGCGGGATCGTGAACTGCACCACGCCGGCCACCAGTAAATACCCGGTGGCGATATAGCCAAAATCAGCGGCTGATTTAAGCCCGAAGACATGGATCGCGGCCGTCGGCCCCAGCGACAGGATCAGCGCAGCGTATGACCAGGAGATAAACACGCACAGCGCCAACAGATAGAACAGCGGTTGGCTAAAACCGGCGCCCTTTTCTGCCGTTTTCGTGTCCGCAACGCCGAGGGCAGGCAATCCTTTCTTCGGCCAAAGCAGAACGATGGCGATCGCGGAGAGTAAAACCAACGCGGCAACGGTCATTGCCGGCGCGGTGAGCGGGTAAAACGCCAGCTGAGCGTAAACGCTGCCGATCACCGGCCCGAGCGCCAGGCCGGTCACCAACGCCATACTGCCCAGCAGCGCGGCGCGTTTGGCGCTGTCGCCACGGCTGAACTTAATCAACAAGATATTGATGATGGCCGTGGCCGTGCCGGCTCCCAAGCCGGAAATAAACCTGAAAAGACACAGCGCCTGCAAAGAGCGAGCCATGGAAAAGCACAGCGTTGGCACCACCACCAACAATAGCGAAACCACCACCAGCAACCGGGCATTGTTATCGGTGATGGTGAGCCTGCGTGATAAAAACAAGGCCAGCAATACGCCAAACCCGTAGGAAGAGAAAATGAAGGTCAGGTCGATATTACTCAGGGCAAAGGTTTGTTGATATAAGGGATATAACGGCGTGGGAGAGCCGCTGTTCAACAAGATAAAAAATAACGCGATCGTCAACGCAGCCAATAGGCTCACCTGGCTGCGGTTTGTCCGGTAAGAAGTCATTATGTCACCATCATGAAAAAAAACGATCGTAACACCCGGCCGGATGCTGAACTTTCGCGTTCGCACTTTTTTTCTTATCGTTCGGACAGGACAGCGGGATAGCCTGTACACCGGCTTTCGCCTCACCCATAATGCTTTCACCTCGCCGCTCGGCGAGGCCAAATATACTGCGATAGCCAAATAGCGGCTATTCTCTACAGTAAACGCATCAGACAAGCAGGTAATGATGGATCCGTTATCCGATATTGTTTCCCGGCTAAAAATCAGCAGCCAGAAAATTGTGACGTTTGACCTGAGCGCCAATACCAAAGCGCTGTTTCCCGGCTATTCCGGGATGAAAATTTATATCGCCAAACGCGGATCTTTTTTCATTAATATGGCGGGCGATGCAAACAGTTACCCGATTGAACAAGGCGATGTGCTGATCTTATCCAGCGGTCGCGAATTCAGCATTTTTGATGCGCCTAACGCGCCGGCCATCGATATAAGAAAAATTCACGTGATGAAAGACCGCTCCTCCTGCTTCAGCAACGGCGGGAACGATTTTTCCTTTGTCGGTTGCCGGTTCGTGTTTCAGATCAACGATACCTTCCGTTTTATCACCAGCCTGCCCGAACCCATCGTGATCAAAACGCAGCGGGAAGAGAACGCCGGCATTAAGGATTACTTGAGTCGCCTCTCATCGGAAATAGAAAAACCTGGCCCGGGCAGCGAGCTCATCACCGAGCATCTCCTGCAGATCATTTTGACGCAGGCGCTGCGCGTGCTGCTTTCTTCCGGCGCGCTTGGGCGCGGCGAGGGCTGGTTTTACGCCATGGCGGACAAAAATATCGGTCTGGCGCTGACCAGCATACACGACCAGCCGGGCAAGAAATGGCGTCTGGACGAGCTCGCCGGCGTGGCCGGCATGTCGCGCACCGCCTTTACCACCCGGTTCAGAAAGCTGGCCGGTTACAGCGTCAACGAATACATTCGCATCTGGCGTTTTAGCCTGGCCATCGAGCGAATGGTCGCCAATAAAGAAAAAATATCCCAGATCGCCTTTGACCTGGGATATGAATCGGAAAGCGCCTTCAGCACCGCGTTCAAGAAAAGCATGGGCGCGTCGCCAAGGAGTTACATTGGCAGCCATACCGCATGAAGCAGCCAACGGGGGCACGTCCCTGTGCCGGTCTTATCCTTATTCGGCAAACCAGGCGGCGGGCAGATCCGTCTGCAGCGTGATGGTTTTTATTTGCGTGTAGGCATTGAGCGTTTCCTTGCAGAACTCGCGGCCGATCCCACTGTTCTTGTAACCACCGAACGCGGTGCCATCGGTAATATTCGAATAGCGGTTGATCCAAACGGAGCCGGCTTCCAGCCGGTCTGCGGTCGCCAGGGCATTTTTCAGACTGCGGGTATAGATCCCCGACGCCAGCCCATATTCGCTGTCGTTAGCCTGGGCGATCATCTCGTCGTAGTCTGACCATTTTATCAGCGTCAGCACCGGCCCGAAAATTTCTTCCTGGCAAATGCGCATGCCATTTTCCGCAGCAAAAATCGTCGGCTCAATGAAATAGCCGTGCTCACAGCCGGCGACGGCGCGGCGTTTGCCGCCGGTCAGCAGGGTGGCACCCTCATCGAGACCGGTCTGAATATAAGCCAGCACTCGCTCGCCCTGTTTCTCGGAAACCAGGCAGCTGACCCGGGAGTGTTCGGCCAGCGGTGAACCGACGCGCACCCGTTCGAAAGCCGCCACCAGCTTGGCGCTGAAACGGTCATAAATGTCCGCGTGAACGAACAGCCGGGTCCCCGCCAGGCAGGACTGGCCGTTATTGTGGATAGCGGCAAAGGTCACGTTGTCCACCACCGCATCCATCTCTTCGATGTCCGGGAACACAATATTGGGGCTCTTCCCGCCCAGCTCCAGCGTAACGGGCACCAGCCGCTCCGCGGCGGCCTTGGCCACCAGCTTGCCCACCTCCGTGCTGCCGGTGAACGAAAGCTTGCGCACCTTGCGGTTGCCGGTCAGCGCCGCCCCCGCCACGCCTCCCAGCCCGGTAATGATGTTGACGACGCCGGCGGGGAAAATGTTAGCGATCATCTTGCCCAGCTCCAGCGTGGAGAGCGAGGCATTTTCATCGGCCTTCAGCACCACCGTGTTGCCGGTCACCAGCGCCGGCGCCAGCTTGAACGCCGCCATGATCGCCGGCGCATTCCAGGGGATAATCTGCCCGCAGACACCAAGCGGCTCGCGTTTCGCCAGGCTGTAGCCATCCGCAATGCTTCTGCCGCTGTCTTCGTGCCCCATGACCACCGCAGCGAAATAGCGATAGTGTCTGACCGCCGTTTGATAATCGCGGCGCACTTCGCTGATACAGCGGCCCACATCCTGCGCGTCGATTTGCGCCATTCTTTCCAGATCGCTTTCCAGCACATCCGCCAGCTGCGCCACCAGGCGGGCGCGGGCCTGCTGCCCTAATGCTTTCCAGGCGGGGAAAGCCGCTTCCGCCGCCAACACGGCGTGCTCGACGTCCCGTTCGTTACAGTAGTGTAAATCCGCCAGGCGCTCCCCGGTCGAGGGGGAAATGACGGGATGAATGTCCGCGCCATCCAGCTCGAACACGCCGTTAATCAGTGGCCCGTAGGCTTTATCTAATGTCATCTCTGTTCCATTCATAGCAAAATTAATGTAAACCGCCGCCGACGATCAGGCTTTCGCCGGTCACCCAACCCGCCTCGTCCGAGGCGAGATAGGCCACGGCCGGTGCGATATCCGCCGGTGTGCCGATGCGCCCCAGCGGGGTGATGGATTCAATGTGCGTTTTAAAATCGGCGTCGAAAAAGCCGCTGTCATGCACGCCTTCCGTGATGACCAAGCCAGGGTTGACCGCATTGACCCGGATCTTGCGCCCGCCCAGCTCGTTGGCCAGCGTCTTGGTGATAGAATCCACCGCGGCCTTTGAAGCGGTATAAACCAGCGAATTGGCCGGCGTAAACGACGTCACGCTGGAGCTGATATTGACGATGCTGCCGCCCGATTCAGGCATGGCGGCGACCGCCGCCTTGCAGCAATAAATCAGCCCTTTGACATTTAAATTGAAGTGTCTTTCATATTCCGCGTCGCTGAATGCCTCCAGGCTATTGGTGGCATACACCCCGGCGTTATTGACCAGTACATCCAGGCGACCATACTGCTCGACAATGCTTTGCATCAGGCCGTTGACCTCGGCCTCAATGCCGACATTGGCCTGCAGCGGAAAAGCGACGCCGCCCTGCTCATTGATTTCTTTAACCAACCGGTTGGCATCTTCACGCCCGCGGGAATAGTTAATGAAAACCACGGCGCCTTCCGCCGCCAGGCGTTTAGCAATAGCTGCGCCAATTCCCTTTGAACTGCCCGTCACCAGGGCAACTTTATTTTCAAAGCGTTTCATTAGTCATTCTCCTCAGTGTCAGTGAAACTCGGGAGAATATTACGGTAATGGCTCGCCGTGCAGCATAGCGGGGCGAACATAAAACCTTATCGATCGAACAACTTTGTCAAAAGCGAATTTGAACTTTTAGAATAAACGCGCGGCCAGAATGGCAATGGCCAATAACAGAATGACGCCGCCAAAAAATTTATTCACATAGATGCCGACAGTCGGACGCAGTTGAATGCTCAGTGCAATTTTACCCGCAAGAAAGACCAGAGGTATCTCAATAAGGAACATAATAACAATGAGCTCAATGCCTAATATCAGCATCTGCATGCCCGGCATGCCGGCTTCCATTCGAATAAACTGCGGGATAAACGCCAGAGTAAAGATGATGGCTTTAGGATTCAGCAAATTGGTCAGTAGCCCCTGCGAATAAAGTTTATTAAGACTTTTTCGTTCACGGTTGTTTTGCAGGCTGACAGCGTTTTTGCTGTTAAAAATGCCAAAGCCAACCCACAGGATATAAAGCGCGCCGCCAACGACAAAGCACTCGTACAACACGGGCGAAGAGGCAATTAGCGCCGTAACGCCGGCAATGGCAAGGCCGATGTGGCACGTCACCCCGGTGACCGCGCCCAATACGGTAACCAGCCCCGCTTTCGTTCCCTGGCTTATGGCATTAGACAGTGCGCAAAGCATGTCGGCGCCAGGGATAAGCGTTAACGCGGCGGCTGAAAGAGCAAATAAACCCAGCGTGGAAATATCGATGAACATGGTTTCTCTCGTCGTCAAAAAGGCGCATTGTCAGTCCCTTTGCGTCGGCGAGATAGAATGATATTGCTCAACTGCATCGGTCGCGATAGCTGCGCGGTGTGACGCCGTAAGTCGACTTAAACACCCTTCCCATGTGCGATTGATCGGCAAATCCGCAGGCGCTGGCGATTTCCGCGATGTCGTCGCCTCGGGATAGCAAGCTCTTGGCCTGTTGTAATCTGAGTTGCCGCTGATAACGGTTCGGTGATAAACCGAATTGCGCCGAAAACTGACGGCAAAGGTGGAACTTAGACATGCCGACGGCCTGCGCCAGCGTCTCCAGACGCACTTCCCGCGCCGGGTTATCGTGCAGATACTCTTTCGCTCTGCGCAAACCCGGCGTGAGGCCGGTGCCTGCCAATGGCGCTCGCCGCGGTGAACACACCTGAAGCAGATCCGCCACGCAGTGGCTCCATGCCACCTCGCGGTCAAAATGGCTGGATTGCGCTGCGGTCAGCACCGCGGCGGCCTCACACAATCGGTTGGCGAAAGGCGCATGGTCGATATGCTTCCCCTGCACCGCCGGCGGCAGAGGCATCTCCATGTTTTCCGCCGCGTCCAGCAGCATCTCGTGGCTGGGATAAAACATGAAATAATGGCATCCCTCATCACCCAGCACTGTCCCGGCATGCATCTGCCCCGGCGCGATGAGGCTGACTTGCCCACGGCTGACGATACCGTCGGCATCGCCTTTGGCGCTGTTGTTATTAGCGCCGCGCAGGACAACGCCAATCGACCAGGTATCATGCCAATGCACGCCAAATCGATGGTCTGAAAAGTCCGCGACGAGCAGTTCAAGCCCGCCCAATGCGGCAAAACGATGCATAAATGCCGAATTTACCATCACCTTTTACCCGATTCCTGATTATCCACGCCGGCAAAAATAACACACTACGTACCGCGTGAAAGCCCTTCGCCCTGCAGGGAAGCGGCTTTCTGAACATCAAGAAAAGGGGCCGCCTGGCCCCTTCACATTGTTCTCCTGCCTTATTGCCTCATGCTTATGCCGATTAATGTTGATTAAGCGCGCCATAGTTCAGCGGCTGCCAGTCATAACCCGTCCCCTTTTTATTGATGTAGCCAAGGCCCGGGAAGGACAGATGCGCCCCTGCGACCAGCGCCCTTTGCTGCGCAAGGTCATCGAACAGCCGCTTGCGCTGCGCTACGGCGGCAGGGACATCGATATCATAGGCGATGGCGACATTCGGATCGGGAAACTGCACCGAGGCAACGTGGATCATATCCCCCAAAATCACCATCTTTTTCCCTTTGCTTTCGACGGCGAACACGCTGTGCCCTGGCGTGTGCCCACGCGTATCGATAGCCGAAATGCCCGGGGTGAGTACCTGATTGCCTTCGAAGGTTTTCAGTTTTCCCGCCGTGACATAAGGCTGTAATGAGGCGATGGCGGCATCGAAGAAACGTTTATCTTTCTCTTCCGCCTGCCGTTTTTTCTCTTCGTTCAGCCAAAAAGCGACTTCGTCTTTTTCCACCCAAACGGTGGCATTCGGGAAGGCAAGACGCTCGTCCGCCATCAAGCCTCCCACATGGTCGGGATGCAGGTGCGTTAAATAAATCTCATCCACCTGCTCCGCCTGATAGCCGGAAGTGTTCAGGTTTTTCATCATTTTGCCCAGCATGTCGCCATGCAGCGCGCCGGTGCCGGCATCGACCAGAACCAGCTTGCTTCCGGTGTTGATCAGGTAGGCGTTCACCGAGGTCGGCAACGGCAGCGACAGGTTGTTGGCCGCCATTGCCGCTTCAAGCTGCTGCGGCCCGGTGTTGATCAAGATTTTATCGGCGGGCATGGGGCTGATGCCGTCAGACAGGGCCGTCACTTCCAGATTACCCAGCATGATCCGGTAGAACCCGGGATTGTCTGTTTTAGAAAAAGGCGCCGCGGCCATTGCAGCGGCAGAAAAAGCGGCGAAAAAGGCGCCAATAAGCAGATTGCGACGCATAGAATACCTCGTAACGATAAGAAAATACGGCTAAAAGCCCAGGAGGTGCCTCTGGCGATTTAAAATTCCTGCACGGTCGGCCTGATGACAATCTCACTCACGTCCACGTCCGAAGGCTGCTCGATCGCATAGGCGATAGCGCGTGCGATGGCATCGGCGGAAATTGCCTGGCTCTGGTAGAGTTCGCCGACGGCCTGCAAACTTTCCGCGTGCGAACTGCCCTGTTTCAGTTCGGTGTCGATCAGGCCGGGGGCGATCGTCGTGGTTCTGATCTTTCCGCCGACTTCGTGGCGCAAACCTTCGGCTATCGCGCTGACTGCGAATTTGGTGCCGCTATAGACCGTGCCGCCGGGGCTGAACACCTTCTTGCCGGCAATGGAGGAAATGGTAATGTAATGACCGAATTGCTGCTTTTCGAACAGCGGCAAGGTGGCCGCGATGCCGTACAGCACGCCTTTCACATTGATATCGATCATCCGTTCCCATTCATCGACCTTTACGGCGCTCAGCGGTGCGATCGCCATCAGCCCCGCGTTGTTGACCAAGACATCAATTTTGCCAAACTGCCTGACGGCCTGGGCGATCATCGCTTCGACCTCCTGGCGCTTCGTCACATCCACCTGCAGCGCCAACGCGGTGCCGCCGTCGCCAACGATTTGCCGAACCAGCGTATCAAGACGATCTTTCCTGCGCGCCGCCACCACCACCGTCGCCCCCTGCGCCGCCAAATGTTTTGCGGTCGCTTCGCCCAGCCCGCTGCTGCCGCCGGTAATCACCACCACTTTGCCTGAAATACGGTTCATCTCTCGTTCCTTTTCTGTTGGTCAGTACGAATACTTTATCCGCCGTTTACCATCAGTAAATGGAAGTGTTATGCTTTTAGAATTCCATTTTTTGGAACAAAGAGGCGAGAGTGCAAAACAGACAAGAAGCCTTGCGCATTTTCTGCTGCGCCGCTGAGGAGATGAACTTTAAACGCGCAGCGACCAGACTCGGCATTTCCCCGCAGAAAGTCACCCGAGCTATCAAAGAATTGGAGTCGTTGCTCGGTGAACAGCTGTTCCACCGCAACACCAGAAACGTAAAAATCACGGATTTCGGCCTCGGCTTTGCTGAGCAAGCCAAAGCGGCGATAGATCAGTTTAACAAGCTGTTTCAGGCGAAAGGGAAAGAGGCGGAAGATCTCACCGGCGTGGTGCGCATCACGGCACCGCACACCTATGGCAGCGAGGTCGTCATGCCGATACTGGCGGAGTTCGCACGTTTATATCCTGCGATTACGCTCGAATTCCACCTGTCGAACATCCACAGCGATCTGGTCGATGAAAGAATTGATATCGGCATTCGCATCGGCTTTCTGCATGACCAAACCTGTATCGTTCGCCAGCCCCGAACCATGCCTTTCCATCTGGTTGCCTCGCCGACGCTGCTCGTTCGCCTGCCGCCGCCGGAGCAGATAGACCAACTCGCCCATCTGCCTATTGTCGCGCTGGTGAACCGCAAAACAGGGCGCTACTGGCCCTGGGAATTTAGCCAAAAACGTTATCTCTACCCGAAGTCCGCCGCCTTCGTCACCGACACGCCCGATATAGAACGTAAAGCGGTGCTCGCCGGTTTAGGCTTTGGCCAACTGGCCGGATATTTGGTTGAAAAACACCTCGCCGCGGGTGAGCTGGTAGCCGTTCTGCCGGGCGACGCCCCGCCGCCCTGGCCGGTCAACCTCTATCATACGCATCAACACGCCTGCCCTACGCGCGTGCGTTTAGTCTTTGACTATCTTTTCAATCAATTAAGCCAGAGCTAGTCCTACTTTTTCACCGCACTGCCGCCGGCGCAACGGCCATAAAAAAGCGGCGATATCACCGATATCGCCGCCCTCAACATACACGCCGCCGCGATGCGTTACTGCTTGCGCTGCTCCGCTACCTGCTTGGCGGTGACTTTGCCCTGCTTATCGCCGAAGTGGCCGACCACGAAGTTGGCGACCGCCGCCACTTCCTCGTCGGAATAGGCGCTGCCGAACGCCGGCATCATTTCATGCCGATCGCCGATGCTGATGCTCGTCCCCTTCAGGATGGCCTGCACCGCGCTGCGCCCCTGCGGATCGTTCACCGCCGTGCTGCCCACCAGCGACGCATACTCGCTCTGGCGGCCCGGCCCGTTCCACTGGTGGCAGCCGCTGCAGTCGTTGGCGAACAGCCGGCGCCCGAGCGAACTGTCTTGCCCGCCCGGCAGGATCGGGGTGGAAGCCGCCGCGCCCTTCGGCTGCAGGTTCACCGCGGCGGCAGCGTCGCCGGCGATCGGCTCGATGTCGCGCAGGTATTTCACCAACGCCAGATTGTCTTCTTGCGTCAGGAACTGCAGGCTGTTTTCCACCGCTTCCGCCATCGGGCCTGCGGCGCTGCTGCGCCCCGGCGCATGGCCGGTAGCCAGATATTGCGACAGCTGCTGGTCGCTCCAACCGCCGATGCCGGTCTGTTTGTCCGGCGTGATGTTGGCAGCGAACCAGCCCTGCACCACTTCACCGCTCAGGTGCTTACTCTGGTTAAGACCAAACCCCAGATTGCGCGGCGTGTGGCACTCGCCGCAGTGGCCCAGCGCCGTCGCCAGATAGGCGCCGCGATTCCACTGTTCGTCCTTGTTGAGATCCGGCGTAAAACGCTGCTCGCTAAAGAACGCCAGGTTCCAGAATTTCATGCCCCAACGCTGGTTGAACGGGAACGACAGATCGTTTTGCGGGTTGGCCTGTTTCGCCGGCGGCAGACTGAACAGATAATCCTTGATCGCCAGCACGTCGTCGCGGCTCAGCCCGGTGTACGAGGTGTACGGCATCGCCGGATACAGGTTGCCCTGCGGACCGATGCCCTCACGTACCGCGCGTACGAACTGATCGTCGCTCCAGTTGCCGATGCCGGTCTCCTTGTCGGCGGTGATGTTGGTGCCGTAAATGGTGCCGAACGGCAGTTTAAAGGCGAAGCCGCCCGCATAAGGCGCGCCGCCCGGCGCGGTATGGCACGCCACGCAGTCGGCGGCGCGCGCCAGGTACTCGCCGCGCGCCAGCTTATCGGTGATGCCGGCCGGCGCCCCGGCGATCGGCGCCGCGGGTTCCGCGCCGGTTGGCCGCAGCTGCGTGTACAGCGCGTACCCTCCCGCCAGTACCGCCACGGCGATAATCAGCCATAACAGCCCTTTCAAGGCGTTGCTCATCGCATCTCTCCCTAACCCAATGCCTTGGCGGCCTGGTGGATGGCGGCGCGAATGCGCACATAGGTGGCGCAGCGGCAGACGTTGCCGCCCATCGCCGCATCGATGTCCGCATCACTTGGATTTTTACTTTGCGCCAACAGCGCGCTGGCGCTCATGATCTGGCCGGACTGGCAGTAGCCGCACTGCACCACGTCCAGGTCGAGCCAGGCTTCCTGCACCGCTTTGCCCTCCGGCGTGGCGCCCACGGCTTCAATGGTGGTGATTTTCTTGCCGACGGCGGCGGAGACCGGCGTCATGCACGATCGCACCGGCACGCCGTCCAGATGCACGGTGCAGGCACCGCACATGGCGATGCCGCAGCCGAACTTGGTGCCGGTCAGGCCGGCTTCGTCACGCAAGAACCACAGCAGGGGCATGTGCGGGTCACCCTCAAAGGTCAGCGGCTGCTCGTTTACGGTTAATTGCATCATCAGGTTCTCTCCTTGTCAGACGCCGGATTCGCGGTGGGATTATGCAGCGGCAGGTTCAGCGAGCTGCGCGGCCGCCCGAGCAGCGCCAGCGCGTTGCCGACCGCCGGAGCGATGGTCGGCACCCCCAGTTCGCCTATGCCGGTCGGTTTCTCGCTCGAGGGCACGATGATCACCTCGATCTCCGGCATCTCATCGATGCGCAGCGGGCGGTAATTATTAAAGTTGGACTGTTCAACCACGCCGTCTTTCAGCGTAATGTTGCCGTATAGCGCCATGCTGAGGCCGTAGCCGATGCCGCCTTCGATCTGCGCGTGGATCACGTCGGGATTCACCGCCACGCCGCAGTCCACCGCGCACCACACCTTGTGCACTTTCGGAATGCCGCCCTCGCCGATCGACACCTCGGCCACCTGCGCCACATAGGTATCGAACGCCTTGGCGACGCCCACGCCGCGCGCGCGTCCGTCCACCACTTTGGCACCCTGCCAGCCGGCGGCTTTGGCCACCGCCCGCAGCACACCCGCCGCACGCGGCGCCTCGCCCATCAACGCCAGCCGCCCTTCAACCGGATCCTGCCCGGTCTCCTGCAGCAATTGATCGATAAAGCTCTCCACCGCGTGGCCGGTGTGGGTGCTGGCGACCGATCGCAGTGAGGTGGTCGGCACCTTGCCGGGCACGATGTGCGCATCGCAGCGGAAGGCTTCGAAGGTATAAGGCACCTCGCTGGCACCCTCGACCATCATCTGATCGAGGCCGTTGACCACCAGCGCATCCATCGCGCTGTGGCGCGTCCAGGAGTGGCCGACCACGGTATCGGTCCACCCCACCACCTTGCCGCCACGGATGGCGCCGCGCAGGCGGTGCAGGATCATCGGGCGATACCAACCATTGCGGATGTCGTCCTCGCGCGTCCACACCACCTTCACACCGTGGCCGGGGCCGATGCCCTTGGCGGCAGCCGCCATGTCGGCCGCCAGGTCCGGCCCCAGCGTCGGGTTACCCAGATCGATGCGCCGCCCAAAGCTGCCACCCGCCAGAATAGTGTCAATCTGCACCTTGTCCGGCGGCAGTTCGAACAGATCGCACAGCTGCTTGTGATCGAGCGTTTGGATTTGGCAGCCATAGCGCGCCTTGACGCTTTCGCCATCCCAGAACAGGTAACCGTCCAACGGCTCCATCGGGGCGTGGGCGACGTACGGGAAGGTGTATTCGGCCTCAATCACCTTGTCGGCCTTGTCGAACACCTCGTCCGGCTTACCGAGACTCTTCGCCACCACGCCGCTTTTCTGCGCCACCTGACGGAATTCGGCGTAAATCTCTTCGGTGTTGCGCCGTTCGGCCTGCGCGTCGTCCCAGGTTACCCGCAGCCGCTCCCGTCCCTGGATCGCCGCCCAGGTATTTTTGGCGTAAACCGCCACGCCGGTGGCGATCTGCTTCACCGCCACCACTCCCGGCACCGCCAGCGCGCGCTCGGCGTCGAAGGTCGCCACCTTGCCGCCGAAACGCGGCGGCTTCTTGATGGTGACGGTCAGCATGTCCGGCTCGTGGATATCCTGCGAGAACTGCGCGCTGCCGTTGGTTTTCGCCAGCGAATCGACGCGGTGCAGGCCGCGCGTTTTGCCAATCAGGGTGAAATGGGCCGGATCCTTAAGCGTCAGGCTGGCGGGATCGGGCGGCGGCAGCGTGGCGGCCAACGCGGCGAACTCGCCAAAACCCGCTTCTCGCCCGCTGGCGGCGTGGCGAATCTTGCCCGCCTGCACGGTGATTTCCTGCGCCGAGGTTTTCCAACTCTGCGCGGCGGCCTGCACCAACAGCGCACGCGCCATGGCGCCCATGCGCCGCATCTGCTCATAGGCATTGGCGACCGAGCTGGATCCACCGGTACCCTGGAATCCGAACGCCAGGTTCTTGTAGACGGAGGTGTCCACCGGCGCGGCCACGACCCGCACCTGCGCCCAGTCGGCATCGAGCTCTTCGGCGACCAGCGTCGCCATGCCGGTATAGACCCCCTGGCCCACTTCGGTGTGTTTACTGATCACGGTGACGATGCCGTCGGCGCCGATCTGGACGAAGGCGTTGGCGTCAAACGCCGCCGCGCCGGAGGCGGCCGGGGCGTTCGAGCGCGCCAGCGCGCCGGTGGACGGCAGATAAGCGCCGATCACCAACGCCCCGGCGCCGACGATGAACCGCCGCCGCGAAAGCGGAACTTGGGATATGCTCATTGCTCATGACTCCAAAAAAACCGAAGGCGTCACTGCCTTCGGCGAAACAAATCTTGTTATGGGAATGGCTTGCTGCGCCGGTCAGGTGATATAGCGCAGCAGAGCAATAATTAGCGTAGCCTATTATTCAGTAGGCTTAATGTTGAAAAGGGATTTTCTATTGGAGAATCGTGCGGTGCGCCAACGTGGCCGTGATCGGTGCGCCGGGCAGCCATAAATCTGAGCAACACCGTGAACAACTTCGGCACCCGTTGAACAACAATTCGTTGTATTACCTTCAGGTTTACACTACCGACATTGGAATAGGATATACTTCCGGCAAAAATACATCGCCGCTCTTTGATTAAATTTGGATGTTTTTCATGCAGCAACCCGCCATATCGAAAAAAAATCATGATATTGAAGTATTAAGAACCGTCGCGATCGTTTTCGTCATCCTGGCGCATGTTGCGGGGATACTCAGCCCGGATTCACGCTACTGGCGAATTCTGGGCTTTGCACGCTTCGGCAGCGGCGTCGATCTCTTCTTCTGCGTATCGGGTTTTATTATCACCGCGTCAATTTTGTCAACGGTGCCAAAAGACAAAAGCCTCAGCGCCTTTGTCAATTTTACCGTGCCATTCTGGAAAAAACGTTTTTGGCGCCTCATGCCTTCAGCTATTTTCTGGATCTTTATCGTGCTACTGCTGGCCTTTATTTGGGGCGGGAAAGGCCAGGTTATTCCCTTTGAAAGCATGTACATCTCGGCGTTGCATGCCCTCACTCAAACGCAGAACGTTTACTTTATCGAGTGTCGGCCGGCAGGCACCTGCGGCGAACTAGGTATTTATTGGAGTCTGTCGTTAGAGAATCAGTTTTATCTGCTCTTGCCTATACTCGCCTTCTTCTTGACGGACAGGAAGCTTGCGTTCTTTTTCTTCGTCGTTTTCATCACCCAGGTTTTCTTGCCGAGAACATTGAACGCAGCAACGCCAATCATGTGGCCATTAAGAACGGATGCTGTCGCACTAGGGGTCATTATTGCGATCTTTGCACATAACAACCCCTCTCAACGCCTTCTCCCTAAACTGCTTGAGAGCAAAGCCTTCTGCGCCGGCGCTTTCATGATCGCGTTACTCTTGCTGGCGTTGCTTTCCAGCCCTCAACCGCTCCTCAGTTTTTCGGTCGGCATCACCGCTGTGGTTTCCGGTTTCTTAGTGTTGCTCGCCAGCTATAACAGCGGTTGTTTTTCAAGTCATCCCACCATCCGCGCGTTTTGCGATTACATCGGTTCCCGATCGTACTCTATCTATTTAACCCATGTGGTCGCACTGGCCCTCACCAAAATCCTCTTCTTTTCCACCTCCACCCGTTACGACGGCCTATATACCGCCCTGTACCTGACGTTTTTCTTGACCGCAACGCTGCTGATGTCGGAATTCAATTACAGAATCATTGAAATGCCGTTAAGAGCGCTCGGCAGGAAGAATAAGCCGAAAAAACCGGTGGTGCCTTTCGTTTAGCGCACACCAAACGTCAGCGCGGCCGTCAGGTTATGTCGCCAGCCGATCGAGCAGCGGGCCCAGCGCCACGCGCGCATGCTGCTGGAAACCGCTGACGCCTTCCGCGCTCAGCAAGGCATCCAGCACCGCGTATTCGGTAGCGTCCGCCGCCGCCGCAAACAGCGGCTCCAGCCGTTCGTCCGGCAACGTCGCCCCCAACAGCCGAGTGGAGAACGCCAGCGCGATGTCGCCGGAGCCGTGCCCCCAATGGCTGCCTACCCGCCCCAAACCGGCGCCCGCTCGGCGGGCGATACGGTTCAGTTGACGGCTGTCCAGCGCCCGATCGCAGGCGATGATGATGATGACCGAACCGGCGTCTACCTGCGGCGGCGGATCCGCCAACAGTTTGCCCAGCGCCGGACCTACGCGCACGCCGCTCAGCGTCAGCGAGTCGAGGGTGCCGAAGTTGGCCAGCACCAGCACGCCGAGCATGGTGCCTAACCCCGGGCAATAGCGCGAGGCGGTGCCGATGCCGCCCTTCAGGCCGAAGCTGCTCATGCCGCGCCCGGCGCCGACGCTGCCGCGTGCAAAGCGGGTGGAATGATTATCCAGCGCGCTGAAGACGTGTTCCTCACGCACCGCCATCGCCTGAATATCGTTGAGGTAGCCGTCGTTGCACTCCAGCACCAGCGGATTAATGGTGGCGCTGCCGCGGCCGATCTGCGGATAGCGCAGACAGCTGCGCCGCACCATGGCATTAAACAGCGTGCCGACGGCGAAGGTATTGCTCAGCAGAATAGGCGTCTGCAACTCCCCCAGCTCATTCAATTGCACCAATCCCAGCGGCTTGGCGAAACCGTTGAGCACCGCACTGCCGCACGGCAGCGGTTGGTTGAACAGATCGCCCGGCGGCACGATGGCGGTGACGCCGGTCTGGCATTCGCCGTCGGCCAGCGTGTGATGCCCGACGCTGACGCCCGGCACGTCGCACAGGCTGTCGGTCGGGCCGGCCGGGTAACGCGCGCCCGGCAGGCGGCGATGACGCCGCCAATAGCTCAGCAGATTGTCGAGGCTTTGTTGTTCAAACACCTGGCTGTCCGTCATGGTTCCCTCGTCCGCCGTTAGCCCATCAGGAAACCAGAATATCGCGCAATGCGCCGCGCCGTAAATTGAAAGCGGAAGGCGCAAGTAAAATTTACCGCCTAATGCATCCCCCGCCACACAATCTCTGCCCCCAGGACCAATAATCCGCTAAAAAAGCAACGACGAAAAATCAGCGGGCTGCAGTGACGGCGCACGATCCCGCCCAGCCACATGCCGCCCAACGCCGGCAACAGCGCCAACAATGAACCGCCGAGCAGCGCGCCGGGCAGCGCCTGATGCCAGGCCAAACCGGCGGCCAGCGCCAGCGTCGAGACGGTGAACGACAGCCCCAGCGCCTGCACCAGATCGTCACGCGCCAGGCCCAATGCGTTCAGATAGGGCACCGCCGGTATGACGAACACCCCGGTGGCGCCGGTCAGTGCACCGGTCACCAAGCCGCACAGCGGCCCCAGCCAAGGCTCCGCCGTGGCGGAAATGCGCCCATTGAAACGGGTAAAACCCAACAGCGCATAACCGATCAGGCAAACGCCCAACGCCAGCGGCGCCAGGCGGCCGTCGCTGGCGGTGAGCGCACCAGCGCTCAGCAACGTGCCCAGCGTAACGCACAGCATCATCGGCCACAGCCGACGGCACAGCGCCCCCAGCATCGGCCCACACAGCAACTGCCACAGGTTGGTGATCAGTGAGGGCAACAGCAGCAGCGCGGCGGCCTGCCCCGGCGGCATCATCAGGCTAAGCAGCCCCATCGACACCGTCGGCAATCCCAGACCGATCGCCCCTTTGACCGTGCCGGCCAGCGTAAAAATGCCCGTCAGGGCGATAATATCCAGTAGCGTCAGCGACATGCGTCTATCCTTATGGCAATCAACGGCCCGATTGTGACCAGCGGCGCGGCGCGGCACAATGCGGCAATGGCAGAGCCTGCCTGCGGCAAAGACAGAGGGAGAACGCATGCATTTTGACTTTATCGATCTGCGGCTGCTGGTGGCGGTGATCGAGACCGGCAGCATCACCGCCGGCGCCGAGCGCGTCGGGCTGTCGCTGGCCGCCGCCAGCGCCCGCATGCGCGGGCTGGAGCAGCAGGCAGGTGTGGCGCTGCTGACGCGCAATCCGCGCGGCGTCCAGGTGACGGCCGCCGGTGAACGCTTATTGCAACACGCTCGTTTGCTGTTGCAACAGCGCGACCGGCTGCGCGGCGAAATGGCCGAGTTTGCGCCGGGCCAGCGCAGCCAACTGCGCATCGTCGCCAATACCGTCGCCGCCGACGCCTTTTTGCCGGAGCTGCTGGCGGATTTTCTGGCGCTGCACCCGCACACCGACATCGCGCTGGAGGAGCGGCCCAGCCCGGCTATCGCGCAGGCGATCGCCGAACGGGCGGCGGATATCGGCATCGTGGCGGATCACGCCGACCTGCGCGGGCTAGTCAGCTATCCTTTTCGCCAGGATCGTCTGGTGCTGGCGCTGCCGCCGGGGCATGCGCTCAGCGGCCGCCGCCAGATCGGCTTTGCGGACGCCCTGCCTTTTGATTTTATCGGTCTGCCGCAAGAGAGCGCGCTGCAACAGCATCTGGAGCAGTTGGCGATACGCAGCGGCGGCCCAATGCGGCTGCGGGCGCGCGCCGGCCATTTCGACGCCATCTGCCGCATGGTGCTGCGCGGCGCCGGGCTGGCGGTAGTGCCGGAAGAGAGTGCCCGGCGCCATGCAGAAATTCAACGCAGCGCCCTCGCGCTGACGGACGATTGGGCGACCCGGCGTCTGTCTATTGCGGTGCGTGAACTGGCGCAGCTGCCGCTGCCGGCGCAGCGGTTGGTGGCGTTCCTGCGCCAGGGAGAGGAGGATCTTGCCGACCGCACGGCAACGGATTAACCCTCAACCTTTCTCTAACGCCTCGACGCCAAAAAAGACGAAGGGCGCATCACGCGCCCTTTTGTTGACTTACCGGGAATGGACGAACTTACTCGTCCTTCAGCCCGCGGTTGAGCAGCATCGGCTCGATGCTCGGCTCTTTGCCGCGCCAGTCGATGTACAGCTTCTCCAGATCCTGGCTGTTGCCGCGCGACAGGATCATGTCGCGGAAGCGCTGGCCGTTTTCGGCGGTCAGTCCGCCGTGTTCGGTGAACCACTGGAAGGCGTCGTCCGCCAGCATTTCCGTCCACAGATAGGCATAGTAGCCCGCGGCGTAGCCGTTACCCCAGATATGCTGGAAGTAGCTGGAGCGGTAGCGCGGCGGCACATAGCTGAGATCCACCTTGTCTTTTTGCAGCGACTCGGCCTCGAACTTGTCCACGTCCTGCTGCGGCTGATCGGCGGTCAGCATGTGCCAGTGCATGTCCAGCAGCGCGGCGGACAGCAGCTCGGTCATGCTGTAGCCCTTGTTGAACTTGTCGGCCTTCTTGATCTTGTCGACCAGTTCCTGCGGCATCGCCTCGCCGGTCTGGTAATGTTTGGCGAAGTGGCTGAACACTTTCGGATCGCTGACCCAGTGTTCGTTGAACTGCGACGGGAACTCGACGAAGTCGCGCGCGGTGTTGGTCCCCGACAGGCTCGGGTATTCCTGATCGGCGAACATGCCGTGCAGCGCGTGGCCGAACTCGTGGAACATGGTGATCACGTCGTCATACGACAGCAGCGCCGGCTGGCCCGGCGCCGGTTTGGTGAAGTTGGCCACGTTGTAGATCACCGGCTTGGTGCCGTTGAGTTTCGACTGATCGACGAAGTTGCTCATCCAAGCGCCACCGCCTTTGTTGTCGCGCTTGAAGTAATCGGTGTAGAACAGCGCCAGCGATTTGCCGTCCTTGTCGAACACTTCATACACCTTGACGTCCGGCTGGTAGACCGGGATGTCCTTGCGTTCTTTGAAGCTGATGCCGTACAGCAGGTTGGCGGCGTAGAACACGCCGTTGTTCAGCACGTTGTTCAGCTCGAAGTAAGGTTTGATCTGCGACTCGTCCAGATCGTACTTGGCCTTGCGCACCTGTTCGGCGTAGAACTGCCAGTCCCAGGCCTGCACCTTGAAGTCGCCCTTCTGCTGATCGATCACCGCCTGAATGTCTTTGGCTTCACGCTCGGCGCGCGCGGTGGCCGCCGGCACGATGTTGCGCATAAAGCTCAGCGCGGCATCCGGCGTCTTGGCCATCTGGTTTTGCAGCTTCCAGGCGGCGTAGTTCGGGTAGCCCAGCAGTTTGGCCTGCTCGGCGCGCACCTTGGCCAGACGGGAAATGGTCTGGCGGGTATCGTTGCCGTCGCCTTTTTCCGCACGCGTCCAGGAGGCGTCGAACAGCGCTTTACGGGTGTCGCGATCTTTCAGGCTCTGCAGCAGCGGCTGCTGCGTGGTGTTCTGCAGCACCAACAGCCACTGTTTCTCCAGCTTGCGCTCGGCGGCCGCCTGCGCGGCTGCGGCCAGCTCGCCTTCCGACAGGCCGTCCAGCTTCGCCGGGTCGGTTATCGCCAGCGCGCCGTTTTTGCTCGCCGCCAGCAGTTTGTTGGTGAACTGGGTGCTCAGCGTCGCCGCTTCCTGGTTCAGCGCTTTCAGCTTGGCCTTGTCGGCGTCCGACAGGTTGGCGCCCGCCAGCTCGAAGTTTTTGTAGGTCACTTCCACCAGCCGACGCGACTCCGGATCCAGCTTCAGCGCATCGCGATCCTGATAAATGGCCTTGATGCGCGCGAACAGCTTGCCGTTGAGCATGATGTCGTCGTTCAGCGCCGCCAGCTTCGGCGAAGTCTCTTCATCCAGCTTCTGCAGCGCATCGCTGGTGTTGGCCGAGGTCATGGCGCCGAACACGTTCATTACCCGCGTCAGCAGCGAACCGGCCTGCTCCAGCGCCACGAAGGTGTTCTTGAAGTTGGGCTTAGCCGGGTTGTTGGCGATCTTCTCCACCTCTTCCCGCTTTTGCTTGATGCCCGCTGCGATCGCCGGCGCGTAGTCGCTTTCCTTGATCAGGTTGAACGGCGGTGCCTGGAACGGCAGACGGCTTTGATAGAAGAACGGATTTTGAGTCTTTTGCTGGTCGTGATGATTGGCTTCACCGGTCACGGTAGCCTCCTTCGCCTGGCCGCTGGGCAGCGCGCTATGGTCGGCGTGTGGTTGGGTTTCTGCTGCCTGTGCCTGCGAGCCCAGCGCCATGCCGATCGCCAGCACCAATGTGGATAAACGCATCAAATCGAAACTCCTCCATGTTCACGGAATAAGGTCTCGGGGAATGGCTCCCTCTGAGTCACCACCTAGCTTAGGCGCAGTTGGCAGTTTGAGCAAAAACAAGTGATTAGAAGTTAGTCGCCTCGCCAACCTGCTGTATCAGGAACGTCAGCAGCGCACGCGTTTTGGCCGGCAGATAGCGGCGGCCGGGGTAAACGGCATACAGCTGCAGCGGCGCCGGCGGCAACGCCAGCGGTATCTCAACCAAACGTCCGTCGGCCAGAAACGGCCGGCAGCCGAGCTCGGAGAGCATGGCGAAGCCCACGCCGGCCAGGGCGGCCTTCAGCGCCATCTCCCCGCTATTGACGCGATAACGCGCATTGACCGGTACGGTAACGAAGGTTCCGTCCGGGTGAACGAACTGCCACGGCCTCCCCTTCAGCGCATCCACCGTGCTGATACAGGGCAATTGCGTGAATTGTTCAATCTTCGACGTCGGCGGCCACTGCGCCAACAGCGCCGGAGCGGCTACCACGATGCAGGGAAAGGTCGCCAGCGGCTGCGCGACATAGTCGCTGTCGTCCAGCATGCCACGGCTGATCATGACCGCCAGATCGACATCGTCCAGCAGCGACGCCATCCCCGCCAGATTGGTGACGCAGCTGATTTCGATCTGCGGATGCTGCACGGCGAAGGCCGCTAACGGATCGCCCAACAGGTAGGGCCCCACTTCATTGGGCACGCACAGACGCAGCGGCCCACGCAGCTGTTGCTGCCGTTCGCTGAGCGTTTGCGCGGTGTGATCGAGCGACGCCAGCAGCGGCTGTGTCCGCTCATGCAATAGCTGGCCGTTCGGCGTCAACCGCATTGAGCGGGTGCTGCGTTCGATTAATCGCTGGTCGAGCTGGCGCTCCAGCTGCGAGATAGCGCGGCTGACGTTAGAGGTCGGCATGGCCAGCGCCCGAGCGGCCCCGACGAAACTGCCTTGTTCCACCACCGCCACAAAAATGCGTAACAGGTTTAAATCCAATTTGGCGCGCATGATTATCCCGGTTTTGATAATAAACCCTGCCATTTCTACCACCTAATCCTGGTAAACGCCAAACGCTACACTGCCGGCCTGATTCTGCAACCGATGGATGCTTATGTCCCCGACAAGAAAGCTTACGGCGATCGCGCTGGTTATCACCTTTATTCAGTTCACCAACGCCCTGGAATACATGGTTTTCAACCCGATATTCCTCTATATGGCCGCCGATTTTTCGGTGCCCGTCAGCTTCGCCGGCTATGTCAGCGCGGCCTATACGCTGGCCGCGGTAATTTCCGGCATCGGCGCGTTTTTCTGGATCGGCGGCGTTGAGAAGCAGCGTTTTCTGCTGTTCAACGTCGCGCTGCTGGGCGTGACGACCTTAGTGATCGCCGCCACTCAGCAGTTCTATTGGCTGCTGGCGCTGCGGCTGTTGGCCGGTCTGTTGGGCGGCACCACGATGGGCGTCGGGATCGGCTTGCTGCTCAACGCCGCGCCGGCCGCGCTGCACGGCCGGATGCTGGCGACGGTGATTTCGTCCTTTTCGCTGGTGAGCATTGTCGGCATGCCGGGCATGCTGTACCTGTGCGAGGTGGCGAGCTGGCGCGTTGCGCTGGTGGCGATCGGTGGGCTGTGTCTGCTGGCGGCGGTGTTGGTGGCGCTGTTCGTTCCCATGGATGCGCCGCAGCCGCAGGCCGCCGCCCCCGCCACGCTCGATCGCCGTTTGTTGCTGTTCGCCTCCGCCGCCGGCCTGACACAGTTCAGCCCGATGCTGCTGATTCCGGTACTGGCGCCGCTGCTTACCCAGCGGCTACAGGTGGCCGACGCGCATTTGGCCTGGCTGTTTCTCATCGGCGGCGTGGCCGGCTATCTGGCGACCGTGCTGGCAGGACGCTGGCTGCAACGTTTTGGCGCCGTGACGCTGACGCTGGGTGCCACGCTGTTGCTGTTGGGTAGCCTGTGGTTGGCGGCGTGCGGTGGCGATCGCGGCGAACTGTTCATGATTGCGTTTCTCGCGGCGGCCTACGCGCGACTGGTGGCGATCTCTTCCCTGAGCATGCGCTGGCCGGACCATCAGCAACGCGCGGCCTTCGGCGTGCTGCAAACCGCCCTGATACACCTGAGCGCCACGGCGGCCTTTTTGCTTTCCTCCGCGTTGCTCGGCAGCGGCTTCACCCCGCTCGGTTTGCAACGTCTGTTATGGCTGTGCGCGCTGAGCGCCGTCGTCGCCGCGCCGCTCAGCGTTTGGCTGCAGGCGCGGCTGCGTCAGCGCGCCGCCTGATAAACCACCTTACCGTCCACATAGGTGCGATAAATGTTGCGATCGTCCCCCAGCGTCATCAGTACGAACCCTTGTTCCGCCGACGTGGCGCTGTTGGCGCAGCGCAACTGCTGCAGCGGCGTCACCGCCGGATCGAGCACCACGAAATCCGCCTCTTTGCCGACGTTGAAGTTGCCGATTTTGTCGTCCAGCGACAGCGCGCGGGCGCCGCCCAGGGTGGCGTGGTAGAACGCCTCTAAAGCAGAGAGCCGGTAATGCTGCAGCTGGCCGACCTTGTACGCCTCGCCCAGCGTGCGCAGCATGTTAAAGGTGGTGCCAGCCCCCACGTCGGTGCCGATGCCGAGCTTCACCCGCTTGCGCCAGGCCTGCTGCAGGTCGAACAGCCCGCTGCCGAGGAACAGGTTGGAGGTGGGGCAAAAGGCGATCGCCGAGCGGGTATCGCACAGGCAGTCCCACTCCTGTTCCTCCAGATGCAGGCAGTGGGCGAACACGCTTTTATCGCCGGTCATGCCATAACGATGGTAAACATCCAGATAGCTCCGGTGCTCCGGGAACAGCGCTTTTACCCAGGCCACTTCCTGCGGGTTCTCGCTCAGGTGCGTTTGCAGCCAGACGTCGGGATACTCTTCGCGCAGCCGCTGAACCTGCGCCAGCAGCGCCGGCGTACTGGTGGGCGCAAAGCGCGGCGTAATGGCGTAACCGAGGCGGCCTTTGCCGTGCCAACGTTCAATCAGCTCACACGTCTGGCGGTAACTCTGCTCCGGCGTTTCCAGCAGCGCCTCCGGCGCATGGCGATCCATCATCACCTTACCGGCGATCAGGCGCATGTTCAGCGTTTGCGCCTGGCCGAACAAGGCGTCGACCGACTGTGGATGCACCGTGCCGAACACCAACGCGGTGGTGGTGCCGTTACTCAGCAACTGCTGCAGAAAGAAGGCCGACATCTCGTCGGCGTGCCGTTGGCAATCGTAACGGCTTTCGGTCGGGAAGGTGTAATTGTTTAACCAGCCCAACAGCTGGTCGCCATAGGCGCCGATCATTTCGGTTTGCGGGTAGTGGATGTGGGTATCGATAAATCCCGGCACGATCAGTTTGTCGCGATATTCCGTGACCGCGAAGCCCGGCGGCAGCAGCGCCTCGCCCTGCTGCCAGCTGCCGAACCAGACGATGACGCCGTCGTTCAGCAGCAGCAAACCGTCGGGAACATGCCGCAGGCGTTCGTCGAGCTGTTGCGGCTCCTCCACACAGGCGGAGATATCAAAAAAATTGCCACGAATAGCCGTGGTGAATTGCAGTGCCATTATTTTCTTCCTTGTCGCGACCGGCGCGCCTCACCCGTGTAATAACCCACGCAGATGAAACAATGCCTTTTGTTACCCAAACGCTAAGACCGGCTTAAGCATAGCAAGCCGTATGCCAGTTGACGGCGCCAAAATACATTATTGTTAAAAAACAAAATGATATTAATTAATCAAGGGGAATTGACCGGCAAAAAAGAATAAAGCAAACCATCGATCCTCTCCGGCAGATCAATAGCAACCGTTTGCCTGCCAAAATAACACCGCGCCGCTGCACCATGAATGGGCAAGCGAATATCTTCACGGCGCACGGCTTATTTCAACGCCGCGCCTGGGGGTTGAATCTCGGCCTGAGGACAACGGCCAAACTTGAAACGATAACCATTCTCAATTATCATCCGCGCATCTTTTTGACCAGCAATGCGAAAATCATGTCCGCCACCGCTTCTGCCCCGCACACCGCGCTATCGCGCCTCTACGCCACCCATCACGCCTGGTTGCAGGGATGGCTGCGCCGACGGCTGGGCTGCGCGTTCGATGCGGACGACGTGGCGCAAGATACCTTCATGCGCCTGCTGAAAAGCGACGCCGCGGCGACCCTGCGCGAACCGAAAGACTTTCTGGTTACCGTCGCCAAGCGGGTGATGGTCGATCTGTTCCGCCGCAGAACGCTGGAGCGCGCTTATCTGGAGATGCTGGCGCTGATCCCGGAAGGCTACGCCCCGTCGCCGGAGCAGCGCCAGAGCCTGCTGGAAAGCCTGCAGCAGATCGACGCCATGCTCGACGGCCTCGGGCCCAAGGTGAAGCAGGCCTTTCTGTTGTCGCAGCTCGAAGGCCTGGGCTATGCGGACATCGCCGCGCGCCTCGGCGTGTCGGTCAGCTCGGTTAAAAAATACATGGCCAAGGCCACCGAACACTGCCTGTTGTTCAGCCTGGAAAACGACGTTTTCTCATGAGCAACGCCATCACCCCGGAGCAGCGCCAGGCGCTGAAAATGGCCGCACACTGGTACGCCCTGCTGTGCGATGAGCACGTCACCGAACGCCAGCGCCAACAGTGGCAAGCCTGGCACCAGCAGCATGACGATCACCGCTGGGCATGGCGGCGCGTCGAAGCGTTGCAGAGCCAGCTGCAGGGCGTGCCGGGCAAGTTCAGCTACCGCGCGCTCGATCGCGCCGGCCGCCAATCGGCGATCGACCGCCGCACGCTGCTGAAAAGCCTGCTGCTGTTGCTCGGCGTAGGCGGCGGCGGCTTCTTTTATCAGTCCCCGCTCGGCCGGGAGCTGCGTGCCGACTACCGCACCGCCACCGGCGAAATCAAACCCATTGTATTAAGCGACGGCACCCAGCTGGTGCTGAATACCGCCAGCGCGGTCGATGTGCATTACGACGATCGCCAACGATTGATCCGCCTGCACACCGGGGAAATCAGCCTGATCACCGGACGCGACGCCCGGCCGCTGTGGGTGCAAAGCCCGCAGGGGGCGATGCGCGCGCTCGGCACCCGCTTTTTGGTGCGCGAGAGCGGCGGCGAGACGCGTCTGACGGTGCTGGAGCATGCGGTTGAAGCGCAGTTGGCGCAGGACGCGCGGCAAACGCGCCGGGTGGATGCCGGCGAACAGATCAGCTTCAGCGCCACGGCCTTCGGCGACAAACACCCCGCCGCGCAAGAGGACGGCTGGCTGCGCGGCGTGCTGAGCGTCAGCCAGTGGCGACTGGAGCGGGTGATCGCCGAACTGGCGCGCTACCGGCGCGGCCATTTGAGCTGCGATCCGGCCGTTGCCGGCCTGCGCGTCAGCGGCAGTTTCCCGCTCAACGATACCGATCGCGCTCTCGCCCTGCTCAGCCAGACGCTGCCGATACGTCTGCAGAGCTTTACCCGCTATTGGCTGCAGATCGTCCCCGTCTGAACTTTTTAAATGAAAATGATAAAAAAATCGCATTTTTGATTGTCCCTTTTGCCTTGCTCATCCGACTCCCAGGAAAACACTGCAGCAATAAATAAAAATGATTCAGGAGAAGGTATGAACAACGCTTGGGGAAAGGTCGCTCCGGCTTCGCTTTGGGGAAAACGGGCCAAACCGCTGGCCGTGGCCATTGGCCTGGCATTCGCCGCACCGCTGATGGCGAGCGCCGCCAGCGCCGCGGCCACCTATCACATTCCAGCCGGTGAGCTGGACGGCGCGCTGAACGCTTTCGCCGCTCGCGCCGGCATCGCGCTTTCGGTAGACGGCGCGTTAACCGCCGGTAAACGTTCGCCTGGCCTGAACGGCAGCTACGGCGTCGACGACGGCCTGAATGCCCTGCTGGCGGGCAGCGGCCTGCAGGCCCGAGCGCTCGGCAACAACGGCTACACGCTGGCCAAACTGCCGCAGCCGCAGAAAGAAGAAGACATCACCGTGGTCGGCGACTGGCTGGCGGAAGGCCGCCAGATCGATGTATTCGAACATCCCGGCGCGCGCGACGTGGTGCGCCGCGAAGAGTTCGCCAAAACCGGCACCACCACCGTGCGCGAAGCGTTAAACCGCGTACCGGGCGTGGTGGCGCCGGAGAACAACGGCACCGGCAGCCACGATATGGCGCTGAACTTCGGCATTCGCGGCCTCAACCCGCGTCTCGCCAGCCGCTCCACCGTGCTGATGGACGGCATCCCGGTGCCCTTCGCCCCTTACGGCCAGCCGCAGCTGTCGCTGGCGCCGGTCTCGCTCGGCAATATGGATGCGATTGACGTGGTGCGCGGCGGCGGCGCGGTGCGCTACGGGCCGCAGAGCGTCGGCGGCGTCGTCAACTTCGTCACCCGTGCCATCCCGAAAACCTTCGGCATGGAGGCCGGCATGCAGGGGCAGCTCAGCCCGACCTCGCGCCAGGATCACCCGAAAGGCACCGGTAACCTGATGATCGGCGGCACCGCCGACAACGGCCTCGGCGCGGCGCTGCTCTACTCCGGCACCCGCGGCAGCGACTGGCGCGAGCACAGCGCGACCAAAATCGACGACGTGATGCTGAAAAGCCGTTACGCGCCGAACGAGGTGCACACCTTCAACAGCCTGCTGCAATACTACGAAGGCGAAGCGGAGATGCCGGGCGGCCTGAGCCGGGCGGACTACAACGCCAACCCGTTCCAGTCGACGCGCCCGTACGACAAGTTCTGGGGCCGCCGCCAGTTGGCCAACTTCGGCTACCAGTATCAGCCGGATCAGCAGCACAAATTCGACGTGCAGAGCTTCTACACCTACACCCTGCGCAGCGGCTATCTGGATCAGGGTAAAAACCTGACGCTGTCGCCACGCGAATACTGGGTGCGCGGCGTGGAACCGCGCTACAGCCAGAGTTTCCGCTGGGGCGATTCGGCGCACGAGGTCGGCGTCGGTTATCGCTACGTCAGCGAATCCACCCACGAGCTGCGCTACTACACTAAAGCCAGCACCGGCAAGCTGCCGTCCACCGCCAGCCCGTACGATCGCGACACCCAGTCCGGCACCGAGGCGCACGCGTTTTATATCGACGATCGCATCGACATCGGCGACTGGACCATCACGCCGGGCATGCGCTACGAATACATCAAGTCGTATCAGAACAACTACATCAAGAACAACCGCCTCGACGTCAGCTATAACGCGCCGCTGCCGGCGTTGAACGTGATGTATCACCTGAACGAATACTGGAACCTGTATGCCAACACCGAAGGCTCCTTCGGCACCGTGCAATATAGCCAGATGGGCAAAGCGGTAGACAGCGGCAAGATCGAACCGGAGAAGGCGCGCACCTGGGAGCTGGGCACCCGCTACGCCGGCGATGCGCTGACCGGCGAAATCGGGCTGTTCCTGATCAACTTCAACAACCAGTACGACTCCAACCAGGTGACCGACAGCGTGACCGCGCGCGGCAAAACCCGCCACGCCGGGCTGGAAGGCAGCCTGCGTTACGATCTGTCGCAGCTGACGCCGAAACTGGACGACCTGACCGCCTACGCCAGCTACGCCTACGTCAACGCCACCATTCGTGAAGACGGCGGTTACAAGGGCAACCAGGTGCCGTTCTCGCCGAAGCATAAAGGCACGCTGGGGCTGGACTACACGCCCGGCAGCTGGGCGTTTAACCTTAACGGCGAATTCCAATCCAGCCAGTTCGCCGACAACGCCAACACCGTGGCGGAAAGCGCCGACGGCAGCACCGGCCGCATCCCCGGCTATATGCTGTGGGGCGTGCGCGCCGCCTATGATTTCGGCCCGGAAATGGCCGGCCTGAATCTGGGCGTCGGCGTGAAAAACCTGTTCAACCACGAGTATTTCACCCGCGCCTATGACGACAACAACAAAGGTCTGTACGTCGGCCAACCGCGCACGATCTATCTGCAAGGTTCGGTGAAGTTCTGACCCTCAGCGGCGGGCGGCCAACCCTGCCCGCCGCTTTCCCCACCAACGTGACGACGTCACGAAATGCCGCGCTTGCGCACCGCCGCAGCGGTGAAAAATAAGTCGCTTCTGACGCCAATACGCGTAATATCGACGATCCGCCCCGATTTATGGGCGCGGATTTTTTGCCGTTCTGGCCTGAAAAGCGAGGGAAAATAACATGAATCACAATGACCTTTCTCAGTGCCGCGTGGACACCGACCGTTTGTTGATTGCCCCCTTTACCGCAGCAGACGCCGACGATGTTTACCAGGCGATCACCCCCACTCTGACGCGCTTTATGACCTTTGAACCGAAAGCGTCGCCGGAAGACTTCGCCAACGTCTGGCAAAGCTGGCTGCCGCTGATGCGCGAAGGCGAAGAAGTGATCTTCGTCGCCCGCCGGCGCGAAGACCGGCAGTTCGTCGGCGTCGGCGGCGCGCACAACCTGCGCAGCCACACCCCGGAGCTGGGTATCTGGGTGAAAGAGGGCCTGCATGGCCAGGGCTACGGCCGTGAAATCGTGCAGGGTATCGCGCGCTGGGCCAGCGAGCGCTTTCAGCCGCCGCACTTTCTCTACCCGGTGGCCGAGCAGAATACCGCCAGCCGCCGCCTCGTCGAGTCGCTGGGCGGCGTGCTGGCCGGCCGCTGCGAACGCATCAAGTATGACGCGGTGGTGTACCACCTGCCGCCTCAACGCTGATCGGCCCGGTTTGCTTTTTTTCTTTCCGCCACGATAACCGCTGCCACTGCCTGCGGCTTTGTGCTAATGATAGAGGCATGTAGGGTAAAAACAGTTGAGGAACAGCAACATGATTATTTTTGTTACCGGCGCCACCTCCGGTTTCGGCGAGGCGATCGCACGCCGTTTTATCCGTGAAGGCCATCGGGTGATCGCCGCCGGGCGCCGCCTTGAGCGTCTCGAAGAGCTGCAGGAAGAACTGGGCGAAGCGCTGCACATCGTGCGGCTCGACGTGCGCAACCGCGCCGCCATTCAGCAGGCGATCGAAGCGCTGCCGGTCGAACTGCGCCAGATTGACGTGCTGGTGAACAACGCCGGGCTGGCGCTGGGGCTGGAGCCGGCGCACAAGGCCAACGCCGATGACTGGGAAACCATGATCGACACCAACGCCAAAGGGCTGGTGAACATGACCCGCGCGCTGCTGCCCGCCATGGTCGAGCGCAACGTCGGCCATGTGATCAACATCGGCTCCACCGCCGCCAACTGGCCTTACGCCGGCGGCAACGTGTACGGCGCCACCAAGGCGTTCGTCAAGCAGTTCAGCCTGGGCCTGCGCGCCGATCTGCACGGCACGCGCATCCGCGTGACCGATATCGAGCCCGGCCTGGTGGGCGGTACCGAGTTCTCCAACGTGCGCTTCAAGGGTGATGACGGCAAGGTCAACAAAACCTACGAAGGCGCCGATGCGCTGACGCCGGAAGACATCGCCGAGTCGGTGTTCTGGGTCGCGACATTGCCGGCGCGCGTCAACATCAACACGCTGGAAATGATGCCGGTCAGCCAGTCCTTCGCCGGGCTGAACATCCACCGCGGCGCCTGAGCCGCGACGGCGGGAGGCGACTCCCGCCGCGTTTCCTCAGGCCGCGCGCCAGCCGGAAACGATAATCAGCATGCCCGCCAGCGCCACGCCGGCGCCGACCCAATCCAGCGCAGACAGCTTCACGCCATCCACCACCCGCAGCCACAGCAGCGCCGTCGCCACATACACGCCGCCGTAGGCCGCATAGACCCGCCCGCTGGCCGCCGGATGCAGCGTCAACAGCCAGACGAACAGCATCAGGCTCAATGCCGCCGGCAGCAGCAGCCAGGCGCTACCCTGCTTCTTCAGCCACAGATAAGGCAGGAAACAGCCGATAATTTCAGCCAGGGCGGTCGCAAAAAACAACAGCGTAGTTTTTAACATCGGTCGCAGTTTTCTCTCGGTAAATTAAACGAATCGGCGCTTGGCTGGTGAATTCCAGGAGCGCGGTGGTATATTTGTCACCACGCCTGCGGGCGAGGTAACGCCAGTGTCGCCATCATCAGGCGCACTCACTCATAAGGATGAAACGATGAAAACATTTTCGACCCAACGACTGCTGCGCGGGATGCTGCCGGTCGCCATGCTGGCCGTAATGGGCGCCTGGCAGGCGCCGGCGCTGGCCGCCACCTGCACTCAGGGCAGCACCTGCGTCACCGTCGATGGCAAAGGCAGCGGCGCGATGAGCACCGAAGAAGCGCGCCAGAGCAAAGAGCAGTGGAATGATACCAAAACCCTGCGCCACAAGGTTAATACCCGCGTCGAGAAAGAGTTCGACAAGGCCGACCGCGCGGCGGATGACGAAGATCGCTGCAACGACAGCAACAACGTTAACGCCTACTGGGAGCCGGATACCCGTAAATGTCTGGATCGCCAGACCGGGCGTCGGATTAATCCTTAATCCCCCTGCGGCGGGCGGGCGAGCGTGAAACCCGGCCGCCGTTGCTGCTATCCTGTTACAGGAAGTCCATTGTCTAAAAGGATGACGTGATGAAAAAAACGCTGATATTAACCGCTGTGCTGCTGGCCGGCGCGCCATTGGCGGCCCTGGCCTCCTGCGAAAGCGTGAAAGCCGACATTTCGCAAAAAATCGTCAATAACGGCGTTCCGGAGTCCGGCTTCAAACTGGAGATCGTGCCAAACGATCAGGCCGATCAAGCGGGCGGCCAGGTGGTTGGGCACTGCGAAAACGACACCCAGAAGATCGTTTATACCCGCCTGAACAACGGCGACGATCGCGGTGACGCGGCGCAGACCGGCACCAGCCAGGATACCTCCAACACGCAGTAAGCCGCACCGGCTACCCAGGGCGCGCTGCAGCAGCGCCCTTTCTCATCCCTTACGCCTGCTCCGCCTCTTCTTCTTCGCCCTGCGGCCGACAACGGGCCGGGATCAGCATCGCCGCCGCCAGCGCCAGCAACGACACCAACGCCGACACCAGGAACACCCAATGCAGCGAAGCCGCCACTTGCTGGGTCAACTGCGCCAGCGCCTCGCCCCCCATGCTGTGCCGCACCGCCGGCTCCATCAGCCGCTGCACCGGATCGTCGATCTGCGGCAAACGCCACTGCAGGTTGAGGTTCAGCGTCGCACCCAGAATGGCGGTGCCGATGGCCGATCCCACCATGCGGGTAAACACCGTACAGGCGGTGGCGATGCCACGAATGCTGTAATGGGCCGCGTTCTGCACCGAAACCAGAAACGTGGTATTGCACAGCCCCATGCCGGCGCCGACCATAAACGCCGCCACCCGGCCCCACAGCAGGCCGCCGTCCGGCTGCAGCATCAGCAGGATCAGGCCGCCCGCCACCAGCAGCAGCGCGCCTAACAGCGCCGTGGCGCGATACGAAGTCATCAGCATCAAACGGCCGCTCAGCGTGCTGGCCAGCGGCCAGCCGATCGACATCAAGGCCAGCGTGGTGCCCGCTTCCAGCGGTGAGCCGCCCATCACGCCCTGAATGAAGGTGGGCAGAAAGGCGCTGATGCCCATCATCGCCGCGCCGATCACCAGCCCGCCGATGTTGCCGGCGACGATCACCCGGCTTTGCCACAGCGCCAGCGGGAACAGCGGTTCGACCGCGCGCCGCTCCTGACGGATCAGCAGCGCCAGCGACACCGCCGCCAGCGCCAGCAGCGGCACCACCCACCATCCCAGGCTTTCCATCTGCAACAGCGCCAGCAGCAACGCGGAAACGAACAGCGTCAGCCAGGCGGTGCCGGCCAGATCCAGCGCGTGCCGGCGCAATTGCTGATGCGCCGGCAGATAGCGCCAAAGGAAGAACATCGCCAACAGGCCGATCGGCAGGTTGACCCAGAACACCAGCGCCCACGGCAGGTGCTGCACGATAAACGCCCCCAACAGCGGGCCGATGATCGCCGACACGCCCCATACGCTCGACAGATATCCCATCACTTTCGGCCGCTCGGTGGCGCTGTAGATGTCGCCGATGATGGTGGAAGCGATCGGCATGATGGCGCCGGTCCCCAGCCCCTGCAATAAACGGAAACCGATCAGCCAATACATGTCCGGGGCGAAACCGCACAGCACCGACCCCAGCAGGAACAGCGTGGCGCCGAAGAAGAACACCCGCTTGCGGCCGTAGAGATCCGCCAACCGCCCGTAGATGGGGATGGTGATCGCCTGCGACAGCAAATAGACCGCGAACACCCAGCCCAGCAACGAGAAGCCGCCGAGATCGCCGATGATGGTCGGCATGGCGGTGGCGACGATGGTGGCTTCGATCGCCGACATGAACATCGCCAGCATACAGGCGATCAGGATCAGCGGGCGGTGGGCGATAGGTGCGGGTGAAACGTTATTTGTCATGGCGTTATGCAGGCTTCCTGGCGTTTTTATTTTCCCTGAGTATATCAGCAAGCGCCTGCGGCAGGTTTATCCGCCCTCACATCCTGCCGCTGCCGCCGGCGAATCGCACCATTTGGACTAATTGTTACGGCGTAACGATTTGCGGCGGATTTTTTTTCCTTTCCGCGCATCCCAGCGCTGACGCGGGCTGAGGCGCAGATCCGCCTAAGCTCAATCAACTGATTTTGTTCATAAAACTTGGCATGGCCAACGACAGGGTGCTATACCTTCCCTAGCCGGGGTCATTGGGCTTCGTGCTTTCTCTAGTTTAAATATCAGTATCTTATGCTGATTAACTCACGTATTGAGCCACCGTTCAGCACGCTATGCCGAACACACCCTTCGCTCAATGTCGCTAACCTCATGCGAAACGCCCGTTTTGTACCGCCACGCCCGCCGGGCAGTGGGTAACAATCAGAGTGGAGTGCGCCGCCGGCCGCTCCGCGCAACGGAGGACGCAACATCATGCATAAGTCCGCGCCATACCGGCGCCTGCTCTTCGGGAGCCTGCTGTTTATCGCCGTCATCGCGCTGCTGATTTACGGCATCGGTTGGAAAACCCTCATGTCGCGCCGGGAAGATTTGATCTACCTCGGCCAACAGCACATGTTCCTGGTGGTGTGTTCCATGCTGCTGTCGCTGCTGGTCGGCATTCCCAGCGGCATTTTGCTGAGCCGCCCCTTCGCCCGCCGCTGGGCGGAACACGTGATGCAGATCTTCAACGTCGGCAACACCCTGCCGCCGCTGGCGGTGCTGGCGCTGGCGATGGTGATCATCGGCATCGGCGATCGGCCGGCGGTAGTGGCGCTGTTCCTCGCTTCGCTGCTGCCCATCGTGCGCAATACCTATGCCGGTCTGCGTTCGGTGCCGCCGGCGCTGACAGAGGCCGCCAACGGTATTGGCATGACCGCCGGGCAGCGGTTGCGCCAGGTCGAACTGCCCCACGCCCTGCCGGTGATCTTCGCCGGGGTGCGCATCGCGATGGCGATCAACGTCGGCACCGCGCCGCTGGCGTTTTTGATCGGCGCCAGCAGCTATGGTGAGCTGATCTTCCCCGGCATCTACCTGAACGACTTCCCGACGCTGATCCTCGGCGCCGCCGCCACCGCGCTGATCGCCCTGCTACTCGATCTGGCGCTGGCCGGGCTCGGCCGCCGACTCAGCCCGCACACCGCATCCTGAAGGGAGAGACGCGATGACTCGATGGTTACAACGCACTTGCCACGCGCTGCTGTTCTCCTTGCTGATGAGCGGCGCGGCCGCCTGGGCCGCCCCCTTGACGCTGGCGAGCAAGAACTTCACCGAACAGCGCATTCTGTCGGCGATCACCGTGCAATACCTGCGGGCCAAGGGATTTCAGGTCATACCCAAGACCAACCTGGCCACGGTGATCACCCGCAACGCCATGATCAACAAGCAGATCGACATGACCTGGGAATACACCGGCACCTCGCTGATCATCTTTAACCACATCAATAAGCGCATGTCGCCGCAGGAAACCTACGACACGGTGAAAAAACTCGACGCCAAACTCGGTCTGGTGTGGCTGCAGCCGGCGGACATGAACAACACCTACGCCTTCGCCATGCAGCGTCAGCGCGCGGAAAAAGAGCAGATCCGTACGATGTCGCAGCTGGTGGCCAAAGTGGAACAGGTGCGCAAAAACGACCCGAAACACAACTGGCTGCTGGGACTGGACCTGGAGTTTGCCGGCCGCTCTGACGGCCTGAAGCCGATGCAGGCGCTGTACGACATGCCACTGGATCGCCCGCAAATCCGCCAGATGGATCCGGGCCTGGTGTACAACGCCATCCGCGACGGCTTCGTCGACGCCGGGCTGGTGTACACCACTGACGGCCGGGTGAAAGGCTTCGATCTGCAGGTGCTCGAAGACGACAAAGGTTACTTCCCGAGCTATGCGGTCACGCCGGTGGTGCGCGCCGAGGTGTTGCAAAACACGCCGGGGCTGGAAGAGGCGTTGAACACGCTGTCGAAACAGTTCAATAACCAGGTGATCACCGAGCTTAACGCCAGGGTGGATATCGACTACCAGACGCCGCAACAGGTCGCCGACGCGTTCCTCAAGCAGCGCGGCCTGATTTAGGGAGGCATGATGAATACCTTACTTTACGCCTGGCAAAACTGGGCCTATATCGCCGGATTGACGCTGGAACACCTGCTGCTGGTCGGCGTCGCCGTCGGCCTGGCGATCCTGATTGGCGTGCCGCTCGGCGTGCTGATCGTCCGCCACAAGTGGCTGGCGACGCCGGTGCTGAGCCTGGCCACGCTGGTGCTGACCGTGCCCTCCATCGCCCTGTTCGGGCTGATGATCCCGCTGTTTTCCTTAATCGGTCACGGCATTGGCTATGTGCCGGCGATCACCGCCGTATTTCTCTACTCGCTGCTGCCGATCGTGCGCAATACCCACACCGCGCTCGACAACCTGCCCGGCGGGCTGCGCGAGGCCGGCCGCGGCATCGGCATGACGTTCTGGCAACGCCTGCGCTGGGTGGAGATCCCGGTGGCGCTGCCGGTGATTTTCGGCGGCATCCGCACCGCCGTGGTGATGAACATCGGCGTGATGGCGATCGCCGCGGTGATCGGTGCCGGCGGCCTCGGCCTGCTGCTGCTCAACGGCATCAGCAGCAGCGACATCCGCCAGTTGATTACCGGCGCCGTGATGATCAGCCTGTTGGCGATCGTCCTCGATTGGTTATTGCACCGTTTGCAAATTGCGCTCACGCCCAAGGGGATCCGCTCATGATTAAATTGGAAAATCTGACCAAGCAGTTCATGCAGAAGAACGGCACACCGTTCAACGCCGTCGACAACATCAATCTGGACGTGCCGGAAGGCGAAATCTGCGTGCTGCTCGGCCCTTCCGGCTGCGGTAAAACCACCACGCTGAAGATGATCAACCGCCTGATCGAACCTACCGCCGGCGCCATTCTGGTCAATGGCGAAGACACCAGCACGCTGGATACCGTCAGCCTGCGCCGCAAAATCGGCTACGTCATCCAGCAGATCGGTTTGTTTCCCAACATGACCATCGAGGAAAACATCACCGTGGTACCGCGCATGCTGGGCTGGGACAAGAAACGCTGCCACGATCGCGCCGAGGAGCTGATGAGCATGGTGGCGCTGGATCCGAAGCGCTTTTTGCACCGCTACCCGAAAGAGATGTCGGGCGGGCAGCAGCAGCGCATCGGCGTGATCCGCGCGCTGGCGGCCGATCCGCCGGTGCTGCTGATGGATGAACCCTTCGGCGCGGTGGATCCGATCAACCGCGAAACCATCCAGAACGAGTTTCTCGACATGCAGCGCCAGCTGAAAAAGACCGTGATGCTGGTGAGCCACGACATCGATGAGGCGCTGAAACTTGGCGATCGCATCGCGGTGTTCCGCCAGGGCAAGATCGTGCAGAACGCCAGCGCCGATGAGCTGTTGGCGCGGCCGGCGAACGAATTCGTCGCCTCCTTTGTCGGCCAGGATCGTACGCTGAAGCGCCTGCTGCTGGTACAGGCCGGCGACGTGGCCGATCAACAGGAAACGGTGACGGTGCGCCGGGAAACGCCGCTGGCCGAGGCGTTCGGGCTGATGGACGATATCGACGCCCGCTCGGTGACGGTGGTCGACGCCGACGGCAAACCGTTGGGCTATGTCAAACGCCGCGAGGCGCGCGGCGCGCCGGGCGTCTGCGCCGACAGCCTGCACCGTTTTCGCGTCACCGCCAGAGCGGAGGAAAACCTGCGCGTGGTGCTGTCGAAGCTGTACGAGCACAACACCTCCTGGATGCCGATCGTCGATGAAGACGGCCGCTACAGCGGCGAAATCTCGCAGGATTACATCGCCGACTACCTCAGCTCCGGCCGTACGCGCCGGGTGCTGACCCCGCAGTAACCCGCGCCGGGGCGACCGCCGCCCCGCCCATGCCGCAGTTTGATAAAGATTCACTGGTCATCGGCCGGAGCGCCAAGCACAATGCGCTGATGACCCTTTGATTTTTCTCACGACGCCGCCCACGCATGAAAAGATTGGTCCACTTGCACCACTATCGCGCCCTGCTGCGCAGCCTGTTTATCGCCGTGTTTATCGGCGTCGCCGCCGCCCTGGCGGTGTGGCTGTTTCACCGTTCGATGATTGGCCTCGAGTGGCTGTTGCTCGGCAATGCCGACGGCAGCCTGGTGGCCGCCGCCGCCGCGCTGCCGGGCTGGCGGCGCGCGCTGACCCCGGCGCTGGGCGGGCTGGCGGCGGGCCTGCTGCTGTATATCCACCAGCGCTACCGTCACCAGCGCCCGGCGGCGCCCACCGACTATATGGAAGCGATAGAGACCGGCAACGGCAAGCTGGACACCGGCGCCAGCCTGGTGAAATGCCTGGCGTCGCTGCTGGTGGTGTCGAGCGGCAGCGCCATCGGCCGCGAAGGCGCGATGATCCTGCTGGCGGCGCTGGTGGGCTCGCTGTTCGCCCAGCGCTTTACACACGAGAAAGAGTGGAAACTGTGGGTGGCCTGCGCCGCCGCCGCCGGGATGGCCAGCGCCTACCATGCGCCGCTGGCGGGCAGCCTGTTTATCGCCGAGATCCTGTTCGGCACCCTGATGCTGGCCTCGCTCGGGCCAGTGGTGATCGCCGCGGTGAGCGCGCTGCTGATGACCAACCTGCTCAACGGCGGCCAGGCGCCGCTCTATCTGGTGACGCCGCTCGCCGCCCCCTTGCCGACGCAATACCTGCTGATGGCGCTGGTCGGCGTGGTGGCCGGCGCCGGCGGGCCGCTGTTTTTATGGCTGATGACCGCCACCGGCCGCGCCTTCCGATCGCTGCGCCTGAAACCGCCGTTGCAGCTGGCGCTGGGTGGCCTGATCGTCGGGCTGCTTTCGCTGCTGTTCCCGCAGGTGTGGGGCAATGGCTATAGCGTGGTGCAGGCGCTGTTGATCGCGCCGCCAGGGGTGTTGCTGCTGGGCGCGATCCTGGTGTGCAAACTGCTGGCGATCCTCGCCAGCAGCGGTTCAGGCGCGCCCGGCGGGGTCTTCACCCCGACGCTGTTCGTCGGCGCCGCGCTCGGTTCGATGATCGGCCAGCTGTTCGGCCTGTGGCCGGGCATGGATGCGGCGGTGCCGCTGCTGCTGGCGCTGACCGGCATGGCCACCCTGCTGGCCGCCACCACCCATGCGCCGATCATGGCGGCGCTGATGGTGTTTGAAATGACCGGCGAATACGCGCTGCTGCCCGGCATTTTGCTGGCCTGCGTGATCGCCACCACCGTGTCGCGCGGTCTGCGGCCGGTATCGGTCTACCACACCGCGCCGCCGCCCAAACGCGAGGCTTAAAACTCGCCCTGCTGCAGCAACTTCCTGAACTGCGGGCACTGCAGGTGCTCCGGTTCAGGGCAATCGACCATGTGCTGCAAACCGGCGCGCACCTGCCCCAAACGCCGCAGGGTGCGATCCAGTTCTTCAATCCGCGCCGCCAGCAGCCGGCGATCGAGGGCGATGCGCCCGCGCTCGTCAAACAGCGAGGCGATCTCATCCAGCGTAAATCCCGCCAACCGCCCGAGAGCGATCAGCTTCAGTTGATCCAGCACGCCGGCGGCATATTGGCGGCGTAAACCGTTGCGGCCTATCGACGCGATCAGCCCCTTTTTCTCGTAATGCCGCAGTGCCGAGGGCGCGATGCCGCTCAAACGCGCCACCTCGCCAATATCCAGTTCTTTTTCCATTGACTTGAAGTCGACTTTAAGTTGCACACTGTGCGCACATTACACCATGAGTGACTTTAAGGACACGAAAATGACGACAGAAATTTTACTGATGATTGTGCTGACCGGAGTGGGCGCCACGCTGTGCACCGACCTGTGGGCCATCGTGCAAAAGCGCGTGCTGGGCATCCCGCCCCTTAACTACGCGCTGGTTGGCCGCTGGTTTATCGGCCTGTTCGACGGCCGGTTTTATCACGCGCCGATCATGGCGTCGCCGGTGCGGCGAGGAGAAAAAGCGACAGGATGGTTGCTGCACTATGCGATCGGCGTAGCCTTCGCCTTTATCCCGCTCGGTTTGGCGGGCATCGGTTGGTACGCCGCACCGGCGCCGCTGGTCGCACTGTTGAGCGGCTGGCTGAGCCTGGCGGCGCCTTTCTTCGTGATGCAGCCGGCGCTGGGCTTTGGCGTGGCGGCGGCGAATACCCCCAACCCGACGCGTAGCCGCATCATCAGCCTGCTGGTGCATACGGTGTACGGCCTGGGGCTGTTTGTCTCCGCCCGTCTGTTGGCCCCTTTGCTGGCCTGACCGCGCTAGCGCAGCAGCGTGGAGATGTCGAGATAGTGCGCCAGTTCGCGCTGTTCCGCGCGCGGCAGATACGGGATCTCACCCAGCAGCGGCGCAGGTATGCGCTGCTGCAGCGCCGCGATGGTTTCGGCATAGTGCGCCAGCCCCGGATTGATGCGGTTGGCCACCCAGCCCAACAACGGCAGGCCGTCGTTGATGATCGACTGAGCGGTCAACAACGCATGGCTGACGCAGCCCAGTTTGATGCCCACTACCAGCACCACCGGCAGTTGCTCCTGCACCACCCACTCGGCGTAAGGCCGCAGATCGTTCATCAGCACCCGCCAGCCGCCGCTGCCCTCCACCACTACCGTATCGGCTTTGGCCGACAGATCCCGCAGGCCGCTGCTCATCACGCCGTAGTTGATGTCCTCGCTCGCATGGGCGTGAAACACCTCATCCAGACAGGTGATGGGATTGATCTCCTCGTAAGACAGCGGCAGGCTGGAGGATGCCTGCAATACCAAAGCGTCTTTATTGCGGATGCCCTCGCTGGTTTCCTGGCAACGTGCGGCGATCGGCTTATAGCCGGCCACCGAACGGCCGTTGGCGGCCAGCGCCTGCATCAACCCGCGTGAAACCACGGTTTTACCGACGTCGGTATCCGTGCCTGTAACAAATAAACGCTTCAACATGAATAAAATGCCCCGGAATGCCCCGTTAACAATGTGTCGCCGCATCGGCGGCGAGGAAGTCTATCGGAAAAATTCTAGGGGATGCTGCCGCGTAGGGGCTTGAGGTAGCTCAATCTTTTGCGGATTAATAAGATGTTCTGAAGTTAGCCTTGCAGCAACTGCACCAGCAATGAACCGTTATACAGCGCCTCTTTCACCAGCGCCGCGCCGGGCATGGTGCCCTGATTGAAGAACTGCGTGGATTCGACCTTGACCTGCTCGCTGTAGGCCGGCAGCGCCTGCTGCCGAATGCAGGAGGCGATGGCCGGATGCAGGATCTCCGCCGCGCGGTTGAGCGGCGATCCTACCAGGATCTTCTCCGGATTGAACAGGTTGACCATGATCGCCAGAATGCGCCCCACGCTGTGGCCGACGCCGAGGATGATGTCCCGCGCCAGCTGATCGCCCGCCAGCGCCGCGTCGCACAGCGATTCGACGGTCAACGGCGCGCCGTGCAGGCTGGAGCTCATCGAGCCGCTCAGCCGCTGCTGGGCGATCTCCAGCATGTTCTCGATGCTGGCCACGGTCTCGAGACAACCGTGGTTGCCGCAGTAGCAGCGCTTGCCGTAAGGATCGACCTGGGTGTGACCAATCTCCACCACGCTGTGGCTGCCAGCGTGCAGCACATGGCCGCCGGTGATCACCCCGGCGCCGACGTTGTGGTCGATCACCACCTGAATCACGTTCTGGCTGCCGCGCGAAGCGCCGTACAGCGCCTCGGCCATGGTCCAGGCGCTGATGTCGTGCTGCAGGTAAACCGGCAGGCCGGTGCGGGTTTCCAGCGCCGGGCCGAGCGGCATCTCCAGCACGTCGTAAAACGGCATGCGGTGTACCACGCCGGACTGCACGTCGATCATGCCCGGCAGCGTGATGGCGATCGCCGTCAGCCGTTCCAGTTTGCTTTGGTGGCGGATAAAGAACTGATCGACTTCGGTCAGGATGCGTTTCAGCAGCGGTTCGGGGTGTTCGGCAGCGAGCGGCAGCTGTTCCTCCACCACCAGTTTGCTACTGAGATCGCGCAGCGCCAGCGTGATGCTGCCACGGCTGATGCGGGCGGAAAGGTAGTGCCAGGCTTCGGTGTCCAGCACCAACCCCACCGCCGGCCGCCCCCGGCTGCCGATCTCCTGGTACTCGGTTTCCTTGACCAGATGGGCTTCCAGCAGCTCGCGCACGATCTTGGTGATGCTGGCGGGCGCCAGCTGCGCGCGTTTTGACAGTTCGATGCGCGAAATCGGGCCCAGCTGATCGATTAGCCGATAAACCGCCCCCGCATTGGTCTGCTTGATTTGATCAATATGCCCAGGCTGCCCAACCGCAATCACAAACCTGCTCCTACTATTTTTCGCGCTTCTAAATAAAGACTAGGGGTTATGGTGGGGCTTTTGTCATACAGCGTCAACTATTTGATTCGTTATGTGATTTGCTGCACAAATTCCTCGCAATTTCAGCGTGAATTGAATTTTATTTGCCCAATCTCAACGTCATTTCAGCATCAACGCCATCAGCGACTGCGCCGCCGCGGTCAGCGGCCGCCGGCGATGATGAACCAGCCACACTTCGGTGGTGGCGTCCGGCTCCGCCAGCGGCAAATAGCGCACGCCGTCCACCCGCACCCGGGCGAAAGAAGCCGGCAGAATCGATACCCCCAACCCGGCGGAGACCAGACCGATGATGGTCATCGCTTCTCCCACTTCCTGGGTGATATACGGGGTGATACCGGCCTTGCTCAGCAGCAGCAGAATTTCGTCGTACAGCGCGGTGCCCACTTCACGCGAGAAAAATACGAACGGCTCCTGCGCCAGATGTTGAAAACGCAGCGCGCCGCCGGGCGTTTCCGCCAGCGGATGCCCTTCCGGCACTACCGCCACCAGCGGTTCGCGCAGCAGCAGCTGATAGTGCAGCGCTTCCGGCAGCCGCGTGTTGCGCATCACCCCCAGATCCAGTTCACCGTTCAGCAGCGGTTCGATCTGCTGCTTGGTGTTGATTTCGCGCATCTTGATATGTACCTGCGGAGACTGCTGGCGAAAGGCGCGCAGGCTGCGCGACACCACGCTGATAAAGGGCGCGGAGGAGGTAAACCCGATGGTCATTTCCCCCAGTTCGCCGCGATCCAGGCGCGCCGCCTTTTCCGCCGCGCGCCCGACCTGATCGAGCACCTGATAGGCTTCTTTAAGAAACATCTCCCCGGCCTGCGTCAAACTGACGTTGCGGTTGTTGCGCGCCAGCAGCCGCGCGCCGACCATCTCTTCCAGCGCCTGAATTTGCTGGCTAAGCGGCGGCTGAGAGATACGCAGCCGTTCAGCGGCGCGGCCAAAATGCAGCTCCTCGGCCACGGCGATAAAGTAACGCAGGTGTCTCAATTCGATATTCATATGTAAAACGTCTTAATTTGAATTATTAATATATTAGACAAAAAACTAGCCGCTCCCTATCATTTTGTCATCTGTAAAGTGTCTGTTATCTCCCCGAAGTTCGGTAAGGAAACGCTGTGACAACCCCTGTGCGTTCTGCGGCCGTGATGCCGTCGACGCTGGCCGCCAACGATGACGCGGCCGCTGCGCCAAAAGTAAAACGCTCCACCCTCAACAATAAACTCCCCTATATCGAACGCGGCACGCCGCAGTTTATGCGCGTAACGCTGGCGCTGTTTTCCGCCGGGCTGGCGACCTTCGCGCTGCTCTACTGCGTGCAGCCGATTCTGCCGGTGCTGTCGCAAGACTTCGGCGTATCGCCGGCGGAAAGCAGCCTGTCGCTCTCGGTTTCCACCGGCCTGCTGGCGATCGGCCTGATGTTCACCGGGCCGCTGTCCGACGCCATCGGCCGCAAGTCGGTCATGGTGGTGGCGCTGCTGCTGGCGGCGGTTTGCACGCTGATTTGCGCCTTTATGACCAGCTGGCACGGCATTTTACTGATGCGCGCGCTGATCGGCCTGTCGCTGAGCGGCGTGGCGGCGGTCGGCATGACCTATCTCAGTGAAGAGATCCATCCGAGCTTCGTCGCCTTCTCGATGGGGCTGTATATCAGCGGCAACTCGATCGGCGGCATGAGCGGCCGCCTGGTCACCGGGGTGTTGACCGATTTCTTCTCCTGGCGCGTATCGCTGGGCGTCATCGGGCTGTTCGCCCTCGCCGCCGCCTGCATGTTCTGGCGCATCCTGCCCGCCTCGCGGCATTTTCGCGCCAGCTCGCTGCGCCCGCGCACCCTGCTGATCAACTTTAAACTGCATTGGCACGATAAAGGGTTGCCGCTGCTGTTCGCGGAAGGTTTCCTGCTGATGGGCAGTTTCGTCACCCTGTTCAACTACATTGGCTATCGCCTGCTGGCGGACCCTTATCACCTGAGCCAGGCGATCGTCGGCCTGCTGTCGGTGGTGTACCTCACCGGCTCCTACAGTTCGCCCAAGGCCGGTGCGCTCACCTCACGCTTTGGGCGTGGCCCGGTGCTGCTGGCGTCGATCGCAATTATGCTGATCGGGATTCTGATTACCGCGCTGCCGCAGGTGCCGGCGATCTTTATCGGCATGATGCTGTTCACCGCCGGTTTTTTCGCCGCCCACTCGGTGGCCAGCAGCTGGATCGGCCGCCGCGCGCGCCGCGCCAAAGGACAGGCGTCGTCGCTGTATCTGTTCTGTTATTACGTCGGCTCCAGCGTGGCCGGTACCCTCGGTGGCGTGTTCTGGCACAGTTTCGGCTGGAATGGCGTGGCGGCGTTCATCAGCCTGATGCTGTTGCTGGCGCTGCTGGTGGTGCATTACCTGAAACGGCTGCCGGAAGCGGCGCGCCTGTGAATGGAAAAAGCCGCGGTGGTTAGCCGCGGCTCGTGATGCCAACGCTGTGATTATTGACCGGGTTTCCAGCGAGTTTGCAGGTATTCCACCGCCTGATGCGTTTGCGGCTCAGTCAGATAACGCTGCCGGAACAGTATCGTTCCTCCCATCCCCGGCAGGCTTTCGTTGAGATCCAACTGCCTTTTCAGCTCAGGGACGCCGCCGTCGAAGGTCCAGGCCGGTTCGCTGGCGGAAGGCGTACCCACTTTATACAGCGCCACCCCGGCATAGAGCCGGACCGGCGTGCCTTTCACCACCTCGGCCCACCAGTTGGCCAGCACGTCGTAGCGGACAATTTCACGGTCAAAAGGCCAGTACAGCTGCGGTGCGATATAGTCGAGCAGCCCCAGTTTTACCCACTGGCGCGTATCGGCATAGGCCGTATCGTACGATGGCGCGCCGGCCTGAGTCGCTGAACCGGCAGGATCGTCCGCCTTGTTTCGCCATACCCCCGCCGGGCTGACGCCAAACGCGACGGCGGGCTTTAACGCTCTCACGGTGGCGGAAACCTGCTTTATCAATTGCAGCGTGTTGTCTCTTCGCCAGCTGGCCTTGTCTGCAAACCCTTTGCCGTATTGGCGATAGGTCTTTTCATCATCCAGCGGCGATTGCGGCGTTTCGTAATAGAAATAATCGTCAAACTGGATGCCGTCGACATCATAGTTTCTGACAATTTCCGCCACGACGCTGGTGATCCAGTTGCGCACGTCGGGCAGGCCGGGATCGAGCACGAAGCGCTCGCTGGCGGTGCGTACCCAGTCGGGATGCAGCGCATAGACGCTGGCCGGCGGGGACTGCAGCGTATGGTTAAGCGCATCGATCGTTTGCTGCCCGGTGTTCATGGAAACCCGATAAGGATTCAGCCAGGCATGCACTTTGATGCCGCGCCGACGCGCTTCCTGCAGCATAAAGGCCAGCGGATCGTAGCCTGGGTCCTGGCCCACCGTGCCGGTCAATACCCCAGACCAGGGCAAGATGTTCGAGCGCCACAGGGCCGTGCCGTCCGGCTTAACCTGAAAATACACCGTGTTAATCCCGGCTCTTGCCATCTCGTCCAGCGCGTCCGTCAGCCCCTGCTTCTGCTGGCGAACCCGCTCTTGCGCGGTGGCCGCTTTCAGGGAGGCCGCCGGCGGCCAGTCCAGGCCAATAACCGTGGCCAGCCAGATGCCCCGCATCGGCGTTGCCGGCGGTATGGGCTGCGTGGGCTTCTCCGGCTCGGGGGGCTTAGCGCATCCGCCCACGCCCAGCATGGCGGCCATCAACAGCCATCCGCCTAATTTTGTTGCGCCTGTCGGCATCAGTGTTCTCCTTCCGTGAGTGACGGTTATCCCATGTCGCGGCGTGCGGAGCAAGAAACCGCCCGCTTTCGCAACGCGGTTTAGCGACCGGCGCCGCCCTTCTCAGACGACGCCTCTCCTTATCCCATCACCAGCTCAGCCCAGTCCCGCGAGGGAACGCCACCTTGCCGGTATTGGTTTGCTCATCGTAGTCATGCCAGGTATTAACCGGCAGTTTGCCGTGCGGTTTGATTTTCCCCGTCAGCACCTGCGCCAGCGATACCATCGAGTGGCCGCGCCACACGCCACTGTCATAGCCGTAATAGGAATAGGTAGCGACAGCCGCCTCCACCTCTGCGGCATAGTTCACGATATCGTAAGGTGCGCGCAGTGAAAGATGAACGCGCTTTTTCCCCTGTTCGGCGGCGTATTTCAGCCATCCCGGATAAGGACTGGTATCATTAGCCGCCCCGGTTGCGGAGGTAACCACGCCATCCTGCTCGGCAGGCGTAAAGCGGGTTGAGAGCGTGCCGAGCAGGAACACGTCGCAGCCGGCAATATGTTCCCTGATCTGGGCATCGCTCAGTTCCGTTTCCTTCGCGGCCACGATGTTCTGATATCCCTCCTGCGCCATCACGTTCGCAATGCCTTTGGCCTGCTCGCCCCATGGCGTCAGAATAAAGTAGCGCAGCGCCTTGTCCTTTAACGGCAGCAGACGTTGACGGTTGATAACGACGGTAATGGAACGATCGGCGATGCGTTTCTCCAGCTGATGCGCGGAAGACGAAACGCCGTTTGAACACGATTTATCGCTATGGCCCATCAGGTTATGACGTAATTTGAGGCGCAAAATGCGCTCGACAGAGGCATCGATATCGGCCTCGCTGAGATGCCCGCTTTTCACCCGCTGCGCAATGTAGCGGATAAGCTCGGGCAGCAGGTTCGCCTGCGCCGGCGAGGCGATGCTGACAGGCATCAGAGCGATGTCCACCCCGGCGACAAAGACGTTTTCAGCCGCCCCTTGCTGGCTGAAATGCTCGGCAATCGCGCCCATATCCAGCGCGTCTGAAATCGTTACGCCGGCATAACCCAGCTCATTGCGCAGGATCTGGGTCTGGATTTCGCGCGACATGGTGGCCGGCACCGTGATTTTTTCACCGTTGCGGGTGTCGATCTGGCTGTTATCCAGTGCGGGGTACTGAATATGCGCAGTCATCACCATATCCGGCGCAGCGCAGCGATCGATAGCCTGTTTGTAAGGGGCGATATCGATGGCAAAAGCCTCTTCCCTCGTGCGATCGACGCGGGGCAAACCGGTGTGCGAATCGGTGGAGGTGCTGCCATGGCCGGGGAAATGTTTGTACGCGGTGATCAGCCCCTGCTGTTTCATCCCCGCCACCATGTTTTCCGCCAGGCGGGCAACGGCGTTTTTATCATCGCTGAAGGCGCGAACGTTAATCACCGGGTTGAACGGGTTGGTGTTAACGTCCACGACCGGGGCAAAGTTGGTATTGATATGCAACGCACGCATATCCTGGGCCATCAGTTTGCCCTGTTCAACGGCGAGCTGTTTATCCGCGCCCCCTTCAATCGCGGCGGCCAGCGCCATATTGCCGGGGAATGAGGCGTAGTCGCCGCGCGGCAGCCGGAAAACGTTGCCACCTTCGTTGTCCGTGCCAATAAACAAACCAACGCCCGCGTGGGTTTTCATCGCGGCATACCAGGCCGTCAACGTTTTAATCTGCTGTTTGTCTTTTAGATTATTGGCAAACAGGATCACCCCACCGATGTGGTTATCGGCGATCAGCTTGCCAATGGCTTCGTCGGGAACGGTCATATCCTGATTGCTGCTACCGTTCTGATCCCAGTAGCGAAAATCCAGCATGATTTTTTGCCCGATTTTCTCTTCCAGCGTCATGTTTTTGACTTTCTGTTTAATATCCACAGTAAACCTCCGTTTAAAGCACCCGTTAATGACAGAAAAAAAGATAACCCGAAGGGCTCACAGCGTCCTGCCATTCTGTTTGTTTCAGCGGTTGGACAACGGCAAACGGAAAATGGATCAAACAAAATATCAACCAACAGAAAAAATCCATCAATGAATCAAACCCCTACCAATGCAATGTCTATTTCGCGCCCTGCTGTAGAAGGCCTCTCTGGCGCATTTTTCGCTGGCAAGCCGGGTGGCCAGTGAAGCCGCTCCCTCCTCGTTTGCCGATGTTGCCCCCAGTCCGCCACTCTTCTATAGTATGTTGTAACTAAAATAGGAGCGCGCGATGAGCAGATACGATGTGATTGGCCGAATGAACACCTGCTTTGCCGAACTGGAGCAGGCACTCGGCGCGTTGCAACAGCAGATAGCCCCGCTGCGGTTGCTGGCGGCGCGGGTGTTCAGCCTGCCGGAGGTAGAAAAAGGCCAAGAGCATCAGGCTATTTCGCATATCGCGGTCGAGCAGCATGTGGGGCAAGCGGCGCGCGATCTGGCGCTGGAGCATTATCAGCGGCTGTTCATTCACCACAACCGGGAGAATGTCAGCAGCAAGGCCGCCGTGCGCCTGCCCGGCGTTATCTGTCTGGCGGTGGAGCAACCGGAATATCAGGCGCTGCAAACGCAGCTGGCGCTGATCAACCGCCTGAAGGGCGAGCTGGAGCAGATTATCACCGTCGATTCCGGCCTGGCGCCGGAGCAGCGTTTCGAATTCGTGCACACCCATTTGCACGGGCTGATCACCCTCAGCGCCTATCGCACCCTCACCGCCCTGACCAATCCCGATTCCGTGCGCTTCGGCTGGGCCAACAAGCACATCATCAAAAACGTCAAACGGGACGACATTCTGGCGCAGCTGGAGAAAAGCCTGAAAGCCGGCCGCGCGGTGCCGCCGCACAGCCGCGAACAGTGGGCCGCCCTGGTCAGCCGTGAGATAGACGACGTCAGCCGGCTGCCGCAGCAGGCTACGCTGAAAATCAAGCGGCCGGTAAAAGTGCAGCCGATCGCCCGGGTGTGGTATCAGCAGCAGCAGAAACAGGTGCAGCACCCCTGCCCGCTGCCGCTGATCGCCCTGTGTCAGGTTGAAAGCGGCGCCGCCGTGCCGAAGATCGGCGAGCTGCTCAACTACGACGCCGAGGCGGTGAAACACCGTTACAAACCCGACGCCAGGCCGCTGCGGCTGCTGGTGCCGCGCCTGCACCTGTACACCGACGACGCTACTCGCTGAGGGTATACACCCGCAGGCGATGGCCGTCCGGATCCCGCGCGACAAAGGTGTAGCCGAACTCCATCTCGGTTGGCGTTTGCTCGATAGTCAACCCAAGTTCGCGCCACTGGTTATAGCGCGCCTCCACCTCTTGCGCATCCTGGCACAGAAAGCCCAGCTCACCGCCGCCGCCGGTCAACGTGGCGGCAGGTTCCACTTTTTGCCTGGCCCACATTCCGAGTTTGAAGCCGTTGTTGAGCACGAACAGGGCGAAGCCGGGGGAAAGCTCCTGTGGCGCCTGCCCCAGCAGGCGTTGATAAAAAGCGGCGCTGTTGAGTGGGTTATCGACGTAAAGCATCGTCATGCTGGGAAGGGTCATCGGTCTGTCCTCTGAGTGATGGGAACCGGTCGGTTCCCGATAGGCACAGACTAAGGCGTGCGACTGACAGTTTATGGCAGCAGTGTGCCGCTATTGTTCCGCAATGCCCTCGCTGAGACGCCACTCTTTCAGCAACCGCCGTCGGCCGCGCGGATAGCGCTGTTCCAGCGGCGTGGCGGCCTGAATGCGATCGAGGCGAAAATGGCGAAAGGCCTGACGCAGCTCGCACCAGGCGACCAGCATCTGGAACTGGTCGAAAAAACCCAGTGCAAAGGGCCACAGCAGGCGTTCGCTGCGCTGCCCCGCCAGATCGAGATAGTCGATCTGCAGCTTGCTCTCACGGCGAATGGTGTCGCGGATCAGCACCCGCATCTCATCCGCCACCGGCGGCGCCTGAACCGGCGCGATCAATAGCGTGTTGGCCTCCAACTCTTCCCGCAGCGCCGAAGGCAGCACATCGGCGATCTTGGCCAGCGCCTGGCCCGCGGCGTCCGCCAGCTGGCTGTCACCGCGGCGCCTGACCCAGCGCATGCCCAACACCAGCGCTTCTATCTCCGCCTGCGAAAACATCAGCGGCGGTAGCATAAAGCCGGGGCGCAGCACATAGCCGACGCCGGCCTCGCCGACGATCTCCGCCCCCTGTTGCTGCAGCGTAGCGATATCGCGATACAGCGTGCGCATGCTGATGCCCAGCGCCTGCGCCAACGCATGGCCCGCCACCGGATAACGGTGGCTGCGCAGCAGCTGCATCAGATCGAGTAAACGTTGCGCGCGCGACATATCACGGCTCCCTGCATAGCGAGGTTTGGACAAAATCGGCAAAGGCCCGTGCCTTGGCCGAGACGAAATGGCCGCCGGGGAACACCGCCCACAGCGCCAGCGGCGGCAGTTGCCAATCCGCTAATGCCGCGATCGCCGCCCCGCTTTGCAGTTCGCTGCGAAACAGGCCTTCGCTGGCGACGGTAGCGCCGAAGCCCGCCAGCACCAGCTCGCGCACGCACTCCGCCGCGTTGACCCGCATGCGCCCCGGCAACCGCAGCATGCGCTGTTCCCCTTCACGGCTGAAACGCCACTGCTCGCCGCCGCCCTGGCGATGGTAAATCACCATCTCGTGCCGCAACAGATCCTCCGGCCGCTGCGGCATGCCGGCGGCGGCAAAATAATCGGGCGTGCCGATCACGCATTGCTTTACCTCACCCAGCTTGCGCGCGGTAAAGCCGGAATCCTCCAGCTCGCCGACGCAAAGAGCAATATCGATGCCCTCTTCAATCAGCGACAGGTTGCCGTCATCCAGCAACAGATCGACGCTCAAACGCGGATTGGCGCGCATAAACGCCGTCAGGTCGGGCAAGGGCACGATGCGGGCGAACACCGCCGCCGAAGCGACCCGCAGCCGCCCGCTCAGCGTCTCGCCGGCGTTTTGCACCAGCGCTTCGGTCTCCGCCAGCTCGTTCAGAATGCGCCGAGTGCGTTGATACAGCTGCTGCCCCGCATCCGTCGGCTGCAGGCCGTGGGTCGAACGCAGCATCAGGCGTGTGCCGAGCTGCTGTTCCAGGCGCGCCACCGCCTTCGAGACCGCCGGTTGTCCTACGTGCAGCCGCCGCGCCGCCGCGGTAAAGGAACCGCTCTCGTAAACGCAGGCATAGGTTTCGTAATCGGCAAATTTGCCCATGCATTCCCTCATGGAATAACGGTTAACACCTCTGGCAGTCTACACGCGCCATTCCGGAATGGGCAAGATGAGCGCAACCCCTCATTCCCGTCAGGAGAACGCATGACACTGCAAGACAAACTCGATGCCTTCAAAGCGGCATTCGAAGCTGGCCAACTGCCGCTCAAACTCGCTGCGCAAGATCATGCGCTGATGCGTGAGGCGACCCAGGCGCAGATCGCGTCAGGCATCGCCGAACGCGCACTGAGCGTCGGCGACGTCGCGCCCGGCTTTACCCTGCCGGACAGCGAAAACCGGCCATGCGCTTCCGCAGCGCTGTTGGCGAACGGGCCGCTGGTCGTCAGTTTTTATCGCGGGATCTGGTGCCCCTACTGCACGCTCGATCTACAGGCGCTGCAGGCCGCATTGCCCGCCATAGAGCAACGCGGCGCGCAGCTGTTGGCCGTTTCGCCGCAAAGCGCGATGCATAACCGCCAGGCCGCGCGCGATCACGATCTGACCTTTCCGCTGCTCAGCGATGCCGGCAACCGTCTGGCGGCGCAATTCGGCCTGCGTTACCGCCTGCCGGAGGCCTTGATTACCCTGTATCAACAACGGCTCGGCCTCGATCTGGCGCAGTTCAATCAGAATGACGACTGGACGCTGCCGCTGCCGGCGCGATTCGTCATCGCCCGCGATGGCCGTATCGCCTATGCCGAAGCGCACGCCGACTACACCCGGCGGCCGGAGCCGCAGGCGCTGTTATCGGTGCTGGAGAGATTGGCTTGAAAAGACGGGGCGCAAACGCGCCCCGTTAAGAGATGACGGCGAACGCGATTACTTCTGCATGCTGCCGACCATCGCCTCCGGCCGCACCCACTCGTCGAACTGCGCTTCGGTCAGATAGCCGAGCTTCAGCGCCGCGGCTTTCAGCGTCAGCCCTTCCTTGTGCGCTTTCTTGGCGATTTCCGCCGCCTTGTCATAGCCGATATGGGTGTTGAGCGCGGTCACCAACATCAGCGATTCATTCAGCAACTGGGTGATGCGATCGCGATTCGGTTCGATGCCTACCGCGCAGTGCTCGTTGAAGCCCTGCATGCCGTCGGCCAGCAGACGGATCGACTGCAGATAGTTGTGGATCACCATCGGGCGGAATACGTTCAGCTCGAAGTTGCCGGAAGCGCCGCCGATGTTCACCGCCACATCGTTGCCCAGCACCTGGGCACACAGCATGGTCATCGCTTCGCACTGGGTCGGATTGACCTTGCCCGGCATGATCGAACTGCCCGGTTCGTTCTCCGGGATCGCGATCTCGCCGATGCCGCAGCGCGGGCCGGACGCCAGCCAGCGCACATCGTTAGCGATCTTCATCAGCGAGGCCGCCAACCCTTTCAGCGCGCCATGGCCCTGCACCAGCGCATCGCAGGTCGCCAGCGCTTCGAACTTGTTCGGGGCGGTGACGAACGGCTGATGGGTCAATGCCGCCAGCGCTTTAGCGACGCGCACCGCGTACTCCGGATGGGTATTCAGACCGGTGCCGACCGCCGTGCCGCCCAGCGCCAGCTCGGCGAGGTGCGGGATACTGTCTTCGATGTGTTTCAGGCTGTGCGCCAGCATCGCCGCCCAGCCGGAGATCTCCTGGCCCAGGGTCAGCGGCGTGGCGTCCTGCAGATGGGTGCGGCCGATTTTGACGATGTCGCGGTAGGCTTCGGCCTTGTCGCTCAGCGTCTTGTGCAACACTTTCAGCTCGGGGATCAGGTGCTCGCGCAGCGCAATCACCGCCGCCACGTGCATCGCGGTGGGAAACACGTCGTTGGAGCTTTGGCTTTTATTGACGTCGTCGTTCGGGTGCACCTTGCGCTCTTCACCGCGCACGCCGCCCAGCAGCTCGCTGGCGCGGTTGGCCAACACTTCGTTCATGTTCATGTTGGTCTGGGTGCCGGAGCCGGTTTGCCAGATCGAGAGCGGGAACTGGTCGGCATGGCTGCCCGCCAGCACTTCGTCGGCGGCTTTGATGATGGCGGCGCCCCGCTCGGCCGGCAGCAGCCCGAGATCCACGTTCACCTGCGCAGCGGCACGCTTGGTCAACGCCAGCGCATGGATCAGCGCGGTCGGCATCTTTTCGGTGGAAATGCGGAAATGCGCCAACGAGCGCTGGGTCTGCGCGCCCCACAGCTTGTCGGCCGGTACTTCGATGGGGCCCATGGAGTCTTTTTCGATACGAACGCCTGCCATCATTGTCTCCTTAGCATAATTCCTAAAATTGTAGGGTCAGGCCGACGCGCTACCCCCCGTCGGCATGCACTCCCAGTATAGTGACATAATAACTATTCGCATTAAGAGAGTTATCTCACAGCACGATTCATCTCTTTGACCCATTGATGACACGGTTATTTGCCATCGGTTAACCCGTGTAAAAATAACGTTGAAGAATGCGCCTGGATAATAGACACGCAGATAAGAACTAACGCGGATACCGTGAATTAACGTTATTGATGCGCTGCGCCTGCAAATGGTTGAGCTCATCGATACGCTGCTGCTGCAGATGATTGATCTCATCGTAGGCGTCTTGCCGCTCATTATGGCGATACGCCCCGGCCGCCACCGCGCCGGCGGTGAGCGCCAACGGATGCGGGGCGGGCGCGATCGCGACGGGAACCGCTGCCGGTGCGGGCGCAACGACGATCGGCGCCGGCGTTATCACCACGGCGCGCGGGGCGGCGTAGGGATAGGTGACGATCACCGCGGCCTGGGCTGCGCCGGTGCAAAGCCCCAATAGCAACAACAGTTTTTTCATGCGACAGACCTCTTGTTTCATTAAATTGACTCGTTAACGGTTACGGTAACGAGGTCTGTCATTCAGGTTTAAGCTCGGCGTGTGATCGCCCGGCGCAGCGCGAAAATAATAATAAGGGAATGGCTCAGACGGTAAAAAATAAATTCGGTCGACATATTTTGACATGCTGAAAATTAAATAATGCGGCAGGTTGTCCGAGCCGTCGGCAATAACCCCGCCTTCCCCAAAAATAATCGATTAACGGGTTTACCGGGCCGCCTTGAGGCCGGCGCGCCATTTGAGACGCCGATCGTTATCACGCTATACTTTGGCCGCATTGCCGGGCGCGACGTTATCCGGCGTTATTTTGATCGCGCCCATGATTTTTACCGTCGACGCGGGCGTATGATGGTCGTCGGCAAAGATTGAGATAATCATACAAAAAATCAGTAAGTTATTGGCCGTCAGTACGGCAATGACGCAAAGGACGTTTATCGACATGCAAAAAATGACCAACGCGGTACAGAATTACGCCTGGGGCAGCCACGATGCGCTGACTCGCCTTTACGGCATCGCCAATCCCGATAACCAGCCGATGGCCGAACTGTGGATGGGCGCGCATCCCAAGAGCCCTTCCCGCGTGCCGGGCGCCGACGGCGAGCTGCGGTCGCTGCGCTTTCTTATCGATGAAGACCAGCCAAAGCAGCTGGGTGCCGACGTCGCCAGCCGCTTTGGCGAGTTGCCGTTCCTGTTTAAAGTGCTGTGCGCCGATCAACCGCTGTCGATCCAGGTCCATCCGAGCAAAGCGGCGGCCGAGATCGGCTTCGCGAAAGAGAACGCCGCCGGCATCCCGCTGAGCGCCGCCGAACGCAACTACAAAGATCCCAATCACAAGCCCGAGCTGGTCTTCGCCCTGACGCCGTTCCTGGCGATGAACGGCTTTCGCGAGCTGGCCGATATCGTTTCCCTGCTGCAGCCGATCGCCGGCGCGCACCACGACATCGCCACCTTCCTGCAACAGCCGGACACCGCGCACCTGTCGACCCTGTTCGCCAGTCTGTTGACGATGAGCGGCGAGCAAAAATCGCTGGCGCTCGGCGTGCTGAAAGCCGCGCTCAACAACCAGCAGGGTGAACCCTGGGATACCGTGCGCTTTATCGCCGGCTTTTACCCGGACGACAGCGGCCTGTTCTCGCCGCTGCTGCTGAACGTGGTGCAGCTCGCACCGGGCGAGGCGATGTTCCTGTATGCCGAAACGCCGCACGCCTACCTGAAAGGCGTGGCGCTGGAGGTGATGGCCAACTCGGATAACGTGCTGCGCGCCGGCCTGACGCCGAAATTTATCGACGTGCCTGAGCTGCTGGCCAACCTGCAGTTCCGCCCGCAGCCGGCGTCCGGCCTGCTAACCCAACCGGAACAGCGCGGCAATGAGCTGTTCTTCCCGATCCCGGTGGAGGATTTCGCCTTCTCGCTGCACGATTTGACCGCCGCTCCACAGGCGCTGACGCAGCAGAGCGCGGCCATCGTGTTCTGCGTCAGCGGTGAAGCGACGCTGGAAAAATCGGGGCAGCGCCTGGCGCTCCAACCGGGCGAATCCTGCTTTATCGGCGCCTTCGAATCCCCGGTCAACGTCAGCGGCAGCGGCCGCATCGCCCGGGTTTATAACCAGCTGGCCTAACCGTTGATAAATTTCAGCAAATTGCTTGCTGAAAGCGAGAGCTGCCCCCACAATTAAACGCCTGCGGGCGTTTATTGTCGGCCCGTATTTGCCCCCTCCCTCGCAACGGAGGGTTATAAGAAAAAAGGATGAAACAGAGCTATGAAAAAATCGTTAGTCGCTGTCAGCGTCATTGTGGTTCTTGGCGCAGCATGGACCGGGGCATCCTGGTACACCGGGAAACTGATCGAGCAACACATGGGCGAAGTCGTCGACAACGCCAACGGCCAGTTGAAAGCTTACCTGCCGAAAGCCGGCGTCAAGCTGAGCTATGAAAATTACCAGCGCGGCCTGTTCAGCAGCAAAGTGCGTTATGTGCTGCGTTCCGACGGCACGGATACCAGTGAGAACGCGGCGCTGAAAGCCGGTGAAGAAGTGGCGTTCCTGGAAACCATCGATCACGGTCCGTTCCCCTTCGCCCAGCTGAAAAAATTCAACCTGCTGCCGAGCATGGCGTCGGTGCATACCGAGCTGGAAAATACCCCGGCGGTGAAAGGCCTGTTTGAGGTCACCAAAGGCAAATCGCTGTTTACCGCCGATTCGCGCATCTCGTACAACGGTGACACCGCGTCCGCCATCGACATCATCCCGCTGGAATACCAGAAGGATAAATCCTCGCTGAAATTCAGCGGCGCCACCCTCAACGCCGACGTGTCCAGCGATCTGAAGAACCTCGCGCTCGACGCCAACAGCGACAACATCACCGTGAGCAGCCCGAACGCTTTCGGCCAAACCGAGCAGATCACCTTCCAGGGCTTCAAGCTGAAAGGCAACAGCGACGAGAGCAAGTTCGGCGTTAAACTCGGCGATCAGACGATGACGCTGAAGCAGTTCAAGTTGGCGATTGACGGTAAAGACGCCGTGACCCTGGACGGCTTCAACCTGGTGAGCAAGTTCGGCGAGCAAGGCAGCAGCAATATCGGCGGTCAGATCGACTACACCATGGACGCGCTCAAGGTGCAGGGCAACGACTTCGGCGCCGGTAAACTGACGCTGAAAATCGACAACGTCGACGGCAAAGCGCTGAAAGATTTCTCCGATAGCTACAACCGCCAGACCATGGCGCTGCTGCAGCAGGGTGAAAACCTGGATCCGGAGGTCTACGAACAGCAGACCACCGAGATGCTGCAAAAGAACCTGCCGCTGCTGCTGAAAGGCAACCCAAGCCTCAGCATCGCCCCGCTGAGCTGGAAAAACGGCAAGGGTGAAAGCACCTTCACGCTGGATCTGGCGCTGACCGATCCGAGCAAGGCCTCTTCCCCGGCGCAATCGCCGGATCAGCTTATCGCTCAGGCGGTCAAAAAACTGGATCTCAGCCTGACCATTCCGGAAGCGATGGCGACCGAAGTGACCGCGAAGACCGCGCTGTTGCAGGGTTACAACGAGGAAGACGCGCAGAAGCTGGCGCAGCAGCAAGTGCAGGGCCTGGCGGCGATGGGCCAGATGTTCAAGCTGACTACCCAGAAAGACGGCGTGATCGCGAGCAAGTTCCACTATGCTGACAATCAGGTTGACCTGAACGGCAACAAGATGTCGCTGCAGGAGTTCATCGGCCAGTTCGGCCTGCTGGGCGGCGGCGCCCCGGCGGAAGACGACGAACCGGCGCAGGATGCGCAGCCTGTTCCGGCACCGGCGCAGTAATCGCCTGAAAGCCTGATCGAGGGCCCCCTGCGGGGCCCTTTTTATTTACCCCGCATAAACCGCATCGCGGATCTGCTGCGGATAGCGGCCGCACATGCCTTCGAACGCGGTATTGGTCAAGACAACCACGCTCAGCTGCGCCTCGGGATCAAAGAACCAGCTGTGGCCATAAACCCCACCCCAGGCCTGGGTGCCCGCATGCTGCGGCGTATTTGCCGCCTCGGCATCCACCAGCAGCGCCCCGCAGAATCCCCACCCCCAACCTGGCCCTTGCGTTTGCGCCTCGGCGCCGACGTGCGGGCTGCGCAGCAAAGCCACCGTCTCCGGCCGCAGAATGCCCTGCCCGCCGCTGCGCAGCGCCTCCACCAGCCGCAGCACGTCGTCGGCATCGCCAACCATGCCGGCGCCGCCGGAAGGAAACGCTTCGGCGTCAAACGCGCGCGCCGGCGAGAATTCGACATCGGCGCCCATGTCCTCCGGCAGCGCCACCCGCACGCCTTCCGACATGCGCTGCGGCCCCTGCGGCGTATTGTAATACGGCGTCGCCAGGTTCGCGGCATCGGTGGCATGGAACGCGGTATTGCCGAGCGCCAGCGGCCGCGCGACCCATTCGACAAACAGCTGCGGCAGCGACATGCTCGTCACCCGTTCAAGCACCGCCCCCAGCACGTCGATCGCCAGCGAATAGTTGAAGCGCTCTCCCGGTTCCGACAGCAAAGGCGCCTGCGCCAGCCGCCGCAGGTTTTGCTCCAGCGTCAGCGTCGAGCGCTCCACGCCGTCCTGGATCCCCATCTGGTGATATAAGCCTGTCGGCGGCTGATTCAGCCGATAATCCAGCCCGGCGGTATGGCTCAGCAAATGACGAATTTTGATCGCCGGGCGACGGCCGTCGGCCAGCGCCGGGGTAAACCACGGCAGCCAATCGCTGACCGCATCGTCCAGCGCCAGCTTACCCTGTTCGATCAAACGCAGCGCCGCCAGCGCGGTATAGGGTTTGGACACCGACGACAGCCGAAACTGCGTTTCCCGCCGCATCGGCCGCCGCGCCTCGCGATCGGCATAGCCGGCCGCCCCGGCGTAGCAAATCTCGCCCTGCCGCGCCACCAGCACCACGCTGCCCACGATGCGGCCTTCGGCGATCGCCTGCCGATCGATAGCCGCGAGCCGTTCTGTTAACGTCTGTTGTTTCGCCAACATGTTTTTTGCTCTTTGATAAAAAGTACATTCAGTCTAGAACGTTATTCATAAATTAAAATACGGCATAATTTAATGGATCATTAAGCACAGGTTAGCAATCTATGAGTTCACTTTTGCAACTGTTGCCCTATTTCGAAGCCGTCGCGCGCCTGGGCAACTTTACCCGCGTGGCTAACCAGCTGGGCGTCACGCCGCCGGCGGTGTCGCAAAACATTCAGGCGCTGGAGAATCAGCTGGGAGTGCGGTTATTTCACCGCACCAGCCGCTCGGTGCGCCTCAGCGACGAGGGCCGCTTGTTTTACCAGAAGGTGTCGCCGGCGATGAGCCAGATCGACGTGGCGGCGGACGACGTGCGTACCCTGGGCGCACAGCCGGCGGGTCTGCTGCGCATTACGCTGCCGCAGTTGGCCGCTTCGCTGCTGGTAATGCCGCACCTGGCGGCGTTTCAGCGCCGCTATCCCGAGGTACAGCTGGAACTGTTTACCGAAGACCGCTTTTCCGATCTGGTGCTGGGCAGTTTCGATGCTGGCATTCGCATGCACGCCATGCTGCAAAAGGACATGGTCGCCGTGCCGATCGACAACGGGCAACGCCGGGTGCTGGTCGCCTCACCCGACTATCTGGCGCGCTGCGGCGCACCGGCCACGCCGGATGAGCTGCTCACGCACCATTGCCTGCGCTACCGTTTTCCCGGCAGCGGCAAACTGGAACCCTGGTATTTTAGCCTGGGCGACGATGAACGCGCGCTGGACGTCAGCGGCAGTTTGATTTTTAACGAAGATAGGCTGATCAAGGATGCCGCGTTGGCGGGACTGGGGATTGCACAGCGTTTTCAGGGCACGGTGCTGAAAGAACTGGCGCAGGGCGATCTGGTGGAAGTGTTGCCGGACTGCGCCAGCGAGACGTCGGGATTTTTCATCTACTTTCCCGCCGGCCGGCATTTGCCGCTCAAGCTGCGCGCCTTTATCGATTTCATGCGCGAGCGGCGTGAACGGCAGCATCGGTAATAGGGGCGCCCCGTCGGCGCCCCTGTCCGTCAGCGCTTATCCAGCGCCTGGATGATGCGGTAAGCCGCCTCGACGCGATCGTCGTTCGGGAACCACTTGTTGGCCAGCATCACCACGGCGATATTTTTCGCCGGGATAAACACCGCGTAGGTGGAGAAACCGCCAGTGGAACCGGTTTTGTTATACCAGCCGGCGCGCAATTCCGGCTGCGGCGGCGTGAGGACGGTGGCCGGCGTGCCGTTCATGATCATCCCGGCGTTGTTGCCTTCGATCAGTCGCGGCAGTTTTACCGGATACGGGTAGTTCTCCCACATCAGATCTTGCGTGAACGCGCCCGCCTTGTAATAACCGACGTGCGTGCCGGCCAGCGCTTCGCGCCACGGCTGTGCGACTTTCACCTGCTGCAGGTTGGCGTCCAGGTAACGAATCAGATCGCGGGCGTTGGATTTGATGCCGTAAGACTCGGCATCCAGCGGGCCGGGATTGACCCGCACCGGTTTGTCGTCCTTGTTATATCCTTGCGCATAGTTGGCCATCTGCGCCGCCGGCACCTGAATATAGGTGTGGCTCATGCCCAGCGCCGGCAACATCCCCTGTTCCATCGCCTGAATAAACGGCTGGTCGAGGCTCTTGGCGGCGATCATGCCCAGCATGCCGATGCCGAGGTTGGAGTAGACGCGGTAGCTGCCGACCGGGTGTTTCGGCTGCCAGGCGCGATAGTAGGCCATCAATTGCGTATTGTCGGTGACGTCGTCCGGCACGAACAGCGGCAAACCGGAGGTATGGGTCGCCAGATTCAGCAGGCTGACGCCATCGAAGGCGCTGCCGCGCAGTTCAGGCAGATAGCGGCTGGCCGGATCGCTAAACGACAGCTTGCCCTGCTGCTGCGCATAGACCGCCAGCGTCGCAGTGAAGGTTTTGCTCAGCGAGCCCACTTCGAACAGCGTCTGCTCGGTGATCGGTTTGCCGGTCTGCTTCGAGGCCACGCCATACGGGTAGATCTGCTGTTTACCGTCGACCGACACGGCGATCGCCATGCCCGGCACGCCGTACTTTTTCATCAGCGGCTGAATTACGGCGTCGATATCCTGCTGCTGCGCGGCATGCGCGGTCGGCAGGATCAATGCGGCGATCAGCGCGGCCGCCAGGCGATTCATTTTCGTCATGATAGAAACTCTTCGGTTGCAGGGCATCGGCGCGGCCAAAAGTTTTTATTGGCGTTGAACACGGCGTTTTCCCTGATTGATGATGTCATTCCTTTACGGACTCCGCCACTTTCGCAGCAGTGGCGCCAAATATCGGATTTTGCCGCCGGGTTGACAAGCGATAATAATTTCAGCCAGCATAAAGAAAAACTTATGGCTATCAATCATGCGCAATCGACTTCCCCTCAACGCCCTGCGGGCGTTCGAATCTTCCGCTCGCCACCTGAACTTCACCCGCGCCGGCCTGGAGCTGAGGGTGACCCAGGCCGCCGTCAGCCAGCAGGTGCGCATGCTGGAAGAACAGCTGGGCATTCAGCTGTTCCGCCGCCTGCCGCGCGGGCTGGATCTGACGGAAGAAGGCCAGGCGCTGCTGCCGGTGTTGAACGACGCCTTCGACCGTATCGAGGCGGTGCTGCAGCAGTTCGAAGGCGGGCATTTCCACGAGGTGCTGACGGTGGCGGTGGTCGGCACCTTCGCCGTCGGCTGGCTGATGCCACGGCTGGCGGCGTTCCGCACCGCGCATCCGTTTATCGATCTGCGGGTGTTGACCCACAACAACCTGGTCAATCTGTCGGCGGACGGCATGGATTTCGCCATCCGCTTCGGCGAAGGCCTGTGGCCCGCCACCCGTAATATCAAGCTGTTCGACGCACCGCTGACGGTGCTCTGCCCGCCGGCGGTTGCCGCGCGCCTGCACGCGCCGCAGGACCTGCAGCACGAGCAGCTGATGCGCACTTACCGCAAGGATGAATGGGAGCGCTGGTTCAGCGCGGCGCAGGTGACGCCGTGGCGGATCAACGGCCCGGTGTTCGATTCCTCAAGGCTGATGGTGGAAGGCGCGATCCAGTGCGACGGCGTGGCGCTGGCGCCGGTCAGCATGTTCCGCCGCGAACTGGCCACCGGCGCGCTGCAGCGGCCGTTCGCCGCCGAGGCCGCGCTCGGCGCCTATTGGCTGACCCATTTGAAATCGCGGGATTTGACACCGGCGATGAAAGCCTTTATCGGCTGGATCGGCCGGGAGGCGGAAGAGGAGCAGCGGCGCGACTAAGCGGAGCCGCGCCGGATCAGCGCCGGCGGCAGGATGACGTTCTGCGTCGGCAGATCGGCGTCATGGATGCGCTGCAACAGGCGCGCAGCGGCGCTGCGCCCCACTTCCCGCGCCGAGCTGGAAACAAAGGTTAGCGGTGGTTCGGTCAGTTCGGCCTCCGGCACGTCGCCAAAGCCGATCAGCGCCACCTGTCGCCCGTAGTAGGCGTCGACCCCGTCCGAACCGATGCTGCGGCCGCTGCGCGTCAGGCCAAAGTAGGCGCCCAGCGCCACCGACGCCTTGTGGCAGACGATAGCGGTGATATTCGGGTAGTGGCGCAGCAGCTGCTCCGCCGCCTCCGCCGCCTGGCTCTGTCGGCAATCGCACTCGACGATCCATTCGCTGCGAAACGGCAGGCCATACTGCAACAGCGTAGCGCAGAATCCGCCCAGCCGTTCGGCGCGCGTCAACGAGTCGCTCTGGCCGCCGAGGTAAGCGATTTGGCTGTGACCGCGGGCGATCAAAAACTCGGTGGCCAGCTTGGCGGCCTGCATATTGTCCGGCCGTACCACGTCCACCCCCTCGAGACCGCTGGAGCGCGCTACGCAGACCAGCGGCACGCCCTGCTCGGCCGCCTTTTCCTTCAGCCCCGCCGCCGCGCGAATGCCGCCCGCCAGCACGATGCCGTCGACGCCCTGCGCCAGCAGCGCGTCAAACGCCCGCTGCAGCCCCTGACCTTCCCGCCCGCTCTGCGTCAAAAACAGCAGTTTGTCGTGCGCCTCCAGCGTTTCGCTCAGCCCGGCAGTCATTTCGGCATAGAAGGGTTCGCAGATGTCGCGCAGAATCAGGCCGATCACCCCGGACTCGCCGCCGCGCAGCGTCGCCGCCTGGCGGTTGCGCACATAGCCCAGCTGCGCTATCGCCTGATTGACCTTCTCGACGGTGGTGGACGAAATCCGCCCCTTGCCGCTCAACACCAGGGAAACCGTGGTGACCGAAACGCCCGCCTGTTGCGCCACATCGGTAATGGTGATCTTTTTAATGCTCATAGTCTCTGCGAACCCGTTCCTGGGCAACCCGCGCCGTGATGATCAAGGGTATACCGAATCCGTTAATTCAGTAAAACGTTTTACTGACCGCCGCATTGTTGCCAAAAAGCGGGCGGCAAATTTGTGATTAACGGCGCATTTTTGCTAGGTAAAACGTTTTATCTTCTTTTTACCTAATCAGCAGTCCCCTTTTTGCTCGTCTTTTCGCCAGGAGAAGTCGGTTATGTCAGCAGCCAACAAACCAAAAATCACCCTCTGGGAGTTCTTCCAGAGCCTGGGCAAAACGTTCATGTTGCCCGTCGCCTTGCTCTCTTTCTGCGGCATCATGCTGGGGATCGGCAGCTCGCTGAGCAGCCGCGATGTGATCACCCTGATGCCGTTTATCGGCCATCCGATCTTCCAGCTGATCTTCACCTGGATGAGCAAGATAGGCTCCTTCGCCTTCAGCTTCCTGCCGGTGATGTTCGCCATCGCCATTCCGCTGGGCATGGCGCGCGAGAACAAGGGCGTGGCCGCGTTCTCCGGCTTCGTCGGCTTCGCCGTGCTGAATCTGGCCACCAACTTCTATCTGACCGCCGCCGGCGTGCTGCCCAGCAGCGATCCGTTGGTGCTGAAGGCCAACAACATCCAGAACATTCTCGGCATTCAGTCGATCGACACCGGCATCCTTGGCGCGGTGATCGTCGGTATCATCGTGTATCTGCTGCATGAGCGTTTCCACACCATCCGCCTGCCGGACGCGCTGGCGTTCTTCGGCGGCACCCGCTTCGTGCCGATCGTGACCACCGTGGTGCTGGGCCTGTGCGGCCTGGTGATCCCGTTGATCTGGCCGTGGTTCGCCGCCGGCATTAACGGCCTGGGCCGCGTCATCAACGGCGCCGGCATCTTCGGGCCGATGATTTTCGGCACCGGCGAACGCCTGCTGCTGCCGTTCGGCCTGCATCACATTCTGGTGGCGCTGATCCGCTTTACCGAAGCGGGCGGCACGCTGGACGTTTGCGGCCACAGCGTCAGCGGCGCCCTGACCATCTTCCAGGCCCAGCTCTCCTGCCCGACCACCACCGGCTTTGCCGAAAGCGCCACCCGCTTCCTGTCGCAGGGCAAAATGCCGGCGTTCCTCGGTGGCCTGCCGGGCGCGGCGCTGGCAATGTACCACTGTGCCAAACCGGAGAACCGCCATAAAATCAAAGGGCTGTTGATCTCCGGCGTGGTAGCCTGCGTGGTCGGCGGCACCACCGAACCGATCGAGTTCCTGTTCCTGTTCGTCGCGCCGTTCCTCTATCTGATCCACGCGCTGCTCACCGGGTTGGGCTTTACCGTGATGGCGCTGCTGGGTGTGACCATCGGCAACACCGACGGCAACATCATCGATTTCGTGGTGTTCGGCATTCTGCACGGCACCGCCACCAAGTGGTATCTGGTGCCGGTGGTGGCCGCCGTCTGGTTCGTCGGCTATTACGCCATTTTCCGCTTCGCTATCCAGCGCTTTAACATTAAAACGCCGGGCCGCGAGAGCGACAGCGCCGCCAGCCAGAGCGCGCCGAGCGGCGCAGTGGGCAAATCCGGCTACAATGCGCCGGCGATTTTGGCGGCGCTCGGCGGCCCGGATAACATCATCACGCTGGACAACTGCATCACCCGCCTGCGCCTGTCGGTCAACGACATGAGCCGCGTGGACGATGCCGCGCTGAAGGCCAACCGCGCCATCGGCGTGGTGCATCTCAACGAACATAATCTGCAGGTGGTGATCGGCCCGCAGGTGCAATCGGTGAAGGATGAATTAGACTCACTGATAGCCACGGCGCAACCTGCCGCGGCGCTGCAGGGAGCCACCCATGTTTGATTTCTCCACCCCGATCGACCGCCACGGCACCTGGTGCACCCAGTGGGACTACATCGCCGATCGTTTCGGCAGCGCCGATCTGCTGCCGTTCACCATCTCCGATATGGACTTCGCCACCGCGCCGTGCATTCTCGAGGCGCTGCAGCAACGCCTGCAGCACGGCGTGCTGGGCTACAGCCGCTGGCAGCACGAGGATTTTCTCGGCGCGCTGCGCCACTGGTATCAGCAACGTTTCAACACCGCTGTCGACACCGCAACGGCGGTGTACGGCCCTTCCGTTATCTACATGGCGGCGCAGCTGATCCGCCAATGGTCCGTGCCGGGCGACTACGTGGTGACCCATACTCCGGCCTACGACGCCTTCTACAAGGTGATCCTCGCCAACCAGCGCCAGCTGCTGGCCTGTCCGCTGCAAAAAGCCGGCGACGACTGGCGCTGCGACATGGCGCACCTTGAGGCGTTGCTGGCGCGGCCGCAAACCAAGATCCTGCTGCTGTGCAGCCCGCACAACCCCACCGGCAAGGTATGGCGCCGCGAAGAGCTGCAGCAGATGGCCGAACTGTGCGAGCGCCACGACGTGAGGGTGATCAGCGATGAGATCCACATGGACATGGTATGGGGCGAACTCCACCATACGCCGTGGAGCCAGGTGGCGACCGGCGCCTGGGCAGTGCTGACCTCCGGCTCCAAGAGTTTCAATATTCCGGCGCTGACCGGCGCCTACGGTTTTATCAGCGACGACGCCAGCCGCGAAGCCTACTTCCAGCAGCTCAAATCCCGCGACGGCCTCTCCTCGCCGGCGGTGCTGGCGGTGGCGGCGCACGTGGCCGCCTATCGTCACGGCGAACCCTGGCTGGATGCGCTGCGAGACTATCTGCAGGATAATCTGACCTACGTCGCCGAACGGCTGGCGGAGGCTTTTCCCGCGCTGGGCTGGCGCCCGCCGCAGGCCACCTACCTGGCCTGGATCGATCTGCGGCCGCTGGCCATTGACGATCGCGCGCTGCAGCAGGCGCTGATCGAGCGTGAAAAGGTGGCGATCATGCCGGGCTTCACCTACGGCGAGGAAGGCCGCGGGTTCCTGCGCCTCAACGCCGGCTGCCCGCGCGGCAAGCTGGAGGCCGGCATGGATAAGCTGATCGCCGGGTTGAGGTTTGTCCTGAACGAAAAATAACGCGAGGGGGCGAGCCTGCGCCCGCCCCTGCGTTATGCCGGTACGGCCGGGATCTCCTCCAGATGACGATAGACCGTCAATCCCCACTCCTTGGCCAACCGCACGTCGTTATCGGCCCCCGTAGACAGCCCTTCGATGCGATACACCGCCTGACACTGCGCAATCAACCGGTGAGCCACCGGGTAGAGAAACGCCTCGCTCACCGCATCGCCAAGTTGGGTGGAACCCGCCGCAGCCGCCAGAGGCAGCGCCAACCATTCGCCGATCACCGGTACGTGTCCCCGCAGATAGACCGCCAGCGCCGCCTGTTCCAGGCGCGCCAGATTGGCGGCGATGCGCGCCGGATCGCCCTCGGTGCCGCTGCGATAGGGGCCGGCGATCAAAATTTGTTGGGCCTTCATGGTTCTTCCTCCAGCATCCGATTCAAAGCGACAAACTGCAGCAGCATGATGGTTTTGGCGTCAACGATCGCGCCTTGACGAATCGCCTGCAGGGCCTGCGTCAGCGGCAACTCGATAACCTCCAGATCTTCGCCCTCCGCCGCCACCCCGCCGCCCTCGTTGATGCGGTCGGCCGCCTGATATTCGCCGACGAAAAAGTGCAGTTTCTCGGTGACCGAGCCGGGGCTCATGTACGCCTCGAACACTTTCTCCACGTTCTGCACGAAATAGCCGGTTTCCTCTTCGGCTTCTGCGCGAATGCGCGCCTCAGGAGACGCGTCGTCCAATAACCCGGCGGCAGCTTCAATCAACATGCCGTCATGGCCGTTGACGAAGACCGGAAAGCGAAACTGGCGCGTCAGGATCACCGTCTTCGCCTGCCGGTTGAACAGCAAAATGGTGGCGCCGTCACCGCGATCGTAAGTCTCGCGGCTCTGCCGCTGCCAGACGCCGTCGCGCCGCAGAAAATCAAAGGTGGTTTTTTTCAGCAGATACCAGTCATCGGACAACACCCGGGTTTCGACAATGCGGACTCGGTCTTTGGTGGCAATCATGGTTTTTCTCCGCCATAGGAAGGAAATTGATACTATCGTGCAGTTTCGTGTATTATCAAGATATTTCGTGCAAAGCAAATTTGAGGGGAAAATGGCCATGTTGACCAGCCAGCGCAAGAAAATCATCCTGGAAAAACTGGCTCAGGACGGCCAGGTGTTGGCCAAGCAACTCAGCGAGCTGTTCGGGCTGTCGGAAGACACTGTCCGGCGCGATCTGCGCGAACTGGACGCAGAGGGGTTATTGCAGCGGGTACACGGCGGCGCCCTGCCGGTTTCTTCCGCCATCGCCAGCTTCGCCGAACGCAATCACTTGGAATCCGGCGCCAAACGCGCGATCGCCAAAGCGGCGGCGGCGTTGATCGCCCCCGGCCAGGTGGTGATCATCGATGGTGGCACCACTTCCGCCGAGTTGGTCAGGCAACTGCCGGCCAACCTCAACGCCACCGTCGTCACCCACAGCCCCAGCGTCGCCGTAGGTTTGGCCGATCACCCCACGGTGGAGGTGATCCTGATCGGCGGCCGGCTGTATAAGCATTCGATCGTTAGCGTCGGCGCCGCCGCGGTGGAAGCGATGTCGCATATCCGCGCCGATATCTATTTTATGGGCGTAACCGGCGTACACCCCACTGCGGGGCTGAGCACCGGCGATCTGGAAGAAGCCTACATCAAGCGCGCGCTGGCGGCCCGTGCGGCGGAAACCGTCGTGCTGGCCTCTGCCGCCAAACTCAATGCCGCCTCACAATATGCGATCGGCGATATTACGTTGGCGCACACCGTCATCGTTGAACGCGCCACCGACGACGCATTGATCGCGCCGTTGCAGCAGGCGGGCATCAGCGTGTTGAAGGCCTGAATGAGGGTGATAATGCGCTATCCCTGGGATTATTTGTGATGTAAGTCACTTTTTTATGCAACGCAATGGCAAGTTTCATCCATTTGTTTTTATACTGTTCTGCACTTTACCTACGATAATCAGCGAGTGCCCAGCATGATCGATCCCCGCCTTCCGCTTACCGATATTCACCGCCATCTCGACGGCAACATCCGCGCGCAGACGATTCTCGACCTCGGTCGCCAGTTCAATCTCGCCCTGCCGGCCAACGATTTGGAGAGCCTGCGCCCGCACGTGCAGATCACCCACGCTGAACCGGATCTGGTCAGCTTCCTGCAGAAACTGGACTGGGGTGTGGCGGTGCTGGGCGATCTGGACGCCTGCCGCCGGGTGGCTTATGAAAACGTCGAGGATGCCGCCAATGCCGGCCTGCACTACGCCGAGCTGCGCTTTTCCCCTTACTACATGGCGATGAAGCACCAGCTGCCGGTCGCCGGCGTGGTGGAAGCGGTGATCGACGGGATCCGTTCGGGCTGCCGCGATCGCGACATCGACATTCGCCTGATCGGCATCATGAGCCGCACCTTTGGCGAGGCTGCCTGTCTGCAGGAGCTGGAAGGACTGCTGGCGCACCGCGACGGCATTACCGCGTTGGATTTGGCGGGCGATGAGCTGGGCTTCCCCGGCAGCCTGTTCCTCAACCACTTCAACCGCGCGCGCGACGCCGGTCTGCGCATCACCGTACACGCGGGCGAAGCCGCCGGCCCGGAAAGCATCTGGCAGGCGATCCGCGAGCTGGGCGCCGAGCGTATCGGCCACGGGGTGAAAGCGGTCGAAGATCCGGCGCTGATGGACTTCCTGGCGGAACATGGCATCGGCATCGAGTCCTGCCTGACCTCCAACATCCAGACCAGCACCGTGCCATCACTGGCGCAGCATCCGCTGGCCACCTTCCTGCGCCACGGCGTGCTGGCGTCGATCAACACCGACGATCCGGCGGTTCAGGGCATCGAGATCGAGCACGAATACCGCGTCGCCGCGCCGCAGGCCGGGCTGACGCCGGAAGAAATCCGCACCGCGCAGGAAAACGGCCTCAAGCTGGCGTTCCTCAGCGAGCAGGAAAAACAGGCGCTGCGCGCCAAAGTTCAGGGTTAAATCCCCCCAAGGCGCCAAACGGCGCCTTCTTCTCACCTCCCGTTTTCTTCCGCCTGCCCGTCTTTCTCGCTGTTTTCATCCATAACTCTGACGCAATAGAGGAATTCCGTATGTCTGACAAACTACGCCGCATCGTGCTGACCGGCGGCCCGGGTTCGGGCAAAAGCACGCTCATCGACGTTCTCCATCGCCGCGGTTACCCGCATTCGCAGGAGGCGGGTCGGGCGATTATTCAGGATCAGGTGAGTATTGGCGGCAATGCGCTGCCATGGGGCGATCGCCAGGCTTTCGCCGAGCGGATGCTGGATTGGGAACTGCGTTCATGGCGGGAAGCGACGGGCGCAACATGCTGGTTCTTCGATCGCGGCCTGCCGGATATCGCCGGTTACCTGACGCTGTGCGGATTATCGATCCCCGCTCCCTTAACGGCGGCGGTCGCCGATTTTCGCTATGCCGATACGGTGTTCATCGCCCCACCATGGCGAGCGATCTACGCGCAGGACAGCGAGAGAAAACAATCTTTCGCCGAAGCCGAGCAGACCTACCAAGCGATGGTGGCCGTCTACCGCCGATCGGGTTATCGACTGCAGGAACTGCCGCGTGCCTCACCCGACGAGCGCGCCGACTTTCTGCTCGACGCGCTGGGCTGCCGCTAGCGGCCTACGGTCTATTTGGTCGCCAGCGCCTCGGCCTGCTCCCGCTGTTTGGCGGTTTTGCGCGCATAGCGCTGCGCCAACACCGCACACACCATCAGTTGAACCTGGTGGAAAATCATCAGAGGCAGCACCATGGCGCCCACCGCCGCAGCCGGGAACAGCACATTGGCCATCGGAATGCCATTCGCCAGACTCTTTTTCGAGCCGCAGAACACGATGGTGATCTCGTCGGCGGTGTTGAAGCCCAGCCAGCGCGCCGCGTAGGTATTGATCACCAACACCACCGTCAACAGCACCAGCGACATCACCAGAATGGTCAACAGCGACCAGCCGTCGATGCGATGCCAAATGCCTTCCACCACCGCCGCGCTGAACGCGGTGTAGACGACCAGCAGGATCGACGAGCGGTCGGTCAGATTGATGAGCTTGCGATGGCGATCGACCCACTTGCCGATCAGCGGCCGCGCCAGGTGGCCGACCACAAACGGCACCATCAATTGCAGAATGATCGAACCGATGGCGTGCAGTACGTCGGTATTGCCGCCCTGGGTATGCATCAACGCCCCCACCAGCAGCGGCGACAGAAACACGCCAAGAATGCTCGACGCCGAGGCGCTGCAAATCGCCGCCGCCACGTTGCCGCCCGCCGCCGAAGTAAAGGCGATGGCAGACTGCACCGTAGCCGGCAGCGCGCACAGATAGAGGAAGCCGAGATAGACCGTCGGCGTCATGACGCCCGGCACCAGCAGGTTCATCGCCAGCCCGAGCAGCGGGAACAGCGCAAAGGTGCTGAGGAACACCAGCAGATGCAGCTTCCAGTGGCTCATGCCGGCAACGATCGCCTCGCGCGACAGCTTGGCGCCGTGCATAAAGAACAGCAGCGCGATGGCGGCGGTGGTCAGGTGTTCGAAGAAGGTTTTCCAGATGCCTTCGCAGGGGAACAGCGAGGCGACGATCACCACCAAAATCAGAACCAGTAAAAATTTATCAATGCGCAAACGCTGCAACCAGGACATGAAACGGATTTCCTTGCACCTAACATCATGAAAAGGCCCGGCGTTGTGCGCCGAGCCGCTGAGAAACGGACGGGATCAGGCCACCGGCAGCGCCTGCTGCAGCCGGGCTGATTCCAACCCCAGTTCGATCAACGCCATCACCGCGATGGCATCGGCGGCCGGCACCGGATTTTCAGCGATGCCGGCGATGGCGTCGCGCACCGCGGCGTAATAAGCCGGGTAATTGCCGGGAATATTGAGCAGCGGCTGTTCCGCCAGCAGATCGCCACGTGACAGCGTCACTACACCATCGCGCATGTCATAGCCCCAGTCGGCCTGCGGCAGGCGCTCGCCGGCCTTCAGTCGGTCTTCCTGCGGATCCAGGCCATATTTGACATAGCTGCCGCGGGTGCCGTGCACCACATAACGCGGGCTCTCCGCCGCCGCCAGCATGCTGGCGTGCAGCACCACGCGCCGATCGCCATAGTTCAGCAGCGCGTGGAAATAGTCCACCGCCTGCGCCCCCGGCCGCAGCTCACCCAGATCGACAAACAGCCGGTCGGGCTTGCCGAATAATTGCAGCGCCTGATCGAGCAGATGCGGCCCCAAATCGAACCAGATGCCGCTGCCGACGCCGCCCTGTTCGCGCCAGCGCTGACGCACCTGCGGCCGGTAGCGATCGAAGTGCGATTCGAAGTACACCACCTCGCCCAGCGAACCGTCGTTCAGCAACGCTTTAAGGGTCAGGAAATCGCTGTCCCAGCGACGGTTGTGGAACACCGACAGCAGTAAACCGCTCTGCTGCGCCTGCTGTTGCAGCGTCTGAGCTTGTGACAGCGTCACGGTGAAGGGTTTATCCACCACCACATGCTTGCCGGCGGCCAGCGCCTGTTGCGCCAGCGGGAAATGGGTGTCATTAGGGGTGGGAATCACGATCAAATCGAGGGTCGGATCGGCGAACAGCGCCTGCGCATCGCCCACCACCGTCATCGACGGCCAGTCGGCGTGCACTTTGCCGGCATCGCTGCTGGAGACGGCCGCCAGCTCCAGCCCCGGCGTGCCGGCGATCAGCGGCGCATGAAAGGTTTTGCCGGCGTAGCCGTAACCGACCAGCCCGACACGAATTTTCTCAGCCATGGAATTTCCTCTTGCAGGCTCACGACAGACCCTTTCGATTTGACACCATGCGGCCGGATGGAACAAGAAGTAAATGAGATGTTAATTCGACACGGGGGACGCCCCGGCGCCGGAGTGGCCAAACGTGCGGCCCGGCGCCGCAATGCCGGGCTATCTGGTTGATAGGGATGACGAAGCCGCTATTACCCGCTAAGCTATGCCGCCTGTGATCCCCGTTTCAATCAGGAAGCCGTTTATGTCTCAAGCTGAATACTCTCGTATCGGCGGTTGGTTGTTGGCCCCGATGGCCTATCTGATCGTCACCCTGCTCAGCGCCAGCCTGATGCTGCTCCTGTACGCCATGGCGATCTTCATGCCCGAATCGCGCGACTATCTGCTGACCAACGCCCAGGCGTTTACCCTGCAGTGGTATTTTTCGGTGCTGACCACGCTCTTGATGTGGTGCTTCACCCTGTGGCTGCTGTGGCTGTTTTGCCAACGCTCGCAGCGCTTCCCCAAACTGTTCCTGCTGTGGCTGCTGATAACCGTGCTCCTGGCGGTGAAAGCCTTCGCCTTCGCGCCGGTGCCGGACGAAGTGGCGGTGCGCAGCCTCGGCTGGCCGTTGCTGATGGCGGCGCTGCTGGTGCCTTACATCAAGCGTTCGCAGCGGGTTAAAGGTACCTTTACCGAGCGTTAATGGCGCTTGCAGCACGTTTTATTGGGTGATTTGTGTAAATTTTCACCAAAAAAGGCAATACCCCTGCGATTCATATGTTGTCGTCCGGCCGCCGATTCCCGATAATAGGCGGCTTTTATTTTTTTAGGCATCGCAATGACCGAATACCTGCTCCTGTTTGTCGGCACCGTACTGGTGAACAACTTCGTTCTGGTGAAGTTTCTTGGCCTGTGCCCGTTCCTCGGCGTTTCCAAGAAGCTGGAAAGCGCCATCGGCATGGGAATGGCCACCACCTTCGTCATGACGCTGGCCTCCGTCAGCGCCTGGGTGATCAACACCTTTATTCTGGTTCCGCTGGATCTGGTGTATCTGCGCACGCTCTCCTTCATTCTGGTGATCGCCGTCGTGGTGCAGTTCACCGAGATGGTGGTGCGCAAGACCAGCCCGGCGCTCTACCGCCTGCTGGGCATCTTCCTGCCGCTGATCACCACCAACTGCGCGGTGCTTGGCGTGGCGTTGCTTAACGTTAACCTCGGCTATAACTTCCTGCAGTCCGCCGTTTACGGCTTCAGCGCAGCCGCCGGTTTCTCGCTGGTGATGGTGCTGTTCGCCGCCATCCGCGAACGTCTGGCGGTCGCCGACGTGCCGGCGCCGTTCCGCGGCTCCTCGATCGCGCTGATCACCGCCGGGCTGATGTCGCTGGCCTTTATGGGCTTTACCGGGCTGGTGAAATTCTAATGACTGCGTTGTGGATAGCTATCGCGGCTTTAAGCGCGCTCGGGCTGCTGTTCGGACTGGTGCTGGGCTACGCCGCGCGCCGTTTTGAGGTGGAAGAGGATCCGGTCGCCGAGCAGGTCGACGCGATCCTGCCGCAGAGCCAGTGCGGGCAGTGCGGCTACCCCGGTTGCCGCCCTTACGCCGAGGCGGTGGCCAACGGCGAGATGATCAACAAATGCGCGCCGGGCGGTGAACAGGTGATGCTGAAACTGGCGGAGCTGCTCAACGTCGAACCGCAGCCGCTGGGCAGCGAAGCCGCCGCCGAGCCGGAGCGTAAGGTGGCCTATATCGACGAGGCCAACTGCATCGGCTGTACCAAATGCATTCAGGCCTGCCCGGTGGACGCCATCGTCGGCGCCACTCGCGCCATGCACACCGTCATCACCGACCTCTGTACCGGCTGCGATCTGTGCGTCGCCCCTTGCCCTACCGACTGTATTGAAATGAGACCGGTCGCCACCACCACCGCCAACTGGAAGTGGGACATGAAGACGATCCCGGTGCAAGTTATCCACGTGGAGCAACATGCTTAATCTGTTCGCCGCCTTTAAAAAAGACCGGATCTGGGATTTCGACGGCGGGATCCATCCGCCGGAAATGAAGACTCAGTCCAGCGGTGCGCCGCTGCGTGTCGCTCCTCTGCCCAACACCTTTATCATCCCGCTGCAGCAGCATCTGGGGCCGGAAGGCGAACTGTGCGTCAACCCCGGCGATCGGGTGCTGAAAGGCCAGCCGTTGACCGTCGGCCGCGGCCGCACCGTGCCGGTGCACGCGCCCACCTCGGGCACCGTTAGCGCCATCGCGCCGCACATCACCGCCCATCCTTCCGGACTGACGGAGCTGTGCGTGATCATCGAGGCGGACGGAGAAGATCGCTGGTGCGATCGCGATCCGGTGGCGGACTATCGCCAATCGCCCGCAGCCGAGTTGATTGAGCGTATCCATCAGGCCGGCATCGCCGGTCTGGGCGGCGCCGGTTTCCCGACCGCCAGCAAACTGCATGGCGGCATGAGCGGCGTGGAAACGCTGATCCTCAACGCCGCCGAGTGCGAGCCTTACATCACCGCCGACGATCGCCTGATGCAGGAGCACGCCGACCAGATCGTTGAAGGTACGCAGATCCTGCAACACATTCTGCAGCCCAAGGTCACGCTGATCGGTATCGAAGACAACAAGCCGGAGGCGATCGCGGCGCTGAAACAGGCGCTGCGCGGCCAGTCCGGCATTGCGCTGCGCGTCATCCCCACCAAATACCCGTCCGGCGGCGCCAAGCAGCTGACCAAAATTTTGACCGGCAAGGAAGTGCCGCACGGCAAGCACTCCTCGGCTATCGGCGTACTGATGCAAAACGTCGGCACCGCCTTCGCCATCAAGCGAGCGATCGTCGACGGCGAACCGCTGATTGAGCGCGTGGTAACCCTGACCGGCGAAGCAATCGAGCGCCCGGGCAACCTGTGGGCCCGCATCGGCACGCCGGTGCAGCACCTGCTCGACTTCGTCGGTTTCCGCCCGCAGGCACAGCAAATGGTGGTGATGGGCGGCCCGCTGATGGGCTTCACCCTGCCCGCGCTGAACGTGCCGATCGTCAAGATCAGCAACTGCATTCTGGCGCCGACGGTCGATGAAATGACGCCGCAGGAGCCGGAGCAATCCTGCATTCGCTGCGGCCTGTGCGTAGACGCTTGCCCCGCCGGGCTGCTGCCGCAGCAGCTGTACTGGTTCAGCCGCGGGCAGGAGCACGACAAGGCGCGCAACCATAACCTGTTCGACTGCATCGAATGCGGCGCCTGTGCGTTCGTCTGCCCCAGCAACATTCCGTTGGTGCAGTACTACCGCCAGGAAAAGGCCGAGATCAAGGCCATCGATCTGGAAGCGGCGCGCACCGCCGAGGCCAAGGCGCGTTACGAAGCCAAACTGGCGCGCCTGGAGCGTGAAAAACTGGCGCGTGAAGAGCGACATAAAAAGGCCGCCGTCAAACTGACCGATGACGATCAGAGTGCGGTGCAGGCCGCGCTGGCGCGGGTGCGCAGCAAGAATGCCGAAGCGACGGTCATGCCGGTCGACGGCCAACAGCCGGATAACAGCGAGATGATCGCCGCCCGCGAGGCGCGTAAAGCGCAGGCGCGCGAGCGTCGCGCCCAGTTGGCAACCGAAGCGGAAACAGAAACGCCACCGGCGGCCGCCGGCGACGACGCGCGTAAAGCCGCCGTGGCCGCGGCGCTGGCCCGCGTGAAAGCCCGCAAAGAAGCGCCGGCCGCAGACGGCTCCGCCCCTGCCGCCACAGAGGACGATCCGCGTAAAGCAGCCGTTGCGGCCGCCCTGGCCCGCGTGAAAGCCAAAAAAGCGGAGCAGCAGGCTGGCACGCCACCTGAGGCGGAACCTGCCCCGGCTGCCACCGAAGAAGATCCGCGCAAGGCGGCGGTCGCGGCGGCGTTGGCACGGGTAAAAGCCAAAAAAGCCGCGCAGCAGGCGGACGCCCCGGCGGCGGCGGAACCGGCCCCGGCGGCCGCCGAGGAAGATCCGCGCAAGGCGGCGGTCGCGGCGGCGTTGGCACGTGTAAAAGCCAAAAAAGCCGCGCAGCAGGCGGACGCCCCGGCGGCGGCGGAACCGGCCCCGGCGGCCACCGAGGAAGATCCGCGCAAGGCGGCGGTTGCGGCGGCCATCGCCCGCGCCAACGCCAAGAAAGCCGCGCAGCAGGCGGTCGCCCCGGCGGCGGCGGAACCGGTCCCGGCGGCCACCGAGGAAGATCCGCGCAAGGCGGCGGTCGCGGCGGCGTTGGCACGTGTAACCGCCAAAACAGCCGCGCAGCAGGCGGACGCCCCGGCATCGGCAGAACCGGCCCCGGCTGCCGCCGAGGAAGACCCGCGCAAGGCGGCGGTTGCGGCGGCCATCGCCCGCGCCAAAGCCAAAAAAGCCGCCAGAGAATCGCTGGCGGCGGAAACGGAAGACAAATGATGACAGCGGCGCCTGGCCGAACCCGGGCGCCGTTTAATCGATAGAGATCAGGTAGGTGTAATCCACTTCAATCTGACGCAGCTTGGACTCTGGGTTCCACTCTTTGGTTTGAATGATCTCCATTTCTAAACTGCCGCGCACCTTATCCTTCAGCCCCGGCATCACATGCGACATCAGGTAACCGAAGAACTGCAGGCACTCTTTCGCCGTACCCTTGTGGTTGATGGAGATAAACTCGCGGCTTGGCAAATGGATGGTGTCTATCTGATGGTTGGAAAGAATATCCTTTCTGTGCTCAGGGTCGACCGCCATGACCAGGGTGGATGACAGCTCGTCGCCTTCCCCGGCTTGCGGGGAATAGATGCTATAAATCCGCCGGCAGTCGACATGCAGCCCCTTGAAGAAATCGTTGAAAATTTCATCCTTCATCGCCATGCAGGAGGAGTACTCCAGTTCCTGTTCCGAGGCGAAATCCAGCCGGCGCGAGAAGCCGACCAGTTGCATCTCGGGCAGCGTCAGCCGCTTCACCTCTGGATAATAGCCGGCGCCATAGCTGGCTTCGAAGTTAAAGCGCGGCATCAGGTTTTTCACGTCCCAGTGCTCCATCGAGCGATAGCGGTTGGGCGTGGTGCCGAAGCGCTGCTTGAACATGCGGGTAAAGGTCTGCTGCGAGTCAAAGCCCAGCTCGTCGGAGATGTCGATGATGGAACGGCGGGTAATGCGCAGCGCCACCGCGGCGCGCGTCAGGATGCGCGAACGGATATAGGTGGCGAGTTGAATGCCGGTAATACGCTTGAATTTACGCTGCAGATGCCACTTGGAATAGCCCGAAATACGCGCGACTTCATCCAGGTTTGGCCGTTTCTCCAGATGTATTTCCACCCACTCAATTAGCTCTTCAATAAAAAAAATATCTTCATTTGTCATTATTATGGATTCACTAACTCAATAATGTTCGCGATAGTAACCTACACGGATTATGTGAAAGTTGTTATTTTGTGCGGAAATCTGGAGAAAAATGATATCTCATTCATACGGTTACCCCGTTTTCCGTAGCCACTGGCGGCGTAAGTTCCACTGACATTTCCTCACGTTAGCCGATTTTACGGCCAAAAAAAAATCAAATCGCGCCACCCCGATCGCCGCAGGTGCGAAAAGCCGAATACCCCTATCATTAAGGCGTATTACCCTCGCATCGAATCAGGTAGAATGCTCGGCTATCATTTTTGCCGCGCCCGCTAAACGGCGCATCGAAACTGCCGCAGGCGCGGCGCAGAAGGTATCGTTACTCTATGAAGTTCAGGCCGGTATCACCCACAGCCGCCAAAGGCTTACACATCGCCAGCTCGCCTTTCACCCACAACCAGCAAAGCACCAGCCGCATTATGCTGTGGGTCATGTTGGCCTGCATTCCCGGCATCGCGGCGCAGATTTGGTTCTTCGGCTACGGCGTGCTGATTCAGGTGGCGCTGGCGGCGATCGTCGCGTTGGCCGCAGAAGGCGCGATCCTCAGGCTGCGCAAGCTGCCGGTGCGCAGCCGGCTCGCGGATAACTCCGCCCTGCTGACCGCGCTGCTGCTCGGCATCAGCCTGCCGCCGCTGGCCCCGTGGTGGATGATCGTCATCGGCACCTTCTTCGCCATCGTTATCGCCAAACAGCTGTACGGCGGCCTTGGGCAAAACCCGTTCAATCCGGCGATGGTCGGTTACGTGGTGCTGCTGATCTCCTTCCCGGTGCAAATGACCAGCTGGTTGCCGCCGGATGAACTGCGCGCCGCCGCGCTGTCGTTCCACGACGTGCTGCTGACCATTTTCAGCGGCCATACCACACAGGGCGCGACGCTGCACGAACTGCAAATGGGCGTTGACGGCATCAGCCAGGCTACCCCGCTCGACGGCTTCAAAACCGGCCTGCGCAGCGGCCACAGCGTCGAACAGGTGCTGCAGCAACCTCTGTTCGGCGGCGCGCTGGCCGGCATCGGCTGGCAGTGGGTCAACCTCGGTTTCCTGGCCGGTGGTCTGTTTATGCTGGCGCGTCGTCTGATCCATTGGCAGATCCCCTTCAGCATGTTGGCCGCCATCGCCTTCTGTTCCGGTCTGGCCTGGTGGCTCGATCCGGCGCATCAGGCATCGCCGCTGATCCACCTGTTTTCTGGCGCCAGCATGCTGGGCGCGTTCTTTATCGCCACCGATCCGGTCAGCGCCTCCACGACGCCGAAGGGCCGCCTGATCTACGGCGCGCTGATCGGCGTGCTGGTCTGGCTGATCCGCGTTTATGGCGGCTACCCTGACGGCGTGGCCTTCGCCGTGCTGTTGGCCAACATCACCGTCCCATTAATCGACCACTACACGCAGCCGCGCGTGTATGGCCATCGCTAAGGAGCCGTCATGCTGAATTCCATGAGAAAGCACGGCACCACGCTGGCGGTGTTTGCGGCGGTCACCACCGGCCTGACCGCCGTGGTCTACGCCCTGACGAAAACCACCATCGTCCATCAGGCCGCGCTACAGCAAAAAGCGCTGCTCGATCAGGTGGTGCCGCCGGAAAACTACGACAACGTGATGCAGAACGAATGCTTCCTGGTCAGCGATCCGGCGCTGGGTGACAGCGCGCCGCACCGTTTGTATCTGGCGCGCAAAAACGGGCAACCGACCGCCGCCGCGCTGGAAACCACCGCGCCGGACGGCTATTCCGGCGCCATCAAGCTGCTGGTCGGCGCCGATTTCAGCGGCACGGTGCTCGGCACCCGGGTGATTGAACACCACGAAACGCCGGGGCTGGGTGACAAAATTGAACTGCGCATTTCCGACTGGATTTCCTTCTTCAGCGGCAAGAAAATCGAAGGCCCGGCAGACAAACGCTGGGCGGTGAAGAAAGACGGCGGCATGTTCGACCAATTCACCGGCGCCACCATCACCCCGCGAGCGGTGGTCAATGCGGTGCGCCGCACCGCGTTGTATATGGAAACGTTGCCGCCTAAACTTGAAAGCTTACCTGTGTGTGGAGCCGCCGAATGAGTGAAGCCAAAGAATTGATCGTCCAGGGGCTGTGGAAGAACAACTCCGCCCTGGTGCAGCTGCTGGGCATGTGTCCGCTGCTGGCGGTGACCTCCACCGTCACTAACGCGCTGGGGCTGGGGCTGGCCACCACGCTGGTGTTGACGCTGACCAACGCCTCCATCTCCGCGGTGCGCCGCTGGGTGCCGAGCGAAGTGCGTATTCCGATCTACGTGATGATCATCGCTGCGGTGGTAAGCATCGTGCAGATGCTGATCAACGCCTATGCCTTCGGCCTATATCAATCGCTCGGTATTTTTATTCCGCTGATCGTGACTAACTGCATCGTGGTGGGCCGCGCCGAAGCGGTGGCCGCCAAGAAACCGGTCGGCCTCTCGGCGCTGGACGGTATGGCCATCGGCCTTGGCGCCACCGGCGTGATGGTGACGCTGGGCTCGATGCGTGAACTGTTGGGCAACGGTACGCTGTTCGACGGCGCCGATCAGCTGTTGGGCGGCTGGGCCAAATCGCTGCGCATCGAAGTGGTGCATTTCGACAGCCCGTTCCTGCTGGCCATGCTGCCGCCGGGCGCCTTTATCGGCCTGGGGTTGCTGCTGGCGGTCAAATATCTGATCGACGAAAAAATGAAGGCGCGCAAAGCCCGCGCCGTGGCGGTGGAGCCGCTGCTGGAGCAAGGACACGCTGAGAAGGCCTGATGAATAAACAGAAGCGACTGGAAATTCTGACCCGGCTGCGCGACAACAATCCGCACCCGACCACCGAACTGGTGTACACCACGCCGTTTGAGCTGCTGATCGCCGTGCTGCTGTCCGCGCAGGCCACCGACGTGAGCGTCAACAAGGCGACCGCCAAACTTTATCCGGTCGCCAATACCCCCGCCGCCATGCTGGCGCTGGGGGTTGATGGCGTCAAGGAATACATCAAGACCATCGGCCTGTTCAACAGCAAGGCCGAAAACGTGATCAAAACCTGCCGCATGCTGCTGGAGCTGCACGGTGGCGAAGTGCCGGAGGATCGCGCCGCGCTGGAAGCGCTGCCGGGCGTCGGCCGCAAGACCGCCAACGTGGTGCTCAACACCGCCTTCGGCTGGGCGACCATCGCCGTGGACACCCATATCTTCCGGGTGTGCAACCGCACCCACTTTGCGCCGGGCAAGAACGTCGATCAGGTGGAAGAGAAGCTGTTGAAGGTGGTGCCCGCCGAATTCAAGGTCGATTGCCATCACTGGCTGATCCTGCACGGCCGCTACACCTGCATCGCGCGCAAACCGCGCTGCGGCTCCTGCATTATCGAAGACCTGTGTGAATATAAAGAGAAGGTTTATCCGGAATCCTGAGTCAGTTGGGTGCGGCAAACCGCACCCGCCGCTTCCTCTCCCCCCGCCAGCGCCTCTTTTTTATCGGAAATGTGATATCGCGCAGCAGTAACCCCGGCGTTATCGCGGTTTTCAGTGCAAAAACCATCGCTGCGTTATTTTCAAGCGAAAAATTAGTCGAAAATTGCGGTGACCGTCACGCTTTGAGGATCACAAGGCGTTCACAAATGCCAGCCCCATTTTCCTAAATTTCTTTAATTTTACAAAACACGCCATATACACAACATTCCAACGGATTAATAACCACACATACACTGATGCGCTAAAAAATAGCAATTCAGCAGAATATATCCCTGTTTAAAATTGGTATAGCTTTTAATCAAAACAAAAAATCGGCAAACCATTAAAACCCGAAAGTTAATACTGCATAACATTTGCAACATCGCGGCATAATCCTGTCGGCGTTAAATGTAACCGAATATGACAAACTGCTTGCCACGTTGACAAAGATAGTGAACATTAACCGCCGTCCCCATCCTATAACAACGCAAAAGGATGCCGTTCCGCATCAACTTTTGTACTTTCCCGTCCTCAAAAGACGGGCTGCGAAAAAACAGAGGTACCAGTGTCAACAGCAAACAACCAACATCCGGAGAGCGTGAGCCTTAACGCGTTCAAACAACCGAAAGCGTTCTATCTGATCTTCTCGATCGAACTGTGGGAGCGTTTCGGCTACTACGGCCTGCAGGGCATCATGGCGGTTTATCTGGTCAAGATGCTCGGCCTGAGCGAAGCCGACTCCATCACCCTGTTCTCTTCCTTCAGCGCCCTGGTGTACGGCTTCGTCGCCATCGGCGGCTGGCTGGGCGACAAAGTGCTGGGCTCCAAGCGCGTGATCGTGCTCGGCGCGTTGGTGCTGGCCGCCGGTTACGCCATGGTGGCCTACTCCGGTCACGACATCTTCTGGGTCTATCTGGGCATGGCGACCATCGCCGTGGGCAGCGGCCTGTTCAAGGCCAACCCGTCCTCCCTGCTGTCCACCTGCTATGAGAAAGACGACCCGCGTCTCGATGGCGCCTTCACCATGTACTATATGTCGGTGAACATCGGTTCCTTCTTCTCCATGCTGGCGACCCCTTGGCTGGCGGCGAAATACGGCTGGAGCGTGGCGTTCTCCCTGAGCGTGGTCGGCATGCTGATCACCCTGGTCAACTTTATGCTGTGCCACAAATGGGTGAAGAAAAACGGCTCCAAACCTGACTTCAAGCCGCTGCATCTGCCGAAACTGCTGATGGTGCTGGTCGGCATCGTGGCGCTGGTCGCCGTTTCCAGCTGGCTGCTGCACAACCAGGTGATTGCACGCTGGGCGCTGGCCCTCATCTCCGCCGGCATCGTTCTGGTGTTCGCCAAGGAAACCTTCGCCCTGCACGGCGCCGCACGCCGCAAGATGATCGTCGCCTTCCTGCTGATGCTGGAAGCGGTGGTGTTCTTTGTGCTGTACAGCCAGATGCCAACCTCGCTGAACTTCTTCGCCATCCACAACGTGGAACACAGCATCCTCGGCGTCGCCTTCGAGCCGGAGCAGTACCAGGCGCTGAACCCGTTCTGGATCATGCTCGCCAGCCCGATTCTGGCCGCGCTGTATAACAAAATGGGCGATCGCCTGCCGATGCCGCACAAGTTCGCTTTCGGCATGATCCTGTGCTCCTGCGCCTTCCTGGTGCTGCCATGGGGCGCCAGCTTCGCCAACGAACAGGGCATCGTATCGGTCAACTGGCTGATCCTCAGCTACGCGCTGCAGAGCATCGGCGAGCTGATGATTTCCGGTCTGGGCCTGGCGATGGTGGCGCAGTTGGTGCCGCAGCGTCTGATGGGCTTCATCATGGGCTCCTGGTTCCTGACCACCGCCGCCGCGGCGCTGATCGCCGGTAAAGTCGCCGGTCTGACCGCCGTCCCGAGCGACATCAACGACGCGCACGCTTCACTGGCCATCTACAGCCATGTGTTTATGCAGATCGGTATCGCCACCGCCGTCATCGCTATCCTGATGATGCTGACCGCGCCGAAACTGTACCGCATGACGCTGGACACCAGCGAAGACGCCAATCAGAAAGCGCAGGAAGCCACTGCGACTCACTGATCGCCGGGCGAATAGCGCGTAAATAAAAACACCGGGGTTAACGCCCCGGTGTTTTTTTATGCCCGCGAGAAAAGAGCTTACGCTGACTTGGGCTTGCCGCTCAGATTAGCCCACATGAATTCGCTCACCAGCGCACTGTGGAACGCTGCCTGCTGCTTGTCGGCGGCGGCGCTGTGCCCGCCTTCGGTATTCTCATAGAAATAAGCCTGTTGATACCCCATCGCCTGCATGCGCGCCGCCATTTTGCGGGCGTGGGCCGGGTTGACCCGATCGTCGCTGGTGGCGGTATAGAACAGCACCGGTGGGTAGGCCGTCTGCGCCTGAATATTGTGGTACGGCGAGAAGGTTTTGAGATAGGCCCACTGCTCTGGCTTGCTCGGATCGCCGTATTCCGCGATCCACGACGCGCCGGCGGAGAGCTGGGTATAGCGCTGCATGTCCAACAGCGGCACTTCGCAGACGATGCAGCCGAACAGCTGCGGATACAGCGTCAGCATATTGCCCACCAGCAGGCCGCCGTTGCTGCCGCCGCGTGCGCCGAGATGCGGCGCCGAGGTCACCTTGCGTGCGATAAGATCTTCGGCCACGGCGGCGAAATCCTCATAGGCGCGATGGCGATTCTGCTTGAGCGCCGCCTGATGCCACGCCGGACCATACTCGCCGCCGCCGCGGATGTTGGCCACCACGTATACCCCGCCGCGTTCCAGCCAGGCCGGCGCCTTGCCGCCGAGATAGCCCGGCAACAGAGGCACCTCAAACCCGCCGTAGCCATACAGCAGCGTCGGCGTGCTGCCGTCCAGCTTGAGATCTTTGGCGGCGATCTGGAAATACGGCACGCGGGTGCCATCTTTGGAGCGCGCGAAATGCTGGCTGACCTGATAGCCGGCGGCGTCAAAGTCCTGCGGCGCCTGTTTCAGCAGCGTCGCCTCACCGCCGTCGAGATTGCCCATGTACAGCGAGGTCGGCTGCAGGAACCCACTGACGGTCAGGAAATAGGCGTTGCTCTCTTCGTCGATGCCGCCGGCGGAAATGGTGCTGATGGCGCCGGGGTTGCCCAGCGGGCGACGTTGCCAGCTGCCGCCCTGCGGCGTCAGCACCTCCAGCCGGTTGACCACGTTATCCATGATGCTGAGGATCAGATGATCGCGGGTGCCGCTGTAGCCGCTCAGCGCCTGCTCGGCGGTCGGGGTAAACAGCAGCTGCAGCTCGCGCTTGCCCGCCAGATAGTCATCGAAGTTGGCCGCCAGCAGTGCGCCGGACGGATAGCGTTTGCCCCCCACTTCCCAATCGCTGCTCGGTTTGATCAGCAGCCATTCCCGATGCGTATCCAGCTCGGCGTCGGCCGGGATATCGATTTTTTTCTGCCGGCCGTCCTGAGCCAGCAAGAAATAGTCGCGGCGATAGAAGTCCAGGCTGCGGCCGACGAAATCGCGTTCAAAGCCCGGCGTGCGGTCGTGATAGGCAAAGACCGCCATGTCCTCGGGCTGCGCTTCGTACAGCGTTTCGGCCGCGCTCAGCGGCGTACCGCGCCGCCAGCGTTTGGCGATGCGCGCGTAGCCGGACTGGGTCATCGAGCCGGGGCCGAAGTCGGTGGCGATGAACAGCGTGTCCCGATCGACCCAGGAGACCCGGCTTTTCGCCACCGGCACGTTGAAGCCGTCTTTGACGAAGCGTTTGGCCACCAGATCGAATTCGCGGATTTCGGTGGCGTCACCGCCGTCCGGCGACAGCTGCATCAGGCAATAGCGGTATTCCGGCGCCAACGGCTGCGAGCCCTGATAGACCCAATCCTTGCCCTCGGCTTTGCCCAACGCATCGATATCCAGCACCTTCTCCCAGGCCGGTTTGGCCTTGCGATACTCGTCCAGCGTGGTGCGCCGCAGCAGGCCACGCGGGTTGGCTTTATCCTGCCAGAAGTTGTAATAGAACTCGCCGCGTTTGCTCACCCACGGGATCTGGGTGTCTTTATTGAGGATATCCAGGACCTCGCGCTCAATGCGCTGAAAGTCTTCGCCTTGGGCGAAGCGCGCGGTGGTGCGTTGATTTTCCTGCTGCACCCAGTGCAGCGCTTTTTTACCCTGCAGCTCTTCCAGCCACAGGAATTCATCGCCGGCGGCCGCGCCGCCCTCCGCCGCCATCGCCAGGCGGATACTGTTGGGTAATGAAGTCATCGCGAATACGGCTCCTGCGGTTTGCGCACTGAGTTTAATGAACTGACGTCGATTGGTGACCGGCAAAATCAAGCTCCTTTTGAGTCGGCTGCAACGCCGCCCCGTCGTGGGCGACAGCCTGTGAAATAAGAGTCATTTTCAACAAGGTAGGCGTTTGGCGGCGCGGAGTCAAAGCCCACGGCCGCCGCGTTGAGTCAGGATTGAGGATAGTGGATCAGATCGTGGATACGCACCGTTTGCGAACCGGCGTTGCGGTAGGCGTGCGGCCGATCGGCCTGAAAGCGCATCGCCTCGCCGGCCGCCAGGCTGTGCCATTCGCCGTCTATCGCCAACTCCAACCGCCCGCTGATCACGATCACATGCTCTATTACCCCCGGCTCATGGGGCGACGATTCGCTGAGCGCGCCCGGCGCCAGATCGATGACGAACATATCGAAACCCAGTTGGCGATCGTAGGGAAACAGCGGCACCACGCGCATATCGGCGTTGTCCTGATCGTACACCGGCAGCTCGCCGTAACGGTGCAGCGTCGCCTGCTGCTGGGCGGGCGACGCCTCAAGAAAGGCGGAGAACGCCACGTTGAAACCGGTGGCGATCTTCCATAGCGTCGCTACCGTCGGGCTGGATTCGCCGCGTTCTATCTGCCCGAGCATCGCTTTGCTGACGCCGGTGTATTCCGCCGCCTGCGTCAGGCTCCAGCCGCGCTGCGCGCGCAACGTGCGAAGGGTGTGCGCCAAATGGCCGGCAAGTTCCTGCATCCTGTTCTCCTCTGCGTATCGCGCCCGATTATACCCGCTTGTGCGCTATAGCGCACGGTGCTATGCTGATTTCTTACCGTGCGTTATAACGCACAATCACCGATTGGAGCCACTCATGCGCCCAGCCCTCTCCCTGCGCCATCTGACCCTGCCTGCCGTAATGGCCGGCTTCGTCGCCGTTCTGGTCGGTTACACCAGCTCTGCCGCGATTATTTTCCAGGCCGCCGCCGCCGCGGGCGCGACACCGGCGCAGATCGGCGGTTGGCTGAGCGTGCTGGGGATCGCGATGGGCGTCACTTCGCTGGGGCTCTCGCTTTACTACCGCACCCCGATCCTCACCGCCTGGTCGACGCCCGGCGCGGCGCTGCTGGTCACCAGCCTGCCCGGCACGCCGATCAACGACGCGATCGGCGTGTTTATCTTTGCCTCGGGTCTGATCCTGCTGTGCGGCGTCACCGGACTGTTCGCTCGCCTGATGGATTATATTCCGCAGGCGATTTCTGCCGCGATGTTGGCGGGGATCCTGCTGCGTTTCGGGCTGGACGCCTTCGCTTCGCTGCAGCTCAATTTCCTTCTCAGCGCCGGTATGGGGCTGGCCTATCTGCTCAGCCGCCGTTATCTGCCGCGCTACGCCATCGTGCTGACGCTGGCAGTCGGGCTGGCGATCGCCGCACTGCAGGGCAATATCCATCTGGCGCAGCAGGCGCCGGCGTTCGCCATGCCGGAATTTATCGCACCGCACTTCAGCTGGCCGACGCTGCTCGGCATCGGCGTGCCGTTCTTCGTGGTGACCATGGCTTCGCAGAACGCGCCCGGCATCGCTACGCTGCAGGCGGCGGGCTACCGTGTTCCCACCTCGCCGCTGATCGCCTGGACGGCGCTGACCGCGCTGCTGCTGGCGCCGTTCGGCGGCTTCTCGGTGTGCATCGCCGCGATCACCGCCGCCATCTGCATGGGGCCGGACGTGCATCCCGATCCGCAGCGGCGCTATATGGGCGCGGTGGCCGCCGGCGGTTTCTACCTGCTGGCCGGGCTGTTCGGCGGCGCCATCGGCCTGCTGTTCAGCGCGTTGCCAACCGCCCTGATCCACACCATCGCCGGGCTGGCGCTGCTCGGCACCATCGGCGGCAGCCTGCAACGCGCGCTGCATGATGAGAAACAGCGCGACGCGGCGCTGATCGCCTTCCTCATCACCGCTTCCGGCGTCACATTACTGGGCATCGGTTCGGCCTTCTGGGGCATTGTCGGCGGCGCCATCGCGCATCTGCTGCTATCGCTGCCGCGGCGAGGAACAGCAACATAAAGTGCCAAACGCACGCGGTGCATTGACAAGCAGCGCGGCGGCACCTTCACTGGATGGGCACACTGCGTTTCCCGCACGAGGCCCGCATGAAAGAAAAGGAACAATGGTCCCAGGTCGATCGCTATATCGCAGACAGCCTGGTAGAACAAGATGATGCCCTGTTGCAGGCGCTGGCGACCAACGCCGCCGCCGGGCTGCCGGCGTATGATGTGGCGCCGAATCAGGGCAAACTGCTGCAGCTGTTCGCCCGCATGGTGAATGCCAAACGCATTTTGGAAATCGGCACGTTGGGCGGCTACAGCACCATCTGGCTGGCGCGCGCGCTGCCGGCGGATGGCAAGTTGGTCACCCTGGAAGCGGATGAAAACCACGCCGCCATCGCCCGCCAGAATATTGCTCGCGCCGGGCTCGCCGGCCAGGTCGAACTGCGCGTCGGCCCCGCTCTCGCTCACCTGCCCGCGCTGCAAGCCTTGGCTCCCTTTGATCTGATCTTCATCGACGCCGACAAACCGAGCAATCCGGATTACCTGCGTTGGGCGCTTAAACTCGCGCGCCCGGGCACGGTGATTATCGGTGACAACGTGGTGCGCGATGGCGCAGTCACCGATGCTGCCAGTACCGACGCCCGTGTACAAGGCGTACGCGAATTCTTCACGATGATGGCTGCGGAACCCCGCCTGAGCGCCACCGCATTGCAAACCGTGGGCAGCAAGGGCTGGGACGGATTCTCTCTGGCTATCGTCAACTTTTAAGTGACAATGTCACCAAGGAAGCTTATGACTGAGAAAGCGGCGCTGTTGGCTCAGCGCCTGATACGCAATGTCGAACGGGTAGATAAGCAGCACGATCGGCGGCCGCCGCTGTATGACAGCGTCGGCGCGCGCCTCGGCACCGGCACCGCCGCCGACAAGCTGGGTGCCTCTTTCGATTGCGTGGCGCCGGGCATGCGTTCCTGCCCATACCATTTTCACTACGCTCAGGAGGAAATGTTCATCATTCTGGAAGGCAGCGGTACGCTGCGGGTGGCCGGAGAAATGCTGCCGATCGTCAGCGGGGATGTCATCTTCATTCCGCCCGGCCCGGAATACCCGCACCAGATCATCAACACCTCCGATGCGCCGCTGAAGTACCTGTCCGTCAGCACGCGCGAGCAGCCGGAGCTGGTGATGTACCCGGACTCCGGCAAATACCAGGCGATGGCGCGCGGCAATGATGGCGAGCAGGTACGCTACCTGCAACGCCCTTCAACCTCGCTCGATTACTGGCAGGATGAACCCTGAATCGCCGTCCGGCAGCGGGAGATCCAATGCGCGCGCCGCCAGCTCGGCCACGCGGAAGTCGATATCCGCCGCCTGGCCGTCTTCCATAAACCAGGCGGCGGACAGCCCCGACCAGGCCAGGACCCATTGCAGCAAGCGCCGGCGCTCCAGCCCGGCCAGGCGACACACCTGTTCCACGCGCCGCTGGAAAATGGCCGGATCGGTGGCGATGCCGTAGTTGGGATTACAGAAGATATTGGCGTAATCGAAGCCCCGTTCGCCGAACAAGCGCTTGGGATCGATCGCCAGCCAGCCGCGTTCGCCGAAGTCCAGCACGTTGTCATGGTGGATATCGCCGTGCAGCACGCTTTCTTCTCGCGGGCTGCTCAGCAGCTCCGCCGCCGCCGTGGCGCTGAGGCGCAGCATGCCGCCGTGCGCCTGCGCCGCCGGCCACAGCGAGCTGAACCACTCCTGCAGCGGGATCAGCTCGGGCAACGGCGCGGTACGCGGCGCATGCAGGGCGGCGATCGCCCGACATAGGATCCGCGTGGCCTGCTCATCGTCGCCGTCGCGCACCAGCTGTGCCAACGAACCTTCGCCCTGCGCGCGCTCCAGCAGAATGCCGTCGTCATGCCATGCCAGCACCTGCGCGGCACCTTCCCCGCGCCACCAGCACATCAGTTGGCCGCCGAAGCGCTCTTCCTGCTCGCGGGCGATCTTCAGCATGGCCGCCTCGCCGCGGTAACGCACCGGCATCAGCAAGCTGCTGTGGGTTTCGAAGGCTTTGCCGTCCTGCTCCAGTTGCCAGCGTTGCAGGTAGGGAGTAAAAAGCGGGTTCATCGTCTCATGCGTCCTTGTGGCCGAGCTGCGCCGCACTGTCACATTCAGGTGAGAGACGACGTATAAAATAAAGAGAGATGATACTCTCAAATATCATCGGTGCGCGGCGTCTGACCGCCGTTTCATCAGTATCCTAACCAAGTTTGTCGATTTTATTAACCGGTCTTGCGCGGGGTTCGACCATGACATCATTAAAACGCATTAATTATCCGCAATTGCCTACGCCGGGCGGCCCTTACGTGCACGCCGTGCGTCACGGCGATCGCCTGTACGTGTCGGGCTTGACCGCCTTCGCCACCGACGCTCAGGGGTTGAGCGCGTCAGAGCAAACGCAGGAAATCCTCGAACAGCTGGCGACCATCGCCGCCAGCGAAGGCGTGAATCTCAAGGCATTGATTAAAATCAGCGTGTTCCTGACCGACATCGCCGATCTGGCGGGCGTGCGCCCGGTGCTGTTTGACTACTTCGACGGCGCGCTGCCGGCCTGCTCATTGATGGCGGTCAGCGCGTTGTTCTCACCTGCGGTGTGCGTGGAGATAGAGGCGGTGATGGCGTTGCAATAGCGCAGCGTTAGAGCGCGCCTTCGTCCGGTACGCAGGGGCCGATTTTGAACCAGGCTTTGGCGATCCGCCCCTGCTCCACTTCGTAAATGGCGATAACATCCATTTTGCCGCGCCCCTGCGGGAAGTTGCGCGTCACCACTTCCTGATCGACCACCATATTCCCCACCGCCATGCGTTTTATCCGTTCACCATACAGGCTCGGCTCGCGAAAACGCGCCAGGTGCCGTTCGCGGATCGCCGCCTTGCCGCTGGCCAACAGCGTGTCGGGGTGCTCGTAATACTGCGCATCGTCCGCCCAGCAGGCCATAAAGGCCTCGATGTCACGGGCGTTATAAGCGTCGAGCTGGCGTTGAACCACATCCTGCGGGCGTACCGTTTTATCGTTCATCACATCCTCCTGCCGAAGTTAACCGCCGCATGCGTCGAACCCCTCACCATAACCGCTCAATGCGGCAGCTTGATGACACGCGGCAAGTGAATAAAAACACAGAAATAGCGAATAAATAACCTATCATGCCCAATGGACAATTCAAGCGTCTGCGCAGAAATTTTCAGCATCGCGCCAGGAGCGATGAAAACCGCAGGACGGCACGCGTTAATCTTTGCGGCGGCCGGGAGGATTCTGCTAATTTAGCGTGAACAGCCAGATGATAACGAAACGCTATGCAGCAAAAACCGGTGTTGGACGAAGCCAGACAGTTAAAGCGACTCAACGCCGCCACGCGGCGCCAATCCCATATGTATAAATGGATCGCCCTGGTAGCGGCGCTGGATGCGTTGTTGGTGTTTTGGTATGACCGGGATATGCGCAACGTCACCTTCTCGGGAGCGGTCGCGCTGGTGTGCGGTTATCTGTGGATCCGCGATCGCAACAAGGCTCGCGGCTATCGGCGCGAGTTCGATCGCAAATTCGGCAAGCGCAGCGGCGATTAAGGCTGCATCGCTTCCAGCACCTTAGCACTGTCGACGATCTGCACGAACTTCACGATTTTACCGGCGCGCACCGTATAAATATGCGCGAAAGAGGCGCTGAAGGATTTGCCGGTGGACCGGTAGGTGCCGTGGTAAAAACCCTGAGCGATCACATTGTCGCCGGCGTCGTAAAAATGATCGACGTCGGCGCGGTAACCTTGCCATTCGCTGCCTAAACGCTGATGCACGTTCTTGATGATGTTCTCCGGACCGATGTAGGTGCCGGCGTAAGGGAAACCGGCGGCTTCGGTCCACTCGGCATCGGGGGCCAGCGCCGCCAGCAGATTACGGCCGTTTTCTTCGGAGCTGCCTTCATAGGTCGCGCGCACTATTTCAAGAGGGGTTGGCATGTCTCTTCTCCCATGGCTGATGAGGATATTCCGGCCATCTCCGCGGACACAGGCTCTCACCAAGCGGAGACGGCGGAACGTGGCTATTTTAGGTTGCTTGTTTCGCTGCAAAAACCGCAGTTATGACAATAGTCAGTTGCACTTTAGTAAACAATAGTCGCTTCGCCGTCATTTTCCCGGCATCCAACGCGGCTATGCTGATTGACCGATTTCCCCCAACAGGAGCTGAACGTGTCTTTACCCTCGCTGACGCAAGAGCTGTTACAACCGTTTTCCCCCTATCAGGCGTTGGCGCAAGCGCTGCTGCCGCTCACCCTCGAGTCTGACGACGGCTCGCACGATGTGGCGCACCTGCACCGAGTCTGGAAGAACTGCCGCCGGATCAGCAAGCTGGAAGGCGGCGATCGGCGCATTCTCTGTGCGGCGGTGCTGCTGCATGACGCGGTGGCGGTGGAAAAGAATTCGCCGCAGCGTCATCTGGCCTCGCGCATGGCGGCGCAGCAGGCCACGCTGACGCTGACGCGGCTGGAATGGGCGCCGGAGGATATCGCGGCGGTGGCGCACGCCATCGAAGCGCATAGTTTTTCCGCCGGCATCCCCCCGCAAACGCTGGAGGCCAAGATCCTGCAGGACGCCGATCGCCTCGACGCCATAGGTCTTATCGGCGTGGCGCGCTGCTTCTATATCGGCGGCCGCATGCGCAGCGCGCTGTATGACGCCGCCGATCCGCGGGCCGAACATCGTCAATACGACGACAAGCGTTTCTGCCTCGACCACTTCGAAACCAAACTGTTCAAGCTGCAAGACGGCTTCCAGACCGCTGCCGGGCGGCAGATGGCCGAACAGCGCACCCAACGCATGCGGCGCTTTGTCGACGAGCTGCTGGAAGAGGTATAGCGCGACGATTTCGTTATGCCCATAACATTTTCGGTCATATAACGCCGCTAAACTGTAAGTCAACTTCACCGAACGGGCGGCACAGATGAAAAAGTTGACGTTGAAAGAGATGACGGAAAGCGAACAGCGGGAAGTGAAAACCGAATTGGACAAGGCGCGCAAGAGCCACGGGCGGCCACTGACCAACGCCGAACAGCACAAGGTCAAGGATGAAGCGGTGGCGCGCATCATGGCCGCCAGAGCGAAACTCGCCAAGGCGGAGCGTGCGGAACGCAAGGCCAATCGCTACCGGCCGAGTGGCGATACCTTCAGCTGGTCCGCCACCATCGGTTCCCGCCCACCGCGCTGAGCCAGCCCAACAATCCCCGCCGCCGCGGGGATTGTTGTTTATTAGCCAAACTCATCCCCGCTGCCGAATCATGAATAACAATGTTATCAATCTGTTGTAAATTGACAGCCTGATGAAGAATATTCATTATCACCCCACTTCCCCTTTTCGCGAGACTGCCATGGCCTATCCACGCAACGTTGACATTCCGATGACGCCTGCGTTGCCTGTTGGCGGTTTGGCAGCGGTTAAATCGAAGAAACAGACGCTCATTTGACCGGGGCGAGCTGTCCCGTCAGATGAGCTGACTGGATGGCACGCAACGCCCCGCCTTCAATTTTCTCATCTGGCTTCTCTGTCGGTCACACAGAAGGAATATTTTATGGCCTCATTTTCGGGTATTTGGGTGGCGATGGTTACCCCTTTCAATCACGATGCCGTCGATCTGCCAGCGGTGAAACGCCTGGCGCGGCACCTGCTCGACGCCGGCGTCTCAGGCCTGGTGGTCTGCGGCTCCACCGGTGAAGCCGCCGCGCTGAGCAAAGAAGAACAGCTGGCGGTGCTCGACGCGGTGCTGGAAGTGGCGCCCGCCCATCAGGTGGTGATGGGCCTGTCCGGCAATAACATGGCCGCCACGCTGCAGATGCAGCAGGCCATTCAGCTGCGCGACATCGCCGGCGTGCTGATCCCGGCGCCTTACTACATCCGCCCTTCGCAATGCGGTCTGATCGACTATTTTACCCAGTTGGCCGACGCCTCAACCTTGCCGGTGATCCTGTACAACATTCCGCAGCGCACCGGCATCGCCATGGAGCTGGCCACATTGCGCCGGCTCGCGCGCCATCCGCGCATCACCGCCATCAAGGACTGCGGCGGCAACCCTGACGCCACCATGGCGCTGATCGCCGACGGCGAGATCGATGTGATGACCGGGGAAGACAATCTGATCCTCACCACGCTGTGCCTCGGCGGCACCGGCGCCATCTCCGCCGCCGCCCATGTGCACCCGGAACGTTTCGTCCAGTTGACGCAGCAGGTCGCCGCCGGCGATCTGGCCGCGGCGCGCAGCAACTTCTATGAGCTGCTGCCGATGATCCACCAGATGTTCAGCTTCCCGAATCCGGCGCCGGTCAAGACGGTGCTGGCCCAACAAGGGCTGATCGTCAACGAACTGCGCTCGCCGATGCAGGTGGCGCCGCAGGCGCTGCAACAGCAGATCGCCGCGACGCTGGCGCAGCTGCAGCCCGCCGAGGCGATCGTCAGTTAAATTTGTTAGCTAAGCCGCTGTAATTTTGGCGCTATGGGACTACGATGAGAGGTTAAGCATGCCCGTCATTCGTCATCAACAAGGAGCTTCCGATGAAACTGTTCTATAAAGCCGGCGCCTGTTCGCTGTCCCCGCATATCGTGCTGCGTGAGGCAGGGCTGGATTTTACGGCGGAGAAGGTCGACCTGGCGCACAAGAAAACCGAGAGCGGCGCCGATTATCTCGCCATCAACCCCAAGGGACAGGTACCGGCGCTGCTGCTGGATGACGGCAGCCTGCTGACCGAAGGCGTAGCGATCGTGCAATACCTGGCGGACCGCGTGCCGGATCGCAACCTTATTCCGGCGGCGGGCACCCTGTCGCGCTACCACGCGATCGAATGGCTGAACTACATCGCCACCGAGCTGCACAAAGGGTTCAGCCCGCTGTTCAACCCGAAAACGCCCGAGGAATACAAAACCATCGCGCGTGCCAAGCTGGAGCAGCAGTTCAGCTATCTGGATTCGGTGCTGGCGAAGCAGCACTTCCTGTTGGGAAGCCGTTTCAGCGTGGCCGACGCTTACTTGTTCACCGTGTTGCGCTGGGCATTCGCCCTGCAGTTCGATGTGCGCAAGCACGCCCATCTGGCGGCCTGGTTCGATCGCGTCGCCGCGCGCCCGGCAGTGGATGCGGCGCTGAACGCCGAAGGTTTGAAGTAAAGGTTCGGCCCCGGCGGCGATCGCCGGGGCCCGTTTCACTTACAGTTTTACCGCCTTGAACTCGCTGCGCGGCTGCACGATCCGATCCTGCGCCGCCACCACCTGCAGTTCGTACTCGCCCATCTCCTGGGTGGTCAGCATCACCTCATACACCGCGGCGGTCACGTGCTCCAGCGCTTTATCCAGCGCCTCGCCCTTCAGCAGATCCACCAGCAGCAGACCGCTGGTCAAATCGCCGACGCCGACCGGCTGACGCGCCCCGAAGTCCACCAGCGGCCGGCTGATGTGCCAGGCCTCGTCCGCCGTCACCAGCAGCATTTCGAAGCAGTCGGCGTGATAGCCGGCGCGGGCCAGGTGCTTGACCAGCACCAGCCTCGGCCCTTTGGCGATCAGCGCGCGGGCGGCCTGCACCGCGTCGTCCACATTGGCGACGGCCATCTGACTGAGCATCTCCAGTTCCAGCAGGTTCGGCGCCATTATGTCGCTGCACGGCAGCGCTTGGCGGCAGTGAAACTCGGCCACGCCCGGCGCCACGATGCAGCCCTTTTCCGGATGCCCCATCACCGGATCGCAAAAATACCAGGCGTTCGGGTTCGCCTGCTTAACCTGGCGCACGATCGCCAGAATATGGTCGCCCTGCTCCGGCGAACCGATATAGCCGCTCAACACCGCATCACAGCGCTTCAACTGATCGATATTGGCGATGCCCTGCGCGATCTCGGTCAGGTGGCTGGCCGGCATGACGCAGCCGGTCCACTGACCGTATTGCGTATGGTTGGAGAACTGCACCGTGTTCAGCGGCCAGACGTTGACGCCCATGCGACGCATTGGAAACTCCGCCGCACTGTTGCCGGCGTGACCAAACACCACGTGCGACTGGATAGAAAGAATGTTTTTCATCGACAGAACTCGTTCGGGATACGGCAGCCGGGCGGCTGCCCAAAAATAAAGGGGCCGCCAGGGCCCCTTACCGTCATGATTCGCTTACTGCCAATCCACCAGGCAGTAGTGTTTTTTGCCGCGGCGCAGCAGCGTGTAGCGGCCGAACAGACGGTCCGCGTCGCTGAAGCGGTATTCGGCATCGGATTGTTTCTCGCCGTTGATGGTCACCGCATTGGAGCCGATCATGGTGCGCGCCTGGCCACGTGACGGTACCAGCTCGGCATTCACCAGCGCCTGCTGCAGATCGGCGTCGCTATCCAGTTTGATGGTTGGCATGCCGTCCTGCGCCAACTGGGCGAAGTCCGCTTCGGTCATGTCATGCAACGCGCCGGAGAACAGGCTCTGGGTGATGCGCTTGGCGGCCGCCAAACCTTCCGCACCGTGCACCATGCCGGTCACTTCTTCCGCCAGCACGTACTGGGCGCGCGGCGCCTTGCCGCTGTTCTTGTCTTCTTCTTCCAGCGCGTTGATGTCTTCCAGGCTCATGAAGGTGAAGAACTTCAGGAAACGGTAGACGTCGGCGTCGGCGGTGTTGATCCAGAACTGGTAGAACTTGTACGGGCTGGTTTTTTCCGGTGCCAGCCAGACCGCGCCGCCTTCGGTTTTACCGAACTTGGTGCCGTCCGCTTTGGTGATCAACGGCACGGTCAGGCCGAACACCTGTTTCTGGTGCTGACGACGCGTCAGATCGATACCCGAGGTGATGTTGCCCCACTGGTCGGAACCGCCGATCTGCAGCTCCACCTGGTGGCGGTTATACAGCTCGGAGAAATCGAAGCCCTGCAGCAGGTTGTAGGAGAACTCGGTGAAGGAGATGCCGGAGTCGTCGCGATTCAGGCGCTGCTTGACCGCTTCCTTGTTGATCATCTGGTTGACGGAGAAGTGCTTGCCGATATCGCGCAGGAAGGTCAGCACGTTCATGCCGCCAAACCAGTCGTAGTTATTGGCGGCGATAGCGCTGTTGCTGCCGCAGTCGAAATCGAGGAACGGGGAAACCTGCTTGCGGATCTTCTCGACCCACTCGTTCACCGTATCGGTGGTGTTCAGCTTGCGCTCCGCCGCTTTGAAGCTCGGATCGCCGATGAGGCCAGTGGCGCCGCCCACCAACGCTACCGGCTTGTGGCCGGCCAGTTGGAAGCGCTTCAGGCACAACAGAGGAACCAGATGGCCCAAATGCAAGCTGTCAGCGGTCGGATCGAAACCGCAATACAGTGCAATTGGCCCTTGCGCCAGTCGCTCCGCTAACGCTTCCTCATCCGTAACCTGGGCAACGAGGCCCCGCTCTTGCAGTTGTTTAATCAAGTTGCTGCTTGCCATCAATGACTCCATGTATAAACGAATGCACCTTTGCCGGTACACGGCCTTTCGCCCAGTGGCGAAATAAAAATTCAGGGTAGCGCATAGAATAAAGCGCCGGCGGCGTCAGCACCAGCGCTTAGAGGGGATTTTCCGTCTTCAGGGTGCCAGTCGGTCAATTTTCCAGTCATTCCCGTCCCGCTGATACAGGAAACGGTCATGCAGGCGATGGGCGCCGCCCTGCCAGAACTCGACGGAGTCGAATTTCACGCGGAATCCGCCCCAGAAACTCGGCAGCGGCACCTCGCCCTGCTGGAACTTCTGCTTCAGCTCGAGGAATTTGCTTTCCAGCACGCCGCGCGCGGAAATGCGCGACGACTGCTGCGAAACCCAGGCGCCGATCTGGCTGTCTTTCGGCCGGCTGTTGAAATACTTCAGCACTTCGAAAGTCGACAGGCGCTCCACCTGGCCGAGGAAAATCACCTGGCGATCGAGCATGTGCCAGGGGAACAGCAGGCTGATATGCGGGTTGTGCGCCAGCTGCTGCGCCTTGCGACTGCCGAGATTGGTGTAGAACACCAGCCCCTGCTCATCGAAGTGCTTCAGCAGCACGATGCGTTGATAAGGCTGGCCGTGCTCGTCGACGGTCGCGACGCACATGGCGGTGGGATCTGCCAGGCGCGCGTCGCAGGCCTGTTTCAACCAACGCTCGAACAGCTCGAGCGGGCTGGCGGTCAGATCGTTGCGGCGCAGGCCGCCTCGGGTGTATTCACGGCGCAGGTCCGCAACATCAAACTCATTCTTTTCAATCATCTGGGTTATCGACCAACTGAAAAAATCCGTCGTTACATTCTGCGCCTGCGGCGTCAGGAACTCAATCGCTCCGACGCCGCCACCGGCCTTTAGTCCGTCAGCACGCAGTCGCTCATCACAACTTTGCCGTTGCGTTCAAGATAGGCGTTGCGGTCTTTCGACCAAAACGTGTATTTACCGTCGCTGTATTTGGCGCCGGTCAACGCCAGCACCTGCTTGAGATGCAGCTGTTCGCCATCCATCAGCAGGCTGACTTCGCTCGCCTTGCCGTCCAGCGCCACCGTCAGCGGCGTGGTGCCGCACTGATAGTGCATCGTCTGGCTGCTCTGCGGCAGGATGTAGCTGCAGCCGGACAGCGCCAGCGCGCCGGCGACGAAAATGACTTTTTTCATGCTGTTGCTCCTTAGAAAAATCCTTCACAGGCTATCCTAACAGAGCTAACGGCACCCCAATGGCAAAACCGGATAAATCCCACCCAGCACCGTTTCACGGCTGGCGCCGGTCACCGACGGCAGGTTGCCGGCCTGGCCGGACAGCGTGCGAAACGCCAGCCAGGCGAAGGCCAGCGCCTCCATGTCGTCGCCGCTGACCCCGCAGTCGTCGGTCAACCCGACTTCCGTCCCCGGCAGCAACGCCGACAGACGCGCCATCAGCAGCGTGTTGCGCGCCCCGCCGCCGCACACCAGCAGCCTTTCACACCCGCCGGCCAGCTGCACCTGCTCGCTGATGCTGACCGCGGTCAACTCCGTGAGCGTGGCCTGCACGTCGACCGGCGCAATCGCCGGCAATCCGGCCAGTTGGCGCTCCAGCCAGGCGATATTGAAATACTCGCGCCCGGTGCTTTTCGGTGCCGGCAGCGCGAAGTAAGGATCTGCCAGCATCTGCTGCAGCAGCGGCAAGCAGACTCGCCCCTGCATAGCCCAGCCGCCGTCCTGATCGTAAGGCTGCGCGCGGTGGCGCCACACCCAGGCATCCATCAGCATGTTGCCCGGCCCGGTGTCGAAACCGCGCACCGGCGTACCGGGCAGCAGCAAAGATAGGTTGGCGATGCCGCCAACGTTCAGCACCATGCGCCGTTCGAGCGGATGCCCCAGCAGCGCCTGATGAAACGCCGGCACCAGCGGCGCGCCCTGCCCGCCGTAGGCCATATCGCGCCGGCGGAAATCGCCGACGGTGGTGATATCGGTCAACGCCGCGATGCGGTTGTTGTCGCCGAGCTGCATTGAGAAACGCGCGTCGCCCTCCGGTTCGTGCCACACCGTCTGGCCGTGACAACCGATGGCGGTGATCTGCTCCGCGTCGATGCCGGTTTGCTTCAGCAGGCCGAGTACCGCTTCGCCGAACAGCGTGCCCAACTGAGCGTCCAACCGGCCGACGGCGGCCAGGGTGGTCTGCTGCCCCTGGCACATGCCAAGAATCTCTTTTTTCAGCGCGATCGGCATCGGATGGCTATAGCTGGCCTGTTGCGCCACCATGCGATCGTCGATCGCGGCCAATACCACATCGATCCCGTCCAGACTGGTGCCGGACATGACGCCTATATAGCGGCCTGACTTCATAGCAACATCCTCTAACCTGCGCGGTAAGCAAATTTCATCCTGACAAATAAACCAGAATTGACGAATTAACGCCATGAATTATGATGCTTTTTTTGCGGGGCGTGAGCCAGATGCGCCGCTGTGGCACACTTTATGTGTTAAACCGTGCCTTAACCGGCAACGGAATGTCGCCGAGGCTGTCATAAAGGTAAACCGCGGTTTATTATTGGTTGAACAGAGGAAAGTTAAGCTGCGTGCAGCGATGAAGCATGGTGATATGCCAACTTTCCGCCATACTTTGTCTATCATTTTCACTGAATCTTGCCTGGAGAGCATTGCCAGGTTATGGACTACTACCATCAGGAGTTTTATATGATCAAGCGTCTTCTCGTCGTTGCCGTCGCCGCCGTTACGCTGGCTGGGTGCGCCAATGAATCCATGTCCGGCGATGTCTACTCGTCCTCGCAGGCCAAACAGGTGCAAAACGTCACCTACGGGACGCTGGTTTCCGTGCGTCCGGTGAAAATTCAGGGCGGCGAAGGCTCCAACGCCTTGGGGATGATCGGCGGCGCGGTGATTGGCGGCCTGTTGGGTAACACCGTTGGCGGCGGCACCGGCCGTACGCTGGCTACCGCGGCGGGCGCTATCGCCGGCGGCGCGGCAGGCAACAGCATCGGTGAAGTGGCCGGCCGTACCTCAGGCTACGAGCTGGAAATCAAAACCGACCAGAAAGAGAACATCGTGGTGGTACAGAAAGCGGGCGACACCAAGTTCAGCCCGGGCCAGCGCGTACGCATGGCGCGCATGGGCGACACCATCACCGTCTCTCCGCTGTAAGTCAGCAGGCGACACACGGCAAACCGGAGGCAATCGCCTCCGGTTTTATTTCTGATGCTGTGAAACTGTAATCGTAGAAAAAATAAGAATATTATTATTTGCTTTGCAGTTCGGTGATATTTTGTTCTAACTTGCCAATCAGCCCAACCAACAGATGCACTTCGTCGGCGGTAATGCCGCTTAAAATCTCACTGCGCGTAGACGTGATCACGCTGTCCACTTCCCTGATGATCGGATCGGCCGCTTCGGTCAGCTTGATGCGCTTCGCGCGGCGATCGTTGGCACAGGTGTGGCGCGTAATCAGCCCCTTCTCCTCCAATTGGTCCAGCGTACGAACCAGTGACGGTTGCTCGATACCGATCGCCTTCGCCAGCTGAATCTGCGACTGCTCCGGCGGCAAACGATTGATATTGTGCAAAGTGACCCAGTGTGTTTGGGTCAGCTCCAACGGCTTGAGCCGATGATCGATGAGCGCGCGCCAAACACGAACCAATCGTGCTAAATCTGAACCTAATGTTGACTCCACTTCCCCCTCCTTATAATTAGCATGCTAACATTACCTCCCAGAGTTTAGACTATTTTGGGTAACTCACATTAAAAACACAAATGTATATAATGTATATTGTGGAAATAGCCACTGTTTTTAGCCGCTATTGTTTAATCGTTATGCAAATATTCAACATATTCACCCTTAGGGATTGTTAATGTGAATACATCATGGTTACACGCCTCTTCCCCCTTGCCCGATTTGGTGCTGGGGGCATCGCTTTATTTTCCGCCTATATTTAAAGCTTTTTTGCTAGGGCTGGTCTTATGGCTGCTGATTCATCAGCTGCTGCGAGACTGGATGTATTCCGGCGAAATCTGGCATCCCATGTTGATGGATCTGTCCATTTTCGTTCTGACCGTCAGCGGTTCCTTATGGATTTTAGCGAGTTGGTAACCCATGCAGCATAAAACATTAAAATACTTTTCTACGGTGATCGTCTGCGCCATTGCCGTCTGTGCCGGTTGGTGGCTCTGGAATTATTATATGCAATCGCCATGGACCCGTGATGGAAAAGTGCGCGCCGAACTCGTCAATATCACCCCTGAAGTCTCTGGAAGATTAGAGAAAATAAGCGCGAATGACAATCAGTTCGTACCTGCGGGAAGTCTGATTTTTACCCTCGACCCGGTGCCCTACCAGATCGCGCTGGACAATGCCGAGGCCGCTGTGGCAAAAGCGCAATCCGATCTGGCCAAGGCGGACCACGAGGCCGCCCGCCGCCGCGGTTTGCCGCGCAACGTTATTTCCGCTGAAGATTTGGACGAGTCCAATTTAGCTGCTCAGGCAATGAAGGCCGCCTATAAAGCCGCTCAGGCCAACCTGGAGCAGGCCAAATGGAATTTGAGCAAAACCAAAATTTACGCCCCGACGGACGGTTATATCACCAACCTGCAGGCGCGAGTCGGAAACTACGCCAACGCCGGCACGCCCTTGGTGGCGCTGGTGGATGTGCACTCGTTTTATGTACTCGGTTATTTCGAAGAAACCAAGCTGAAGCATATAAAAGAAGGCAATAAAGCGGACATCGTTTTATATAACGGCAACACGCCGCTGCAGGGGGAAGTAGAGAGCATCGGCCGCGCCATTTACGATCAGAGCGTTGACAGCAGCAACGATCTATTAATGGACGTTAAGCCTAATGTTCCCTGGGTACGTTTGGCCCAGCGCGTGCCGGTACGGATAAAATTGCTCAACGTGCCCGCCGATTTGACGCTGGTCGCCGGCACCACCTGCACCATTTCGATTCATCAGCGGAACTAAAGTGTGAACCTGTCTTTTCTGGAGTGGAGCCGCACCCCCTGGGGTAAGGCGACCGGCGGCCAATGGCGCTACGCGCTGCGCAATTCGCTGGCGATGTGTCTGGCGCTGTGGGTGGCGTTCGTACTCGAGCTCGACGAACCCTATTGGGCGCTGACCTCTGCCGCGGTGGTCAGCTTCCCCACCATCGGCGGCGTGATCAGCAAAAGCATCGGCCGCATCTTCGGCAGCCTGCTGGGCGCCGCCGCGTCGGTGGCGATCGCCGGCCACTGTCTGAACGATCCCTGGCTGTTCACGCTGTTCATCGCCGCCTGGATCGGGCTGTGCACCTATATCTCCAACCATTACCAGAACAACGTCTCGTATGCCTTCGCGCTGGCGGGGTATACCGCCGCCATCATCGCCTTCGGTACGGTCAACGTCACCGATACCCAGCAGATCTTCGATATTGCCCAGGCACGGGTTTGTGAAGTGATCACCGGCATTCTGTGCGGCGGGTTGATGATGATGATCCTGCCCAGCACCTCCGACGGCGAAGCCTTGCTGACCTCGCTGCGGCGCATGCAGCTGCGCCTGCTGGAACACGCCGCCATGCTGTGGCAGCCGGAGGTCACCGCGCAGATGCGTACCTCGCACGAAGGGGTCATCGGCCAAATCCTGACCATGAACCTGCTGCGTATTCAGGCGTTTTGGAGCCACTACCGGCTGCGGCGGCAAAACAATCTGCTCAATTATCTGTTGCACCAGCAGCTGCGCATTACCAGCGTTATTTCCAGCCTGCGCCGCATGCTGCTGAACTGGCCGGATCGCCCCGCCAACCTGATGCCGGTGCTGACGCAGCTGCTGGACGAACTGCGCGATCCCGCCACCGACAAATACCGTTTGGCGCGCCTGCTCCAGCAAATCGCCCCGCAAGATCCGACGGACTATCGCCATCGCGCCTTCTGGCTGCGTCTGCGACATTTCTGCTGGCTTTACCTGCGCTGCAACCGTTGGCTGCAGCGGCTGGAGAACGCCACGGCGGTCAGCGAACTCCAGCCGCCGCGTGTCACCTCGCTGGCGCGCCACACCGACAGTTATGAGGCCGCTTACAACGGCCTGCGCACCTTTTTATGCATCGTGATCGGCTGTGCCTACTGGATCAACACGCAGTGGGACGCCGGCAGCGCGGCGCTGACGCTCACCGCCATCAGCTGCGTGCTTTACTCTTCGACGCCTTCACCGATCAACAGCATCAGCACCTTGCTCAAGGCGGTGTTGCTGCTCTCGGTCGCCTGTTTCGTGGTGAAATTCGGTTTGATGATCCAGATCGACGATTTTTGGGTGTTCTGCGCCTTCCTGTTCCCGATCCTGGTGACCATGCAGATGCTCAAGCTGCAGCATCCGCCTTATGCCGCGCTCTGGGGGCAGCTGATCGTCTTTATGGGCTCGTTCCTGACCGTCAGCAATCCGCCGAGTTATGACTATCAGTCCTTTATCAATGACAATATCGCTAAAGTCGTCGGCGTGCTGCTGGCCGGGCTGGCGTTTCAAATCCTGCGCCCCAGTTCGGACAAACGCAAAAGCCGCCGCATTATCCGCGCGCTGCGGCGCGATTTTATCGATCAGTTGAGCAAACGGCCGCAGCAGAGCGAAAGTCAGTTCGAATCGCTGATCTACCACCGCATCAGCCAGCTTAACCAAAGTCAGGATCAAGAGGCGCGCACCTGGCTGTTGCGCTGGGGCGTGGTGCTGCTCAACTGCAGCCATATCGTCTGGCAACTGCGCGACTGGCAAACCCGTTCCGATCCGCTGTCGGCGGTGCGCAACGTCTGCATTCACCACCTGCGCGGCATCATGACGGAGAAAGGCGTGCAGCACAGCTCGCTCGACGCCACGCTGCAGGAGCTGCAGCGCATCAGCAACGCGCTGGCGCACCACCCGGAACAGGCGGCGCGCGATCTGGCCGGCCTGATTTGGCGGCTCTACTGCTCGCTGCAGCAGCTGCAGCTGGCTACCGGCCAGCCCGCCGCTGCCCCGGCCGTTAGCGGCGGATGATCACTTAATCACGCCGCAGGCGAAACGTTCACCGCCGCCGCCGAGCGGCAGTGGATGATCCGAATGATTATCGCCGCCGGCGTGCACCATCAGCGCTTTGCCTTCAATTTCGCTGATTTTCTTCAGCCGCGGCGCCAACACCGGATAGGTAGCCATGCCGTCGGCGGTCACATAGATGGCCGGCAGGTCACCCAGGTGCCCGTCGGCATACGGCCCGAGATGTTTGCCGGTCTTTTGCGGATCGAAATGGCCGCCGGCCGCCAGCGCCGCCACCGCCTTGCCGTCCTTCATGCCCGGTTCGCAGCTGCCTTTCTCATGCACGTGGAAACCGTGCACCCCGGCCGGCAACGCTTTCAAATCCGGCGTGAACAGCAAACCGTACGGCGTTTCGCTGATGACCACTTTGCCGATATCCTGACCGATGCCCTGCCCGGTCACCAAATTCATCTCAACGTCGACCGTTGCCGCCTGAGCGGCCCCACAGGCCATCAGGCCAAACGCCGCATACCAATAACGTTTCATCAATCAGTCTCCTTAATGACTATATCGAGTTATCAGTATAGGAGAGCCCGTGCCGGCACTGTTAACCAACGCACAATCTCGCCAATTTGATTCGCAGGCCTAATATTTAGCGCTAATAATCATTTTACCGATGTTGGTCCTCTGACCAGCTGTCGTTCGGCTAACGTTGTTTCCCTGTTTCTACCGCCAGCGCATGAGAGTTCACATCCAGGCCAGGCGGCATACTTCATAAGGAACTGATATGGGCATCTTTAGCTATAAGGATCTTGACGAAAACGCGTCGAAGGCGCTGTTCTCCGACGCCTTGGCCATCTCTACCTACGCTTACCACAATATCGATAACGGCTTCGATGAAGGCTACTACCAAACCGGTTTCGGGTTGGGCCTGCCGCTGACGCTGATCACCGCGCTCATCGGCAGCACCCAATCACAGGGCGGTCTGCCCGGCCTTCCCTGGAACCCCGACTCCGAACAGGCCGCGCAGGAGGCGGTGAACAATGCCGGCTGGTCGGTCATCAGCGCCGCGCAGCTGGGCTACGCCGGTAAAACCGATGCGCGCGGCACCTACTACGGCGAAACCGCCGGTTACACCACCGCGCAGGCCGAGGTGCTGGGAAAATATGACAGCGAAGGCAATCTCACCGCCATTGGCATCTCATTTCGCGGTACCAGCGGCCCGCGCGAGACGCTGATCGGCGATACCATCGGCGATGTGATTAACGATCTGTTGGCCGGGTTCGGGCCGAAAGGCTACGCCGACGGCTACACGCTGAAGGCCTTCGGCCAACTGCTGGGCGACGTGGCAAAATTCGCGCAGGCGCACGGGCTGAGCGGCGAGGACGTGGTGGTCAGCGGCCATAGCCTCGGCGGACTGGCGGTCAACAGCATGGCGGCGCAGAGCGACGCCAACTGGGGTGGTTTCTACGCGCAGTCCAACTATGTCGCCTTCGCCTCGCCGACCCAGTACGAAGCCGGCGGCAAGGTGATCAATATCGGCTATGAGAACGATCCGGTGTTCCGTGCGCTCGACGGCACTTCGCTGACCCTGCCGTCACTGGGCGTCCACGATGCGCCGCATACCTCCGCCACCAACAATATCGTCAACTTCAACGACCACTACGCGTCGGACGCCTGGAACCTGCTGCCGTTCTCCATCCTCAACATTCCGACCTGGCTGTCCCACCTGCCGTTTTTCTATCAGGATGGTCTGATGCGGGTGCTGAACTCCGAGTTTTATTCGCTGACCGACAAAGACTCGACCATCATCGTCTCCAACCTGTCGAACGTCACGCGCGGCAATACCTGGGTGGAAGATCTGAACCGCAACGCGGAAACCCACAGCGGGCCGACGTTTATCATCGGCAGCGACGGCAATGACCTGATCAAGGGCGGCAAAGGCAACGACTATCTCGAGGGCCGCGACGGCGACGATATCTTCCGCGACGCCGGTGGCTATAATCTGATCGCCGGCGGCAAAGGTCACAATATCTTCGATACCCAGCAGGCGTTGAAAAACACCGAGGTCGCCTACGACGGCAATACGCTTTACCTGCGCGACGCCAAGGGCGGCATTACATTGGCGGACGACATCAGCACCTTGCGCAGTAAAGAAACCTCCTGGCTGATTTTCAGCAAAGAGGTGGATCATCAGGTGACCGCCGCCGGATTGAAATCGGATTCGGGCCTCAAAGCCTATGCGGCCGCCACCACCGGCGGCGACGGCGATGACGTCCTGCAGGCTCGCAGCCACGACGCCTGGCTGTTCGGCAATGCCGGCAACGACACGCTTATCGGCCACGCCGGCGGCAACCTGACCTTCGTCGGCGGCAGCGGCGATGACATCCTGAAGGGCGTCGGCAACGGCAATACCTTCCTGTTCAGCGGCGATTTCGGCCACGACCAGCTGTATGGCTTCAACGCCACCGATAAACTGGTGTTTATCGGCACCGAAGGCGCCAGCGGCAATATCCGCGACTACGCCACGCAGCAAAACGACGATCTGGTGCTGGCCTTCGGCAACAGCCAGGTAACGCTGATCGGCGTCTCGCTCGATCACTTCAACACCGATCAGGTGGTGTTGGCCTAAGGACCAACGTAAAAAAAGCCGGGCGCTTGCGCCGCCCGGCTTTGCTCTTGCCGCTCCGCCTTAAGGCACGTCATACCCCAGCGCCGCCTTGCGAATGCGGAACCACTGCTGGCGGTTCAACACCAATTTCTGCGCCTTCAGCGCCGAACGCACCCGCTCAATCTTGCCGGAGCCGATAATCGGCAACGGTGACGACGGCAGGCGCATCACCCAGGCGTACACCACCTGCTCGATGGTCTCGGCGCCAATCTCTTGCGCCACCCGCTGCAGCTCATCGCGCAGCGGCTGGAACTCGGCGTCGTTGAACAAGCGCCCGCCGCCCAGACAAGACCAGGCCATCGGTTTGATGCGCAGCTGTTGGCACTGGTCGAGCGTGCCGTCGAGAATGGCCGGTTGATGAATCGGCGAAATTTCCACCTGATTGGTGGCCAGCGTGAACGGCAGGCGCGACTGCAGCAGTTGGAACTGCGCGGGGGTAAAATTGGAGACGCCGAAATGGCGCACCTTGCCGCTTTTGTGCAGCGCGACAAAGGCTTCGGCCACGTCGTCGGCATCCATCAACGGGTCCGGGCGGTGGATCAGCAGCAGATCGAGGTAGTCGGTATGCAGATGGCGCAGCGACTGTTCCGCGCTCTGTACGATATGATCGCGGTCGGTGATGTAGTGGCCGATCGGGTTGCCGGGCCTGGCGGTCGTGGCGATGCCGCACTTGGTCACCAGCTCCAGCGACTGGCGTAGCGCCGGCTTCAGGCGCAACGCGTCGCCGAACGCCTGTTCGCAGGCATAACCGCCGTAGATATCCGCGTGATCGGCGGTGGTGACGCCCAACTCGACATGCTGTTCGATAAACGTCAGCAGCTGCTGCGGCGACATGCCCCACTCCATCAACCGCCAGTAACCGCAAATCATGCGGGAAAACTCAGGCCCCTGCGGCGCGAGACGAATACGTTCTACCATTGCGAAAACCTCATGACATTAGTTGTCAGCCAGCATACACAAGCCGGTGAGGCCCAGGGAAGCGCTAAGCCGCGCGAACGTGCGGCAGATCAGGAAAGGTTAAAACAACGAAGGCTGTTCCGGCAACGGCTCGTCGGGGGCTTTATTGGCGCGCTGCAGGCGCAGGAAGCGTTGACGGCACAGGCGCAGCACCTCGCGCTTTTGCGCGTCACTCATGCTCATCCAGCCGAAGCGCTCCTCGCGGCTGCGCAGGCAGCCACGGCAGAAACCGCGATCGTCGGCCTGGCAAATGCCGCGACACGGGCTGGGGATGTCGAAAAATTCAAGCTGCTGCGCCACGGGGCCTCCTGCATTCTCTTGCTAATTGAAGACGCCATCGCCGCCGCTGGCAAGTCCCTTTTCGCCATTGCGGCGAAAATAGTCGCGCAAATAGCGCAGCGCCTGGCGACTTTTCTCCGGCATGGTGCGCTCGAGGGTCAGCGCGTGCAAGCGGAGCGGCGCAGGCCGCCATTCCGGCAGCAGCAACAACAGCTCACCGCGCTGCAACTCGTCGCCGATTTCATACAGCGGCTGAACGGAAATCCCCAGCCCGGCGCGGGTAAAGGCACGCATCACGTTCATGCTCTCGCTGACGATCTGCCCTTCTGCCAGCCGCAGCTTGACCTGCTGCCCGGACTGATGCAGCAAGTCCAGGTGCGCCCCGCTGTAGCCGCTGGAGATCCAGCGGTGCTGCACCAAATCCTGCGGCCTTTCCGGCACCCCATGCTGGCTGAGATAACGGGGCGCGGCGCACAGCACCATCGGCCATTCCGTCAGCGGGTGGGCGATCATATTGGCGTCCGCCAGTTGACGATTGGCTCGCAGCGCAATGTCGACCCGCTGTTCTATCATATCGACGATGCGATCGTCCGCCAGCACCCGTAGCGTCAGCTTGGGATGCGCCTGCAACAGCGGCGACAACGCCTCCGCCAGCGAGCGGCCGCCGATGCCGACCGGGGTAGCGATGCGCAGCTCGCCCACCAGCGTATCCCGCAGCTCGGCCAACCGCTGCTCCGCCTGCTGCGCCTGTTGCAACATCGCCTCGCAGCCGGGGTAAAACGCCGCCCCCGCCTCGGTCAGCGCCAGACGACGGGTGGAACGGTGCAGCAGCGGCACCCCAAGCGCCTTCTCCAGCGAGCGCATGTGCTGGCTGACCGCCGACGGCGTCATGCCCAGCCGCCGCGCGGCGCCGGCCAGCGATCCCTCCGCCACTACGGTGGCGAATACTGCCATTCGATTGAGTTTATCCACGATTAGGAAGTTTTACTTAATCAAGAAAGCATGAATATGGCACTAATCACGGCTATTGTTAAGGGCTAGAGTAGAACCCACGCAGCAGGCACACTGGCCTGCCTCACGATATTGACCCATCCCCGAAGGAGCATGCAGATGAAAGTAGCCATTATTGGAGCAACCGGTTTTGTTGGCCGCCGCGTGGTGGATGAAGCGCTGGCTCGCGGCATTCAGGTGACGGCGATCGCCCGCCAGAACAAAGATTTGCCGGAGCACGCCCATCTGACCGTCGCGCTGGGCGACGTTGCCGATACCGCCTGGCTGGCGGGACAGTTGCGCGGTCAGGATGCGGTGATCAGCGCCTACAACCCCGGCTGGGGCGAAGACCACCTGTATGAGAAAACCGTCCGCGGCGCCCAGCAGATCCTCACCGCGGTCGAACAGGCCGGCGTCAAGCGTCTGCTGGTGGTCGGCGGCGCCGGCAGCCTGGAAGTGGCGCCGGGGGTTGAACTGGTGGATACGCCGCAGTTCCCGGAAGAGATTCGCCCTGGCGCTCAGGCGGTACGCGATCTGCGCAACAAACTGCGCAACGAATCGGCGCTCGACTGGACCTATCTCTCGCCGGCCGCCCTGCTGGAACCGGGCAAACGCACCGGTCAGTTCCGCCTCGGCACCACGCAGTTGCTGATGAACGGCGAAGCACCGGCCAGCATTTCGGTGGAAGATTTGGCGGTCGCTATCGTTGATGAGATTGAAAAACCTCAGTTTATTCGCGCGCAGTTCACCGCCGCCTACTAAACCGTCTCGCCGCCAGGCCGCCCGGCCTGGCGTTTTCCCCGCGTTCACCGCCGCCAGTATTCTGAATTTCTAAGGTTTTCTTAAGTTTCATCCGGTAGATTTCAAGGCATTATCTACTCTCAGGATCCAGATTTGGCAATGTGGTTACGTCAACGCTTACAGTGCAACAGCCTCGGTTTTATCCTCGCCACCGCCCTGTTCTTCACTCTGTTTCAAAACGCGTTATTCCTGCATCGCGCCTGGTCGTATATCGCCTTCGATAGCGTCCACAGCGTGATTTTCGCCGCCAGCATGCCGGTGGTGATCTTTTGTGCGCTGAATATCATCTTCAGCGTGTTGACCGTGCCCTATCTGCGCAAGCCGCTGATCGTCTTTTTCTTGCTCGGCAGCGCCGCAGCCAACTATTTCATGTACAGCTATGGCGTAGTGATCGACGGCAACATGATGCAAAACGCCTTCGAAACCAATACCCAGGAAGCGACGGCGCTGCTGACGCCGCGCATGGGGGTGTGGCTGGCGCTGCTCGGCATTCTGCCGGCGCTGGCGGTCTGCTTCACCCATATTCGCCAGACTCGCCCCTGGTGGTATATGGTCGGGCTGCGCGCCGCCAACGTCATGCTGTCGTTGGTGGTGATCCTGATCGTCGCCGCCCTGTTCTACAAAGACTACGCTTCGCTGATCCGCAACAATAAAAGCGTGGTGAAAATGTTGACGCCTTCCAACTTCGTCGCCGGTTCTATCAAGTTCACCGAACAGCGTTACTTCACCCGTAATCTGCCGTTGGTCAAAATCGGCGAAGACGCGCGCAAAGGGCCGCTGATCGCCGGGCAGGCCAAGAAAACGCTGGTGATCCTGGTGGTAGGCGAAACCGCCCGCGCCGAAAACTTCTCCCTCGGCGGCTACGCGCGCGAAACCAACCCGCGCCTGAAGCAGGACGACGTGGTCTACTTCAAGAACGCCAGCTCATGCGGTACCGAGACGGCGATCTCCGTGCCCTGCATGTTCTCCAACATGCCGCGCAGAGAGTACGACGCGACTCTGGCGGCGCACCAGGAAGGCATGCTCGACGTGCTGGCGCACGCCGGCGTCAACGTGCTGTGGCGCGATAACGACGGCGGCTGCAAAGGCGCTTGCGACCGGGTACCGCACATCGACATGACCAAGCTGAAACTGCCGCAGGACTGTGACGGCGAGGTGTGCATGGACAACGCGCTGCTGTACAAGCTGAACGACTACATCAGTAGCCTGAAAGACGACGGCGTGATCGTGCTGCATCAGATGGGCAGCCACGGACCCGCTTATTACCGTCGCAGCACGCCAGAGTTCCAGACGTTTACGCCGACCTGCAACAGCAATCAGATTCAGGATTGCAGCCATGAACAGCTGGTGAACACCTACGACAACTCGATTCTGTATACCGACGCGATGCTCGATGCCACCGTCAAGCTGCTGCAGCAGTATGACGATAGGTTCAATACCGCGCTGGTTTACTTGTCCGATCATGGCGAATCGCTGGGTGAAAACGGCATGTATCTGCACGGCACGCCTTATGTCTTCGCGCCGAGTCAGCAAACTCACGTGCCTTTCCTGATGTGGATGTCCGCAGATTATCAACGCAACTTCGGCATCGATCGCCAGTGCCTGAACGCGCTGGCGGAACAAGACGAGGTTTCGCAGGATAACCTGTTCCACACCCTGCTGGGCATGCTGAACGTACAAACCCGCGAATATCAGTCCCGGTTGGATATCCTGCAGCGTTGCCGCAGCGCGGCGTAAGCGCTTAACTTCCTCGTGCCGCTGAGGCACAATGGTTTACAGACAACCGGCGTTTTGTGCGCCGGTTTTTTTATTCCCATTGACCTAGACCAATCGGTCTATTATGCTCGGCACCATGATGACCAAATCAACGCATTGCAACGTGGACACACGTGAACATCTGCTCGCCACCGGCGAAACTCTCAGCCTGCGCCTTGGCTTTACCGGCATGGGGCTGAGCGAGCTGCTGGCCACCGCGGGCGTGCCGAAAGGCTCGTTCTACCACTATTTTCGCTCGAAGGAAGCCTTCGGCGAAGCGATGCTGCAACGCTATTTCACGCATTATGACGCGCAAATGCAGGCGCTGTTCGCCGACGAACGCGGCGATGCTCGCCACCAACTGCTCGGCTATTACGCCCAGGCCATCAGCTACCATTGCCGCAGCGAGTGCCACAACGCCTGCCTGGCGGTGAAGCTTTCCGCCGAGGTGAGCGATCTGTCGGAACCGATGCGTCATGCCCTGGAAATCGGGACCGCTCGCGTGATTGGCCACCTGCAGGCGGCTATTGAGCGCGGTATCGCCGAGGGCTCGCTGTCGGTAGCCATGAGCCCGGCGGCGACTGCGGAGACGCTGTATTCACTGTGGCTCGGCGCCTCGCTGCGCGCCAAGATCCGTCGCTCGCTGGCGCCGTTGACCAGCGCGCTGGAAAGCATCGAGTTGCTGCTGCGCTCGCCGCAGCCGTAACGGTAACAATCTCTTTTTATTGAAAAATGCAGTTCGTGTTTTTTTATCGCCCATTACTAGACGACCGGTCTATTAAATACAGGATGCACTATGAAGACTGAAAAATTGCTCTCTCCGCTGAAAGTTGGCGCCGTCACCCTGCCCAACCGCGTGTTTATGGCTCCGCTGACGCGTCTGCGCAGCATCGAGCCGGGCGACATTCCTACGCCGCTGATGGCGGAATACTATGCGCAGCGCGCCAGCGCCGGCCTGATCGTGACCGAAGCGACGCAGGTTTCTTTCCAGGCGAAAGGCTACGCCGGTGCGCCGGGCCTGCACACTCCGGAACAGATCGCCGCATGGAAAAACATCACGCAGGCGGTGCATGACAAAAACGGCCACATCGCCGTGCAGCTGTGGCACGTAGGGCGCATCTCCCACGACAGCCTGCAGCCGGGCGGACAAGCGCCGGTCGCCCCTTCGGCGATCAACGCCGAATCGCGCACCACCGTACGCGATGAAACCGGCGCCTGGGTGCGCGTACCAACCTCCACGCCGCGTGCGCTGGAAACCCGCGAGATCCCGGGTATCGTCAACGATTTTCGTCAGGCAACCGCCAACGCGCGCGAGGCCGGCTTCGACTTCATCGAACTGCATGCGGCCCACGGCTATCTGCTGCACCAGTTCATGTCCCCTGCCTCCAACCAACGTACCGATCAATACGGCGGCAGCATCGAGAATCGCACCCGCCTGACGCTGGAAGTGGTCGACGCGGCGGTCGCCGAATGGGGTTCCGAACATATTGGCATCCGCATCTCGCCGCTGGGGCCGTTCAACGGTCTGGACAATGGGGAAGATCAGGAGGAAGCGGCGCTGTACCTGGTGGAAGAGCTGAACAAGCGCAACATCGCCTACCTGCACATCTCCGAACCGGACTGGGCAGGCGGCAAACCGTATTCCGACGCCTTCCGCGACTCGGTGCGCGCCCACTTTAAAGGGGTGATCGTCGGCGCCGGCGCCTACACCGCCGAAAAAGCCGAAGCGCTGATCGAAAAAGGTTTCATCGACGCGGTAGCCTTCGGCCGCAGCTATATCGCCAACCCGGATCTGGTCGAGCGTTTCCGTCAGCACGCACCACTGAACGAACCTAAGCCGGAAAGCTTCTACGGCGGCGGTGCCGAAGGCTATACCGACTATCCGTTTCTGGCGAAGTAACCCGTCCTGACGCCCAACGGCCACGCAAGCGCATGGCCGTTTTTTTATGCGCCGCTTGCAAAAAGGCCCGCACAAGGCGGGCCGCTGTTCCCTGGTGTTGTTTATACTGCCGTTTAATTTTTACACGGTTGCACGCAGGATTGATAATTGATTGTGCAGATCAATTACTTCGTATCGATCGGCACGCTCGATCAATAATTAGGCATCACCGGCATGACGACAACATGTGACATTGTCACTCAGTCGTTACATTGAATTTCCTTGCGGGACAAGGCTATACTCGCTTGTGCTTCAATCCACCCGCCGTCTGCCACGGCACAGTTAATTCAGAGGAATTATGCGCTTACTCCATACCATGATCCGCGTCGGTGACCTGCAACGCGCCATCGACTTCTACACCAAGGTATTAGGCATGCGCCTGCTGCGCACCAGTGAGAACCCGGAGTACAAATACTCGCTGGCTTTCGTCGGCTATACGGAAGAGAGCGAAGGCGCGGTTATCGAACTAACCTATAACTGGGGTACCGACAGCTACGACATGGGCACCGCCTTCGGCCACCTGGCGCTGGGCGTGGACGACGTCGCCGCCACCTGCGACAGCATCCGCCGCGCCGGCGGCAAGGTCACCCGCGAAGCCGGTCCGGTGAAGGGCGGCACCACGGTGATCGCCTTCGTCGAAGATCCGGACGGTTACAAAATCGAGCTGATCGAAAACAAACACGCCGGTCAGGGCCTCGGCCACTAAGCCTCCCCTTCAGGGCGCCCCGCGCCCTGCTGATTCTCCGCGCGATAGCGCCTGCAACCGGGCGCAAAATTTGCCATAATGCGCGCTGCATTCGATGAAGATAAGAAACTGATGGCCGAGAAAAGTGATCTTAACGCCCTGAGTGGTCGTTTTCGTGGGTTTTATCCCGTAGTAATAGATGTTGAAACCGCCGGGTTCAACGCCAATACCGATGCGTTGCTGGAGATCGCCGCCGTGACGCTGAAAATGGATGAAGACGGCTGGCTGCAGCAGGACGAAACCCTGCACTTCCACGTGGAGCCTTTCGAGGGCGCCAACCTGCAACCGGAGGCGCTGGCGTTTAACGGCATCGATCCGCACAACCCGCTGCGCGGCGCAGTCAGCGAATATGACGCGTTGCACGCCATTTTCAAAGCGGTGCGCAAAGGGCTCAAGGATCGCGGTTGTAATCGGGCCATTATCGTCGCGCACAACGCCAACTTCGATCACAGCTTCCTGATGGCCGCGGCAGAACGCGCCGGGCTGAAGCGCAACCCGTTCCATCCGTTCGCCACCTTCGACACCGCGGCGCTGAGCGGCCTGGTGCTGGGCCAAACGGTGCTGGCCAAAGCCTGCATCGCCGCCGGCATGCCGTTCGACAGCAGCCAGGCGCACTCCGCGCTGTACGACACCGAGCAAACCGCCCTGCTGTTTTGTGAGCTGGTTAACCGCTGGAAACGCCTCGGCGGCTGGCCGCTGCCCGCCGCCGATCTCGCCGAATAAAACCAATGAAAAAGGCGGCCCAGTTTGCACTGGCGCCGCCCGTTACGCGATAACCGCAAGCTTGTCGATTAAGACTGCTGGTCTTCCTGCGCTTTATACTTTTCAGCCGTCTCTTTGATCAGTTGCTGCAGCTCGCCGCGCTGATACATTTCGATAATGATATCGCAACCACCGACCAGCTCACCGTCAACCCACAGCTGCGGGAAAGTCGGCCAGTTGGCGTATTTTGGCAGCTCGGCGCGGATGTCCGGGTTCTGCAGAATATCCACGTAGGCGAAACGCTCGCCGCAGGCGGACAGCGCTTGCACAGCCTGTGCGGAGAAGCCGCAGCTCGGCAGCTTTGGCGAGCCTTTCATGTACAGCAGAATCGGGTTTTCAGCGATCTGGTGCTGAATTTTTTCAATTGTCGTCGTCATTTATTGCTTCCTCAAGCCACATTTCATGGCTACAACATGCATCACGCGCTCTATTGTAGCGGCTGGAACAGTCGCAAGAAAACGCCATCTTTTGCAAGGATATTCACCCGCCGCCGATCGCGTTTCACCGGCCACGTCATTCCGGTCAAAACATACGCTGAGAATAACATTTTTAATCCGACCATTTCACTAATATATTGCGCCGCGACGACGGCGCGGATTAATTATCCCATCCGCCATAGGTTGACGTTTTTTCATACACCAACAGGCTGATTTTAAACCAAAAAAAATGTCATTAACGTTTTCTCACAATATGGATTATTATTTCTGAGTTCTTCGCTGTTTTATATGGCGAAATTCGGGAATACTGTAACTCTTTCGATATCCGTTTCGGGGCCAAGGTTGGTGACGTCGACATGCGTTTAATTCTTACGCTCTTTGCGCTGCTGTTTACGCAGCTCTTCTTCAATTTGGCGCACGCTGCGCCACAGGCGCGTGTTGCCGCCGAGCAGCGTAAAAGCCATGCCAATGAAGCGCGGCCCGATGACCGCAGAAAAAAGAAAGCGGATAAAGCCGCCAAGAAAGCCAAAGTGACGGCTCCCGAGAAAAAAACCAAGACCGCCAAGGCCAAAAGCGAGAAAAGCGCGAAAAAGATCGTCAGCGCCAAACCCAAGGCCAAAGCGCAGAAAACCGCCAAGATTAAAGTCACCCCGCCGAAAAAGGGCTACAAAAAAGGCTATGGCCGCCACCGCGAAGCCGGCATGGCCACCGCCAAGCTGGCGCGTGAAGAAAAGCCGTTGAAACTCAGCCCGGCGCACAAGAAACGCTACCAGCACGCCAAACAGACCGCGATGGCCAAGCTGATGGGCCAGATGGGCAAACCTTACCGCTGGGGCGGCAGCTCGCCGCGCACCGGCTTCGACTGCAGCGGCCTCATCTATTACGCCTATAAAGACGTGGTGAAAATCAAGATGCCGCGCACCGCCAACGAGATGTATCACCTGCGCGACGCGGCGCCGATCAAGAAAAGCGAGCTGGAAAGCGGCGATCTGGTGTTCTTCCGCATCAACAACCGCGGCGTGGCGGACCACGTCGGCGTCTACCTCGGCAACGGCAAATTCATCCAGTCGCCGCGCACCGGCGAAGAGATCCGCATCAGCCAGCTCGACAACGACTATTGGCAGAACCACTACATCGGCGCACGCCGCGTAGTGACGCCGAAAACCATTCGTTAATTTCCCGCTCTGCGCGGTTGCGGCCCCGGTCGCAACCGCCTGCTCAAGCTATCGCCCATCGCACTTCCCCACGCGCATTTCTCGCTTTTCCTCCTGTTTTTTATGATGAAAATTGTTAAGATTGAATGACCACAATAAAAAACGGCCCATCCGGCTCTCGCCCCGGCGGGGGGCATATGGCGCTGTAAAGGAGGAAGCAATGTCGTTTGAATTACCTGCATTACCGTATGAGAAAAACGCGCTCGAGCCGCACATCTCCGCCGAGACCCTGGAATACCACTACGGCAAACACCACAACACCTACGTGGTTAACCTGAACAACCTGGTGAAAGGCAGCGAGTTCGAGGGCAAATCGCTCGAAGAGATCATCAAGACCTCTAACGGCGGCGTGTTCAACAACGCGGCGCAGGTGTGGAACCACACCTTCTACTGGCACTGCCTGTCGCCACAGGGCGGCGGTGAACCGCAGGGCGAACTGGCGGCGGCGATCGTCAAGTCCTTCGGCTCTTTCGCTGCGTTCAAAGAGCAGTTCACCGATGCCGCCGTGAAAAACTTCGGCGCCGGCTGGACCTGGCTGGTGAAAAAACCGGACGGCGCGCTGGCGATCGTCAACACCTCTAACGCGGCAACCCCGCTGACCGGTGAAGACAAACCGCTGCTGACCGTTGACGTGTGGGAACACGCGTATTACATCGATTACCGCAATGCGCGTCCAAAATACCTGGAAAACTTCTGGGCGTTGGTCAACTGGACCTTCGCAGCGGAAAACCTGGCGTAAGCACCGGTTTCTGATGTGACGAGGCGCAGCCAGGCTGCGCCTTTTTTAGCGCCGGAGGGAAATCAGTTCAACGCGGCAACGAAGCTGAAAGCGATAATGACCGCCAGCGCGCAAACGGTGGTGAACAGCGACATCTTCAATTCGGTATCCATGACAACTCCTTTAAAATGGGCTTTCCTAAGGATAAAAGGCGTACAATTAGTACGTCAAATCATTTTCCCACAGTTCGCCGATAAAATCTTGTTATCATTTCCCGGTTTATAATATCGATTACCTCTTCCACTTTTGCTCAATATGCGACAAAATTCGCAGTTCACAACTGCGTACCGGCATCCATGCCCCTCCTGATTAAGCGCTGAAGACTTCAACACACTAAAAACTCAGTTTTCGCTTCTCTGGAGAAGGATCTACGTAGGCAAACGATTAACATCACACTTACATGCTGTAAACATGTGAGTTCAGGAGTCATTCCTTACATGGCAACGATTAAAGATGTGGCCAAACGCGCGGGCGTTTCCACCACCACCGTTTCGCACGTCATCAATAAGACTCGTTTCGTCGCCGAAGAGACCAAAGCGGCCGTGTGGGCCGCCATCAAAGAACTGCACTACTCGCCGAGCGCCGTGGCGCGCAGCCTGAAAGTCAATCACACCAAGTCGATCGGCCTGCTGGCCACCTCAAGTGAAGCCCCCTACTTCGCCGAAGTGATCGAAGCGGTGGAAAACAGTTGCTACAGCAAAGGCTACACCCTGATCCTGTGCAACTCGCACAACAACCTGGACAAACAGCGCGCCTACCTGGCGATGCTGGCGCAGAAGCGCGTCGACGGCCTGCTGGTGATGTGTTCCGAATACCCGGATCAGCTGCTGGGCATGCTGGAAGACTACCGTAACATCCCGATGGTGGTGATGGACTGGGGTGCGGCGCGCGGCGACTTCACCGACACCATCATCGATAACGCCTTCGAAGGCGGCTATCTGGCCGGCCGTTACCTGATAGAACGCGGCCACCGCGATATCGGCGCCATCCCGGGCCAGCTGTCGCGCAATACCGGCGGCGGCCGTCATCAGGGCTTTATGAAGGCGCTGCAGGAAGCGCAGATCGACATTCGCGAAGAGTGGATCGTGCAGGGCGACTTCGAGCCGGAATCCGGTTACAAGGCGATGCACCAGATCCTGTCGCAAAAACAGCGGCCGACTGCGGTATTCTGCGGCGGCGACATCATGGCGATGGGCGCCATCTGCGCCGCCGACGAACTGGGGCTGCGGGTGCCGCAGGATATTTCCGTAATCGGCTACGACAACGTGCGCAACGCCCGCTACTTCACCCCGGCGCTGACCACCATTCATCAGCCGAAAGAACGCCTGGGCGAAATGGCCTTCACCATGCTGCTGGATCGCATCATCAGCAAGCGCGAAGAGTCGCAGGTGATCGAAGTGCATCCGAAGCTGATCGAACGCCGCTCGGTCGCCGATGGCCCGTTCATCGACTACCGCCGCTAATCCCCTGAGCCGGAAGCCTGCACGGCTTCCGGTGCCGCCTCGCTCAGCCACTCCTGATTCAGCGTCTCCCCATCGCCCAGATACGCCAGTAGCCAACTCATCGCCGGTGACGGTTTATCCTGCTGCCAGGTCAGGCAGCAAGGGCTGGCGGGAAACGGCTGCTGCAGCTGCAACGCCTTCAGCTCACCGCGCTGCACCAGCGGCAGCGCCCGATGTGCCGGCATCATGCCGACGCACAGCCCGGCGCACAAACAGTCGAGCGCCGACGTCCAGTCCGGCACCACCAGCCGCCGCTGGTTATCCAGCGTCCAGGTGACGCGCTTGGGCAAATTGCGCGAGGTGTCCTCCAGACAAAGCGAAGGGTACGGCCGCAACTGATCGTCATGCAGCGGCCCCGCCAGCTGCGCCAGCGGGTGTTGCGGGCTGACTACGCACAGCCAGTTCATATAGCCCATGTCGCGGAAGGCAAAACCGCCGCCGACCGGCACCGCACGCGTGGCGCCGATCGCCATGTCCGCCCTGCCGTCCGCCAGCGCATCCCAGACGCCGTTGAACACCTCGGGTTGCAGCATCAACTCGACGTCGGGGAAATGGCGGTAGAAATCCAGCACCAGCTGGCGGCTGCGCTGCGGTTTGACGATGATATCCACCGCGATATTCAGCTGACCGCGCCAACCGTTGGCCACCTGCTGACAGTGCCGGCGGGTGTCGAGCATTTTTTTGATAACAGCTCGCGCATCCTTGATAAACAACGCACCGGCCGGCGTCAGCTCCACATCGCGGTGACGCCGCTCAAACAGCGGCACCGCCAGCCATTGCTCCAGCTGCCGCACGGTATAACTCACCGCCGACGGCACCCGGTGCAGCTCCTGCGCCGCCGCGCTGAAACTGCCGGTGCGCGCTACCGCGTCGACGACTTCAAGTGAATATTCAGACCACATCGCTTTGCCTTCAATTTTTTTAACAGCACTTTGCAAATATTACCGTTTCACAAGCAGAGATCCAGCCGGATACACTGGCCGGCGCTAAAAACCTGCGACACTAAAATATTAACGAGAAATACCATGCGAAATTCTTTTGGCTTTATGTTCTACCTCGCTGGCCTGAGCATGTTGGGTTATCTGGCGACCGATATGTATCTGCCTGCCTTCGGCGCCATGCGCGAAGAACTGCAAATCTCCGCCGGCGCCGTGAGCGCCAGCCTGAGCATCTTCCTGGCCGGCTTCGCCTTCGCGCAGCTGCTGTGGGGGCCGCTCTCCGATCGCCTGGGGCGTAAACCGGTATTATTGATTGGCCTGACGCTGTTCGCCCTCGGCTGCCTCGGCATGCTGTGGGTGGAAAACGCCCTGCAGCTCTGGATCCTGCGCTTTATTCAGGCCGTCGGCGTCTGTTCCGCCACCGCCATCTGGCAAGCGCTGGTGGTCGACCGTTATCGTGAAGGTCAGGCCAACCGCGTGTTCGCCACCATAATGCCGCTGGTGGCGCTGTCACCGGCGTTGGCCCCGCTGCTTGGCGCCTGGCTGCTGAACCACGCCAGCTGGCGGGCGATCTTCGCCGCGCTGTTGGTGATCACCGCGCTGCTGCTGCTGCCGACGTTGATGCTCAAAGAGCGCGCCAAAACGCAACCCGCCACCGACGCGCCAAAAAACGGCGTCAGCTTCTGGCAACTGTTGAAATCTCCGGTGTTCAGCGGCAACGTCGCGATGTACGCCGCCTGCTCGGCCGGTTTCTTCGCCTGGCTGACCGGTTCGCCGTTTATCCTCGGCGATATGGGCTATAGCCCGAGCGACATCGGTCTGAGCTATGTGCCGCAAACGCTGGCCTTCCTGCTGGGCGGCTACGGCTGCCGCGCCGCGCTCAAGCGCATCAATGGCAAAACTCTGCTGCCGTGGCTGCTGGTAGCTTATGGTGTCAGCATGGTGGCGCTGTATCTGGTGGCGACGCTGACCTCTCCGACGCTCACCACGCTGCTGATCCCGTTCTGCGTGATGGCGCTGGTCAATGGCGCCGGCTACCCGATCATGGTGGCGAATGCGCTGATGCCGTTCCCGGAAAGCAGCGGCAAAGCCGCCGCGCTGCAAAATACGCTGCAGCTGGGGCTGTGTTTTGTGGCGAGCATGCTGGTATCGGCGTTTATTGCCCAGCCGCTGTTGGCGACGGTGACGGTAATGGTGTCTACGGTGATTCTGGCCGCGCTGGGATATTTCCTGCAGCGGGGGAAAACGGCCGATGCGCAGCAAAAGACGCAGCGGGAACATGCTAACTCAGCGTCATAATTGCCAAACTTAATAATCACTTAAAGAATATGCGTGCCGAGTGCGATTTACAGTTGAGTCGACGCCTCGGCACGCCTATACTCAAAAACAACCTTTTAAAGTAACACCTTATAATCTTTATATCTCAATTAGCGCTTGTGTACGCGTCTTGCGTCACACTCTTTTTAAGGATGCGTTCATCCCGCGCCATTTGCGCCGGGTAGCTTCTTAAAATTTCCTCTGTTCATAGTCGGATATCAGACGCCGCGGGCCTATTTTCCGCCGGTAAACGTATGCACCCGCAGAAATTGTCTAAGCTGTTTCCTAACGGGTCATCAGTCAGAAGAAGGTGATGGAGAAGCTATGAGTTCATCGTGTATAGAAGATCTGAGTATCCAGGACAATCAGTGGTACCGTATCGCGCATGAAATGCTCGGCCTGGCCGGCATTGAAATCAACGGTTCGCGCCCCTTCGATATTCAGGTTAAAAACCCCGAATTCTTTAAACGCGTGTTGCAGCAAGGCTCGTTGGGCCTGGGCGAAAGCTATATGGACGGCTGGTGGGAGTGTGAGCGGCTGGATATGTTCTTCCAGCGCGTGGTCAGCGCCGGGCTGGAGAAAAAACTCCCCCACCACCTGAAAGATACCCTGCGTATCGCCGCCGCGCGCCTGACCAATCTGCAATCGAAAAAGCGCGCCTGGATCGTCGGCAAAGAGCATTACGATCTCGGCAACGATCTGTTTACCCTGATGCTCGATCCTTACATGCAATATTCCTGCGGCTACTGGAAAGACGCCACCACGCTGGAAGAGGCGCAGGAAGCGAAACTGCGGATGATCTGCGAGAAACTGCAGCTGCAGCCGGGCATGCGCTTGCTGGACATCGGCTGCGGTTGGGGCGGCCTCTCCGCCTACGCGGCGAAAAACTACGGCGTGTCGGTGGTTGGCGTGACCATTTCCGCCGAACAGCAGAAGCTGGCTCAGGCGCGCTGCGCCGGACTCGATGTGCAGATCCTGCTGCAGGATTACCGCGACCTGCATCAGCAGTTCGATCGCATCGTCTCGGTCGGCATGTTCGAGCACGTCGGGCCGAAAAACTACCGCACCTATTTCAACGTGGTAGAGCGCAATCTGGTGCCGCACGGGCTGTTCCTGCTGCACACCATCGGCTCCAACAAGACCGACATGAACGTCGATCCGTGGATCAACAAATATATCTTCCCGAACGGCTGTCTGCCGTCGGTGAGCCATATCGCCGAGGCCAGCGAAGGCCACTTCGTGATGGAAGATTGGCACAACATCGGCGCCGATTACGACCGCACGCTGATGGCCTGGTTCGAGCGTTTCAAACAGGCGTGGCCACAGCTCGCCGAGCGCTATTCCGAGCGCTTCGAGCGGATGTTCAGTTATTACCTGAACGCCTGTGCCGGTGCGTTCCGGGCGCGCGATCTGCAGCTCTGGCAGGTGGTGTTCAGCCCGAAAGGCGTTGAAGGCGGGATTCGCGTCTCCCGCTGAACGCTTTCCCGATAAAAAAAGCCCCGGCAACAACATCGCCGGGGCTTTTTTTTGCGCTTTCGGACCCTGCGGGTTAACCGCAGTAAACGCGAATAATTTTATCGTTGCTATCGCCAAGGAAGTTCAGACGGCGCAGGTTGAAATCCATGGTAACGGCGGAGTTATACGGAATGGCTCGCACTTTGGATTCGATCCGTACGCCTTCCAGCGAAGTCATCGGCTTGCCGACGTAGTTTTGATACTGCGAAGCGCCGCAGGTATCGTCCGCATCGGCCATTTGCGCGCCGGCGCCCTGCTCAGGTGAACTGCTGCAGGCGCTCAGCGCCAACAACGCGGTTAACAACAACGTTTTCCCATAAAACTTCACGCGTTTCTCCTCTCTGCTTATGATTCGATTCGGGCGGCAACGCCAGAATCGCGGTCAGTCTTTGTGCGCCGGCGCCATCGCCGCTGCCAGCGTCGCTTCGCGATTGGCCAACACACGCTCGACGGTGTCCACCACCGCCTGGGTTTGCGGATCGATCTCGATGTTCACCTTGTCGCCCAGGCGTTTTTTACCCAGCGTGGTGCGATCCAGCGTTTCCGGGATCAGGTGCACGCAGAAACGGTTATTCACCACTTCGCCGATGGTCAGGCTAATGCCGTCGATGCCGATGAAGCCTTTGTGCAGCACATATTTCATCAATTCCGCGTTCGGCATGCGCAGCCATACCTGGCGGTTATTTTCCGACGTATAAATTTTGGCCACTTCCGCCGTGCAGATAATATGGCCGGACATCAAATGCCCGCCAATTTCATCATTGAATTTTGCCGCGCGCTCAATATTGACGATGTCGCCCAGCGCCAAATCGCCAAGGTTGGTCAAGCGCAGCGTTTCCTTGATCAAATCGAAGCTGACGCGGTTGCCTTCCACCGCGGTCACGGTCAGACAGCAGCCGTTATGGGCCACCGACGCGCCCAGCTCCAGCCCCGGCAGCAGTTCTGCAGGCATCTCGATCACGTGGGTGCGGAAATTGGGTTTCTCATCAATGGCGACCAGCGGCGCGGTGCCTTGTACGATACCGGTGAACATATGTGCCTCTTCTTGCTAAATAGGTTAAAACGCTTCCGGCAGTTTGCCCCAGTTGGCGCGGAAAACCAAATCCGCAGCGGCAAAAATCGGCTGCCTGCGCATTTAATAACTATTTATCTGCGGCGTTTGCTTAACGACGCCGAGCAGGTACAATCTTTTTGACAAAATTCCGCTATTTTAATTGTTGTCCTCTCGCGGCAGCCCTCCCTCCCACATATATAAATAGAAAGGTGTATGCGTGCAGAAGTACTTAATTGAAGCGCGTAGTTTATTGGCTCTCGCTATCCCGGTCATCATCGCGCAAATATCGCAAACCGCCATGGGCGTGGTCGATACCATCATGGCCGGCGCTTACAGCGCCACCGACATGGCGGCCGTCGCGGTCGGCACCTCGATCTGGCTGCCGGCCATTCTGTTCGGCCACGGCCTGCTGCTGGCGCTGACCCCGGTTATCGCCCAGCTCAACGGCGCCGGGCGGCGCGATCGCATCGCCCACCAGGTGCGTCAGGGCTTCTGGCTGGCCTCCGGCGTCTCGCTGCTGTTGATCGTCGTGCTGTATAACTGCAAGTTCGTCATCGACATGATGCACAACATCGATCCGCAACTGGCGGACAAGGCCGTCGGCTACCTGCACGCCATCATGTGGGGTGCGCCAGGCTACCTGTTCTTCCAGGTGATGCGCAACCAGTGCGAAGGGCTGTCCAAAACCAAGCCCGGCATGGTGATCGGCTTCCTCGGCCTGTTGGTGAATATCCCGATCAACTACATTTTCATCTACGGCAAGTTCGGCATGCCGGAGCTGGGCGGCGTCGGCTGCGGCGTCGCCACCGGCAGCGTCTACTGGATCATGTTCCTGATGATGCGCTGGTACGTGAAGCGCGCGCCGTCGCAGCGCGATATCAAACGCCAGGCCGGCGATCTCGGCGGCCCAGACTGGGCGGCTCTGAAGCGCCTGATCGGCATCGGCATGCCGGTGGCGCTGGCGCTGTTCTTCGAAGTCACGCTGTTCGCCGTGGTGGCGCTGCTGGTTTCGCCGCTGGGGATCGTCGCGGTCGCCGGCCACCAGATCGCGCTTAACTTCAGCGCGCTGATGTTCGTGCTGCCGTTGTCGCTGGGCGTCGGCGCCACCATTCGCGTCGGTTACCGTCTGGGGGAAGGTTCGGTCGAAGGCGCGCGCGTCGCCGCTTACTCCGCCATCGGCGTCGGCATCACCATGGCCGTCTGCACCGCGCTGTTTACCGCCACCTTCCGCGAGCCTATCGCCCTGCTGTACAACGACAGCCCGGCGGTGGTGGCGATGGCTTCGCAGCTGATGCTGCTGGCGGCGCTGTACCAAATCTCGGATTCTATTCAGGTGATCGGCAGCGGCGTGCTGCGCGGCTATAAAGATACCCGCGCGATCTTTTTCATCACCTTCATCGCTTATTGGGTATTGGGCCTGCCGAGCGGCTATCTGCTGGCGCTGACCGATGTGGTGGTGCCGGCGATGGGGCCGAGCGGCTTCTGGATCGGCTTTATCATCGGTCTGACCTTCGCCGCCATCATGATGGCGCTGCGCATGCGCTGGCTGCAGAAACAGCCGACCACCGTCATCCTGCAGCGATCCACACGCTGAACCCGCAGCCCGGCCGGTTTCCTCCCCGGTCGGGCTGCGGTTTGCGGAAAAAAACGCCGGACTGCGCACAACCTCAGCAATCGCGTGAAATACCGAATAAAATTGCGCTTTTCCCCTTGCCAGCGCGCGGGTAGCTCGTTAATATTCGTCCCCGCTGTCAGCCATGACAGACAGGAAAAGATGCGTCCGTAGCTCAGTTGGTTAGAGCACCACCTTGACATGGTGGGGGTCGGTGGTTCGAGTCCACTCGGACGCACCAAATTCCTGAAGCAGTACAGTGCGTCCGTAGCTCAGTTGGTTAGAGCACCACCTTGACATGGTGGGGGTCGGTGGTTCGAGTCCACTCGGACGCACCAAATTCCTGAATCAGTACCGTGCGTCCGTAGCTCAGTTGGTGAGAGCACCACCTTGACATGGTGGGGGTCGGTGGGTCGAGTCCACTCGGACGCACCATATTGCTGATTCATCTCTCCCCCTGTCGCGTTATACTTCTCATTGTTTCGTCTCTGCCCGACCGCCCGAGTTTTTCATGTCGTTCGCGTCGCGCCACCGCCATCAGCTATCAGGAACGCCACATGACCATCTTCACCGCCCAAACCGCCTTTTTACCGCTCGACAATGGCCTTGCCCGCCGGGAAGGCGTGATGAGCGACGGTGCGCCGGCGGCGGAAGTGCGGTTCGAGGCCGGCGCCTTCGGCCAACTGCAAAAGCCCCCGCACGCGCTGCAAACCCGAGTGATGTCCGGTGAATTCGAGTTCACGCTCGGCGGCGACACGCGAGTGGTGCGGGCCGGCGAGAGCCTGACCCTGCCGGCCAACGTCGCCAGCGGCTGCTTCTGCCTGAGCGCCGGCGTGCTGCTGGAAATCCCGCAAACGCACTAAGCCGCATTTACAGCAAGGTTATTTGCGCAACAAGCGGCCCGCAACCTGTTGCATTTGCGCCACATTTGCCCGCGTTTTGACATATCCGCCGCGCCGCCGCGGTTTTTTATTTTGTTTCCCGCCGCTTAGCCTTTATAATGCGCAACGTCTATCAGTTGAATGGTTTCAGCCCTTGATCTGCGAAAACGCAATAACAACACGATTTGATCTTACCCCGTTGCGCAGCCTCCTCGCGCCCCCGCGCGGGCTGAATTTTTCCGCCCCACTTCAACTGTCGTCACCTATCCTTAACTATGTTTTTCACCACCAGGCACGGCCCAAATTCCCTACCGGCGTCAACCGCGCCGGTCAAATTCGTTTTTTTATCCATCACAACTTGTAGAAAACTCCGCCATGAAAAAGACCAAAATTGTTTGTACCATCGGTCCAAAAACCGAATCGGAAGAAATGCTGACCAACCTGCTCAATGCGGGCATGAACGTGATGCGTCTCAACTTCTCTCACGGCGACTATGAAGAGCACGGCAACCGCATCAAAAACATGCGCGCCGTGATGGCGAAAACCGGTATCAACGCCGGCATCCTGCTGGATACCAAAGGCCCGGAAATTCGCACCATGAAGCTGGAAGGCGGCAAAGACGCCTCGCTGGTCGCCGGCCAAACCTTCACCTTCACCACTGACCAGAGCGTGATCGGCAACAGCGAGCGCGTGGCGGTCACCTACGCCGGCTTCGCCGCCGACCTGAAGATCGGCAACACCGTGCTGGTTGACGACGGCCTGATCGGCATGGAAGTCACCAACGTGACTGAGAACGAAGTCATCTGTAAGGTGCTGAACAACGGCGATCTGGGCGAGAACAAAGGCGTTAACCTGCCGGGCGTGTCCATCCAGCTGCCTGCGCTGGCCGAGAAAGACAAACGCGACCTGATCTTCGGCTGCGAGCAAGGCGTCGACTTCGTAGCGGCGTCCTTCATCCGTAAACGCTCTGACGTGCTGGAGATCCGCGAGCACCTGAAAGCCCACGGCGGCGAGCAGATCCAGATCATCTCCAAGATCGAAAACCAGGAAGGCCTGAACAACTTCGACGAAATCCTCGAAGCGTCAGACGGCATCATGGTTGCCCGTGGCGATCTGGGCGTGGAGATCCCGGTAGAAGAAGTGATCTTCGCCCAGAAGATGATGATCGAAAAATGCAACCGTGCGCGTAAAGTGGTGATCACCGCCACCCAGATGCTCGATTCCATGATCAAGAACCCGCGCCCTACCCGTGCGGAAGCCGGCGACGTCGCCAACGCCATCCTGGACGGCACCGACGCCGTCATGCTGTCCGGCGAGAGCGCCAAGGGCAAATACCCGCTGGAAGCGGTCAACATCATGGCGACTATCTGCGAGCGCACCGATCGCGTGATGCCAAGCCGCATCGACACCCTGAACGATCGCCGCAAGCTGCGCATCACCGAAGCGGTGTGCCGCGGCGCGGTTGAAACCGCCGAGAAACTGGACGCGCCACTGATCGTCGTCGCCACCAGCGGCGGCAAATCAGCGAAATCCGTGCGTAAATACTTCCCTAACGCAGTGATCCTGGCGCTGACCACCAACCAGACCACCGCGCATCAGCTGGTGCTGAGCAAGGGCGTCATCCCGCAGATGGTCAAGGAAATCGCCTCCACCGACGACTTCTACCGCATCGGTAAAGAAGCCGCGCTGGCCAGCGGCCTGGCGCAGAAAGGCGACGTCGTGGTGATGGTTTCCGGCGCGCTGGTGCCGAGCGGCACCACCAACACCGCCTCGGTGCACGTGCTGTAATATAAAACGTGACATAATTGCCTTGATCAAAACGCCGCTTTGCGGCGTTTTTTTTATCGGCAGTAACCTATTTTTCTCAAAACGCAACTGCGAATCGCTCATTATTTAGCTAATAACAAATCGGAGTTGTCCCATGGAAGCCGGCTGTTTTCCCTCGTTTTTTTAACTAATTTGTAAAACCAGATGCAAGTTTGAGCGAACGATCAAAATAAAGCACCTCAAGACTAAAAAATTATTCTCTTTCGAAAAAAGTTTGTGTAATACTTGTAACGCTACATGGAGATTAACTCAATCTAGAGGGTGTTATAATGAATCGTACTAAACTGGTACTGGGCGCGGTAATCCTGGGTTCCACTCTGCTGGCTGGCTGCTCTAGCAACGCTAAAATCGATCAACTGTCTTCTGACGTTCAGACTCTGAACGCTAAAGTTGATCAGCTGAGCAACGACGTGAACGCAATGCGTTCTGACGTTCAAGCTGCTAAAGACGACGCAGCACGCGCTAACCAGCGTCTGGACAACCAAGCTCACGCTTACAAAAAGTAAGATAGCTTTGGTTATTGAAAACGGCGCACATTGTGCGCCGTTTTTTTTGCCTGCTCGCAGGCCTGAACCTTCCCCCGCCGCAGGCAAAAAAAAGAGGTTCAGCACGCTGAACCCCTCTTCGACCGCTCAATCCCGCAAACTTAGTTCACCGAACTGATAGGCGCGCCCTTGAATGGGCTCTTATTCGTCGCAGGAGCCGCTGCAGGCGTTAAACTCACCTCAGACGGGTTCTCCCCCACGTTAACCAACACCGGCATGCCAGAGCGGCGTACAACCGCGCTATCGAACATGGCGCGATCGGTTTGCCCATCCGCAACGAAGGCTTTCTCGGCTTTCGACAGCGTGATCGGCATGGTCTGCGGATCGTCGCTTTCTACCCGCGACAGCGGCTGGTGCACTTCAACATAGCGTTTGCCGTCCGGTTCGACCGAAACCTTCACCGGATCGTTGATCACCTGCACCCGCGTGCCGCGCGGCACCATATTGAACAGCGCCTCGATATCGGTCGGGCGCAGACGAATACAGCCGGAGCTGACGCGCATGCCGATGCCGAAGTTGGCGTTGGTGCCGTGGATCAGGTATTCACCGCGGCCCATCGCCAGACGCAGGGCGAACAGCCCCATCGGGTTCTCAGGGCCGGCCGGCACCACCGCCGGCAGCGTCACGCCCTGGGACTGATAGCGCTTGCGGATGTTGGCGGTTGGCGTCCAGGTCGGGTTAGGGATCTTCTGGCTGATGGAGGTCACCTCCAGCGGCGTATGCATCCCGGTCTGGCCGATGCCGATCGGATAGACGATTACTTTATTCTCGCCTTTCGGGAAGTAGTAAAGACGCAGCTCGGCCAGGTTGACGATGATCCCTTCACGCTTGGTGTCGGGCAGCAGCATTTGGGTCGGAATGGTCAGCACCGTGCCTGGCTTAGGCAGGAACGGGTCGGTTCCGGGGTTGGCTTCCAGCATGCCCAGCAGGCCAATCTTGTAGTCGGCGGCAATCGCCTCCAGCGGACGGCCGTCGTTTGGCACGGTATAAGTGGTGTTTTCGCCGATCAGACGGCTGTCCGGCGGCGGCAGCGGGTACTCGGTCGCACTGGCGGCCTGCGTGCCGGCCAGTACGGTGGCGAAGACCATGCCCATTAAACTCAACGCACGTTTCATTATCATCCCTATATTTTTTATGACGGTTCGTCCCCAAGGCTAACGAGCGCCCGGCGGCGGGTAAATCAGACAATACCTGATTAATACTAGCAACGCTGGCATCAAAGGCAATAAGTTCTCTAAAAATCAACACGTTATAACGTAATCGCCACCGCTGATTGTCAACGAAACGTCAACGGATAAGCTGCTGAAATATCACTGAATTGGGAGTGCTGTCTGGGGGGAAACGGCGGATTGTAAAGACTCATTGACAAAGCGAAGGTATCAATGAGTCTGCCAGGTCGAGGGGGGTTGAGGCTCAGGCCAGCTGCGCGGCTTTACTGCGAATGGCACGAATCATCGCCTCCAATCCCTGGGAGCGCGAAGGCGTCAGATGTTGGCTGAGCGCCAGCTCGGCGAAAAACGGCCGCACATCGAGAGAGACTATCTGCTGTGGCGTCAATTGACGATAGAGAATAAACACCACCGCCAGCAGCCCTTTGACGATCGCGGCGTCGCTGTCGCCGTGAAACTCGACCTGCCCCTGCTCATCGCGGCGCATCACGATCCATACCTGACTTTGACAGCCGGAGATCAGGTTGCCGGCCTGACGCTCGGCCTCGTCCAGCGGCGGCAATTTGGCGCCGAGTTCAATCACGTACAGGTATTTCTCCTCCCAATTCAAGCAGCGGGAGAAATTACGCACCAATTTATCTTTGTCCGGCAAATTCGCCATGGGGATCCTTTTGTACCGCCGGGGACACGCCCCGGCCTAGCCTAATAGCTGATGAATGCGTTGCAGCCCGGCCACCAGCCGGTCCACCTCTTCCCGGGTATTATATAACGCCAGCGAAGCGCGGCACATGCTCGGCACCTGATAAAACGCCATCAGCGGCATGGCGCAATGGTGGCCGGTGCGGATGGCGATGCCATACTGGTCGAGGAAGCTGCCGACATCATAGGCGTGATGCTCTCCCAGATTGAAGGCGATCACCCCGGCGCGATGAGCCGGGCCATAGATTTTCAGCGTCGGCACCTGCTTGAGCGCCTCAAGCGCGTAGTGCATCAGCGACTGTTCATAATCGTGGATCACATTCAGCCCCAAGGCCTCGACGTAATCGAACGCCGCCCCCAGCCCCATGATGCCGGCGGTGTTCGGCGAACCGGCCTCGAAGCGCCACGGCGGATCGGCGAAGGTGGTGCCTGCCGTCAGGCTGACCTGACGGATCATCGAACCGCCCCCTTCCCACGGCGGCATCTGCTGCAACAACGCCTGGCGCCCATACAGCATGCCGATGCCGGAAGGGCCATACAGCTTGTGGCCGGAAAACACGTAGAAATCGCAGTCCAGCGCCTGAACATCGACGCGTTGGTGCATCACCGCCTGCGCGCCGTCCACCAATACCGTCAGATCCGGTGCCAGGGCTCTGGCGCGAGCGATGATCTCGCGCACCGGGTTGACGGTGCCCAGCACGTTGGAGACCTCGGTCAGCGCCAGCAGTTTACAGGACGCGTCGACCAGCTCCGGCAACCGCGCCAGATCCAGCGTGCCGTCCGGCTGCAGCGGCCAAACCCGCAGCTGCAACCCGCGTTCCTGCGCCAGCATCTGCCAAGGCACGATGTTGGCGTGGTGCTCCATCTCGGTGATGAGGATAGCGTCGCCCGTCTGCAGCAGGTGGCGGCCGAAGCTGTTGGCCACCAGGTTGATGCCTTCGGTGGTGCCTTTGACGAACACCATCTCTTCCGCCGACGCGGCGTTGATAAAGCGCGCCGCCTGTTCCCGCACCGCTTCCATCTGCTGAGTCGCCTCGGCGCTCAGAGTATGGATGCCGCGATGCACCGCCGCATAGCCGTGGCGATAGAAATCCAGCTCGCGGTCGATCACCGCCTGCGGTTTCTGCGCGCTGGCGGCACTGTCGAGATAGGCCAGCGGTTGGCCGTTCACCTCACGCGCCAGCAGCGGGAAATCGCCGCGCACGCGTTCAATCGGATAACTCATGCGGCCTCCCCCGGCAGGCGCTGGGCGATGCGCGCCAGCACACGTTCCCGGATGATGTCGTTGGCAATGCCTTCGGTCAACTCGGCGGCGAAGGCGAAGATGATCATCTGCTGCGCCGCATGCTTGTCGATGCCGCGCGACTGCAGATAGAACAGCTGCTCTTCATCGATGCGCCCCACGGTGGCACCGTGACTGCACTTGACGTCGTCGGCGTAGATCTCCAACTGCGGTTTGGTATCCACTTCCGCCACCTTACCCAGCAGCAGGTTATGGTTGGTCATCTGGCCGTCGGTTTTGATCGCGTGCTTGGCCACTTTGATCATGCCGTTGAACACCGCCTTGCCGCGATCGCTGACCACGGTTTTATGCAGCTGACGGCTTTCGCAATAGCCCTTGTTGTGTTCCAGATAGGTGCGGGTATCGCAGATCTCTTTGCCCACCGGCAGCACCAGGCTATTGATCACCAGATTGGCGCCCTCGCCGTTCAGCTGCGCGCTGGTGTTGTGGCGCGTCAGGCCGGCGCCCAGCAGGAAGCTGTCGCTTTTCACTCGCGCGTCGCGGCCGATGACCAGATCGTTATGAGCGAAGTGGTAGCTTGGCTGGCTCTCAAACGCCAGCTTGCAGTGCAACAGCCCGGCGTTGTCCGCCACGTTGGCGGTCAGGCGCGCGCCGGTAAAGTGCGCGGCTTCGCCCAGGCTGACATAGTGTTCGATCACTTCCGCCTCGGCCCCGCGCCCGATCTCCAGATGATGGCGATGATGCACGGTGTTCACTTCCCCGGCACCGCCGCGTCCGCTGCTGATATGCAGCAGGTACAGCGGCCGCGCGGGGGCTTTGCCGGCGGGCAGGCGGATCAGGCTGGTTTCCTGCGCCAGGCTTTCGGTCAGGTGCAGGAAGACCTCCGGTTGGATCGGCTCCGGCAGCGCCTGCGGCGTGCCGTAGGCGGTCAGCTCAAACTGGTAGTCGCCCAGGTCGCCATCGCTGAGCGCGGCACTGTAGCGGCCGTCGATGAACACCAGCCGACAGGCGTCGATGCCAAGCGCCAACGCATCGGCCTGCTCGGCGGTTACCGGCGCGGGCTGCGGCTCGAGGAATTGCTGCTCCAGCAGGCCTTCCAGCGGCGTGTATTTCCAGTTCTCATGCTTGCGCGTCGGCCAGCCGAGCCGCAGCGCCTGCTGCCAGTGCGCCAGCGCATGCGGTGAACGCTCGCCGCCGCGCCCTTCGAACAGGCGATACAGCTGCTGCAGCGCGTTTGAATTACTGTTGGTCGGTAAGCCAGCCATAGCCCTGCTCCTCCAACTGTTTCACCAGCGAGAAATCGCCGGATTTGACGATGCGCCCCTGCGACAGCACGTGCACGTAATCCGGTTTGATGTAGTCCAGAATACGCTGGTAGTGGGTGACGATGATAAAGGCGCGCTTGCCGTCACGCAGCGAATTGACGCCGTTGGCGACGATCTTCAGCGCGTCGATGTCCAGACCGGAGTCGGTTTCATCGAGAATGCACAGATCCGGCTCCAGCGCCGCCATCTGCAGAATATCGTTGCGCTTTTTCTCGCCGCCCGAGAAACCGACGTTGACCGAACGGGTCAGCAGATCGGCCGGCATATCCAGCAGCGCGATCTTCTCTTCGATGAAATCGGCGAAGTCAAAGCGATCCAGAGGCTCCTGTTCGCGGTATTTGCGCACCGCGTTGACCGACGTTTGCAGGAAAAAGTGGTTGCTGACGCCGGGGATCTCCACCGGGTACTGGAAGGCCAGAAACACGCCTTCGCCGGCGCGATCTTCCGGATCCAGCTCCAGCAGGTCCTTGCCCTTGAAGGTGACTTCCCCTTCGGTCACTTCGTACTCTTCACGCCCGGCCAGCGTGGCGGACAGCGTACTCTTGCCCGAGCCGTTCGGGCCCATGATGGCGTGCACTTCGCCCGGTTTAATCTCCAGATCCAATCCCTTGAGGATCTCGTTGCCTTCCACGCTGACTTTCAAATTCTTGATGCTTAACATGCTGTGTCCTCAGATAGCGCCGACGGCGCTAAAAATGCGGCGATTAGCCCACGCTGTGTTCCAGGCTGATGGCCAAAAGTTTCTGCGCCTCGACGGCGAACTCCAGCGGCAGCTCGGAGAAAACGTCCTTGCAGAAACCGTTGACGATCATCGAAATGGCGTCATCCTCGCTGATGCCGCGCTGCAGGCAGTAGAACAGCTGGTCGTCGCCGATCTTCGAGGTGGTGGCTTCGTGCTCCAGCTGAGCGCTGTTGTTGCGCGCTTCGACGTACGGGAACGTGTGGGCGCCGCTGTCCGGCCCGATCAGCATCGAGTCGCACTGGGTAAAGTTACGGGCGTTTTCCGCCCCCGGCAGGATTTTCACCAGGCCGCGATAGGTGTTCTCGCTGTGGCCGGCGGAGATGCCTTTGGCGATGATAGTCGACTTGGTGTTTTTGCCGATGTGGATCATCTTGGTGCCGGTATCCGCCTGCTGATGGCCGCTGGTCAGCGCCACCGAGAAGAATTCGCCGATCGAGTTGTCGCCCTGCAGGATCACGCTCGGGTATTTCCAGGTGATGGCCGAGCCGGTTTCCGACTGGGTCCAGGACATTTTCGAACCGGCGCCTTCACACAGCGCGCGCTTGGTGACGAAGTTGAGGATGCCGCCCTTGCTCTCGCCGCCGGAGAACCAGTTCTGCACCGTCGAGTATTTCACTTCGGCGTCTTTATGCAAGATCACTTCCACCACCGCCGCGTGCAGCTGGTAGCTATCGCGCACCGGGGCAGAACAGCCCTCGATGTAGCTGACGTAACTGCCTTCGTCGGCGATCAGGATGGTGCGCTCAAACTGGCCGGTTTTGGCGGCGTTGATACGGAAATAGGTCGACAGCTCCATCGGGCAACGCACGCCCTTCGGCACGTAGACGAAGGTGCCGTCGGAAGCCACCGCGGCGTTCAGCGCGGCGAAGAAGTTATCGTTGGACGGCACCACCCGCCCCAGGTATTGGCGCACCAGATCCGGGTACTCCTGGATCGCTTCGCCGAACGAGCAGAAGATCACCCCGCTCTCCGCCAGTTTTTCACGGTAGGTGGTGGCGACCGAGACCGAGTCGAAGATGGCGTCCACCGCCACCTCGCTGCCCTCGCGTACCGGCACGCCGAGCTGGTTGAACGCCAGCTCCACTTCGCTGGTCAGGTAATCTTTTTCCGTCGCCGCGCCCGTTTGCTGCTCGGCGCCGGGTTGCGAACCGCAGGCGTCGTCGCAGCTGCCGCAGGACGGAGCCGAATAGTAACTGTAGTCCTGGTAGTTCAGGCGATCGTAATTGGCCTTCAGCCAGTGCGGTTCTTCCATCTGCAGCCAGGCGCGATAGGCCTCGAGGCGGAATTCCAGCATCCACTCGGGTTCGTTGCGCTTGGCCGAGATGGCGCGCACCACCTCTTCGTTGATGCCCTTGGCCAACTCATCGGTTGCCAGCTGGGTGAAGAAGCCTTCTTTGTAGCGACCTTCGCTGACCCAAGCCTGCACTTCATTAGGCATTTCTACATTGCTTCGTGTCATGTTGATTGCATCGCTCAAACGCCAAAACTCTCGCCGCACCCGCAGGCATGCTGAGCTTTAGGGTTGTTGAATTTGAAGATCTGGTTCAGCCCTTCACGGACATAATCGACCGTGGTGCCATCGATAAACGGCATCGCCTTCAGCGGCACATACAGTTTGGCGCCGTCGCGCTCAAACAGCAGATCGTCATCGGCGGGGTCGCGGGTCAGATCCAGCACATAGGCAAAGCCGGCGCAGCCGGATTGTTTCACCCCTAGCTGCAGCCCTTTCACCTGCGGATCCTGCTGCATCAGTTTCGTTATTTGTCGTACGGCGCTGTCGCTGAGCGAAATGCCTTGCCAGACATTTTCATCCAGAGAAAAAGTGCCGACATTTTCCGTTTGCATAGGGTCTACCTCACACTCGTGTTTGGCCACAGCCAATCTGGGTTGCTTATATGTTAGTGATAACGATTATCACTTCAACCGTTTGTTTTGCGGGGGTATCCGCCGCGAGCGCGGTTTTTCGCTGCGGCGCGCGGCAAGCCAACGGGACATCCGTGGCGGCTTGCGGCGTCAGGCGGCAAGGTGTGCATGCTATCCCTATGAATTTGTTATCTATCCTGCATCACCGTACCGCACTCCCCGGTGGCCCGTCAGCGTTACAGCGCCACGGTGCGTTGCCGTTCTAAACATTCATAGAAAATACCTATTTCTGCATTCTGTCTGTCGTAAATGTGCGTTTATCGGCATTTCTCGCCCTGTGCGGACTGAGGGGCTGCTGATTAAAGTTTAGTCGCTCTGGATCAAGTTGGGCCGCCGAGGGCCAATTGCCACCCTGCACAACAAAAAAACGCCGTATCGGGGATTGATCGGCAACGCGGCAGTTTATATGATAATGATTATCATTCAATTTGAATTTGAGCGCGAAGCCAATGACTCTTACGATCAACGCATGGTTGCTGGGCAAGATTGACGAATACAAATTCAGCGTGCGCGACGCCACGGTGGACTTTTATATGGCCGAAGCGGCGCTGCGACGCCCGGAATGCAATATTGATCATCTGAAGCGATACAACAGCGTCAGCCTGACCATGGCCAATCTGTGCCTGGAGAACGGCGACGACGACAGCTACCTGCACGCGCTCAGCAAGCTGCACAACCGGCTGATCGTCGAGATCAACAATCCGCAGCGCTGCCAGCTGTTTCGGGTGCAAAGCTACCACTTCGCACGCCACACGCTGACGCTGATCTGCCAAAAATATGCGATGGAAGGCACCTGGGAGAAGGCGAACGCGTTTCAGAAGGACTTCGTCAAACGCGTGCCGTTTCAACTGTAAAGCGATGCGTTCCGCAGGCCGCTGGCCTGCGGAAGCTGACGGGGATCAGTCGATGACCGCCGTGGTCAGACGCGAGGTGCAGCACAGCCGGTCGCGCGCGTCGAAGATCTCTATCTGCCACACCTGATGGCGGCGGCCCACGTGCAGCGCACGGCACACCCCGCGCACCTGGCCATCGAACACCGCGCGCAGGTGGTTGGCGTTGATCTCCAGCCCCACCACTTTCTGCTCGCCTTCGCTGCACAGGTAGCCGGCCATCGATCCCATCGACTCCGCCAGCACCACCGACGCTCCGCCGTGCAACAGCCCGAACGGCTGCCGGGTACGGCCATCGACCGGCATGGTGGCCTCGAGGAAATCCTCGCCCATCTGGGTAAACTCGATGCCCACATGGCTGACCATGCAGCCGTCACCGGCGCGGTTCAGCTGCTCCAGCGATGTTTCACGTTTCCACAATTTCACTCAATCATCTCCAGAAGTGCCTGTAATGGGTGGCGCACGCCATTGCCCTCGATGCGTTTCACCTGGCTGCGGCACGAATAGCCGGTCGCCAGGCAGCGCTGCCGCGGCAAACGCTGCAGCGTCGGATGCCATGATAGCTCATAAATGCCGAGCGAGTTTTGCAGGTTCTTGGCTTCGTGGCCGTAAGTGCCCGCCATGCCGCAGCAGCCGACGCTGACGTTCTCCAGTTTGGCGCCGAAGCGGGCGAAGATCGCCGCCCACTGTTGGCCGCTGGCCGGCAGCGCGGTGGTTTCGGTGCAGTGGCCGAACAGATACCAGGGCTCGCCGGTCGCCGGCTGTTCGGCGCGATCCGCGATCCGCTGTTGCAACCATTCATGCACCAGCTGCACCTGGAAATCGCCGCGCTCGGCGCCGAGGATCTCGCGGTATTCGTCGCGGTAGCACAGCACCAGCGCAGGATCGACGCCCACCATAGGCATGCCGAGCTGCGCCACGCGGTTGAGGAAATCGGCGGTTTTGCGTGCGGTGCGGGCAAAACGCGTCAGGAAACCTTTCACATGCTGCGCCTTGCCGTTCGGCGAGAACGGCAGCAGCACCGGTTTATAGCCGAGCTTCTCCACCAGCCGCACGAAATCCGCCACCACTTTGGCGTCGTAATAGCTGGTGAACGGATCCTGAACGATCAGCACGTGCTCTGCGCGTTGCTCGGCGCTCAACCCTTCCAACTGCTCCAGCGTCAACGTGGTCGCGCGGTGGCCGGACAGCTGCTGACGCAGCGTCGGGCTGGACAACAGCGGCAGATCGACCATGCCGATGGCGTGGCGGCTCATCTCCCGCAGCCACGGCTGGCGGAAGAAGAAGTTGAACACCTTCGGCGCGCGGGCCATCAGCGGGGTGTAGCTCTCCACGCCGGCGACCATGTAGTCGCTCACCGGGCGCAGATAGCGGGTGTGGTAGAGCTGCAGGAAGCGCGAACGGAACCCCGGCACGTCAATCTTGATCGGGCACTGGGTGGAGCAGGCCTTGCAGGCCAGGCAGCCGGACATCGCTTCTTTCACTTCGTGCGAGAAGTCATACTCGCCTTTGCCGGCGTGCCAGCTGTTGCGGGTCTTTTCGATCACGCCGCGCAAGCTGAGGCGCTGCTGCGGCAGCTGTTTCTCCAGCGCCAGCGGATCCACGCCCTGCTCGGCCAACAGACGCAACCACTCGCGCACCAGCGTCGCCCGCCCTTTCGGCGAATGAATGCGGTTGCCGCTGATCTTCATCGACGGGCACATCGGGCTGCGCACGTCGAAGTTGAAACACAGGCCGTTGCCGTTACACTCCAGCGCGCCGCGGAACGAGGTGCGCACCTCGACCGGGATCTGGCGATCGAAAGTGCCGCGTTTGACCGCATCCACCTGCATCATCGGCGCATCCACCGCCAGCGGCGCACAGATCTTGCCCGGGTTCAGGCGGTTATCCGGATCGAACGCCGCCTTGATGCGGCGCAGCTCCTCAAACAGCGTTTCCCCGAAGAATTCAGGGCTGTATTCCGCACGGAAGCCTTTGCCGTGCTCGCCCCACAGCAGGCCGCCGTATTTGGCGGTCAGCGCCACCACCCGATCGGAGATCTGTTTCATCAGCACTTCCTGCTGCGGGTCGCACATGTCGAGCGCCGGGCGCACGTGCAGCACCCCGGCGTCGACGTGGCCGAACATGCCATAGCTCAGGTTGTGCTCGTCGAGCAGTTGACGGAACTCGACGATATAGTCAGCCAGGTGCTGCGGCGGCACGCAGGTGTCCTCGGCGAACGGAATCGGCTTGGCGCGCCCTTTGGCGTTGCCCAGCAACCCGACCGCTTTCTTGCGCATGTTGTAAATGCGCTCGATGCCCGCCAGATCGCCGCAGATCTGGTATCCGATCACGCCGCCCTGCCGCTGTGCGATCAATTCGTCCAGCCGTTGGCACAGGGCCTCCATCTGGCCGTCGATCAGCGCCCGATCGTCACCGGCGAACTCGACGATGTTCAGCCCGAGCATCTCTTTGTCCGGCACGTCGGCGATCAGCTCGTTCACCGAGTGCCAAACGATATCTTCACGCGCCAGGTTCAGCACCTTGGAGTCGATGGTTTCCACCGACAGCGCCTTGGCTTCGACCATAAAGGGCGCATTGCGCAGCGCCGAGTCGAAGGAGTCGTACTTTACGTTGACCAGGCGACGCACCTGCGGCAGCGGCGTGATGTCCAGCCGCGCTTCGGTGATAAACGCCAGCGTGCCTTCGGCGCCGGTCAGGATGCGCGTCAGATCGAAGGTTTGCAGATCGTCGCTCAGCACATGGCGCAGGTCGTAGCCGGTGAGGAAACGGTTGAGCTTGGGGAATTTTTCCAGGATCAGCGCGCGCTGCTCGCGGCAGCGGTTCAGCACCGTGCGATAGATGCGCCCTTCGGCGGTCTCTTCCAGAGCAATCGTTTCCGCCAGCGTCGTCGGCATGGCGCGGGTATCGATCATCTCGCCACCCAGCAGCACCGCCCGCAGGCCCAATACGTGATCGGAGGTTTTGCCGTACACCAGCGAGCCCTGGCCGGAGGCGTCGGTATTGATCATGCCGCCCAGGGTAGCGCGGTTGCTAGTGGAGAGTTCCGGCGAGAAGAAGTAGCCGAACGGCCGCAGATATTGATTCAGCTGGTCCTTGATCACCCCGGCTTCGACTTTTACCCACCCCTGTTCGACGTTGATCTCCAGAATGCGGTTCATATGGCGCGACATATCGACCACGATGCCGGTATTGAGCGACTGGCCGTTGGTGCCGGTGCCGCCGCCGCGCGGGCTGAAGGTCAGCGTTTTGAAGCGTTCTTCACCCGCCAGGCGGGCGATCAGCGCCACATCGGCGGTGGAACGGGGAAACACCACCGCATCGGGCAACAGCTGATAGATGCTGTTGTCGGTGGCCATCGTCAGCCGGTCGGCGTAGCTGGTGGCGGTATCGCCGTTGAATCCGTTTTGCTTCAGTGCTTCCAAAAAGTCGAGCACCCGTTGAACGAGGCCGGGCGCCTGAGAAATCTGTGGGATCATTCGCTTTTTTGACCCTGTCCGTCTATTTTTTATGCGCTGATGTACGCTGAATCGGGCCTTTAATTCAGACCCACCCTATTTTTTAGTGACACTAAAAACTAACATACTCGTTTAGTGAAGGCATTCACATTATTACCGCCCTGCGAGCGCTGCCACAGGCGGCCGCCCGGCGGTGAGAAACCGACCGACAGGCACCCCGGTTCGCCGGTGCCAGGGATTCAATTGACCAGGATGAGAAGCCACTGATGCCACTCCCGCAATCGCGTTACGACTTACCGCGAATTATTTTCGGCGTGCTGTTTATCGCCATCATGATCGTCGCCTGTTTCTGGGTGATCCAACCGTTTATTCTCGGCTTCGCCTGGGCGGGCATGGTGGTGATCGCCACCTGGCCGCTGCTGCTCAAACTGCAAAAGCTGCTGTGGGGCCGCCGCTCGCTGGCGGTGCTGGTCATGACCCTGCTGCTGATCTTGCTGTTCATTCTGCCCATCTCCCTGCTGATCAGCAGCGTGGTGGATAACAGCGCGCCGCTGATCGCCTGGGCCAGTTCGCCGGGCAAACTGCATATTCCCGATCTCGCCTGGCTGCAATCCGTGCCGATGATCGGCGACAAGCTTTATACCAGCTACCACACGCTGGTTAACGCCGGCGGCGCCGCGCTGCTGGCGAAGGTACAACCTTACTTCGGCCAGACCGCCACCTGGTTCGTGGCGCAGGCGGCGCATATCGGCCGTCTGCTGCTGCACTGCGCGCTGATGCTGCTGTTCAGCGCCTTGCTTTATGCGCGCGGCGAGCAGGTGGCGTTGGGCATCCGCCACTTTGCGGTGCGCCTGGGTTCTGAGCGCGGCGATGCGGCGGTGCTGCTGGGCGGCCAGGCGATCCGTGCGGTGGCGCTGGGCGTGGTGGTGACGGCGCTGGTGCAGTCGGTGCTGGGCGGCATCGGTCTGGCAGTGAGCGGCATTCCGGCCGCCACCCTGCTGACGATGCTGATCTTCATCTGCTGCGTGGCGCAATTGGGGCCGCTGTTAGTGCTGGTGCCGGCCATCATTTGGCTGTACTGGCACGGCGACACCACCTGGGGCACCGTGCTGTTGGTCTGGAGCTGCGTAGTGGCCACGCTGGATAACGTGCTGCGACCGGTGTTGATCCGCATGGGTGCCGATCTGCCGCTGCTGCTGATCCTGTCGGGCGTTATCGGCGGCTTGCTGGCCTTCGGCATGATTGGCCTGTTCATCGGCCCGGTGGTCTTGGCGGTGTCTTATCGCCTGCTGACCGCCTGGATGGATGAAGCGCCGGAGCCGACCACCGCACCGGAGCAAGTGATCGAAGAGTTGGAAAAACGCTAATTTCCCCTTCCGCCCACATCGTCGGGCGGAATTTTTCGCCCGCGCATTATTCCTACCTCATTCGGGTAATATCCCTGTTGAATATAAAGCCGTTATATATTGATTAAGACGCAACGAATAAAAGGTGCAAGGTAAATCCCTGTTTTGTTGCACGCCGTAAAAAGAGAGATCGCCCGCAAATAAAATGTGATGCCGCTATTGATTAGGATGATTCTTAATGACTAGTGGCGTTCAAAAATTTAGTATTATGGCCATCTATTGCTTCAAATTACTGATTTTAAAGCAACCTTTCTGAACAATGTAATGCCATACATGTGAATTGCTGTGTGTAGTCTTTGCCCATCTCCTACGGTGGGCTTTTTTTTATTCTTTTTTCGCCAAGTTGATTATTTTACGCGCCGTTATTTACATTCAGAAATAAAAAGGCCGCAGCGTAAACTGCGGCCTGGCGTTTATGCCTTAGCGGTGCCGAGGCATTATTTCTTTTTCGACAAATTGATCCAGGTCTGCACCACGGTGTCCGGATTGAGCGACAGGCTGTCGATGCCCTGCTCCATCAGCCACTCGGCGAAGTCTTCGTGGTCGGAAGGCCCCTGGCCGCAGATGCCGACGTATTTGCCGTGGCGCTTGGCCGCCTGAATCGCCATCGACAGCAGCGCTTTCACCGCCTCGTTGCGTTCGTCGAACAGCTCCGACACCACGCCCGAGTCGCGATCCAGCCCCAGCGCCAGCTGTGTCATGTCGTTGGAACCGATGGAGAAGCCGTCGAAGTGCTCCAGGAACTGATCCGCCAACAGCGCATTGGACGGGATCTCGCACATCATGATCACTTTCAGCCCGTTTTCGCCGCGCTTCAGCCCCTGACGCGCCAGTTCGGCCACCACCGCTTCCGCCTGCGCCACGGTACGCACGAACGGCACCATGATTTCGACGTTGGTCAGCCCCATTTCGTTACGCACGCGTTTCACCGCCTCGCACTCCAGCGCGAAACAATCGCGGAAGCTGTCGGCCACGTAGCGGCCGGCGCCGCGGAAGCCCAGCATCGGGTTCTCTTCGTGCGGTTCATACTTGTCGCCGCCCACCAGGTTGGCGTACTCGTTGGATTTAAAGTCGGACAGGCGCACGATCACGCGCTTCGGCCAGAAAGCGGCGCCCAGCGTCGCGATGCCTTCAGTCAGACGGCCGACGTAGAACTCGACCGGATGATCGTAACCCTGCATCAACGCGCGGATCTCGTTTTGCAGCGCCGGCGTTTGCTGATCGAACTCCAGCAACGCGCGCGGGTGCACGCCGATCATGCGGTTGATGATAAATTCCAGCCGCGCCAGGCCCACGCCTTCGTTCGGCAGGCGCGCGAAGTCGAAGGCGCGATCCGGGTTGCCGACGTTCATCATGATCTTCAGCGGCAGCTCAGGCAGTTCGGTCACTTCGGAGCTCTGCACGCTGAAGTCCAGCATATCGCTGTAAACGAAGCCGGTGTCGCCTTCCGCGCAGGAAACGGTAACTTTCTGGCCGTCTTTCAGCACGTCGGTGGCGTGGCCGCAGCCCACCACCGCCGGAATGCCCAGCTCGCGCGCGATGATCGCTGCGTGACAGGTGCGCCCGCCGCGGTTGGTGACGATCGCGGCGGCCTTCTTCATGATCGGTTCCCAATCCGGGTCGGTCATGTCGGTCACCAGCACATCGCCCGGCTGGATACGATCCATTTCGCTGATGTCGTGGATCACTTTCACCGGGCCGGCGCCGATACGGTGGCCGATGGCGCGGCCTTCCACCAGCACCGGGCTGGAGCCGTTCAGCTGGTAACGTTCCATGGTCTGCTCGTTGGAGCGTACGGTTTCCGGGCGCGCCTGCACGATCAGCAGCTTGCCGGTATGGCCGTCTTTCGCCCACTCGATATCCATCGGGCGGCCGTAATGTTTTTCGATCAGGATCGCCTGCTGCGCCAGCGCCTGCACCTCGTCATCCGTCAGCGAGAAACGGCTGCGCTGCGCTTCCGGCACGTCTTCGATGCGCACCTGCTTACCGTGATCCTGCGACGGCGCGTACACCATGCGGATCTTTTTCGAGCCCAGGTTGCGGCGCACGATCGCCGGCTTGCCGTTCTGCAGCGTCGGTTTGTGCACGTAGAACTCATCCGGGTTCACCGCGCCCTGCACCACCATCTCACCGAGACCGAAAGCGGAGGTGATGAACACCACCTGATCAAAGCCGGACTCGGTGTCGATGGTGAACATCACGCCCGAGGAGGCCAGATCGGAACGCACCATGCGCTGCACACCTGCCGACAGCGCCACGCCGCGGTGGTCATAGCCCTGGTGTACGCGATAAGAGATGGCGCGGTCGTTGAACAGCGACGCGAACACGTGCTTGATCGCCACCATCACGGCGTCGATGCCCTGCACGTTGAGGAAGGTTTCCTGCTGGCCGGCAAAGGACGCGTCCGGCATATCTTCCGCCGTGGCGGAGGAGCGCACGGCAAAAGAGGCTTCAGGCTCGCCGTCGGCGAGCTGTTGGTAAGCCTGATGAATTTCACGCTCGAACTCGGCGTGGAACGGCGTGTCGATCACCCATTGGCGGATCTGGGCGCCGGCCTTGGCCAGCTGTGCAACGTCGTCAACGTCAGTCTGATCCAGTAACTGATAGATGCGCTGGTTAACACCGCTTTGTTCGAGAAAATCGTTAAACGCCTGCGCGGTGGTGGCAAAACCGTTTGGCACGGCCACGCCCAAATCGGAAAGATTGGTGATCATTTCACCGAGGGAGGCGTTTTTGCCGCCGACACGGTCAACGTCGTGCATGCCAAGCTGGTTGTACCAAAGCACATTACGCAAGTCTGGGCCATTGTTGGACATCGAGACAATCCTTATTGCTATCAGTAGGGTAAAGACGGATTTAATTCGCTTGCTTTACGGCGCCGCTAACACGGAGCCGAATCAGACTAGCACACTGATCTGGGGAAAATGGAAAGGTGAATCGATCAACCCACTGAAGAAAGTGGTTTTTAAGAGAATGTCCTAACCGGCTGATTTGGCTGGGAACCGTTCCCAATCGCACGAAAAGCTTAGTTCTCAACAAATTACGCTCTTTTTAAACTTCTGTTTTAATGACCGCGCAAACGCTACCGTTTTTGTTGAAAATAGCGGCAAATTTGCGTTTCAGATGCAAAGCGTCGTTGCACCGCGATTTTTACCGCCGCCAGGGCGCGCTTTTTTCACCTGCCGCCGAAAGGCGGTTTACCGCCCTGCCGTCACAATTTTTTCCCTCGCCCCTTTACCGACGGATCCTCTGCGGCCCATGATATTGGCAGTGATGACAGCAGGAACACCGTTTTCAGGTAAGGAGCCTCGGGTGGAAAGAAGCGTTTTTTATATTTCTGATGGTACGGCGATCACCGCCGAAGTGCTGGGACACGCGGTGCTGTCGCAGTTTCCGGTCACGGCGACCACGTACACCCTGCCGTTTGTCGAAACCGAGGCGCGCGCTCGCGCAGTTCGCCAGCAAATCGATGATATCTATAATGAAACTGGCGTGCGTCCGCTGGTGTTTTACTCCATCATCTCGCCGGAAGTGCGCGACGTGATCGTTCAGAGCCAGGGCTTCTGTCAGGATATCGTGCAGGCGCTGGTCGGCCCGCTGCAGGGTGAACTGGAGGTTGAGCCGACGCCGGTGCCGAACCGCACCCATGGCCTGACCGCCAGCAACCTCGGCAAGTACGACGCGCGCATTGCCGCCATCGACTATACCCTGGCACATGACGACGGCATTTCGCTGCGCAACCTCGATCAGGCGCAGGTGATCCTGCTGGGCGTGTCGCGCTGCGGCAAAACCCCCACCAGCCTCTATCTGGCGATGCAGTTCGGCATCCGCGCCGCTAACTACCCGTTTATCGCCGACGATATGGACAATTTGCACCTGCCGGCCTCGCTGAAACCGTTTCAGCATAAATTATTCGGCCTGACCATCGATCCGGAGCGCCTGGCGGCGATCCGCGAAGAACGGCGTGAAAACAGCCGCTACGCTTCATTGCGCCAGTGCCGCATGGAGATCGCCGAGGTCGAGGCGCTGTTCCGCAAAAACCAGATCCGCTACCTCAATACCACCAACTATTCGGTCGAAGAGATCTCCACCAAAATCCTCGATATCCTCGGCATGAGCCGCCGCATGTTCTGATCTTTCCCTCGCGGGGCCGTCGCGCCCCGCCGCCTGCCGTTTATTTCAGCAGCAGCTGATTTTTTTGTGCTTTTTTTCGCGGCTTTGATCAACAGAACGCAATCTCTACGGTTGAATTCAGCGCTTTTTACGTTATTGTGATCGCCATCACTTCCCGGCACTCCTGCCGCAGAGAAGAACAGTTTCCAGGGAACAACATGCACAAAACAGATGAACTGCGGACCGCGCGCATCGACAGCCTCGTCACGCCGCAAGCGTTGGCAGACAAGCTGCCGATCTCGGCGGCCGTCGCCGATAACGTGACAGCGTCACGCAAACGCATTGAAAAAATCCTCACCGGCGAAGATCGCCGCCTGCTGGTGGTGATCGGCCCCTGCTCCATTCACGATCTCGACGCCGCCGTCGATTATGCCGGCCGGTTGAACGCCCTGCGCGAACGTTACCAGGACCGCCTAGAGATCGTGATGCGCACCTATTTCGAAAAACCGCGCACCGTCGTTGGCTGGAAAGGCCTGATCTCCGATCCGGCGCTGGACGGCACTTTCCAGGTGAACCGCGGCATCGAAATGGCGCGCCGCCTGCTGCTGGAAGTGAACCAGCTCGGCCTGCCGACCGCCACCGAATTCCTGGACATGGTGGTCGGCCAATATATCGCCGACCTGATCAGCTGGGGCGCCATCGGCGCGCGCACCACCGAAAGCCAGATCCACCGTGAAATGGCCTCGGCGCTCTCCTGCCCGGTCGGCTTCAAAAACGGTACCGACGGCAACACCCGCATCGCCATCGACGCCATTCGCGCGGCGCGCGCCGGGCACATGTTCCTGTCGCCGGACAAACATGGTCAGATGACCATCTACCAGACCAGCGGCAACCCGTACGGCCATATCATCATGCGCGGCGGCAAGACGCCGAACTACCACGCCAGCGATATCGCCGCTGCCTGCGACAGCCTGCGCGAGTTCGATCTGCCGGAGCACCTGGTGATCGACTTCAGCCACGGCAACTGTCAGAAAATGCATCGCCGCCAGTTGGAAGTGGCTGACAACGTCTGCCAGCAGATCCGCGCCGGCTCTGCCGCCATCACCGGCGTGATGGCCGAAAGCTTCCTGGTGGAAGGCACGCAGAAAATCGTCGCCGGCCAGCCGTTGACCTATGGCCAGTCGATCACCGATCCTTGCCTGAGCTGGTCCGACAGCGAACAGCTGTTGGCGATGCTGGCGGATGCGGTCGATAGCCGTTTCTAACGCCGCACAGGCCGGGGCCTTGCCCCGGCTTTATTCATCCCGACCTGCTCATCTATACTGATTGCAACGCTTTAGCACCCGCCGAAATGCACTGGGAGCCCCGGCATGATTCACTCTCTGTTATCCATTCCCTGCGTCACGCTGCAGGGCGAGCAAAAAACGCTGGGCGATTTCCCGGCGCGCGCTTACCTGGTGGTCAACACCGCCAGCAAGTGCGGCTTCACCCCGCAATACCGCGGGCTGGAAAATCTGTGGCAATACTATCGCGAGCGCGGGTTGATGGTGCTCGGCTTCCCCTGCAACCAGTTTGGTTCTCAGGAACCCGGCAGCCCGCTGGAGATCGCCAACTTTTGCAGCCTCAACTACGGCGTCAGCTTTCCGCTGTTCAGCAAGATAGAGGTCAACGGCCCCGGCGCGCACCCGCTGTTCAATGAGCTGAAACGCCTGGCGCCCGGCATTCTCGGCAGTCGCCGCATCAAGTGGAACTTCACCAAATTCCTGCTGACCGCCGACGGCCAGCGCGTCACGCGTTTTGCGCCGATCACCAAACCCGAGCGTCTATTCGACCGTATCGAAACCCTGCTGAAATAATCCTCTTTTTTTGCGGGCCGAACGCGCTCGGCCCGCCGCCAGATGCCCATACGGCAAAAAGGTTCCATCGGTAAGAAAATTTTCCTTGATGTAACCTTTCCTTCACATGATAATGATTCTCAGTTTGATATTAATTACCATTTAATGGCCTGTTTTATAAGCACAATGATGATGGATACAGCCAACACGCCTTCCCCCGCCGCCGCGGCCCCGAACGAGCACAGCGCAAACGCGCCGCCCAGCTACGACAGCGCACAGCTGCTCGGCGCCGACGGCATCGCGTTCATTACCCATCAGGGCCAGCGCTATCAACTGCGGCAGACTAAAGCCGGGAAATTGATCCTGACCAAATAACCACAGAATCCTCAAACGCCAGCCACCCCGATCTTTTGATCCAGGCAGCCAGCAAATCTATTGATATGTTTTATTACATACGGAGAGTTGCACCATGCCTCTGACATTTTCCACCCGGCTGCGTTTTTCCGCTTTGAGTCTGGCGATTGCCTGCGCTCTGCCTACGGTGGCCTTGGCACAAAACACCAGCACAACATCTTCCTCCAACGCGGCGCCGGCGAAAAAAGCCAAAGCCGCCGACGAGACCATGACCGTGGTCGCCACCGGCAACCAACGCAGCAGCTTTGAAGCGCCGATGATGGTCACGGTGATCGAAGGCAATTCGCCGGAAAGCCAGACCGCCACCTCCGCCGCCGATATGCTGCGGCGCGTGCCGGGCATCACCGTCAACGGCACCGGGCGCAGCAACGGCCAGGATGTGACGATGCGCGGCTATGGCAAGAACGGCGTGCTGACGCTGGTCGACGGCATTCGCCAGGGGACCGATACCGGCCACATCGGCGGCACCTTCCTCGATCCGGCGCTGGTGAAGCGCATTGAAATCGTGCGCGGCCCCTCTGCGTTGCTGTACGGCAGCGGCGCACTGGGTGGCGTCATCGCCTACGAGACCGTCGATGCCGCCGATCTGCTGCTGCCGGGCCACGATACCGGGTTCCGCGTCTACGGCACCGCCGGCACCGGCGATCACAGTCTGGGCATGGGCGCCAGCGCCTACGGCAAGACCGATAACCTCGACGGCCTGCTGTCGTTCGGCACCCGCGACGTCGGCAATCTGCGCCAGGGTAACGGTTTTGACGCCCCTAACGATGAAACCATCAGTAACGTGCTGGCCAAAGGCACCTGGAAGATCGACGACAACCAGTCGCTGAGCGGCGATCTGCGTTATTACAACAACGACGCCCAAGAGCCGAAAAACCCGCAAACGCCGGGCAGCTCTAGCGGCAACCCGATGACTAACCGTTCCACCATCCAGCGCGACGCCGCTCTGAGCTATAAGCTCAAGCCGGTCGGCCAGGATTGGCTGGACGCCACCGCCAGACTGTACACCTCGGAAGTCAAAATCAACGCGCACAACGCCGGCGCGACCGACGAATTCCGCAAGCAGACCACCAACGGCGGCAAGCTGGAAAACCGCACGCGCCTGTTCGCCGACAGTTTCGCGTCGCACCTGTTGACCTACGGCTCCGAGGTTTATCAACAGAAACAGCAGCCGGGCGGCGCTACCACCAGCTTCCCGCAGGCCAAGATCAACTTCGCCTCCGGTTGGCTGCAGGATGAAATTACGCTGCGCGACATTCCGGTCACCGTGCTGGCCGGCACTCGCTATGACGATTATAAGGGCAGCAGCCAGGGCCATGATGACGTCAAGGCCGACAAATGGTCTTCCCGTGGCGCGCTGAGCTACTCGCCGACTGACTGGCTGATGCTGTTCGGCTCCTATTCCCAGGCCTTCCGCGCCCCAACCATGGGCGAGATGTACAACGATTCGCGCCACTTCCCCGGCAACTATTGGGTGCCTAACCCGAATCTGCGGCCGGAAACCACCAGCACCACCGAAGCCGGTTTCGGCCTGCGCTTCGACGATCTGCTGATGGCGGATGACAGCCTGCAATTCAAGGCCAGCTATTTCGACACCGACGCCAAGGACTACATCAGCCTGTACGTCACCCGCACGCAAACCGCTTCAACCAATATCTCCCGCGCCAAGATCTGGGGTTGGGACACCTCGCTTAACTACCAGACCCAGTGGTTTAACTGGGATCTGGCCTACAACCGTACGCGCGGTAAGGACAAGTCACGCAATGGCGAGCTGAACGCGAAAAGCGGCGATTGGCTGGCCGACATCAGCCCGGACACCGTCACCAGCTCGCTGGACGTGCCGTTGGGCGAAACCGGCCTGTCCGCCGGTTGGGTCGCCACCTTCGCCGAACGCGCCACCCGCGTACAAGCCGGGTCTCCAGAACAAGGCGGTTACGGCGTCAACGACTTCTATCTGAGCTACAAGGGCCGCGACCGCCTGCAGGGCGTCACCACCACCGTGGTGCTGGGCAACGCCTTCGACAAAGAATATTACTCGCCGCAGGGCGTCCCGCAGGATGGCCGCAACGCCAAACTGCTGGTCAGCTACCAGTGGTGATCATTTGACTATCTGGCGGACACCGACGTGTCCGCCGTTCGCATCACAGCGCAGGAGAATCCCGCATGAGCAACACCCTGTACGAACGCTACCAACAGGCTAAAATCGACCATCCCGGCAAATACGCTCGCGATCTGGCGGCGCTGCTCGGCGTCAGCGAAGCGGAGCTGACGCACGCTCGCGTCGGCCACGACGCCCGCCGCCTGCAGGCCGACGCTCGCACCCTGCTCACCCAACTCGAGCAGGTGGGCGTCACCAAGTCCATCACTCGCAACAGCTATGCGGTGCATGAGCAGATGGGCCGCTACCGCAATCAGCACCTCAACGGCCACGCCGGGCTGATCCTCAACCCGCGCGAGCTGGATCTGCGTCTGTTCCTCAACCACTGGACCAGCGTCTTCGCCATGAGCGAAACCAACAAGCGCGGCGTGCGCCACAGCATCCAGTTCTTCGATCAACAGGGCGATGCGCTGCACAAGGTCTACACCACCGAGGAAACCGATCTGCCGGCCTGGATGGCGCTGGTGGAACGCCACCTGAGCGATGAAAACCCGGCGCTGGCGCTGCAGCCCGCCGAGGCGAGCACCGCAGATGAAACGACGCAGGATCATGCCAAAATCGACGGTGAATGGCGCGCAATGACCGACGTTCACCAGTTTTTCCAGCTGCTCAGCCGCAACAAGCTGACGCGCCAGCAGGCATTCCGCGCCGTCGGCGACGATCTGGCCTATCAGGTGGACAACAGCGCGCTGTCGCAGCTGCTGGAAGCGGCGCAGCAACTGCAAAATGAGATCATGATCTTCGTCGGCAACCGCGGCTGCGTACAGATCTTCACCGGCCAGATCGAACGTCTGATGCCGCAGGAAGGTTGGATCAACGTGTTCAACCGCCGCTTCACGCTGCACCTGATCGAAGACGCCATCGCCGAAAGCTGGATCACTCGCAAACCCACCAAGGACGGCATCGTCACCAGCCTGGAGCTGTTCGCCGCAGACGGCACGCAGATTGCGCAGCTGTACGGCCAACGCACCGAAGGCCAGCCGGAACAAACCCAGTGGCGCGAGCAGGTCGCCGCGCTTGCTCCCAAGGACATCGCCGCATGAAATCATCCTTGATCCGCCGCCTGGCGCTGATGATGACGCTGACGCTGCCGCTCACTGCGGCAGCGGCGCAGCGCATCGTCTCGATCGGCGGCGACGTGACGGAAATCGCCTTCGCGCTCGGCGCCGGCGACGAAGTGATCGCCCGCGACAGCACCAGCCTGAATCCGGAAGCGGTGAAAAAGCTGCCTGACGTCGGCTATATGCGCCAGCTGAACGCCGAAGGCATTCTGGCGCTGAAGCCGACGCTGGTGTTGACGACCGAGCTGGCGCAGCCGGCGCTGGTGCTCAAACAGCTGGCGGACAGCGGCGTCAACGTGGTCAGCGTGCCGGGCGACACCACCCTGCAGGCGGTGCCGCAGAAAATCGCCGCTATCGCCGCCGCACTGCAGCGCGTTGAGCAAGGCAAGCGGCTGAGCCAGCGCTATCAACAACAGCTGGCGGCGGTCGATACCACCCCGCTGCCGGTGAAGGTGTTGTTCGTGATGAGCCACGGCGGCATCACGCCAATGGCCGCCGGGCAGCATACCGCCGCCGACGCGGTGATCGCCGCCGCGGGATTGAAAAACGCCATGCAGGGCTTTGACCGCTACCGTCCGCTGTCGCAGGAAGGCGTGATCGCCAGCGCGCCGGACCTGCTGCTGGTCACTACCGACGGCGTGCGCACCCTCGGCGGTGAGCAGCAGCTGTGGACGCTGCCGGGCCTGGCGCTGACGCCGGCGGGCAAACAGCGGCGCGTGCTGATCGTCGATGACATGGCGCTGCTGGGCTTCGGCCTGGAAACGCCGGCGGCGTTGGCCAAACTGCGTCACGCGGCGGAGCAAAAGTAATGCGCTGTCGCACCTCGCCGCAGTTGGCCATTATCGGCCTGCTGGTGCTGTTGACGCTGCTGGCGCTGGTCGCCGCCAATCTCGGCGCGCTGACGCTGTCGTTTCGCACTCTGTGGCGCGAACCGTTCAGCGATGCCGCCTGGCACATCTGGCTGAATATCCGCCTGCCGCGCGTGTTGCTGGCGGTGGTGATCGGCTGCGCGTTGGCGGTGTCCGGCGCGGTGATGCAGGGGCTGTTCCGCAACCCGCTGGCGGATCCGAGCCTGCTGGGCATCAGCAGCGGCGGCGCGCTGTTTGTCGCGCTGTTCATCGTGATGCCGCTGGCGCTGCCGGTGACGATCGCGCTGTACGGCCACATGCTGGCGGCGTTCCTCGGCAGCCTGCTGGTGTCGTTGTTGATCTACGGCATCAGCCGCAGCGGGCACGGCAATCTGTCGCGCCTGCTGCTGGCGGGCATCGCCATCAACGCCCTGTGCATGGCAGCCATCGGCGTGCTTTCTTACGTCAGTAGCGATCAACAGCTGCGCCAATTCTCGCTGTGGATGATGGGCAGCCTCAGCCAGTCGCAATGGCCGACGCTGGCCGTTTCCGCCTCGCTGATCCTGCCCACGGCGCTGCTGACGCTGCTGCAGGCGCGTCGGTTGAACCTGCTGCAGCTGGGAGACGAAGAGGCCCACTACCTTGGGGTGAACGTCCAGCGCGCCAAGCTGCAGCTGCTGCTGTTGAGCGCGCTGCTGATCGGCGCGGCGGTGGCGATGAGCGGCGTGATCGGCTTCGTCGGTCTGGTGGTGCCGCATCTGGTGCGCATGCGCCTCGGCGGCGATCACCGCTGGCTGCTGCCCTGCTCCGCGCTGGGCGGCGCCTGCCTGCTGTTGGTCAGCGACACGCTGGCGCGCACGCTGGTGGCGCCGGCCGAAATGCCGGTGGGGCTGATGACCAGCCTGATCGGCGGTCCTTACTTCTTGTGGCTGGTGATGCGCCAGCGGGAGCGAACCGGTGGATAACGCCGCCTGCCTGACGGCCCGGGAGCTGCGCTACAGCCTCGGCGCGCGCCGCTTGATCAACGACGTTTCGCTGAGCCTCGCCAGCGGTGAGATGGTGGCGATTATCGGCCCTAACGGCGCCGGCAAATCGACGCTGCTGCGCTTGCTGACCGGCTATCTGACGCCGGACTGCGGCGAATGCCGGCTGCTTGACCGCCCGCTGGAACACTGGGCGCCGCAGCAATTGGCCAAAGTCCGGGCCGTGATGCGCCAGTACAGCGATCTGGCGTTTCCCTTCAGCGTGGAAGAAGTGGTCAGCATGGGGCGGGCGCCGCACGGTAAACGCGACCAGCATCAGGCGATCCAACAGGTGATGGAACAAACGGACTGCCTGGCGCTGGCGCAGCGCGACTACCGTCAGCTTTCCGGCGGCGAACAGCAGCGGGTACAGCTGGCGCGGGTGTTGGCGCAGCTGTGGCAACCGCAGCCGTCACCCGCCTGGCTGTTTCTCGACGAGCCAACCTCGGCGCTGGATCTGTACCACCAGCAGCACACCCTACGCTTGCTGCGCTCGCTGACGCGCCAGCAGCCGCTGGGCGTCTGCTGCGTGCTGCACGATCTCAATCTGGCCGCGCTGTACGCCGATCGCATTCTGCTGTTGCATCAGGGCCGCCTGGTGGCAAGCGGCACGCCGCAGGAGGTGCTGCAGGCAGACATTCTCACCCGCTGGTATCAGGCCGATCTCGGCGTGGTGCATCATCCCGAAGCGCCGCTGCCGCAGGTCTATCTGCGGCAATAAAAATTCAAGGGCGCCATTAGGCGCCCTTTTTCATCTCAGCTGGAGCAGGAAATCTCCAGATGCTTGCCCCAATCCGGCGGCAGCGCAGCGAGATCGTCATACTCCGGCGCCTCGTCGAACGGCCGCAGCAAGGCCTGATGCAAGCGCTGCAAACGGCCCGCGTCGTCTTTCTCGGCATCCTCAATCGCCTGCTGCGCCAGATAGTTGCGCAGAATCAAACGCGGGTTCACCGCCTTCATCGCCCGTTGCCGCTCCGCATCGCTCACCTGCTCCTGCTGCAGGCGCTGGCGATACTGCTGATACCAGGCGTCGAACGCCGCACGGTCGATAAACTCGTCGCGCAGCGGCGACTGCGCCTGCTGCTGCTCGGTGTCGCTCAACAGGCGGAACGTGCGGGTATAGTCCCGTCCTTCCTGCGCCATCAGGCTCAACAGGCCGGTAAGCACGTCGTTATCCTGCGCCGTCGGCGTGAAGAAGCCGAGTTTGGCGCGCATCTGTTCGCCATAGGAGCGCATCAGCGCCGGTTCATACACCGCCAGCGCCTGCTGCAGCTGTTCGGTGCTCATCAACCCCGACAGGGTTTGCGCCAGGCGATGCAGGTTCCACAGCGCCACCGCCGGTTGATTGTCGAAAGCGTAGCGCCCCTGATGGTCGGAATGGTTACAGATATAGCCGGGCTGGTAGTCATCGAGGAAGCCGTAGGGGCCGTAATCGATGGTGATGCCAAGAATCGACATGTTGTCGGTGTTCATCACGCCATGAGCGAAGCCGACGGTTTGCCAATGGGCGATCAGGCGCGCCGTGCGTTCGACCACGTCGGTAAACCACAACAGATAGCGATCGGCCTGATCCTGCAGCTGCGGCCAGTGACGAGCGATGACGAAATCCGCCAGCTGCCGCACCTGCTCCGGCTGTTTGCGGTAGTAAAAGTGTTCGAAGTGGCCGAAGCGCACATGGCTTTCCGCTACCCGCAGCAGCATCGCGCCGCGTTCCGGCTGCTCGCGGAACACCGGTTGGCCGCTGGTGACGATCGTCAACGCCCGGGTGGTGGGGATCCCCAGATGATGCAGCGCCTCGGAGGCCAGAAACTCGCGGATAACCGAGCGCAGCACCGCGCGCCCATCCCCCATGCGCGAATACGGCGTCAGCCCGGCGCCCTTCAGGTGCCAGTCGCGGTGGCTGCCGTCCGCCAGGCGCTGTTCGCCAAGCAAAATGCCGCGACCATCGCCCAGTTGCCCGGCCCAGACGCCGAACTGGTGGCCGCTGTACACCTGCGCCAGCGGCTGCATGCCCGGCAGCAGCGTTTCCCCCGCCCAAATCGGGGTTTTATCCTGAGTAAACCAGCTTTCATCCAGCCCCAGCTCGCGCGCCAGCGGCTCGCTATGGTACAGCAGGCGCGCATCCTTGAGCGGCGTCGGGTTCAGGGCGGTGTAAAAACCGGGTAACTGTTGGTAATAAGCGTTATCGAACTGCGGCATAGGCCCTCCGTTTCAGCGTAGTGTAGAGCCTGAACGGGCGGATTAACACCGAAGGAATGCAGGGAGAACGCATCCGCCTGTCGCCAGGACGGATGCGAGGGGGTGCGCTTCCCCCAACGGAGGAAGCGCGGTTTAACGCCGGCTGACAAACGCGGTTATCAGCAAAAAAACGATGGTGAATAACGGCGACGGAGTCAGGATAAACATCCCGCCATTATTTACCCATTGTGTGTAGTTTTTTATATCACTTCTTAATTATTGAATTCGCTGGGCATCGCCAGCAAAGATTGCAGATTATCCACACCAACGCTGGGCCATAAAAAACCTTGCAGGCCTAAAACACCGGCGTATCTGAGTTTATTAAAGTACTCTTTTTTCTCTATTCCTCCGACGATCACGCCTTTACACAACAGATTGATATTCTTTAACAACGAGTCGATGACGACGTCATACCCCTGATGGGTAAACAGCTGCCAATAAAAACGCTTATCAATCTTAACGTAGTCAAACAAGCCATCGTACAACGCGGTCAACGTTGCTTTGCCGGAACCAAAATCATCGAGCCACAGCGTAAACATTTCGCTTAATCGCTGCACGCTCGGGTTGTTCTTCCCGGCCGAAAGATTCGGAAAACTCTCACTCATTTCAAATGCAATAAAAGGGTATTGCCTGATCCATTGGCACAGCGCCGGATCGGAAAGAATAAGCTCGACGATGGTTTCTTCGATATTGATGGTCAATTGCACGCTGTTACCGGTAAACCAGGCAGCATGCCGTTCCGCCAGTTTCAATTGCTCATTAAATAACTCAATCCTTTGTTCAGGGGCCAATAAATTAATCCCAATTTCGGCCGGCATGGCTAAATCACCGTCTAGACTGTTGAAACGGCTCAACATTTCCACCGCCAACAGGCTACCCTCCATTGAGTAAACAGGTTGAAAAACATAGCTACTAATAAAGTCAGCTTCGAGTTGGATGTTCATTTTTATGCCACAGGATGAATGGCTAGCGTATCATCGTATATCAATATATTTTATCGATCAATCCTTCTGGGATTAATCGGAAATATCAATGCAAATGCCCATGAAATATCATTTAATTGATAGATTAAAGCTATACGACAATCGTCAATGGCGCAAAGAAAAGCAGCCTGACTTATGCCTGTTTTCTCGGCCCGCGCGTTGAACGAAAAGATATTTGGCTTAAGTAGAATGGATAACGGCAGGAATTTGACTTATCTCCTTTGTTTTAATTAAGAAAAATCTTAAATAAAGTAAAATAATCTTTCACCCGTAACGCCGATTTTTCCTGCCGTTAACGATGACTGATTAAATTTAATAACACATCAATTCCACCTGTTATTCGTCGCATTGAAAACGTAAAAAAGTGCCCACCTTGATTTTTAGAAAATCTACGCTACGCCCTGGCACATCGCCGGATTCAGGGATAAAAAAAGGGATGAGCACGCTCATCCCTTCATCCTCGCCAGCCTGCCGGTCAGCGGATTGTTTCGCTCAGCCATTGCCGCAGCTCGCTCAATTCGGCCGCCTGTTGCGGATAGTCCGCCATCAGACGATCACAGCACGCGGAAACCGGCTCGCTGCGGTATGCGCAGCCCACCAGCGCCTCCGCCAGCCGCTGCAGCGGAGCAGGATTCAAGCTGTCGGTGAACAGCTGCGCGCGGACAATGACCCCCTTCTCCACATCGAAGAACAGGTCCACGCCGCCCCAGACGAAGCGTTCGTTCAGCAGGTGACTGAATGCCGGCGCTTTGCCAAAATTCCATTCCCAGCTGCTCTGTTTGGCGAACTGCGCGGCAAAATCGGGCAGATCGGGCAGCGCATCCGGCGAAATGATCTCCGGTTCGGCCGTTTCGCCATAGTGGGCGAAGAAGGCCTGCGCGATCGCCTCGCACACCTGCTCATGGCTGATGCCCGGCAAAAACTCCGCCAGATTGGCGACGCGCGAACGCACCGAGGCGATGCCCTTGGCCTGCAGCTTTTTGGGATCCGGATTCAGATAGTCCGCCAGCCGCTCCAGATCGGCGTTCAGCAGCAGCGTGCCGTGATGGAAACCGCGATCCTGCGTTTCGCGATAGGCCGAACCGGAGATTTTACGCGGCCCGTCGGCGGTTTCCATTACCAGGTCGTTACGGCCCGAGGCGTCGGCGGTAACCCCCAACTGCCGCAACGCTTGCAGAATGATGTTGGTCGAGACGCTTTTGTCGTAACCCGGCTTGCCGGCCATAAAGGTAAAGCAGGTGTTGCCCAGGTCATGAAATACCGCCCCGCCGCCGCTGCTGCGCCGCGCCAGCCGAATGCCGTCCTGCTCCATGCGTCGGGTGTTGCACTCTTTCCAGGGATTCTGCGACTGGCCAATCACCACCGTTTCGGCGTTGCGCCACAGGAAGAGGATTTTTTGCGTGGTCATTTCGCGGAAGATGCACTCTTCCACCGCCAGGTTGAACCAGGGATCGTAGGAGTCGGAGATCAGTAAACGCAGGCTGTTCATGGCAGGCACCGTTCAAAACACGTGATGCCGCCATGATACACCAAATCAACAGGTTAAGGCTAAATGCGTCGCGCCTGCCAGTACACCCGCTTCCAGTAGACGTTATCGAGCGAGGAACGGATCACCCCGCGGCTGGTCGAAGCGTGGATAAATTGGTCGTTGGTATCGTAGATGCCGACGTGCAGGCCGTTCTCGCCACCGCCGGTCTTGAAAAACACCAGATCGCCCGGCATCAGCTCATCGCGCGAGACTTTGGTGCCCAGCGAGGTTTGCTCTTCGGTCGAACGGGGCAGCTGCATGTCGAAACGATCGCGGAACGTGCGGTAAACGAAGCCGGAACAATCCACGCCGCCGCGATCCAGACCGCCATAGCGGTAAGGTGTGCCGTACCACTGGCGCAGCTGCTCATTGAGCTGGGCCACCACCACGATCGAATCCGCCAGGCGGCCGCTGGGCGGCGGCGCATGGCTGCTGCAACCGGCGAGAATCAAACTGGCTAATAAAAACCACACACGCATCCGCATAATATCCCTTCATTGAACACGCTGCCGCATTATGCCAATCGGCACACCACCACCGCCTGCGAGGCAAAGCCGGCATCACGTAAGGAGAGCGCTATTTGGCGTAATTTATCTCCCGCACGGGGAAAAAGGCAAGCGCCATGAGGGAGATAATAGCAGGATCGCCGGTTTTGACCCTATTCCGGCGATTTCGTCTCGGATTTGCTGTTAATCAGCCAGACGCCGAACAGAATAAACAGCGTGCCCAACGTTTTCAGCAGCGTAGCGGATTCGTTAAACCACGGCAGGATCACCGCCGCCAGATAGACCAGCGCGTAGCTGACGCTCAGCAGAGGATAAGCGCGGTTTAACGGCAGGTGGCGCAGCGCAAAGAACCAACACAGCATCGACAACGCATAACCGAAGATGCCGCCGCCCACTGCCAGCAACGGCAGCCAGTAGTCGCCGATCAACGCCAACGAGACGTCGGCGAACGACATCAGCGGGATTTGCACCATGCCCCACTTCATCAGCAACTGCGCCAGCGTCACCAGCAGCACGCTGGCAGCGCCCCAGGCATAGCCCCTCATGAATGCACGCTCATCAGCAGGATCCCCAACATAATCGACGCCACGCCGCACCAATGGCGCGGGGTCGTTGGCTCATGAAACAGCCAACGCGCCGCCAGCGTCACCATCACGAAATTCAGGCTCAGCATCGGGTAAGCCAGGCTAAGCGGCAGGCGTTGCAGCACATTGAGCCACACCGCCATGCCCAGCCCCAGCAACAACACCGCCAGCGCCAGCCAGCGCAGCGTCTGCTTCAGCCGCGCCTCGCCGGCCTGTTCCCAACAGTGCGCCGCCTGCTTCTGGCACAGCTGCCCACCACAGGTGAGCAGACTGACCACTACCACCAACAGAAAACCCATCATGGTTGCTGTTTATACCACATCAGCACCAGACGATTCATGCGATCCACCTTGTCTGCGGCAGGCAGTTCCTGCGGCAACGCTTCGCCGCGGGACAGCTGCAGCACCAGCGACACGTTCCCCTGCTTGCGCGCCAGCGCCAGCCACTGCGGGAAGTCGGCGTCGCTGATCAGGTGCCCCTTGGCGTCCGGATACTCCAGACCATAGGCCACCTCGCCTTTCTGGCTGTACATCAGCACGTCGCTGCGCTTCAGCTCCCATGCCAGGCCGGCCGCCACCCCGACGCTGTCGGTCAGCACATAACGGCTGTTGCCCAGCTCGGCCATCGTGGCGCGCGCGAAGTTCTGCGGCAGTTTGGAGTCGGTCACCTGCTGCGGAATCGCGTAACCGATCACCAGACACAACAGCACCGGGCAAGCCGCCGCCCAACGCCATTGGCGGCCGTTATCGCGTACGGAGACCAGCGCGAACAGCAGCCAGCCGCCGAAGGCGATCAGGCCGAGAACCACTTTTGGCCACTCCTGCGGGGTAAACAGATGCGCCTTCGGCAGCAAACCGGAGATCAACACCACCAGCGCCACGATGCCGATCAGCCCGAACAGGCCGTTCAGCCAGGCGTTGGCCTTAAACAGCTTGGTGCGCAGCGTAGCGGCGTAGTCTTCCGCATAGGCGGTCATCAGCAGCGCCAGCGGCGCCATGCACGGCAGAATGTAGGTCGGCAGCTTGCCTTTGGCGATGCTGAAGAAGATCAACGGCATCATCGCCCAGCTCAGCAGGAAGAACAGCTCCGGGCGCTGCACGCGCTCACGCCAGCCTTTGAGCAGCGCACCGGGCAGCAGCGCCAGCCACGGCAGCACCGCCGCCAGCAGGATCGGCAGGTAATACCAGAACGGCGCCTTGTGCTGAGCGTTATCTTCGGCGAAACGCTGAATGTGCTCGACCCAGAAGAAGTAATTCCAGAAATCGGGTTCACGCTGCGCGATCGCCAGCGCCCACGGCAGGCTGAGCAGCGTGGCGGTTACGATCGCCACCGGGCCGTAGAACAGCAGATCCTTGATGCGTCGTTGCTGAATGACGATCGGGATCACCGCGATCACCGGCACCGCCAGCGCCAGGAAGCCCTTGGTCATAAAGCCCATGCCGCAGGCCAGCCCCAGCAGCGCGTAAGCGCCCAGTTTGCCTTTGACCGAGGTGGCTTTCAGCGTCAGATAGTAGCTGACCATCGCCGCCGCCAACCACAGCGAAATCATCGGATCGAGCACGCTGTAGGTGCCGATGCTGAATACCAGCACCATCGACAGGAACATCAGCGTCGCCAGGCTGGCGCGGCGCGCATTGCGCCACATCAGCATCGCCAGCGCGAACACCAGCAATGCGGTCATGCCGGTGCTGAACACCGAGCCGAAGCGCACCGCAAAGTTGTTTTCGCCGAACAGCCATTGGCTGATGTTATTGAACCAGTAACCCGCTACCGGCTTTTCGAAATAACGCAGCCCCAGCAGATGCGGCACCACCCAATCGCCGCGCTGCAGCATCTCACGGCTGATCTCGGCATAACGCGTCTCGTCCGGCTGCCACAGCAGGCGACCGTTCAGCGGGATCAGGTAAACCAGAGCAAAAAAAACGGCCAGCACAATGGCCCAGGATCCTTTTAGCGCCTTCATGTAACGTCCTTCACATCGGTTTGACAGCCCAGCCAACCTTCGCGGCCGGGGAAAGGAGCGCGCTTGATGCGGCCCAACGGCAGTGACGCCAAATCTTGCGGCAACAGCGCGCTCAGCGGGCAGAATTCGATGCCCTGCTGCCGTGCGCGTTGCAATAACTGTTCGAACATCGCCGCTTGCGACATGCCTTCCACTTCGGTGTGAATGGTGTACACCGGTACGCCGCGATCGTTCTCGATGGCGCGCAGAATATAGTCGTTGAAGTCGGCCATGCTCACTTCGCTGCCGATCACCTCGTCGAAAGTCGGCAACGTCACCGGGATCTGCACCGTACCGTGACGCCCGTCGCTCAGCACCGGGCGGAACGGATGGGTGCCGCGGCAATCGCTGTTGTAATGGAAGCCGAAGCGCTGCTTGACCTCCAGCACGCGCGTATCGGCACGCCAGCCCGCCACGGCGGAGCATTTCACCGGCCGACCGGTGCAGGCGCTCAGAGCGTCGACGCCCAATTGCACCTGTTCGGTCAACTGCGCCTCGCTCCACTTGCCGACCTTGGCCTGCCAGCCCTGGTGATCCCAGGCGTGCAGCCCGACTTCATGACCGGCTTCGGCGGTGCGCTTCATCAGCGGCCCCAACGCGCGCGAAATATTGCGCCCCGGCCAGGCGGTGCCGGCCAGCAGAATGTCCAGGCCGTACAGCGAGGCGGCATTCGAACGCAGCATTTTCCACAGAAATTTCGGACGCAAAAGGCGCCAAAGATGGCGCCCCATGTTGTCCGGTCCCACGCTGAAGAAGAAGCTGGCCTGAATGTCGTACTTTTCGAACAGGTCCAGCAACTGCGGCACCCCTTCACGGGTGCCGCTGAAGGTATCTACATCAACCCGCAGACCGACTTTCTTCATGCACCGTTCCCTTCCTGAACGGTAGTGCGCAGGAAGTAGTCCAGCGTATCGGCGACGGTTTGCTTCATCTCGATGGTCGGCTGCCAGTCCAGCAGGCGGCGCGCGTTCTTGATGCTCGGCGTGCGGTGCTCGACGTCCTGGTAACCTTTACCGTAGTAGCTGCTGCTCTCCACATCCTTGAAGCCGGCAAACGGCGGGAAGCGGTCGCGCAGCGGGTGGTTGTTGAAGCTTTCCAACAGCATTTCCGCCAGCTCGCGAATGCTCGCTTCGTTGGTCGGGTTGCCGATGTTGACGATCTGGCCGTCGCACAGGCCGTCGCGGTTCTCGATGATGCGGAACAGCGCTTCGATGCCGTCGTTGATGTCGGTGAAGCAACGTTTCTGCGCGCCGCCGTCCATCAGTTTGATCGGCGAACCTTCCACCAGGTTGAGGATCAGCTGGGTGATGGCGCGGGAAGAACCGATGCGCGCGGCGTCCAGGTTATCCAGACGCGGCCCCATCCAGTTGAACGGACGGAACAGCGTGAACTTCAGGCCTTCTTTGGCGCCGTAGGCCCAGATCACCCGATCCAGCAGCTGTTTGGAAACCGAGTAGATCCAGCGCTGTTTGTTGATCGGCCCGACGATCAGACGCGAATGATCTTCATCGAACTCTTTGTCGTCGCACATGCCGTACACTTCGGAAGTGGACGGGAAGATGATGCGCTTGTTGTATTTCACACAGTCGCGAACGATCTTCAGGTTCTCTTCGAAGTCCAGCTCGAACACGCGCAGCGGGTTGCGGGTGTATTCGATCGGCGTCGCGATCGCCACCAGCGGCAGCACCACGTCGCATTTCTTGATGTGATACTCGATCCACTCGGAATGGATGCTGATGTCGCCTTCCACGAAGTGGAAACGCGGGTTGTCGAGGAAGCGGCTGATGGCATCAGAGCCGATATCCAGACCGTAGATGTCATAACGATCGTCGCGCAGCAGGCGCTCGGTCAGGTGGTTACCGATGAAACCGTTGACCCCGAGGATCAGCACGCGGGTGCGGCGCTTCATCACGGCATTCGGCTTGGCGGCCAGACGCACGTCGGTGACGATGCCCATTTCCTGCGCCAGGCGGCTGCCCTGCACATACAGGCCACTTTCGTTCTGACCGGCGACGATTTCCAGCGCGCCTTCGCCACAGGCGATGACCAGCGGCGCGGTGCTCAGCACGGTGCCCGGTTGCTTATCGTGTTGGGTATCCAGCACGCGAGAGCGCCAGACGATCAGCTTGCGCTGGCCGAGGTAGCTGAAGGCACCCGGGTACGGTTCGGTGACGGCGCGCACCAGGTTGTTGATCTCTTTGGCGGATTTGTGCCACAGGATCTCGCCGTCCGCCGCGGTGCGGCGACCGAAGTAGCTGGCCTGGGACTCATCCTGCTTGGTGAAGCTGGCGGTGCCGTTCTTCAGCTTCGGCAGCTGCTCTTTCAATACGGCCTGCGCGGCTTCCAGCACTTTTTTGTGCAGCGTCAACGCGGTGTCGTTGTCGGCGATGGTCACTTTCTGCTGACCAACGATGTCGCCGGCATCCGGGCGCTTCACCATCTTGTGCAGCGTGGCGCCGGTTTCGGTTTCGCCATTCACCAATGCCCAGTTCACCGGCGCGCGGCCACGGTAGCGCGGCAGCAGCGAACCGTGCAGGTTGAAACCGCCCAGCGGCGCCAGCGACAGGATCTCGTCGCTCAGCATGTGACGGTAATAGAACGAGAAGATCACGTCCGGCTGCAGTTCGCGAATGCGATCAACCCACAGCGGGTGGTTCACATCTTCCGGCGCGTAGACCGGCAGATCCAATTCGGCGCCCAAACGGGCCACGGAGGAGAAGAAGTTGTTCTCACCAGGGTCATCAGTGTGCGTGAACACGGCCTGCACGTCATAACCCGCCTCAGTCAGCGCTTTCAGACCTGCGCAGCCAATATCATGGTAAGCAAATACAATAGCTTTCATCATTCTTCTTCCTGAGTATTGTGGTCTTGCTGTACGCCGACCACTTTCTGAACAAAATAGCGAGGACGTGCGCGCACGTCGGTATAGATGCGGCCGATGTATTCACCCAGTAGCCCCATGCCAACAAACTGGGCGCCGATAAAGGTGAACAGGACGGCGAAGAGGGTGAACACGCCGCCGGCGGCCCATTCAGGACCCAGCAGCAGACGCAGCGCAATCAGCACCAGCGCCAGCACGAAACCGGACAGCGCCACGATGCTGCCGACCACGCTGAGCAAACGCAGCGGTGTGGTGGTCAGGCAGGTGATCAGGTCGTACATCAGGTTGATCAGCTTCATCAGGCTGTATTTGGAATCGCCAAACTCGCGCTCGGCGTGGCGCACTTCGATTTCGGTGGTGCGACGGGCGAAGGTGTTCGCCAGAATAGGGATGAAGGTGCTGCGTTCATGACAGTGCAGCATCGCCTCCACGATATGACGACGATAGGCGCGCAGCATGCAGCCGTAGTCCCCCATCGACTTGCCGGTGGCGCGTTGAATCATCATGTTGATCACCCGCGAGGCGCTTTTGCGGAACCAGGAGTCCTGACGGTTGGCGCGCACGGTGCCCACTACGTCATAGCCCTCTTCCGCCACGCTGACCAAGCGCGGGATCTCTTCCGGCGGGTTCTGCAGATCGGCGTCCAGCGTAATCACCAGATCGCCGGTCACCTGGTTGAAACCGGCCATAATGGCCGAGTGCTGGCCATAGTTGCGGTTCAGCAGGACGGCGATCACGTGGCTGTCCGGCTTTTCCGCCGCTGCGGTCAGCATGTCAGCGGAGTTGTCGCTGCTGCCATCGTCGACGAGGATGATTTCATAAGGCTGAGACAACTGCTTACAGGCGGCGGTAGTACGCTCCAGCAACGCCGGCAAACTTTCCTGCTCGTTGTATACCGGGATGACTATCGACACTTTTTTAATCGGTTCAACGCGAGACACGTAAAGACTCCACAACAGAAGACAAGGCATTGACCACGCGATCGACATCGGCGTCGGTCATATCAGGGAATAGCGGTAAGGTGCACAGCCGCGCCGAGTTCCATTCGGTGTTCGGCAAAGAAAGCTGCGGGTAACGCTCACGGTAGAATTTCTGGGTATGGGCGGCGCGGAAATGCAGCCCGGTACCGACGCCAACCTCTTTCAGGCGCTCCATCAGCTGGTCGCGATCGATGCCGCAACGTTCTGGATCGACGCGGACCATAAACAGGTGCCAGGCGTGTTCATGCGGGTAATCCGGCACGCCCAACGGTTGGAACGGCGAACCTTCCAGCGCCTTCAGGTAGCGCTGCGCCAGCGCTTTACGGCGCGCGTTCAGCTCAGCAAAGCGCGACAGTTGCACCACGGCGATCGCCGCGTGAATGTCGGACAGGTTGTATTTGTAACCCGGCTCCACCACTTCGGCCTGCGGTTTGCGGCCGAGCTGTTGGCGGTCGAAGGCATCGACGGCCAGACCGTGGAATTTCAGGCAACGCAGACGATCCGCCAGCGCATCGTCGTCGGTGGCGATCAGGCCGCCTTCGGCGCAGGTCACGTTTTTAATCGCGTGGAACGAGAAAATCGCCGTGCCGCGTGCGCCGACCCATTCGCCGTTGTAACGCGTACCGACCGCGTGAGCGGCGTCTTCGATCAACGGCAGACGGTGGCGTTCGGCCACGGCGCGCAGCGCGTCCATCTGCAGGGGAGCCCCAGCGTAATGCACCGGAACGATCGCTTTGGTTTTCGGGGTGATGGCGGCCTCGACATCGGCGGCGCTGACCATCAGCGTATCACGGTCAACGTCGATCATCACCGGCGTGGCGCCCAGCAGCTCGATCATGTTGAGGGTGGAAACCCAGGTTTGCGAGGGGGTGATGACTTCGTCGCCGGGACCGATGCCGAGCGCCATCAGCGTGATGTGCATGCCCGCGGTGGCGGAACTGACGGCGATGGCGTGCTTACAACCGAAGGTGGAACAGAAGTCGCTTTCCAATTGCTGGTTTTGCGGCCCGGTGGTGATCCAACCTGAACGCAACACTTTCTCTACCGCGGCGATTTCTTCATCGCCAATGGCCGGGCGAGAGAAAGGCAAAAATTGATCCATAGTTAACCCCAAACGTATCGAACTGCTTTTGATGACACTGTAAATCCCTTTCGTTTAACGAATATTAAACGCCAGAGAAGAATCGTTTCCGTGGATTAACTGCCAATGTAAGGCCGCAAGCTTAACTAAACCTTAAGACGAGACTTGTCATCAGTGGGTTAACTGATTGGTGGGTGTCGCCATCATCAATTTAAAATCATTATTAAAATCAATTTATTATGTTTTTAAATAATTATTTACTTATTTTATTTTTGCCGAATCAAGCGTAGCACGTCATCGACGTTTTTCAAGAAAATCGACGAGAAAATGAGAGGCAGCACAATATTGGTCAATGCTTACCCCGCTATTTATATTCACTATGTTTAGTTTTCGTTTATGTTGTGGAACGCTGGCGGAGAAATCTAAGCCGTTTTGGTCATGATCCAACGCTGTTCTCCCACCCATTGCAGGTGGAAATCCACTTCGTAGATCTGCGACAGCAGTGCGGGCGCCATCACCTCACGCGTCACGCCCTGCGCCACCAGCCGCCCGGCGTGCAGCAACCAAACCCGATCGGCTTGCTGCAAGGTATGATTCAGATCGTGCGCGCACACCAGAGCGCTGCGCCCGCTCTGGCAAAACTCCCGCAGCAGGCGATCCAGCGCAACTTTCTGTGCCACGTCCAGGCTGTTGGTCGGTTCATCCAACAGCAACAGCCGACTGTGCGGATTGACGCTGGGCCACACCTGCAACAGCACCGCCGCCAGCCGCACCCGCTGCCATTCGCCGCCAGAAAGCTGCGTCAGCATGCGCGACAGCTTATCCGCCAGCTTCAGGCGCTGGCACAGATAGAGGATGGCGTGCTCCACATCAGTTTGCGGCGCTGCCGCGGGCCGATGCAACGCCAAATACTGAAATACCGGCATCAGCGACACCGGCGGCTGTTGCTGGCTGAGGTAACCGCGCCGGCATGCCAGTTCGCTCCCCGAATAATCGGACAGCGCGCGTTCGTTCAGGCGGACCTCGCCCAGCCCCGGCAACATGCCCGCCACCCGCGCCAACAGGGTGCTCTTCCCCGCGCCGTTCGGGCCGATCAGATGGACCTGCAACCCGCCGTCAATCTGTGCCGAAAAAGGCGCCAGGCGCCCCGCCACGCCAACCTCAACGAGCTGCAGCATCCGTCTTATCCCGCCAGCGCTTGTTTCACCGCCGCCACCAGCGCCGGATCTTCCGGCGTAGTGTCAGGCGAGAAGCGCTGGATCACCGTACCGTCGCGCGCGACGAGGAATTTCTCGAAGTTCCACAGAATATCGCCGGCTTGCTTCGGCGCGCGGCCTTTGCTGGTCATCCGCGCCAGGAATTCGCTGCCCTCTGGGGCGGTGGCCTCCGGCTGCGCGGCAATCAGCGCCTGATACAGCGGATGGCGCTGGTCGCCGTTCACCTCAATTTTGGCAAACATCGGGAATTGCACGCCGAAGGTGCCACGGCAAAACGCCAGGATCTCTTCGTTGCTGCCCGGCTCCTGGCCCAGGAATTCATTGGACGGGAACCCCAGCACTTCCAGGCCCCGATCGCGATAGGTTTCGTACAGCGCTTCCAGCCCTTCGTACTGCTTGGTCAGGCCGCACTCCGAGGCCACATTGACCACCAGCAGCACCTTGCCCTGATAGGCGCCCAACGTGGTGGCCTGATTTTCGATGGTTTGTAACGGCAGGTTGTAGATTGGCTTGCTCATCGGTTGTCATCCTTTAGTTTTAATCGCAGGTGAATGAAGAAAACTACCTTACGCCTTTTGCCCGGGTCAGTAACCAGATAAATAGCGGCGCCCCCAGCGTGGCGGTCACCACGCCGATCGGCAATTCGGCCGCCAGTAGCGCAACGCGGGCGATCACATCGGCCACCAGCAATACGCCGGCTCCCGCCAGCGCACAGGCCGGCAGCAGATAGCGTTGGTCGGTCAGGCCGGTGAGCCGCAGAATATGCGGGATCACCAGCCCGACGAAGCCGATCACGCCGGCAAGCGCCACGCTGACACCGACCAGCCAGCCGATCGCCAGCACCAGCAGATTGCGCCACACATGCAGCGACAGCCCGAGCTGCCGCGCCTGCACTTCGCCCAGCGCCATCAGATTGAGCGCTCGGCCCTGGCCGCACAGCCACAGCAGCACCGGCAACAACGCCAGCACCAGCCACTTTTGACGCCAGTCGACACCGCCGAAACCGCCCATCATCCAGTACATCAGCTGCCGCAGATCGAGGCTGGTGCTGAAATAGACCGCCCAGGTCATCAGCGCGCTGCACACGATGCCCAGCGCTACGCCAACCAGCAACAGCCGCGCATTGGTCAGGCGCCGCCGGCGAGCAAACCACAGCAGCAAGAAAGTCATCACCAGCGCGCCGGCTATCGCGGCGGCGCTCATCAGCGCCACCGGCAGCAGACCGTGGCCCAACAATACCGTCAGCACCAGCGCTACGCCGGCGCCGTTCGCCACGCCCAGCAGGCCTGGTTCCGCCAGTGGGTTTTCAAACAGCGCCTGCATCACCGCACCCGCTACCGCCAGGGCGGCGCCAACCAGCATCACCGCCAGCGCGCGCGGCAAACGCAGTTGCCAGACAAACAGCTGCGCACGATCGCTGAACCACGCCGACGGCCATATCCATTGATCCCCGGCGCACAGGCTGAACAACAACGCCACCGCCACGCCCAACGCCAACAGCATGACCTGGCGTTTGTCGCGGTAACGTTGGTGTTGCAACAGTAAGGTGAAGGTACGGCTGGTTGGCATGGCGCGGCGGTTCCCTGCCGGCCGCTATCGTGGCCGGATAATTGACGTCTGAGTCGAATATTAGGGGGTTAACGCCGCAAGGGGAAGCCTTGCGTTGGCGATGGCGCAGGAAAGCAGCGGCTGGCCCTGCCCGTCATCGCAACGATGATGGCAAAACCAGCCGCCGATAAACTCAGGGGTTAACGATGCGGGCCAGGGTTGCCTTGCGGATAAGGCTGGCCGCGGCCGTCATCGCCACGACTATGATCGCCGCGATCGTCATGACGCCGGTCATGGTCGCGATTATCGCGATCGCCGTGGAACGGATTGCCGCTGCGCGCCGGCTCGCGATGCTCATACCCGCGCGGTGGCGAAGGTTGCCAACGCCCGCCGTCCCAGTACAAGCCACGCGCATTGCGCTCGCCGAGGCCACGCCCCTGATGCGCATGCCACCATTGCGGTGGACGCCAGTCGTAGCCATCCCAGTAGTAACCGCGGCGGTCCTGATCCCCCAGATGCAGGGAAACGCCCGGTACGTTGATATCGACGGACACATCGGCCTGCGCCGCCAAAGGCAGCAACAGAGGGAAACACACCAGCAACAGGATCTTTTTCATTTTGCCTTCTCACTCTATTTTTCTTGCTGCAGTGGTTATATCAGTGCGTTTATTTAGCGACTATCTCACCGATGCCTATTTTCAGATCGTTTTCGACGGCCTTACACAATCCCTACACTGTTTGCCACCGCCTTTAATTATCATAGTCGCTGACAAGGCTTAACAAATAACTGACGCCGCTTAAGCCGCGCGACAATTATAATTAAGTGGATTCCCACCGGAGGATAATAGGATGATTAAACGTATAGGTATGCTGCTGGCCGTGGTGGCCCTGGCCTCAACCCTCAGTGCCTGCTGCTGGGGTCCACACTGGGGCGGTGGTCACCGCGGCGATGGCCCTGGCCATTATTATGGTCGTTATTGAAGAGAGAAATAAAATTACCACCCAAGAAAAATAAGATATAAGAATATTCCGCAATTAAGATTAAATAAATTTTCGCCGTAGTGATTTAATAAATATATTTAATCTCTACCTGCTCGATTAGGAATAAACTGAATTTTGCCCCAAAAAAGAAAAAGGCCGCGCAAGCGGCCTTTTTTGATGTCACGTCACTCACCCTTTCGGGCTGGCGTTTTCTACCCGGCTTTTCAGCTTCTGACCCGGACGGAAAGTCACCACGCGGCGCGCCGTAATCGGAATGTCTTCGCCGGTCTTCGGGTTGCGCCCCGGACGTTGGTTCTTGTCACGCAGATCAAAGTTGCCAAAACCCGACAGTTTTACCTGTTCACCGTTCTCAAGGGCCCGACGGACCTCTTCGAAGAACAGTTCCACCAGGTCTTTGGCGTCCCGTTTGCTAAGCCCAAGCTTCTCAAACAGGTGTTCTGACATTTCAGCTTTAGTAAGCGCCATAGGTTCAATCCCTCAAGGATGCTTGGAATCGCTGTTTTAGAGCCTCTACGCATTTTGCAACGGTAGCGGCTATCTCCTCTTCTTCCAGTGTACGAGCGGTATCCTGCAATACCAGACTGATAGCCAGGCTCTTGTCACCTTCTGCCACGCCCTTGCCACGGTACACGTCAAACAAGTTTACGCCAACTACCTGATTTGCGCCAACTTTCTTACACTCGGCCAAAATATCTTCTGCGGGGACGTTTTCAGCCACCACAATGGCGATATCACGGCGGTTTGCCGGGAAGCGCGAAATCTCCCGCGCCTGAGGCACAGCGCGGCTCGCAAGCTTGTTCCACTCCAGTTCAAACACCACGGTGCGGCCGTTAAGATCCAGTTTACGTTCAAGTTCCGGGTGAACCACACCGATGAAACCTACGCGTTCGCCGTGCAAATAAATCGCCGCACTTTGCCCTGGATGCAGGGCCGGATTGGCTTCCGCCCGGAACTGAATTTCGGATAATTTACCGGTCAGTTCGAGGACAGACTCCAGATCCCCTTTTAAATCATAGAAGTCGACGGGCTTGCGCGCCAGATCCCAATGTTCATCGTGCGTATGGCCGGCGATCACCCCCGCCAGCATGACGTCCTGGCGGATACCCAGATCTGCCGCACTATCAGGCACAAAGCGCAGGCCGCTTTCGAACAGACGCAGACGCGTCTGCTGGCGGTTCTGGTTATACACCACCGCAGACAGCAGGCCGGTCCACAGCGACAGACGCATCGCCGACATTTCTACCGAAATCGGGCTTGGCAGGATCAGCGCTTCTTCATTCGGGTGCAACAGCGCCTGCACCTTCGGATCGACGAAGCTGTAGGTGATCGCTTCCTGATAACCGTGATCGACCAGCATGGTCTTCACGCGCTTCAGCGTCAGATCGGCTTCGCGATGCTGGGTCATCACCAGATCGGCGCGGACCGGCACATCCGGGATGTTGTCGTAACCGTAAACGCGCGCCACTTCTTCCACCAGATCTTCTTCGATCTCCATATCGAAACGCCAGCTCGGCGCGACCGCTTGCCAGCTGTCGCCCTGCTCGGTCACCTGGCAACCCAGGCGGCGCAGAATGTCGCTGACCTGCTCGCTCGGCACCACGTGGCCGATCAGGCGATCCAGTTTCTCGCGGCGCAGCGTGATGGTGGCGCGCTTCGGCAGTGCGTTCTCGTGGGTCACGTCGATAATCGGGCCGGCCTGGCCGCCGCAAATATCGAGCAGCAGGCGCGTGGCACGCTCCATCGCTTTGTACTGCAGCGCCGGATCGACACCGCGCTCATAGCGGTGAGAAGCGTCGGTGTGCAGGCCGTGACGGCGCGCGCGGCCGGTGATCGACAGCGGGCTGAAGAAGGCGCATTCCAGCAGCACGTCCTGAGTTTCCCCATTAACGCCGGAATGCTCGCCGCCGAAGATGCCACCCATCGCCAACGCTTTTTGATGATCGGCGATCACTAAGGTGTCGGCGTTCAGTTTGGCTTCACTGCCGTCCAGCAGCGTCAGCGTTTCCCCTTCTTCCGCCATGCGCACCACGATGCCGCCGTCGATACGGCTCAGATCGAAAGCGTGCATCGGCTGGCCAAGCTCCAGCAGTACATAGTTGGTGACGTCAACCACCGCATCGATAGAGCGGATGCCGCAGCGACGCAGTTTTTCACGCATCCACAGCGGGGTTGGCGCGGTGACGTCGATGCCTTTCACCACGCGGCCCAGATAACGCGGGCACGCCTGCGGCGCGTCAACGCGGATCGGCAGCGTGGCGTCGATGGTGGCAGCCACCGGGCTCATATCCGGCTCGGTCAGCGCAACCTGGTTCAGTACGCCCACGTCGCGCGCGACGCCGATGATGCCCAGGCAGTCGGCGCGGTTCGGCGTGACGCTAATTTCGATGGTGTTGTCGTTCAGCTGCAGATAGTCACGGATGTCGGTGCCGATTGGCGCATCCAGCGGCAGCTCGATAATGCCGTCATGATCGTCGGAAATACCCAGCTCGGAGAACGAGCACAGCATGCCTTCCGAAGGTTCGCCGCGCAGCTTGGCGGCCTTGATTTTGAAGTCGCCCGGCAGCACCGCGCCCACGGTGGCGACCGCCACTTTCAGGCCGGTACGGCAGTTCGGCGCGCCGCAGACGATGTCCAACAGGCGATCGCCGCCGACGTTAACCTTAGTGACGCGCAGTTTGTCGGCGTTCGGGTGCTGACCGCACTCGACCACTTCACCCACCACAACGCCGTTAAACGCACCGGCGACCGGATCCACACCGTCCACTTCCAGGCCGGCCATGGTGATTTGATCGGATAATGCTTCGCTGCTGATGGCCGGGTTTACCCACTCGCGCAACCAGAGTTCACTGAATTTCATGTGATATTCCCGCCTTACTTAAACTGTTTGAGGAAACGCAGATCGTTTTCGAAGAATGCGCGCAAATCGGTGACGCCGTAACGCAGCATCGTCAGGCGCTCCATGCCCATGCCGAAGGCGAAGCCGGAGTAGACTTCCGGATCGATGCCGACGTTGCGCAGCACGTTCGGATGCACCATGCCGCAGCCCAGCACTTCCAGCCACTTGCCATTCTTGCCCATCACGTCCACTTCAGCGGACGGCTCGGTGAACGGGAAATAGGACGGACGGAAACGAACCTGCAGGTCTTCTTCAAAGAAGTTGTTCAGGAAGTCGTGCAGCGTACCCTTCAGGTTGGTGAAGCTGATGTCTTTATCGACGATCAGCCCTTCCATCTGGTGGAACATCGGGGTGTGAGTCTGATCGTAGTCGTTACGATAAACGCGGCCCGGCGCGATGATGCGGATCGGCGGCTGCTGGTTCTTCATGGTGCGGATCTGCACGCCGGAGGTCTGGGTGCGCAGCAGGCGCGTGGCGTCGAACCAGAAGGTATCGTGGTCGGCGCGCGCCGGGTGGTGCCCCGGGATGTTCAGCGCGTCGAAGTTATGATAATCGTCTTCAATCTCCGGGCCGGTGGCCACGGAGAAGCCCAGCTCGCCGAAGAAGGTTTCGATACGGTCGATGGTGCGGGTCACCGGATGCAGACCGCCGTTTTCCATACGGCGGCCCGGCAGGGAAACGTCGATGGTTTCAGCCGCCAGGCGCGCGTTCAGCGCGGCGCTTTCCAGCGTGTTCTTACGCGCGTTCAGCGCGTCCTGCACCTCTTGCTTGGCTTGGTTGATCACCGCGCCGGCCGCCGGACGGTCTTCCGCCGGTACGTCGCGCAGAGACTGCATCTGCAAGGTGAAATGACCTTTCTTGCCAAAATATTCGACGCGCACCAAATCTAACGCGGCAACATCCTGGGCATCTTCTACGGCTGCCTTGGCATTGGCAACCAGCTCTGCGAGATGTGGCATTGCTTTCCTCTTCCTCTGGCCGGGATGGCCCTAAGTAATTGTTATCTATATTCGAACACGCCTTTGACCATTATTCAAAGACTTTTCAATACGTTGCCGGCTGGCCGGCTCGCCTGCGCGGCGCATGGCCCGCGTTGCGTCTGCCGCCCTCACCGCAACGCCTGGCAAGGCGGGACGATGGCCAAAAACAAAAAAGCCTCCACGAGGGAGGCTTAGGCGCTACTTTTCGTTTCTTTTCTTACGCGCAAAGCCTCCTGAAATCAGGCGCTAAAGTAAAAAAAGAAACGAAAAAGAGCTGCGTGCATGATTGCGGTACCTTGTCGATGATTGTCCACCAGTGATATAGCGGCGGCCAATGAAAGTCAATATTTGTCGCTGAAAACAAAGATTAAAAGAGGGAGCAAGCTCCCTCTTCTACTGACTTACGCCAGAGCTGCTTTCGCTTTCTCAACCAGTGCGCCGAAGGCCACTTTGTCGAAGACTGCGATGTCAGCCAGGATCTTACGGTCAATTTCGATCGAGGCTTTTTTCAAGCCGTTGATGAACTTGCTGTAAGACAGACCGTTCTGACGAGCAGCTGCGTTGATACGTGCAATCCACAGCTGACGGAACTGACGCTTACGTTGACGACGGTCACGGTAAGCATACTGACCTGCTTTGATTACTGCCTGGAAGGCAACACGATATACGCGCGAACGGGCACCGTAGTAGCCTTTCGCCTGCTTCATGATTTTCTTGTGACGTGCGCGTGCAATTACACCACGTTTTACGCGAGCCATATGCTCTCTCCTAAAGTCTTATTCTAAATTCAAAAAAAAATGGCTTATGCGTACGGCAGGCACGCGGTAACCAGGACCAGATCGTTTTTAGACACCATGCCTTTCGGACGCAGGTGACGTTTACGCTTGGTTGCTTTTTTGGTCAGAATATGACGCAGGTTGGCATGTTTACGCTTAAAACCACCGCTGCCGGTCTTTTTGAAGCGCTTGGCTGCACCACGTACAGTTTTAATCTTTGGCATTTTAATTAAATCCACTTCGCATTGTTAAACAACGAATCAGTTGGGCGAATAAAACCCACACAGCGCAAGCGCCGCGCGGGTTTCATTACTTGTAAGCCTTACTGTTTCTTCTTAGGAGCGAGCACCATAATCATCTGGCGGCCTTCGATCTTCGTAGGGAAGGATTCGACCACTGCCAGATCCATATCTTCACACAGGTCTTTACGGACGCGGTTAAGCACTTCCATACCGATCTGCTGGTGCGCCATCTCACGCCCGCGGAAACGCAGGGTGATTTTGGCTTTATCGCCATCTTCCAGAAAGCGAATCAGGTTGCGTAGTTTGACCTGATAGTCGCCATCATCGGTGCCAGGACGGAATTTGATTTCCTTGACCTGAATAACTTTTTGCTTCTTCTTCTGTTCTTTCGTCGACTTGCTCTTCTCGTAGAGGAATTTGCCGTAATCCATGATTCGGCAAACTGGCGGTTCGGCATTTGGGCTGATTTCTACTAAATCAACGCCCGCTTCCTCAGCTTTTTCAAGAGCTTCATTCAGACTGACGATACCAATCTGCTCGCCATCGACGCCGGTTAGGCGAACTTCTTGCGCGCGAATTTCTCTGTTAATGCGATTAGGACGCGCCGGTTGAACTCGTTTTCCGCCTTTAATACTTTATTCCTCCAGTTGATGAAGACTACGGCTGCGAATCTCTTTCAGCAGCTTGTCTACGACTTCGTTTACGTCCAGGCTTCCCAGGTCTTTGCCACGGCGGGTACGAACGGCAACTTTGCCTGCTTCGACCTCTTTGTCGCCGCACACCAACATGTAAGGGACTCGACGTAAAGTATGTTCGCGAATTTTAAAGCCAATCTTCTCATTTCTCAAGTCCGCTTTCACGCGAATACCTGCATCCTGCAGTTTTTTGGTCAATTGCTGGACGTAATCAGACTGGCTGTCGGTGATATTCATCACCACCACCTGCACCGGAGCGATCCAGGTCGGGTAGAACCCGGCGTATTCTTCGGTAAGGATACCGATGAAGCGTTCCATGGAGCCCAAAATGGCGCGGTGAATCATTACCGGCACGACGCGATCGTTGTTTTCGCCAACGTACGAGGCGCCCAAACGGCCCGGCAAGAAGAAATCGAGCTGCACGGTACCACATTGCCATGCGCGATCCAAACAATCATGCAGGGTAAATTCAATTTTCGGTCCGTAGAAGGCGCCCTCGCCCGGCTGGTACTCGAACGGAATGCCGTTCTCGGTCAGCGCGGCGGCCAGGTCTTCTTCCGCACGGGTCCACATGTCGTCGGTGCCGATGCGTTTTTCCGGACGCGTGGACAGCTTGACGGCGATCTTGTCGAAGCCGAAGGTGCCGTACACGTCATAAACCATGCGAATGCATTCGTTCACTTCGGCGCGCACCTGCTCTTCGGTACAGAAGATGTGGGCGTCATCCTGCGTGAAGCCGCGCACGCGCATCAGACCATGCAGGGAACCCGAAGGCTCGTTGCGGTGGCAGCTGCCGAATTCGCCCATGCGCAGCGGCAGATCGCGGTACGACTTCAGGCCCTGGTTGAAGATCTGCACGTGGCCCGGGCAGTTCATCGGCTTGATGCAGTATTCGCGGTTCTCCGACGCGGTGGTGAACATGGCGTCTTTGTAGTTTTCCCAGTGGCCGGTTTTTTCCCACAGCACGCGGTCCATCATGAACGGACCTTTCACTTCCTGGTACTGGTACTCTTTGAGCTTCATGCGCACGAAGGCTTCCAGCTCGCGGAAAATCGTCCAACCGTCGTTATGCCAGAACACCATGCCCGGCGCTTCTTCCTGCATGTGATACAGGTCGAGCTGTTTGCCGATCTTGCGGTGATCGCGCTTGGCCGCTTCTTCCAGGCGCTGCAGGTAGGCGTTCAGCTGCTTCTTGTCTGCCCAGGCGGTACCGTAGATACGCTGCAGCATTTTGTTTTTGCTGTCGCCGCGCCAGTAAGCGCCGGAGGTTTTCTGCAGTTTGAAGTGGTGGCAGAAACGCATGTTCGGCACGTGCGGGCCGCGGCACATGTCGACGTATTCTTCGTGGTGATACAGGCCCGGACGATCGTCATGGCTGATGTTCTCATCCAAGATCGCCACTTTGTAGATTTCGCCGCGCTCAGCGAAGGTGTCGCGGGCTTCTTGCCAGCTGACCTTCTTCTTGATGACGTCGTAATCCTTATCGGCCAACTCGTGCATCCGCTTTTCCAGCAGATCCAGGTCTTCCTGCGTCAGGGTGCGGTCGATATCCACGTCATAATAGAAACCGTTGTCGATCACCGGACCGATCGCCATTTTGGTATCCGGCCACAGCTGCTTGATCGCATGACCCAGCAGGTGCGCGCAGGAGTGGCGCATGATTTCCAGACCGTCTTCATCTTTGATGGTGATGATGGCCAGCTGCGCATCCGATTCGATCAGATCGCCGGCGTCAACCAGCTCGCCGTTGACGCGGCCGGCGATACAGGCTTTCGCCAGGCCAGGGCCGATATCGCGCGCGACATCCATCGGGGAAACGGGGTGGTCGAAATGACGCTGACTACCGTCAGGAAGAGTAATAACAGGCATTAATAATTCCTTATCTACAGTGGTGACCCACACGACAGATCACATGCAGTACGAAAATTGGGTTTTGGGTTTGGTCAGCCAGGTTTCAGATCTCGCCCACAATTGCCAGATTGAAACCTCACTGGGTATACAGAATGGAACGCATACCTTCTCAGCCGCATTCGGCTAAGCGAATAGTATCACTAAAATTGTTCCGGATAAATAAAGTGCCGCCGCCCTCACATTTTCGCTTTATTCGACACAAAAACGCTTTTCAGGTAGCTGAAGGTGGCCAACAGGCACAGGCCGTAACCCAACAGTTCGCAGCCTTCTTCCACCATGTTTTTCACCACCCGGTTGTAACCGTCCAGCATCAGCGTTTGCCACAGCGCACCCATGCCGAACAGGCGTGAAAACACCAGAATGCACAGCAGACCGGCACACATCATGCCGTAGCCGGGATGCGTCGCGAAATAGGCCAGCCCACGCACCGTCGCCGCGACGTGCCTTGCGGCATGCCACAGACAGGCCAAGGCGACCGCCAGCGCAAACCACACCCAGGCGCCGTGCCACAGCGCATCGAAGGCGAAGTCCATCTCGCGGATCAGCATGCACAGAAAGAAGCCGCCGACCAGCATCCAGGCGGAGCGGCGTTCAGCCTGCCGTCTGGCCGCGGCGAAAAAACCGCCGGCGATGGCGAGCAGCAACAGCTCCTGCGCCACTTCGGTCAGCGAGGTTTCATGCACGAAATTATGCAACCAGTGCACGTCGATAAACACCAGGCCGACCAAGGCCGCCAAAAAAGCGCCGGAAAGCGCGAAGGCGCCAATTTTCCCCAGTAAAAGTTTCAGTTCGTCTTGCATAGTCAGTCTCATTCTTGTTTTAAAGCGCGCCTATGGTAGGCAGCTGAGCCTGCAGGGTGTAGCAATTGATGCGAAACGTCGGCCTTTACCGGCCAACTGCGGCGAAAAAGGCCATAAAACACAAAAAATGTGCGCATTTTCCAGGCACCGCTCGCTTTGTCGCCGCCGTTCGGCGGTATACCGGCTTCGCGTGGCGATCTTCGCCGCCAGCCGCTATTCTGAAACCAGTCTGTTCCAATCGAGACTTATGCAGAAGATGAACCGGTTACTCGCAGTCCTCGGCGTAGTGTGCGCGGTATTGGCGACCTTGTATGGGCTGGTGCATTTTGGCGCGCGTTCGGTGCCGCGGGCGATCGCGGTCAACGAAGCGCCGCTGGGGTGTGAGGGTGAACCAGAACTCACCGCCGAGTGCAGCGGTGAAGATGAAGCGCCCGCCGACGGTTAATTAACGTTACGAGCTATCCCCATTGCCGCCGGCCGTACGGCAGGCTAGGCTGTGGAGCTCATGGGCCGCCGCCTGGCGGCTTGAACGTTGCACAGGGAGTTATTTTATGACGGGTATTTTGCAGTTATTCCAGGCCATCGGACTGGGTTTGGTGCTGCTGTTGCCGCTGGCCAACCCACTGACCACGGTGGCGTTGCTGCTCGGGTTATCCGGCAATATGACGCGTGAGGAGCGCAATCAGCAGTCGCTGATGGCCTCGGTTTATGTGTTCTGCATCATGACGGTGGCGTTTTATGCCGGCCAGGTGGTGATGAACACCTTCGGTATTTCGATCCCCGGCCTGCGCATCGCCGGCGGCCTGATCGTCGCCTTCATCGGTTTCCGCATGTTGTTCCCGCAACAAAGCGCCGATGAGGCGCCGGAGGTGGAGAGCAAGTCGCACGAGCTGCGCCATAAGACCTCGGCCAACATCGCCTTCGTGCCGTTGGCCATGCCGAGCACCGCCGGGCCGGGCACCATCGCGATGATCATCAGCTCGGCGTCGAGCGTCAAAGATAACACGCTGGGTTTTGAACCCTGGGTGCTGGCCGTGGCGCCGGTCGCCATCTTCCTGACGGTCGCGGTGATCCTGTGGGCCTGTCTGCTCAGCTCCGGCGCCATCATGCGGTTGGTGGGGAAAAGCGGCATTGAGGCGATCTCGCGCCTGATGGGCTTCCTGCTGGTGTGTATGGGCGTGCAGTTCATCATCAACGGCGTGTTAGAGATCATCTCCACCTATACGCCGGCCGCCGCCTAAGGATCAAAAACGGGCGCGATCGCGCCCGTTGCCGTTATTTCCCCGCCGGCGCCTGCGCGCCCAAAATGCCCTTGCCTTCCGGCACTTCGGTAAAGCGACTGAGGATCTCGCTGTAGGTCTTGGCCGGGTCCAGATCCGGGAACTGCGCCGGATAGATAAACTTCGCCAGATACTCCAGCCCGACGATGTTGTACGGGTGGTTGTAGAAGTTATGGTAGATGCCGTAGAACCGCCCCGCCTTAACCGCCGACACCTGAGAGAAGCCCGGGCGCTGTTTCATGCGGTTGAAAGCCTCATCCACCTGCTGCTGCGTCACGCCGTAGCCGAACGGCACCGCGGCGTTGGTCTTGCTGGCCCACTGCGAGCCGGAAACGATGTAGGCGTCCGGCTTCATGGCGATCACTTTTTCCAGCGCGACATCGCCGGTCGCGCCCGGCAACAGCGCGGAGCCGATGTTGCGCGCGCCGACCGCCTCAACCAGCGCCCCCCAGCCGACGTGCGCATGGGTGAAGCAGCAGGATTCCAGCCCGTTCAGGCCGGCCTTGGCTTCGAAGAACACCTGTGGTTTGGGTTCCACCGCCTGCGTCTTGGCCAGAATCGCCTGATAATGCTGCTGATAATAATCGGTATATTGCCGGGCCTCGCTTTCGCGGTTGAGGGTTTCCCCCAGCAGCGTCACGCTTTTCGGCGTGTTTTCCACCGGCTTGAGCATGGTGTCGATGAACAGCACCGGCACGTTCAGCGCCTTCAGCCGATCCAGCACGCCGGTCTGGCTCAGCGAAGGCTTGGAGCGCAGCTGGGCGATCATCAGATCGGGCCGCTTGGCGATCACGCTCTCCAGGTTCACTTCGCCCTTATCGCTGAATCCCATATCGATGATGTTTTTCGCCGCCGGCCATTTGCTCTGCAAGATATCCCAGGTCGCCGCATCGCTTTTCTTCAGCAGGTTATTCCAGGCCACCAGCCGGCCGAACGGGTTGGCGCGATCGAGCAGCGCCAACGTGAGAATGTCGCGCCCGTCCTGCACCACGATGCGTTTCGGCTCTTGCGGGAGGGTGATCGTCTGGCCGGAAGTGTCGGTCAGCGTCAGCGGATAAGTGGTGGCCATCGCCGGAGAGGCGAGCAAGGCGGCGCAAACCAGCGCCGGCAAGGTGATTCGACGGTGCACGAAAACTCCTTAGTCAAGAACGCAATCGGGAAATACTAATGAGAATGGCTTGCATTATCAAAGATAACGCCCGGCAAATCGGCGATTAATTGCAAAGGGATGTGTAGAGGGACGTTAAGAGGCGCGCCGGAAGTGGCGCGCCCGGGGATCACACCAGGCCGTAGATCAGCGCCGACAGCGCGATCAGGCCCATCACCAGCACGAAGACGTTGCTCGCCGCGCGGTATTGGCGCATCGCCGGCACCGCACGCACGGCGTACATCGGCAGGATGAACAGGATCGCCGCAATCAGCGGGCCGCTGATGGTTTCGATAATGTGCAGCGCGCTGGGGTTCCACACCGTCGCCGCCCAGGTGAGCAGGAACAACGATACCGCGGAGATGCGGTGCGTCAGGCGCGAACTGAGCGGCTTGCCGACCGCGCGCGTGACGCCGTCGATCAGGCTGGTCGCCCCTTCCGTCACCCCCAGCGAAGTGCCGAGATAGGACTTGGCCATCGCCAACATCGCCATCACCGGGCCAAGATAGGCGATCAGCGGATTGGAGAACTTGTTGGCCAGCGTAGTCAGCACGGTGATGTTCTGCTCCTTCGCCTGCAGCATGTCTTCGTGAGACAGGCTCAGCACGCAGCTGAACACGAAGAACAGCACGGTGACGCAGATCAGCACATAGCTGTAACGCATGATGCGTGCGCAGCGGCGTTCCGCCTTGTCGCCGTACAGGCTCTTCTGGGTCGAGGCGAAGGAAGAGATGATCGGCGCATGGCTGAAGGAGAACACCATCACCGGCACCGCCAGCCACAGCGAATGCCACAGCCCCGGCGTGTCAAAGCGGGTGGCGGCCAGGCCGTGAACGAAGTTGGCGGTATTCCAGCTCGGCATCAGATAGAGCGAAATGCCCATCAGGAACACCAGCAGCGGAAACACCAGCATGCCCATCGCCGCCACGATGCTGTCTTTGCCGCGCAGCAACACCAGATTGAGCACCACCACCACCGCCAGGCTGAGCCAGATGCGCGGCAGCGGCGCCACGTGGAACTGGTGGATCAGGAAGCTGTCCAGCGCGTTGGTGATCGAAATGCTGTACACCAGCACGATCGGGAAGAACGCCATCAGATACAGCACCATGATGATTTTGCCGGCCAGCACGCCGAAGTGTTCCACCACCACATCGTGAATGTTGCCGTCGCGGCTGGAGCCGGAAAGCACGAAGCGACTGAGCGCGCGGTGCGGCAAATAGGTCAGCGGGAAAGCGAACAACGCCATCAACAGCAACACCAGCGGGCCGTTCAAGCCGGCGTTGATCGGCAAGAACAGCGTGCCGGCACCCACCGCGGTGGCATAGAGACCGAACATCCAGACGGTGTCGGTTTTGTTCCATTTGGCAGGCTGAGCGGCCGTCAGCGTGCCTGAATCGGGAGAAATCGTACTCATGAGACAGTCTACCTTAATCTGCGGCGCCAACGATTGCGCCTAACGGGATATCCTTCTCCGCGAATTTTTTAATAGTAATCAGTGAATTAAAGCGATATTTCATACTTACGCCTGATGAAAGGACGGCAAAGGATAATGAAAAATCCGCTGCGGGTCTATGTTTTATCGGCCAAGCGAACGATTTGCGAACAGGAAATGCTGAAAAAACCGGCGCAGGCAGAAAAAACTAAGGGCCCCTTGCGGAGCCCTTAAGCGGTTTATTTCTTCGCATCCGGGTGGTCCGGCACCTCGGCGCTGCCCATCTCCTTCTCGTCGCGGATCATCGAGCGGTCTTTACGCACGTCGGCCACGTCGGAGGCGCTCACCGGCTTGGCGCTGTTGCCCCAGCTGGAACGGATGAAGTTCACCACGTCCGCCACCTGCTGATCGTTCAGACGCCAGCCGAACGGCGGCATGGTGATGTTGGATACCGCGCCCTGCACCGCCGGCGTGGTGTTGCCGGTCAGCACGATGTGGATCAGCGAGGTCGCGTCCTCGGTCTGCACCACCGGATTGCCCTTCAGCGACGGGAAGGCGCGCTTGTAACCCACGCCGTCGGTGCGGTGGCAGGCCGCGCAGTTATCGACATACAACGCCGCGCCTGGCTTGCTGTCGTCGCCGCGCCACAGATCCTTGGCCACGCTGTCTTCAACCGGCGCCGCCTGCTGCTTGCCGTCTTTCGGCGGCAGCGATTTCAGGTAGCGTGCGATGGCGGTCAGATCGTCGTCGCTCAGGTATTGCAGGCTGTGTTCCACCACGTCGCTCATGCCGCCAAACACGATCGCCTTGTCGTTGCGGCCGGTTTTCAGGAACTCGGTCAGTTCGGCTTCGCTCCAGCTGCCCAGGCCGTCCTTACGGTCACCGCGCAGGCTGGAAGCGACCCAGCCGTCGATCGGCGCGTTGCTGCCGGACAGGTAGTCGTCGCTGTCGCTGTTGCTCAGCGCTTTTTCCTGCATGGTGATGCTGCGCGGGGTATGGCAGGCGCCGCAGTGGCCCAGGCCTTCCACCAGATAGCGGCCACGCTCAATCACCGGATCGGCCTTGGCGTCGGCGACGAAGTCCGCCGGCGACGGCGCGAACATACCGCGCCAGATGCTCAGCGGCCAGCGCATCGACAGTGGCCACGGGATGTCGGAGTCCTTGTTGGCCTGCTCCACCGGCTGCACGCCGTGCATGAAATAGGCATACATGGCGCGCATGTCGTCCTCTTTCACCAGCGCGAACGACGGGTACGGCATCGCCGGGTAGAGCGTGCTGCCGTTTTTGGCTACGCCCTTACGCACCGCGTTGTCGAAATCCTCGAAGCTGTAATCGCCGATGCCGGTTTTCTTGTCCGGCGTAATGTTGGTGGAGTAGATGGTGCCGATCGGCGTCTCCATCGCCAGACCGCCGGCGAAGGTCTTGCCGCTCTTGCCGTCGGTATGGCAGGCCACGCAGTCCCCGGCGCGCGCCAGGTATTCACCGCGCTTGATAAGCTCGCTGCTGACGGTGGCGTCCTGCGCCCAAACGGAAAAACTCACTGCACTGAGAACCAGTGCCGGTACAAATGCTTTCATCGTTCGCCGTCCTTATGCCTGCACCAATGGGCCTGGGTTTTTCAGATACTGCTCGCGAATGGCGCGGGCAGACCAGTAAGCCAACGCCGCCACGGTGCCGGTCGGGTTGTAGCCCAGCCCCTGCGGGAAGGCCGATGCGCCGATCGAGAACACGTTGTGCACGTCCCAGCTCTGCAGATAACGGTTTACCGCGCTGGTCTTCGGATCTTCCCCCATCACCGCGCCGCCGTTCATGTGGGTGGTCTGGTAACTGGTGGTATCGAAATGGCTGTTGGCGTTTTTCGGGCTGCCGGCGATCAGTTTCGGGTTCATCGCCTTGGCGATCGGCGCCATCTTGTCGTACATGAACTGCGCCATCTTGATGTCGTTCTCCTGCCAGTCGAACGTCATGCGCAGCAGCGGCTGGCCGAACACGTTCTTGTAGTTGGGATCGAGATCCAGATAGTTGTTGCGGTACGACTGGTGCGCGCCGTGGGCGTCCATCGAGACGTGGTGGGTGTAGGCATCCGCCACCGCCGCTTTCCACTTGCTGCCCCAGGCCGGGGTGCCCGGCGGGGTCGGCAGGCCGGAGATCGGCTTGGTGCCCGCCTGGTTGACCCAGAACGGCGAACCGCCGACGAAGCCTTCTTTGGCGTGATCGAAGTTGTCGGCGTTGAAGTCGTCCACGCCCACGCCATTGCCGCCGGCGCCGATGAACGGGTTGGTGAACACGTCTTTATCGAAGAACGCCTTGATGGTGGTCATGTTCTGGTAGGCGAAGTTGCGCCCGACCACGCCTTCGCCGGTCACCGGATCGTAAGGCTTGCCGATGCCGGACAGCAGCATCAGGTGCACGTTGTGGAACTGGAACGCGCCCAGGATCACCAGATCGGCCGGCTGTTCAAGCTCGCGGCCCTGCGCATCGACGTAGTTCACGCCGGTGGCGCGGGACTTGTCGTCGGTCAGGTTGACCTTCAGCACGTTGGCGTTGGTGCGCAGCTCGAAGCGTTTTTCCATCCGCAGCGCCGGCAAGATGTTGACGTTCGGCGAGGCTTTGGAATACATGTAGCAGGCATAGCCGCTGCAGAAACCGCAGAAGTTGCACGGCCCCATCTGCGCGCCGTACGGGTTGGTGTAGGAGTCGGAGGTGTTGGCGGACGGCAGGTTATAAGGGTGGTAGCCCACTTCCAGCGCGGCTTTCTCGAACAGCTGGGCGGAGTAGGTATTCTTCTGCGCCGGCAGCGGGAAGTCGCTGGAGCGATCCGCCGCAAAGCGGTTGCCGCCCTTCTGCGCCACTTTCTGCCCCTTGATGGTCCAGGCGGTGCCGGAGGTGCCGAACACTTTCTCCGCCTTGTCGAAGAACGGTTCCAGCTCGTCGTAGGTCACGCCGAAGTCCTGGATGGTCATGTCCTTCGGAATGAAGTTTTTGCCGTAGCGCTCTTCATAGTGGCTGCGCATGCGCAGTTCGATCGGATCGACGCGAAAATGCACGCCCGACCAGTGCAGGCCGGCGCCGCCGACGCCGGTACCCGGCAGGAACGCCGCCAGCTGGCGATAAGGCACCGCGGTCTGGCTGCTGTTGTGGCGAATGGTGACGGTGCTTTTCGACAGATCCTGGAACAGTTTGCGCCGGATGTTATAGGTCAGCTCGTCGATCACCTGCGGATAGGAACCGTCCGGATAGGTGTCGCGCATCGGGCCGCGTTCCAGCGCCACCACGTTGAGGCCGGCCTCGGTCAGCTCTTTGGCCATGATCGCGCCCACCCAGCCGAAGCCGACGATCACCGCGTCTACTTTTTTCATTACCGTTGCCATGATTAGCCCCTCTCCCCACGAATCGATACCGGTGGGAAGGGATAACGTTCCCCTCGCTCAACCCAGTCCATAAAATCGGCGCGCGCGCCCGGAAAATTAATCAGCTTCCAGCCAACCATGTCTTTGTTGCCGCCATGGATCGGATCGCTGAAGAAACCTTCACGGGTGTTTTGCAGCAGATAGGAGAAGAACAGTTTCGACGGCAACTGCTGGAATTCCGCCTCGCCGGATTCGAACTTTTGCAGCATGGCGTCTTGCTGCGCGCCATCCAGTTCGGCGAAGGGCTTGCCGGCGGTTTTTTTGCTGTAGGCGTCGGCGTCAGCGATGCCGAGATTGTAGATCTGCTTGGGCACCAGCGGCAGCTGATAGCCCATCTCCTTCGGCACATCGGGGTTGAACGGCCCCTGCATGTACCAGATGGAGCCGGTGGCGTACGGTGTGTTCATCTGACGATCGATAAACTCCGGCACGCCGGCTTCCAGCGCGCCGGGGCCGCGATCGTCGGCCGGGATCAGGCGCGCGACGGCGGCCTTGATGAAGGCCCACTCTTCCGGGGTGAAAAAGGTCGGTTGGTAATCGTTCTGCGTTGAAGTGTTCGAGGCAGCGACCGCCGGTGTCGGTGCCGTCAGCGCGCCAACGCCGCTGCCACCAATTACCGCCGCAGGAATTAAGGTCATCGATTTCAACAAGAAATCGCGCCGCGAATTGTTGGTTTTATGATTCGACATGTCACATTCCATCCAAAGATAGTCACAACTATTTAACCGCAACCTTGCGATCGATACGGGTTTTTAAAATAATTTGTTACTTATTTGTATATTTATTGAAGGTCAGAATGCGCGCAAAAGCAAAAATGTTACCGGTAACTTATTGAATGAACGTAAAGATTTATCTGCTAACGTAAATTTAACTTTTTGTGCGGTTTTTTCGATAAGCGGTGAGGAAATAACGAAAAATGAGAGGTGTGTCGCGCTCTAAAGCGACAACGGAAAGCAAATCGGCCGCGTTTTGCGGCCGATTCGACAGGATGAAGGGTTACTGCGACATCGCCTGGTAGGCGGTGGTCACCTTCCACAAATAGCGCGGCGCCTGCGGGGCCGGGTGCTTTTTCTGGATGTGCTGATAAAACTCGTCGGGGCTCATCTGATTGATGCGATTAACCGCCACGCGCTTGTCCGAGGAGAAGGTGCGCAACATGGCGCCCGCCCCGTTCACGTACGAAACGATGGTGGCATAACGCAAAGTCTGTGGGTTGTTGATCCCGGCTAGCTGCTGGCTTTGAAGAATATTGATATAGGCCGTTCCCAGATCAATATTGACCGCCGGATCCTTCAGCTCACGCGAGCTGGGCTGCCCGCTTCGTCCTTTCATGCGATAGGCGTCGCGGCCGGCGGTAGAAGCCTTAAGCTGCATCAATCCCACTGCGTTCGAGGTGCTGACCACGTTCGGGTTAAACCCGGACTCCACCTGAATAATCGCTTTAATCAGCGTTTCGTCGACGCCATAGTTGCTGGCGGCCTGACGAATGTAATCGTTATAAACAACCGGAGTGCCTGTGCGGTTTACCGGTGCCTGCGGAGGGGGTTTTAACCAGCCGCCGCGCGTTGTGCCACTGCCTGAAATGTTGCTTGCCGTTTGCGGGTCTTTGGCGCACCCCGACAAAAGCAAAATTGCCGTAAGGCAACCTATTTTTGTTTTCACAGAATCCCTCACTCCTTTCAATGAGTTGCGTAGCATATACAACTTGTAAGGACACCTGCAGTAATTTTTTGGACTAATCTCAAGCTATCCATATACCAAGAGGTGATTTATGAGTCAATCTGCAACAAGCTGCTTTGTCGTGACTTTTCGCTATCAGGAAGAGGGATTGACCGACCTGGCCAAGCTGACCGGGCAATTAACGCGTGAGGGTTTTGTCACGTCGGTGACAGATGAAAATGGCGTTCACCACGAACTCGGCAGCAACAGTTTTGCGTTCATAACCGTTCTGGATCAAGAAGATGTACAGCGTCTGGCGCAGGGGTTCGGGCAGTTGGCATTGGGAAAACAGCCGGAGGTGGCGATCTGCACCTGTCAGGACTACCTTCAGCGGTTACATACTGATACATAAAATGCTATAACTCCCCGGAAGGTATTATTTTTTCAGTTGGAGAAATACCCCGCCGGCGGTGGGCAAGTGACGCTTGACTTCGCTTCAATTGATATTGATAATCATTTTCATTTGAACCAGGAGACGTCATCATGCCTTTGATTAATTGCGTTTTTCGTCGCGGTCGCCTTCCCCGCGCCGCCGCACTGTTGCGCCCCTTCACGCTCGCCTGTTTATTGCTTGGCGCCACCTTGGCCAGTCAAAACGCGTTGGCGGAAAAAAAGCTGCGCGTGGTGACCACTTTTACCATCATTCAGGACATCGCCCAGAACGTGGCGGGTGACGCCGCCGTGGTGGAATCCATCACCAAACCGGGCGCCGAGATCCACGACTACCAGCCCACGCCGCGCGACATCGTCAAGGCACAGCACGCCGACCTGATCCTGTGGAACGGCATGAACCTGGAACGTTGGTTCCAACGTTTCTTCGAGAACATCAAACAGGTGCCGGCGGCGGTCGTAACCGAAGGCATCACCCCACTGCCGATCCGCGAAGGGCCGTATAACGGCAACCCGAACCCGCACGCCTGGATGTCGCCGAGCAACGCGCTGGTGTATATCGAAAACATCCGCAAAGCGCTGGTGGAGCACGACCCGGCCAACGCGGAAACCTATAACCGCAACGCCAAGGCCTACGCAGAGAAAATCGGCGCGTTAGACGCCCCGCTGCGCGAACGCCTGGCGCGCATTCCGGCCGCGCAGCGTTGGCTGGTGACCAGCGAAGGCGCCTTCAGCTACCTGGCGCAAGACTATCAGTTGAAAGAGGTTTACCTGTGGCCGATCAACGCCGACGAGCAAGGCTCACCGCAGCAGGTGCGCCGGGTGATCGACGCGGTGCGCGCTCACCATATTCCTGTGGTGTTCAGCGAGAGCACCATTTCCGACAAGCCGGCCAGACAGGTGGCGAAAGAAACCGGCGCCAAATACGGCGGCGTGCTGTACGTGGACTCGCTGTCCACCCGCGACGGCCCGGTGCCGACCTATATCGACCTGCTTAACACCACCGTGCAAACCATCGCCAAAGGATTCGATCAATGAGCCATGAGCCGTTTGTCCGCCCTGAGCTGAACGTGGACGACGTAACCGTGACCTACAACAATGGGCACACCGCCATTCATAACGCCAGCTTCACCCTGAGCGGCGGTTCGATCTGCGCGCTGGTCGGCGTCAACGGCAGCGGCAAGTCGACGCTGTTCAAAAGCATCATGGGCCTGGTCAGGCCCACCGCCGGCCAGGTGTCGCTGAGCGACAAACCGGTGGCGGACGCGCTGAAAAAGAACCTGATCGCCTACGTGCCGCAAACCGAAGACGTCGACTGGAACTTCCCGGTGCTGGTGGAAGACGTGGTGATGATGGGCCGCTACGGCAAGATGAACTTCCTGCGCATTCCGTCGCGTGAGGATCGGCTGCGGGTCGACAAGGCGCTGGAGCGCGTTGGCCTGAGCGAGCTGCGCGGCCGGCAGATCGGCGAGCTGTCCGGCGGCCAGAAGAAGCGCGTATTTCTGGCGCGCGCGCTGGCGCAACAGGGCACGGTGCTGCTGCTGGACGAGCCGTTCACCGGCGTGGACGTGAAAACCGAGAATGCGATTATCGAGCTGCTGCGCGCGCTGCGCGACGAGGGCCATCTCATTCTGGTCTCCACCCACAACCTCGGCAGCGTGCCGGAGTTTTGCGATCGGGTGATCCTCATCAACCGCACGGTGCTGGCCGCCGGCCCGACCGAAACCACCTTCACCCAGAGCAACCTGGAGCAGGCGTTCGGCGGCGTGCTGCGCCATATCAACCTTTCCGGCCCGGATCTGCACGACGATAACGATCCGCGCACCGTCACGGTGTTGACCGACGATGAGCGCCCGGCGGTGTTCTACGGCCATACCAAGAGCGATCCGCCGGCCAACAGCCAGGCCAGGGAGAAACAATCCTGATGCTGGACCTTCTGCTGCAACCTTTCGGTTATAACTACATGGTGAAGGCCATCTGGGTCAGCGCCATCGTCGGTGCCGCCTGCGCGTTCCTGTCCGCCTACCTGATGCTGAAAGGGTGGTCGCTGATGGGCGATGCGCTGTCGCACTCGGTGGTGCCCGGCGTGGCCGGCGCCTACGCCCTCGGCCTGCCCTACGCCGCCGGCGCCTTCTTCACCGGCATGCTGGCGGCGCTGGCGATGACGCTGGTGCGCCACATCACCCGGCTGCGCGAAGACGCCATCATCGGCTTTATCTTCTCCACCTTCTTCGCTGTCGGCCTGCTGATCGTGTCGCTCAACCCCACGTCGGTCAACGTACAGTCGATCATCTTCGGCAATATCCTCGGCATCGCCGACGAAGACGTACTGCAGGTGGAGATCATCATCGGCGTCTCGCTGCTGATCCTGTGCCTGGTGTGGAAAGACCTGCTGGCGGTGTTCTTCGACGAAAGCCACGCGGTGTCGATCGGCCTGTCGCCGCTGCGGTTGAAGATCCTGTTCTTCACCCTGCTCAGCGCCTGCACCGTCGCCGCGCTGCAAACCGTCGGCGCCATTCTGGTGATCGCCATGGTGATCACCCCGGGCGCCACCGCCTACCTGCTGACCGATCGCTTCAGCCGGCTGGTGATCATCGCCATCATCATCGGCGCGCTGACCAGCGGCGTCGGCGCCTACCTGAGTTTCTTCCTGGATGGCGCCACCGGCGGCGTGATCGTTACCCTGCAAACGCTGGTGTTCCTGGTGGCGTTCCTGTTCGCGCCGAAACACGGCCTGCTGGCGGCCAAACGCCGCGTGGCGCAATCGCAAACCGGAGGCCGCTGATGGACACCCTGTATCAACTGCTCAGCGAACCCTTCGCCTACCCGTTCATGCAGCGGGCGATCGTCGCCGCCATCGTCACCGGCGTGGTGTGCGCCGTGCTCTCCTGTTATCTGGTGCTCAAAGGCTGGTCGCTGATGGGCGACGCCATCTCGCACGCGGTGCTGCCCGGTATCGTGGTAGCGTTCGTGGTCGGCATTCCGCTGGCGATTGGCGCCTTCCTCTCCGGCATCTTCTGCGCGGTAGCCACCGGCTACCTGAAAGAGAACAGCCGGGTGAAAGAGGACACGGTGATGGGCATCGTCTTTTCCGGCATGTTCGCCTTCGGGTTGGTGCTGTTCTCGCGCATCGACACCGACCAGCATCTGAGCCACATTCTGTTCGGCAACATGCTGGGCATCACCGACGGCGAACTGAAACAAACCCTGCTGATCGCCGGCATCACCCTGGCGGTGGTGTTGCTCAAGCGCAAAGACTTCATGCTGTACTGCTTCGATCCGCACCATGCGCGGGTGATTGGCCTGCCGGTCAAGCTGCTGCACTACGGGCTGCTGTGCCTGCTGGCGATGACCATCGTCGCCTCGCTACAGGCCGTGGGGGTGATCCTGGTGATCGCCATGCTGATCGCCCCCGGCATCATCGCCTTCATGCTGTGCCGTCGCTTCGATCGCATGCTGATGGTGGCGACGGTGGTGTCGGTGTTCTCCTGCGTGCTCGGCACGCTGATCAGCTTCCACATCGACGGCGCAACCGGGCCTTGCATCGTCATCGTGCAGGCCGTGCTGTTCGTGATCGCCTTGTTGTACAGTAAATTACGCCCGTTACAGCGTAACCAAACCGCGCTCACCGGCGGTTAATTCCCCCGATGCGGCGAAGCCTTCTGCTCGCCGCATCACATTCCCCCCGCTCATTGCGTCGTTGTCATCAAGTTGCAATCGGTATTGCGCTTAAATTAATCAATAGGGTATATACTTTGAGCTGGCGAGGCGCTGAAAAAATCGCCGCCTTTGACGCCGGCTGTGCGCCGCGTCGTGTTTTCACCAAGGGAAAGACGCTAACCTAATGAATTATCAGGCAGCACAGAGGGGGAAATACCATGTGGCAAGCCGTTAGCCGTCTGTTAAGTGAACATCTTGGCAGCGCAGAGATACGCGAAAGGATTGAACTGCCCGGGGGCGACATTCACCCGGCGTGGCGCGTGAGTTACGGTGACAACGAGGTGTTCGTGAAATGCGACGCCCGTGAACAACTGCCGATATTCACCGCCGAGGCCGATCAGCTGGCGTTGCTGGCGCGCAGCAAAAGCGTGCGGGTGCCGGAGGTGTACGGCGTCGGCAGCGATCGCGACTACAGCTTCCTGCTGCTGGAGTATCAGCAGCTGAAACCCCTCGATGCCCACGGCGCCTACTGCCTGGGCCAGCAGCTGGCGCATCTGCATCAGTGGAGCGAGCAGCCGCAGTTTGGTCTCGACTTCGACAGCGATCTGACCACCACGCCGCAACCCAACGCCTGGCAACGCCGCTGGTCGGAATTCTTCGCTGAGCAGCGCATCGGCTGGCAGCTGCAGCTGGCTGCGGAGAAAGGCATGACCTTCGGCGACATCGACGATATTGTCGATCGGGTGTATCTGCGCTTGCAGCACCACCAGCCGCAGCCTTCCCTGCTGCACGGTAACCTGTGGCCAGGCAACTGCGCGATGACCGCCAACGGGCCGATACTGTTCGATCCGGCCAGCTACTGGGGCGACCGAGAGTGCGATTTGGCGATGCTGCCACTGTATCCGGAGCTGCCGCCGCAGATCTACGACGGCTATCAGAGCGTATGGCCGCTGGGGGCCGGCTTTATCGAGCGTCAGCCGCTGTATCAGCTGTACTACCTGCTCAACCGCAGCAACCTGTTCGGCGGCCAGCATTGGGTGGCGGCTCAGCGCGCGGTAGAGGCGCTGCTGCAGCCGGAAGCGTCGTAATCAGGTTCCGGGGCGCCGATCGGCGCCCCGTTCAGGGTTCAGGCCGCGCCGGCCAACTGCCCCAACAGGCGGATCACGAACCAGGCGATCACCGCAATCACGATGGGCAGAATGTACAGCGGGAAATACTGCAGGAAAATGGTGTGGTGCGGCAGCGTGATGCGTTCCTCCAACTGCTGACGCGTGTGCCCTTCGCTGCCTTTGGCCTGCTCCAGGATCATCTGATCTTCCAGCCCTTCGCGAATGAACTTGACCTGGCGCGACATGCGCGCGCCGGAAGCCTGCAATGCCAGCCCGACGAAGATCAGTATATAGATGATGATGAACATCAAATTGGCGCCGCTGAACAGGCTTTTATCCACGTCCGGCACCGGCGAGTTGTACCAGAAAAGGTTCAGGAACGGCGTATTGAAACGCACCATGTCCACCATCACGTGGACAAAATCCAGCATCACTGCGTTGATGCCTTTGGTTTTTTCACTGTGCTGATAGATAAAGCCCAGCACGGAAATCAGCGTCGACAGCAACGCCGGGATAAAAACCACCCATCCGAGAATGCGTTTCAAAATGGCGATACGCCCGGCCTGTTGATACGTCATGTGTTCCCCTTGTTAGCGACGTAACCGAATCGGCTAAGTCTACCTGCAGTTGGCGAAACTCGCCCACCGTTTTCTTCATTCCCGCTGTGCTACAAGCTTAGCCGAATTCGCCGAAATCAACTGCTTAACGATGTCCGGGCACTATTATTGAAATATTGAAAAGATAACGCTATCCCTTTGGGCAGAGGCCGCCATGATTCGACTGATTATCTTATTGCTGGGCGCGCAGGCACTGCACGGCCAGCGCCGCCTGCTGGTGCTGTTCGGCTGGCTGTGGATAGCCGCAGGGGCGTTGATGCTGTTCGACATCCTGCAGGATGGCCGGTCCATGCTGGCGCTGGATGCGCTGGCGGTCATCCTGGCGCTGGAGGGGCTGGTGGCGATATCCGCCGCGCTGGTGATCGGTTCCTCCGCCAGCCGGCCGGTGCTGCTCAAAGGGTTAGGCTTCGTGTTTATGGCCTTTCTGATAGTGGACGTGCCCGCAGACGATAACATCGTCGCCACCGTGGTGTTTGGCAGCGCACTGCTGCTTGACGGCGCCGTGCGCATCGCCTCCTCCACGGTGATTCAACACAGCCGATGGAAGACCGTGGCGCTGGCGGGCGGCGGCGAGATCCTGCTTTCGTTGATGATTTTTGTCGGCTGGCCGGCGCCGCATCGGATGACGGTACCCTTTTGCCTCGGGGTGATGATGGTGCTTTCCGGCTGGGCTTTATTGCGCATCGCCCGCAGACTGACGAGCTTCTCTCTGAATCAGCCCCCAGCGCGGCGGCCAGCGCCCCCGACCACGGAGGCCACGCCGCTCACGGTGTATGTCTGGACACCGCTTGGCGCGGCGAAAGATCCACGCCGGCGTTACATCGTCGATCGATACATCGCGGCGGTCGACGGTGGCGGCAATATCTCCACCGGTCATGCCGCTCTGGCGCTCGCGCCGGACGTGTATATCAGTCACTACCCGCTCAACGACATCAGCCATTCCGTTCAGGATTTCCGCCAGCTGCTGCACGCCGGCGAACAAAACAACGTCGACGGGCGTTTCCTGCCCGATCTGCCGGGCGAGATCGCCGCCTGGTGCCCGCCGGACAAAAAAATTCAGTTCTGTCGCTATAACCCGGCGGCGCTGCGCGCGTTCTGGCTGCGCTATCGGCAGGACGACACCTACAACCTGACACGGCGCAACTGCTCCACCACGGTCATCGCGGCGCTCGACAGCGCGCTGGAAGGCGTGCTGGGCGATAAACACCTGTGGCGCCGCTTTCTGCTGCTGGTGCTCGATCCCAATCTGTGGATGCTGGCGGTACTGCGCAGCCGCGGTGAAAGCATGACCTGGACGCCGGGGTTGGTGCTGGATTATGCGCGCATGCTGCAACAGGTCTCCGAGCGCCAACACCAACGCTGGTGGCTTAAGCTGCGCGAGATGTGGACTATTCTGCGCTTTGGCAAAAACCCAACGCGCAGGCAAAGGTTTTAGTCTCTCCGTCGGCGATGATAAAGTGTCGGGCACATTCATCCATCCGCGCCGGCAGGAGTTAACCGCTAATGGCTTATTCGCAACGCATTGAAACCGCAATTTTTGATATGGACGGCTTGTTGATCGACTCGGAACCGCTGTGGCTGCAGGCCGAGCTGGATATCTTCGGCGCGCTGGGACTGGATCTGTCCGATCGTCACAAGCTGCCGGACACCCTGGGGCTGCGCATCGATCTGGTGGTGAAAATGTGGTATCAGGCGATGCCCTGGCAAGGGGTTTCGCTCGATGAGGTGTCGGCGCGGATTATCGAGCGCGCCATCGAGCTGGTGCACGAGACGCGCCCGCTGCTGCCTGGCGTCCGGCAGGCGCTGGAGCTGTGCCGCAGTCAGGGGCTGAACGTCGGCCTGGCCTCCGCCTCGCCGCTGCACATGCAACAGCAGGTACTGAAGATGTTCGATCTTGAAGGCTACTTCGATCAATTGGTTTCCGCCGAATACCTGCCGTACAGCAAACCGCACCCGGAGGTCTATCTGATCGCCGCCGAACGCCTGGGCAGCGATCCGCTGCGCTGCATCACGCTGGAAGACTCCTTCAACGGCATGATCGCCACCAAAGCCGCGCGCATGCGCTCCATCGTGATCCCGGCCGCCGAATACCGCCACGATCCGCGCTGGGCGCTGGCTGACCACCAGTTGGAGACGCTGGAACAGCTTACTCCCGCCCATTTCGCCTGATCCTGCGGCGCCGGCCACCGGCGCCCTGGTTTTCCTCATCGCCGACGGCCAAGAGATCCGTGCCGCAAAATAAACGAAACACCGTTTCATTATTATTGAATTGCCGTGACGTTCTCATTATGCTGGACGGCAGGGAAAGCGACGGTCCGCGCAGCGTTGTCACTGCCACGCAGCGCTGTTCAAGGCCGCCGCTTCCTCCCGCCGCACGCCGAAAACCGCCCTCGTTGCTTTCCGTTTCACTCTCTCCAGCGCCGCCTTTTTGTTTTCGCCCGTCAAAATCGATGATTTGTTACGCATTGACGTAACAAGCCGTTGTAAAAACGGGGAAAACAAACAATTGGTTACAGGGTAACTGCTTCCACTACTGGGAATTTTCCCATATACTGGATAAATTAACAGTTTACCAGCCGGAATCGCAACAGCATGACCGCGGAAGGACATCTTATATTCTCTGTCGCTTGCGCGATCTTCGCCAAGAAGGCGGAAGTGACGCCAGAGCTGGCTACCGGCGACTGGTGGCACATCATACCCGCTGCGCTGCTGACCTCGCTGCTACCGGACATCGATCACCCCAAGTCGGTGCTGGGCCAGCGTCTGCGCTGGCTCGCCATTCCCATCGCCCGCGCCTTCGGCCACCGCGGTTTCACCCACAGCCTGCTGGCGATCGCCGGCGGCATGGCGCTGTTTCAGCTGGACGTGCCGCGCAGCTGGCCGATCCCGGCCGATGCGCTGCACGCCATGATCATCGGTTACTTCAGCCACCTGCTGGCCGATATGCTCACCCCCGCCGGCGTTCCGCTGCTGTGGCCGTGCCGCTGGCGTTTTCGTCTGCCGCTGCTCAACTCGCAAAAAGGCAACCAACTGGAGCGCGTACTGTGTCTGTGCCTGGTGGCCTTCGCCATCTGCTGGCAAGGTGATTTCACCCTCCCGGTGCAATCCTATGTCGAGCAAATCAGAAATATCAGGCTCTGATCACAAAAAATCGTTCAACCCATCACCCATGCGTATATAAAAAGAACAAAAACGCGCAAAAAGCTATATCAAATTCCATTTGGATATAAGTAGCCCACTCAGCAAACTGTTACGATATTTACATCGCGACATACGTGATGCGTAGTCGTTTTTATAAGAAAGATTATTGGAGACATTGGGGATGAATCTTCCGCTCGTGATTAACGTGCTGGTGTTTGTCGCGCTCCTTTTGCTGCTGGCGCAAACCCGCCACAAGCAATGGAGCCTGGCGAAAAAAGTGCTGGTCGGCCTGGTGGTCGGCGTGGTGTTCGGTCTGGGCCTGCAGCTGGTGTACGGCTCCGACAACCCAGTGCTGAAAGAATCCATCAGCTGGTTCAACATCGTCGGCAACGGCTATGTGCAACTGCTGCAAATGATCGTCATGCCGCTGGTGTTCGCCTCGATCCTGAGCGCGGTCGCCAAACTGCATAACGCCTCTTCTCTGGGTAAAATCAGCGTTCTGACAATCGGCACGCTGCTGTTCACCACGCTGATCTCGGCGCTGGTGGGCGTGCTGGTCACCAACCTGTTCGGCCTGACCGCCGAAGGCCTGGTGCAGGGCGCGCAGGAAAGCGCGCGTCTGACGGCGATCCAGACCAACTACGTGGGCAAACTGGCCGATCTGACCGTGCCGCAGATGGTGCTGTCGTTCATTCCGAAAAACCCGTTCGCCGACCTGACCGGCGCCAGCCCGACTTCGATCATCAGCGTGGTGATTTTCGCCACCTTCCTCGGCGTGGCCTCGCTACAGCTGCTGAAAGACGACAAGCCGAAAGGCGAGCGCGTGCTGGTGGCCATCGACACCCTGCAAGCCTGGGTGATGAAGCTGGTGCGTCTGGTCATGAAACTGACGCCATATGGCGTGCTGGCGCTGATGACCAAAGTGGTCGCCGGTTCCAACATTCACGACATCGTCAAACTCGGCAGCTTCGTGGTGGCTTCGTACATCGGCCTGGCCATCATGTTCGTGGTACACGCCGCTCTGCTGGCCTTCACCGGCGTTAACCCGCTGAAGTTCTTCCGCAAGGTGTGGCCGGTGATCACCTTCGCCTTCACCAGCCGCTCCAGCGCAGCCAGCATTCCGCTGAACGTGGAAGCGCAGACCCGTCGTCTGGGCGTGCCGGAATCCATCGCCAGCTTCTCGGCGTCGTTCGGTGCCACCATCGGCCAGAACGGCTGTGCAGGCCTCTACCCGGCGATGCTGGCGGTAATGGTTGCGCCGACCGTCGGCATCAACCCGCTGGATCCGGTATGGATCGCCACCCTGGTCGGCATCGTCACCATCAGCTCCGCCGGCGTGGCGGGCGTGGGCGGCGGCGCCACCTTCGCTGCGCTGATCGTGCTGCCGGCGATGGGCCTGCCGGTGACGCTGGTCGCGCTGCTGATCTCGGTCGAACCGCTGATCGACATGGGCCGCACCGCGCTGAACGTCAACGGCTCCATGGCGGCGGGCACCATCACCAGCCAGCTGATGAAGCAAACCGACAAAGCCGTGATGGACAGCGAAGACGAAGTCGAATTGGCGCATCGCTAACGCCGTCTCATAACGAAAAAACCGGGGATCATCCCCGGTTTTTTTATGCCTCGCGTTCGGTCGTTACGGCCGCTCGCCCTTCGCCAACCGCCGGTTGATATCGGCGATCGCTGCCGGCAATTGCGCCAGCGAGTCTATCACATAGTGCGCACCCGCCGCGTACAGCTTATCGGCGGCCGCCGCGCGGCGGCGCTCTATCTCGCCCGCCGCCATCTGTCGATACTCCGGCCAGGTGGCGCCGAACTCATTGCCGGACAGCGCCAGCCCGACGCTCCACATCCCGGCATTCAGCCCTTCGGCAATGCCCGGCACCGCGTCATCCACCTTCACGCAATGCGCCACCGCATCGATACCCAACGCGATCGCGTTCTGCAACGCCATCCACGGCCCCGGTCGGCCGCCGGCCGCGAGATCGTCGGTGGCGACCCAGTAATCCGGCGCGTAGCCGCGCTCTGCGGCGGCGGGCACCAGCACTTCCATCACCGCGCGCGGATAACCGGAGCAGGAACCGATTTTAATCCCCTGCTCGCGCAAAGCGGCAATCACCTGCGGCACGCCCTCGATGGGATCGGCGAAGTCGATCACTTTGGCGATTTGCAGCGGCATAAACGCCTGATACAGCGCGTCGATGTCCTGGTGGCTCATCGAGCGCCCCAGCCGCTGCCGCCAGCGCGCGTCGACCGCCGGCAGTTTCCCCAGCGCCTCGATATGCTGCCATTTGCCCAGCCCCATCGGAATACGCGCTTCCGCCAGGCTGATGTCGATATCGAAGGTCTGTTTGAACGCCTCGACGAAAATCTGCGTCGGCGCAAAGGAGCCGAAGTCCACCGTGGTGCCGGCCCAGTCGAGGATTACGGCGTTGATCTGTTTCATGGTCAATCCTTATTGATTCCAGTACATCGCCTGCCCGACTGCCGCCAGCAAACGTTCGATATCTTGCGGGTAGATCTCCCCGATGTTGCCGATGCGGAAGCAGTCGCTCTGCGACACTTTACCGGGATAAATCACGAAGCCTTGTTGCTTCAGGCGCTGATAAAACTCGGCGAAGCGATAAGTGTCGGCCTTTGGCGAATAGAACGCGGTGATGATCGGCGAATGCAACGCCTCATCGAGCAGGGTTTCAAAGCCCAGTTCGCGCATGCCCGCCACCAGCCGCCGCTGATTGGTCTGATAGCGACGGTGGCGCGCGGCAATGCCGCCCTCCTGCTCCAGCTCTTTCAGCGCCTGCGCGAAGGCCAGCACGGTATGGGTCGGCGACGTAAAGCGCCATTTGCCGGCCTGGTCTTCCATACAGCGCCACTGGGCGTACAGATCGAGCGACAGCGAGCGCGAACGCCCGGCGCATTTTTCCAGTTCGCTGCGGCGGGCGATGACGAAAGCGAAGCCCGGCACGCCCTGAATGCATTTGTTGGCGGAACTGATCAGAAAATCGATGCCCAGCGCGTCCACATCCAACGGGATGCCGCCGAAGCTGCTCATGGCGTCGACGATAAAGGTCTTGCCGTTGCGCGCCGCCAGGCCGGCCACCTTCTGCAGCGGGTTGAGCATGCCGGTGGTGGTTTCACAGTGCACCATGGCGATATGGCTGATGCGCGCATCGCTTTTCAGCACCGCTTCCATCGCCGCCACGTCCGGTTCATTCACCTCGCCGCAGTCAAAGGCGTGGTGGTCGATATCCATCAGCCGCGCCATTTCGATCATCCGCGCCCCGTAGGCGCCGTTGTTGACGATCAGCAGCTTGTCCTGCGGGCCGATGACCGTGCCCAGCACGCCCTCTACCGCAAAGCTGCCGCTGCCCTGCAGCAGCACCGAGGTGTAGCCGGCGGACGGCGTCGCCAGCGCCACCAGCCGTTGTCGGATGCTTTGCACCACGCCGAGGTTGTAATCTTCATCCCAGGTGCAGCTGTCGAACAGCATCGCCTCTTTCACCGTTTTCGAGGTGGTCAACGGGCCGGGGGTCAACAGCAGGTAGTTACGGTCGGACATGTTATTCACCTATTTGGTCTATACCAGATCGCGCTCATTGTGGCGGCAAATTCCTGCCCCGGTCAAACGACAAAGCGCGGTGAAACAAAAAATTCATCTGGCTATGTATAATAAGCGCGTGCCGGAATGTCGGGCCGATGCCATAGCGAGATGAAATGAAAGAACATCAGGGCGATATGCCCCACTACCTGCAGATCAAGGATCAGCTTCAGGCGCGCATCACCCGCGGCGCGCTGCAGGCCGGCGACAAGCTGCCTTCGGAGCGCGAGCTGTGTGCCATCTTCTCCACCACCCGCGTCACCATCCGCGAAAGCCTGGCGCAGCTGGAAGCCACCGGCGCCATCTATCGAGCCGATCGCCGCGGCTGGTTCGTCACGCCGGAGCGACTGTGGCTGGACCCGACGCAAAACACCAACTTCCACCGTCTGTGTCAGGAGCAGGGGCGCACACCGCGCACCGCGCTGCTGTCCGGCGAAAAAACCACGGTGCCGCTCGACGTCATGCAGCCGCTGGCGCTCGAACCGTTCGATCAGGTGTATCTGCTGCGCCGCGTGCGCTACGCCGACGGCCGCGCTATCTGCTACTGCGAAAATCACTGCCTGCCGCAGCGGGTGCCGGAACTGCTCAACCACGATCTCAACGGCAGCCTGACCGAGGTCTATCAGCAACATTACTCGTTGATTTACAGCAACATGCACCTGTCGTTCTACCCGACGGCCCTGCCTTACCGCGCCGCCAATGCGCTCGGCGCCATGGTCGGCCTGCCCGCCTTGTTGCTGCGTCGACTGAATTACGATCAGCACGGCCGCATCCTCGATTTCGATATTGAATACTGGCGCCACGACAGTCTGCGCATCGAAGTCGATACGCTCTAACCTCGGCTATCACGGGGCCGGCGTCCGCCGCCCCGCCTTCCTCACCCACGCTCGATCACCCTTTTAAGGCAAATATATTTTGCCGCTTTCATTTGTTTGTCATATTCGCCGATTAGCTTGGCCGCATATCTGGTGTATACCAGTTTCGCATTAACTTGCCACAGTGAGGCTGAAGCTATGAAACTTTCTCGTCTGGTCGTCATGACCGCCATCGCACTCGGTTCCACACCGGCCTGGGCCGCCGATGCGGTGGTGACCGTCTACTCCGCCGACGGTTTGCACGACGGCGACCACAGCTGGTATCAAACCCAGTTCGACGCCTTCACCCAGGCGACCGGCATCAAGGTGCAGTATGTTGAAGGCGGCTCGGGCGCCATCGTGGAACGGCTGTCGAAAGAACGCAGCAACCCGCAGGCCGACGTGCTGGTGACGCTGCCGCCGTTCATCCAGCGCGCCGCCGCGGAAAAACTGCTGCAGGACTTTACCCCGCAGGCGGCGGCGCAGATCGCCGATGCGCAGCCGCAGTTCGTGCCGCTGGTGAACAACTACCTCAGTTTCATCTATAACGCCAAACTGCTGCCGCAGGCGCCCGCCAGCTACCAGCAGCTGCTGGACGCGCAGTTCCGCAACAAGCTGCAGTATTCCACGCCGGGACAGGCGGGTGACGGTACTGCGGTGATGCTGCAGGCATTTCACAGCTTCGGTAGCAAAGACGCCGGTTTCGACTATCTCGGCAAGCTGCAAAGCAACAACGTCGGCCCTTCCGCCTCCACCGGCAAGCTGACCGCGCTGGTCAATAAGGGGGAGCTGCTGGTGGCCAACGGCGATCTGCAGATGAATCTGGCGCAGATGCGCAGCAACCCAAACGTCAAGGTGTTCTGGCCGGCCGGGCCGGACGGCAAGCGCAGCACGCTGGTGCTGCCTTACTACGTCGGTCTGGTGCAGGGCGCGCCGCAAAGCGCCAACGGCAAAAAGCTGATCGACTTCCTGCTGAGCAAGGAAGCGCAGAGCAGCGTCAGCGCCATTTCCTACGGCATGCCGGTGCGTAAGGACGTCACGCCGACCGACGATAACTTCAGGCAGTCGCAGGCCGCTTTGCAAGGCGTGGACATCTGGGCGCCGGACTGGAATCAGGTGGTGAGCAGCCTGTCCGCCGACATTTCTCGCTGGCACAAGGTGACCGAATGACTCTGGCCATGCCTTCTCTTCTCTCATCTCGCGCCGAGGCGCGGGATAACAGCCAGGATATCGCCGGGCCGTCGGGCATCCAGCTCGACCGCGTCAGCGTGTCGTATCGCGGCACCGAGGTGCTGAAACCCCTGACGCTCACCATCGCTCCCGGCGAAGTGCTGGCGCTGATCGGCCCCTCCGGCTCGGGTAAGACCACCGTGCTGCGGGCGATTGCCGGCTTCGTGCAGCCCTCCGCCGGACGCATCGCCATCGGCGACGTCGATGTCACCGACGTGCCGCCCTATGAGCGCGGTCTGGGCATGGTGGTGCAGAACTACGCGCTGTTTCCGCATATGCGCGTCGAGGACAATGTGGCGTTCGGCCTGCGCGCGCAGGGCAAGCCGCGCGGCCTTATCGCCGAGCGCGTCGAAGAGGCGTTGGCCATCGTCGGCATGTCCGCCTACGCCAAGCGTTATCCCAGCCAGCTCTCCGGCGGCCAACAGCAGCGGGTGGCGATCGCCCGCGCCATTGCGGTGCGCCCCAAGGTGCTGCTGCTGGATGAGCCGCTGTCGGCGCTGGACGCGCAAATCCGCCACAGCATGGTGGAAGAGATAGCCCGCCTGCACCGCGAGCTGCCGGACCTGACCATTCTGTACGTCACCCACGATCAGGGCGAAGCGCTGACGCTGGCGGACAAGATCGGCATCATGCGCGACGGCCATCTGATCGCCCACGGCGAAACCCGCGCGCTGTACCATCATCCGACGAACCGCTTCACCGCCGAGTTCCTCGGCCGCGCCAACCTGCTGTCGGCTACCGCCCTGGAGACTACCGCGCAGCAAGGTATGACCACCGTCAGCTGCGCCGGCAAAGTGATCGGCTGCTTCACTTATGGTGCACAACGCGGCTTCGACAAGCTGCTGTGCATCCGGCCACAGCACATTGCGCTCGATGCCGATGCCCAGCGCAGCAACTGCATCATCGGCACGCTGCGCGATATTCATTGGCAGGGAGAGTTGACGCACCTGCAGTTCGACGCGGAAGGCCATCCGCTGCGCGTGGTCACCACTCATCGCAGCCAGATGCCGCAGATCGGCGAGCGCGTGCCGCTCTATTTCGCCCCCGACGATGCGGTACTGATCGAGGACTGACATGACCGACTCTACGCTTACTCGCCCGTCCCTGCGGCTGCGTTTGCCGCGCCGCCTGTGGATCCTGTTACCGCTGCTGGTACTGGCGACGCTGTTTTTCTACCCGCTGGCGCTGATCGTCAAACAGGCGTTTACCGACGACCAGGGGGTGTTCAGCGCCGCCGCGCTGCAACAGGTGTTCGAATCCCGCCGCTTTGTCGGTGCCCTGCTCAACACGCTGCAGATCGCGCTGCTGGCGACGCTGGGCTGCCTGGTGCTCGGCACGCTGCTGTCGCTGCTGCTGGTATTCACGCCGTTCCCCGGCAGCCGGCTGATCGCCCGAGTGATCGATACCTTTATCGCCATGCCGACCTTTCTGATCACGCTGGCCTTCACCTTTATCTACGGCTCCGCCGGCCTGCTGAACGGCACGCTGATGGCGACCTTCGGCTTCACCCTGCCGCCGGTCGACTTTCTTTACTCCATCTGGGGAGTGATCCTGGCGGAAATCACCGTGTTTACGCCGCTGGTGATGCGCCCGCTGATGGCGGCGCTGTCGCAGATCGACCGCAGCCAGCTTGAGGCCGCCAGCATCCTCGGCGCCCGGCCGGGGCGCGTGGTGCGCCAGGTAATTTTACCGGCCGCACTGCCGGCCTTGCTGGCCGGCGGCAGCCTGTGTCTGTTGTTGACCACCAATGAGTTCGGCATCGTGCTGTTTATCGGCGCCAAGGGCGTCACCACGCTGCCGATGATGGTCTACTCCAAAGCGATTCTGGAGGCGGATTACGCCGTCGCCTGCACCATCGCCGTGGTGAATATCGCGCTGTCGCTCGGGCTGTTCTCCCTTTACCGCTATGCCGCGGCACGCGCCGGGCTGAGGAACTGACGATGTTGATTTGGTCTCGCACCGGCCGCACCCTGACCTGCACGCTGACGGTCACGCTGTTCGCCCTGTTCTTCTGCCTGCCGCTGGCGGTGATCCTGATGTCCAGCCTCAGTGAACAGTGGAACGGCGTGCTGCCGAGCGGCTTCACCCTCAGCCACTTTCGCCAGGCCTTCGGCGGCGCCTCCTGGGACGCGCTGGTCGCCAGTCTGGCTATCGGCTTCAGCGCCAGCCTGTTCGCGCTGCTGTGTGGCACCTGGGCGGCGCTGGCGCTGCGCCACCATCAGGGGCGCGGCCAGCGGCTGCTGGGCACGCTGTTTTTCATTCCCAGCGCGGTGCCTTCGGTCTCCATCGGTCTGGGGATGCTGGTGGCGTTCAGCCAGGGGCCGCTGCAGATGAACGGCACCTTCCTGATCGTGCCCGCCGCCCACTTCGTATTGATTTCCGCCTTTACCTTCGGCAACGTGATGGCCGGGCTGACCCGGCTACCTGGCGACTACGAGAACGTCGCTGCCAGCCTGGGCGCGTCGCCGCTGTTCCGCCTGCGCCACATCACCCTGCCGATGATCGCCCCCTACATGATTTCCGCCTTCGCTCTCAGCCTGTCGCTGTCGATGGGGGAACTGGGCGCGACCATGATGATCTACCCGCCAAGCTGGGCGACGCTACCGGTCACTATCTTCAGCCTGACCGATCGCGGCAGCATCGCCAACGGCGCGACGCTGACCATGATCCTGGTGGCCGCCACGCTATTGCTGATGTTGATGCTGGAGCGAATTTCGCAGCGGCTGACGCCGGGCGTGAAATAGCAACAAGGCGCTGCCGTCGCAGCGCCTTGTTGTTTATTGCGAAGGGTCAAAACGGGTAGTCGTGATAGCCCTGCTGTTCGGATATGCGCCGGGCGGCGACGTGCAGCAACGCCACATACTCCTCCCGCGCCGCGTCGGAAAAGCGCAGCGTCGGGAAAGAGATGCTCAGCCCGGCGATCGCCACCCCGAACCGGTCGAAAACCGGCACCGCGATGCAGCGGATCCCCGCCTCTTGTTCCTCGGCGTCTTCGCCGTATCCCTGAGCCCGCACCCGATCCAGCACCGGCAACAGTTCGGCGGCGCTGGTCAGGGTATGCTCGGTGCTGCGGGTAAAGTCAATCTGCGACAAAATCTGCGCCACCTCATCCCGCCCGCGCCAGGCCAGCAGCACTTTCCCGATGGCGGTGCTGTGCAGCGGGTTGCGGCGGCCGATGCGCGAATACATGCGCAGGTTGTACATCGCGTCGATCTTGTGGATATAGACGATGCCGTCCTCGTCCAGGGCGCCGAGGTGGATGGTTTCGCGGGTACGGTTCGACAGTTCGCGCATCTCTACGTCCGCACTGCGGATCAGATCGACGTTCTGTAACGATTTGGCGCCCAGCTCGAACAGCTTGAGCGTCAGCGCATATTTTTCCGTCTCGCCTTCCTGCGAAACGTAGCCCAGCGCTTTCATGGTCTGCAGAAAACGGTAGACGGTGCTTTTAGACATCATCACCCGCTGGGACAGCTCGGTAATGCCGATCTCGCGCTCATCGCCGAGCGCCTGCAAAATGCCGAACACTTTCATCACGGATGAGACGGCATCCGGTTGCTTGTCTGAATCTGCGTTAGCCATGGTGAATACCCTACTTAACGGTTTTGTTTCAGGAAATTTAAACAAGGGTTTCAGTATAATCGGAACAGATCGCGACGCGCAACGCACATAGGCGCTAAGCGATTGAAGCCAAATGGATAACCGCCGGCCCGCTCACCGCTATTTACAATTAAGCGGACAACGGGCATGCAATCGCAGGCGATTATGATTAGCATGATAATACTCCCCTGAATAAACACCGCTGAGACCAACATGCGTTCTTGTTCCGACGGCCTCCCCGTCCCGCAACGCTATGGGGCGATCCTCGCCATCGCCCTCGGCATTACCGTATCGGTGCTCGACGGCGCGATAGCCAACGTGGCGCTGCCCACCATCGCGCGCGATCTCAACGCCAGCCCGGCCAGCTCCATTTGGGTGGTCAACGCCTATCAGCTGGCGATCACCGTGTCTTTACTGTCGCTGGCGTCGCTCGGCGATCTGGTCGGCTATCGTCGCATCTATCAGGCCGGATTGCTGGTGTTCAGCATCACTTCGCTGTTCTGCGCCCTGTCCGACTCGCTGCTCACCCTGACTATCGCCCGCGTGCTGCAAGGCTTTGGCGCCGCCGCCATCATGAGCGTCAACACGGCGCTGATCCGCATCATCTACCCGCAACGCTTTCTCGGCCGCGGCATGGGCATCAACTCGCTGATCGTCGCCTGCTCCTCGGCGGCCGGGCCGACGGTGGCGGCCGCTATCCTGTCGGTCGCGTCCTGGCAATGGCTGTTCGCCATCAACCTGCCGATCGGCATCGTCGCGCTGCTGCTGGGGATGAAGTTCCTGCCGGCCAACGGCCAGAAAAACGATAACCGCCGTTTCGATCCCACCAGCGCCGTGCTGAATGCGCTGACCTTCGGCCTGCTGATCACCGCCATCAGCGGCTTCGCCCAGGGGCAGAGCCTGACGCTGATCTTCAGCGAGATCGCCGCACTGCTGGCGATTGGCGCGGTGTTTGTTCGCCGCCAGCTGCGCCAGGAATTTCCTCTGTTACCGGTCGACCTGCTGCGCATTCCGATCTTCGCCCTGTCGATGGGCACCTCAATCTGCTCGTTCGCCGCACAGATGCTGGCGATGGTGTCGCTGCCGTTCTTCCTGCAAAGCGCATTGGGCCGCGATGAGGTGGCGACCGGGCTGCTGCTGACGCCCTGGCCGCTGGCGATCGTGGTGATGGCGCCGATCGCCGGCCGGCTGGTGGAGCGCGTGCACGCCGGCCTGCTGGGCTGTATCGGGCTGGCGGTGTTCGCGCTCGGGCTGTTCTCGCTGGCGCTGCTGCCCGCGGCGCCGTCGAATGTGGACATCATCTGGCGCATGGTGCTGTGTGGCGCCGGTTTCGGCCTGTTCCAGTCGCCCAACAACCACACCATCATTTCCGCCGCGCCGCGCAACCGCAGCGGCGGCGCCAGCGGCATGCTGGGCACCGCTCGCCTGCTGGGACAAACCTCGGGGGCCGCGCTGGTGGCGCTGATGTTCAACCTGTTCCCTGCCTCCGGCACCCACGCTTCGCTGATCCTAGCCGGGGTGTTCGCCACCCTGGCAGCGGCGGTCAGCAGCCTGCGCATCACCCAGTCGACGACGCAGACGGTGCAGCCCAGCCGCGAGATGAAATAGCGGACATAAAAAAACCCCGGCAAGCCGGGGTTTTTCATGATATTCAGCCGATTACTTCAGGTACTGGCCGGTACGCAGCGCTTCGATGCGCTTGTCGAGCGGCGGGTGCGACATGAACAGTTCGCTGAACGACTTGGATTTGCCGTTGATGCAAAACGCCATCATGCTGCCCGCTTCCTGCGGTTCGTAGCTGGTTTTCAGGCGCTGCAAGGCAGCGATCATCTTCTCGCGGCCCACCAGTTTGGCGGAGCCGGCGTCGGCGTAGAACTCGCGGTGACGCGAGAACCACATGGTGATGATGCTCGCCAGGATGCCGAACACCAGTTCCAGCACCATCGACACCGCGAAGTAAATCATCGGGTTGCCGTTGCCTTCCCCTTCGCCATCACCGTCGCGGTTGCCGAGGAAACCGGCGGCGACCTGCGCGATCAGGCGTGAAATGAAGATCACGAAGGTGTTCACGATGCCCTGAATCAGGGTCATGGTCACCATATCGCCGTTGGCGACGTGGCTGATTTCGTGCGCGATGACCGCTTCCGCTTCGTCACGGCTCATGCTCTGCAGCAGGCCGGTGCTGACGGCGACCAGCGAGGCGTCGCGGCGCGCGCCGGTGGCGAAGGCGTTGATGTCCGGCGCATGGTAGATAGCGACCTGCGGCATGGCGATGCCCGCCTGCTGCGACTGACGGCGCACCGTTTCCAGCAGCCAGTTTTCGGTTTCGTTACGCGGCTGTTCAATCACTTCTCCGCCGACGGAGCGCAGCGCCATCCACTTGGACATCAGCAACGACACGAAAGCGCCGCCGAAGCCGAACAGACCGGCCATGATCATCAGGCCCTGAACGCTACTGGATTGGATTCCTGTCAGGCTGAGCACCAGCCCGAAAACCAACATCACCGCCAGGTTGGTGAGCAGGAACAGAGCTATACGCATCATAAAATGTTTACTTCCTCATAAATGTTAACAAAACGCTGTCCAAGATACCCTAGATCGTATGGGCATTAGTCACAGTTTCAAGAGTCGCGCGTCATTAACCTACTAAAAATACGAAACTTTACAAAAACGGCGCGCGACCGGGATTTGGCAAATTGTAAACGATTGTTGCGCAAGGCGGAGGGATTTCTCACAAAAAATTCTTCGCCCGCGCAGGATCGCGGCGGGCGATTTTATCCACACCCTTTCTGGGCCAATATCCGCTAGGTGCGATCCGACGTGCCTGCAGCCGATTCATCGACGACGAAAGTTTGAATCTTACGATTAATTGTTACATTATAACATCACAATTAATCATAAAGGGATGTCAATCATGTTATCGCGTATCGCCTGGATGCTGGCGACGTGGCTGCTTTTCTGCCACCTCGCACAAGCTGAAATTCACCTCACCGACGTTGAAGGACGTCGCGTCACCCTGACCGCCCCCGCACAGCGCGCCTATATCGGCTTTTACTACGAAGATTTTCTGGCAGTGAACGGCCCGGAGAGCTATCAACAGGTCGTCGCCTTCTCCAAAAGCGACTGGGCCTTGCGCACCAGCCAATGGGCGCGCTATCAGGCCGCGCTGCCGCGGCTCGCTCAATTGGTCGATGTCGGTTCGCTCTATAACCAGAGCTTCGATTTTGAACGCCTGCTGACCACGCGGCCGGACCTGCTGATCCTGGCGAAGTGGCAGCTCGACGGCTTCGCCAACTACCTGCCGGTGCTGCAACGGCTCAACATTCCTTACATCGTCGTCGACTTCAACCAGGGCGTCGAGGTCAAGCTCGCCAGCATTCGGTTGATGGGCCAGGCAATGGGCCACGCCGAGCGAGCGGAACGGCTGGCCGACGAATATCGCCAGAGCCTCGAAGATACCCGGCGGCGCATCCGCCAGGCGCAGCTGCCGCCGCCGATCACCTATATTGAACTGGGAGACAAGGGCCCCGGCGAATACAGCAGCAGCTATGGCGCCTCGATCTGGGGGCCGCTGCTGCAGTTGGCCGGCGCCGACAATATCGCCGCCGGCGTCGTCGGCAGCCCCTCTCCGTTGCGCGCCGACTATGTCCTGACCAAACGGCCCGACGTCATTTTTCTCGCCGGAGGCGACTGGGAAAATATGCCGAACGCCGTGCCGATGGGCTACGGCACACAGCCCGCTCCCATACAGGCGCGCCTGACGCAGTATGCCCAGCGGGCGGGATGGCCGCAGCTGCCGGCGATAAAAAACCAACGGCTTTATGCGCTTTATCATGGCGGCGCGCGCACGATTTACGACTTTATTTTTGTCCAGTATCTGGCGAAAGCCCTCTATCCCACCGCATTTGCCGACGTAGACCCCGCGCGCAACCTGGCCCGGTTCTACCGCCAATATCTGCCGATTGAGGCGGACGGCGTCTTCTTGCAACGCTGGCAAGGAGAGTAGTCGTGGCCCGCACAGGACGTGATTTTTTGCAACGGCGCAGGCTGCGCCGCGGGCTATTGACGCTGGCACTGCTCGGCGCGCTGTTGGCGGCGGCCGCCATCGATCTGACCGTCGGCGCCGCGCATCTTGGCCTCGCGGATCTCGTGCGAATGCTCTGGCCCGGTCCTGCGCCAGGCAACGAGCTGCATCAGGTGGTTTTCTGGTCGATTCGCTTGCCGATGACACTCACCGCCCTGCTGGTCGGCGCCAGCCTGGCGCTGGCCGGCCTGCTGATGCAGACCGTGCTGGCCAACCCCCTCGCCAGCCCCTATACGCTAGGGATCTCGGCTGCGGCGGGGTTCGGCGCGGCGCTGTCGATCATCACCGGCTTCAGCCTGGGCGGCGCGCTGGCGCTGGGCACGCCGTTGCTGGCTTCGCTGATGGCGTTGCTCGCCTGCGTGCCTATCTATCTGCTGGGACAACGCCGGGGCATGACGCCGCAAATATTGGTGTTGAGCGGCATCGTCGTGCTGTTTTTCTTTCAGTCGCTGCAATCGCTGCTGCTGTTTCTGGCCGCGCCGGAGGCCATGCAGCAAATCGTCTTTTGGCTGTTCGGCAGCCTGCTCAAAGCGAATATGCACGGGGTGGCGATCACCGGCGCCGTGTTGCTCTGCGCGCTGATCGTCAGCCTGCGGCAGGCCTGGCGCCTTACGGCGCTGTCCGCCGGCGAAGAGCAGGCACAGGGGCTGGGCATCAACGTCAGCGCGCTGCGCAAGCTGGCCTTTCTACTGGCGACTTTGCTGACGGCCGCCTCGGTCTCTTTTGTCGGCACCATCGGGTTCGTCGGGCTGATCGCCCCCCATTTCGCCCGTTTTCTGGTCGGGGAGGATCAGCGTTACCTGATCTGCATTTCCGCCCTCTGCGGCAGCCTGCTGCTGCTGTGCGCGTCGATCGTCGCCAAGCTGGTGATGCCGAACGGCGTGGTGCCCATCGGCATCGTCATCGCCCTGATCGGCGTGCCGGTGCTGTTTTACTTCGTCACCCGACAGGTTAAACGCCCATGACTCAACTGACCCTCACCGGCGTCGACGTCACGCTGCATCGCCGCCCGCTATTGGCCGACGTCTCCCTGAGCTGGCCGGAGGCAAAACTCGGCGGCATCATCGGCCCCAACGGCGCCGGCAAGTCCACGCTGCTGAAAGCGATTAATCGCATGTTGCCGTACAGCGGCGAGATCGCCTACCGCGAGCACCCTCTCGATCCGAAAACCAGCCGCATCGCCTATGTGCCGCAGCTTAATCGCTGCGATTCGGCACTGACCGCTTTTGACATGGTGCTGTTGGGCAAGGTACGGCAGTTGGGATGGCGCGTCAGCGCCGCCCAGGCCGATGCGGTCGAACAGGCGCTGGCGGAATGCGGCATTTCCGCGCTCGCCGATCGCCCCTTCAACCGTCTCAGCGGCGGCCAGCGACAGTTGGTGATGCTGGCTCAGGCGTTCGTCTCTCAACCGCAGCTCATTTTACTCGACGAGCCCACCAGCGCGCTGGATATCCATCACCAGCTGCGCGTGCTCAATCAGATCGCCGATTACGGCCGGCGCCATCGCTGCATCACGCTGCTGGTGATCCACGATCTGGGACTCGCGCTGCGTTATTGCCACTCACTTACGCTGCTCGAGCACGGACGCGTCGTTTGCCACGGCGAGACTCATCAGATGATGGGACACCCGATGATGTCTCGCGTATTTGGCGTCGGTATCGAAAACGGCGTCAGCCCGCAGGGCTACCCCTATCTGCTGCCGACACAGCTGTTACACGCACACGGAGAATCCCCATGTACACCCTGACCAAGGCGGACATGCTGGCGCAACTCGCCGGTTTGCAACAGGAAATTCACCAGCTACACCGCTCCGCCCGGCAAGATCGGCGTCATTTCTCCCTGCTGGAACGCCGCTTCAGCCGCCTGCAAGCCTTTAACGACGAACCACAGCTGCAGGCTTACCGTCGAAAACTGGAAAACGACCGTTTGATAACGGCGCAGATCGCCCAGCTGCGGGCGACAGCCAATGCCGCATTGTGCGACTACGAGAAACATCGCGTCTCGGCACTCTGTCGGCAACCGGCACAGACTAACGCCTACCTGAACAGTTTCGATCGCGCCCTGCAGTTGGAGATCGCCGCCGCCGGCATCCAACCGGGCGAGCGGGTGTTGCTGGTGGGCAGCGGCGCCTTGCCCACCACGGCGCTGGCGCTGGTCGCCAGGCTGGCCGCCACCGTCATTTGCTACGATTGCGATCCGGCGGCCCAGCGGTTTGCCCGCCGCCTCACGCGCCATCTGGGGCTGGTGCGGCAGATGCCCTGCATCGACAAGCTGCACGGCCTGACCCGCAATGACGTCGATCACATCATCATCGCCTCTCTGGTAGCCGACAAGCAGGGCTTGCTGAGGGAGCTGCGGCCTTTGCTGCCGCAACGCGGCAAATTGCTGGTGCGCTATGGCAACGGCCTCAAGTCTCTCTTTAACTGCCCTTACCATCACCAGGCCGCCGGTTCGCCGTGGCGCATCAGCGGTAAACCGCTCGCCACCCCGCTGTACGATCTGTTGATTCTGGAGCCTCTCCGCCATGAATAATGCCTTTTCCACCCTGATTCTGGGCGCCGGCCCGGCGGCTATCCAATTGGCGGCGGATATCAAGGCCGCGGCCAATGCGCGCATCGGCCTGTACAACCGCCCCAGCGAGAAAGGACAACGCCTGCGGCATCATTTGGCTCACGCGCCCAGCCTGTCTCTGACGGGCGCCGGTAAGGCGCAGCGCACCCAAGGCGATACGCAAGTGACGATCGACAGCTATTGCGATGACCTGTCACTGGTCGGCGGTGACTGGCACCGACTGATCCTTGCCGTCCCCGCCGATCAATATCATGACGTGCTGCGGCAGGTGCCATGGGCGGCGTTGCCCCAGCTGCGCTCACTGATCCTGCTCTCTCCTTCCATCGGTTCCGGCCTGATGGTGCAAAGCCTGCTGCAGGACGCCGGGCAATCCCACGTCGGGATCATCAGCCTGTCGAGCTACTACGCCGATACCAAATACCAGGATGCCGCGCAGCCTTACCGCGCTTACACCAAGGCATTCAAGCAGCGGATTTATCTGGCCGGCCAAAGCCCATCGTCAGACCGCGCCGAACTCGATTGGCTTTGCGCGGTGCTGGCGCGTCACGGCATCGATGCCCAGCGCTGCGACAGCCTGCTGGCCGCCGAACGCTTCAGCATCACCAACTATGTTCATCCCCCGCTGGCGCTGGCCGATACCACGCTACAGGCGATCTTTCAGCCGCAGGCGCCGATACAGTACCTGTATAAGACCTACCCCGAAGGCCCTATCTGCCCCGAGACGATCGCCGACATGCTGGCGCTCTCGCAGGATTACCGGCAGTTGCTCAACCGGCTCGGCGTCGAAGCCATCAACCTGCTGCGCTTTTTGAATGACGACAATTACCCGGTGCCGCCTCGTATGGTAAGCCGCCGCTGGATTGACCAATTCCCGCAGCTCGCGCCGGCGGAGCAACGCTACGCGCTGTTTGCGCGCTATACCGCGCTGCTGGTCGATCCCTATTCCGAACCGGACGCGCAGGGCCGCTACTATGATTTTTCCGCCGTCAGGGTCGCCCGCGTCTTCCAGGATGCGCAGGGGTTATGGCGACTGCCGCGCGTGCCGCAAGAGGACGTGCGCAAACTGCGCGTTCTGGTCTTGCTGGCGCAGCGGCTGGGCGTCGAGATGCCCGCCGCCCAGTGCCTGTTGGCGCGCTTTCAGCAGGCGCTGCACAGCTTCGTCACCCGGATCGGCACCGAGCATTGTCATCATTCGTTGCTGGACGATACCTGCCGCGAGCAGGCGGATATCACCTACCGGCAGTGGCGGAGGCAAGCATGAATCAGGGTGCGCTGCTGGCCATTTTCGCCTCGCTGATTTTCAGCGTCATGAACGCGCTGGTCAAAACCATCGCCGACGTCATTCCCACCGGAGAGATCGTGTTCTTTCGCAGCAGCATCGGCTGCGTGCTGGTTCTGCTGCTGATGTATCGCCACCGCGTCGCCTTCAGCCGTGAAGACCGGCCGCTGCTGGTATTGCGCGGCACCATGGGCGGACTGTATCTGATCTGTTATTTTTACAGCATCGCCCACCTCACGCTGGCCGATGCCAGCATGCTGGCCTACCTGTCGCCGTTTTTCTCCATTTTGCTCTCCTTGCTGGTGCTGCGTGAGCGGGTCAACGCCAATACCGCGTTTTGGCTGGCGATGGTCATCATCGGCGCGGTGCTGCTGGTGCAGCCGTGGCACTTCTCGGCCTATACCCTGGCGTCGCTGGTCGGCGTGATGAGCGCGGTGTTCGCCTCGATCGCCTATCTGTCGGTCAACAAACTCAGCAAACGCCACCACAACTACGAGATCGTGTTCTACTTCCTGTTCATCGCAACGCTGATCTCGCTGCCGCTGATGTGGCAGTCATTCGTCTGGCCCAACGCATACCAGTTTGCCATTCTGCTCGCCATAGCGCTGGTGTCGTTGCTGGGACAGGTCGTCTTAACCCAGGCCTTCTCTTCCGATAACCTGATCGTGGTCTCGGTGGTGCGCTATATCGGCATCGTGTTCAATATCGCCTGGGGCTGGCTGTTCTGGCACGAAGTCCCGCTGCTGCTGTCGCTGGTCGGCTGTCTGCTGGTGGTGGTTTCCTGCATCCGGCTCGGGCTGCGCCACCGCAAGAAAACCGTCTGAACCGCGCATACCGCAGCCATAAAAAAACGCACCCGAGGGTGCGTTTTTCATTCTGCCAACCGCCGCCTTATTTGGCCGGCGTCGGTTGCTGAGCGGGCTGATCCTTCTCCAGATGAGCCAGGTCCAGCGCGATATGCACGGTTTCATCCAGGTACGGATCCGGTTCCTGGTAATCCTTCGGCAGATCGTCGAGCGATTTCAGCGGCTTCTTGCCGGCGCGCTCCAGACGCTCGTTGATGCGTTTCAGACGGGTCGCATCGTCATCGTGGTTCTCTTTCTCGCGCACCGCCAGATTGAGGGACACGATGTTGCGTTTATCCTTCAGCGCCTTGTAATGCGCGATATCCTGCGCGATGTACTGGAACTCTGGATTCTGCGCGATGCGCTGCTGGTGATCTTTCAGCAGCTCCGGCTCGAACGGCGTCAGATCGCCGGTCTTGCTGTAGGTCGCCGCATTGATGCTGTCCCACGGCATAGCGTTGTCTTCAAACGCTTCGCCGGTTTCCGCCGGATCGACGCCGGTCGGCATCAGAATGTCCGGGGTCACGCCTTTGCGCTGGGTGCTGCCGCCGTTGACGCGGTAGAACTTCTGAATGGTGTACTGCACCGACCCCAACGCCGGCCACTCAGGGCGCAGCATCTGATCGTAGATGCGGTTCAGCGAACGGTACTGCTGCACGGTGCCTTTACCGAAGGTCGGCTCGCCGACGATCAGCGCGCGGCCGTAATCCTGCATCGCCGCCGCGAAGATCTCGGAGGCGGAGGCGCTGAAGCGATCGACCAGCACCACCAGCGGGCCTTTGTAGTAGGTCACGCCGTCGGTGTCGGCGTCTTCACGCACTTTGCCGTTGTTGTCGCGCACCTGCACCACCGGGCCGCTTGGAATGAACAGGCCGGACAGCGAGACCGCCTCGGTCAGCGCGCCGCCGCCGTTAGTGCGCAGATCGATGATCACGCTCTTGACGTTCTGCTTGGCCATCTTCTGCAGCTGCACTTTCACGTCATCGGTCAGGCCGACGTAGAAGCCAGGGATGTCGAACACCGCCACCTTCTCTTTGCCGACGGTCTTGATGGTCATTTTCACCGCGCGGTCTTCCAGGCGGATGCGCTCGCGGGTCAAGGTGACCACGCGGGTTTTAGTGCCCTTGCCGGCCGGCAGGATCTCCAGGCGCACCTTGCTGCCCTTCGGCCCTTTGATCAGCGACACCACGTCGTCCAGACGCCAGCCGATCACGTCCACCATCGGTTTGCCGGCCTGGCCGACGCCGACGATGCGATCGCCCACGGTGATCGCCTTGCTCTTCGCCGCTGGGCCGCCCGGCACCATCGAGTTGATCAGGGTGTAATCGTCATCCATCTGCAGCACCGCGCCGATGCCTTCCAGCGACAGGCTCATCTCGGTGTTGAACTGCTCGGTGTTGCGCGGCGACAGGTAGTTGGTGTGCGGATCGATTTCATGCGCAAAGGCATTCATCGCCAGCTGGAAAACGTCTTCGCTGTTGCTTTGCGTCAGGCGCTTGATGGCGAACTGATAGCGCTTGGTCAGCGTGTCGCGGATTTCTTTGTCGGTCTTGCCGGTCAGCTTGAGGTTCAGCTCGTCATAGGTGACTTTCGCATCCCACAGGCTATCCAACTCGGCCTTGTCTTTCGGCCACGGCGCTTTGCTGCGGTCGAGATCGATAGTGCCGTTGCCGGTAAAGTTCATCGGCTTTTCCAGCAGCGACAACGCATACGTGTAACGCTCGAAACGGCGTTTCTGCGCCAGATTGAACAGCGCGTAGAAGGTATCCAGCTTGCCGGTTTTCAGCTCTTCGCCAACCTGATTGCGTTTGCCGGCGAACTGCGCCACGTCGGAGGCCAGCAACACGTTATGGTTGTAGTCCAGCATGTTCAGGTAGCGATCGAAGATCTTGCCTGAAAACTCCGCATCGAGCGCGAACTGGCGGTAATGAGAGCGAGTGAAGCGCGAGGTAACGCGCTCACTCACCGTAGCGTGCTGAGGTTCCTGTTGCAGTTGGGGCAATTGGCCGATGCGGATGTTGGCTGTTTCCGCACCGTAACTGACACCCGCCCACAGCAGCCCTGCAATCGCTGTTAATCTGACGAATTTGTTCATGCCTTGGTTGGCCTCCGTATCAGAACTGCAAGTGTTCTGCGCGCACAATCATCGCCAGACCGGAAGAGAGCTGCACACGTACGCCATCTTTAGCGATTTCGAGTACGGTAGCATCCATCGCGCTCTTGCCTGCTCTGACTTTGATTTCCTGGCCAATTTGCAGTGTAGAGATATCCGTGACTGGCGCATAACGCGGCTGGCTTTCCTCTTTTGCTGCACGAGGTTGGCGAGCGGGCTGCGGGCGAGTTTGTGGGCGCGGCTTGCGGGTTTCCGGCGCGGCTCCGCCTTCGCGACGTGCAGCGGGCTTTTTACCGGCTGGACGCGGACGGCGCGGAGCGGCATCGGCGGATTCGCCGGCGGCTTCACGTTTTTTGGCGTTTTGTTCGGCACGCTGTGCCTGAACGCGCGCTTTGGCTTCTTCAAGCTGCTGGCGAGCATGATCGACATGCTGCTGCTCCAGTTCACCGCACGGATTGCCGTCCAGATCGACGCGCTGAGCGCCAACCTTGACGCCGTACAGGTAACGCCAGCTTGAGGTGTATAGGCGCAGGGCAGAACGCAATTGCGTTTTGCTGAGATTCTCTTCCCCCTGCACGCGCTCTACCAAATCCTGAAAAATACCGATTTTCAGCGGACGAGCTTCGCCTTCGGCGCTAAAGCAGAGCGGAAAACGCTCGGCAAGAAAAGCAATGACTTCTTTACTAGAGTTCAACTTAGGTTGATTTTCCATGAAATTTCCTGATTACAACGGTATTGCCAACAAGCCACAGGCATGAACAGGCGTCATTATAATGACGCCATCGGTAATTGCCACGTTAACCGTCGATCAACTTGCCGCCACAGTCACATATTTCGCACTGTCGCACTGTTCCAGTTGCTCACAAAGCCCCGCCACCACTGCTTTCAGGCCCGCTTCGTCCTGTTCGTCGAAGCGTTGATAAACCGTGCTGTCGATATCCAAAACGCCGATCGTTCGGCCGCCAACCGCCAGCGGCAGCACGATTTCCGCGTTGCTGGCCGCATCGCAGGCGATATGGCCCGGAAACGCATGCACGTCGCCGACGCGCTGCACGCGATTTTCCGCCACCGCCGTGCCGCACACGCCCTTACCCACCGGAATGCGCACACAGGCGATCTTGCCCTGGAACGGCCCCAGCACCAACTGGTCGCCCTCCATCAGATAGAAACCGACCCAGTTCACGTCATCCAGACGCTCGTTGATCAGCGCGCTGGCGTTGGACAGCGCCGCGATAAAGTTGGTTTCCCCGCCGAGCAACGCGCTCAGGTCACGTTTTAATTCCGCGTAGAATTGTTCTTTTGTCATGTGTTAACCATTGCAACAGTGAAGATGGCCAGAAGCCCAAAGCTTAGGCCCTATAAAATAAGCATTAAATGCGTATAGCCACAAGGTTAATCATCTGTTGCTTCACAAAACCCCGCCGCTCAGGGTATGTTTGCCGCTCAGAATCCCGGTTTACCTCGTTTTTACCGTCCGGCGCCCGATCGCCGGTGACGCGGCCGGTTTATTTTTCAGCTACGCTGACAGTTCCGGCGGGCTCAAGGGCAGCTACTTGTCAAAAATGAAAATACACGCGATCACCGCCCCCCTTTCCAAAGCGCGCCACCAGCGCTGCTGCGAGTGCGACCTGCTGTTCGTGCTGCCGCCGCTCAGCGGCAACCAGGCCGCCTATTGCCCGCGCTGCAACGCCAAGGTAGTGCACGGCCGCGACTGGTCGATGACGCGCCTGACCGCCATGGCGATCACCATGCTGCTGCTGATGCCGTTCGCCTTCACCGAACCGCTGATCAGCATTCGTCTGCTCGGCACGCGCATCGACGCCAGTTTGCTGGAGGGCATCTGGCAGATGAGCCGCCAGGGCGATCCGCTCACCGCCAGCATGGTGGCGTTTTGCACTATCGGCGCCCCGCTGACGCTGGCGCTGTCGCTGCTGTACCTGCGCTTCGGGCATGCGCTCGGCATGAACCTGCGCCCGGTGCTGTTGATGCTGGAGCGGCTGAAAGAGTGGGTGATGCTGGACATTTATCTGATCGGCATGGCGGTGGCGGCGATCAAGGTGCAGGATTACGCCGACATCCAGGCCGGCAGCGCGCTGATCGCTTACCTGTCGCTCACCCTGCTCAGCATCCTGACGCTGATCCACGCCAACCTGGAGCAGCTCTGGGAGCGTTACTACCCGCAGGAGCAGCCGGAAGGCCCGCCGGCGGCGCTGCACATTTGCCTGTCCTGCCACTATACCGGCTATCCCGACACGCGCGGCCGCTGCCCGCGCTGCCACGTACCGATGTGCCACCGCCAGCCCTACAGCCTGCAGAAGACCTGGGCGGCGCTGATCGCAGCGATGATCCTGCTGATCCCGGCCAACCTGCTGCCGATCTCCATCATTTACGCCAACGGCGTGCGGCTCGAAGATACCATCTTCTCCGGCGTGGTCTCGCTGGCCACCTCCGGCAACGTACCGATCGCCGCTATCGTGTTCATCGCCAGCGTACTGGTGCCCTTTACCAAGGTGATCGTGCTGATCACGCTGCTGTTCAGCATCCACTTCAAAACCTCGCACAGCCTGAAGACGCGCATTCGTCTGCTGCGCCTGGTCACCTGGATCGGCCGCTGGTCGATGCTCGATCTGTTCGTTATCGCCTTGATGATGTCGCTGGTGAATCGCGACCAGCTGTTATCTTTTACTATGGGACCGGCCGCGTTTTACTTTGGCTCGGCGGTCATTTTGACTATTCTTGCCGTTGAGTGGCTGGATAGCCGATTGATTTGGGATGCACATGCAACAGGAAACGCCGACTACACCGACTGAAGCGCGGGTCAAGAACAAGCGCCGCATTTCACCGTTCTGGTTACTGCCGTTCATCGCCCTGCTGATCGCCGGGTGGCTGGTCTACAACAATTTCCAGGAACGCGGCACCACCGTCACCATCGATTTCCAATCGGCTGCGGGCATCGTCGCCGGCCGTACGCCGGTGCGCTACCAGGGCGTTGACGTCGGCACGGTGCAAAAGATCAGCCTGAGCAAAGATCTGCGCAGCATCGTGGTGGAAGCCAGCATCAAAAGCGATCTGGAAGACTCGCTGCGCGAAGGCACCCAGTTCTGGCTGGTGACGCCCAAGGCCTCGCTGGCCGGGGTCTCCGGGCTCGACGCGCTGGTCGGCGGCAACTACATCGGCATGATGCCCGGCAGCGGCAAGGCGCAAACCCACTTCGCCGCGCTCGATACCCAGCCGAAGTACCGCCTGAACACCGGCGAGCTGATGATTCACCTGCACGCCGACGATCTGGGCTCGCTCAACAGCGGCTCGCTGGTCTACTACCGTAAAATTCCGGTCGGCAAGGTGTACGACTACACCATCAGCGAAGGCAACAAGGGCGTGACCATCGACGTGCTGATCGACCGTCGTTTCGCCAACCTGGTGAAGAACAACAGTCGTTTCTGGAATGTTTCCGGCTTCAAGGGCGATTTCAGCCTGTCCGGCGCCACGGTGCAGATGGAAAGCCTGGCGGCGCTGGTCAACGGCGCCATCGCCTTCGATTCGCCGGCCGATGGTCAGCAGGCCAAGGGCGATCAGAGCTATACCTTGTATCCGGATCTGGCCCACAGCCAGCGCGGCGTCAATATTCTGCTGGACCTGCCGAGCGGCAACAACCTGAGCGAAAACCGCACTCCGCTGATATACCAGGGGCTGCAGGTCGGCACCCTGACCAAGCTGACGTTGCAGCAGGACAGCAAAGTGATCGGTGAACTGACCATCGATCCTTCGGTGGTCGATCTGATGCGCAGCGGTACCCGCATCGTGATGCGCAGCCCGCGCATCAGCCTCAACGACGCCAAGCTCAGCCAGCTGCTGACCGGCACCACGCTGGAGCTGGTGCCCGGTGAAGGCGAACCGCAGCAGCGCTTCAACGTGCTGGACAGCAGCGAAACGCTGCTGCAACAGCCGGGCGTGCTGACCGTCACGCTGAATGCGCCGCAAAGCTACGGCATCGACGTCGGGCAGCCGCTGGTAGTGCACGGCGTGAAAGTCGGCCAAATTCTGAGCCGCACCCTGACCGCCGGCGGCGTGGTGTTCACCGCCGCCATCGACGCGCAATACCGCGCCCTGCTGCACAAAGACAGCAAATTCGTGGTCAACAGCCGCCTCGACGTCAAGCTGGGCATCGACGGCATGGAGGTGCTCGGCGCCAGCGCGCAGGAATGGGTAGACGGCGGCGTGCGCATCATCCCCGGCAGCAAGGGGGAACCGGGCGGCCAATATCCGCTGTACGCCAACAGCGAAAAGGCCGAGGAAGGCATCGTCGGCAACGCCCCAGCCACCACCCTGACCCTCAGCGCCGCCAGCCTGCCGGACGTGCAGGCCGGCTCGGTGGTGCTGTATCGCAAGTTCCAGGTGGGCGAGATCGTCAACGTCCGGCCCAAGGCCAACGAGTTTGAGGTGGACGTCTACATCAGCCCGGAATACCGCAAGCTGCTGACCCGCGAAAGCATCTTCTGGGCCGAAGGCGGCGCCAAGGTGCAGCTCAACGGCAGCGGGCTGACGGTGCAGGCTTCGCCGCTCAACCGCGCGTTGAAGGGCGCCATCAGCTTCGACAACCTGCAGGGCGTGACGCTGAACAAAGGCGCCAACCGCGTGCTGTACGCCAGCGAAACCGCCGCGCGCGCGGTAGGCAGCCAAATCACGCTGAGAACCTACGACGCCAGCAAGCTGTCGGCGGGCATGCCGCTGCGCTACCTCGGCATCGACGTCGGTCAGGTGGAGTCGCTGCAGCTGGCGCCTGAGCGTAACGAAGTATTGGCCAAGGCGGTGCTGTATCCGGAATACGTGCAGACCTTCGCGCGCCTGGGCAGCCGCTTCTCGATCGTTTCGCCGGAGATCTCCGCCGCCGGCGTCAGCAATCTCGATACCCTGCTCCAGCCTTATATCAACGTGGAGCCGGGGCGTGGCCGCGAACTGCGCACTTTCGAGCTGCAGCAGGCCAGCATCACCGATTCGCGCTATCTCGACGGCCTGAGCGTGGTGCTCGACGCCGCCGAAACCGGCTCGCTGCAGATCGGCACGCCGGTGTTGTTCCGCGGCGTGGAGGTCGGCACCATCACCGGTTTTTACCTGGGCGCCATGTCCGACCGGGTGCACGTCGCGCTGCGCATCAGCAAGAAGTACCAGCATCTGGTGCGCAACAACAGCGTGTTCTGGCTGGCTTCGGGTTACAACCTGCAGTTCGGCCTGACCGGCGGCGTGATCAAGAGCGGCACCTTCCAGCAGTTCATTCGCGGCGGCATCGCTTTCGCCACGCCGCCGACCATTCCGCTGGCGCCGAAGGCCACGCCGAACAAGCACTTCCTGCTGAATCCGGAAGAGCCGAAGGACTGGAAAACCTGGGGCACCGCCATTCCACGCGATTAACTTTCGCGATTTCCTCAGGGCCCGGCAACGCCGGGCCCTGTTTTTTTCCGCTTTGTGATAAACTCTCGCCCTTGTCTTTATTGCACCCTGAGAGTTCGCCCCGTGGCCAAATCCACCGCCGTTTTTCTGCCCCCCGCTTTCCTTGACGCCACCCGCGCCATCATGCCCGCCGAGCTGGCGATGGAAGATTTTATCGCCGCCTGCCAGCGCCCGCTGCGCCGCAGCCTGCGCGTCAACACGCTGAAAATCAGCGTCGCCGACTTCCTGGCGCTGGTGCGGGATTACGACTGGCGACTGGAGCCTATCCCCTGGTGCGCGGAAGGTTTCTGGATCGAACGTGACGACGAGGAACTGCGCCTCGGCAGCGCGGCCGAACACCTGAGCGGCCTGTTTTACATTCAGGAAGCCAGTTCGATGTTGCCGGTCAGCGCGCTGTTTGCCGGCGGTGCGGCGCCGAATCGGGTGCTGGACGTGGCGGCGGCGCCGGGATCCAAAACCACCCAGATCGCCGCGTTGATGGGTAATCAGGGCGGCATCGTCGCCAACGAATACTCCGCCAGCCGGGTGAAAGTGCTGCACGCCAATATCAGCCGCTGCGGCGTGAAGAACACCGCGCTGACCCACTTCGACGGCCGGGTGTTCGGCGCCGCGCTGCCGGAGAGTTTCGACGCCATTCTGCTCGATGCCCCCTGCTCCGGCGAAGGCGTGGTACGCAAGGATCCGGACGCCATGAGCAACTGGTCGCCGGAAAGCGTGACCGAAATCGCCGCCACCCAACGCGAGCTGATCGACAGCGCGTTCCATGCGCTGGCGCCGGGCGGCGTGATGGTTTACTCCACCTGTACCCTCAATGCGCAGGAAAACCAGCAGGTGGTGCGCTGGCTGCTGGACACCTACGGCGACGCGGTCAGCGTCGAGCCGCTGGGCGAGCTGTTCCCCGGAGCCGACAAGGCGCTGACCGCCGAAGGCTTCCTGCACGTGTTTCCGCAGATTTACGACAGCGAAGGCTTCTTCGTCGCTCGCCTGCGTAAACAGCACGCCGTGGCGCCATTGCCGAAACCGACCTATAAAGTCGGTAACTTCCCGTTCAGCCCATTGTCCGGCAAGGAAACGGCGCAAGTCGCCCAGGCTGCCGCCGCATCCGGCTTAAGCTGGGGCGATGACAGCCGGCTATGGGAACGCGACAAGGAGATCTGGCTGTTTCCGGCCGAGCTGGAGCCACTGTTCGGCAAGGTGCGCTTTTCACGCATCGGCCTCAAACTGGCCGAGCGTTTCCCGAAAGGTTTCCGCTGGCAGCATGAGGCGGCGATCGCCCTTGCGGGCAGCGACGGCAAACAGCATTTCGAGCTGGACGCCGCGCTGGCGCAGGAGTGGTATCACGGCCGCGATCTCTACCCAGAGCAGCCACCGACAGGCGACGAGTGCATCGTCACCTATCAGGGGCAACCGCTGGGCATCGCCAAACGCATCGGCAGCCGCATCAAGAACAACCTGCCGCGCGAGCTGGTGCGCGACGGGGTGCTGGATTTCCATCAGTAATCGTCCAGGCGCCGGGGCTATCCCCCGGCGTTAAAATAACGCTAATAGTATTCTCATTCGTTATTATTCTAATCATTTCACCTCTCGCTATTGCGCCTCCTTATTCTCACCTCCACGCTAAATAAAAAAGTTTTTGGCCTTTGATCAAGACAATTTCGCGTTCTTATCCTATTAATTTAAATGTAAGTAAATTAATGCGTTCAACTCAGCTCTGGGTGGCGTTTTTGCGGGCTTTCTCTGACACGGCAAGGAATCACGATGAAAAAAATTCTGATGGTTTTGACCTCGGTAGCCTCTCTGCTGTGCGTCAGCGGCGCAGCTAACGCAGCGGGCACCATTCAGGGCACGGTGGGCGTGACGATTACCATCGGCGCCGGCTGCGTGGTCACCGGCGGCAACAGTTCCGGCACCACCAACGACTTTGGCTCCATCAGCTTCGGCACCTACTCGTCGCTGGCTAACGTCATCACCGCCAGCGCCACCGGCAGCGGCGGCACCGGCACCCTGGGGCTGAACTGCACCACCGGCACCAACTATACCGTCACGCTCGACAACGGCCTTAACGCCTCGGGCAGCCAGCGGCGCATGGCCAGCAGCGTGCCCGCCTACATCAGCTATAACCTCTACCAGGACAGCGCTCACGCCACTCCCTGGAACAACACCACAAGTCCCTTGACCGGTACCGGCACCGGTTCGGCGGTACCGCTGATCGTCTACGGTCTGGTGCCTGCCGCTGGCACCACCCCGGCGGCCGGCGTGTACAGCGACACCGTCACCATGACCGTCGCCTGGTAA